>DUAT01000040.1 GCA_012960755.1 Gammaproteobacteria bacterium
CGGGGTGGAGCAGTCTGGTAGCTCGACGGGCTCATAACCCGTAGGTCGTAGGTTCAAATCCTGCCCCCGCTACCACAGTTTTTGAAGTGAAGCCCCTTGTTAGGGGCTTTTTATTAACTTCAGGTTTGTACGGGCCAGATAAGTGGTTTGTTGAGATCGCTTGGTGAGGGTCGGAAAATGTGGGTGGCAAGTGCCATTCACGATGTGAGAATGGGCTTTATGCCCATTTTTTGTTTTTGCCGTTGCTTAAGGGACGATGGATAGCTGAAGGTGAGTCAGGAACTTACATCACTAATTGAACCGGTTGTAACCGGGCTGGATTGTGAGCTCTGGGGGTTGGAATATATAACCCAGGGGAAGCACTCGGTTCTGAAGATCTACATAGAATCCGCTTCCGGGGTTGATGTGGACGATTGTGCCAGAATTAGCCGCCAGGTGAGTAGCTTGCTGGATGTAGAGGATCCCTTAAAAGGGAGGTATACCCTGGAAGTGTCCTCGCCGGGTATGGACCGGCGGTTGTTTACCAGGGCGCAGTATGAAGCGTATAAAGGAGCCAGGATAAAGTTGAGCTTGCGTTCGTCATACGAGGGTAAGAGAAAGTACACTGGTCTCCTCTGCGGTATTGAAGATGGTGATGTGTTAGTGAGAGTTGGAGATGAAGAGATATTGTTTCCATTTGAAGAAGTGGACAAAACGAATGTTGTCCCGGTTTTTTAGCAGCAAAGATATTAAGAGATTGACCATTGAGGTTAATTTGGTTTTTCGAGCGGTGAGGAATGAACCTCACTTAACTATATTGTCAGTTTGAGGCAATGTAATGACTAAAGATATATTGTTAGTAGTTGATTCTGTTTCTAACGAGAAAGGCGTGCCCAAAGAAGTCATCTTCGAAGCGTTAGAGTTGGCCCTCGCTACGGCGACGAAAAAGCGCTATGGAGAAGATGTAGAACTGCGCGTGCAGATAGATCGTGAATCCGGTGAATACGAAACCTTTCGTCGTTGGCAGGTGATTGAAGACGATGCAGAGATGGAATTCCCCACTGCCCAGATAACGATCTCTGCCGCACTGGTGGATGAACCAGAAATTCAACTAGGTGGCTATGTCGAAGAGGAAGTTGAATCCGTTGAGTTCGGTCGAATTGCTGCACAAACAGCCAAGCAGGTTATTGTCCAGAAGGTTCGCGAAGCGGAACGGGCCCAGATTGTTGACGCTTACCGGTCCAGAGTTGGCGAGCTGGTCAACGGTCAGGTTAAGAAGGTTAATCGTGACGCCGTTATTGTTGATCTGGGAGGCAACGCTGAAGCGCTTTTACCCAGGGATGAATGGATTCCCAGGGAAACATTTCGCATGGGCGACAGACTGCGGGCATTGTTAAAAGAGGTAAGACCAGAGGTGAGAGGTCCGCAACTGGCTTTGTCACGAACGGCACCAGAAATGCTGGTCGAATTGTTCAAGATCGAAGTGCCGGAAATTGCGGATGGGATTATTGAGATCCTGGGTTCTGCCCGTGATCCTGGTTCTCGTGCAAAAATAGCGGTTAAAACCAATGATGGCCGTATAGACCCGATTGGCGCCTGTGTTGGTATGCGCGGCTCAAGGGTTCAGGCCGTTTCCGGCGAATTGTGTAACGAGCGAATTGATATTGTTCAGTGGGATGACAATATCGCCCAGTTAGCCATTAATGCCATGCAACCAGCAGAAGTGGTTTCTATTGTAGTTGATGAAGAAACCAACAGCATGGATATTGCCGTGGATGAAGAGAATCTGGCCCAGGCAATAGGCAGGGGAGGTCAGAACGTAAAACTGGCCAGTGAGTTGACGGGCTGGGTCCTAAATATCATGACGGAGGTAGAAGCATCAGAAAAGCATGATGAAGAAGCCGGTTCGGTTATCGAAAATTTTATGAAACAATTAGACGTCGACGAGGATGTCGCATTGGTCCTGGTGGAGGAAGGTTTTACTTCCCTGGAAGAAGTGGCTTATGTGCCAGTTGATGAAATGGTTGCTATCGAGGGGTTTGACGAGGAGATCGTTGAAGAACTCAGAAATCGGGCAAAGAGTGCTTTGACGACGCAAGCACTTGTTTCGGAAGAAGCTTTGGAGAATGCGGAACCAGCACAAGATTTACTTGAGATGGATGGCATGGATACTCATTTGGCTTTCCAACTGGCCAAGATAGGCATCATCACCATGGAAGATCTCGCCGAGCAGGCGGTGGATGATTTAGTCGATGTGGAAGATCTAAATGAGGAGCGCGCGGGTCAGTTGATAATGACTGCACGGGCTCCTTGGTTTGACGAAGATTCAGCCGACGAGGCTTGATCGCAAATTAGGTGAATTGAATGGCAGATGTCAGTGTATTGCAGTTAGCAGATACCGTAGATACTCCGGTAGATCGACTATTGCAGCAATTGCAGGAAGCTGGCCTGCCCCAAACAAAATCTGAAGACCTTGTTTCCGAAGTTGAGAAGCAAACTTTGCTTGCTCATATCAAAAAATCCCATGGTGAAACTGAAGGGATTGTTGCACCGAGAAAAATTACCCTCAAAAGAAGAACATTGAGCACTTTAAAAACGGCGGGGAGTGCGGGTCGTGGTCGGACCGTCAATGTTGAAGTTCGAAAAAAGCGTACCTATATACGTAAAGGTGAAGTAGAGGTACCTGCCGAAGTTAAAACAGTAGCCCAGACTGAACTAAAATCAGTCCAGGACGGCACACCGGTAGTCGATGAAGATGCCCGGCGCAAAGCCGTTCATGCTGAACTCGAACGGGAGGCAGAAAAACGCCGCATGGAATCTGCCCGGAAGGCGGAAGAGGCCGAGCAAAACGCGAAAGATATCGCCACCAAACTTGAAGCAGAAGAAAAAGCCAAGGCAGAAGCAGACGTAGCCAAGAAAGAAAAAGAGCAAGCAGAAAGCAAGATTAGTGATCGCAAAGACAAGCGAGACCGGCATGATCTTGATGAAACAGATACCAAAGAAAAGCGCTCAAAACACGGTAACAAGAGACGTCGAGTGGAAGAATTGCTCGAAGAAGATGGATTATCCGACGAGGGCGGTGAAGCATCGAGCGAGCCCAATTCAGCAACACTTGGATTGACCGGTTCACGACCCAAGAGGCACGCCAAGCGCCAGGGTCCACAGCATCAATTCAAAGCACCAACAGAAGAAATTGTTCGCCAAGTAGAACTGGGGGAAATGATTTCTGTATCCCAGCTGTCACAAAAGATGTCTGTCAAAGCAACGGACGTAATAAAGACGCTCATGGGGTTGGGTGTGATGGCGAACATCAACCAAACCATAGATCAGGATACTGCGTCGATGGTCGTGGAGGAATTTGGCCATAGCGTTAGACTGGTTGATGCCAATGCCCTTGAAAAGTCTCTGATAGACGAAGAGATGGCTCTTGAAGGCGAAGCTAAACCACGTGCACCTGTGGTTACCGTGATGGGTCATGTAGACCACGGTAAAACCTCGCTGCTTGATTACATTCGAAAGGCCAAGGTAGTTGATAGTGAGGCGGGTGGTATCACTCAACATATTGGTGCCTATCGTGTGCCGACTGACCATGGTGAAATCTGCTTTATTGATACACCTGGCCATGCTGCCTTTACCGCAATGCGTGCCCGGGGGGCACAAGCCACCGATATCGTTATTCTGGTCGTTGCGGCCGACGATGGCGTTATGCCCCAGACTGAAGAAGCGATCCTACATGCGAAAAGTGCAGGCGCACCTATCGTGGTTGCCCTAAATAAGATCGATAAAGAGGGTGCGGATCCTGAGCGGGCAAAGAACGAGCTGGCGGCGAAAGATGTTATTCCGGACGACTGGGGGGGAGATACACAGTTTATTCCGGTCTCTGCAATGACTGGCCAGGGTATTGACGATTTACTCGAAGCAGTACTGCTTCAGGCAGAGATACTTGAATTGTCCGCCGTTCAGGAAGGTCCTGCACACGGTGTCGTCATCGAATCGCAACTGGACAAAGGCCGAGGCTCAATTGCTACCTTGTTAGTGCAGAATGGCACTTTAAGGCGAGGAGATGTTGTGGTTGCGGGTGAGCAATTTGGACGTGTTCGCGCGGTAAATGACGACCACGGGCAGCTTGTTAAAACTGCAGGACCGGCAACCCCAGTATCGATTCTGGGCCTGGATGGAACACCGGCTGCAGGCGAACCATTTGTTGTTGTAAAAGATGAGAAAAGAGCCCGTGAAGTTGCGCAGTTCCGCCGTGATAAGGCTACTGAATCGAGACTGGCGACCCCCGCAGCCAGCCTTGATAACCTGTTGGCAAGTTTTGGTGCAACGGAGATAAATTTTCTCAACATCGTCGTCAAAGCAGATGTAAGAGGTTCTCTTGAAGCAATCGTCGATGCACTGGAGGAGCTCGGTAACGATGAGGTTAAGGTGAATGTTGTTTCCTCGGGGGTTGGCGGCATAGTCGAACACGATGCAACGTTCGCGAAAACATCCGGTGCGGTCGTCTTCGGATTTAATGTAAGGGCAGATGTAGCGGCGAGAAAAGTAATTGAAACAGAAAACCTCGACCTGCGTTACTACAAAGTTATCTATGATCTTGTGGATGATGTTAAAGCGGCATTAAGTGGCATGTTGTCACCAGAGATCCGGGAAGAAATTGTTGGGATTGCAGAAGTGCGTGATGTTTTCGAGTCAAAGAAGATCGGCAGCATTGCGGGTTGTATGGTAATTGAAGGTACAGTCTATCGTGACAAGAGGATTCGTGTCCTGAGGGAAAATGTTGTCATCTACGAAGGTGAGCTTGAATCCCTGCGTCATTTTAAGGATGAAGTAGAAAGCGCCAGGAACGGCACAGAGTGTGGAATTGGTGTTAAGAACTACAACGATGTAAAAGTGGGTGATCAAATTGAAGTCTTTGATACCCGCGAAGTCGCCAGGGAGCTTTAGAGCTTAAACGTCGCATGCCTAGAGAGTTTAGCAGAGGAAGAAGGATCGCTGACCTGATTCAGCGTGAGCTGGCAATCCTCATTCAGATGGAAGTCAAGGATCCCCGGGTGGGTATGGTCACACTGAACGACGTCACTGTTAGTCGAGATCTCGCCTATGCAGATGTCTACTTCACCATGTTGGCGGCAGAAAACCATCTTGAATGCTCCAAGGTGCTGAATAATGCAGCCGGGTTCCTGCGTTCACAGTTAGCGAAGAAGCTGTCAACTCGTACAACCCCAAAACTAAGATTTCACTATGATGAAACCATAGAAAAAGGTGCCAGGTTGTCAAAAGCGATAAATGAAGCGGTCAAGCAGGACGAGGATAACCATAAGGGTGAGCACCAGGATGATCATTGGGATCTCCAGGGGTAAAGGGTTTTGGGCAGCAGAAAAAGTCAGCGCCGTAACGTCAACGGTATATTGATCCTGGATAAACCTATTGGGCTGAGCTCCAATGGGGCTCTGCAGGAAGCGAAGTGGCTCTTAAATGCGAAAAAGGCGGGTCATACCGGGAGCCTGGACCCTCTCGCAACCGGGATCCTGCCCTTGTGTTTTGGAGAGGCGACCAAGTTTTCCCAGTTTTTACTGGATGCAAACAAGGACTATCTTGCCACAGTCAGGCTTGGCGTGAGTACAACCACGGGTGATGCTGAAGGGGAGATACTGGAACAAAGAGACGTGGATGGATTCACCGAAGTATCGATAGAATCCGCATTGGATGGGTTCCGCGGTGACATAGAACAGATTCCCTCTATGTTTTCTGCGCTAAAACAAAATGGCCAGCCACTCTACAAGCTGGCTCGCCAGGGCATCGAAGTGGAGCGCAAAGCGCGTCCGGTGACGATATTCAGGATGGAACTGGTGGAGAATCTGGGCCAATCCCTGGTTTTGGACATCAGGTGCAGCAAAGGAACTTATATAAGAACGCTGGCAGAAGACCTGGGTAAAGTGTTAGGCTGCGGCGCGCACATCAGCGCCCTGCGTCGCACCCGGTCAGGTCCTTTCGATTTAGAGCAGGCGTTTACCCTGGAAAAGCTGGCAGAATTAATGGAAAACAGCGGTTTTCCTGGCCTTGACGAAGTCCTGATGTCGCCCGCGGCGGCTGTACAAGACTGGCCGAAGGTGGAACTTACTGAAATAAGTGCATCTTACTTAATGCAGGGACAGCCGGTACAGATCGCAAAAGCACCCACCTCGGGCTGGGTAAGAATTTTTTCGGAATCTGCAGACAATAATGGAGATCATGATGAAGATCACTTCATTGGTGTTGGTGAGATAATGGAAGATGGGCGGGTCGCACCAAGAAGATTGGTCGCGTCCCGTTAGGTAAGGAAGTATTTATGTACTTCCCGGCGGTGACTATAAATATGCATGGTTATTCGCTGCAAATTGATGTCGTTGGCAAACAGGTGTTCGCTAACGGCCGGGCATATTAACTTGGAGTAATGCAATGGCATTAACCACAGAAAACAAAGCTGAAATTGTTAAGGAATTCGGCGGTTCAGAAGGCGATACAGGTTCCCCAGAGGTACAGGTAGCGCTATTAACAGCGAATATTGAAAAACTCCAATCGCACTTTCAGGAACACAAGCATGATCATCATTCTCGTGTTGGATTGTTGCGAATGGTGAGTCAGCGTCGCAAGTTATTGAACTATCTGAGGAACAAAAGCACTGATAGATATTCTCAGCTTATTAAAAGGTTAGGACTAAGAAGATAATAGAGTCCTTTAGCAAATTGGGCGACTGTAGTGCTTGCACTCGCGATTGCTTATTAGAAATTTGGAGACAAAATTGAATTCAGTAAAGAAAAAATTTAACTACGGCGACCATGAAGTCGTCATTGAAACTGGCAAGATTGCCAGACAATCTTCTGCTGCGGTAGTGGTTACCATGGCGGAAACTACCGTGCTGGTCTCGGTTGTTGGTCGAAAAGACCCCAAACCCGGACAGCACTTTTTCCCACTGACGGTGAACTATGAAGAGAAAACCTATGCCGCAGGAAAGATTCCCGGTGGATTTTTCAAGCGTGAAGGCCGACCCTCTGAAAGAGAACAGTTGACTGCTCGCCTCATTGACAGGCCGATTCGACCTCTATTTCCGAAAGGATTTATGAATGAGATCCAGGTGCAATGTCAGGTTCTGTCGGCAAATAAAGATATTCTGCCGGATATTCCTGCCATGATTGGTGCCTCAGCTGCGTTAACCTTAAGCGGTATCCCATTTGCTGGTCCGATTGGTGGTGCCAGAGTCGGATTCACAGAAGATGGCTATTGCTTAAATCCCGGGTTTGAAGCGCTGGAAAACTCGGACCTTGATATGGTTGTCGCTGGAACAGAATCAGCCGTGTTGATGGTCGAGTCAGAAGCAAAAGAACTGACCGAAGACCAGATGCTCGGGGCCGTGCTTTTTGCCCACCAGGAAATGCAGGTGGTGATAAAAGCTATTAATGAACTCAAGGCAGAAGCGGGCAAGCCTTCCTGGGACTGGCAGCCACAGGCGGAGAATGAAACACTTTCCGCTGCGGTCGCTGAGAAATTTTCAACCGGTGTATCTGAGGCGTACCAGATTGTAGATAAGATGGACCGACAGGATCGCCTGAGTGAGCTCCGCAGTCAGGCACTTGAAGGATTGGTCGACGAGGAAGCGGGTGTGTCTTCAGACGATGTATCCGGTACCTTTGGCAAGCTTGAGAAGGGCATTGTGCGACGCCGGATCATTGCCGGGGAACCACGAATAGATGGTCGTGACACTAAAACGGTACGGGCGATAGAGGTTGAAGTTGGTATCCTGGACAGAACCCACGGTTCTGCGTTGTTTACTCGTGGTGAAACACAAGCCATTGTGACAACCACCCTGGGATCAATGCGTGATGCTGCCATCATCGATGCCTTGCAGGGAACGTACCGCGACAACTTTTTACTGCACTACAACTTCCCTCCCTACAGCGTGGGTGAAACTGGATTTTCCGGTGGGCCCAAGCGCCGGGAAATCGGCCATGGTCGTTTGGCCAGACGCGGCGTTGCTGCTGTTTTACCGAAACAGGAAGACTGGCCTTATACCGTACGAGTCGTGTCAGAAATTACCGAATCCAATGGTTCCTCTTCCATGGCAAGTGTCTGCGGCGCGAGTCTTTCGCTGATGGATGCCGGTGTGCCGTTAAAGGCGCCTGTAGCGGGTGTTGCGATGGGACTGGTGAAGGAAGATGACGGCTTTGCTGTATTGACGGATATTCTCGGTGATGAAGATCACTTGGGTGACATGGACTTCAAAGTGGCCGGATCAGAAACAGGCATTACTGCGCTGCAGATGGATATCAAAATTCAGGGCATCACTGAAGAAATTATGGACACTGCCCTGGCCCAGGCCAGAGAAGCACGCCTGCATATCCTTGGTGAAATGAACAAGGTAATCGGTCGGTCCAGGGAAAATGTCTCGGACAACGCACCTGCCATGGTGACGATGAAGATCGATTCAGACAAGATTCGTGATGTGATAGGCAAGGGAGGCGCAACTATTCGCGGTATTACCGAAGAGACCGGCGCGACTGTTGATATCGAAGACGATGGTACTATCACGATCTTTGGTGAAGGTGCTGAGTCCAGAGACGCCGCTGTTGCGATTATTGAAGGTATCACGGCCGAAGCTGAAGTAGGCAAGATCTACAAGGGCAAGGTTGTGAAGATCGCCGACTTCGGTGCTTTCGTTAACATCATCCCTGGAAAAGATGGATTGGTACACATCTCTCAAATTGCGAAAGAGCGGGTTGAGAAGGTGACAGACTATCTTTCCGAAGGACAGGAAGTTGACGTTATCTGTCTCGATGTGGATCGAGGCAGGATCAAGCTCTCCATCAAGGAGCTGATAAAAGACGAGCCAGAAGCAGATTCTGCTGCTGACACCAACGAAGCCGACGCCGGGTAAATAGATAACGGCTCGCCGCAGGCGAACGTTATCGGCGGCAGCGGTTGCAGCGAAGCGAAACGGCGAGAGCCCAACGGCTCGCCGCAGGCGAACGTTAGCTAAAAAGGGACACGTTGATCGTGTCCTTTTTTTTGCCTGGATTACCGGTAATTTTTAACCGGGCGTTGGCAGTCTTGTTGTGATGCGAAAATCATAAGTCAGATTCATTTCCTGTCTATCACGTAACTCGGCAACTCTGGAGCGTTTGGCCTGCCAGGCATAGGGAGTCATATTGATCAGATGGGCGAGTGAAGTCTGGTCGAGATGAATCGTTGAGGACAATGATTGCTCGCCCGTCACGGTCCAGGCGTCAAAGCTCGCCTGCTTGTCAATCGGCGTCACCTCGTCATACAAGGCAGACCTTAGTTCGATCAGGTGATTCTTACCCGGGGTGACATTGATCCAACGGCCTTCGGTTGCCAACACTCTGCTTAACTCACTCTGATCAACCGGCGCAAAAATAGTGAGCGCACGACTAAAGCAGTGGTCTCCGAAGGGGAAATGCCAACTGGAGGCAATGACGAAAGTAGCACCCGGGTTTTGTCGTGCTGCATGGCGTATGCCGTGTTTAGAGATATCGACGCCGTAGTATTCAAGGGTCGGGTTCGTTTGCATTAGCCATGCAGCGTAACTCCCCTCACCGCAGCCAATATCCAGGAGGTCTGCAGTATCTATGAGTTGAGACAGATGGGTGGCCAGAGGCTGGTAGTAACCCTGTTGATGGAAATCGATCCTTGCCCGGACCATCTCTTTCGAATCGCCAGGGTCCTTGCTTTGCTTATGCTGTGACAGCAGAAGGTTAACGTACCCTTCCCGGGCGACGTCAAAGCTGTGTTGCCGGTCACATTTCAGCATCTGTTTTGACAGTGTCAATCTGCCTGAACAAACCGGGCAGATTATTTTATCAATTGATGCAACCATGATTGACCACCACCGGTGAGTAACCGCCGCTACACGTCGGGCCTGTTGTCGATCAGGTCCTGGACAACACCAGGGTCCGCAAGCGTGCTGGTGTCACCGAGATTATCCAACTCGTTGCCTGCGATTTTCCTGAGAATTCGCCGCATAATTTTGCCGGATCGGGTTTTCGGTAACCCCGGTGCCCATTGGATTACATCTGGTTTGGCTATGGCGCCAATTTCTTCGCGAACCAGGTTGTTCAGTTCTGTGAGCAGCTCATCACTGCCGTTTATCCCTGACATCAAAGTGACATAAGCGTAAATGCCCTGTCCCTTTATATCGTGCGGGTAACCAACGACCGCCGCTTCAGCAACGGCTTCGTGCAGTACCAGTGCACTTTCAACTTCTGCCGTGCCCATGCGATGCCCGGATATGTTGAGGACATCGTCGACTCGACCGGTGATCCAGTAATAACCATCTTTGTCTCGTCTGGCACCATCCCCGGTAAAATAGTACCCCCCATAGGTAGAGTAATAGGTTTCGATACACCGTTGATGATCTCCAAAGACGGACCTGATCTGACCTGGCCATGATTTTGAAATTGCCAGGTTGCCAGATCCCGCACCCGTGATTTCCTTGCCATCGGGATCAATAAGGACAGGTTTGACACCAAAAAACGGCCGGGTTGCAGATCCTGGTTTTAGGTCAGTCGCGCCAGGCAGCGGTGTAATCATGATGCCGCCGGTTTCAGTTTGCCACCAGGTGTCAACGATGGGAGACTTCTCATTGCCAACAACGTGATAATACCATTCCCAGGCTTCCGGGTTGATGGGTTCCCCAACGGTGCCTAAAAGGCGCAACGACTGTCGGGACGTGGAGGTCACAAATTCATCCCCTTGACCCATCAGGGCGCGGAGTGCTGTCGGTGCTGTATAGAATATATTGACCTGGTGCTTGTCAACCACTTGCCAGCAGCGGGAAGCATCCGGGTAGGTGGGAATCCCTTCAAACATCAGTGTAGTAGCGCCGTTCGCGAGGGGGCCGTAGACAATATAAGAATGCCCGGTAACCCAGCCTACGTCCGCTGTACACCAGTAAATGTCCCCATCGTGGTAGTCAAACACATACTTGTGGGTCATGGCCGCAAATAACAAGTATCCGGCCGTTGTATGCAGCACTCCTTTTGGTTTACCGGTAGAGCCCGATGTATAGAGGATAAACAATGGATCTTCACTACCCATCACTGTGGGTTTGCAATCGGCAGATACCTTCTCAAGGCTTTCCGAATACCAGATGTCCCGATGCTCATGCCAGCTGATGTCGCCACCGGTGCGTTTAACCACCAGCACAGTATGCACGCCGGGACAGTTTTCCAGTGCCTTGTCGGCATTGTTCTTGAGGGGCACAGTTCTCCCGCCTCGCAGACCTTCGTCAGCAGTAATCAGGGTCTGGCAGTCAGAATCAAGGATCCGGTCCTGCAACGCCCGCGGTGAAAATCCACCAAAGACCACCGAATGCACAGCTCCAATTCTTGTACAGGCCAACATGGCATAGGCGGCTTCGGGGATCATGGGCATATAGATACAAACCCGGTCACCTTTTTTTACACCGCGGTCCTTCAATACATTCGCTAACCGGCAGACATGATCATAAAGTTCACGGTAGGTAATTTTCGCATCGTCCGATGGATCATCACCCTCCCAGATAATCGCGACCTGGTCAGCTCGAGTTTCCAGGTGGCGATCGATACAGTTGTAGCTGGCGTTGAGTTCTCCACCGATAAACCACTGTGCTGTTCCCTGGCTAAAATCTGACTCGGTCACGGTGTCCCAGGACTTTTCCCAGGTCAGGAACTCACTGGCCTGCTCGGACCAGAACGTTTCCGGCTCGTTTATCGACGCGTCATACATTGCGCGGTACTGGTCGTCGTTGATATGAGCCCGCGCTGCGGCAGACGGGATGATGGAATAGACCTTGTCCTCGGACATGGGAGTTCCCCTTGGTTATTTGGTCGTTGTTTGTTTGTAACGTCTGATCAATTGTTCGGTTGAAGAGTCCAGGCTTTCGCCGTCGGTCACGATGGAAGTATATATGGCATCGCCCAGTTCTTTACCCAGTTCAACCCCCCATTGGTCGAATGGGTTAATTTGCCAGATCACGGCCTGGCAGAACACCTTGTGTTCATACAGCGCAATTAACGCGCCCAAGGCAAAAGGTGTGACCTGGTCCATTAAAATCGTATTTGAGGGTCGATTACCAGCCATCACTCTGGATTGTTGCTGTAACGAATTTGCCGCAGTGTTTAGCTCGTCTTCGCGGCTTCCAAACATCAGAGCCTGGCTTTGGCTCAGGCAGCTGGCGACCAGTCTGTCGTGGTGTTGCTGATCACCGTGATGGGGCTTTAACGGAAGAATAAAGTCCATACTGACAAAGTGAGTACCCTGATGCAGCAACTGGTGGAATGCATGTTGGCCATTACTACCCTCGCCCCCCCAGATAATGGGTCCGGTCGAATACTCAACCGGGTTGCCGTCCATGCGAACCGACTTGCCGTTGCTTTCCATATCGAGTTGTTGAAGATGATCCGGCAACAGTCGCATACCATGATCATAAGGCAGGATGGCATGGCTTTCTGCGGCAAAAAATTGTCGGTACCAGATCCCCAGCCAGGCCATAATCATAGGCATATTGTCAGGCAGGTCGGTACTGAAAAAATGATCATCCATTGCTGCGGCACCTCGCAGTAGTTGTTGGAAATGATCAAAACCGTAGCGAATTGCCAGCGGCAGACCGACGGCAGACCATAAACTGTAGCGACCCCCAACCCAATCCCAGATCGGGAGCAGGTTTTCTTTCGAAATACCAAAATCTGTTGCTAAGCCGATATTGGTTGTAATCGCGATGAGGTGTTTGGAAAGGTCTGCTTCTTTCATGTAAGTGAGTAACCACTTTCGTGCTGTACCAGCGTTAGTCATGGTTTCTAGTGTGGTAAAACTCTTCGAGACGATGATCACCAGAGTTTCATCGGCGGTGATATCGCCGAGTACCCGGGTGATATGGGCAGCGTCAATATTGGCAATATAGTGGCAACTGATGTCCTGACTTTTAAATGGTCTCAGTGCTTCATCCAGCATATGGGGCCCGAGATAGGATCCACCGATACCCAGGTGGACGACATGTTTGATTGGTTTACCGGAATAGCCTGTCCATCGTGCCTGACGAATCGAGTCGCTGATTTGCCTTACCTGTTCGAGGGTCGAGGCGACCTGGCTTGCTTCGTGATCAAGGTTGGCATCAACTTTTTCTGGATCGGCCCGTAGTAAGGTGTGCAAAGCGGCGCGTTGTTCTGATTGGTTAATTTTTTTACCGCTGAACATTTGTCGGATTGCGCCCTTGAGCCCCACCTCCCGAGACAGGTCGGAAAAGAGTTGCATGGTGGTGCTGTTAATCAGGTTTTTTGAATAGTCCAGGAACAGTCCGGCAGCTTCAGTGCTGAACGCCGCTGCCCGGGTTTTGTCGCTGGAAAAGAGCTGCCGCATAGAGAAGTATTTTGCTCGCTCAGCATGGTCTCGCAACTTGTCCCAACTTGGATAGTCCAGTTTCGCCATATCAGATCATTGAAGGTGTGGGATTGTAATAATGCCTGCCGCCGGTGACGGAGAGCAGGTACTTGAGGAGCGATTCATAGTCCTGGTCATTGTTCACCAGGTCAATCTCTGCTGCATTTACGATTAGCAGTGGAGCTGCCTCATAGTAGTGAAAAAACTCCGTGTAGGCTTCCACGAGCTGCGTCAGGTAAGATTTTTCTATATCCTGCTCCGCTATCATACCTCGTTGTTGTACGCGGTCGAGCAGAACATCAGCGGGTGCCTGCAGATAGACAACCAGGTCGGGTGTGGGTGCTTCTATCGTCAGATGGTCGTAAATATTGTCGTACAATTTGAGTTCATCTGAATCGAGGTTGATCTCGGCAAACAAGCGATCTTTCTCCAATATAAAGTCCGCAACACGCACGGGCTCAAACATATCGCTCTGCCTCAATTCCTGAATCTGCCTGGCTCTCTCGAACAGGAAAAAGAGCTGGGTTTGCAGTGCAGCCTGGCGACGGTTTTGATAAAAGCGTTCAAGAAATGGATTGGCTTCCGGGGTTTCCAGAATCGTTTCGTAGTTGAGTGTTTCGGCCAGCCGCCGGGTGAAAGATGTTTTGCCCACGCCGATTGGACCTTCAACTGCAATGTAGCGAGGCAAACTTTCCAACGTTAATCTCTGCTTCGAGGTTTGATGATTGTTCTCTCGGGACATCTCATAAGACTAACTCTGACCTATGAGGCAATTGTACAGAATATTTTAAGGCTCGTTTACTGGCTCGCGTATCACAGCCGACGTGGTCGTCTTTTTCGTCGTCTTTTACGTTTCGGTTTGGGTTCATTGCGGGTCATTTCGAGGCGTTGTTCAGGTGCGTTTTCCTGGAATTTCGTCCACCAGTCGCCAAGGCCGTCTAACTGCTCCCCTGATGTCTCTCGCAGAAGTAAAAAATCATAAGCTGCCCGGAAACGTTTATGTCCCATTAGCAACTCGGGTTTCTTGCCGTACTTCATCGGCAAACGGGGCTGTAACTGCCAGATTTCGCGCATGGGGCCAGAGAATCTTCGTGGAATTGAGGTAAACAGCTGTTGCTTGGCAACGACATTGGATGCTGCTTCGTGAAATGCAAAAACGTTGGTTGCGCCTTCGTCAACCAGCTTCTGCTGCTCCAACAGAAAGGGATACCAAAGTAAGGCTGCGTAGACAAAAGCCGGGGTTACGGGTTGGTCATTGGCAATTCGTTTGTCAGTACTGGCCAGGGCTAATTGAATGAGTTTCTCGGCCCTGTCATGGTTTGTTGCCTGGAGACGGATTGCCTGGTTAGTGGCAGGGAACAGCCAGCCGAACAGGTCATATTCCTGCAGCGTCGCAAAAGAGGCTTCTCCATGTCCCGACATAAACATTTTCAGCACTTCCTCAAAGAGACGAGCGGCGGGAATATCCTGTAACAGGAAGCCAATTTCTGTGAGGGGTTTAGCAGTCCTCTCGTCTATCTCGAAGCCAAGTTTTGCTTTAAATCGAACTGCGCGGAGCATCCTCACAGGATCCTCCCGATAGCGATTGTCCGGCTCGCCGATTAGGCGTATCTGTTTCCGTTCTATGTCCCCCAGACCATCAACCAGGTCTTCAATGGTCTGCGCATCAGCATCATAGTAAAGCGCATTCATGGTGAAATCGCGACGATGGACGTCCTCATCGAAGTCGCCATAGAAATTGTCTGAAAGGATCATACCGGCATCCGACACGTTCGTATCTGCCGATGATTCTTCGTGAGGTGCGCGGAAAGTAGCAACCTCAACGATCTCACGTCCAAAGCGAACATGAACGATCTTGAATCGCCTGCCGATGGACCGTGAATTCCGAAACAGTTCACGGACTTCTTCCGGGTGGGCGCTGGTTGCCACATCAAAGTCCTTGGGCGATCGTTTTAACAGCAGGTCGCGCACACAACCACCTACAAGATAGGCTTCGTAACCCTGGCTGGTGAGCCGTTTGACGACTTTGAGTGCATTGACGCTTACCGCGTTGCGTGACAGTTCTGCTTCAATGTCTGGCATCATATTGAGATAACGAACCTCGGATTAAGGTCGGTATGCCGCACCACTATTTCCACCATGTCGGTGTCGGGGCGGAATTCCCAAAAATTATTAATGTACAGCATGTTAACAACTTTTCTCCACCCCTCCCTTCCTTGCCATGACGAAAATATCTCCTTGATCAGAGGTTCGATAGTTAAGCCGTTAAAGTAATTAGAATATCTCAGAAAGCTAATACTAGCAGACGAAGGGAGAGCGGGCACTGGAATGGTTGTAGATTGAACGGGCTTGTCAGGGCGGCGTGATTTCTCGTATTTTTCTCTAGGGCTTTTCTCTGGTACTTTTTCTAGTGCAAAGAAAAATGGGAAAAGCGGACTTTTCCCATTCAGCGAGCCAGTTTTATTTTTCTTATTATTGTTATTTTTCTTATTTTCGTCAGTGCTTACTTTTGTTTTTGCACTCGTGCAGTCTTCCGCTGCTGTTATGAACTAAGCAGTATCTATGCCAAATTCGTAAAACATATTAAATCAATGACTTATCGTGACGCTCATTGACAGTTCAAAAGCAGCGTAACCTTTGGTAACACATCGGGTGGGATGATAGGTAACAATGAAGGGATTCCTAGTGCTTTCTTGACCTTTCACGTGGGATCTGCAGTTTCTGACGCTTCTGCCAGAGTGCCTTACGACTAATTCCAAGTTTCTGAGCCAGTTCTGTTTCGGTCATGTGATCCTGGTTGTTGACGACGAATTTCAGAAAATAGTCTTCGAGTGACAAATCTTCCGAACGTGGCTCTGAATCAATTTCCTGGGTATGAATTTCGAAATCGATTGAGAGTAGATCCGGTGAGATAACAGGATGTTCACAAAGAATAACAGCGCGTTCTATCGCGTTTTCCAACTCGCGAATGTTGCCGGGCCAGCGGTATTGTTTAATCAGACGGAGACTTTCTTCAGAAAAGCTCAGGTCAGGTTTGTTCATCTTTTGACAGGTGAGCTTCAAAAAATGATTCACAAGTTCATCCAGGTCGCTGAGTCTTTCTCGCAAGGGAGGTAAGGATAATTTTACGACGTTCAGGCGATAGTAGAGATCTTCCCGAAATTCACCTTGTTTTGTGAGCGCCTTCAAGTCCCTGTGTGTTGCAGCAATAAGCCTGACGTTTACTTTTGTTGTTTCCACAGAGCCGACCCGCCGTACTTCCCCTTCCTGCAGTACGCGAAGCAGTCGCGCCTGGGCTTCCAGAGGTAATTCACCAATTTCATCGAGGAACAAGGTGCCACCATGGGCAGCTTCAACGAGACCCAGTCGACGGGATACAGCGCCGGTAAACGCGCCTTTCTCGTGACCGAATAGCTCTGATTCAATCAGGGACTCAGGAATGGCTGCACAATTGAGAGAGATCATCGTTCGGGATACTTGTTTGCTTGCCGCATGAATGGCCTTGGCGACCAGTTCCTTGCCAGTGCCGGACTCCCCCAGAATCAATACATTAGTATCCGTTGGTGCTACCTTGTTGATTTGATCATAAAGTAACAGCATCGCATCACAGCTGCCGAGCATACCGTCAACAAGGATGGTAGAGGATTCAGGCGGACAGACAATCTCATTCACCGAATCCAATAGATCCTGGTAATCAAATGGCTTTGCGATGTAGTCCACCGCTCCGAGCTTCATCGCATCAACGACCGCAGTGACGCTGGCAAAACTGGTCATCACCAGCACTGGAACACCCGGCGCCATTTTGATGATGTCAGTGCCCACCGGACCGGGTAATCGAAAGTCAGTAATAATCAGGGAAAACTGTCGCAGATCGAACTGTTTTGCATCGTCAATTGACCCGGACTCGCTGATTTTGAAGCCTTGTTTGGTAAGAAATTTGCGCAGGGATGATCGAATGACGACTTCGTCTTCGATGATTAGAATTTTTTTTCGATTCACTGGCTTTTACCCGGACTAACGCAGGGCAGATGAGGAGTAAGACTCACGCAATAATAATCCTGACGGGAACTACCTGACTAATCACGAACTAAACAATGAATTAGAGGCCGAAGTCAACTGAATTTCCTCGCGATCAAAGGACGGCAGCTTGATCGTGATGCAAGTGCCCTTACTACCCCCAGGTTCGGCAAAAATAGAACCGTGATGCTCATCGATGATCGAGGTCACAATAGCGAGACCCAGACCGGTGCCCTGGCCAGGATCCTTTGTAGTATAGAAGGGTTCAAACATCTGCCGAAGATCGTCGGCTGAGATACCATGCCCCTGATCGGTAATTTCGATTTGTACCAGTTCGTCAACCAGCAGGCCTTTCACAACGATTTCGTCATTCTCATTCGACGCATCCCGCGCATTGGCCAATACGTTGACAAAAACCTGCAACAAACGCTGCCCATCTCCCAATACAAATAATCCAGAAACGCAATTGTTGCGATAGCTGACGCCCTTGGCATCTGTCGATAAATTCAATAGATTGATTGCCTCGTTGACGCATTGCAGAATATCAACCGGAACACTTGGCCGTTTGGTATCGAGGTTGCCTCCATGGGCAAAGTTAACCAGTGATTCCAGTATCCCGGAGACGCGTTCTGTTTGCTGCAGGATTTCTGTTGATATCTCCAGTAATTCAGGCTGTTCGGTTTCGATTCTCAAATTTTGTGCCAGGCAGGCAATACCGGTGATGGGGTTGCCAATTTCATGGGCGACACCAGCCGCGAGCTGGCCAATGGATGCCAGCCGCTGATTGTGCATTAACTGGCGTTCCAGAATCTGCTCGTCGGTGACGTCTTCGATTACAACGACCGTATCTCCCTCGTTTCTGGAGATACCCACCAGGGATTTGTGCAGGTAAAGCAATCTTGGTTCGGCCCGCACCGCAAACTCCATTTTTAGTCGGTCAATTGAATCTGTGATGATAAAGTCGTACAGCAGGTGATACCACTCGCTGGACAGGTTTTCGAGTTTGTAATCCACAATGGTGGCGGCGGGGATGCCCGTCAGTTCCTCCATGGCCCGGTTCCATGTGAGTACTTTGAGTTGCGTGTCGACAGAAAAAACTGCGGTGGGTAAGTCCTGCAGGATCTGGCGATGATAGCGTCGCAGATTGTCGAGTTCTGCGGCAAGACCGGTCAGTTGAGATTGATAGTCCTCGAAACGACTCTCCATGTTATGAACGCTTTCCGTTGTATTTTGTCCCAGTTCGTCTTTTTTAAAGGGTAGAAAACCGCTGACAATGCCATGGGCAATCGTCTGGCCAACGAGACTTGAGAGATTTGACTCAACCTGGTTCCTGATTTTCAGTAGTGCAAATGGCCGCCGCTCATCCCTGGCAAAAGGCAGCTCCGAGAGCGCCATCTGCATTTGTTGTGCGGAGGCTGTTTCACCAATCGCCTGATCCATACTGCTTTTCATTTCTGTCACTGACCTCGCCAGCAGTTCACCCTGGTACGGTTGTATCGGTGAATCACTCATACAGACAGCCGCCGCTTTTAATTCTTCCTGGGTGGGTTCTGTAAACACACTGAACAGGATAAAGGCAAAGCTATTGGCAAGCAGTGAAGACATGGCAGCCATATGCCAAACGCCCGGGTTGGGCTCAAACAGCAACGGAGAGTCGAACCGGGTGGCGTTGACGATATCGCTCAACAAAGGAAACAAGAGCATAAGGAACCAGACGACAAAGCCTGCGACCAAACCGGCCAGCAAGCCTACCCGGTTAGCATTTCGCCAATAGAACACAGACAACAAACCGGGAAGAAATTGCAGGACGGCAACGAAAGTGACAATACCCAGACTGATGAGACTCTGATCCTGGCGTAATAGCCGATATAAGCCATAAGCTGCTGCGATGATCGCGACGATGAGCAATCGCCTCATACTCAGTAGAAATGAATAGAAATCGGTTCCTTCTCGGACGCGATAAAGCGGTAACAGAACATGATGTAATGACATGGAGGCAAGAGCAAGGGTAATCACGATGAGTACTCCACTTGCCGCTGCAAAACCGGCGATAAAGGCAAGGAATGTGATCTCGCGGTTGCCTGACGCGAGTCCCAGACTGATCGCATGAAACTCAGGCGAAGCACTTACTCCGAGCTTGGTCGCGGCCCACAGAATGGGAGGAACGCACAAACTAAGTCCCAGCATGTAAAGCGGAAAGGCCCATCGAGAAGCGACAATCAAACTCGCATCATCGTTCTCGGTTAACAGGATATGAAACATATGAGGCAGTGCGATTGCAGCAGCAAAGAACATCAACAAAATGGAACGGGAAGGACCCTCGGACAATTCGACGACAATATGGTCAGTCAACACCTGATTGTCGTACAACCAGGTGTTCAGTTCATAAAAGCCCCCGAATACACCATAGACGGCGTACAGGGCGACCGCGATAAATGCCACAAGCTTGAAAATAGACTCTAGACCCAGCGCAACAATCAGGCCTTCATGCTTGTCCTTGGTGGAGGCGTGTCTTGCCCCGAATAGGATCGCGAAAACCGTCATGGTGACGCAGAAAATAAGGGCGAGACCGTCCTCGCTGATTTCCTGATTCAGCAGATGAACCGTTCCTGATACGGCATGAATCTGTAGTGCGATCAAGGGTAGCACCCCAAACAACATCAAGAGGCTGATCAGGCCCCCAACCCACGGTGCGGGATAACGGAAAGCGAACACATCCGCCAGCGAACCCAGATTGTGCGCCAGGGCGATTCTGCCCAGGGGATACAACAGCAAGGGAGCCACCAGAAAGGCCGCGCTCGATCCAAAAAAGTACAGCAGGTAGCTGGATCCGTATTCGGCCGCCAGACCGATGCTGCCATAAAACGCAATTGCGCCTGCGAAAACCCCGAGGGAAATTACCCTGATAAACGGATGACCGGTGAACGATTTTGGCAGCCAGCCCTTTTCGGTGGCATAGGCTGAACCAAAAAGAGTGACCAGGTAAACAAACCCCATGGCGAAAAGCTGAGCCAGGGAGAATGTCACTTTGGCGGCTCGCTGCTGCTGGGTTCGGGCGGTTGTTGCTGCCGTGTCTCTTCGTCAGCCGAGAGCCGACTAGCGTCAAGGCGGGTCGAGGCGATGTAACAGATGATGATCAGACCAATCCAGACCAGATAGTTTCTGTACCATTCGGACAGGTCACTGTACTGCCACCAACTGCTGAAGTCAGCGACAAAGATAAAAAAGCCCAGGACGATAAAAGTGATCAGACGTTCAATTAACAAGCATTAATCCTGCAATTGCTGTGGCCCCATCCTAACAGGCTGTTCGGTACTACACGAATATCCCGGCTTGTGTTGGAATCAGATTCAATGACCACTGATCAATTGCCTGTTGGATCATTTTTTCGACGTTGGACAAGGTGACGGGAGGCTGGTTCAATGCCTGGAGGGCCAGATTGAAAACTTCAGCCCGGTTTTCTGTTGTTACTGGTTTAGCGTGCGCCTGTTTGCTTAACTTGTGTCCGTCAGGCCCCAGGACAACCGGAAAGTGTGCGAATGTCATTGCACGAAACCCCAGAATTTCGGCAAGATAAATCTGTCGCGGTGTCGAATCCAGCAGATCGCTGCCTCTGACAACGTGATTGACCCCCTGGTATTCGTCGTCAACAACAACGGCAAGCTGATAGGCGAACAACCCGTCTTTCCGCTTGATAATAAAATCGCCTATCTCTTTTTCAAGATTCCAGGACTGATATTCCTGGATTAAATCTGTGAAGTGTATCTGCCGGTCTTCGGTTAACAAGCGGCTCGCGCTGGGTCCAGTGACATGCTGTCGGCCACGGCAGGTGCCACTATAAACTCCTTGCACTGCTTTTCGCGAACAGGTGCAAGGGAAAACATACCCGGATTCAGTGAGGCGGTCGAACGCTTCAGCATAGGCGTCAAGCCGTGAACTCTGGTAGAGCAATTCTCCATCCCAATGGAGTCCGAATGAGTGTAGCTGCGTGACGATCTTTCCAGGTGCGGTCAGGGACTCTCGGGGTGGGTCAAGGTCTTCAATCCTTAGTAACCAGAGTCCATTGTTAGCTCGGGCATCAAGGTAGCTTGCCAGTGCAGCGACGAGGGAGCCCAGGTGAAGTGGGCCTGTGGGGGAGGGCGCAAATCGACCCACATATTGTTTTACAGAACTCATCGTGGGTCGTGATTGGCGTTTTGGATAGGCTAGCCGAGGATCTGTCGCTCTTTGATCTCGGATAACATTTTGCAGTCAATACATTGGGTTGCCGTGGGTCTTGCTTCCAGGCGTTGAATCCCTATTTCTATTCCGCATGATTCACAAAAACCATAGGCATCCTGGTCAATCAGATCAATTGTTTTGTCAATTTTCTTGATCAGCCTTCTTTCGCGATCACGGGTGCGCAATTCCAGACTGAACTCCTCTTCCTGGGTAGCCCGGTCGGCTGGATCAGGGTCGTTCGAAGCCTGATCTTTCATATGGCTGACTGTTCGGTCAACCTCTTCCATCAACTGACGCTTCCAGATTAGCAATAAGCCCTTAAAGTGTTCGCGTTGCTCCTCGTTCATGTAGTCATCGAGTAGAGTTGACTTCTTTCGTTTGACAGGAGTAACGGTAGCTTTTCGAGCTATAGTCTTCTTGATGACAGCTTTTTTTGCTGTCTTTGTGTTAGCGGTTGTCTTGGTTTTGGGAAGTGCCTTGACTTTGGGTTTTGCAGCGGTTTTTTTGCTCGTGGTTGTCTTGGCTGAAGTTTTAGGAGTCGACTTCACATTTTCCTTCGCGGATGCCTTTGGCTTCGAAGGTGTCCTGGTTACTGCTTTCACTTTCGTTTTTGCCTTTACTTTGGGGGTTAATTTGGATTTGGATTTTGCGATGGTTTTTATTGTGGCTTTGGCTTTGGCTTTAGCCTTGACCTTGACCTTGACCTTGACCTTGACCTTGACCTTGGCTTTCGGCGTGGCTTTCTGCCGGGCCTTTGCTTTTGGTTTTGCAACACCCTTTTTTGCCCTTTTTGACTTGGCAGCCGACTTTGTAGCCACCTTGGTGCTGGTTTTCGCCTTGGCCTTGGTTTTAGTTGTAGTTTTTTTCCTGGCCTTAGTCGCTGGTGTCTTTTTTCGTTTTGCAGCCATAGTACCTTCCAATTTCTATGTCACGGGAAACCCGATCAAAATCGAGCGCGCACCTTACCAGAACATTCGGGCTTCGCCAAGTAACAATTGGTAATATTCACGGATCAATGTTAACGGTGGCTACCCGAGGTAACGAGTGAGTCGAACTTACTCCAGAAGGTTAAGTGAAATTCAACCTTTCAAAGTGATGAAGTTACTTGCACGAGCGAATGCATTAGAGCGCAGTGGCCGCCAAATTGTCCATATGGAGGTAGGGGAGCCTGACTTTCCGACCCCTGGCCCGATTGTAGCGGCCGGTGAGCGAGCGCTTGAGCAGGGCGCTACGCGGTATACCCCGGCAGAAGGAATTCTCGAGCTGCGCCAGCAAATCTCTCGCCTGTACCAAAACCAATACAAACTAGCTGTGCCAGCATCACGTATATTTGTAACCGCTGGCGGTTCAGGCGCATTGTTGCTGGCGGCTGCTCTGACAATGGACAGTGGCGACGGTTTGCTGATGACAGACCCCGGTTACCCCTGTAATCGGCACATCTTGAAGAGTTTTGGTGGTGATGGACACCTGGTACCGGTTACCCCCCGGCAGAATTATCAGCTTACTGCCGGGCTCATTGATGAACACTGGCGATCTTCCACAAAGGGCGTATTGCTAGCCTCACCAGCTAATCCGACGGGGGCCATAGTTAACCAGGTAGAATTGACACGGATTGCTGAGGTAATCGAACGTAAACAGGGGCATCTGATTGTTGATGAAATTTACCATGGCTTGCACTATACCGATCAGCCATTAACAACAGCCCTGCAGGTAACCGATCAGGCGATTGTGGTGAACAGCTTTTCAAAGTACTTCGGTATGACAGGTTGGCGACTCGGCTGGTTGGTGGTGCCTGAAGAGGCAGTCCCGCTCGTTGAGAAACTTGCCCAGAATTTGTTTATCTGCGCCTCCAGCATCGCGCAACATGCTGCGCTTGGCGGATTCACAGAAGTTGCGATGATCGAAATGGAATCGAACAGGTTAGAATTCAGGCAGCGGCGTGACTATCTTGTTGGTAGCTTACGTGAACTGGGATTTAACATTCCACTGGTTCCGGAGGGAGCTTTCTACATATATGCTGGTATCCCCAAAGGGTTTGCAGATAGTGAGGCTTTCTGTGATCGTCTGCTGGAAGAATACGATGTTGCCGTCACGCCCGGTACAGATTTTGGCTTCCATGAAGCGAATCTCCATGTCAGGTTTAGTTATGCGCAAAGTCAGGATGTTCTGGCACGGGGTATCGACAATTTACGCCGTGCATTGAAATGACAATGTTAAACCCCTTCTTGTCCGGATACGTGAGAAGTCATATTGAAGTTTAAGCCTGCCCTTGAAAGAGCGATTCTGATTAAGCGATACAAAAGGTTTCTTGCCGACATCCGATTGCCTGGTGGTGGCCAGACGACTATCCACTGCCCCAACACCGGCTCCATGAAAAATTGTGCAGAACCGGGTTCAGAAGTCTTTTACTCAACATCAGATAACCCAAAGAGAAAATATCCTTCCACCTGGGAGCTGGCGAGGACCTCCAGAGGACATTACATTGGTATCAACACCGTAAATGCCAACCAATTGATTAAGGAAGCGATTGAAGCCGGGGTTATTTCTGAACTGAAAGGGTTTTCCGAGTTACAGACCGAGGTGAAATACGGCGAAGAAAACAGCCGAATCGACCTGTTGCTACTTGATGCGGCTGGTCGGCGATGTTACGTAGAAGTGAAGAGCGTTACCTTACTCGAACCTCCCATTTCCATGGGACGAGGTTTTTTCCCCGATGCGGTGAGCGAGCGAGGCCGCAAGCACCTCAGGGAACTGGCTAAAATGGTACAACAGGGGCATCGGGCAGTGTTGGTTTATTGTGTCCAACATTCCGGTATCCGGTCGGTGCAACCCGCAGAGCATATCGACCCTGCCTATGCTGAAGCGCTGGTGGAAGCGGCTACACAAGGGGTTGAGATACTGGCTTACAAATGCAGGATGTCATCAAAAACAGTTCGTATAGTCACTTCGTTACCCGTTGTCTTGGCAGAGAAGTCAACAGCGACTGGGCAGGACAATTAATACATAATTGTCATATGACTAGTACAAATTCAGTTCAAGGGTTCCTGCTGACCCGCCAGTGGCATGAGTCAGGTGATGGCCAGGAACTGATTTACTGGGTGGCGACTGACTCCGGACCCGTAAAGCTGGTTTTTCCATACCAGGAATCTCTTTTCTTTGTATGCGAGAAGGATTTTACCCAGATTAAGAGAATTGTAGATTCCATGGGTCGATGGCGGCATGCGCAGATTGCATTGAAGGGATTCGATGGTGAACCCATGATTGCGTGTTACTTTCAATCACAGCGCGGTTTGAACATGGCGCGGTCCCGCCTCTCTAAAAATTTCCAGCTGTTCGAGGCCGATATCAGGCCCACCGATCGTTACTTAATGGAACGGTTTATTACTGCCTCGGTTGAGGTTGAGGGTCCAATCAGCGAGGACAACGGGTTTGTCACGTATGACAGCCCAAGAATTAGACCGGCAGACTATTTGCCGGATTTAAAGGTGGTTTCACTGGACATCGAGACGTCCTTTAGCGAGAACATTCTCTACTCAATCGCGGTTCAGGGTGACGGGCTGGAGAAAGTGTTTATGGTCGGCAATGAAGAGCCCGGGCTGGTATACCTGGAGTTTTTGCCGGATGAAAAGTCGCTGATCGTTAAGTTTCTTGAATGGTTCAACGACGTTGATCCTGATGTGGTCATTGGCTGGAGTGTGGTTGGTTTTGATCTGCATTTCCTGCAGATGCGATGTGATGTGCTGTCTATCGACTTCACTCTGGGTCGGGGGAAACAAGTGGTGAGTTGGCGCACAGCGACACAGGGTCGGGAGCGAAGATATGCGCTGGTACCGGGCCGGGTCGTTCTTGATGGCATTGAACTGCTACGGACTGCTACCTTTCGTTTCGAGAGTTTTGCGCTGGATTCTGTTGCCAAAGAACTACTGGGCCGGGGCAAACTGATCGATGATGTCGATCAACGTGCCAGTGAAATTCAAGATTTGTATGCCAACGATAAAACCCAGTTGGCACGATACAACCTTGAAGATTGCGTCTTGGTGAGCGAGATTTTCGACAAAGCCAACCTGATCAAATTTGCACTGGAGCGAAGCCGCCTGACGGGATTGGAACTCGACCGGTCCGGTGGTTCCGTCGCCGCATTTGATTTTCTCTATCTGCCTAGATTACATCGCAAGGGGTTTGTCGCTCCCCTGGTGGATGAAGGGAAAGTGGTTGCAAGCCCTGGTGGATATGTCCTGGAGTCCATGGCCGGACTATACGACCATGTCATCGTGCTCGATTTCAAGAGTCTGTACCCGAGTATTATCAGAACCTTTCATGTGGACCCCCTGGCAATGATCCTGGCGGAAAATGAGGAAGACCCTATACCAGGGTACAAGGGCGCGGAATTTTCTCGCGAGGATGTCATATTGCCCAGGATTATTGAGGAATTGTGGGCTGCCCGGGATGTTGCTAAACAATCCGGTGAAGCGGCAATGTCACAGGCAATCAAGATTATTATGAACTCTTTCTATGGCGTTCTGGGTTCAGCGGGCTGTCGTTTCTTCGATACCAAGCTGGTGAGTTCAATTACACTGAGAGGCCATGAGATACTTCAAAAAACCCGGGACTTGATTGAAGAGCAGGGTCTTAGGGTCATTTATGGCGACACTGACTCGGTGTTTGTGCACCTGAAAAATGTTACAACAAATGAGGAAGCTGATGCTGTGGGGGTGCGCCTGATGGGGTTCCTGAATGACTGGTGGCGTGACCATCTGCTCGAGACCCTGCATCTTGAAAGCTGTCTCGAGGTGGAGTACGAGACTCATTTCAATCGTTTCCTGATGCCCACGGTACGTGGTTCTGAGGTTGGCAGCAAGAAGCGTTACGCCGGTATGGTGGAAGATCTAAACGGTAGCCAGATGGTATTTAAAGGCCTTGAAACCGTGCGAAGTGACTGGAGCCCACTCGCCCGCGAATTTCAGCAGATACTGTACCGAAAGATCTTTCTCGAAGAGCCCTATGAAGACTATATAAGAAACTTGGTCACCGAGGTAAATACCGGCCAGTGTGATGCAAAACTTGTGCTTCGAAAACGCCTGCGGCGAAAGCTCGAGGACTATCAAAAAAATGTGCCACCGCATGTTCGGGCTGCGAGGATGGCGGAGGAGATCAGGCGTGAACGAGGCCTGCCAAACCAGTTTACTCACGGTGGCTGGGTTGAGTACATCATGACTGTCAATGGTGCAGAACCAAGAGCCTATTTCAGTTCAAAAATTGACTATCAATTCTATGTGGATAAACAACTGGCTCCTATTGCTGATGCAATACTTTTTTTTAAATCCACCTCGTTGGCGAAACTCACAGACCGGCAGTTGGGTTTGTTTTAATCAGAGCCTCCCTGGCTGGTGCCTATCCATAAATGATTATGTGTGCTTTTCCAGTCACGTTTTGTGCTATAGAAATAGACTCAATATGCGCAAAGTAGGGTGCTGAAGTCGAAATTCACCTATTTATGGATAAGCACTAGCTGGCGTTTGCCTTCACGCTGTGCGCCGCTTCTGTATTCAACCTGGCGCCAAAATTCGAGACCAGCAGGGATGCTGCCTTATTGGCCATTTCCGCCGCTGTTTCAAAAGGATCCCCGTTGCTGATCGACGCGAGAAATACTCCGGCAAAAATGTCACCGGCGCCGGTCGTATCTACAGCATCGGTTGGGGTGCCGGGTACGGTAGCCTGAGTTATTCCGTCGAACACGATGGCCCCCTTCTTACCGCAGGTCATTGCCGCCCGGTTGCAG
Organism: Gammaproteobacteria bacterium; assembly: GCA_012960755.1. Next base: position 27,410 of record DUAT01000040.1, read on the forward strand.
ACGGTGCATAACTTTGAAAAAGCTTCGTCTGCAGTGTTGCTGCCGGTCCATATCATTGCCTCGTCTTCATTGCAAAAAACAAGGTCAACGCCATTCTCTGCGAATTGGTCAAACGCAGGCTTGAAGTTTTCCACAATGGCAGGGTCTGAAAGTGTCAGCGAAACGGCGACTCCTGCGTCACGGGCGATCTGCTGTGCCTTGAGTGCCGCCTCAAAGGCGCTGGGTGAGGTGACGAGGTAACCCTCAATGTAAAGGAATTTTGAGTTGCGAATGGCTTCCTCGTTGAGGTCACTCACTGAAAGTGCTTCACTGATGCCCAGGTGAGTTGTCATGGTGCGCTCAGCATCCGGCGTAACCATCGAAATACACTGGCCTGAAAATCCGTTTTCCCTGCTAGCTTCAAGATTGGTATCTACGCCGATCTTCTCCAGGTCCCGCATAAAAAAGTCACCGGTGGAGTCGTTAGCTACTTTGCAGCTATAGAAACTCGACGCACCGAACTGTGTGACTGCCACCATGGTGTTGGCTGCGGATCCACCTCCTGACTGGTGGATCACTTCATGGCTGTGTACTTCTTCAAGCAACTGAATCAGCTTTTGACGCTCTTGCGCATTGATCAGGGTCATGACACCTTTTTGTAATTCTGCTTGCGCAATAAACGAATCATTGACTTCGTACTCGGTGTCAACCAACGCATTACCAATGCCATAAACGTCATATTGTTTCATGAATAACTCCGCGGATTTTTATGAATTGGAAAGGATGTCAAACGCTTTGGCGGCTGCAGAGAGCGTATTCTCCAGATCCTCATCACTGTGTGCTGACGATACAAACCCTGATTCAAACGGGGAGGGCGCAAGGTTTGTACCCTGGTCGAGCAAAATGTTAAAAAATTGATTGAATCTTTCAGTATCGGTATTCATCACCTGGCTAAAATGAGTTACTGGGGTGGTGCTGGTGAAGAAAAAGCCAAACATACCGCCGAGCTGATTGGTACTAAAAGCAATTCCCGACTCGTCTGCGAGAGCCTGGAGACCTAAGGTAAGTTTCTCGGCTTTGGCGGAGAGCATTTCGAAGAACCCAGGGGCTTCAATAAGTTCCAGTGTGGCGAGCCCAGCGGTCATCGCAATCGGATTTCCAGATAGCGTGCCCGCCTGATAAACACCGCCCAGGGGCGCGACGATATTCATAATTTCCCGTTTACCGCCAAATGCACCGACTGGCATGCCACCACCGATGATCTTTCCCAGGGTGGTAAGGTCAGGCGTGACTCGATAAGTACTTTGCGCCCCGCCAAGCGCGACCCGAAACCCCGTCATGACTTCATCAAAAATCAGTACAGCACCGTACTTGTCGCAGACGGTTCGAAGGGTCTGCAGAAAACCATCCACTGGCGGAACACAGCCCATGTTCCCGGCAACGGGTTCTACAATAATGGCTGCGATCTCGTCACCGGCTTGCTGAAAAGCTTGCTCAACCTGCTCGGGATTGTTGTATTCAAGTGTAATGGTATGTTCGGCGACACTCTTTGGCACGCCCAGGGAATCGGGCTCACCGAGTGTTAATGCGCCAGAACCTGCTTTTACCAGCAGTGCATCCGAGTGACCATGATAACAACCCTCGAATTTTACGATCTTGTCTCTACTGGTATATCCCCGCGCAACCCGAATGGCACTCATGGTGGCTTCGGTGCCGGAGCTCACCATTCGAATCATTTCGATGGCGGGCATAATCGCCCGGACCTTGTTGGCGAGTATTGTTTCTATTTCAGTTGGCGCACCAAAGCTGAGACCGTCCACCAGTGCCCGTTGAATTTTTTCCAGTACCTGTGGATGAGCGTGGCCAACGATCATCGGTCCCCAGCTGCCGATATAATCAATGTACTGCTTGTCATCTTCGTCAATCAGATATGCCCCCAGACCCTTTTTGAAGAATTTAGGTTGACCGCCCACTCTTTGGAAAGCGCGGACAGGGGAATTCACACCGCCGGGCAGTACCTTTTGGGCCTCTTCGAACAATATGGCTGATCGGGACATGACTTTTTTCTATTCTTGCTCACCGGGTGCGCATTCAAACACTCATCCGGATCTGATTCAATTCACTTTAAGAAATGAGCGAAACATCCACGGCGATGTCAGCCCTGGTAGTAGGACTCGATGTCTTCACGGGTCACTATTCCGACCACGGAATCGAACATTGGCGAACTGATCCGATTGACATAAAGGGCTTGCAGGCCCGTATCGTTCAACACGTCCAGTGCTTCCTGCAGTGTCGCCTGGAGCAGAATCGGCGCCACATCTTTTCGGGTCGCGGGAATCTCGTTAAGGTCAATTTGCTCACGTTGGGCGCCTGCTAAAAATGCAGTCAGGTCGAGCGTACGAAGGATAAACACGGGTCCGTTTTCGTTATCAGCGGGGTCGCTGTCGTTCACCAGAAGCCAGTCAGGGCTTGCCTCTATGATTTTCATCGCCTCAGGCCGACTGATCTTAGCGCTTACCCTTTCGAAACTTCGAGACATAATTGAAGCCACCGCAGACCTGTTTAGTGCCATGGATAAGGGATTTTGCCGAAACTCAAGACCTATCATTTCCATTTGCATCAGAAATACAGACTTCATGTGAAAGACCTGGCCCGATGTCATGTTGGCAACAATGATCACCAGCATTGCTGGCAGAATGATGCCCGGGTTCTGGGTCAGTTCCATCACTGCCATCAGCGCTGCGAGCGGGGCTTGTAACACGGCTCCCATCATTGCTCCCATACCCAGGATGACATAATAACCAGCCGGTGCGGCCAGATCCGGTGCGATTAGCGCACCTATGTACCCTAAAACACCACCGGCGGTTGCGCCGATAAATAAAGCTGGACCGATAACGCCAACCGGCACACCCAGGCCAATGGTGATTGCGGTCGCGATGATTTTTAAAACACAGGCCAGCAACAGTACATAGATTGTCAATTCACCACTGTGTGCCAACAAAACTGTGTCATAACCTATACCGAGGATTTGTGGACTCGCCAGTGCGATAAGCGCGGTTGCCAGTCCGGCTATCAGCATACGGACCCAATGCGACTCGGGTGCGAATTGGTGTATTTTTTTCACCAGGTAGACAAAAGTGGCGGCCAGGGTACCGATGACGACACCCTCAACAATTAGAAACGGCAGGTTATAGAAATTGTTGATGGTGTTACCCAGTGATGTGCTGAACAAGCTGCTTCCATAGACGGACGGATTTATCAAAGTGGCGATCACGGCCGCCAGGATTACGGGAATGAACCCAGCGATGGTGTACTCCATGAGGATGACTTCCATAGAGAATATGACACCGGCAATGGGCGTGTTAAAAGAAGCAGAAATAGCCGCTGCTGCGCCGCATCCGACGAGTATTCGGATACTGTTATTGGGCAACTGAAGTGACTGCCCCAGTAGGCTGCTACAGGCCGCCCCAAGGTGAATTGCAGGTCCTTCCCGGCCGCCTGACTGGCCGGTACCAAGCGCGATGATGCCACCAATGAATTGTGTCACCGCGTTCTGCCAGGGCATATGACCCTGGTGCCTGCCCAGTCGCTCCAGGACATGGATAACGCCGACTCGTCGAGTGACCGTAGGTATCAATGAAAACAATAGCGCCAGAAGGACTCCACCCATAAGCGGTAGAGCGAATCGGGAAGTCACCGGCAGGGACTCGAATGCCTCAGAACCCTCGTCCAGTAGATATTCGAGGGGAATCTCCATTAGTCCCCTGAATACCAGAATCACCAGTCCCGTTACGATGCCTGAACAAATACCCAGCAAAGCGAATTGCGGCACAGAGTCGATGGATGCAAGTGCCCTGCGAAAACCGCTGATAGAATACCTTGATGAGGATTGTTGGGGCACGAGTTCAACTTTGAAATTGTCTCCGGTGAGGATATTCGATGGATGTCCAAAGATCGACTGTTCATTCCCCCGGTAGGCCTGTTCAGCAGGCTAGTCGCTTATTCCAGGGGGTTTTCTGCTAAACTCGTTAGCGTTTTTGATAATTAGGCCTAATGCGTGGCGGCGGTAAAGGGTAGCAAACAATACCAGATGGTCGTCGTTCCCTATCGACCATTTCAGCGAGCAGGCATTTTTTGTATATGTCTTGCTATCGCTGCGACGTTCACCTGGCTGACTTATCACTATGGGTTGACCGAAGGTTTGGCGACAAAAGTAGAAGTCATCAAGGAAAAAGAGCAACTTCGTAAGCAACTGGCTGAAAGAGACCAGTTGGTGAAAGAGCTCAGGCGGGAAGTCGCGGAACGCAAATTAGGCGGCCAGGTAGATTCCAAAGCTAACGAGGAAGTAAGACAAACCGTCGAGAATCTGCAAGGACAGATTGCTGCTCTCAATGAAGAGGTTCGTTTTTACAAGGGTGTGATGTTACCGAATGTTGAAGAGCAAGGTTTACGGATAGAAAGACTGGATGTGAAATCTGGGGCTAATCGCAATACGTTCAATTATAGTCTGCTGCTAACCCAGATTGTTGAGAAGCACGACTATATCCAGGGTGGAGTAGAAATTACTGTCGTTGGCCGGCAGGGTGGTGATGAGAGAGAATTGTTGTTGGATGTGCTGAACCAGGAAAATCAGAAATCAATTCGATTCCGGTTTCGATATTTTCAGAATATCAATGGTGAGTTGAGTGTTCCCGATGGATTTGAGCCGACACAGATCATGGTCGTGGCAAGGTCCTCGGGTAGGAATACCCAGCGACTCGAAAAGAAATTTGACTGGCTATTAGACGGAGACTAGTTGTGTTTGGAAAAAGTAAAGGCAACGAATCAGGCATCACCCTAATCGCGAACAATTGCAAATTGTCGGGTGATGTCCATTTTAGCGATCACTTACTGGTGAATGGCACCGTCAAGGGTAATATTTATGCTCTCGAAGGTAGCAGGGCCATTGTGACCATCAGCGAGAAAGGCAAGGTTGAGGGTGATATCCGCGTACCTAATGTCATCGTGAACGGCAGGGTATATGGTGATATCCACTGTGATAAGCATATTGAATTAGCCACCCGGGCTGAGATCAAGGGGAATGTTTTTTACAACCTGATTGAAATGGTGATGGGCAGTCGGGTTGATGGGAATCTCGTACACGTCAAGAACGGCAAAGAAGTGAAACTTGAACCCGAAACTGTCGATACAGGCCAGGTCGTTGAAAAAACCACGGAATATACAGGAGCGTCTACCCAGACCAGTGTTGATACCCTCAATGTTTCCATACCGGAAAATCCAGTCTCGCAGGCTGACGGAGGATATCGGGCATAGAGAATCTGAAGCTATTACATAGTATTCACGCTGTTCTGGCTTGTTTTTCTGTTTCGAAAACCCATATTGATAGTTATGACTGATACAACTGATATACCGAGAACTCATACTCCAGTTGGAATGACGTTTACCGACCAGGCAGCGGGTAAAGTTAAAACGCTGATTGAAGAGGAAGAGAACGAGAATCTTAAACTGCGGGTCTTTGTCACCGGTGGAGGTTGTTCAGGATTCGAGTACGGCTTCACCTTTGATGAGGACATGGAAGACGACGATACCGCGATTGATAATAAGGGTGTTACGTTGGTGGTCGATGCGTTGAGTTATCAATATCTGGTCGGAGCGCAAGTCGACTTTAAGGAAGATCTTCAGGGTTCCAGATTTGTTGTCACGAACCCGAACGCAACCACAACCTGTGGTTGTGGCAATTCGTTTGCCGTCTAGCAGGTTCCAGCAACTGAGCTAAACCAATTCACCGTTGAGTTTGCAGCTCATTTTTTGAAACCATCGCGTAGCCCTTTTTCCCTGTAACTGACTCAAGTCGCGCCAGCACTGGTTGCGTAAACTGCACAAATTTTAACAGGTCAGATTTTGAGATAGACTCCGCTTTAGGCAGTTTTACTGTCCGTGGATTGCGCTGTACTCCCTTCACAAGAAACTCATAGTGAAGATGAGGCGCTGTTGCCCATCCAGTGGAACCGACATAGCCGATGGCCTGTCCTTGACTTACAGACTTACCTGCTCTGATGCCTTTGGCAAATGCAGACAAGTGCAGATATTTTGTTGCGTACTGTTCGCCATGTCGAATGACCACGTACCGACCCGATGCGCTATTTTGTCGAGCGATGGTGACTTTACCGTCTCCAGAGGCGAGCACTGGTGTGCCACGTTTCGCGGCGTAGTCAGTACCCCGGTGGGGCATGACTTTCTTATGTATCGGGTGCAGGCGTCTGAGGTTGAAACTCGAGCTTACATGGGAAAAATGGACGGGATCGCGAAGAAAGGCCTTACGCATGCTCCGGCCCTCTGGTGTGTAGTAGTTTTTGCGGCCGTCCGCATCCTCATACAAAACCGCGGTATATGTCTTGCCCAGATTCTTGAACTGGGCCGCAAGGATTCCACCTTCCTGCACTTTCTCACCTTCTATGTAAATGTCCTCGTACAATAGTGTGAATGTATCACCCTGTCGAAGGTCCAGAGCGAAACTGATGTCCCATTGAAAAACATAGCTTAACTGCATTATCAGGTTGTCCGAGAGTCCGGATGCTTTTCCAGCATGATAGAGAGAGGGTTTTGCAGCAGTTATTTTTGCGGTTTTGTATGAAATAAGGATTTCGGGCTCGTAAAGGTCCCATTCTGATGAAAACCCGGCTTCAGTCCTGGTAACAACCAGTGTCTTGAGCGGGGTCTCTTCATAACGCAACGTTTTTATATCACCTTCGTGATCAATCTCGAATTTAAGGATTTGCCCCGGCAGTATTTTTGCCAGAACCTTGACCTCTCGGCCGAGTGCCATAATGTCACTGAGCTCTGTTGCTGATAATCCGACCCTGGAAAAAATAACCGAGAGGCTATCGCCTGGGCGAATAGTGATTTCGTTCCAATCCGTCAGGTTGATTTTTTGAACTTCAACAGGTTCCGGTGCTAAGACGACGGTGGGTTTGTCAATGTCCTTAATCGATAAAGAGACGGGTACATTCGTAATACCCTGGGTCTCGTTTGCTGGCAGCATGCCGATAACCACCACTAGGGACACTGCCAGGATCAAGGCGGTCTTCAGATGCAAATTTGGGTATTTGTTCATAAAGCAGTAAGCTACATTCTTTTATTGTTGTTGATTGTCATAAAATGCTGCTAAGTATCTAAAACATATGAATTTAATTAAAATAGATTAGATTTGTCAAACACTAATGTGCCTGGTAAGCGTAAATAGTCGAATGGTTCACAAAATTCTGCCATCTGACCAAAATTTCGGCTTGAATTTCTCAGTACTTACTGTATTTTGGCGCCTCTTCAATCCTCCCCATGTCCAGTGAGAGAGGAGAAGATTACCGGAAGTCAATGGTCATTTATATGACACGGACCGGTAACTTGCGCAATTCCCGGGATTTTTGTTCACGAGAAGGTGCTAATTGTAGTTATGGACTGTAGTAAAGCGTTACGTAATGGGAAATATCAGCATGGCAATTAATACGGACCTACTTGATCAACTTAGATCACTCGGCCTGATTTCGCAGGTAAGCAGTGAAGCCGAATTAGCCCTGCATCTGGCAACCGGAACCAGAACAGTATACTGCGGTTTTGATCCCACCGCTGACAGCCTGCATATTGGCAATCTGGTGCCATTGCTGGCCCTACGCCGGTTCCAGCTGGCGGGCCACCGACCTATTCTTCTGGTCGGCGGGGCCACTGGGATGATCGGAGACCCGGGGGGTCGTACCTCCGAAAGGGAGCTCAAGCCTGCAGACGTCGTCAAGGCCTTCGTCACGAAGATCAGGGAACAGGCGAGCCGTTTCCTTGATTTTGATTGTGGTGAGAATTCAGCCATCGTTGTTGATAACGCCGAATGGACGCAGAATCTATCGGTGATTGGCTATCTGCGGGACATCGGAAAACACTTCAGCGTCAATACCATGGTTCAGAGGGAATCAGTCAAACGTCGCCTGGAAGATGAAGAATCAGGCATCAGCTACACAGAATTCAGCTATATGATCCTGCAAGCCTATGATTACGTCATACTGAACCAGAAGTATAACTGCAGCATTCAAATGGGCGGTAGCGACCAATGGGGCAATATCGTTTCAGGGATTGATCTGATCAGGCGTATGAATGCCAATCAGGCTTTTGCGATCACCTATCCGCTTGTCACTAATGCGGACGGCACAAAATTTGGCAAAAGCATGGGTAATGCCATTTGGATCGAGCCTGAGAAGACATCCCCATACAGCTTTTACCAATTTTGGCGTAATTGTGCTGATGCTGATGTATTAAAGTACCTGAAGATATTTACCTTTTTAGGAGCTGAAGAATTTGATCGGCTTTCTGCCGCGCACGATCAGGATCCTGGTATGCGAACAGCCCACGTTGCGCTCGCTCGTGAAGTGACCAGGCTTGTTCATGGCGACGAAGGGGTCGATGCCGCCGAGAGAATCAGCGAGGCACTTTTTACAAATCAGCTAACTGGTCTGTCAGAAGCAGATCTGAGCCAGGTCGCCCAGGACGGGCTGCCAACGACTGAGATAAAGAAGCAATCCGTATCTCTGGTACAGGTATTGGTGGACTCTGGTTTAGCCGTGACTCCCCGTGGGGAAGTAACCCAGGGTCAGGCCAGGAAGCTGATCAAAAGTAACGCTGTATCTGTCAATGGTGGAAAAATAACTGATACGGAATTCGAACTCGATGCTGCGGCGGCATTGTATGGTCGTTATCAAGTCGTGCAGAAAGGGAAGAAGAACCATCATCTGGTAGTAATGAACCCTGATTGAACGGCATTTGACAATTCCAGCTTTGCGGCGTTGAAAATCCAACGCTCGTGCGTATAATACCGCTCCTCGCTATGGGTGGTGACAAAAACCACTTTAGTAAAACGTGATTTTAGTTGGGGTCTGTAGCTCAGTTGGTTAGAGCGCACCCCTGATAAGGGTGAGGTCGGTGGTTCAAATCCACCCAGACCCACCA
>DUAT01000041.1:0-107102 GCA_012960755.1 Gammaproteobacteria bacterium
AATTTATCGTCTGCCAGTTTGAGCAGGCCAGGGGCGATCTTGTCGCCGAGGCAGATTGGGGGCCTGAGCTGTTCAGCCACTGGGGTCGATGCATCGGGGAATTTCACCTGGCAGCGACACACTTCAATCCAGAGCATCGGCGCATGGATTGGCGAGCCGATGAAAACCTGAATTTCAGGGCGCGAATACCTGTTGCTGAATCGCGTGTATTACAACAGGCCGACGACTGCCTGAAGCGAATTGGGCAGTTAGCGACGAGCAAGGACACCTACGGTATGATTCACTGTGATGCCCATCCGGGAAACTTCTTCCTGGAAGATGGCAGTTTAACGTTCTTTGACTTCGATGATTGTTGTTATCAGTGGTTTGTCTTTGATGTCGCAACCATTATGTTCAGTGCAGTGCTGCAACCCTGGATGGAAGACAGCCAATCAGCCCGTGATGCTGAGGCGAGCACATTCCTGAAACACTTCTTCGAGGGTTATGACCGCGTCTTCCCTGTCTCTGCATTTCTGCTGGAGCATATGCCACTATTTTTGAAAGCCCGTGAATTGAGTTTGTATGCGGTGATACATGCCCATATGGATGTCAACAATCTACAGGACTGGTTTGCTGTCAAATTCATGCGAGACAGACAGCAGCGAATTGAATCTGGTGCACCGGTGCTGGATCTGGATTTTTCGTCATTGTGATTCACACAACTTGTAACCCCGCAATTCTCCCCCTACCGTTCGGGGCGTATTCAACTAAAATGCCGCTCAACTAAACTTACCCTGCCAGTACGTCATGAATCAGATTGATCCTGTCCAGTTAGCTCTCCCGCAATTAATGTCAATGACACAAGAGGTGTGGACTGCTTTGTAGGCCAGGCCGAGAGCTATGGTGCCATCGGCTGACCCGAGCACGCCGATTCACTACCAGGTTGAACGGTTGCGTGAAGGTCGTGGTTCAGACACCCGCAATATATCAGCGTATCAGTCAGGCAAGCGGGTGTTCCAGATGATGGCGAATTTTAAGTTGCCGGGAGCAGGTGAGGAGCATCAGAAGCCCATGCCCAATGTCATTGATCCCGATGAACTGCGGCCACACAAGCCAGATCGGGCAATCAGTTTAAACCGCCGATGATGGCGGGGGGACCGTGCCCGGATGTTGATGATTTCGGATTCCTTTGTACCCCAGACGTTCAAAACCGGTCGCGAGCCAAAATTGCAGTGCTGGATGAAATCCAATCACCAGGGAAAAACTTCAGCACAAATGGCGCAATGTGTATTGGCTTTCTTATCTGACGGTACGCTGATGTTTAACTCTGTCCTGCCCTATGGTGTCCCGTTTCAGACTCATCGGCTCACCAGCCTGGATCATAGTGTCTGGTTTCATCGGTCCTGTGATATGACGCAATGGACGTTATTCGATCAACGCAGTACGGCGGTAGCAGACAGTCGCGGAATGAATGAAGGTGAGGTGTTTGATCGACAGGGTCGGTTGGTCTGCACGATCAGCCAGGAGTCAATGTTACGGCGAATGGTCTGCTGACATTGCGTTCATTTTCGCTGGTTACCTGACCACGCCGTCTGCAAAAAACCCTTTGATCTCTGTGTCGGAGAATCCGAACCGGGTCATGATCTCCCTGCTGTGCTCGCCAATGTAGGGCGCGGTTCCCTGGATCTTCGCCGGTGTCTCTGAAAAGCGAGCAGCCGGACGAGGTTGGCGGATTTTGCCGAGCCCGGGTTGTTCCATTTCCTCGATCAACTCGTTAGCAATGATTTGTTCGTGGCTTAACAGCTCTTTGCGTGTTAACACGGGTGCAGAGGGGACGGCATGTTCGTCGAGTACTTTAAGCCAGTGGGCTGTGGGTTTTGTTGCCAGCACTTCTGCGGTCATGTTGAGGCGGATAGTGTTGTTCCGAACGCGACCCCCTGGTGTGTTAAAGCGGTCATCATCCAGCCATGCTTCCCTGTCCAGGGCTCTGCACATGCCTTCCCATTCTGCGTTTGAAATGGCGCCAGCGGTAATGTACCCATCGGTTGTTTCGTAAATCAGGTCCGGTGCGAGCTGTGGTGGTACCTTGTCCTCGTTCCCAATGACCGTGTAACCGGCCATACCTTCCGACCAGGTGAGGGAGATCATCGAGTCGATCATCGCCAGCGTCACATGTTGCCCCTTGCCTGTTCTCTCGCGGGATAAAAGCGCAGAGGTGATGGCCTGTGCCGCGGTCATGGCGGTCGTCATATCAGGAATAACCGTGCGAACCATTTTGGGCCGGCCGGTCTCCCTGTCCCGCTGTATATCTGCCAGACCTGACAGGGATTGAATCACAGGGTCGTAGACTCGCTTGTGGGAATAGGGTCCTTTGCTGCCAAAGCCGGAAATGGAGCAGTAGACAATGCCCGGGTTAATTTGCCGGATCACCTCATAACCCAGGCCCATTCGCTCAATGGCACCGGGCCTGAAGTTCTGGACGAATACGTCCACCTCAGCCGATATTTTCTTCAGCAGGGTGACGCCAGCCTCGGTTTTCAGGTTAATTGAGATTGCCTTCTTGCCACGGTTGGCAGAGGTAAACGAGGGCGTGATGCCTTTATCGCCACCACCCATAAAACGCACAATATCCCCCTGAAAGGACTCTACTTTGATCACCTCGGCACCCTGGTCGCAGAGTGTTGAGGTCGCCAGTGGGCCTGATAAAACAGCGGACAGATCAAGAACCTTGAATCCCGTGAGTGGGCCCTGGGGAGCTTGCATAAGCCTTACCTGGATTGATTTTGAGGTGTGAACTATGTCACATTGAGAGGCTGGGATTCAATGCCGCGTTGAGAATAAGGTTATGAATAAGATGAATAAATTAACGCTCTGGGGTGTGGGTACCACGCGGACTTTCCGCGTTCACTGGATGCTGCATGAACTTGGCCTGGACTATGAGACCCGACGAATTGAATCCCGTACCGGAGAAACACAATCTGACGAATACACAACACTCAATCCCAAGCAAAAAATACCGACCCTGGTGGATGGTGATCTGGTGCTCACAGAAAGCACAGCGATCATGCGTCATCTGCGAAGAATTTGTGACAAGCTGCCCCATGACGACTATCAAACCTCAACAGAAGGTCAGGCAAGGTACGACGAATGGCTTTCATTTATGTTAATGGAACTGGATGCGACCTCGCTTTATGTGGTCAGACGCCACAAAGATTTATCTGCGATCTACGGGGTGGCAGAAAACGCCGTGACTTCATCTATCGAGTATTTTGAACGCATGATTGATTCTGTCGTGGATGAAATAGCGGGTCGCAGTTTCCTCTGGGGCTCTTGCTTTTCAGAACTGGATATCCATATGTCCATCCTGCTGGATTGGGGTGGCGCTGTGGGGGCGAGGATACCTGAGAGTCTGGCGGGTTATCATCAACACATAAAAAGCCGCCCAGCCTATCGGTTGGCACAGATACACAATTTTTCTGATCTGAAGATCCCGACAGCTAAGCCGCTAAAGTGATTCGATGACATATTCTATGACTTACTGGAACGTAAGCCATAGATGATGAAAGCCCCGGAGTAAATGTGAACCGACCCTTTCATTTTCACCGTCAGCACGGCCGACGGAATCAAATTTCCGTAACAAAGCCGCCATCGCCATTTTTGCTTCGAGCCTGGCGAGTGGCGCTCCAATACAAAAATGGATACCAAACCCGAAACTATGGTGGTTGGCTTTGGCGCGGTCCAGCTTAAATTGTTCCGGGTCTTCATAGGACCGCGGGTCCCGATTTGCTGAACCCATCACGACCTGGACGATCTCCCCTTTGTTGATTTGCTGACCGTGGAGTTCTGTATCTGTCAATGCCTGTCGCATCAGGAACTGAACCGGTGAATCGTAGCGCAGGGATTCTTCGATGCTCGCCTCGATTAAGGTCGGGTCGCGTTTCAGTTCTGCATAGATGTCGGGATTGTCAGCCAGCACATTCAGGAAATTTCCCAACAGGTTGGTAGTGGTTTCATTACCGGCGATCAGCAGTAAAATACAAAAGCCGATAATATCCTGATCCGCCAATTGCTCTCCATCGATCTCGGCGTTGACGATTGCCGAAACAAGGTCTTCACCGGGGTTCTCGCGACGCAGGGGAATAAGGGATGCGAAATAAGCCCCCATCTCGAATATTTCACTTTCCCGGTCGGCAATGGAAGCACCCGCCAGGGTGCCGGTCAAAGCATCAGACCAGCGTTTAAAATCATCTGCTCGTTCTGCGGGTATGTCCATCATTTTTGAAATCACGGCGACGGGCAGCGGAGTGGTGAGCGCGGTGACAATGTCCACTGGCTCGCCCGCCTTGATCTCTGCAACCAGGTCCCTCGCAATCGTCTCAACCCGGTCACTAATGGATTTTAGCATTCGAACCGTGAATGCCTTGTTTACCAGGCCGCGCAGTTGGGTGTGGCGGGGCGGGTCATCCGTTAACAGTGGTAGCGGGCTACCTTGCCCCATGGCCTGGGATGAGAAATGCGCGGAATTTTTCAATATCGACCGAATGTCATCGTACCGGGTGAGCACCCAGAATCCGGATTCTTCGTCACGCCAGATTGGCTTTTCTTCCCGCCATTGCTGGTAGTAGGGGTACGGGTCAGTAATCAGCTCGGGTATCATGAAGCGCATGATCGGTTCACTTTGGTTAACCAGTCCAATCAGTATACATGCATAACCGGGTGAATTATCAGATAGAACTTATCAAGTAGAACTTATCAAGTAGAACTTAGTCCCCATGGTTCCCGCGGGGTCATGATCGGGAATCGTCTTTCGAACTGGTCAAACAGGTCTCTCAACGTCACCATTGCAGTGAGATCACCATCTATCTCCAGCGCGCTATCCTGCATCAATTGACCAGCATCGGTCAGGCCCATCATCAGCTTCTTGAAATTGATCGCGTTTATCTTCAGTGTTGCCGCCGGGGTATCGTGCTGCCTGCCAGGGAATGCATGCAGTACTGAGTTTTCGATTGAGAGCAATGTGGCCTCAGAGTCCGTGAACGCCAGATTGATATGTAACGCCAGACCTTCTGCTTTGGGGCCATTCAACCGTACAGCCATGGTTTGAAACAGATTTTCGAGCGGAATAGCCTGTGCCATGCTGCCCGTGGCGCCGAATTTTTCGCCTTTGGGCAGCCCGTCCCGCAGTTCAAGGGCACCGCACAGATAGAAGTTGCGCCAGGGTCCGGATTCGGATTGATAACCCAGTTGTTCAAGGCTGTCTGCCAGCAGGGCACGACAGTCAAGATGGTCGGGTTGAGCCATCACCACGTGGTTGAGGACTTCCGCAACCCAGCGGTATTCACCCTTGTCGAAACAGGATCTGGTTTTATCCAGTATAGAATCTGCACCGCCCATATATTCAACGTACTTTTCGGCTGCTGCAACCGGGGGCAAGGCATAAAGACTCGCGGGATTGCCATTGAAAAATCCCAGGTATTTAACGTAAACCGCCCGTGTGTTGTGATGCACGGTGCCGTAGTAGTCCCGGTTGTAAAATTCCCTGGCCAGGCTCTCTGGCAGGTGAACCTGTTCGGCGATTTCTTCCTTGACATATCCATGATTCGCCAATCTCAAGGTCTGGTCATGAATATACTTGTAGGTGTCCCGCTGTTTTTTCAGATAATCAACAACCTCTGCGCGACCCCAGATTGGCCAGTGGTGGCTGGCGAATTCCAGATCCAGCCTGTCACCAAACAGATCAATGGATTCATTGATCTGTGCGTTCCACGCGAGTGCATCTCTTACCTGTGCACCGCGGGGCGTGTAGACATTGTGCAGATGATGGGAGGTGATTTCAGACATACACAGTGCTTTAAACTGTGGGAAGTAGAAGACCATTTCGGCGGGGGCTTCTGTCCCGGGTGTCATCTGGAATTCTATTTCGATACCATCAATATTCCGCGTCTCGCCGGTTTCCTTAATATAATCGTTAGGAATAACAAACCCGGTACTGCCCATGGATAACGCGGCGCCGAGACCCGTTGTGACGAACCCGGTGACAGAGGGGCTTAACAGATTGCCGTACATGTAAGTCGCCCGACGTGACATCACATTACCCGCGAGGACGTTCTCTGAGAGTGACTCATCAACAAAGTCCGCAGGCGCGAGTACCAGCACCTTGCCGGACTCGGCATCTTCCTGGCTGACAACCCCGAGCACGCCTGCAAAGTGATCAGCATGACTATGGGTGTGGATAACCGCGATCACTGGCCGTTCACCAAGATGCTGATTGGCCAGCGCCAGACCGGCGCGGGAAGTTTCGGAAGATGTCAGCGGATCAATAATGATCCAGCCAGTGTTACCTCGAATCAGGGTCATATTGGCAATATCAAATGATCGAATCTGGTAGATACCGTCGGTCACCTCATACAAGCCGTGATGCAGGGCATTGAGTTGTGCCTGGCGCCACAAGGATGGATTAACAGTGTCTGGAGCTTCGCCCTGCAGAAATGAGAGGGGTTCCAGGTCAAAGGCATTCCGTTTGCCGCGGTCATGGCTAATTGTCATGGGTGAGAGTGTAGCGATAAATCCTTTTTTCGCGTTGTCGAAACTGCGTCGATCCTCGAAGTTCAACTTATCACGAAAGGATTGATTAATCGTTTGCGTCCGTGCCGTGGCGGGTTTCGCCTGGGACAGTCCACTGGGCAAAGGCTGGTAGTCGGTCATAATATGCGCTGCCGTTGTAGTCAGGTTGAAGTTATGGTGGTACTGGGGTCATATGGAATCATAAGTACTCGAGAAGCGCAATTTACCGGCATGATCCACGCAGGGTGAAAATTGTAACCTGCGGAAAATGTTGCCCTCGTGTTGCGCTTGTATCGTGGCGATGGCGGACAATTTGAAAGGACGTTCTGCTGCTACAGAAATAACGTGGATTGTTCGCGTTGCGGCGCTTATCCTGTATTCAATAGTGCGTACCACAAACACTGACCATAACAAACAGCGGAGTAGCCGATGACCGTTCGCCAAATGAACTTCTGGAACTGGGGCTGGGCAGATGAGGCGACTGACCTCGACCCGTCGGCGTTAAAAAAATCAGCAGTGGGGCTCGCCAGTACCTATGGTGTTGATCATATTGAGCCGCTGACTCAACCCAGGGTTGAAGACTTTACCATTCCTGCCGGAATGCTCTCACCACCGGACAGTCTTGCTCATTTGTGCAGCCGTGACCCGGATGAGAGACTGATTCATTCCCTGGGCAAGTCCTATGCAGATCTTGCACGCGCAGCACTGCGGGATGTGCCGAAATTTACCGATCTGGTGGCGTACCCCACAACAGAAGAAGAAGTAAAAGACCTGATCGACTGGGCCGGGCACCAGAATGCCGCAGTAATCCCCTTTGGTGGTGGGTCCAGTGTCTGTGGCGGCGTTGATCCCGATGTGGGCGGAAGTTACGACGCCGTGCTTACGATCAACTTGAGGCAACTGAATAAGGTACTCGAAGTTGACAAGGTCAGTCGGGCTGCCAGAATTCAGGGGGGCATACTGGGCCCCGATCTTGAGGCCCAATTGAAGGTCCATGACTATACGCTGCGCCATTTTCCCCAGTCATTTGAGTTCTCGACACTGGGGGGTTGGATTGCGACGCGTTCCGGCGGTCATTACGCGACGCTCTATACCCATATAGACGACATGATTCAGAATTTGCGGGTTGTGTCCCCGGGTGGCATTACCGAATCGAGGCGACTACCAGGCTCTGGCGCAGGACCCAGCCCGGATCGACTCATGGTGGGTTCAGAAGGGATACTGGGGATTATTACGGAAGCCTGGATGCGAATTCAGCAAAGACCCATCTACCGGGCTTCAATACCGGTTTTCTTCAGCGACTTCTACGAGGCCGCCAACGCCGTTCGTGCCCTTTCCCAATCCTGGCTCTTTCCGGCCAACTGCCGTTTGATTGATGCCCATGAAGCAAGTGGTGCCACAGGCGGATCAGGCCAGGCGATGCTGATTGTCGGGTTCGAATCTGCGGATCATCCCGTTGATGCCTGGATGGACCGGGCGCTGGAATTGGTGGCGGATTTAGGCGGGCACTATGACCGCGAGGTGTTAAAGAATAAGGGCAGTAATAAGGCCGGGGCAGCTGGCCAGTGGCGCAATGCGTTTATGCAGGCGCCGTACAACAGGGCCCAGGCCATTGCCTGTGGTTTGCTGGTTGATACCTTTGAGAGCTCGATCACCTGGGATCGTTTTGAGACATTTCACGGGGAAATAACCGCGCACATGAAGAAGGTGTTGAAGGAGGTGTCGGGCCATGAGGGTCAAGTCACCTGTCGCTTTACACACGCATACCCGGATGGCGTCGCACCCTACTTTACCTGGTCAACACTGGGCGATGTCAACAAGATGATTGATCAGTGGCGAGTGATCAAGGCCGAATCCATGGCCATCGTTGAAAAATGTGGTGGTACGGTGACGCACCATCATTCTGTTGGCAGGGATCATCGTCCCGGTTATGAAAAGCAAACTGACTCGCTGTTCCGGTCAGCACTGCAAATGGCAAAAAGTAAGTACGACCCAATGGGCGTTATGAACCCGGGGGTTCTTATTGATCCCCTCGATCGCAAAGTGGGCCAGACTGGTGTGATGGGCCAGGAAGAATAGCGCGCTAGGCTGCCAGTCCCTGGAGTCTGGCGGCTTGTTCTCGCAGCAACTCCGGTGATCCGAGTAACTGTCGGTTAAAGCCAATACGTTTAAACCAGTAATGCAAGCCGACAAGATCCGTAAAACCCATCCCGCCGTGAACTTCTGTCGAGGTTCTGGCAACGAAAGTAGCCACCTCACTAACATGTGCCTTGGTATGGCAGGCGGTCAATCTAGCCTCATTGGGGAGATCGTCAAAGGCATGAGCCGCGTACCAGACCATAGAGCGACAGGGCTCCAGCCCGGCTGCCATTTCGGCGCACATATGTTTCACCGCCTGGAATGTTGCAATGGCTCGATCAAACTGCTCCCGGCCTTTGGCATAGGTCACCGCCTGGTCAATCATATTTTGGCCGGCACCCAGTGAATCTGCGGATAACATGATACGGCCAATATCGATGGCATTTTCAAACACACTGACATCATCGCTTATCAATTCTGCCTCTGCATCATTGAAACTGAGTTCACAGGTCGATCTGGTCTTGTCGATGCTGGTGAGATTTTTTCGACCCAGGACGTCTTTATTCACCAGATACAATTGCTTGTCATTGGCTGCAACCAGGTAATGGTCGGCGTTGGAATCCAGCACGAAGATCGATGTGCCGTTTAGTTTTCCATTGGCAGCAGATACCCCGGCGTCGTTTCGCGAGGCCATGGCTTCGCCAAAAGCAATGCCGATCCGGCAAGTACCGGACGCGATGTTTGAGACCAGGTCCTCTCGCTTGTTGGCACTGAGTAACACGGTGGGTGCGATAACCGCACTGCTGATAAATGGCGAGGGGGTGACGTTGTAACCCAGTAGTTCTGAAATAATGGCCGCTTCCATCGTGCCGAGACCGACACCGCCAAGATTTTCGGGGATGAGGAGACCAGGAATACCCAGTTCTGTCAGCCCTTGCCAGACGCTGCTGTCGTCAATATCACCGGCGGCGATCTTGCGAACCGTATCAAGTGGTACCTGGTCTTGCAGGAATCGATTCACGCTATCCTGTAGCAGAGTCTGTTCTTCTGATAGTCCGAATTCCATTATGTTCTCCTGATGCTGCTTCTAATCGCCGCTTACGATTTAACGATGCGAGGTTCGCGAGGCATATCAAGACCTCTTTCACTGATAATGTTTTTTTGAATCTGGGAGGTACCACCACCAATCATTAAACCGAGCTGGTACATATACTGACTCTGCCATGATCCGTTGTTGCGGGTGTACGGGTTATCCCCGTAGGAGAGTCCGATTTCACCCATGATATCGATGGCCAGACCTTCGATATCGTGTCTTAACTCTGTGCCTTGTAACTTGACGACCATTCTTGCCAGGGTAGCATCCTGTCCGGGGTTGATCCTTGACGAAAGCACACGCATGTCATTGAACTGCAAAGCCATCACGCGACCTTGCAGTTTCATCAGGCGGTCACGATAAACCGGGTGGTCCAACAGGCGTTCGCCGCTCAAGGATTCTTTTTTCATCAGATCGATCAGCGAATTCAATCGGGCGTTTGCCGCATCGGGATTCCCTAACATGTCTCTTTCGTTGCCAAGAATTGAATTGGCGACCTGCCAGCCTTGGCCACGGTTACCGACGATTTGATTTTTGGGTACTCGAACGTCAGTGAAAAAAACCTCATTGAAGTTAGCTGCGCCGGTCATATCAACCAGGGGTCGAATTTCAATACCGGGGGTGTCCATTTTGAAGAGCAAAAAGGAAATTCCATGGTGCTTCTTGGCGTCAGGCTCAGTGCGGACCAAACAGAATATCCAGTGGGCCAGGTGGGCGGTACTGGTCCAGATTTTTTGTCCGTTCACCACCCATTCGTCGCCATCGAGTTCGGCTTTGGTTCTTAAACTGGCAAGGTCGCTTCCGGCACCCGGCTCTGAATAACCCTGACACCAGACGATGTCGCCTTCGAGGGTGGCCTGAATAAATTCCTTTTTCTGCGCTTCGCTACCGACTTCGAGCAACGTTGGCACCAGCATGGAAATTCCCTGCCCACCCATGCCACCGGGCACACCGGCCGTGGCGAATTCCTCGGAGATAATGCGTGATTTGATGATGTCGGGTTTGGCACCGAAGCCGCCGTATTTTTTAGGGATGGTCCTGGCGGTGTAGCCGTTTTCTATCAGGCGTTTTTGCCACGCAAGTCCAACCTCGGGGCCGGATTTATTACCGGGTGCTTTATCGCGGTTGCTCTCAATAAAGTCCCGAACTTCAGTTCGAAACGTGTCGTATTCAGTGCCGAATGACAAGTCCATGACGATTCCCCCGCTTAACAGATGCTTTGACAGATGCCTTGACAGACAGTGCAGGGAATATAGCAATTCAGCTGGATTGGTGCGACTGTATGTTTAGTGTGAATGGCTCGGGTATCACGCTATAAATGTGGAGTTTTTAGGTGCACGTCCGAAAAAAACCTAGCGCTTTCGCAGACTTTCCATCTTGATATTGTGGGTCACCAGAGCCTGACGCAGTTTATCCAGAAGGTCCTGGCGAGCTTCCCGGTCTTTGGACTTATCCATCGTCTTGATTTCTTCCTTGAGCACAGAGATTTGTCGTTTAAGGTCGACTTCCTGGGGTTCAATCCCGGCATTCTTCAGTATCGAGTAGGTCATCCTGAGATGTTCAGGGGTACGTTTCCACTCGGACAAATCCAGTGATTTCCCTTTGATGGATAGCCTGTCCGGATCGCCATTCTCGATGGATTTACGAATTATCACTTCGACGGCATCGTAGATTTTCATATGTTGATTATACCCCATGAGGCACCAGGGGTTGAACTGGAGCCCGGTTCAGGACAGACTTGCGCTCCTTTAAAGAACAGGAGATACATATGGCCCTTCAAGTGGGAGACAAGATTCCTGAGGTCACCATGAAAGTCATGGGAGACAAAGGTCCCCAGGATCTGAGCGCAGACGCGCTGTTTGCAGGTAAAAAAGTTGTCCTGTTCGCCGTCCCGGGTGCATTTACACCCACCTGTAGTGCAGCTCACCTGCCTGGATTTGTTGTGAATGCGGACAAAATCAAGGAAAAAGGTGTCGACAGTGTGGTCTGTTTGTCCGTCAACGATGCATTCGTTATGGATGCGTGGGGCAAGGATAGAAATGCCGAAGAACTGATTATGGCCGCTGACGGCAATGGTGACTTCACCAAAGCCATGGGTTTGGAATTGGACGGTTCCGGTTTTGGTCTTGGGACTCGCTCCCAGCGATATGCGTTGATAGCAGAAGATGGCGTGATCAGTACGTTGAATGTGGAATCAGGTCCCGGTTTGGATGTGAGTTCCGCAGAGACCATCCTGGCTGCGTTATAGCCTTATAGTCAGATCTTTGTATTTCAACAATAGGTTTGGCCTGAACAACTGGGATATTGTGCGAATGGAGGATCCTGCCGGTCAGGGTCCTGCGTTACGCTTGCAATGAGCCTGGAACCCTGGGTCTTCTGGACCCTTCTGGCAGCCTCCATGCAAGCGGTGCGGACAGCAGGGCAGAGACACCTGACCAGTGAAATCACGCCCCTTGCGGCAACCCTGGTTCGTTATCTGTTTGGACTGCCTTTCGTGGCCTTGTGGCTGGCCTATGTGTCGAGCACCTACCTCTCGGTAGAGGGGAATACGGCTCTACCTTCCCTTAATCTCACATTCTTGCGGTCTGCATTCTTAGCTGGAATCCTGCAGATTTTTGCAACCGTGTTGCTGATTCAATTGCTGACCCTTAGAAACTTTGCTGTCGGCAGTACGTACGTTAAATCAGAAATTCTGTTAACCGCTATCATTGGTTACTTCTTCTTTACGGAAGCGATCACCCTGATTGGCTGGGTAGCGATTATAGTGTGTGTCGCAGGGCTGATGGTGGTCAGCATTTCCAAAAGCGGTGGCCTGAACAGCTTGTGGAACCGGTCTGCGTTGTATGGTCTGGGTTCAGGTTTGTGTTTTGCTTTGACGTCATTGTTCCTACGACAGGCCAGTCTCTCCCTTGGCGTCGAAGACTCCATGTTAAGCGCAGGCATGACGCTGACCTATATGGTTATCTTGCAGACGATGATTACAGTCGTCTGGGTGCGGTGGCAACAACCTGGTGAGATCAGCAAGGTATTTCAACAATGGCGACCTGCCCTGTTCGTTGGGATTACCAGTGTGATCGGCTCCGTGGGATGGTTCACAGCCATGACGCTGGAACTGGCGTCCTACGTTAAGACACTGGGTCAGGTCGAGTTTCTGCTAACAGTATTGATCGCGATCTTTTATTTTAAAGAGAGACCCACCCGACCCGAGGTGGTTGGCATGTTGCTCATTATCTCGGGCGGAATAGTGCTCCTGCTGAACTAAATTAAAATAGCCTATCTAACCTGCTCGACAACCGCCGCGATCTTGTCCAGTTGTGCCAGTACCTTATCCGGTTCAGATTGTGGCAGGCCAAAAATCATTTCTGTGAATCCCTGGTCGAGTCTGCCCTTAACAGCATCGGCATCCGCTGGCGCGCCAAACAGGGCAATCGTGATGTCATTGATATCACGGCCGCGTTTGTCACATGCTGCCTTCAGGTTCTCCATGCCACCGCTACCGGCACCGCCAATTGGCATCCAGCCGTCGCAGTAGTCTGCAACCCGATCAAAAGCCCATTTGGAATTTGCCCCCAGCCAGATAGGCGGTCCACCAGCCTGCACTGGTTTTGGCCAGGACCAGATGGGGTCGAAGTTGACGTGGTCACCGTGGAACTCGGCTTCATCCTGGGACCAGATCTGTTTCATGGCAAGAATTTTCTCGCGCACAATCGCCCAGCGATGCTTATAGTTTGCGCCATGGTTTTCCATTTCTTCGACATTCCAACCAGCACCAATGCCTAGAACAAATCGCCCGCCGGAAATGACATCCAGGGATGCGCATTCTTTTGCAAGGGTAATCGGATCGCGTTCGATAACAAGGCATATCCCAGTACCGATGGTGATACGTGTGGTCACGGCAGCCGCTGCAGTCAGGGCGACAAAAGGGTCGTGGCTGCGCCAGTACCAGTCAGGCAGATCGGTCCCTCCTGGAAAGGGTGTCTTGCGGGATGTTGGTATATGGGTATGCTCGGGGAAAAACAGGGAATCGAGCCCGCGTTCCTCCACGGCCCTGGCGATGTCCATGGGTTGGATTGTCTGGTCAGTTGGGAAGATTTGTACACCGAAATTTGCCATTGATTCACTCCATTGCTGATTTTTCAGTCAGAATACTAGAAACTCATCACCACGCCAACGTGCAGTTCACGTGTACAATTGTCCCCCAAGGGGATCCTGATCGATCCATGATATATAAAGAAGGATATTTATGAACACAAACGTGCAGGTAATACAGGATTTTATCAACGCCTGGTCCAATCTGGATGCAGATGAACTGGTCGAGTATTTTACCGATGACGGGATCTACTACAATATGCCTGCTCAACCCGTTCAGGGGCGAGAGAAGCTAAGGGCATTTATCGGCGGATTCATTTCGAGCTGGACCAAAACCACCTGGGATACGGTCAATATTATGGGCGAAGGCAACGTCGTATTTGCAGAACGCCTGGACCGCACCGTGGCGGGTGAGGTGAATGTTGATCTACCCTGTTGTGGTGTATTTGAAATGGAAGATGGGAAAATTAAAGTCTGGCGTGACTATTTTGATATGGCGACTTTTACCCAACCGTTTTCGACGTAAGGTTGCGGCTAAGCTTGCCATAATCCAACCACAATGATTCACTCTAGTTATGGCAGACCCATTACCGGAGGGACCAACCGAATTGCGGCGCAGTAGAGGTCGCTGGCCCAGAACGTTCGATGCGTTTCAAGATACCAACTTTCGTTGGTTTTTTATCTCCCTGTTTGGCAGCTTTTCCGCGATGAACATGCAAATGTTTGTACGCGGTTGGCTGGTTTTTGAAATTACCGGTTCGTATGAAAAACTGGGCTGGATGACCGCAGCGGGTGGTATTGTTGGTTTGTTTGCGGCTCCCATGGGTGGGGTGGTCGCAGACAGGGTCCGGCAAAAAAAGACCATCATCCAGGTTTGCCAGGGAGCCAATGCCTTGATTGCCCTTGGTATTGGCGTACTGGTTAGTTTGGGAATGCTGGAATTTGTCCATCTGTTGACCGCATCGATTCTGCAGGGTGTGTCGATGAGTGCGATGATGCCAGCCCGGCAGGCACTCACAAAAGATGTCGTTGGTATCCGACGGCTGACCAATGCGATTGCACTCAACACGTCTGGAATGAATACCGCACGATTGTTGCTGCCGGGTCTTGCCGGAGGCATGGTCGCTGCGCTGGGTGGGGGTGATGGCAATATTGACCCGGCCCAGTGGGTGTATTACTTCATGGCACTGCTCTATCTGTTCACCGTCGTCATGCTGTTTAAAGTCAAGGTGGAAGATTCAGCACAGGAGCGACCTGCGGAGCCTATGATGGTTGAGCTTGTTTCAGGATTTCGATACGTGCGGGAGACGCCGGTGATTCTCATGTTGCTGGTTTGTAACTTTCTCATGGTATTTTTCAGTCTGACCTATTTCATGTTGTTGCCAGGATTCGCCAAACAGGTGCTCGACGCGGGACCGGACAGGTTAGGCATACTGATCTCTATTTCTGGTGTGGGCTCGCTGGTGGGGTCATTGCTTATCGCATCCATGGGGAATCGTCATCGCGCCCGGGTACTGCTGTATGGTGCAATGTTGCTGGGGATTTCTCTGGTGCTGTTCGCTTCTTCGACGAATTACTGGCTGTCTGTTGCTCTGCTGACTTTTGTGGGTCTGGGTCAATCTGCGAGGATGTCATTGTCAAACGTCTTGATACAGTCGTATGTGGATGATGAATACAGGGGCCGTGTGATGAGCATTTACATGCTTGAAATGTCTGTGCTTGCTATTGCGATCTACCCGATTAGTATTGTTGCCGACAGGATTGGGCCACAATGGGCCGTTGGCGTATCCGGCGCTTGTTTGATCCTGTTGGTGATGATTCTGTTTCTAATACCCGCCTATCGCGACCTCGACTAATGTCATGTATGCTTTGATGAGGTTATAGCCATTAGGTGTGAAAGTGAGTGAACCGAAGACAACAATCCTGGTTGTAGATGACCAGCAGATTGCCCGCCATGCACTCGAAACGATGCTTAACGATGAATACGATGTAATCACCGCCGCTTCGGGCAGAGACGCGATAGACGTTGCGCTGGCGAGATTACCGGATCTTGTTCTGCTCGATGTACTGATGCCCGGTATGAATGGTGTTGAAGTTTGTCAAAAGCTGCAGAATGACCCGTTGACTCAACAGATTCCGGTCATTTTCATAACGGGCTTGGATGACAGGGAAACCGAAGAATCCGGATTTCAGGCAGGTGCCGTTGACTACATTTATAAACCCCCGGTGGCCGCAAGTGTTAAGGCCCGGATTCGAGTTCAGCTGAAAAGAAAACAGCAGATCCGATTTATTGAAGCTGTGGCTACTGGCTATTTGAATGATCCTGATAAGATCCGGCAAACCGCCAAAGAACTGCTTTGAAGCTATGGAACCTCTGATTAAGTAGACCTTAATGAGAGGTTCCCTGAAAACAAATTAAATCTGAACAAGAGAATCCACATGCCTTATACCTGCTTTGCCGTCAGTATTGACCACAATATCGCCCACATCGTTTTGAATCGCCCGGAAAAACGCAACAGTATGAACTCTGAATTTTGGGATGAATTGCCCAGAATTGTCGAAGAAATTGATAGCCAAAGCCAGGCTAGAGTGATCGTCATCTCATCAACGGGCCCGCATTTTTCGTCCGGTCTGGATATTAATTCATTTGTTACCGGTGGTGGCGGTGGTGAACAACCGAGTGCTAAACAGCAGCGTGCTCGCGGCGAGCGGATGTATCAGAACATTAAACACATGCAAAAAACTTTTACCGTATTGGAAGATTGTCGCATCCCGGTTTTGGTTGCGATCCAGGGAGGATGTATAGGCGGTGGGGTTGATTTCGCCACGGCTTGTGATATTCGCTATGCCTGTCAGGATACGTTTTTTACGATTTATGAAATTAATATTGGTATGACAGCGGATGTTGGCACCTTCCCCAGGTTGGTTAAATTGATACCTGAAGGTGTTGTCAAAGAACTGGCGTATACGGGCCGCCGAATGTCAGCGGAGGAGGCGAAGTCAGTCGGTCTTGCCAATGCTGTTTTTACCGACCAGCAAACCATGCTGGAAGAGGTGATGAAAGTCGCAGCAGAGATTGCCAGCAAGGCACCATTAGCGGTTGCGGGTTGCAAGCGACTCATTAATTACTCGCGGGATCACAGTACTGCCGATGGTCTTGATTATATCGGTATCTGGAATGCAAGTATGTTGCAACCATCTGAGATGCTTGAAGCCATTACGGCCAATGGTGAGAAGCGTGTTGGAGATTTTGTTGACCTGCCTTCCAGGAAGGCAGGTCTGGATCTGTCATCGTAAAGTCGATTTAAATTCCTCGTCAGGAAGAGGTGATTTCCGTACGGTTGGTATAAAAAGACATATAGTCCTTCAGGCCTTCAACTTCCACGTAGGGGGACACATAGCTCCAGACAATATTGTCCTCAGTTTTTTCTTCTGCGCCGGTGGCAAGCGTCAGACTCCAGTAAGAAGCGTGGCCCTTGAAAGGGCAATAGGTGTCCAGGTCGGTGGCTGTAAACATGGACATGTTGACGTCTTCCCTGGGCAGATAATAAACATCCGCATGCCTGGTTTCCTTAACGACCAGAGCACTGCTTGATTCAGCAATGACTGTTCCCTGGCAGGTCACGGTCACGTGGCTGTTGGCCGGGTTCAGCTCAACGGCATAGTCGGGTATACGGGCGAGTGTCTTTTCACGTGCTGGGGTTACTGGAAATTGTGGCATGTCGAGCCTCGGTCAGTTTGGCAGTAATTAGTTTCTGTCATCTTACTGGATTGGATTCACATCTGTCCCGGGTAAGATGATAATAGTGCTCATTTAAAAATAGCAAAAGCTCGCTCAACTAATGGAAGGGAATTATGTCTGCAGGTGTGTGGGAACCGGCGAAGCCCGTTCAGATTGATCTTGGTAAACTCAGGGAACTGGCAGGGCTTGTCAAAACGATAAATCTGGAAAACCTGACGGCTACTTTACCGTCGGAAACGATCGAATCAGAGAAAAAATTAATGCGCTGTCATTCGAAGGATTGGATAGCGGCGGACGGATTGGATGATGATGAACTGATTTCCCTGATTCGTTTTTTTACTCTGGCAGAAATGCAGCTCCCGGGTTGGGATGGCGGGCAACGGTCCCCGGTCATCTATCTTGTCACAATCCTCAAACAACGATCTGCATTTGATTCAGAGCTGCGACGATGGATCAAGGCCAACACGGATAACCGCTATCTGCCTAACGGTGCTGTGCTGTAGTATAATGCCGCGCATTCAATAATCTTAGTGTAGTGTCCTGTATAGATGGCACTTTAAGTGGCCCTCACTTTTTGTAACAGGAAGTGTCACAGCAAGGCCCACTCTTTTCAAGGAAAGTCGCAGGCAATGTAGGTACCTTGTCAAGAAATACAACGCGGCTGTGGTGAATTTGAGGGCCATCCCTCGGGCAAGCCACTACACTATCATCATCAACAGGTGGATTGTGCCAATGCCGGATCGAACTGCAACTGTCAGTCGGGACACCCTGGAAACCCAGATCAGCGTTTCGATTAATCTCGATGGCTCGGGCAAAGCCGACTTTGAAACGGGCTTGCCTTTTCTTGATCATATGCTGGACCAGGTTGCACGTCATGGTCTGGTTGACCTGGAAGTCCAAGCCAATGGCGACCTGGATATCGACGCGCACCATACCGTGGAAGATATCGGTATTACCCTGGGCCAGGCGTTCAGCAAAGCCGTAGGGGACAAAAAAGGCATTCGGCGGTACGGACATGCGTATGTGCCGCTGGATGAAGCATTGTCTCGTGTCGTCATTGATTTCAGCGGTCGCCCTGGATTGGAGTTCGACGTTAAATTTGTCCGGGCACAGGTTGGTGAATTCGATGTGGATCTGTTTCACGAGTTCTTCCAGGGCTTTATCAATCACGCCCATGTCACCCTGCATATCGATAACCTGAAGGGGCAAAATGCCCATCACCAGATCGAAACCATATTTAAAGCATTTGGCCGTGCAATTCGCATGGCAGTGGAGATTGATCCACGCATGGTAGATGTTCTGCCCTCTACCAAGGGCAAACTGTAAGTGCAGATAATTCCCGCAATCGATTTCAGGGATGGCAAGGTAGTCAATTTGAAGCAGGGCCAGCTGGAACAGACCACCGTTTATTCCGACGACCCGGTGGGAATGGCAGACCATTGGGTGAGTCTGGGCACGCAGCGTTTACACCTCGTTGATCTTGATGGTGCTTTTAAAGGTAAACCGGTCAATCAGGATGCTATCGGCAGAATAGCAAGTAACCATCCTGATCTAACAATACAATTGGGTGGCGGCATTCGCAGCCCGGAAATCATTGAGTCTTATCTTACAGCTGGCGTTGACTATGTGATTATTGGAACCAAAGCCGTCGATGAGCCGGAGTTCGTGGGTGAAATGTGTCGCCGATTCCCGGACCATATTATTGTCGGCCTCGATGGTTTACATGGCATGGTCGCTAAAAACGGCTGGAAAGATGTCACCGAAATATCTGTAAAAAGCCTGGCCATGTTATTCCAGGCAGACGGCATTGAATCTATTGTCTACACCGACATTGGCAAAGACGGCATGATGGGCGGAGTCAACCTGCATGCCACTAAAGATCTTGCAGACAGCGTCAGTGTACCCATTATTGCTTCCGGCGGCGTTACCGACATGCGTGACATCGAGGCCCTGCTGGAAGCCGGGCGTAAAGTTGATGGTGGTATTTCCGGGGTTATTACCGGCCGGGCGCTCTATGAAGGCACCCTGGATCTTGCTGAGGCAATTGACTATGTCAGGAACAACGAGTGACTTCCCTGGGGTAAATCATGAAACTTGGTATTAGCGTTCGCAACATGGGCCCGCAGTCTACCCGTGAGATAATCACAGACTGCGCTATTGCTGCCGACCAGGCAGGTCTTGACTCACTCTGGATCACCGAACATATTGCGATTCCGCCCGACGATGCAGAAGGCTCAGGAGGCCGCTATCTTGATCCTCTAATGACATTGTCATATCTCGCAGCCAGGACCGAACAAATAAAACTGGGCACCGGTGTATTGATCTTGCCTTATCGACCCCCGCTTATCACCGCCAAACTGATTGCAACCCTGCAGGAACTGGCAGAAGGACGCTTGAAACTTGGTGTTGGCATCGGCTGGATGCGAAGCGAGTTCCGGGCGCTGGGTATTAGTTTACGAAAACGGGTCAGCGATTCCGAACGGGTGCTGCAATTTCTACACGACGCCTTCGACAACGATGTCGTCACCCAACATGGCCAGCCTTTTATCTTTAGTCCCCGGCCAAAAAAGCCCCCCTTCATCATTGGCGGAGCAAACCCCCATGCAATTACCAGGGCTGTTAAGTATGGCGATGGCTGGATGCCCATGGGACTGAAACCCGATGTTTTAAAACCTATTGTTGAAGACTACAAAACTCAAACCCGGGCAGTGGGTAAACCTGACCCGGAAGTTATTGTCATGTCTGGCCTTCCCCTGAATGACACGGATCGATGCCGGGAAATACTGGATTCCTATCGCGACGCAGGCGCGACGACAGTGGTTCATGGGCAAAAGTACGACAAGGCGAGTGAACTACAAGGGGCGATTGAGAGATTACAGTTACTGAAATGATCTCACTTTGAACTCTAACTCTTTCTTACGGACTATGCCAATTTGCCCTTGAGACAAGACTACTCCGCTGCCAATGTCGCCAATTCCACCCGCCTGATCTGCTGCAAAGCCAGCAGATTGGAAGCCGGAATAACCTCTATGCCCTGTTGCTGAAGCTGCGGTAGTGCAATTTCGAGGTAGTCGAGTGTATTTCTATAGGGGTGGCCGATGCCGATGGCGGTACCATTTCTCCTTGCGATCTGGATAAGTCGATGGAAAGCACGATCGATCTCAAAAAAAGAGGGGTCGTTGTCCAGAAACACATCCCGACCCGAGGTAAGTATCTGCTTTCTGCGTGCGACTTTGTGTGCCACAGATTTAGGGGTTGTCCTTGAATCAACAAAGAAAAAGTTTCTCCGCTTAATGTCTTCCATTAGCCAGTTCATCTGTTGGATTTGCTGAGTCAGGTAGCTGCCGGTGTGATTGTTAAGACCGCTGGCATGAGGGACTTTCTTGATAGCAGCGGCGACGGCAGCAAGAAATTCGTTCTCGCTTAGTGATTCTGTTAGTCCGCCTGGCCCAAGGGGGTGGCCTATCAGATTCGACATAGGCAGGTGAACAATAACTTCTTTTTTTGATTGATGGGCGTTCTCTGAAAGAAGCTCTGCGTAAGGTGAATTGGGCAGGACGGCATAGGTCAGAGAGCCGGGAAGATTGATCGCTCGTATACCCCGGTTTATGTTGTAACCGATATCGTCAATGATAATGGCCACATAAACCGGCTGATCTGCAAACGTCTCCGCGCTATAAAGCAGTGTGAGTAAAACTCCCCATAGTGCAAGGGGCGATGAACCAGCATTCAGGCTTTTTAGGATTTGATTACCCTTGTGGTTGTTGTCTTTTTGCCAATATATTGAGTCCCTTCAGTAACGTCAGCGCTTCGTTTAATTGATAGTCCGTACTGGCCAGGTCGATCGGTTCGTCATCATCGTCTTCTTCACCCGGCTTATGCCCATTGCCATTTTGCAAATGCTTGGGAAGATCCCTTTCTTTTAGGCGAAACGGATTGCTTTTTAATCGGGTAACTTTTGAACGATCGACATGAATATCCGGAACGATGCCTTCCGCCTGGATTGATCTGCCATTTGGAGTGTAATAAAGAGCAGTCGTCAGTTTGATCGCCTTCTCGTTGTTTAAAGGCAGTACGGTTTGAACGGAACCTTTACCGAATGTGTTCACTCCCATGATCACAGCTCTGCCATGGTCCTGGAGGGCACCTGCGACGATCTCAGATGCTGACGCACTGCCTTCATTTACCAGCACAACCATCGGCACGCCGTTGGTGGAATCCGGAGTCGTGGCGCTAAATCTTAAGTCTGCGTTGAGCAATCTACCGGTGGTATAAACAATCAGTCCGTCAGATATAAACGCGTCAGATACCTCGACTGCAGATTGAAGCACGCCACCGGGATTGTTTCTTAGATCCAGAATCAACCCTGATAACTTGCCCTCCTCTGAGAGTTTGTTCACCGCGTCGCGCACTTCACCGCCAGTGCCGCTCTGAAACTGGGCGATACGAAGATAACCATAGCCATCCTCAAGAAATCTCTGCCTTACACTCGCCACCTTGATCACTTCGCGGGTGAGAGTGACTTCCTTTGGTATTGGCTCACCTTCGCGTATGAAGGTCAACTTAACCTCGCTACCAGGTTCACCACGCATGGATTTAATGGAATCATTGAGAGACATACCCTTTACCGGCACATCATCGAGTTGCAGAATCAGATCACCAGCCTCGATACCTGCCTTGTCTGCTGGAGTATCGTCCATCGGTGTAACAACTCTCAGAAATCCTCCATCCATGGCAACTTCAAGACCCAGGCCACCGTAGTTACCTGTGGTGTTTTCCTGCAGATCGGTGAAACTTTTCCGGTCCAGATAAGCCGAGTGCGGGTCCAGCTCGGACAACATGCCCTTGATGGCTTTTTCCAGCAATGTACGGTCGTCAATTTCCTCGACATAAGCTTCGCTGACCCGATTGAAAACTTCTGCAAACACGCGGAGTTCGTTAAGTGGCAGGCGTGGCTTGAGTTCCTTGGTCTCTGGGGGAGGAGATGGCACCTGTACGCCGTCGCCGGGGCTTACCTCGGAGGCGAAGCTATCGGCAGATAATACCAGCATGGCAATTGCCACCAGATGTCTGTTGTACTGTTTCATGTTTACTCCCTTACCTCGTATTACGCCGCCTTGTTTTGCGGCCGAGCTTTACACCACAGTTGTGGATTTGACGGCTCTCCGGCACTGCGTATTTCAAAATATAGCCCTGATTGTAGCTGACCGCCGCTGTTGCCAACATGGGAGATTAACTCACCTGCAGAGACCCAATCACCTGTTTCGCGATAGAGTACCTGATTATGTCCGTAAAGTGACATGTAGCCGGCTCCATGATTGATTATCAGCAACAAACCGAAGCCGCGTAACCAGTCTGAAAACACGACACGCCCATAGTGAATAGATCGGACGGGTGTACCTTCGTTGGCCTCAATAAAGACGCCATCCCAGGTCAGTTTACCCTCACTGCGCTGAGAACCAAACTTTTGTATGACTCGACCGACCACTGGTAACAGTAAACTGCCCTTCATTTCGGTAAATGGCCGGGTATCTTCCGGCGAAGGCAAATTAACGATTCCGGCAGTAATACGTTCCAACAAGGCACCCAGATGTTCTCTGTCGGCGATCCGTTGCTCAATGATGTTGCCGGTTTCTGCGATTTCAACATTGAGTGCCTTGAGAACCTGCTTCTTCCGGGACTGTACGGTAAGCAACCCGGATTTTTGAATTTCCAGTCTCGATGAGAGTTTCGTTAGTTGACTGTTCCACTCGGTAATCCTGACTTCCACGGTTTCAAGTTTTACCAGGGTGTCTTCGTAGGACTTGATCTGCTGGACACGGGCACGGTTGAAATAGTCGTAGTAGGTCAGCATGCGGGCTAACTGGTTGGGATCTTCCTGGTTTAGTACGACCTTCAAGTATTGCTGATTTCCAAGCTCGAATGATCCTCGAATCTGCCTGGCGATGTATACCTGCTGTTTTTTTTTCAGGATAAGCAGATCTTTTTGTTCGCTTTGGAGGGAAGATAACTTATCTTCCCCGAGCTTGAGTTCGTCGGATATCTTCTTGATTTTATTTAATATTTCACCAATTTCTTTTTCATTGAGTTCCAACGCTTTTTCGAGTTCGGAACGTTGCCCACGGGTGCTGTCGAGATCGGCACGAAACTTTTGGATTTCAGCTTCCAGAGTATCTAGCTCTCTTTGCAACTGCGTAGGATCCCTGGATTCGGCCGAAAAGCCGGGTATAGAGACAAATAGAAAGATGGTGATGATTGCGCCAATAACCGTGTTCAATAGCCGACTTCTGCTGCCGGGATTGGATCGTTGTCTCACATTGCACCCCTGTTCGCTGTTGTGTTTGTTGGATCGCTGTTGCAGTTGTCGAGTAAATGACACACTGTTTGTGGAGGAAGTAATCATGCCGAATCAACCAGCGATTCTCCCGTCATCTCGACGGGTTGCGCCAGATTCATTATTTTTAGTAGTGTAGGTGATACATCACTCAGGGTACCGCCGGTTTGCCGCAAGCCAATGGGCTGGTCTCCAATGTAGACCAGAGGAACCAGTTCTGAGGTGTGGGCAGTGTGGGCCTGCCCGGTAGTGTGGTCAGTCATCTGCTCGACATTGCCATGATCGGCAGTAATCAGGCCGTGGCCTGCCACTGTTTGCAGGGCAGTCACAATTCTATCGAGACAGGCATCGATGCATTCCACAGCTTCGATTGAGGCCTCGATATTCCCTGTATGCCCAACCATGTCTCCATTGGCGTAGTTACAGATAATCAGGTCGTAGGAACGTGATTTTATAGCCTTTACCAGTATATCAGTCACTTCAGGCGCACTCATGGATGGTTGCAGATCATAAGTCGCAACTGCGGGAGAGGGGATTAACTTCCGCGATTCCCCGGTAAAAGGCTCTTCACGACCGCCTGAAAAAAAGAATGTGACGTGGGCGTACTTTTCGGTTTCAGCCAGTCTCAGCTGGCTCTTACCCAGGCTGGCGATATACTCACCCAGGCTGTTTGTCAGGGCATCCCGGGTATATGCGCAGGGTGTGTCAATGTCCGCGGCGTATTGTGTCAGCGTGACAAAGTTAGATAAGTCAGGCCTGTAATTTCTTTCGAAGCCGTCAAAACTGTCGTCGACGAAGGCGTGAGTAATCTCCCGGGCACGATCTGCACGAAAATTCATAAACAAAATGGCATCACCATCATTAATGCGTACCGGGTTTCCATCTGTTGATATGGCGCTGGCCTGGACGAATTCATCTGATTCATCCCTTGCATAGGCTGCTTTCAGTGCCGTCTGTGGGTCGGTGTAGGAAAATTCAGCCTGTCCCGTCGTGACTAGATCGTATGCCCTGACAACTCGCTCCCAGCGGTTGTCCCGGTCCATGGCGTAGTAACGGCCAATAAT
Organism: Gammaproteobacteria bacterium; assembly: GCA_012960755.1. Next base: position 24,945 of record DUAT01000041.1, read on the forward strand.
AGTGGCAATACCGCCTTTGCTGGATGACTTGGCCAGTTGCTGAATAGTTTCCTGCATGTCCCGGAGCGAATTCATGGCAGACCTGGGCGGTACGTCACGACCATCCAGAAACGCATGAACATACACTGCACTCACGTTTTGATCAAAAGCCAGTTTTACTGCGGCTTTTATGTGATCTGTATGGCTGTGAACGCCCCCAGGTGAGAGTAAACCAAACAGATGTAGCGCTTTACCGGTGCGCGCCAGGGTTTGAGCCATTGCCGTAATGGCCGGGTTCTCGAAAAAACTACCCGACTGGATCGATTTGGTGATACGGGTAAAGTCCTGATCAACAACCCGCCCTGCCCCCAGATTCATGTGACCTACTTCTGAATTTCCCATTTGGCCACTGGGAAGCCCGACATCCGGACCAGAGCCCGAGATTAAACAATGGGGACGATCCCGCCAAAGTTCGTCCCACACCGGACTGTTAGCCAGTTGAATTGCGTTCGCGTCAGATTCATCTCGATGACCCCAACCGTCCAGAATAATAAGAACATAGGGAGTTTTTTCTGACATAAAAACAGCGGTATCCGAGAGGTTGAAGGTTTTGTTCGATGGGATTTTAACCTGTTCGTCACTTCCTGTCCTGAAAGACTCCTGATTGTCTGCCGTATGAGCCGTGCTGCCACATGAGTCGTGCTATCACACAATTCTATCTTCCATTTTTGGTGTATACTGCGCGACTTTAAATTTGTGACAACCATCGTTAACCATGATTGAGCAAATCTTCGAATTCTTAGGGAATCATTACATCCTGGCGGGTGTCTTTTTTGCATTGTTGGCGGCGTTTGTGGTCAACGAAGGCAAGCAAGGTGGTTCGTCGATTTCCACGAGCAACCTGGTGAGGCTGGTCAATCATGAAGGTGCGGTTATCGTTGATATTCGTGACAGTAAGGACTTTGGCCAGGGTCATATTGTTGAATCGATTAACATGCCAATGGGCAGTTTTGATAATCGGGCGAGTGAGTTAGAAACCAAGAAAGAAAAGCCAATCGTGGTAGTTGACAAGATGGGTCAGCATTCAAGCACGGTGGGCCGCAAATTAAAGGCACTGGGATTCGAGAATGTCAGGCGCCTGTCCGGCGGCATGGCGGAGTGGTCTGCTAGCAATCTGCCCGTTGTGAAGGGATAAAGGCCAGTTTGGTGAGTCAGCAAATAAACAAGGTTGTGATGTACACCACCCGTTTTTGCCCATATTGCCTGCGTGCAAGATTCCTTCTGGAACAGAAGAGTGTAGAATTTGAGGAGATCGGCGTTGATTTCAATCGATCACGCAGGATGGAAATGATAGAGAAATCCAGCCGGACCTCGGTACCACAAATATGGATTGGTGAAATGCATGTTGGTGGTTGTGACGAATTGTTTATGCTGGAGCGCCAGGGAAAGCTCGACAATCTGCTATGGAACCTCTAAACATATAGCGTCGGAGTAAGAATGAGTGAGCAAGACAACTTGCAAGATACAGACGGATCCGCTGAGGAAGGTGCCAAATTTGCGCTGCAACGAATCTATATCAAGGACGCCTCGTTTGAATCGCCGAAGGCGCCGGATTGTTTTCGGGGTCAATGGCAGCCGAAAGTTAACCTGGAGTTGAATTCCCAGCATACAACACTGGAGACCAACCTCTATGAAGTTGTTCTGCAGGTGACCGTGACCGCCCGAAATAGCGAGGATGACATTGTCTACATTATCGAGGTGCAGCAGGCTGGTATTTTTCTGATTCAGGGATTGGAAGGTGAGCCATTAAGCAAGACTCTCGGCAGTTTCTGTTCCGGTGTCTTGTTCCCCTACGCGAGGGAATCGATCGATTCCCTGGTGATTAAAGGTAGTTTCCCGGCACTGATGCTGGCACCGGTTAATTTTGATGCGATTTACGCACATGCGCAACAACAAAAATCAGAGACTCACTGACTAGCTAAGGAACCTCTGATAAAGGTCGGTATGCCGCACCACTATTTCCGCCATGTCGGCATCAGGACTGAATTCCGAAAAGTTGTTAACGTGCAGCGTGTTAACAACTTTTCTCCATTCACCCCTTCCTAGACCAGACGAAACTATGCACTTGATTAGAGGTTCCCTAAGCAAATCCTTTCTGGCGCCAGGCCTCGTAAACGATAACTGAAACGGCATTAGCCAGATTCAGGCTACGGCTGTTGACCAGCATAGGGATCCTGATTTTTTGATCTTGGGGAAGGCGGTCCAGTATTTTTTTTGGCAGACCCCTTGTTTCGGGGCCAAACAGCACTAAATCGTCTGGTTTGTACTTTACATCAGTGTGGTTTACTAAACCCTTGGTAGTAATCGCGTAAACCGTACTAAATTCGTTGGCTAACAATGCATCAATACTCGAGTGAACCTGCATATTTACCCACTCGTGGTAGTCGAGGCCAGCACGCCGGAGGCGTTTATCGTCAATATCGAAACCCAATGGTTCGACAAGGTGCAGATTGGCACCGGTATTGGCACACAACCTGATAATGTTGCCCGTATTGGGTGGAATTTCCGGCTCGAACAGAGCGACGTGTAGCAAAATATCTCCTCAAGGTCAGTGGTCTTCCATATTCAGATCACTGATTTTTCTGGTCAGTGTATTTCTTCCCCAGCCGAGCAATATGGAGGCATCGTTTTTTCGTCCCCCGGTTTCCTTCAGGGCCGCTTCAATCAAGATCCGCTCAAAGCGCGGCAGGGCGGATAACAGTAGTCCAGGATCTCCCGGTTTGGATTGTGAAAGTTGTCGGCGCGCCCAGGTGCGTAATGACTTCTCCCAGTTCTCGCTCCGGTTACCCTGGTCCTTGTCTCTTACAAGTTCTGGTGGCAAATCATCAATCACCACTTCATTGCCCGTCGCCATGACAGTAATCCAGCGGCAGAAATTTTCCAACTGTCTCACGTTGCCGGGCCAAGGAAGATTCATGATGAAATTCATGGTTTGACGAGTCAGGGTCTTGGGATCTTCGTTTAACTCCTCTGCTGCACTTTGCAAAAAGTAACTTGTCAGCAGTGGTATGTCTTCCTGTCGTTCTCTCAGGCTTGGTATGTGGATACGAATGACATTTAAGCGATGATACAAGTCCTCTCGAAATCTGTTCTGGGACACGAGGTCTTCAAGGTTCTGGTGCGTTGCTGCAATAATTCTAACATCTGATTTGAGGGGTTGGTGGCCGCCTACTCGATAGTATTCGCCATCGGACAGAACCCTGAGCAGTCGTGTCTGGGTTTCTGGTGGCATGTCACCGATCTCGTCGAGAAACAATGTGCCGCCATTCGCCTGTTCGAATCGGCCTTCGCGGGCCTGATTGGCACCCGTGAAAGCGCCCTTGTCATGACCAAACAGTTCTGATTCGACCAGGTCGTGTGGAATCGCGGCCATATTAAGCGCAATAAATGTTTTGTCTGCCCGTGGGCTGTGCTTGTGTAACGCGTGGGCAACCAGTTCCTTACCCGTGCCGGACTGACCATTGATGAGCACGGTAACATTTGACTTGGACAACCTGCCAATGGCACGAAAAACTTCCTGCATCGCTGGTGCCTTGCCGATAATTTCCGAATCATAGTTTGTGGTTTTCGTTGGGGGATGTGTTTCTGGTTGGCGATGATGGTCAATGGCGCGTTTAACCACAGCGACCGCCTCGTCGACTTCAAATGGTTTTGGGATGTACTCGAATGCACCACCCTGGATTGATGAGACGGCGCTTTCCAGGTCCGAATGGGCAGTCATGATAACGACGGGTACATCCGGATAATCAGTCTTGATGCGCTTGAGCAGTTCAAGCCCATCTATGCCGGGCATGCGAATGTCCGAGACGATGGCGTGGGGTGGATTGGTGGCGATATCTGCCAGTAGTGTTCGGCCATTTTCATAGCAGGTGACGTTCAGTCCGGCCTGGGTTAAGGCTTTGTCGAGGACCCAGCGAATAGATCGTTCATCATCGACGACCCAAACGTTATTTGCTTCTGAACTCATTGATTTGGCTCCAGTGGGATAATAATGGAAAAAACGGTATTGCCGGGTTCACTCTCAAACTGAATGAACCCCCGGTGTTGATGCATGATCGATTGGGCAACAGATAGACCAAGCCCCGTGCCGTCTGAGCGACCACTTATCATCGGATAAAAAAGTTGATCTTTTAGCTCATCCGGAATTCCCGGGCCGTTATCGACGATGTGAATCTTGATCACAAGTTTGTGCTGTTTGGCCCCTATGGTGAACTGTCTTTCGATCCGGGAAATAAACTGCAGACTCGGGGATGAAACTTCAGCCAGACTTTGCATCGCGTTTCTGGCAACGTTAAGTACTACCTGGACCATCAGTTCGGGATCGATGTTCAACTCGGGGATGCTTGGGTCATAATCCCGAAAGATGGTAAGTGGCGGGTCTGATTCAAGTTCGATCAGCTTTCGTACTCTTTCCAGAACCTCGTGAATGCTGATTCGAGTGGGATTCGGCAGGGAAATTGGTCCGAGCAAGCGGTCTACCAGGGACGTCAGGCGATCAGTCTCGTCAATGATAATGTCGGTGTATTGTTGTAGTTCAGGCTCTACCAGTTCCCTCGCCAACAATTGTGCTGATCCGCGAATTCCTCCCAGTGGGTTTTTTATTTCATGAGACAGACCGCGAATCATCTGCCGGGTTATTTCCTGATGGTTGGTGATTGATTCATCCCGGTCGATTCGCAGGTACCGATCCAGGGGGTACAGTTCGATTAAGAGTTGGGGCCATTCGTTTTCACTGATGGGTGTGATAGCGTAGTCACAAGTAATCGAATGGCCTGTGGTCAGGTCGAGGATTGCTTTTCTCCCCGTATACACCTGCCCGGATTGAAGTGCTTCGTACAGGATTGATTCAAGGTCCTGTGAATTGAGCAATGCGTCGGAGATGTGATGCGTCAGGACTCGATTCCCCGAGACCTCAAGCAGACTCTCTGCCGATTGGTTGATTAACAATAGCTTCAATTGGTGGTCAACCAGGAGAATTGAAATGCTTAGGCTGTTGAGAATGTTGTCAGACATAGGTGATGTTGGTCCACTTTCCTGGTGGTAATTACCCTATTGGGCGTCTTGCCGTCATTATGATTTGTAGATACACACTTCTGGTGCGCGTTTCGGTCCAAATCAGTAGTTAATGCAAAAAGTAAACCAGAATGGGCCAGGCCCAGTTTATATGGGCCTCAGCACTTTCAGTATAGGATAATTGCTACCGGATTGCACCAGAATAGTGCAGATAGTATCTAGTGCGGGGTTGCGCGTGGCCGCTGTATTGTTCGGATCATCGAAACGTTTACGCTGTCGCTTGAGAATATCACTTCGCCTGAATTGTCATCAACAACCTGCATCTGAATTGAATGGGTACCACGGTCCACATTAGGCAGTTCAATGGCAGTAGCTGATTTTGAGGTGTGTTTACTGGTTCCGTCCATCAACAACTCAATGGAGTGGTTATTCTGTAACGTTGGCTTGAGCGTGAAGGCAACCCGCAAATCACCATTGTTACTCCTTATTGCCTCTTCTCCCTGTGGGCTTGTGATGGTGAACTCGGTGTATTGGGGACCTTTTTCCACCTCATCTGGCACTTCTGGCGATGCCAGCGTCTGTAGTTCGGGTGCTGGCGTATAGCTCATGGTTTTACCCAGCTTAACGACCTCGGCCTCGTCGCTGGGCTGATCTGAAAACACGACATTACCGTCGGCATCTTTAGTCCGGTAAACCTCAGCCGATTGGGCGTAGATTGGCAGAATGAGAAGCAGGATTGTCCCGGGTAAGAACAGGGATTTAAGTGGCAGCATAAAAGTACGCAAATCGATAAGTTAGCGGGTATTCTGACCCAGAACCCCACAAAAAGCACATATAAAACCTGACAAAAAAAGCCCCACCGGTCGCCAGTTGGGGCTTTGATACTGCGTAACCAGTACGCTTACCAGACTTTCAGAGAGCTGCAGGAGCTCCGCTCCTCGAAGGTTTGGCCTGGCCTACACGCTGTAGTACATTTCGAATTCAACCGGGTGAGTTGTCATGTTCAGCCGGGTAACTTCTTCCATTTTCAGGTCGACATAACCATCAATCATTGAATCGGTAAATACACCGCCTTCGGTCAGGAATGCTCGATCCGCGTTCAGGTTGTCCAGCGCCATTTCGAGAGATGAGCACACCGTGGGAAGATCTTTTAGTTCTTCTGCAGGCATATCGTACAAATCCTTATCGAGTGGACCGACAGGTTCAATCCTGTTCTTGATGCCGTCGAGGCCAGCCATCAACATGGACGCAAACATCAGGTAAGGGTTGGCAGTGCAATCGCCGAACCGAACCTCGACGCGTACACCCTTGGGATTACCACCCTGTACGTAAGGGATACGGATAGACGCAGAGCGATTTCTTGCTGAGTATACAAGCATCAAAGGTGCTTCGAAGCCGGGCACCAGACGTTTGTATGAATTTGTTGAAGCATTTGAGAATGCATTAAGGGCACGGGCATGCTTGATGATGCCGCCAATGTACCAGAGGGCTTCCTGGGACAGGTTGCCATAGCCGTCTCCCGCAAATAAGTTGGTGCCGTCCTTCCAGACTGACTGGTGACAATGCATGCCGTTGCCATTGTCGCCGACCAGTGGCTTGGGCATAAAGGTCGCCGTCTTACCGTACGCGTGAGCGACGTTGAGAACGCAGTATTTATAAATCTGCACCTCGTCCGCTTTGGTGACCAGGGTATTGAAAGGTACGCCTATTTCTGCCTGACCTGCCGTGCCAACCTCGTGATGGTGGAGATCAATTTCCAACCCCATGGCTTCCATGGCCGAACACATCGAATTTCGGATATCGAGCATTGAATCAACTGGCGGAACCGGGAAGTATCCACCCTTTATGCCGGGTCGATGGCCCATGTTGCCGCCTTCGAAATGCGATGCGGTCATCCACGCGGCTTCTTCGGACTCAATCTCATACATGGCGCCGCTCATACCGGCCTTGTACTTGACGTCATCGAAGACAAAGAATTCGGGTTCGGGACCAAAGTAAGCCGTATCGCCAATACCGGTTGACGTCAGGTATGCCTCGGCACGTTCGGCCAGTGAACGGGGATCACGCTCGTAGCCCTGAAGGGTACTGGGCTCAACGATGTTGCATCGTAAATTAACGGTTGTTTCTTCAGTGAAGGGATCCACAATGGCCGTGGCGTCATCCGGCATCAGAATCATGTCTGATTCGTTGATCGCCTTCCAACCTTCAATGGATGAACCATCAAACATGGCGCCATTGTCAAAAAAGTCAGCGTCAATTTTTGCGGCGCTGTTGGTGACATGCTGTTCTTTGCCGCGTGGGTCAGTAAACCGAAGGTCCACCCATCGTGCATCATTGTCCTGTATTAGTTGTAGAGTCTTTTCAGACATCGTGGTCCTCCAAAAAAGGTTAGTCGGGTTGATCTGCTGCATTTAAAGACAGCAAAGAATATGCTATCGACAGCCAAAGATAAACCCTTTATTTATGGGCTATCCGGAGCATTTCAGCGAAGGATAGCGCACCAACGTGGCGCGAAAATGGGTAGTCAGGGCTAAATTGGTGCGTCTGCACAAACTTCGATAGTAATATAAATTTCCTGTTTAATCGTTTCTGATTTTAAGATCTTGTGGTGATTAATTCGGCACCAGGTTGGTATGTCGTTCAGGGCTCCAGGGTCCGTGCAGGTAACTGTGAGGGTATCTCCGACGTTGAGCCTCTTGATCATGTCCTGGGTTCTGATAACCGGTAGTGGACACAATAGTCGCCGGGTATTGAGATTATGGTGCTCAGACATGCCAATTTGGATCAAGATCAGCCGCCGCCATGGGTTTAACGGTTTCCCTACGCAAGTCACCTGCGGCGGTCCTGATTTCGACTTCGACCTGCCCGGCATCTCGCCCCTGGCCGTACCTGGCGACGATTCTCGCTGCGAGCGTGATATCTTCAGCGGCTGGATCGCCATCCAGAAGAACCAAAGGCCCATTGTGGGAGATGCTCTCCATTGTCAGGAACTCGTTTTTATAACCGGAAAGGTAGTTATTTTCGCCTTCTTCTCGACTGATAATCATTTTGAAGTTCGGCCTGGGACGAATATGCCGACCGACTTTAAGCAGCATGATGTCATCGAGTTCATAATCCCGGTTTCCACGGGAACGCCAGAGGTCGCCAAGCTTGTCGGAATAGGACTTGTCCGTAAGAAAACAGCAACCTCCTGCGGGTTGGGAATACTCCGCAAAACCGAACTCTGCGGCCAATGCGATTTGTGGTTTGCGGTTTCGGCCGTGAAAGCCATACAGTTTGTCCCTATTCACCCAACCTTCTCGTTCCGGGAGTGTTTCAGGTAAATTGCGTGCACATAAGGGTCTTAACAAACGGTCCTCGGCTCCGGATTCCCTGGCGATGATGGGCATGGTTTCTTTGCGTTGGGACTTGGGTCTCTGGCCGACCACTTCACCGGTAATGATAAAATCGAACTGATTCTCTTCCATCCAGGCCCAGGCTTGCGCCTTGTTGACCATGAATATCTTGCAGTCGAGGCAGGGATTGAGGTTCTGACCATAACCATGTTTGGGATTGAGCAGCACATCCTTGTACTCATTGATAACGTCGATAATATGCAATTTAATGCCCAGTTGTTCAGCTACCCACAAGGCGTTATTGCGTTTTTCTTTCTTCTTATCTTTTTTACGGATCGCATGGGTATGGCCTTCGACACAGAACCCCGTGTAGAAATTAATACCCTCGACATGAATCCCCTGATCCAGAATCACCTTCGTGGCCAGCATGGAATCGAGGCCACCAGAGATTAGTGAGACTGCGCGACGGGGTTTTGGATTCATAGTCAGTTGTGGCTTTTTGTGGCGACCTTGAAGGGCGCGGATTATACCTTATCCTGGTTCTATGTCAGGTATTTGTTACTACTGGTGCAGACAGGCCTTTAAACCTTGATTTGACTATGTATAATGCCGCGTCTTCGTCCGGGAGCATTCATGATCCATAAACTCAGAAATATCGCCATCATTGCCCATGTTGACCATGGCAAGACGACTTTAATAGACAAACTTCTCCAGCAGGCTGGTGCATTACAGCGTGGCGAGGAGGATGTTGAACGTTTGATGGATTCCAATGAAATCGAAAAGGAACGTGGTATTACCATCCTGGCAAAGAATACCGCGCTTGAGTGGCATGATCACAGGATCAACATCGTTGATACCCCAGGTCACGCGGATTTTGGTGGCGAAGTCGAACGCATCCTCTCCATGGTGGATTCAGTGCTGCTTATTGTTGACGCTGTCGATGGACCCATGCCGCAAACCCGGTTTGTTACCAGCAAAGCCTTTGCAAATGGTCTGCACCCGATTCTCATGGTGAACAAGATTGACCGGGAAGGTGCCCGGCCTGACTGGGTGGTTGATGAAGTGTTTGAGTTATTCGATCAATTGGGGGCGACTGACGAGCAGCTCGATTTCCCCGTCGTTTATGGTTCTGCCATCCAGGGTCGCGCAGGCTTGTCCATGGACGCCATTGAAGATGATATGAGCTCTTTGCTACAGACCATATTAGATCATGTTCCACCACCGGCAGTTGAACTCGATCAACCTTTTCAAATGCAGATCAGTGCCCTTGATTACAACAGCTATGTTGGCGTTATCGGCGTTGGTCGAATACAGAGAGGGACGGTAAAAAAAGGCAGCCAGGTCTCCGTTGTTTCCAGCGGTGGTAAAACTCGCAAGGGGAGAATCCTCCAGGTGATGGGTTACCAGGGATTGGAACGCAAAGAAACTGATGAAGCGGGTGCAGGGGATATCATTTGTATAACAGGTTTGGACCCGTTGAATATCTCCGATACAGTTTGTGATCCGAATCATGTTATTGCCATGCCTCCCCTGGTGGTTGATGAGCCAACCATATCCATGACATTCCAGGTAAATACGTCTCCCTTTGCCGGGTTGGATGGGAAATACGTCACCAGCCGAAACATCCATGAACGGCTGCAGCAGGAACTGATCCACAATGTTGCCCTGCGGGTCGAAGATACGGAATATGCTGACCGGTTTAAGGTATCCGGGCGTGGTGAACTACATCTGGCTATCCTGATTGAGAACATGCGCCGGGAAGGTTTTGAGTTGGGTGTTTCCCGGCCGGAAGTTATCATCCGGGAAGTTGATGGCAGGAAGCAGGAGCCGTTTGAGGATGTATTGCTTGATGTTGAAGATACCCATCAAGGCAGTGTCATGGAGGAGATGGGCCGCAGGAAAGGGGCACTTAAGAATCTTGCGCCCGATGGCAAGGGACGTGTCAGACTGGAATATACTTCTCCCAGTCGTGCCTTGATTGGGTTTCGTTCAGAATTCCTTACGATGACTTCTGGCACGGGTATTATGACCAGTATCTTCGCGCACTATGATGACGTAATCAGCCAGGACATTGGCGGCCGCAGCAGTGGCGTGTTAGTCAGTATGGCAACGGGCAAGAGCCTTGCTTTTGCTTTGTTTAATTTACAGGCGCGGGGCCGAATATTCATTGACCCCAACACCGAGGTGTATGAAGGTCAGGTCGTTGGATTACATACTCGCGGAAATGATCTTGTCGTTAACCCGCTGAAGGGAAAGCAGCTCACCAATGTCCGCGCCTCGGGCACAGATGAGGCTGTTGTACTCAATGCACCCGTCAGACACAGCCTGGAGCAGGCGATTGAGTTCATTGATGACGATGAACTGGTTGAAATTACGCCAAAAAATATTCGCATCAGGAAGAAACTGTTGACTGAAAGCGAGCGAAAAAGGGCGGGAAGGGATAAAGTAGCTTGAACGCGTATGATTAATGAAAAGAGTCAATTAACAAGGTTCCGAAGGCATATCGATGCTACCACTTTACCCAGAGATAAAGCCCTACAGCAGGCATACAATTGATGTCGATAAGACACATCAGGTCTATGTAGACGAAAGCGGGACTCCTGATGGTATCCCTGTACTATTTGTTCACTCTGGCCCGGGTTCGGGCTGCGAATATGACAGCCGCTGTTTCTTCAATCCGGAAAAATATCGCATTATTCTGTTCGATCAGCGCGGTGCTGGCCGGTCGAAACCCCATAGTGATCTCACCGACAACAACACCAGTGAACTCCTTTCTGATATGGAGAAAGTCCGGGCGTTCCTGAAAATTGATAAGTGGATTCTGTTTGGCGGTGGTTTCGGTTCAATGCTGAGTCTGGTCTATGCGGAAGCTTATCCGGATGCCGTACTGGCGCTGGTGTTGCGCGGGATATTTCTGGGCAGAAAAAGTGATATCGACTGGATATACCAGCAAGGGGCAAGTCGATTCTACCCTGATCACTGGGAGGATTATGTTGCACCTATTCCCGTTAATGAACGGGGAGACCTGATTTCAGCATATAAAAATCGAATTGAAGGGTCGAATGAATTAGCACGGATGGCTGCTGCTAAAGCATGGTCCCGTTGGGAGTCCGATTGTTCAACCATGCACCCTAACGCGCGCCTTGTTAAACATATGATCGATCCCCATCGTGCCCTGGCACGTTCCCTGATCGGACTGCACTACTTTTCGAATAACTGCTTTCTTGATGACAATCAGATTATCAATGACATTGAGGCAATACAGTCGATTCCCGGTATTGTTGTTCATGGACGCTATGACATGATTTGCCCACTGGAAAATGCCTTCGAGCTGCATGAGGCCTGGCCGGTATCGCAAATGTTTATTGTCAGGGAGGCTGGACATTCTGCGACAGAACCCGCGTTGATCGATGCCCTAATTCGCGCAACCCGTGATATGGCTTTGAGGTTTGAATCTGAATTTGGTGTGTAATCCTTGTTAGTGACCATCCATAAATGATCATGTGTGCTTTTTCAGTCACGTTTTACGCTATTAAAGTAGCGTGCTGACTTGTTAGGTCTTATTCAACGTGTGTCGTCCGCTGACGTTGTTGTTGCTGGCGAAACCGTTGGCGAGATTCAGCGCGGCATCTTGCTATTGCTTGGCGTTCAGAAACATGACAACGCTCAAAGCATCGACAAACTCCTGAATAAAGTGCTTGCCTATCGCATCTTCGCCGATGCAAAGGGTCATATGAACCTGAGTTTGACCGATGTGGGGGGTGACCTGCTGGTGGTTTCTCAGTTCACCCTTGCCGCGAATACGAAGAAGGGCCTGAGGCCCTCGTTTTCAAGCGCGGCACCGCCGGAATTAGCGGAAGGTTTGTATGATGAGTTTGTTGGGCTCGCCAGGGCCAGGTTTGGGCGAGTCGCAACCGGTGTTTTCGGGGCCGATATGCAGGTGAGCCTGGTAAATGATGGACCTGTGACTTTCTTGCTTGAAGGTTAAAGTGGCGGGCTGGTCAATGCTGTCCGCTAGCCTTCTCAGAAAAAGACATAAGATCGGACAACAATGTTCTTGCGGCAGGGCGCGTCGTCCGGCGCGGTTGGGTCGATGCTGGCAGTGTGGAAAGACCAGCGTGAAACGGAACCATCGGTGATAGAGTCGTAGCATTTGAGCATCGAGACCTCGGTCGGCTCTTGATTAGGAATCCAGTACCACTCGTGGTCGGGGCGATAGGTGAAGCGTGTTGTCTCACCGACCCGGTCATCGTAGACCCGGTAATTGGTAATGTACGGCTGGTCGGCGAAGGAGGGCCAGGCGCAGAGCACAAATGGGTTCTGGCGTACAGTCTGCATCGGCTTGGCTAGATTAATTGACATGAATCGCCGCGACATTTTCGCGTCAGCCTGCCCCGGGGTATAGTGTTGCTCACGCCCGAAATTCCGCAGATTCTTTGTCAGTAGCTCGCGGCAGCGCACGCGGCCGCTGTTGTCGTTCAGGTCATTGTGCACCAGGTTAGCGTAATTGGCGTTCACGCCGGGGTTCTTGTTGTCCTGATCCTCCGTTCGGTCACCTTCATAGTGCTTATCAAACACGTCATGGTTGTACACGAGTGCGTCCGTCGCGTCCGGGAAAAACTCCAACAGAAGCTTCTCCATCTCCGGGTAGAACACACGCTCCACTTCGGCTGCGTCATAGAAATTCTCGCACCTTGATTCGCAGTGCGCCAGCGACACGCCTAGCCTATCCATACACTCTGAGCTGTTGGGTGAGAGATCTGGGTAGTACTCCTCGATTCGTCGCGCGTCGCGCATCACCTGCGGAAAATAAAGACATCGCCGCACGTTATCCTGTTCGTCCTTGCGCAGCGCTTTTGCGTCAGCCTCACGCGCCGGGTCTTGCCAGAGTGCATTGCTTGAGACGACCGAATAGGACGGTTGTTCATGGATGGAGTAACGCAGCGGAAGTACCAGGCCGCCTTCAGGCGCTTCGATATTGTTCGCTCGAATATATTCCAGACACTCCGCGTAGCGACGAAATCCTATACCCCACTTCGTCTCAATAGGGCCTGGGGGAGCCTTGTCGAGCATATCATTAATTACCTGCCCCTGACCCTCGGCAATCTGAGTGAGTGCGACCTTCGTTGCCGCAGCTGTTCCCGCATCCCCATTCCGATCGAACGACATGTAGGATAAGCCTCCGTTCGCGGCGATGGGTGGTGGTTGACCTTCTGTGATTTGCAGGGGAGGCACGTAAACCGACGACGTTGTCTCAGTATCCTGTGCAACACGGTCAGTCTTAGCTTTGAGCGGGTCCATATGATTCTCCCGATTAAGAATGCCTCATGATGGCACACAGGGGCTGTAGTTCCCAGCGCTTGTAATTGCAGGTGTGGTGACCAGTGTGTTCCTCTTGATGTCTTTCAGTTGCTGGTTTAGGTTGCTCTAAACGCCTTGAGTTAGCCGAAAAAAATGAGATTGATAAGCTGGAACGTCAACGGGCTCCGAGCCTGTGTGAAGAAGGGATATCTTGAATTTATAGCGGTGAGTGAGGCAGATGTTGTCTGCTTGCAGGAAGTGAGGGCCTTTCCGGAGCAACTCGAGATGAATGTCAGGTCACCGGATGGCTGGCATGCGTCGTTCTCACCAGCTGAGCGTCCTGGCTATAGCGGGGTGGGAATTTACAGTCGCCAGGCACCCTCAAAAATTGACCGAAGTGTAGATGATGAGCGGTTTGATATCGAAGGCAGGTTTATTATGGCTCACTTCGGTCGCACCGCCATCGCATCGGTCTACTTTCCAAAGGGTAATGGTAAAAACAGGGACAATAGTCGAGTGCCCTATAAGCTGGGCTTCTACGAAGCGGTTAAGCGAAAGATAGACAAGGCGAGAAAACGAGGCCCGGTGTTTGTGGTTGGTGATTACAACACGGCTCATCATGAAATCGACCTTGCCCGGCCGAAGACCAACCAGAAATCCAGCGGGTTCCTGCCGGAGGAAAGACAGGTCATGACGGACTGGGTAGATGACGGTTGGGTGGATGTTTTCAGGCAACAGCACCCTGGTGAAGTGGGGCACTACAGCTGGTGGCGACAGTGGGGCAATGCCCGTGCTGACAATGTTGGGTGGCGGATTGACTATATACTCGCTTCCCGAAGTGCAGCAAGAAAAGTGTCGAATGCGTATATTCTAAAAGACGTCAAGGGTTCGGACCACTGCCCTGTTGGTGTCGATGTAAATTAAGTTAGCTTTCCGGGGCATCCTCTGACGGTTTCACTACCATCGAGAAAATAATGCCTATCTCGAATAAAACCCACATGGGTACTGCCAGCAGGAGTTGGGAAATCACGTCTGGCGGTGTCAATAGCATGCCGAGCACAAAACAGCCAACGATGACATAAGGGCGTTTGGCCCGCAGACTCTCAACCGTGCTGGCACCTGTCCACACCACTAGTACGGTGGCGATGGGAATCTCGAAAGCGAGTCCAAATGCAAAAAACAGCTTGAGTACAAAATCAAGGTAACGGTTGATATCCGTCATTATAGTGACATCTTCCGGGGCAACTCGCGTGAAGAAGCTGAATACCAGCGGAAACACCACATAGAAGGCAAACGCAATGCCTGTGTAGAACAACACGATACTGGACACCAGCAAGGGCATCGCGAGGCGCTTTTCAGTCTTGTACAGACCGGGCGCGATAAAGCTCCACAGCTGATGCAGGATATAGGGCATGGCAATAAATATTGCCAGTACCAGGGTAAGTTTGAAGGGTGTTAAAAACGGCGAAGCAACTTCTGTTGCGATCATGCTGGTTCCTTCCGGCAGGACCGCAAGTAGTGGTGCAGAGACGAAATGATAAATTTCGTTGGCGAAATAAAACAACGGCAGGAAAATAATCAGTATTGAAACCAGTCCTCGAAGTATGCGAGAACGCAGTTCAATCAGGTGTTCTACAAGGGGCTGGCCTTCAGCCTCCGGATTCTGATCGTTTTGCTTCGTCACTGTCTGGCTCTGCTTTTTCCGGTTTTGCTGAAATATCCTGCAGCGGTTCGTCTTCAGTGTGACTGCTTTGGAGTGGGTTACTAATGGTGTTTTTTAATTCGCTAATCGTATTGTCTGTTGTTTGTATGGCGTCCTGGATCTGTTGTTTCGATTTGTCCAGTTCGGTCATGATCGACTCGTTGTAAATTTGCCGTCGAATTTCGTCAGCGCCTATTTCCTGCTCGATCTCGGTTTTGATATTTGCGAAACTTGTCCGGATTCTGCCCAACCATAGCATTATGGTGCGGACGGTTTCCGGTAGCCGTTCAGGTCCGATAAAGAGCAAAGCAACCACGCTGACAAGGAGTATTTCGGGGAATCCGACATCAAACATCAGTTGTTATGAATCTTTCTTGGCTGCTGTTTCAACTTCTGTTTTTTGTGTGGCTTCCGGTATTGTTTTGGGATCGTCTGCTTTCAATTGTGCTGGCTTGTCGTCCTGGTCCATAGCAGATCGGAATCCCTTGATTGCTGATCCAAGATCGCTGCCCAGCGATTTCAGTTTTGTAGTCCCAAACAGAAGCAATACGATTACTGCAATGATAATGAGTTCTGTTACACCAAATGACATTTTTTGTCTCCTTCTTTACGTGCTCCGGGCCGCTTTCTCAGCCAGGCCCGAAGTGCCGAATCGATTTTCCAGTTCTGTCAGCAGTTCGCTATAGTCTATATTCAGGTGACTTAACATCACCAGTGAGTGAAACCAGAGGTCTGCTGTTTCCCTGATAACCTCAGTTCGCTCCGGGCTATCGGGTTTAGAGCCCTGCGCATCTTTGGCTGCCAGTATTGTTTCGACGGCTTCTTCGCCGATTTTCTCCAGTATCTTGTTGAGACCGGCGTCAAACAAACCTGCCACATAGGATACTTCAGGGTCCGCCTGTTTTCGTTGCTCCAGTACCATCTGGAGACGTTTTAGCACATCGTCACTCACGCTTGTATATTTCCTTGGGTGATTTGATGACAGGATCTACTGAATGCCAGGTACCATCTCTTAGTATCCTGAAGAAACATGACTCCCGGCCAGTGTGACAAGCGATGCCACCCATTTGCTCAACTTTTAATATTAACACATCTGCGTCGCAGTCCAGCCGGATTTCCCTGATTTGCTGGGTGTGCCCTGATTCTTCGCCTTTTCGCCACAGTTTCTGCCTTGATCTGGACCAGTAGACCGCCTGTCCGGAATTGACGGTCTCTACTAGTGCTTCCGGGTTCATCCAGGCAACCATCAGGATACGCTCGCTTACCGCATCTTGGGCGATGGCGGGAATCAAACCCTGTTCAGAGAACTTAACGTCGGCAAGCCAGCCGGGATCACTCATAGCCATGATATTGAATAGTCAGGTCGTAAAAAGTGGGCGAGAATAGCATGTCAGGGTCGGATAAACATCCAGTAGACGCCAATGCTTCCCAGCACGGATGCGCCCAACAGGGCATCTTGCTGGCTTGCTGCGCCGACGCTGGGCAACAAAATACCGAACAAGGCCAGGATTAATGCGAACCCGCCAAGACGACTATAGGATCTTTGCTTACGCTGGGTAGCGAGTTCGGTATTCAGCTTTGCCAGCATGACGGTCTGCTCTCTGTTATTCCTGCTTAGCATCTTGAACTCGTTCAGCGCATCAAATGCCAGTTGAGGCATGTCCGGCAACTGTTCCAGCCAATAAGGCGCGTTGTTGGTGATACGTTTAAACACGCCGCTGAAGCCCATACGTTCTCGCATCCATTTTTCCATAAAGGGAGCGGCGGTTTCCCACAGATCCAGGTCCGGGTTTATCTGCCGGCCCATTCCTTCGATATTGAGTAACGTTTTTTGCAACAGCACCAATTGGGGCTGGACCTCCATATCAAAGCGCCGGGCGGTCTGGAACAGGCTGACCAGCATTCTACCGAATGATATTTCCTTGATGGGTTTTTGAAAAATAGGGTCGCAGACGCTCCTGATGACGGTCTCAAATTCCCTGATATCAGTGTCCATCGGGACCCAGCCGCTCTCAACATGTAATCGCGCTACCTCGTGATAGTCACGTTGGAAAAAAGCCAGCAGATTTTTCGCGAGGTAAGACTTATCAGCTTCAGTCAGCGAGCCCATGATGGCGCAGTCGAGGGCAATATAAGTCGGATTCTTCGGGTCGGTAGCATCAATAAACACATTACCCGGGTGCATATCCGCGTGGAAGAAATTGTCTTCGAAGACCTGAGTGAAAAAAATCTCCACACCGAGATGAGAGAGTTTTTTCATGTCGACGCCAGATTCACGCATGGCTGTGACATTTGCTGAACTCATGCCGTATATTCGTTCCATTACCATGACGTCCTTTCGACAATAGTCCTGGTAAACCTGGGGCACATAGAGCTTGCCGGACAGGTCCCAATTATTCTTTAACCGAATTGTATTGGCAGTTTCCAGTTGAAGATCGAGCTCGTCGAGAATTACCCGTTCGTAGTCTCTAACTATATCGTCAGGGTGCAAGCGGATCGCATCTTTCCAGATCTTCAACAGCAATCTTGCCAACAGGTGCATGATCTCGAGGTCCTTCCTGACGACTTTTTCGATGCCCGGGCGGATGATCTTAACAACGACTTCTTCTCCGGTTTTCAAATGAGCGCAATGAATTTGGGCGACGGACGCGGAGGCCAGAGGAATATCTTCGAAATTGTCAAATAACTCATCAATGGGCTTCTCAAGGCTTTGTTCGACAACAGACCGGGCTGACTCGCTTGGGAAGGGCGGCACCTGGTCCTGCAGCTTCTGCAATTCGTCCGCGGTATCTGGTTCGAACAGGTCTCGTCGTGTGGAGAGTATTTGACCGAATTTTACAAAGATAGGTCCGAGTTGTTCGAACATGATTCGCAGCGAGGCTGCTGGCGATTCCTTCGGTTCAGGAAATAGCCGAAGTGGCAATAGCAGAATTTTTAGCCAGAGTGGCAGCACCGCCTGAGGCAGCAGGCGATCGAGCCTGTGTCGCGCAGCGATGAATAATATTTTAAAAATACGTAGAATTCGCATGTTTATGTCTACGAGCTTGTTTCGGCGGAACTATCTTCAGCAGAACCACCTTCAGCAGAATTATCCGACGGATTTGAATCCCTTGGTTTACGACCAACGTGGATCGCGGCAATGCCATTGAGTAGATTGTGATAAACGCATTTAACATACCCGGCATCCTGCATCATTTGTTTTAACGCTTCCTGGTCGGGATGCATCTTGATGGAGTCAACCAGGTACTGGTAGCTGTCCTGGTCACCTGTCAGCGTTTTACCAATCTTAGGCCAGAACCCTGAAAATTTTTCATAAGCCGACTTGATGACCGCGTTTTTTGGTGTCGAAAACTCCAGGATCACCAACCGGCCGCCAGGTTTTAAGACTCGCAACATGGATTCCAGGGCGACTTCCTTGCGAGTAAAGTTACGCAATCCGAAGGCGATGGTGACTGCGTTCAAATGCTCGTCTGGCAAGGGGAGGTTTTCTGCGTCTGCCTGCAGGTAAGTGACAGTGCCGACAATCCCCTTGTCGAGGAGCCGATCACGGCCCTGGGATAGCATGGACTGGTTGATATCACATAGAATAACCTGACCAGCATCACCCACCATGGGTGCCAGCCTGGCAGCCAGATCCCCTGTGCCGCCCGCAAGATCCAGGATTGTGTGGCCTTTTCGAGCTGAGGTTTGTTCAACTGCAAATTGCTTCATCAAGCGATGACTACCGAGGGACATCACGTCATTCATCAGGTCGTATTTTGAAGCAACAGAATGGAAAACTTCGGCGACTTTACTCGCCTTTTCGCGGATCGGAACCTTCTTGAATCCGAAATGTGTGGTCTCTTCGTCAGTCTTTTTTTCAGTCATAGGTACATTTTACGCCTGTGTACCGCGTTTGTGTACACGACACAACAATCTGACTCAAATCAGCTTCACATCGCGACGGTTTCTATTCTCGGTCAGCTTCCTAGCCTGGACTAGTCCCGTCCGACGGCAATGAACTGTGGTTGACGTGACTTACCGGCATCTTCGAGTTGTTTGAGATATGCGGCCCAGTTGTCTTCCTGTTTGCCGCCGAGTTCAAACAGGTATTGCCAACTGAAGATCCCCGTATCGTGACCGTCAGAGAATTCGATGCGAATCGCGTAGTTCCCCTGGGGAACCAGGTTGGCGATTTTCACCATCTGCTTGCCGGTTTGCAGTACGGCCTGGTCAGGTCTGTGACCCTGTACTTCTGCGGAGGGAGAGAAGACCCTTAAATATTCGGCGGACAGGTTAAACGTAACACCGTCTTCGTACACGAGTTCTAACAATCCGGAGACCTGGTGAAGTTTAATTTCTTGCGGGATCATCTTTTGTTTTCCTGGAATTATCCGGGCTAGAGTATGTATCTGCTCAGGTCGTCATCATTAGCCAGATCCACCAGATGTGCGTCCACGTATGCAGCATCGATTACCACGGGATCCGGGTTCGATCTGTCTCCGCCATCAAAGGATATTTCTTCCAGGAGTCGTTCCATCACGGTATGTAGTCGTCGTGCGCCGATATTTTCAGTTCGTTCGTTTACTTGCCAGGCAATCTCGGCTATGCGGGTAATACCTTCCGCGGTAAAGCTCAACTGCAGGTCTTCAGTCTGCATCAGTGCCTGGTATTGTTCTGTGAGTGAGGCATCAGGTTCTTCCAGAATTCTTTCAAAGTCCCTGACGGTCAGGGCCTCCAGCTCAACACGGATAGGAAGGCGACCTTGTAACTCCGGGATCAGGTCAGAGGGTTTGCTTAGGTGAAAAGCACCTGATGCGATAAAAAGAATATGGTCAGTTTTGATCATTCCGTACTTGGTTGAAACGGTGCAGCCTTCAATTAGTGGTAAAAGATCCCGCTGTACACCTTCTCGTGACACATCCGGGCCTCCGTGTTCGGCTCGTTTGGCGACCTTGTCCAGTTCGTCAAGGAAAACAATACCGGTTTGCTCGACGCTGGTGATTGCTCTGGCCTTCAGGTCATCTTCATTGATTAGTTTGCCTGCTTCTTCGTCCGTAAGGTGCTTCAAGGCGTCCTTCACATTCAGGGTTTTGGACTTGGTTTTGCCGGGAGACATGGACGAGAACATATTCTGAAGCTGGCTGGTCATTTCTTCCATGCCGGGCGGCGCCATTATTTCCACGCCCATTGAGGGTGCTTGCATCTCGATGTCGATTTCCTTGTCGTCCAGATCCCCCTCGCGTAATTTTTTTCGAAATAGTTGCCGGGTTGTATTGTTGCGTTCTCCAATGGAATCTTCCGTGCGTGCAGGTGGTAGCAATGCATCGAGCACGCGTTCTTCTGCGGCATCAATTGCCCTGGCCTGCACTTGTTTGAACTGTTCTTCCCGGAGCAATTTAATGGCTGCGTCCATGAGGTCCCTGATGATAGATTCAACATCCCGGCCTACATAACCAACTTCGGTAAACTTGGTGGCTTCGACCTTGACGAACGGCGCTGCTGCGAGCCTCGCCAGACGACGGGCAATTTCAGTTTTACCCACGCCTGTCGGGCCGATCATCAGAATATTTTTCGGCGATATTTCTACTC
Organism: Gammaproteobacteria bacterium; assembly: GCA_012960755.1. The sequence continues at coordinate 45,906 of DUAT01000041.1, forward strand.
GAAGCCTTTCGTCGAGTTGTAAACGCCGCCATCTGTTTCTCAGTGCGATAGCCACCGCACGCTTGGCACTCGATTGGCCGATAATATGCTTGTCCAACTCGTGGACGATCTCGCGGGGGGTCATGTTCGACATGTCAAGTCCGTGCCTTAGTTCTCACAGTAGTTCTAACAGCTAAAATGTAATCTCTTCGATAGTGCGTTCGTGATTGGTGTAAATGCAGATGTCTGCGGCAATGGCGAGTCCTTTTTCGACAATATCCCGTGCACCAAGTTCAGTGTTGTCGATCAGGGCATTTGCAGCTGCCTGGGCGAAGGGACCACCGGAGCCGATTGCCATGATGCCATGTTCCGGCTCTATGACATCCCCGTTACCGGTGACAATCAGGGAGGCGTCTTTGTCGGCAACGGCTAACAAAGCCTCCAGTCTGCGTAATGCCCGGTCAGTTCGCCAGTCTTTGGCCAGTTCGACGGCGGCACGGACCAGGTGGCCCTGGTGCTTTTCCAATTGACCTTCGAAGCGTTCAAACAGGGTAAAGGCATCTGCTGTTCCACCGGCGAAACCAGCGATCACATTGTCCTTGTATAGTCGTCGGACCTTGCGAGCATTACCCTTCATGACCGTATTGCCCATGGAAACCTGCCCATCGCCACCAATGACAACTGAATTACCGCGGCGCACAGACAAAATGGTGGTGCCTCTAAATTGTTCCACTGATAGTTCCCTGGTTTCCTGGTTCGTAGCTTTTAATAAGTGGGGGCATGGGGTCAATATTTCAACCGCCTGTTTTCCTGGCTGATTTCCCCGGTGGGCGGCGCAGGAGTTTACTGGTTCATTCTTAACCGAATTGATTCAATGTTTGCTTGAGCCAGGCGATCCCGTGCGCGATCTAACTCCAGTTTCGAGTCAAAAGGACCCACCAGTACCCGGTGCCACTTGATATTGTCGTTGTTGATTTCCTGAATGTAGACATGCATGCCGATGAGGATAAGTTCTGCCCTGAGTCTGTTGGCATCATCCGGATTTTGAAACGATCCGGTTTGCAACGCGTATGAATAATTTTCCTGGGTAACGATCTTCTCACCGCGGGGCGCGTATTCTTCGACGATTGGTACTTCTGATTTAGGAAATATCTCGTAAAAGTCCCATTGGATCTCCTCGATCTCTTCTTTGATGGTGCGGTTTAGACGAGAGAGTTTTTTGTCAGAGATAATATCTGCAATGGGACTTTTGGTATGGGTGGCTGCATCGAGCGGGACGAATTTCCACAAGTAGATAAGAAACATGGTGAACATTCCGAACAGGAACCCGATGATGAACACGGCCCAGCGTGGCATACTTATTGATGAATCAGAGATAGTGGTATGTCTTTTGGCATAATCTTGTGGCATGAACCTCCACCTTTGTTCCCGGGTCTTCTCTTATCATTAAGGTATAGGAAGTGTAACAAAGAGTGTGACAAGGAGTGTAACAAAGACGATTTAAAATAAGTCGACAGGGTCAACGTCAATTGACCATCTGACTTTTCTGGCAGCTGCACTGTCTTCCGCGAACGTAACACAACGGGCAAGGCTGGCCTGCAGCGAACGTCGGTCCTTACTGGCGAAGAGTAATTGCGCGCGATGTTTCCCGGCACGTTTCTCCATGCTCGAGGGAATAGGGCCCAACGTGGATACAGAGGGGCTGGCTGGTGTGTTTTTACTTAACAGGGAGAGGAACGCCATGGCCAGACCAGCTTTTGTTGCCTCTGCCCTTACGACAGCCTGGTAGGAGAACGGCGGTAGGTCGTATCTAGACCGCTCGGCCAGTAGATTCTCGGCAAAGGTTTTGTAACCGTCATTAATCAGGGTTTGCAGAATAGGCTGATCGGGAAACCGGGTCTGGATTGCCACCGTGCCGGGTTTGCTCTCTCTACCAGCCCGGCCCGCAACCTGCAGTAACAACTGACCCATGCGTTCAATAGCACGGTAATCTGAACTGTAGAAGCCGGAATCTATATCAACAATAGCGACCAGTGTCACATTGGGAAAATGATGTCCTTTGGCCAACAGTTGAGTACCGACCAGAATCGCAGGCTCACCCTGGTTGATGTCATTGGTAATTTGTTCCATCGCCCCTTTTTTGCGGGTTGAGTCCCGATCAATACGAACGATCTTCTGGTCAGGAAAAAGGTTCTTTAAGCTGTGTTCCAGCCTTTGGGTGCCGAGGCCAAGCGGGACCAACTGATCGGATGAACAGTCAGCACAGTTTTGGGTTACCCTGGATCGAACCCCGCAGTGATGGCAAATTAAACTGTGCAGGGCCAGATGGTAAGTCATTCGAGCGTCACAGCGATTGCATTCGGCGATCCAGCCGCAGGCCCGGCAAAGAAGAACGGGTGAAAACCCCCGTCGGTTTAAAAACACCAGCACCTGGTTTTCCTGCGCCAGGTGTTGCTGGATCAGGTGTACCAGTGCTGAAGAGAATCCATCGTCCAGTGTTTCATGTTGTGTACCAATCAAATGGTACTGGGCGGTTTTTGCTTTATTCGGTCGGGAGAGGAGTGTAACCAGCTGGTACCTGGCTGAGATTGCATTGTTGTAGCTCTCCAGTGACGGTGTTGCGCTACCGAGGATCACCGGGACTGCCTGCATTTTTCCGCGAAGAACGGAGATATCCCTGGCAGAGTAACGAAATCCCTCCTGTTGTTTGAAAGAGGGATCATGCTCTTCGTCAACGACGATCAGACCCAGGTTGTGTAGTTGTGTGAATACGGCTGATCGTGTACCGATGACGATGGCAGCTCCACCCTGCTTTGCCTGGCGCCAGGCGTGCAGGCGTTCCCTGTCTGTCAGGCCGGAATGAAGCGCAACCACTGGAGTCCGAAAGCGTGATTCAAAACGCCGTATAGTCTGGGGCGTCAGGCCTATTTCAGGGACCAGCACCAGTGCCTGTTTACCTTGAGCGAGCACCCTTGCAATAGCTTGCAGGTAAATTTCCGTTTTGCCGCTACCGGTGATTCCAAACAGCAGGTGGGTACCGGGTCTCACTACATTCTGGAATGCCAGGCTTTGTTCTTCGGTAAGTACCAGGGGATCTTCTTTGAAGATGCTTTTCTTGTAAGAATTCTTATGAAAAGTCTTATCAAAGGGTGATATTTCTTCGACGGTCCGGGACCATTGGGCAAAACCTTTATCAATTAGCCCGTTCGTCACCGATCCTGGTATCAAAGTCCGTTTCAACGCAAAACGTGTTAAACCCTTATCTGCATCCCCATGGGCAGAAGCAACCAACTGCTTCAGCAGTGACAATTGTCGAGGTGCGCGAGTCAGGCTGTCGATTGATTCTGGCCGTTCTCCTGTTTCTGTTGGCATAAGCCGTTCAGTTATCTGACTGGTGGCTTCTCCCTGCCTGAGGAGTATTGGTAATGCTGTGTGCAAGACATCCCCAATGGGATGCTGGTAATAATCTGCGGCCCAGCGACAGAGGGAAAAGAGTGCATCGTCGAATACCGGTGAAGAATCAATGATTCGAATTGCGTTTTTAATCTTCCCTGGGTCAAAACTCGCCCGGGTTGATGTTGCTAACAGAATGCCAATGAGGATTTGACGTCCAAAAGGTACTTCCACCCTGATGCCAGGCAATAACTGGCTGGCGTCAGTGTCTTCCGGAGGCAGATAATGGAAGCTCTGGCGTAACGGGACTGGTACAGCAATATCTAGGTAAACTGGCTTCACGGATTAGAAAACTGGTGGTGATCACATGGCATTATGCATTATTTGGGTCTCATAATTATGTTGAAACTCGCGGTATTCAACCCTTCAGCCCGCAGATTGGACTTGTGGCTTGCGATTCCATTTTTCTCTGGTATGATTGCGCCCCTCGCGGCAGCCGGGTCAGGGTGTTTTGGCAAGCAAGGCATCGCAATAGAGGTCAGAGTATGAAAGCAGAAATCCATCCAAAATATGAAGAAATCACCGCGACATGCAGTTGTGGTAATGTAATCAAAACGCGTTCAACCATGTGTGAAGATATTCACCTGGAAGTTTGCTCACAATGCCACCCTTTCTACACGGGTAAACAGAAGATTCTTGATACTGCAGGTAGAATTGATCGCTTTAACAAGCGTTTCGGGAATCGAGGCAGCAAGTAGATTCGGCGAAAAGCGAAAGCACAAGAAATGTAAAGCAAGAAAAAAAGGTGCCATTGGCACTTTTTTTTTGAGCCAGATTTAGTTTCTCAGGCAGGAGCCAGGTAAAACCATGATGGACAAGGAGAGCATGAAGGAGCGAGCCCTGCGCTATCACGCAGAACCCACCCCGGGAAAGATTGCGTTATCGATAACCACAAAGGCCGACAATGCGAACGATTTGGCATTGGCCTATTCTCCTGGCGTGGGGGAGCCGGTAAAAGAGATCGGCAAAGATCCAGAAACAGCTTATAGATATACTGCAATAGGAAACCTGGTCGGCGTTATCAGCAATGGGTCTGCCATTCTAGGTCTGGGTAATTTGGGTGCCCTGGCGAGTAAGCCGGTAATGGAAGGCAAGGCCCTGTTGTTTAAGAAGTTTGCAGATGTTGACTGCTTTGATATCGAAGTGACTTGTCAGGATGTGAATGAGTTTGTCCAGACAGTGGCAAATATTGCCGTTACCTTCGGTGGCATTAACCTTGAAGACATCGGTGCCCCGGCTTGTTTCGAAATTGAGCGTCGTCTGAAAGAGTTGCTGGATATCCCGGTGTTCCATGACGACCAACACGGTACAGCGATTGTGACCGCCGCAGGTCTGTTGAACGCTCTTGAACTTAGAGGCATGGATCTGGGGGATGCGCGGATTGTCTGCCTTGGGGCTGGCTCGGCTGCCATTGCGATTTTGAAACTGCTACTGGAGCTGGGAGCTGTAAAAAGTAATATTTACTTACTCGATTCGAAAGGTGTGTGCCACACAGATCGAAACGACTTATCTGTCTATAAAGAACAGTTTGCACAAAAAACAAACAAGAGAAATTTGCTGGATGCCTGCGAAGATGCTGATGTGTTTATTGGCGTTTCGGGAGCCAACCTGATGGATGAAGATAGCCTCAAGGCCATGGCACCGAAGCCTGTTGTGTTCGCAATGGCAAACCCGGATCCCGAAATAAGCCCAGAGATCGCCAATGCTGTGCGGGATGATGTGATTATGGCAACGGGCAGGTCTGATTACCCCAACCAGGTAAACAACGTGCTTTGTTTTCCGTTCATGTTTCGTGGAGCACTGGATGTTCGAGCGACTGATATTAATGAACAGATGAAAATGGCAGCGGTGCACGCGATTCGGCAACTGGCGAAAGAACCCGTACCTTCAGAAGTGATTGCTGCCTATGAGGGTATAGAAGAGCTGGAATTTGGCCCGGACTACATCATACCAAAACCTATGGATCCCCGTTTGTTAGAACGGGTAGCAATGGCTGTAGCGCAGGCCGCCATTGATTCGGGCGTTGCCCCAGTCAGTTCGTTGCCGCAATATTAAGACCAAATTCTAAAGAAAGGTAATGTGCACAGAGTCCTAAGTTGACACGAGGCAATCAGAAAATTTGCTGCAAAGGTTCACCCGTGTCTTCATCTTTCTGATTGGCCAGAGTGGGGGAATCTGGCGTTGAATGCGGCGCAGCATCCGGGGCATATTCTTCCCTGAACATCTCGAAAATAGCGTTTGGGTCATTGGTATTTGCCCGATATCCAGTTAACGGGTCTATTCTCAATTTTACCAGCTTGTCGGGAAAGGGGAGAGTGGAAGATTCATTTTCCGGTGGCAGTGCCTCCTTCATGTAGGCTATCCAGGTTTCGATCGGGGTAGTGGAGCCCCATTCTCGTCGACCTACCGGGCTGTTGTTGTCGAATCCCGCCCAGGTCGTTGTGACCAGGTCGTGGGTAAATCCTGAAAACCAGATATCAGCATCGTTTGTGGTGCCAGTTTTCCCTTTCAAGTCTCGTCGTTTGAGTGCCCGAAAAGCCTTAGTGCCGGTTCCCCGGACAATGACATCGGATAAAATGCTGTTCATGACATAAGCAACCCTGGGCTCAATGATACGTTTTGCCTGAGGTAGCTCGAGGCAATCTGCGTCCTGGCAGACCGTGGCAGGTTGAGCCAGGAAAACGGTGTCATCATTGATCGACGTGATCTCCGAAATGACGTGAGGATCTACCTTGAAACCCCCGTTTGCGAAAGCCGCATATCCCGTTGCGACTTCCAGCGGCGTCAGGGCGATAGTACCGCCACCGAAAGCCAGTTGGACATCGTGCGGAAAGTTACTCGTGTCGAAGCCAAATCGCCTGACGTAATTGACGACATTACTCGGGCCGAAATCAAGCACTACCCGCAACGAAACAAGGTTAACTGAGCGGTACAACGCTTCCCGTAGCCGGAGATTGCCATGGAAGACATTGCCGGAATTGCGTGGTCGATAGACCTCTTCCAGCTCACCACCTGGTAAGACGATGGGTGCATCGTTAAACATGGAAGCTGCCGTCAAGCCGTTTTCCATCGCACCTGCGTAATAGAATGGCTTGAAATTCGAGCCCGGTTGACGCTGGGCCTGGTTCGCATGGTTATACTGCCTGGCTCTGAAATCGTAACCACCGACGAGGGCTACAATGGCACCATTGTTTGGGTTAAGTGACACCAGGGCACCCTGAATATCGGGTACTTGGCCGAGTGAAAACTCTCCTGCCTCGGATTCCTCGTATCTGATAACGTCGCCAATATTGACGATATCCCCGGCGATTTTTGGCTTCGGTCCGCGAGTATCGACATCGATGTATGGCCTGGCCCACTCCAGACCTTGCCAGGCAATGGTAACGACTTCCTGGGATTGCGTCAGAACGTCTACTTCCGACTCCCGGACAGCGATAACGATACCGGGTGACTGGTTGCCGAGTATCTGGGAATTCTCGAGGGTTTCGACAAAGTTTGTGGGATAACCATATTCAGGGGCAACGATGAACTCTTCTGTCCCATCGATATGGCTATGATCCGGTCCGCGATATCCGTGACGCCGGTCGTATTCGTTTAATTTAACCTGAACCGCCTGTTCTGCCGCTTGCTGTCTGTGACTTTCTATCGTTGTGTGGACGATAAACCCGCGTTTGTATGCGTTTGTGCCATATTCTGTAAGTAAGTGCTTGCGTACCATTTCAGCTACATATAAAGCGGGTAGCGCAATATCTCTGCCAAATACTTCAGTTGTTATGGGCGCATTTACCGCAATCTCGTATTGTTCCTGGATGATTGATTCCTGGCCAAGCATGCGGAATAGCACAAGATTTCGGCGGGCAGTAGCCCGTTCCGGCCCATTAATCGGGTTGCCTTTTTCAGGTGCCTGGGGCACGCCTGCCAGCATGGCTAATTGCGCCAGGCTCAATTCACCGGCGTCTTTGCCATAGTAGGTTTGGGCAGCTGCCTGAATGCCAAAGGCGTGCTTTCCGAACGGGATAATGTTCAGGTATAGCGTCAGGATCTCTTCCTTGCTGAGTTCGCGTTCGATCTTTAGAGCCAGAAGCATTTCCTTGAACTTGCGTATGAACCTGACTTCACTTTGGCCTGAGATATTCTTTACCAGTTGCATGGTGATTGTGCTGGCACCGGTCTTGATTGAACCCTTGTTTCGAATCAGCTGCCAGGCTGCATTGGCGACGGTGATGATATCGATGCCACTGTGCTCAAAGAACCGTTTGTCCTCAGTATCGAGCAGGGCGCGGATAAACAGGGGGGGTATCTGATCGTAGGTAACCGGGGTGAGGCGTTCGCCGAACTCTTGAATTAGCTTGTTATCTGCAGAATATATTCTTAACGGAGCACGTAGTTTGACGCCCTTGAAGGTGGCAGCGTCGGGGATCTGTGGGTTCAGGTATAGGAATGCGGCGGAAAGAACCAGAACGATGCCACTCAATGCGCCAATTATTGTCCAAAGGATGCTGGTTGCAAAGGTTCGCATCAATGCTCGAAGTTAGATTGTCTGGATGGGTAGTATAAGTGTAATTGGCAGATGACGGTCGAGAAATTGGTGAAAGTTAATAAAATAGTCACTTTCTTAACAGGTTGCCAAAAATGTGAACCAGAGCAAATAAACATGATAGGTTTGATCATATAATTCGGCACAAATGTCGATTTTATTTGCCCACTTAAAAACCGAAAAAATATAAGTAAATGAAGGAATTACGTCACTTCATTCAATTAAATTGTTTGCTCTTAGGTTAAGAGTGGTATCTAATGTGATCTTTCACGTATCGCACGTAAGTATGTGTACTGAATAGGAATTTGCAGTGTTTAGTTTTTTCAATAAAGGACCGACTAGCATGCTGGGACTGGATATCAGTTCTACCTCGGTCAAATTGCTGGAGTTGAGTCGATCAGGTAACAAGTACCGGGTCGAGAGCTACGGGGTTGAACCGTTGCCCGGTAATGCCGTTGTTGAGAAAAATATTAGTGACGTCGAAGGTGTGGGCGAAGCTATTGCTCGTCTCGTCGCCAGGTCAAAAACCAAGGTGAAAAATGCAGCTGTTGCAGTTGCAGGTTCTGCTGTCATTACCAAGCCCATTGAAATGCCCTCCACGCTTAGTGAAAACGAGATGGAGAATTTAATTCAGGTCGAGGCCGACCAATACATTCCGTATCCGCTCGATGAAGTAGCCCTGGATTTTGAAGTCAGGGGGCCCTCACCTCGTAATGAAGAGCAAGTCGAAGTTCTGCTGGCTGCCTGCCGGAGTGAAAATGTAGAGATCAGGGAAGAAGCGCTGGAGCAAGGTGGACTCAAGGCTAAAGTGGTTGATATTGAAGCACATTGTATGCAGCGAGCCTTCGGGCTGGTTCGTGGCCAGTTTGTTGATGAAGATGAAGAGGAAGAGAAAATAATCGCCATTGTCGACATAGGAGCAACGATGACAACGTTGAGCGTACTGACTGATTCAGGCACGCCATACACCAGGGAACAACTGTTTGGCGGCAAGCAGCTCACCGAAGAAATACAAAGACGGTACAGTTTGTCCGTTGAAGAAGCGGGACTTGCGAAGAAGCAAGGTGGGTTACCTGATGATTATGAAACCGAAGTTTTACAGCCTTTTAAGGAAGCAGTTGTGCAGCAGGTCACCCGCTCATTGCAGTTTTTCTATTCATCGAGTGCCTACGACGACGTTGACCACATAATCCTGGCTGGCGGAACGGCATCCATTGAAGGTCTGGCGGACATGGTATCAGCGAAACTCGGTACACCAACGACCACGGCGAATCCCTTCGTCAACATGGCTCTATCTTCGAAGGTGAACGAGGCTGGTCTAAATGCTGATGCCCCCGCACTGATGATTGCATGTGGTCTGGCATTGCGGAGTTTTGACTAAATGGCCGACATAAAAATTAACCTGCTGCCGTGGCGAGAAGAGCTACGGGAGGAGAAGAAACAGGAATTCTTACGCATACTTGTCAGCGTAGTGGTGTTCGCAGGTGTGATTGTTTTTGGTGTTGATCGTTTTTACAACAACTCAATAGATACCCAAAATGACCGGAACAGTTTCCTGACGAGTGAAATTAAGGTTCTTGAAGAGAAAATTTCAGAAATCAAACAGCTGCAGAAAACACGTAACGAGCTACTCTCACGCATGCAGGTAATTCAGGAATTGCAGGGTAACCGCCCTATCATCGTGCGCCTTTTTGATGAATTGGCACGCAAACTTTCAGATCGTGTTTTTTTCCAAAAAGTTGTTTTGAAAGGCAAAGCGATCGCTATCCAGGGAGTCGCCGAATCCAACAATCGTATTTCGAGCCAGCTAAGAAATTTTGAGGATTCTGCCTGGTTTACAACACCTAATGTGACCGCGATCAAGGCGGATACCAGTTTTGGCCCACAGGCCAGTAAGTTTTCCCTGAGCGTTAGTCAAGCGACCCCGGTGAAAGAAGGCGAGGCGGATTAGCAAATGGCATTTTCAGAAGACATGCTAGAAAGCTTAAAGAACTTTGATACCGATCAGCTTAGTGACCTGAACCAGGTTGGTTCCTGGCCGGTAGCAGTCAAAGTCATCATTTGGTCACTTGTCTTTATGGGCGCTCTAGGCGCGGGTTATTTCTTCCATGTGACCAATCTGCAGGCCGAATTAACAAAGGTGCAAAGATCAGAAATGAATCTTCGGACCGACTATGAAAAGAAATATATGCAGGCGATTCATTTGGATGGCTACAGGAAGCAGCAAATTGAAATGGAGGAGTCATTCCAGGCAATTGTCAGGCAGTTACCGGCTGATACAGAAATTCCGGGGTTGATTGAAGATATCACTCTGGTAGGGCTAAAAAATGGCCTGTCGTTCACAAGTATCGATTTGCAGAAAGAAGTAAAGCACGAATTTTACATTGAGAAACCCATCAAAATTGTTGTCAACGGAACCTATCACGAGCTTGGTTCGTTTGTCAGCGATGTCGCTGATTTGTCCCGTATCGTTACTTTGCATGATTTTACAATTGCTCCGGCGAAAGCAAGCAAAGGTACAGCCGGGTTGTTAACCATGCAGATTCTGGCCCGGACCTACCGATACAATGATGATAAAAGTTGAGGATGCACTACTTGAATCAGCAATACTCACCTATCTCGAACATGCTTAAACCTTGTCTATTAATAGCCTGTGTGGTTTTGCTTGCTTCGTGTGAGGCGGGTGATGACTATGTTGATATTAAATTATTTATGTCGAAAGTAGAAAAACAGCCCCGTGGCAGTATCGCCCCTTTACCTGAATTTGAACCTTACCAACCATTTACCTATGGCGCGTCGAACCGTCGTAGCCCATTCGAAGCACCTGTGGTGGTACAGGTAAAAAGTGAACAACAACGAAGAAACATTGGCGTTAAACCTCCCAAGGACCACGTCAAGCAATACCTTGAACGTTTCAATATTGCTTCTCTGCAAATGGTGGGGACGCTAGAGCAAAACAATGATACCTGGGCCCTGGTTCAGGACGGCAGTGGAGGCGTTCATAGAGTCCAGGTAGGTGACTACATGGGCACTGCATGGGGCAAGGTCGACAGTATTAATGATGCAAGGATTGATATCACAGAGATAGTGACGGATGGAGCCCAAGGGTGGCTCCGAAGACCGAGATCGATAGAATTGAAAGGCGATTCCGATTAGTGAATTGCTCTTCTGCCAAAACAGGGGCGAGAAATGATGTTTGCAAGAGCTAAACAAGTAAAAGGAAAGATATACAGGCCAGGTTTGGCCAGGATTGTCGTTTTCTTCTGCCTGGTTTTCAGTCTTACCACGTCGTGGAACGCGATCGCCGAGGTAAACATGGAAAACATAGAGTTTTCTACTTTGCCAGGCGACAAGATTGAAATTCGTATGCATTTTGATGGCACGCCGCCGTCTCCGACGGGTTATACGATCGAGCAACCAGCTAGAATCGCGCTTGACCTGAAGGGCGTTAGCAGTGGCCTTGACTCAAAATACCACCCCCTGGGTAACGGCAATGCACGCAGCGTAACTGTCGTGGAAGCCGGTGACCGGACCAGGGTCATTGTCTCGATGACTGAACTGGTGGGGTATTCGACAAGAGTTCAGGGTAACGACTTGCTGGTGCTCGTTGGCAGGCAGGATGGATCCGGGTATACCTCTGGCGATGGTGGCATTAGTTTCACTGATGGGGTAAAGGAAGAGGTACAAAAGCCGCAGAGAGGCAATCAACCCGTCGTCGAAGATATTGATTTTCGCCGTGGAGAACTCGGTGAGGGTCGGGTTATTGTGAAGTTATCAAATCCCGGGGCTGGTGTCGACGTCATTAGTGAAGGCGGGAAAATCAGAGTGGAATTCAGCGGCACCCATATTCCCGCAAGGCTGCAGCGTCGGTTAGACGTCACAGATTTTGCGACACCTGTACTGACCGTAGATGCGCTGCTGGAAGCGGATAACACGATTCTGCTCATTGAGCCAACAGGCGACTATGACTATCTCGCATATCAGGCAGATGACATATTCACACTTGAAGTGAAGCCATTGACAAACGCTGAACTGGAATCATCTCTCAATGCCATGTTTCGCTTTCGTGGCGAAAAATTGTCTCTCAATTTTCAGGATATTGAAATCAGGTCCGTGCTGCAGTTAATTGCGGATTTTACAGACCAGAATCTGGTAGCAAGTGACACCGTGAGCGGACGAATTACATTGCGGTTAAAGAATGTTCCCTGGGATCAGGCACTTGATATCATTATGAAAACCAAAGGCCTGGACAAACGTGAGATTGGCAATGTACTGATGATAGCACCCGCTGCAGAACTGGCAGCTCGAGAAAAGCTGGAGTTGGAAAGCAGACAGCAAATTTCTGAGTTGGCACCTTTACGAACAGAGTTCATAAAAGTTCGTTATGCCAATGCCGCAGAGATTTTTGCTTTGTTTGAAAGCAGCGGTGAAGGCAGCGGTGTCCTGTCCGGTCGCGGAGGGGTGATTGTCGATGAAAGAACCAACTCGATTATATTGACAGAGACTACCGAGAAGATTAATGAGTTTCGTGCGGTGCTGGAAAAGCTGGACGTACCTGTACGGCAGGTGCTGATTGAAGCGCGAATCGTCACAGCCAGTTCGAATTTCAGCGAATCATTGGGTGTTCGCTGGGGTGGCCTGGGTTTTGGTACCTATAATAGCAATTCTGTATTGTCCACCAGCGGCGGGTCCCTGACCACGGTGCAGGAGGTACGCGAGTCGCTTGATGATGGTGAACTTTCGTTCACCAGTCCGGATCACCTCGTTGTGGATCTTGGTATTAGCGCAGCAGATGCGACTTCGTACGCCATTGGGCTTGTCACAGATAAGTACTTACTCGATCTGGAAATATCGGCACTTGAAACTTCCGGCCATGCTGAAGTCATCGCACGGCCTAAAGTAATTACCGCGGACAAGCAGGAAGCGACCATATCTTCCGGTGTTGAAATCCCCTACCAGGAAGCGTCTTCTAGTGGTGCAACTTCAGTGTCATTTAAGTCTGCGACGTTGGAACTGGCGGTGAAACCGCAGATTACGCCGGATGATCGGATCATCATGGAGCTGTCGGTTAAGCAGGATACCGTCGGTGCTGTGTTCAACGGCGTGCCAAGTATTAACACCAACAACGTGAAAACACAGGTTCTGGTTGATAACGGTGAAACCATTGTCCTGGGTGGAATCTTCACCACCCAAACCACGGAATCTGTTACCAAGACGCCTTTCTTTGGTGATTTACCGTATGTCGGTGCCCTGTTTCGCAGGAGAACTCAATCTGATGACAAACAGGAATTACTCATATTCATAACCCCGAGACTTATCCAGGAATCACTGACCAGCCGATAAGTCATCAATCCGTGTCCGGGCTAGAAAATCGACGCCACCTTGGCTAGAGTGCGGTCATGGATGCAATCGATCACTTCAAGCAAAATTTGTTTCTCGTCGGCCCCATGGGGGTTGGCAAAACGACTATTGGGCGCTTACTTGCACAGGAACTTGATCTTGATTTTGTGGATTCGGACCATGAAATTGAAAATCGAACGGGTACAAACATCGCATGGATCTTCGATGTCGAAGGTGAGGACGGATTTCGTGCCCGTGAGTCGGTCGTTATTGACGAATTGACAAGTAGAACCGGGGTGCTTATCGCGACCGGTGGAGGTTCTGTGCTGAAGCCGGAAAATCGAAGATGGTTGGTATCCCGGGGCGTCGTTGTGTTTCTAGACACATCCCTTGAACTACAAATAAAGCGTACCCAGAAAGACAAGAAACGACCCCTGTTGCAGAATGTGGATCATGCAGCGGTGTTGCGTGATTTGAAGTCGAAACGACATCCGATCTATGTCGAGATTGCGGATATTCGAGTCTTCGTTGGTGAGGAAAGTGCCAAACAGGTAGTCACCAGCATAATCAAAAAACTAAAAGCACAGGCTTTACTGAAGGAATAACGTAGTGGAAGTTGTTCATCTCGCTTTGGGTAAACAGAGTTACCCGATCTATATTGGGTCCGGTTTGATATCAAATAGCGGCTTGATACGAACGGGTGTGGCTGGTAATCGTGTATTGATTGTTACCAATGAAACCATCGCACCTCTTTACGTGGACCGATTAAAAGACACCCTGTCGGGGTTGGATGTTGATACTGTCGAACTACCCGACGGTGAACGTTTCAAAAACCTTGAGACCCTCAATCTTATATTTGATGTACTACTGACGAATAGTCACAATCGAAACACAACGATCATCGCCCTCGGGGGTGGAGTGGTTGGAGATACTGCGGGTTTTGCGGCAGCCAGTTATCAGCGTGGCGTGGCATTTATCCAGATACCCACGACTTTGCTGTCACAGGTTGACTCTTCCGTGGGTGGAAAAACAGCAGTGAATCATGCGCTCGGCAAAAACATGATTGGTGCATTCCATCAACCACGGGCGGTTTATATAGACACGGATACATTGCAGTCATTACCCAAACGGGAACTTGTCGCCGGTATGGCAGAAGTCATCAAGCACGGTGCGCTGGCAGACCGTCAGTATTTCGACTGGCTGGAAGAGTCGGCAGAGAAGTTGTTGAGTCTGGAACCGGACGTCATCACCAAGGCCATAAAGCGAAGTTGCGAAATCAAGGCCCGGATTGTTGCTGAAGATGAGCGAGAAACCGGCGTTCGCGCTCTGCTTAATCTGGGTCATACCTTTGGTCACGCGATAGAAAACGGCCTGGGTTATGGTGAGTGGTTGCATGGAGAAGCCGTGGGCGCAGGTATGGTGATGGCAGCGGATCTCTCGGTTCGACTTGGGTTGTGCGACCGGGCAGACGCGCTACGGCTCAAATCGCTGATTAAGAGGGTCGGTTTACCTGTCACTCCACCCACTGGGCTGCAAAACCAGCTTCTCGAATTGATGAGCCGTGACAAAAAAGTATCCGACAAGGGTATGCGGCTTGTGTTGCTTGAGGAACTCGGCAGGGCCAGGCTTGTTGAAGATATTGACGAAAACAGCCTTCGATCAACGATAAATGCGGGGAAAGATCTGTTGAAGTAATCCCCATTGCGCACTATCAATAGTGAATTAAATATTCTGCTTACAGCCAAATACTGTTACCGCCCCCTCCATGTTAGCCGCCATTAGTCGCTCACCCCCATAATCTACCCTGTGATATTGCAGAATGTGAATTGAAGCACATCATAAGATCCATTTACCGATTATTCTTCATGTTGTCTGGTAGCTAGTCGTGTTAAAGTTATGGTTTTAAATGATATTTTGGATTGGCTACTCTAAGGTTCATTGAAGTTAAAGCTGACTTACAGACGGGGGCGACGAGCCTCGTAAAGTCTGATGAAGAGTTAGCGTAGTGATTTACAGGAGACAAATAATAATGCGCGGGTATCTCCCTAAGATTGGCATTATCACAGTGATTACATTATTCCTTACTGCCTGTGGTGGTGGGGGAAGTGGTGGATTTAGTACCGGTTCCAGTACGGGTGAACCCGCAGCGGCACCTTCGATGACCTTGTCGATATTGGACAGCAACGGAGCCGCTACAACCCAGGTGAATGGCGACATTCCGATAACAATTCGTGCAGTGCTCGTCGATGATAGTGGTGACGCCGTTGTCGATGCGGTGGTCAAATTCACCTCTACTATTGGCCAACTCACCCCCGCGACGGGCAATGTCCTTACATTGGCCGGTGGTATCGCAGAGATTCAGTTAGGCGCGGGCACAGTGCCTGATGCAGGGACAATTACCGCGACCGCGACTGTTAACGCAGTCAATGTGACGGCTAGTACAACAGTCCAAAGTGATGGTCTGTCTACAGCGGGTGACGATGAAGACACTGTCATTGTCCTGGAGTTGACGTTTACTGATTCCACACCAGGGAACTCTTCAAATATTATTACCAACGTTGATAATGCGACGGTAGGGATTCTCGTTACCGATTTTTTTGGTTTTGCACTGTCTAACAGAACTGCCACCGTGACTACCTCGCTTGGCACTGTCTCTGTTGTGGGTGGCACAGCTGCGCCTTCTATCACTGCAGCTTCAGACTCAGAGGGCAGAATTTCAGTGACTCTTACCGCTGGTGCCGTCCTCGGAACAGGTGACTTTACCGTGGTTGTAGAGGATGTGACAGAGATACTGCAGTTTGACGTGGTGATTGGTGGGTTAAAAATTGGCACGGGTACCGGTGCATCGTTTGTTGAGGGTGTCATGGATATTGGCTTAACGCCTCTGTCCGCTGGAGGAACCTCGTCGGTCAGTGTTACCGTTGTGGATTCCAGTAATGTAGCCGTCCCAGGTATCGAAATTGAGTTCTCTTCAAACTGTTCTACAAAGGCGTCGCCGGAAGCGTCCATCAGTGCGCTGGTGACATCCAACACACTGGGCATCGCTGAAGCCACTTATGAGGCATCTGGATGTGAGGGACCCGATATCATAACGGCCACTGAATCCAGTAGCGGAAACACGGCAACCGGGACCATCGAGGTATTCCCTCCGGCCATCGGGTCCATTGTTTTTGACTCGGTCACTGATGCCCTCGGAAATGGAATTGAAACCATATCCTTCAAGGATTCAGGCGGAATCAGCACCGCCAAGGTCATATTCCAGGTATTGGATGTGCTCGGTGATCCTGTGAAAGACAAGCTGGTGGCATTTGAACTATCGACGACTGTGGGTGGAATAGAACTGCAAAACTCTTCAGCGCTCACCGATGATCAAGGCAAGGCGGTGGCAGTGGTCAATGCCGGGTTCGTGCAAACGACCCTGAAAGTCAAGGCTAGCATCTCGATTGATACCAACAACGATGGTAACGAGGATCGGATCATTGACACCCTGTCAGGCCAGTTGTCTATTAACACGGGTGTAGCCGATTTTGATAGTTTTACTTTGACCGCCAGCGAGCTTAATTTTGAAGGTGCGGTTCTCAATAACCAGAGTGTTACCTTGTCGGTTTCCCTGGCTGATAAATTTAACAACCCGGTGCCAGATGGTACGGCGGTTTCCTTTCGGACCGAGTTTGGTCGCATCGAGCCTTCCTGTAACACGAATGATGGTGACTGCTCCGTTGTCCTGGATTCAACAAATCCAAGAGCCCCGGCCGTTGGTACTCTCCAGGAAATCGGAGTATCCGGGTGCCCCTCTGATATCGTGTTTGAGGAAGTCATGCCGATAGTGGGTGACAATGGAGATACAGAATATTTATCACGCAGTGTGCTGCGGGTTGAAAAGAGCGCGGCTGCAGGGCTAGCAGAAGACACCCGACTGACTGAGGGCACCGACTACGAGGTAGATGAAGATCTTACTGGTATCACCTGCCTGATTGACGATTGTCGCAACGAACCCAGCCTGAAAATCACCTATACCCGTTTTCCTGATGAAGACAACACAGGTGATACGACTCATGTAACCACCAATCCAGGTATGGCCACCGAGCCATTCCGGCAGGTGACGTTTGTACCTTGCAGGAGCAGCTCTGTCGCGCAGGGTGAGACAACATCTTCCGGCTATTTTGGTGGCCTGGGCCAACAATATGGTATTCGTTCGACGGTCCTTGCTTTCGCTCAGGGTGAAGAGAGTTTTGTTGACTCTAACGGTAATGGTATCTATGACTTCGGCGAGACCTTCAGGGACCTCACCGAAGCATTTGAAGACCACAATGAAGACAATGTGTTTGGTAATGGTACCGTGGGCGTTGACGACTCTCGTGATGTCACGGCGCAAGCTTGTTATGGTCCCACTTTACCCATTGATGATCCGCTGGAGGCACTCGGTAAGTGTTTTCAAGTGGGCGGTGAGTCAGAGATACCGGTTGATTTCAACTCCAATAGTCAATTTGACTCGGGCAATGGCATCTACAATGGCACACTGTGCCCGAAAGAGATTAATGACAGAACAGCGACCTGCGATAACTCGGCCGCCAGTCCCTGTGTTGAGGCCACCAGCCAGTATTGTACCCGCGCTCTGCTTCACATCAGCCGAGCAGCTGTGATTGTGTTCTCGGGCTCCTCTGCGGCGATGTCACTCAGGGATGCAACTTTCGGCGAGTACATTAGCTCGGTTGATCTCACCAACTCAGGATTGTATGCACCAAACGATATAGTTAAAGCAAACAATGGTGCCAATATTACCGCGGATACGCCTTTGAGTATCGGCCACGGAGATAGCCAGGTCGCCCCTCATATCGGTGACACGGTTTCCCTTGAGACAGGTAGCAGTACTGTGATTGTCGATTACGCGGATCCGTACAATGCGAAAATGCCTGCGGGGACAGCCGTTTCTGTCGCGGTCACTGATGGTGGTTGTCTGATTGGTGGTACATTCGGTTCGACGGTGGTGCCGAGCACCAATGGTACTGGCGTGAGTTCTATCAGTGTTGCCCTGTTGCCGAACACGGGCGTGGTTGACGGCTCCAACATCGTGACGGTGACTGTTACAACGCCGAGTGGGGTTGTGTCATCCCTGAGTTTTGGTTGTAGCGAATAGCGAAATACTGTGTTGGTGGAGTGTCCCTTACAGATGACACTCCACTAGGGTAGTTGCGTCGCGCCCATCAGGTCCCGGTCAATTTCCCTGGCAACCTCTCTGCCTTCATTGATTGCCCGAACTACCAGCGATTGTCCACTGCGACAGTCACCCGCCGCATAAACTTTTTCAACCGATGTTTTGTAACTGTCTTTATTTGCAGAAAAGTTACTTCTCTCATCGTACTCGAGCTTTAAAGGGTCTGAGACATAGTGTTCAGGACCAAGGAAACCCATAGAGAGAAAAATCAAATCCGCTCGCCAGGTTTTCGCGGTACCGGGGATTTCCTGGAATTTTTCATCGATGTTGACCGTCGTGACACCGGTTAGATTATTGTTCTTATCACGGACAAATTCCTTGCTCATGATCGAGTAGACCCTGGGATCATCACCATACTGGTGGGCAGCCTCGGCATGACCATAGTCAACACGATAAATCCGCGGCAGACCAATGGGCCATGGACTCTCGTCTGGTCGGTCCATCGGCGGTCGGGGGAGTACCTCGAAATTGACCAGGGACTTGCAACCATGACGCAAGGAGGTACCAATACAGTCGGTACCCGTATCCCCGCCCCCGATTACGATGACATGCTTGTCCTTCGCTGAAATAAACCTGCCGTCCGCGAAATTGGAATCCAGCAGGCTTTTGGTGCTTGGCATCAGGAACTCCATCGCGAAGTGCACACCGGTACCCTCGCGCCCCGGTATGGGCAGATCCCTGGGCAGGGTTGCACCGGTTGCGAACAACACGGCGTCGTGATTGCCGGTCAGTTTATTCACCGCGACGTTTTTACCGATATCCGAGTTGACGACGAATTCAATCCCTTCCTTGCGTAACACATCCACGCGGCGATCCACGATGTTTTTGTCGAGTTTCATATTCGGGATGCCATACATTAACAGGCCGCCGATTCGATCAGCACGCTCATAAACCGTTACCTGGTGCCCGGCCTTGTTGAGTTGATCTGCCGCCGCAAGGCCAGTTGGCCCGGAACCGACGATGGCAATTTTCTTACCGGTACGTTGCGTCGGAGGCGCGGGTTTTACCCAGCCTTCTGCAAATCCCTTGTCTATAATTGCACACTCGATATTCTTGATAGTTACCGCAGGGTCAGTGATGCCCAGGACGCATGAACCCTCGCAGGGTGCGGGGCAGACCCGGCCCGTGAATTCGGGAAAGTTGTTGGTCTTATGCAGCCTGTCTAGCGCGTCTTTCCAGCGGCCGTGGTAAACCAGGTCATTCCACTCGGGTATCAGGTTATAAATAGGGCAGCCATAGGAAACCGGTGGTGCTTCGCTGGCGGTGTTGTTTGACTGGCAAAATGGAACCCCGCAATCCATGCAGCGTGAACCCTGGGTTTGCAAGAGTTCTTCATCGTGCACGGTATAGATTTCATCGTAGTCGACCAGCCGTTCACCTGGATCACGATAGGGTTCTACCTGTCTGTCGAATTCTTTAAAGCCGGTGACTTTACCCATAACACTCTCTACTGCGTTTACCTGATATTGCTACTACTTGCCGTACCATTGCCTGCTGTGCCGTCGCGATGCTAACCGGCCCCGGCGGCCCTTACTTTTTCCTGATCGGCTAATGCCGTGAGCACCCGTTTGTAGTCGGTGGGAATGACTTTGACGAAGTGTTCCAATTCCTCTTCCCAGTTATCGAGAATGTACCCGGCCACAGAGGAATCAGTATGTTTCTGGTGGTTTCGTATCATGGTCTTCAGCTCTGCGATATCGATGTCGCTGGACATGCTTTCCAGCTCGAACGTCCCCATATTGCATTTGCGCTCGAAATCACCAGTCTTGTTCCAGACATAGGCGATACCACCACTCATACCGGCGCCGAAGTTGCGCCCGGTTTCACCAAGAATGGCAACACGCCCGCCGGTCATATACTCACAACCATGATCACCGATGCCCTCGACAACCGCGGTCGCACCGCTGTTACGTACACAGAATCTTTCAGCGGCGATACCGCGAAAATAGGCTTGACCACCAGTTGCACCATATAGCACGACGTTACCTACCAGGATATTTTCGTGTGCGTTGAAAGAGCTGTTTTTCGGTGGATAAACCGACAGTTTCCCCCCGGATAACCCCTTGCCCACATAGTCATTGGCATCGCCCTCTACCTGGATACTAATACCCGTTGCGAGCCATGCACCGAGACTCTGTCCTGCGGAGCCGCTGAATTTTATGTTGATGGTATCCTCTGGCAGCAATTTTCCATTTGTCGCCTTCGCCAGTTCATGTGAGAGCATGGTTCCGACGACACGGTTGGTGTTGAGGATAGGCAAATCAATATCAACTTTTTTGCCATGTTGCAAGGCTGGCTGGGCAAGCCGAATCAGTTCATTGTCCAGGGCGTTTTCGAGGCCATGGTCCTGATTGATAGTGCGATAGGTTTCGGTATTCTCGTAGATAACCTGGGCGGGCGTTAAGATTGAGGTAAAGTCCAACCCATTTGCCTTCCAATGACCGATAGCTTTGTTGGATTCCAGCGCATCGACCCGGCCAACCATGTCATTGACCGTCTTAAACCCAAGTTGCGCCATGATTTTTCTCAGGTCTTCGGCCACCATAAAGAAATAGTTGACGACATTTTCTGGTTTTCCCTTGAACTTCTTTCTCAGATCGGGATCTTGAGTAGCAATACCAACGGGGCAGGTATTGAGATGGCATTTGCGCATCATGATACAGCCGAGGGTTATTAATGGCGCCGTGGCAAAACCAAACTCTTCGGCGCCCAACAAGGCAGCAATAGCGACATCACGACCGGTCTTTAATTGCCCGTCGGTCTGCAGGTAAACCCGGGACCGAAGGTTGTTCATCACCAGGGTCTGGTGTGTTTCCGTCAGGCCCAGCTCCCAGGGCAAACCGGCGTGTTTGATGGAGGTCAAAGCAGAAGCCCCTGTGCCGCCATCGTGACCAGCGATAACCAGATGATCAGCCTTTGCCTTGGTTACCCCTGCTGCGATGGTCCCGATGCCGATTTCGGCGCCTAACTTGACGCTGATCCGCGCAGAGGGGTTGGCATTTTTCAGATCATGAATCAGTTGCGCCATATCTTCGATAGAGTAAATATCGTGATGCGGCGGTGGGCTGATAAGTCCGACACCGGGGGTTGAGTGACGAATGCGCGCGATTTGTTCATCTACCTTGCCACCGGGGAGTTCGCCACCTTCACCTGGCTTTGCACCCTGAACGATCTTGATCTGTAATTCATCGGAATTGGCCAGGTACCAGATGGTGACACCAAAACGGCCTGATGCGACCTGTTTGATGGCGGATCGTTTTGAATCACCATTTGCCAGCGGTGCGAATCGCTTCGAGTCCTCGCCGCCTTCGCCGGTATTGGATTTACCGCCAATTCGGTTCATGGCAATGGCCAGTGATTCGTGGCTTTCTTCGGAGATGGAACCAAAGCTCATGGCGCCCGTGCAAAATCGTTTGACGATTTCACTGGCTGGCTCCACGTCTTCAACAGGAATAGAACCGCCATTGACATCTTCAATAAAACCTAACAAGCCGCGAAATGTACAACGCCTGGTGGTTTCTTCATTGGTGTGCCTGGCAAATGCGTCGTAGGCATCCTGGTTATTGTTTTTCGTGGCATTTTGAAGATGAGCAATAGCGGTAGGATCCCACATATGGGTATCGCCCTCACGACGCCAGTGAAAATCGCCCGGGTTGGGTAAAACCGGTATCAGGTTCTCGGATCGTTGCGGATAGCCCAGTTCGTGGCGTTGTTCCATTTCAGTAAACAGGATGTCGAAATTGATTCCCTGGACTCGACTGGCCGTACCGACGAAACATCTGTCAATGATGTCTTTTGCCAGGCCGACCGCTTCAAAAATTTGTGCACCCTTGTAGGACTGCAGGGTTGAGATACCCATTTTCGCCATGACCTTCAGCACACCCTTTCCAACAGCCTTTTTATAAGCGTCTACAATACTGGTGTCGGTTGGGTAGTCACATTTATCTATTAAACCATCGTCTTTCGACTGCCAGAGTGCTTCGAACGCAAGGTAAGGATTGATTGCATCTGCACCATAACCTACCAACAGACAATGTTGGTGTACTTCTCGTGCTTCTCCCGTCTCCAGCACGAGGCCAATTTTTGTTCGCTCAAAGGTACCGTTGAGGTGATGGTGAACCGCGCCGCATGCGATCAGCGAACTGATGGCCATACGCTGGCGGGAAATATTTCTATCCGAGAGAATGATCAGTGAGAATCCGTTGGCGATCGCAGCGGATGCTTCCTGGCAGATCCGGTCCAGGGCGTTCAAAAATCCCTGTTTGCCTTCAGACTTTTCAAAGGTGATGTCGATCAGCCGGGATCGCCAACCGCGATAGTCCATGTTTTTGATTGAACTAAGTTCTTCATTGGTCAGGATTGGGTGAGGAATCTTTAGCCGATTTACCTGTTGCTCGGTTGTGTCGAGCAGATTACCTTCCGGGCCAATAAAGCACTCAAGGGACATCACCACTTCTTCACGAATCGAGTCGATTGCCGGATTGGTCACCTGGGCGAACAATTGTTTGAAGTAGTCATAAATCATTCGAGACTTATCCGAGAGACAGGCAAGCGCGGAGTCATTACCCATTGACCCCAGCGGATCCCGTGCTTCGGTCACCATGGGAAGCAGCATGAACTGCATGGATTCAACGGTATAACCAAATGCCTGCATGCGTGGCAGGAGTGTTTCAGGTGCAAAGCCATGATCGTCAGTAACCCTGGGAACTTCCGACAGCTTGATTCGCTGATTCTTGAGCCAGGCACCGTATGGCCGTTTATTCGAAAACTCAGTCTTAATCTCTTCGTCTGGAATCATTCGACCCTGGTCGAAGTCTATCAAGAACATCTTGCCCGGCTGCAGGCGACCCTTGGACTCAACATTCTCAGGAGCAACGTCAAGGACACCAACCTCGGATGCCATAATGACCTTGTCATCCCTGGTGATGTAGTAACGACTGGGGCGTAATCCATTTCGATCTAGAACGGCGCCAATATAACGGCCATCGGTAAAGACGATTGAAGCGGGACCATCCCAAGGCTACATCAGTGCAGAATTGAACTCGTAAAAGTCTCGTTTTTGTTGTGACATGTTGATGTCCGATTGCCAGGCTTCCGGAATCATCATCATGACCGCTTCCTGCAGCGTTCTGCCTGACATCAGCAGAAATTCCAGGACATTGTCGAACGTGCCGGAGTCAGAGCAGTCCGGCTCGATGATGGGGAATAATTTCTGCAGGTCATCACCGAACAGTGCCGATTCAACAACACCCTCACGGGCGGACATCGAGTTTTTGTTACCGCGGAGGGTGTTTATTTCACCGTTGTGACTCATGTACCGATTGGGCTGAGCCCGGTCCCAAGAGGGGAATGTATTGGTGCTGAATCTCGAATGCACCATGGCAAGATGAGACTCGAACCTCGGGTCTTCAAGATCTGAATAAAATGGAAACAACTGACTCGGTGTCAGCATGCCCTTGTAAACGATAATGTTGCTGGACAGTGAACAAACGTAAAGCAGATGACTCTGGGTCAGATTGGACCCCCGTCGAAGGATTTCGGTAAAACGTCGGCGGATGATGTACAGCGATCGTTCAAAAGCGCTCTCATCCGCTGCGGTTGAACCAATAAATAATTGTTCGATAACTGGCTGCGCCGTTAATGCAGCTGGTCCCACGTTTGCTTTGGCGGGATCAACCGGCACCGCCCGCCAGTGGATAAAGTCCTGGCCTTCGTCGGTGATCACATTTTCGATGGTCTGTTTGCATATCGCGCGTTCGGCATTATCCTGGGGCAGAAATATATTACCCACGGCGTAATTGCCAATTTGCGGCAACTGGAAGCCTTTTGCGTTGGCAATACCGGAAAAAAATGAATGTGGTAGTGCCGTCAGGATACCCGCGCCATCACCCGTGTTTTTCTCAAATCCGCAACCGCCGCGGTGATCCATCCGCGAATTGATTTCATAGGCATCCTGCATGATCTGGTGGCTGGGTTTGCCTTTGATATTGGCAACGAACCCAACCCCACAGGAGTCCTTTTCGTTAGCAGGATCGTAGAGCCCGATTTTGTCCGGGAATTTGCCTGGCTTTATTATCTTTTCGTCTATCATCAATAACCAAATTTTTTGTACTGGCCCATTCTTTCGGGGACACTTATCCGCCTGGATCAGTAAGGCTCCAGGTTTATTTCTCACTTCAAAAAGGGGGTGCAGAATGACGCCAATTCTCTGCAAATACTCGATACTCAGCACTCTGGATGGGTATCAAAACTCTCGTGGAGTTTCCGCCTTATGCGAGCCTGGCTGGGTAAAGCCGCTCTTAGGCAGCCAGGAACAATACCAAAAGCGCGCTAAAAGTCAAGTTTGGCACAGTATGAATCGTGGGAATAGCTGTTATAACGTATTGTTTTTAAAGCAAATTTTTCCTTGCAAGGATAGCGGTGCGGGAAAAAATCAACTTAAGCGTTAAGTATCCTGGTCAAGGATGTTGTTAAAGGTGTCGAATAAAGCTCTGTGGGTCATTTAGAAATGAACGCGTGATTTCGACATGCTCCACATCGTTCCACTCGACGGGTTGGATTGTCTGGTCAAATTGCAGAATCAGGGCTTCAGGCAGCGCCATCAGAATAGGGGAATGGGTAGCGATGATAAATTGGCAGTTGGATCGCAGCATTTCCATGATTAGCGAGAGTAATGAGAGCTGGTGGATTGGAGACAATGGGGTCTCGGGTTCATCGAGCAGGTACAGACCACCCGGTTGGAGTCGACCCTTAAGGATTTCCAGGAACCATTCTCCATGGGACCTGGCGTCCGGGTTTTCTCCATAGCGATCAACGTATGCTTCTTTTTGACCATTTGACACACCCTGTGCCAATTGCCTGGCGTAACCCTTGAGTGATTTTTCATAACCCGCTGTCATTTCAGCCAGATCCTTCATATCCGCCTGCACCCGGCGGGTGAATCCGATGGCATCCTCAGCCCGAAAGAACATTTTTCGTTTTGCATTAATCGAACGTCCGAAGGTCATGCATTTAGCCAGTAATCCGGCCTCAGAGAGCATGGGGTCAGACCGGGCGTCGGTTGCGCCCACGGTGGGACACTTCATGCCCACGGCGATGGCCTCAAGCAGACTGGATTTACCGCTGCCGTTTTCACCCACGAAAAAGGTCACCCCTGGGTCGAGGCGTATGCTGTCAAAGGATTCAATGACCGGTAACTCGAATGGATAACCACCCGGCAACGTTTGATTAGCGGCAATACTTACTTCGTCCAGATACGCCATATTGATCCCAGATTTTTCAACCGGTTTTCCCAGTGTTGGTTGAAGGTTGCTTAATGCTCTTTGATGAGGGGATTGTTATACTCACGCCCTTTTTTGAACCATAACAAAATAAACCTCGGAAGGACTAACAATGAAACAACCCGTACGAGTCGCAATCACTGGTGCCGCCGGTCAAATTAGTTATTCTCTACTGTTCAGGGTTGCTGCAGGTCAGATGCTGGGCCAGGACCAGCCAGTCATCCTGCAATTGCTGGAGATTCCACCCGCCATGGAAGCATTGAGTGGTGTGGTTATGGAAATAGATGACTGTGCGTTTCCACTGGTACAGCAGATAATCGCTAGTGATATTCCTGATGTCGCCTTCAAGGACGTTGATTATGCTCTTTTGGTGGGTTCAAGGCCCAGAGGTCCGGGTATGGAACGGAAAGATCTGCTTGAAGCCAATGCGGCAATTTTTTCCGTTCAGGGTAAATCGTTGAATGATCATGCCTCGAAGCAGGTGAAGGTGCTTGTGGTGGGTAATCCAGCGAATACGAACTCGCTGATTGCGCAGCGAAATGCACCGGATCTGGAGCCCCGTCAGTTTACCGCGATGACCCGGCTTGATCACAACCGCGCAGTGAGCCAGCTGGCCCAGAAAACCGGCAAGCATGTAACGCAGGTTAAAGGATTGGCAATCTGGGGAAACCACTCCGCGACCCAATACCCGGATATTACCCAGGCGACCGTAGATGGTCAGACAGCGATGGATCTTGTAGACCAGGACTGGATCGAAAACGATTTCATCCCAAGTGTTCAGCAAAGAGGCGCGACCATTATCAAGGCCCGGGGTTTGAGTAGCGCGGCATCTGCCGCAAATGCCGCCATCGAGCATATGCATGACTGGGCGCTGGGTTCGAATGGAGAGATTGTGAGCATGGGCGTCTATTCAGACGGGAGCTACGGCATTAATGAAGGTTTGATCTACTCATTTCCCTGTCGGTGTGCTGACGGCGACTGGTCGATAGTTCAGGGGCAAACTGTTTCTGAATTCAGCCAGCAGAAGATGTCTGAAACAGAAACCGAGTTGCAGGAAGAGCGTGATGCTGTGAGTGACTTGTTGCCTTCCTGAGGACAGTTGCAACCTTCGTCAAGTTGTTTTGTGTCATCCAGACGTACCAGCACGGGAAGTGGAAATGAAACTACGGCAAAAGCTACGTATTAAAATCGGCAACCTTGTGTTTACGTCAGTTTCAACTTTCGAGCGGTTGGTCCATGGCGTCAGCCTGAATATGTTCGACCCGACATTCGCCCGCAATCCATACCCGCATTTCAATGCACTGCGTGAAAAACAACCTATTTACTACTCACGCGCTTTCAGGGGCTGGTGGGTGACCAGTTTCGATCTCGTTCAGGAGGTACTAAGAGACAATCGTTTTGGCGCGGATATTCGACAGTATGAAGAGCGAATGAAAAAGATTCTGCCGAACCTTGATGAAGAGCAACTGGAACAGTTTAATAATCCAAGCATGCTAAGCCTTGACCCTCCGGATCATACCCGGCTGAGAAAGCTTGTCTCCCGGGGATTCCTATTTAAATTTATTCAATCACTAGAACCACGGATTCAGACCATCGTCGATGATTGTCTTGACAAAGTAGACAATGAAAACCGTTTTGATGTGGTTGATTGTCTGGCTAAGCCGCTGCCCGCTGTTGTTATTGCAGAAATGATGGGCTTGCCCGAAAGCGACCATCAGCAATTCCAGGATTGGTCCGAAGACTTGATCGACGGCACCGGAACCAGTGATCCGGATGTGGCTGAGCGAGGGCAGACAGCGAGCAACGAATTGATAAAATATTTCAAACGGATCATTGAAACCAAAAGGAGTGATTTCGGCGATGACCTGATCGGCCAGCTGATCGCGGCGGAAGAAGCAGGTGACAGGTTGAGTCCTCAGGAACTGTATAACACCTGTTTACTGTTGCTGGTTGCTGGTCACGAGACAACGACCCGGTTGATCGGAAACGGGCTTTATCTATTGTTGCAACAACCGAAACTGTTTCAAGCGTTGAAAAGTGATCCGGATTTGATCCCGAATGCCATAGATGAAATGTTGCGTTTTGAGCCTCCCGTGCAGGCCACACAGCGGTTTGCGAAACAGGATATGGAATTTCACGGTCAGCAGCTGAAACGAGGTGATATCGTATTTGTAGGCATTGCCGCAGCCAATCGTGATCCTGCTGCTAACCCCGAGGCTGAAACATTTGATCCATTCCGAGAAAAGGTCAATCAAGTGTCATTTGGCTATGGTATTCATCTGTGTATCGGAGCAACACTCGCAAGACTGGAAGCAAAATTGGCATTTGAGACGCTGCTGAGTCGTTTTCCTGATATGTCACTCAGCGATGAGCAGGCAGCCTGGGGAACCAACCCTTTCTTCCGGGGTTTGCATAATCTGAATATAGAACCGAGAGGCAGCAACTAGATAAGTGAGCCAAAACAGCGGGTATGAACCCATGACAAGCGCCTTAGATTGGTCGTTATTATGAAAACACCAGGCAATCCGTTAGACGGTCTACGGGTCATTGATCTGACCGATGACTCGGGCCGATTTGCCACCAAACTGCTCACCGAGATGGGTGCTTATGTGGTACGAATTACATCAAAGGGTGCTGCCGGACATACCATGACGGATGATCAGGCGGCGGAAAGGGGCGGCGTGCTCGACTGGTGGTATGACGGTGGGAAACGGCGTCATCTGCTCGATCTGGACACTGAAGCAGGGCGTGACGGTTATCGACGCCTGGTGGAAAAGGCAGACCTTGTGGTCGAGACCGAAACTCCCGATCGTCTCGATTCACTCGGTATCGACCATGTACAGATGCTGTCTATCAATCCATCGTTGGCACAGGTCTCGATTACTCCATTTGGCAGAACCGGACCTCGCAGACATTGGGTTACGTCAGACCTTGTCTCAGCCGCAATGGGCGGCAGCCTGTCGGTAACGGGATTGCCTGATCGACCACTCAATATCTGGGGTCGTCAGGTCTACAACTTCGTTGGCTTTTTGGCTGCGGTTTGCGGACTTTCTGCGGTGCTGGCGGCGCGTCAGGATGGAAAAGGCAGGCACGCCGATG
Organism: Gammaproteobacteria bacterium; assembly: GCA_012960755.1. The sequence goes on from DUAT01000041.1 coordinate 74,809, forward strand.
TTTCCATTCACGAGACACTGTCTGGATCCATTGAACATATTCTGATGCAGTTTAATTTCGATGATGTGCTGCCCCTCAACAAGGTTGCGGAGCGCCAGGGGGCACTTCACTGGCTCAGGGCTTATGATCTCGCTGCCTGCCGAACGGGTTATACAATGATCACACCGACCCCTGACTCCAGTTTGCTGATCAAATGGATGGTCGAAACAGGCGTTCAAGATGCGGAACAGTGGCTGAATATCGAAACGGCCGACGCCGTGTCAAGAATTGATGAAATCATGGATGCGGTCAGGAGCTGGGTTAAACAGTACGATGCGAAGGATCTCTGGTGGGAGGCCCAACAACGTCATGTGGCCTTTGGCGGTGTGATGGACATACCTGCTGTGGCCCGAATACCACAGCTTGAACATCGGCAGTTTTTTGTTGAGACCGACTGGCTGGGCACGTCTGTGCGACAACCTTCGAAAATGGTCCGCTTCAGCAACGCGCCTGACGATGCTCCACGACCACCTGCCATTGATGAAAGCGCACTCGATGAAATACTCTCAGACTGGCAGGCAAAAAAGCCCGGCAACGCGGAAACATCATCAGCACAAAAAAAAACGCCCACTGGAAGGCGTTCGCGTTGTCGATTTTACCTGGGTGCTGGCTGGCCCTTTTTGTACCAGAATGCTCGGCGACTTGGGCGCTGATATCATCAGGATTCAGAACGAGGAGAGATCGACCCTGGTAAATCTGCCAGACTTCCCCTACTACTTTGTCTGGAATCGAGAAAAACGCAGTGCCACACTTAACATGAAACATCCGCAGGCGCTGGCGACAGTGCGCCGCCTGATTGAAAATTGTGATGTGCTGATCGAAAATTACAGTGCAGGTGTGCTGGATTCATGGGGACTGGATTGGGAAACGGTTCATACTTGGAATCCACGTCTGGTATACGTAACCATGTCTGGCTGCGGCCACAGCGGACCCTGGAAGCATGTCATATCCTACGCACCAACGATTCACGCGCTGAGCGGCGTTACTCACCTCACCAATTTCCCTGATCGGGGGGATGTGGGCCCCGGTTACTCACTCAATGACCATCTGGCCGGATACAGTGCGGCAACCTCGACGGTTGCAGCGCTGTATTCGCGCGAACAAACAGGTCAAGGCCAGAAAATTGACATGGCTCAGCTCGAGACCGGGACTTATGTGATCGGCCCGGCGCTGATCGATTACTTCGCCAATCAACGTCAGACACAGCCCGCGGGAAACGCGGATGGTCTTCATGACCATGTACCCAACGAAGTCTACAATTGCCTGGATGGTTACCTTGCGGTGAGTGTTACATCAACCCAACAATGGCGGGCACTCGTCGCGACAATTAACGATGAGGGTCTAACCGATATCGCCTGGGAAGATGAATTAGTCCGGGCCGATCATCGTCAGCAAATCGATACAATCATCGCTAGCTGGACTGCCGATCAACAGGTCGATGCAGCCATGGAAATGTTGCAACAAGCCGGTGTACCGGCAGGCAAAGTGCAGGATACCCATGACCTGGTTGAGAATGACATACAACACAGAGAGCGAAAATTCTGGCAGGCGGTGACCCATGATATTTTCGGGGAACGTAGTACCGATACTTTCCCGGCATTCTGGGATGGCGAACGCCTTGCGGTTGAACGGTTATCGCCCGCTTATCTGGGTGAACACAACTTTGAAGTGTGGACGGAACTGGCAGGGCTGGAGATGGAGGAAGTCGCTGCAGGGATGTCTGACGGGTTGTTCTCATAAACGACTACGTTCGCAGTTTCTTCGCGTGCTTCGTTTTGGTGCTGGCATCCGGCTGCGCCAACAGATCTTACCTATACGAATCGATGGCTAACGTTGATTTCCGTGGACGTGCACAGGTCCAGGGCAAGGCCGGTGTGAGGGTCGCTGCGGCTGTACCCAGTGCAGAAGAAACCAGGTTATATTCGGTCTGCCGCTGTATGACCAGGGTGTGCAACCGGTGTGGCTGGAGATAGAGAATAACGGCCTGACCCGATTGAGGTATGCACCTACCGGAACGGACCGGGAGTATTTCTCTCCACTTGAGGTGTCCTACAAGCACCGTAAAGGGTTCTCAGCGACGGCTCGAAGGGAAATGGATGTACGATTTCATACGCTTGCATTAAAGCGTTACCTTGATCCCGGGGAGACCGTTTCCGGTTTCGTATTTACACATGTTGAACCGGGCACCAAGGGTTTTAATGTGGATCTCTTTGGCTCCGGGGTCAGTTTCAGTTTCACATTCTTTATCCGGATACCGGGCTTCCGCCCCGACCACGCTGAAGTTGATTTCGAGAGTCTCTACACGGCTGATGAGGTGCAGCACATCAGCGAGGTGGATTTTTACAGCACGCTATTGTCTTTCCCTTCTCATACGAGCGATAGCAGCGGTACTTCAACAGGCAGCCCTGCGAATGTTTTTTTTGTTGTTGATGGAAAGTCGTTACTTTACGCGCTGATACGGGCCGGTTGGCAGGAAGGAGTGGTGGATAATGCAACTGGCCAGTTCGAGGATGACTATTTCTATTTTAACCGCAGACAGGACACAGTTTTTCGATACGCTGGAAGGAACAAATCTGACGGATTTTATGAGTTGCGTCTGTGGTTGTCACCACTACTGGTCGATGGGACAACGGTTTGGTTCGGCCAGCTAAGGCAGTTTATCAGCCATCCATGGGTTGGTCCGCGACCTGATCCCGATGTCGGTGATGCCCAGAGTTTTCTTGTTCAAAATCTATGGTACTCGGAAGCGCTGCTGCAGTATGGAACAGTTACGGAAAACGACGTGGTGGTAAAAGGAGAGACGCAGAAAGATTTTCTTGGTGCGGAATACTTCACCAACGGGCAGAGGTTGGTGCTATGGGTGACCGACGACCCTGTGTCGATGCGGGACATGGTATTCTGGAACGGAGAACCAACAAATGGTAGTCGCTAGACCAGATCATGGCACGTTTGCGAAGGTTGTTTCAAAGTTGCTGTCAGTTACTTTAGCACTGCTCGTGTGTGGCTGTACTTCTGGTTGGGCACCTTTGTCAATAGATGAAGTACCATTTCGAGATCGCGCAGAAACTCAGGATATGGGAGGCGTTCGAGTCACGGCGTCCGTGCCCAGTGCCCGGGAGAGTCATGAAATATTTGCGGACGACCTGTACAAGCGAGGTGTTCAGCCGGTCTGGCTGGAGATTGAAAACCGACAAGATGAAGCCATTGTGTTTCTGTCTGTTGGTCTTGATGCTAACTATTTTACACCTCACGAAACTGCTTCACTTTTTGAAAAAAAGAAATTCAGGCGCAAGAAAGAAGTTTATTTTTTTTCCAATGGCGTGGAGTCCACGATACAGCCAGGAGAAACGCGCAGTGGTTTTGTGTTTTCGCATCTGGATGAGGGGACCAAGGCATTCAACGTAGATATTGCGGGCGAATTCGAAAGCTGGCATCTGACTATTTTCATCCAGGTCCCGGGTCTGAAGGTCGATCATTATGACGTCGACTTTCGCAAACTCTATTCACTGGATCAGGTTGAGAGTGTGGACGAATCGTCACTGGTTACCGTGATCGAGGCACTGCCATGTTGTACGAGAGACAAGAAAGGCGAATCTGAAGGGGACCCACTCAATCTGGTTGTGGTCGGAGCTCCAATGGATGTTTACTATGCGTTTATACGCGCCGGGTGGGATGAAACGGAAGTGGTCGCTGCCTCGTCCGGCTTTAAGACCGCGATATCATTTATAACTGGAGGTGAATACCGGTATTCTCCAGTGAGCAGTCTTTATGTATTCATCCGCCCACAGGACGTTGCGTTTCAGCGAATCCGGACTCATATTCACGAAAGAAATCACCTGCGTTTGTGGATGTCTCGCTGGCTTTATGAAGGTAACCCGGTATGGATCGGACAGATTAGCCGAGACATCGGCGTCCGATTCACCACAAAAACAATAACCACGCATAAGATTGACCCGAATGTCGACGAGACCCGTGAATTTCTGGTCGAGAATCTCGCCTATAACCAGGTTCTTGCCAGACTAGGCTACGCAGACGGTGCCGTCGCTGCTTCCATCCAGGCGCCACGCAGAAACCTCACGGGCGATCGGTATTTCACTGACGGGCGGCGCGTCGTTCTATGGGTCACGAAGGATCAGGTCGAACTGGACGATATTGAAATTGTTGAATGGAAAACTCCGTTAGACTGACTTAAGGGCTGGCAGAGAAAGACTAAAGCCCGTGCTTTATTTAGCGACAGCCAAAAGCAAGACCGTTCCCTTCTGCTTTGTCGTGACAATAATTTCTGAAGCATAAGCCGGGAAAAAGTACCCTTCCTCGGCTGCGATGGTTTGGCCATTGGCGACGGCGAGTCCTGAAACGCCGATCAGAAGCGCGTAGGTGTCGAGCGGGTAGGTAAACCTCGCGTCTGGATCCAGTCTGATTCGCCAGCTGAAAAATTCGGGAAAATCTGCGACGGATTCAACCAGACAATCTTCTCGTTTTTGCAGGACTTTCAGAGTTTTGTCGAATTGTTGTTCAGCAGATAGCTCTACGATAGCTTTCGCTACGGCAGCTTCTGTGTCCCAGTGATTCTGGGTCATTACTTTTTGAGTAAATGAGAGAATATGCCGTTCGTAATGCGCGGTCTGAAATTCAATAACCCTGACACCGTGTTGGAGCGAATGAGGCAGATAAGGTTTGACGCGAATTACATCACCAATCTGCAACGGTTGTAACGCGGTGAATGAATACATATTCTGCATGAGCGCCGCTTCTTCCTGAACCAGGGGTTGCGGCAGGGTGGTCATCCACTGATGCTGCAATTCCGGTGCGACTGGCTCAGTTGAAGGTAGACCAGCCTGAGATTTCTTCGTCTCAAGTAACGAATCGATCTGGTTCCGAACCTTCTGGTATTGATCTACTGAATCCAGATAAGCGGCCTTAAACGTTTCTACGTTCGAATACTCCAAACGTTTGATTTGATTGAATCCATATCGAATGTAGCCGGTTCCGTCCGGCCAAGCATTTTCATCGATATGGGTAACAATATAGACCTCGATTTTTTGTTCATGAAGTTCAAAATACAGGTCGCCGAATCCAGCATCGGGCAGTGGGTCCAGAATTTTTAGCAAGAGAGGTTCCGGGCCGATGTGAGTGCCCATGATTCTTCCCGGAGCCAGTGCAATAAGCCAGGGCAGGGGTATGCCTTTGACGGTGCATACGCCGCGTTTCTCAATACCTGTGTACCAGATCTCTGCACCCCAGGGTTTAGGTATCCTGCAGGTTTCCAGACGCCAGGGCATGGACAAGCTGACGCTCTTTAAGCCCCACCTGCGAATGGTTTCGTGGTACATGGTGGCTGGGTCGTCGCTCGAATCGGAGACGTCTGTTGATGATAAATCAGCTCTCGGCAAAACCACAAACTCTTTGTCTGTATCTGTGACCAAACAGAGTGCGGTCAATAGAATGAGGGGTTGGCCATCGAGGTGGGATTGACGATGCTCGAAGTCGAAAGTGACACAGCAAGGCGTGCGCTTTGCCAGCTCTGAAAGAGATTCCTGAGGGTCCGGGACAAGTCCCAACGAGTAAATCATGGCCAGGATTATATCGTGATTCGATTGCCAAAGAGCAGGGTCCCGATAAAAAGACCAGGTCCGATTCTGGCTAGCCAACACCCTGTAGCTTGATTAAGCTTACATTTGTAAATCACGTTAGCGATTGGATAGACTATGGACGTCCAACTTTTTGAGCAGGCCAGACAAGCCAGGGACCCACGCTTTGACGGTCGGTTTTTTATCGGTGTGAGAACAACCGGCGTGTATTGCCGTCCTGTCTGCCCGGTAAAAATACCCATGGCGAAGAATGTTACATTCTTTGAATCAGCTGCAGCTGCATCGGAAGCAGGATTCCGACCGTGCCTTCGTTGCAGGCCCGAGACGTCACCGGGAACACCTGCCTGGATGGGTACATCCACCACCGTTTGCCGTGCTCTCCGACTTATTTCAGAAGGCGCTTTAGATGAAGACAGTGTTGAAGCCCTTGGTGACCGACTCGGGGTTGGTACGAGACATTTAAGTCGGCTTTTTTCCCAACACCTGGGCGCATCGCCCAAAGCAGTCGCGCAAACACGACGATTGCATTTTGCTAAGAAGCTGCTGGACGAGACGGATCTTTCAGTCACAGATATTGCGCTGTCGTCCGGATATCGCAGCGTGAGAAGATTCAACGACCATTTCAAAAATGTTTATGATCGGACGCCCAGTTCGGTGAGGAAAAAAGCCCCGGCTCGACAGACCTCCGGGTTCCAGCTCAAGCTCACCTACCGGCCTCCCTTTGACTTCACAGGCGTATTAGCGTTTCTCGGTGTCCGGGCAGTTCCGGGTGTTGAAGTCGTAACCGGGGAACAATACTCCCGTACAATTTGTGTGGGCGATGAGGTTGGGTATCTGAATATCACCGATAACGCAGAAGGTAGATGCCTGAATGTTCATATTGAACTCGGCGAGGCAACCTATTTGTTTGTTGTGCTAGAAAAGGTCAAGCGATTGTTTGATTTGACGGCAGATCCAATTGAAATCAGCCAGAGTTTCAACGACGATCCGACGATGGCGAAGATAGCTGCCCAGAATCCCGGGCAGAGAGTGCCGGGGAGCTGGGACCCGTTCGAAATTGCCGTCAGGGCTATTGTAGGTCAGCAGATTTCAGTAAAAGGTGCCACAACAGTGATGGGCCGAATTGCGAAGATGTACGGAACCGAAAGCGGGATGGGCTTGTGTTTTCCAACCCCGGAAGCGCTATCACTGCTGGACATCACAACATTATCCATGCCTGTTAAACGAGCCCAGGCGATAAAAGATATGAGCAGGGCAGTCGCAAAGGGAGAGCTTGATCTCGGTGCCAGCCATGAACCGGAAGTGTTGGTTACGCAATTGGTTGGGATAAAAGGCATAGGTCCATGGACTGCCCAGTATATTGCCATGCGTGCTGTTAATGATCCCGATGCTTTCCTGCATGGTGACCTGGTTTTGCTCAAAGTAGCCAAGGCAGTGTTCAATATTGATAACGACAAGGATCTGCTTGACCGATCGAATATCTGGCGACCCTGGAGAGCATATGCCGGGATGCACCTTTGGCGTCAGGCTACTTCTATTTAACTGACAACCATTTAACTTATTGCGCGAAACAATTTTGTTGGGAACAAGAAGGGTACGAATATGGATTACAGAACCATTGATTCGCCACTGGGAGAGTTGCTGCTGGCTGGCGACGAGAGCGGGCTGCGTTACATTGGCTTTCCAACCGGCAAGGGTAGGGTTGAGCCGAAGGATGACTGGCAGAAGAAAGAGGGTTGTTTTTCTGAAGCCGAAAAGCAGTTAAAGGAGTACTTTGAAGGCACAAGGAGCACGTTCGACCTGCTATTGGCACCTGACGGTACAAGCTTCCAATTGGCGGTGTTAGATGCGTTGCAGGAAATACCCTGTGGTGAAACCCGGAGTTATTTACAGATAGCTCAGCGGATTGGTAATCCGAAAGCGGTACGAGCGGTAGGTGCGGCGAATGGGCGCAACCCGTTGCCGATTGTGATTCCCTGCCATCGCGTCATTGGTTCGGATGGCAGTTTAACGGGATTTGGTGGAGGCATTGAAGCCAAGATATTTCTGTTACAGTTGGAGGGTAGTTTGCAAACAACGCAGAGCAGCCAGAAGAGCCTGTTCTGATTTCGGAACAACCCGAAACAGGAACAATCCGGGACAGTTTACTTATATGACAACCCGGGAATATTTGTAATTAAGTAAACTGTCCCGGAAATAGTTGTCCCGGAAATAGTTAAGTAAACTGTCCCGCGGATAGTTTGTAGCTATTTAGTTGATTAATTGCAGATCGAAGCGAAAACATCGAAATAGTCCGGGAATGTTTTGGCGGTACATTCAGGGTCGTTGATCGTAATGGAAGCATCACCCAATGATGCTAACGAGAAGCTCATGGCGAGACGATGATCACCATAGGTATCGATGCGAGTGGATATAATGGATTCTGGCGGGTCGATGACGATATAGTCCTCGCCTGTTTCAACCGTCGCTCCCAGCTTTCGCAGCTCGGTTGACATTGCATACATACGATCTGTTTCTTTCACACGCCAGTTGTAAATGTTTCGAATACGCGTCGTGCCTTCTGCAAACAGTGCCATGGCTGCGATCGTCATGGCGGCGTCGGGAATATGATTTAAGTCCAGGTCAATACCAACGAGTTCTCCCCTGGTAACCTCGATCCATTCGCTATTGCGAGTTACCCTGGCGCCCATTTGTTCTATCACGTCGAGAAATCCGATATCTCCCTGTATACTGTGTTCGCCCAGGCCGTTAACTCTCACGGTGCCGCCCTTGATTGCTGCAGCTGCAAAAAAGTAGCTGGCCGATGACGCATCACCTTCGATCAGGTATTCACCTGGCGTCTGGTACGCCTGCCCACCGGGAATGTGAAACGAGTGGTAATTGTCGTGGCTGGCGCTAACACCGAACTTCTGCATAATATCCAGCGTTAAATCGAGATAAGGTTTGGATACCTGTTCACCAATCACCTCTACCTGCGTATCCCTTGGCGCCAGCGGTAGCGCCAGGAGTAGCGAGGTCAGGTACTGGCTTGAGATATCTCCCCTGATTTTCACGTTCCCGCCTCTAATTGTGCCGCCAACAATTTTGATGGGTGGACAATTTTTCTCGCCCAGGTAGGTTATTTTCGCGCCAAGCTGCTCCAGGCCATCGACCAGATGATTGATAGGGCGCTGCCGCATATATTCGTCACCGTCAACGATAAATTCACCCTTCATCAACGCCAGGATACTGGTTAACGGGCGAATCGCGGTTCCCGCATTACCCAGGAAAAAACGCCTGTCATTGGGTGCCATAAACAGGCCGTCATTGCCCCGGACCGTACAGCTTTGCCAGTCTTCGGAGAGGGAAATGGAAACACCGAATTTAGTCAGGGAATCAACCATTGCCCGGGTGTCTTCGCTCTGGAGTAAATTGTGCAGTTGGGTTTCATCCGGCGAGAGGGCGGCCAGCAACAGGGCACGGTTGGACAGGCTTTTTGAACCGGGCAGTTGAATCTGCCCATCCACGAGGCCGACGCTGGGAAGGGTAATTTTGCTCATCGGGAAGCTCCAGGGGAGATGGGTTCCGCTTCCAGTCGGTTGAGAAAGCTGGTGATGTCGGTATCAAGCTCCCGGATGGGAGTCTGGCCCGGTTCTTCCAGCAGGATTTTACCTGACTCGTTATCTATACTTAGAAACAGTTCTGAATCGGGTTCTGTGGTTGCAAAAAAAACGGTAAACGATTGCTTTGCTCTTTGTTTCATAAACAGGTGACCCACCAGATTTTCGATTAGTCTGTCGAAATCAGCGGAGTTCCACAATTGAATAAGATCGACGGGACCTTCACGGGACTTTAGTTTCAGACCACCTGACCAGTACGAGCCATAGTAAGCCTGGATGTCAGGGTGGATATCGGCTTCAGCAGCGTTTGCCAAACCGGAAAAATTAAGTGAACTTGACTGCAAACTGGGTTTCCAGTGGGTTGAGTCTCCGACGGTACTGATTTCGCACTCGGATCGCCAGTCAGGATCGAAGTCGTTGGTAAAATACTCAACGCCATTGAGTGTCAGGATCTTGTTGTGAAGATGGTCCAGGGCTTCAGAAACGTGACTCATTTGAAAATGCTGTTCGAAAACCGGGATTATACATTGTGATCGGTCGTTTGGTTATGGCTTATGTGGTGTTCGGCCCCGTTGTGGGCGCGGATGCCTGGGTTCACGACGATGCATATAGTGAAGTGCCCGGATTCGCTCTTCTGGTTTCAATGCTCTCATGATGCTAATCATCTGTAGATGTAAATTTGATTGGTTGGCCGAAGAAACCTGTTGCAGCTTATTGAGTGCTCGCTGAACGTCGTCGTCGTCCAGAGGCTCTTTCGTCAACGCGGCTTCAAATTCTTTTTGAGCCTGGGCCATCTCCCGGCGTAATGGCCTTGCATGTTCGGCGTACTGCCTCAGAATTGGTCTCAGATTCTTCCGCGTGTCTTCATCCAGGTCCGAAACCATCCAACCGAGATGAGAGGGAAAGGGGCGGCTGCCGGTACCGAATCTAAAATGTCCGACAATTCCGCCAATAACTAACAGGTTTACCGCAACTGAGCAGACCAGAGCGATAATCAACGTGCGACCTTGCCTGCTACTCATAAGGGTATTCCTCGTTGAGTGATGTGCTCGATGCGATTGCCATAATTTCCAGTTCGTCTTCCCAGTAATCACTGGAATCGAACTGGCTGGTATCAATAGACATACCCAGGAGCCCGCCAACGATTAAAGGCAGGCTTGCAGCCAGCGCGGGACGCCAGAACTGAATCGGTTCGACCGGTAAGAGCCAGTCCAGAAGATGGTCGAGAAATCCAGAGAGGGTTGTGGGCTCATTCTTTGGTTGAGGCTCTGATTGAAGTTCTGATAGAAGCCCTGATTGAGTATGTTCAACGATAGCCGTGACAATACTATTTGTTAACCGGCTAACGTCGATGTCCCCGGGAGAATAGTCATCGAGTTGCTGGTCCAGCAGCATTTCCGCCTTAATCAGCTTCTGTGCTTCTCTATCGCGTTGCAGAAACTCCGCTGCCTCATGTCGCTCCTCAATGGGCCAGGATTCTATTTTGGCGCCATAGGCATTGATAATTTGACTAAATCGTTGCAGATTCATGACATTTCTCCTTCCAACAGGCCGCGTAGTCTCTTTCTGCCCCTGGATAACAGTGATTCCAGTGCGTCAACGGAGACTTGCAGAATCGCTGCGGCTTCTTTATTTGACTGGCCCTGGTAATGGCACATGACAATGGCGCTACGCTGTCGTTCAGGTAGTGACTGAATCGCCTGCTCGATATTGAGGGCACTTCGTCGTTGGCTTAGCTCGCCAGCGGGTTCTGTGCCTCCGGTTAACTCGTCGGGATCGAGCATGTCATCCGGCTGGTGTTTTCGAAAGTGATCAATACACAAATTGTGTGCGATCTGGTGTAACCAGGTGCTTAGTCTTGCCTTTGCGGGATTAAAATTCCCGGATTTGTGCCAGAGGCGAAAAAAAACTTCCTGGATAATGTCTTCGGTCTCGTTGGCATTGCCCATCATTCTGGTCACGTAGCGACTAACAGCAGGGAGGTGGTTGTCCAGAAGTTGCCGGTATGCCTCGGTATCGCCATTGTTGAGTTGAACAACCAGTCTCGTTTCATCGTCCTTGCTCAATCAGTCCATTCCCCGCTGTGTACGCTGTTTGCGAACCGCCTGCCTAACCTTCGTTATGCCTGTACTGTTCTTGCCGGTCGTCACGGCGGCGGTGAGGGGGCCTGATTTCGTCGACGGAAATAAATCCGTCATCATTCTCATCCATTCGATGGAACGCGGCCAATCTTGCCTCATCGGCAGTAACCCAGCCGTCATCGTTGATGTCTATCTTAGCGAAATGTGCAGACATTCTACTCTCCATTTCTTCCCTGTGGTCTTGCTGAGATCGCTGGTGTTTGTTGGCGATGTCACTGAAATGGGTTTGCCACTCCGTCAGGGTTACAGTTCCGTCCCCGTCCAGGTCCGCCCTATCAAAAATGTTCCTTTTCCCTGGACCTCTGAATTCTTCAATAGAGATCAGTTCATCACCGTCCTGGTCCATATGCTGCAGCATTCTGCTGGCGTGTCGGTTTTCTGCCAGGCTTTGATTCGCCAACAGTGAAAGGGTGATGGGTAAAATCAGTGTTGTGATGCATGTTCTCATTGGTGTAGTCCTTGTTTGTGCAGTCCTTGTTTGTTTGGTTCTTGTTTGTTTGGTTCGGGTTTGTTTGGTTTGGTTTGGGTTTGTTTGGTTTGGGTTTGTTTGGTTTGGGTTTGTTCTATTGTGGCGTCAGTTTTTAAAAATCTTGTTTGCTCGTTTCCTTGTACGATGCTTTTTACAGAATCCGTCGGTTTTCCACGGGGATTGCTTTTTTGATACGGGGCTTCTTCGGCAGCCGTTTAGGCAAAGGGTTTGACGACGACCATGACAAGGATGGGAACGACGATTAGTAACGCTGATTCGTTATAGATTCGAAAAAACACCGAGGTAGGGATTGGCTCATCGTTAGCCATTTTTCGGATGTAACGGTAACTCTGCCCATGATAGAGCAACAGCAGTATTACAAAGCCGAGTTTTAGCCACAGCCAGGTACCTTCGAAGCCATATCCCAACCACAACCAGAAGCCCAGCCCAAGTGCCAGGATTGCCATGATGCTTGAAAATCTGAATAGTTTTTCACCCATCTTGACCAATCGATGCACGTCTTCAGATTCAGACTTTCCCTCAACATAGTGCACGAGAATTCTTGGCAGGTAGAACAACCCGGCCATCCAGGCCATGACGAATAGAATGTGAAAAGTTTTTATCCAGAGCATGGTGTAATCAGCGGCTTATGTCAGGTGATATCCAGTGCGCCCCCATCGACGCGAAGGTTTTGGGCATTAACGAAACTTGCGGCTTCGCTGCAAAGAAACAGGACGACATTGGCGACTTCCTCACGGGTTGCGATACGACCCATGGGATTTGGGAAGTACTTCCGGGTAATTTCAGCTTCTGCCGCCTCCCAGGTATCGCCCCAGTTTTCTTTCACGGCACGGGCAAGGTAGGTGGCTTCTACCTCTGGGGTGCGAATCAGCCCCGGAGACACCAGGTTTACGGTGATGCCGGTGTTGGACAATTCTTTTGCCAGACTTACCGTCATATTGGCTAATGCGCCTTTTGAAGCATAATAGTGGGGCATTCGACTGTTTGGCCGGTCTGATCCTATCGTGCCAAGGTTAACAATTCGACCATGTTGTGACTCTTTCAGGTCGGCAGTAAATGCCTGGATCATTCGCATGATCGACAGGGTGTTCTTCTGGTAGACGTCAATCCAGTCCTCGGTTGTCAGGGAAGCCCAGCTACCGGCAACGCCAGTACCATAATTATTCACCAGAATGTCCAGTTTGAGGGATTTTTGTCGAATCTGCTCGACGAGTTCGAGCGAACCGGCATCGGTTGTGATGTCGCCAGAAACTGCAATGGCGTTGGGAATCTCCCTCGCAGGATCGGTAGATTTACCCGCTTCGAGACTGTGGACCAACACGACAGCACCTTCTTCAGCGAGTGATCTCGCGATCACGAAACCAGTGCCACGATTACTCCCGGTAACCAGGATTATTTTATTTCTTAAGCCTAGATCCATTGCTTTTCCTTAGTGGCCTTTACTGAAAAGGTGCATGTAAGACCAAAGGTGAAGATAATAAGCTACTTTATCGACGACATCATCAACGCGTTAATGGATTACAGCAGTTTTTACTTTCTGCTCCTGGTTGCCCTGGGCGCCATGGTGCAAACGATTACCGGTTTTGCCATGGGCTTGATTGTAATGGGAGGCGTTACTGCCATGGCACTGGCGGATATGGGAGCATCTGCTGCCGTGGTGGGATTCATTAGCCTGGTTAACGCGCTCATTGCGTTACGCCATTCCCATCGTTTGATTGACAAGGACTACTTGCTATGGATTTCAGTCGGCCTGCTTCCCTTGATTCTGGTGGGCGTATGGACACTTGATTACCTGTCAGCGTCCTACTCTGGGTATCTCAGGATGTTTTTAGGCTTCGTCATTGTCTCTGCCGGAATATTGCTTATGTTGAAGCCGCATCCGTTCAGCAAACCATCAAGCCCATTCATGAGTACCCTGGTGGGTAGTATCGGTGGTTTTATCAGTGGCCTGTATGGAGCGGGCGGCGCACCATTGGCATTCTTCATGTATCGCCAGCCCCTGGACATCAATATTGTACGGGCAACCCTGTTGGCCATTTTCGCGGTATCGACCTTTTCCCGTACAGTCACGGTAGCTCTGGCGGGCGAGATCGACCGGGAAGTGCTTACGCTGGCCGGGCTCTCAGTACCCGTTGTGGTTTTAGTGACAGTGGGCACCAGTCGAGTGACAGGTAAATTGCCTGATGCGATGGTCCGCAAGTGCGTGTTCGCACTATTGATTCTGTTGGGGCTCTTTCTGATTGTATCCTGAAGCTGATTTTTTTGGGGCAGGAATTATCCTGTCGCGTTCGGCATGGGTTTTTCAAGCCAGACTGTGTCCCAGTACTTATCGAATTTGAAACCAACCTGCGTTAGTGTACCAATCTCCTTGAAGCCGAATGACTTGTGCATAGCTACACTGGTGTCGTTGGGTAGTGCGATTATTCCGTAACAGCGGTGAACAGGTTGAGTTTCCAGGTGGGAGAACAGTTGTTGATACAACAGTTGGCCATATCCATTGCCGGTTGCATCGTGGCGTAAATAAATCGTTGTTTCAACAGATCTATCGTAGGCTGCCTTCGGCCTCAATTTTGTGGCGCAGGCGTAACCCAGAATATTTCGATCCAGCTCAGCGACAAAACAGGGGTGTGGTGAATTGAGTCTGAATTGCTCGAACCAGGGCATGCGATCTTTTGTCTCCCAGGGCTCAAGATCAAAAGTGATGGCAGTGTTAACAACGTAGTGGTTGTAGATTGCCGTGATCTGTTGCAGGTCATCGACCACCGCGTGGCGTATGTGTATGGGATTGTTCATGGTACGATTAGCCATCCTCGACAAATAGAAAAACAATAACTGCTGCTCAATGGACAACTTTGATGAAATACGACCTTATCATGATGATGAGGTAAAAGGGGTAGTCACCCGACTGCTTGCAAACGAGGACTTTCTTGAATTTCTGGGGCGATACTATTCACCCTGGCTGAGCAAATATTTCCCCGTGGTGGCGAGATTCGCTGCACACCGTGTACTCAACAAGCAATTGGGAAAGGTCACGACGATCTATGAGTTCCAGCAGGTTGTTGCCGCATTTGGCACGCGAATCATTGCTGAAACCATGACCTGGTTCAAGTTTGAAGGCATTGATAAGCTGGAAGAAAATCTTGGGTACCTGTTTATTGGCAACCATCGTGATATCGCGGGAGATTCGTTCCTGGTCAACTATGCGTTATGGTCCAGTGATCTGCCAACCGTTCGAATTGCCGTGGGCGACAATCTTGTACAAAAAGATTTTGCCACCGCCATTATGAAACTCAATAAGAGTTTCTTTATTAAACGATCTGAAGAAGGGGCAAAGAAAGTCTTCGCTGCCTTGATGGAATCCTCGCGATATATACATCAATCAATCGATGACACCCAGTCGGTCTGGATCGCCCAAAGCGAAGGTCGGGCGAAGGATGGCATGGACGTGACGGACCCGGCGATTATCAAGATGTTTGCATTAGCAACAAGAAAGCGCCCTTTAACTGAAACCATTGAAAAGCTGCATGTGATGCCTGTTTCAATCGCTTATGAATACGATCCCTGTGACTACCTGAAAGCCAAAGAGCTGTACATCATACAAACCGAAGGGGAATATGAAAAACCTTCCGGTGAGGATCTATTGAGTCTTGTTAAGGGTCTGGGTGAATTCAAGGGTCGTGTGATTCTAAGATTTGGTGAACGCCTGGCGGGCACCTTCGAAACAGCGGAGGAAATTGCCGGCGCTGTTGATCGACAGGTGCTGGATAACTACCAGTTATTTTTTGTTAACTACTGGGCGCTAAGAGAACTGGCTTCTACCGAGGATGCGGATGACCGGGTCGTCACCACCTGGGAAGCTTTGAAGGACTCCGTTGAGTTTACCGAAACAGAAGAATTCGAAGCAAGGTATCTGGCGTGCCCTGAAGCCTGGAGAGTCAACTGGTTGGAAATGTACGCCAACCCGGTGGTTAATAAATACCTGAGCAAATCATCGAGACTGGCACCTGTGTAAGACATAGGTGGTTGATTAAACCAATCATTGTTCGGTGTTCAGGTTAACAGCTGGGTTCTGCGACTATCGGCGCGAATAAATTCATCCCATTCAGATAGCTGAATTGACTTGTCCCGGAAATCTTTGGGAACATCGAGGATCTGCAAGTCGATTTTCTCACCTAACGGTACGGGAAAAGTCCGAATCCGAATGTCAATCATTTTTGTTTTGGAAATTCCCAGCATGATATGACCTGACTTTGGCTGCTCGCGATCAGCGATGTCCATGGAGGCCCTCAACTTAAGGTTTTCCGCGATTTGTGGTCCCAGTCCGACAGGGGGTTGGGCAACCTCATGCATAATGCCGTCGTTTTTGTAACTCACGCCATAGGTCTTTTCACAGGGTTCGAAATAAAGGTCGGACGAGCCGCCAAAAATCGCGTCCTTTAGCATCTTGTCGACAAACCGGCTTACCGGGTCTCTTTCTACTGGAACGCTGCTTCGGATGGCACTGATCGAATGTCGCAGTGCTTGCCAGTTGTGGAAACCGTAACTGATTGCCAGGGCATGTTGTACTTGCTGTAGAGAGATCTTTTCAGCAAGCAGGTCCTGGTTCGATTTTTCGGCAAATTTTGCCAGCGATTTTAATATGTCGCAGGCACTTTCGTTACCTGACTTGAATGCCTTGTGAATATCCTTGGCCTGGTTTTGGAGTTGCTCAAGGCTGGGATTAACAGGTAGTGATTCGGTCATGACGACCTCCTTTCGTTATCGCCCGGCGTCTGCAGTACGGACAGAAAGAAGGTGTAAGAAAACCTGATTCCAGAAACACGAAGGTGGACTCAGTCCTTCCCGCAGACGAGGAGGTGTCCTTCAGCAACCTTGTGGAATCATCGCGCGGAGGATGTAGAGTGTCAAGGATATGCTTGGTTGGGGTGACAAGCGGCTGTTAAGGATGCGTACCGTCCCTCATGGCAACCATGATGTCGGAGAGAACCCGGTGGTTAGATGAGCGGTCCGGCGTTGTCGTCGGAATGCGTTCAAAAGGTGGCGGTACGGTCTTTTTGCTCATCTCCGTGGCGAGTGAGGATTCGATCTCCGACATTGATGATCCTACAATCCGATCCATAGAAAGCGTTGGGGTTTATGATTGTAGTGTTCGTGACCACTGTCAATTTCACCAGCGATGAAGCTACGCAACTGTAATGTGGGTAGACTAAAATTAGTCTACTGGTGGATACTACAGACTTAACTTGGGTCCGCGAGAGGCGGTCAATCCGTCCAGAATAGACATTTTCACGACAAGCGTTACGGTCGAGGTACGGCGTTCACCTAGTGGAGGAGCGTTACGGCAATTCGGAACCACTTCACCGTCTCGTTAACGTGGTGCAATCTCGATCGTATCCAGATCGTAAAAAGATGGCTCGATGTGAATAGAGTGGCTCAGGAAAAAGTCTATGACGTTGTCTGGTCTGGCTATCGGAAACCCGACGCCAACGGCAAGCTAACTTTTGTCGGCAGCAAAGTTGATGTGGGGAAAGCGACATGGACCAACACGATCGGTACCCCGGATCTTATGACCACAGAAATGCGTGATGACGTTGTGATGACGATAACGGAACACGCCTGCCTGTACATCACCAATCTGGTACACGCCATAGATAAATAACGACTAAAAGATCCGCTCACAGAGGATCCTTAATTCTAAAACGGAGGAAGAACCAATGAGACAAGGAATACGCGCCACCGTAGTGGCAGCAGCATTGACAGTTGCGATGGGCACGGCAGTCGCATCAGACCCTGTCCCGGCGGAAGCGTCGCTGATTGACGTATACCCAAAACGTGACGACTACTCGCCATACGCAAACCGTAATTTTCCGACGAACGTTTATTGGGGCGATACGCATGTGCACACCGGCATGTCGATGGACGCCGGTGCGTTCGGTGCGCGGTTGCAACCAGCCGACGCCTATCAGTTCGCGCGTGGCGCAGAATTGACCTCGTCGACTGGCCAGCGCGTTAAGCTCAGCCGTCCTCTCGATTTTCTGGTTGTGACTGATCACTCCGACAACATGGGCTTTTTTCCAAAGCTGCTGAGTGGTGATCCGTCCATGCTGGCCGACCCAACCGGCCGGCGCTGGTACGACATGATCAATGCCGGTGGACAGGAAGGCGTGGAGGCCGCGGTCGAGATCATTCAGTCGCTGACGGGCAATACGATGCCGGAAGCCCTTGCTTCGCTGCCCGGGACTGCGCTGTTTCGGTCGACGTGGGAAGCTACGATAAAAGCCGCCGAGAAAGCCAACGACCCTGGTAATTTCACCGCGTTCATCGGTTACGAATGGACCTCGACCGACAAAGGCTACAACCTGCATCGCAATGTCATCTATCGCGACGATGCCGTACGTGCACTGATGATGGAGCCCTACACAACGCTGCCACCGCTCGGCAGCCCCGATCCACGCGAATTGTGGAAGTGGATGCAATCCTACGAGGACAAGACTGGTGGCCGCCTGCTGGCCATCGCCCACAATGGCAACATGAGCAACGGCACGATGTTTCCAATGGAACGCACGCTCACCGGCGGACGCGTGAATCGCGAATACGTCGAGACCCGGGCACGTTGGGAGCCACTTTATGAAGCCACGCAGATCAAGGGCGATGGCGAGACGCATCCTTACTTGTCGCCGGACGATGAGTTTGCGGACTACGAGACCTGGGCTGTGGGAAATCTCGATCTGAGCGAACTCAAGGAAGACCGCATGCTCGCCGGTGAGTATGCCCGCCGTGCATTGCAGGCGGGGCTGCAGCTCGAAGAAAAGTTGGGGACCAACCCATACAAGTTTGGCCTCATCGCTGGGACCGACACTCACACCGCGTTGTCCACTGCTGAAGAAGAAAACTTCTTCGGCAAACATTCCGGCGCGGAGCCGAATCCGAAGCGCGTTTACCACCCGATGGCAAGGGTCGGTGACAATGAGTATCCGGGTTGGTCTATGGTCGCGTCAGGTTATCAGGGCATTTGGGCTACTGAAAACACGCGTGAGGCGCTGTTTGACGCCATGATGCGCAAGGAGACATACGGCACGACGGGTCCGCGTATGTGGGTTCGCTTCTTCGGCGGTTGGAACTTCGAGGCAGCGGATGCACAAGGCCGCCTACCGGCAGACATTGGCTATTTAAAGGGTGTACCGATGGGTGGTGATCTCGTCAGTGCACCGTCAGGCAAGTCTCCGTCGTTCCTAGTCGCTGCGCTCAAAGACCCGTTGTCGGGCAACCTCGATCGCCTCCAGATCGTCAAGGGCTGGGTCGATAACCACGGCGAACGTCACGAGAAGGTCTATGACGTTGCCTGGTCCGGCGACCGCACTCCCGGATCCGACGGCAAGTTGCCGCCGGTGGGCAACACCGTCGATGTCGCCAGCGCGACCTGGACCAACTCGATTGGCAGCCCGGAGCTGATCACCGTGTGGACCGATCCCGATTTCGATCCAAAACTTCGCGCCGTCTATTACGCCCGTGTGCTCGAGATTCCGACGCCGCGCTGGACAGCCTATGAGGCCGTGCGCTTCGGCATCGACATGCCATCGCCCGACGTACCGATGACGACACAGGAACGCGCCTACACTTCACCGATCTGGTACACACCGTAGCTAGGTGAATCTATGAGAAACCGACCCCTAGCCTTTACGCTGCTCGCATCGCTCGCGATCTTGCTATGCGCATGTGCCTCATCCCAACGACCCACGCCGCCGGTCGCAGGCGCGCCACTCGCACAGCCCTGGGGTTCGGTTCCTCTTTTGGCCTCCGGTGGAGATATCGAGCAGGTATTCAGCGATAACTTCATCCGGTCATTGCGGGCCAAGCGGGATCAGCATCTGCAGGCCGGTGGCACTGGTAAAATCCCCTATCGCGCCTTGACGCTTTCCGGCGGCGGTTCACGCGGCGCCTATGGAGCCGGTGTCCTGAGTGGTTGGACGGTACGTGGCGGGCGTCCACAGTTTGATGACCCGGTCTCCAGTTTTGACGGCAGCAATGTACTGTCCTGGCTGAACAGGGAAGACCAATGAGGGCCGCCCAGCAAAGGCTAGTTTAAACGCGAGTCGTACCTGCACGGGAACCCAGCAGTAATTTTTCATTTACGCAACAGGAGTCAAGCGATGAACAACGACGATAATAGGAATTCTGCTGCGTCAATCATTACGGTCGTTTTGATCTTCGGATTGGCATATGCGATTACTCGCTACCATATTGTGGGTCCGGTTCCCTGGAAAGATTTTCCACTTTTCATCCTGAATAAAGGTGTTTCGTTAAGTGCCTTTATCTTACTGGCCTGTAATTTCGGATTCGGCCCACTGAGCAACCTGGGTGTCACAATTCCCGAAGGTTGGCTTAACGCTCGCAAGTCGATCGGCATGACGGGTTTCTTGTTGGCACTTGTCCACGTGCTAATGAGCTTTGTGCTCTTTAGCCCGTCGGTCTACGGGAAGTTCTTCGTCGAAGATGGTACTCTGACACTGTTGGGCGGTCTCAGCATGCTCGCCGGAGTCATCGCCTTCGTCATCTTGTGGGGCTACAATCTGAGCTTTCAGACCTTTCTGCGTGAAGACAAGGCATTCATCCAGTTCATCACGTCGCGAAAATTCCTGCTTGTTGCGTTGCTGTTCGGCGCGCTACATCTGATTTTCA
Source organism: Gammaproteobacteria bacterium (assembly GCA_012960755.1). The sequence continues at coordinate 95,348 of DUAT01000041.1, forward strand.
TGGGCTATGAAGGTTGGTTGAATCCTGGCGGCTGGCATGGTGGCCTGCCACCTGTCAGTTTGGTGGCGATTGTGATCTTTGCAGTCTCATACCTGGCCAATCTGCTAGGCAGGAAATAATCAGTGAATGTGAAGGGAAAGATGAACGTGAAGACCGCAACTATGAAAAGTAATTTCATTGTAGTAATTGCAATCGTATAACCTGCCCGCAGCTTTCCGCTTGAGAACCCGGGCACTATGTACCCGGCGTAGCAAATATTCGAGACCTGACGACACCGACCGCTCCAGGCTTCTACTACCTGCAGTACAATGCGTACTATTCGACCGACACCTACAAGGATCGGCATGGTGATTCGGTAAGCAGCGTTGCTGCAGGCCCGGTCAATTTCGATATTGAAACGGACATTGACGTGCTTGCGATAACCCCACTTTTTTTCTGGTCTACAGAAAAGGAAATCCTGGGTGCAAAAAATAGTTGGTACCTTGCGCCTTCCTTTGCCAAGGGCAATGTTGCAGCCGGTATATCATCGGTGAATCTGAATGGATCATTTGACTCGAACTCCTCTGGAATGGCTGATCTCTACGTGCAACCCATTATGCTCGGATGGAAAAATCCAGACTACGATTTCAATTTGGGACTCGGTGTTTACCTCCCAGTCGGTAAGTACGATGTTGATGAGGATGACAACGTTGGACTGGGATTTTGGACAGGCCAAGTTCAGGGGGCGTTTTACTACTATCTTTATGATCAGGCGACTGCTTTGATGTTGGCTGCAACCTATGAGGCCCATGAGGAAAAAGACGGAACTGATATCACGCCTGGTAATCATCTTACACTGGAGTATGGCGTTAGCCAGTATTTGAGCCAGAGGTTGGAAGTTGGCCTATCCGGATACTATCAACGGCAGGTTGATGATGACAGCGGAAATGACGGTTTTCTCGATCTGGATGTTAAATCCAAAGTCAGTGGATTTGGTGCCCAGCTCTCTTATTGGACTACGCCTCGTTTAAGCCTTTCGCTCAAATACATGAAAGAGTATGACGCTAAAGCAAGATTTGAAGGTGACTGGATAGTGTTCAACTTAACCTATCTACCCGGGCCTGTATTTTGAAACATGTAGCCCTTTTACCGATATGCAAGCTGGTGAGGATACGGGTTGGATATTGCAAGTGCGAGTTCAGTACAACCGTTTGTGGCAAAAATCAGAAAGGATAGAAAGGCAGAGAGGAATCTGGCTAATTGACAATGGCTGACCTTTAATCGGTAATGATGAGCCATAGATGGATCCGATAGTATCCGATAAGGTTCTTGGAGATAAGTGAAGCAACCAGCATTGGATTCGATGCAGTTCGTCGAAAGCTTCTACTTCGATTCCCGACTGGCAATCACAGCAATATAGTCACTCTCTTCGACCAGTGATTCGCCGCTAAGCCCCGCTGTCATTTGATCAACAGCGAAGCCCGCGCGGCTTAACTCATGCTCGATACTTTTCGGCGTAAAGTGCTGAAGCCAGTTGAATATTTCCCAGGATTCGTTGGGTTCCACGATCATGTAGCGATCGAGGGATAGGTTGATATGGGGATACAAAAAACTACATTGAATGCCAACATATTCATCTTCTGACCAGAAACCGTTCATTAATTGATTTTCAATCAGCGTTAGCTCCTGTTTCTTGTTGAATAATCCCATGCCAGCCACATCAATGACGATCTGTCCTCCGGGATTGAGCATTTTACGCATACGAGACAAAAAAGTGGCTCTTTGTTCTGGCGAAAGAACGCAGAGGTCCGTGTATATCAGTGTGACCAGATCGAAGCCGGAAGGCAGGTCATCGGTCAGGTAATTTGCGCTTATATATCTGATGGAAAGGTTCTGCCTTACTGCATCCGATTTGGCGTATTGCAACGAGTGTGCAGAAACATCGACACCCGTAACCGAAGCTCCTTTGCCAAAAAAGCGCTGGGTATAGAGTCCCGGACCGCAACCGAGATCACAGACAGACTTTTCCGCAAGATTAACCTGTGAATCAATCCAATTGACCATTCTGTCTATCGTCTCAAATCTTCGGGACGCACGATCAGATGCCTGATCCAGGTGGAAGCTCAACATTTGACGGGCCAGGTGTGGTCGCGTCCAGAGTTCTACTGCCGTGTAACTGCAAAATGGTTCTGGCCGTTGAGCGAACTTTTTTAATAAGTCATACATTGTGAAAGTTCTTGAAATCGCATTGGCTTACCGCAGTCAATCAAGTATCTGAATCGCAGGTTCCGACAACTTGGCCCATTGTTCCCTCAGTTCGAGAATATGATCCGACCAGTATCGCTGGGTATTGAAAAACGGGAATGCTCTTGGAAATGCAGGGTCCTCCCAGCGCCGGGCCAGCCAGTTCGCATGGTACATCATTCGAAGTGTGCGCAATGGTTCGATCAACCTGATCTGGCTGTAATCAAAGCTGCAGAAGTCCTTGTACCCCCTCAATATTGCCGTTAGCTGTTGAGTTTGCTCTCCATAATCACCTGACAACATCATCCACAGGTCCTGGATAGGTGGCCCGGTTCGGGCGTCATCGAAATCGACAAAATGAGGCAGGTCATCTCGCCAGAGTACATTGCCCATATGACAGTCGCCGTGCAACCGTATTTCCCTTACCGAACTGGCGCTGTCAAACACTTGAGTTAACTGTTCCAGCAACTGTTCGGCGACGGAGCTGTACGCGGGTATTAATTCGTCGGGGATGAAGTTGTATTCAAGTAGAAACTCTCTGGAGCTATGGCCGTAGGTGTCAACGGATATTCGCGGCCGGTGCTTAAACGCAGCCTGGGAACCATAGGCGTGGATTCTGCCAATGTGGCGGCCAAGAATTTCCAGCGTACCAAGATCATCCACGTTCGGTGCCCGACCGCCACGGCGTGGCGAAAGGGAAAAGCGAAAATCTGCAAATTCTGCCAGGGTTTCGTCGCCGACGATTTTCAGTGGTGCGACCACAGAGACTTCGTTGTCGAACAGATCCTGGGTGAACTGGTGTTCTTCCAGTATTTGCTCGTTGGTCCAGCGACCGGGGCGATAAAATTTACCAATAACAGGTTCGCCATCTTCGATACCGATCTGGTGGACCCGATTCTCGTAGCTGTTTAACTCGAGTATGCGGGCATCACAGTTAAAGCCAACGCTCTCGACCGCGTCCATGACGAGATCCGGTGTCAATCGAGTAAATGGATGAGTATCAACTGCCATAATCTGATAGCAGGCCAACACTTTTAATCTGTGCAAACACCTGCTGGCCTTCCTTTATTTGTAGTTTGTCCAGGGAACGTCGGGTAATGCGGGACAGGATAACCTGTTGCCCGACTTTAATCCTTACCAATGCGCTGGTATCTTCCGGGCTCTGGACTATCTGCTCGACCTGGCCGGAAAGGATGTTAAGAATGCTGCTGTCTTCACTTTTGCCAAGTGTGAGACTCACATCACGCGCAGGGATCCTGACCTTTAACGTTCGGTTATGACCTCTTCGGTTGCCACTGACCAGAATCCGCTGTCCTTCAAAATCAAGCTGCGTGAGATTGTAGGAATAATCGAAACTGACGATTTCACACTGGACCATCGCCGCTGCGGCATCGCCCTCCCGTGCATTGAGTTCAATGGATGAGCTGATTTCGAAGGTTGAGCCGAAATTACGTACGGACCCCTCTTCGAGCAGATAAATTTTGTCGGCCAAATACGTGACCTCTTCAATGGCATGGCTGACATAAAGGAACGGGAAGTCCAGTCGATCATGTAACTCGTCGATATAAGGCAGGATTCTTCTTCTTGCCTGCTGGTCCAATGCGCCCAGGGGCTCGTCCATCAACAGGGCCTTGGCACCATTTAACAGTACTCTGGCGATGGAAACTCTTTGCAATTCACCGCCGGACAATTGACTTATCGGTTTTTTTAACAGGGAGTCGATACCGAGCCATTGTTTGACCTGTTCGAGTTCAATGTCGGTTTGCTGATGCCGACGGGCGATAGCGTACTGCAGGTTGCCCTCGACGCTCAAATGGGGGAAAAGCTGTGCGTGTTGAAATACATAGCCAATGCCTCGCAGGTGCGTCGGTACAAATACATTTGAATCGTTCCAGGTTTCTGTGTCAGTTTTCACAGTCACACCGTTTGATAAGTGGTCCAGACCGGCGATAATGCGTAAGACAGAGCTTTTCCCGGACCCGGAAGGACCATACAGTGCGGTTATCTCGCCGTGTTTTATCTCAATATCAGTTTCGAGATGGAAGCCTGAGCTGCGATGGATGTCAATTTGAGCATGGATACTTTTCATCGTCGCTGCCATTGTCTGTTCAGGGAATAAACCAACAACAGCAGTAGGAAAGAAAACAGCAGCAGACCACCGGCCAGCAAATGGGCATTCTCATACTGACCGGATTCGACGTGATCAAACAAGGCGATGGACAGGACCCGTGTCTCATCAGGAATATTGCCACCAATCATCAGCACAATGCCGAATTCGCCGACTGTATGGGCGAAGGCCAGGCAGATGGCGACTACAAACCCTCTTCGCGACAGGGGAACGATAACGGAAAAAAACCTGTCCACGGGACTTGCACCCAGAGTTGCTGCGGCATCCAGCAAACTCTGCTCGACGTTCTCGAAGACAACCTGTAAGGGCTGTACGTAAAACGGTAACGAGTAGATAACAGACCCGACGACCAGCGCAGAAAAGGTAAATGCCAATGGCGAACCCGTAAGGCTGATCCAGAAACTGCCAACTAACGTATCCGGCGAGAAGGCAATAAGAAGGTAAAATCCCAACACGGTGGGCGGTAATACAATGGGCAGGGCAACAATCGGCTCAATGACCATGCGCCACGGTTGGGAGGTTCTTGCCAGCCACCAGGCCAGAGGTGTGCCTAACAGCATCAGTATTAAGGTCGTCAGCGTCGCCAGTTTTGCGGTAACAAACAGCGCAGATAAATCTCCCTCCATCACGGTACTTCAGGTGTTGGATTTAGATTGAGGGTCTCATCATTGACAACCGGAAGCAGATAACCCGCTCTGGAAATCAACGCTCTGGATTCGCTGGACTGAATATAATTCACGAACAATTTCGCCTCGGTGCTTTTTGTGAGCAGTATGCCTCGCTGTTCAATTAAAGAATACAGTTCTGCCGGAATTACCCAGTAGCGACTTTTATGACCTTGTTTTAATTGCGATAACGCCAGTAAACCGGCGGCTACATTTCCCGTATCAACAAACTGAAAAACCTGGTTTACATTATTGCCTCTTACCAGTTTGCGGTGGTTTGGCTTGAGCCGTTGCAGCACTTCCATCGCAGCGGCACCATAAGGTGCGATTGCGGGATTCGCGATCGCAATTCTCGCCTCGAACCTCAGGAATTCCTCCCGGTTGACCTGACTGTGGCGGGGTAGCCAGAAAGCCAACTGACCAATGGCGTAAACAAAACTGTCAGTGTGATTCTGATTTTCCAGTTCTACGGGTCTTGAGGCATCGGCAGAGAGAAAAACATCAAAGGGTGCGCCATAGGTAATCTGGGTGTACAAAACACCGGAAGATGCCGTGATGACTGTCACCTGGTTTGCAGTCGTATCTTCAAACCGGGACGCCAGAAGTTCGAGTGTTGATTTAAAATTCGCGGCGCTGGCGACGGTGATAGATTTTGCTGATGCACCGGCACAGTTGCCAAGCAGCAGGCAGCAAAGCAGAAAAAGCTTTGCATGCACATTCACCAGGGTCTCCTCAGGATTCGTCGGACTCGAGTCGTTTAATATGTTCGTCCACTAACCAGCCGGAAATTGAGATCATCGCAGGTCGGTTAGGCATGTTGGTGTAGTGAAACCATTGTGCATCAGCGATCTCTGCCTCCTGCAGAACGATGTCACCACTATCGTACTCGGCGTGGAAACCCAGCATCAATGAGTTTGGAAACGGCCAGGACTGACTGCTGAAATAGCTTAAATTCTTTACTTTTACGCCAACTTCTTCAAACACTTCGCGGTGTACCGCTTCTTCAATAGATTCTCCCGGCTCGACAAATCCGGCCAGGGTTGAGTAAAAATTGGCTCTGGCGTTGGCATTTTTGGCGAGTAGTACTTCTTCGCCCCTGGTAACCAGCACAATGATGGAGGGTGACAAGCGAGGATAAAACAGATTGCCGCAGTCCGTACATTTACGAGAGCGGTCTGATTCAGCGTCACCTGTTGGTTTGCCGCATTGCCCACAAAACTTATGGTTTTGATACCACTCGACAATTTGCTTGGCACGGCCAATCAGGTAAAACACGGTTTCGTTGACGGTGCCGAGAAACGACCATAAGGTTTCGAACTCATACCCTTCTGGATTGTCAGCTTCCGGGTCAACCTCGTTGGCAAATATGGGCACACCGGCAACACTGCCGAGGTAATGACTCGCGACTTCGTCAACACCCAGCCATCGATATTCGTCCCCGGTCAGCGGGCGCCAGGGGCTGGCACCGTCGATGGACAAGATCTCGTCATCCGAGACCACGATATGAAAGCTCTGATCGAATTCGGTTGGGCACTGGGTCCCGGACAGAAAATCCTCGTCGAGGTTTGCGTACTCCCATTCCATATGCTGACTGCTTGATGGCAAAAAAACACTTTATCACAGACGGTCAATCTGTGTGCGGGCTAGACAGACAATCTGTACATCAGTCGCACCATTGTCGAGTAATAGTCTGCTCAGTTCCGTTATCGTGGATGCAGTCGTTACCACATCATCAACAATGCCGACGGATCTGCCGTTTAAATGCTGATCGATAACAAAAACATTTTTGATATTCCTGGCACGCTGTTTTGCAGACAGAGACTTCTGATCATCTGTGTACTTTATCCTGCGGGCTATTCTTGATTCCACCGGAATATGAGTTGTGTCTGCCAGTACTTCGGCGATCTCCAATGCCTGATTAAAACCACGGGATTTAAGCCGGTTTTTATGCAACGGTACGGGCAACCAACTGTCCGGCAAGACTAGGTGCCGTTGCATGTATTCCTGGCACATTACCTGCGCGAGCACTTTACCAACAATGATCTTCTGGTGGTTTTTGAACTGATTTATTAGCCTGTCAACCGGTGCAGTGTACGCGAAAGCTGAAAAACAATGTGAGAAAGGCGGGGGATGCAGCAGACAGCTACCGCAGATCTCCTGGCCCTGGGGTATTGTCAAACCACATTGCCAGCATGGGTTGGTTATTCTGGGGAGGTCGAGTTCGCAGTCGAGACAAAGGTCGATAAGCCGATCTGTGTTCTTCAGGCACAGAATGCATTTGCCGGGCAATAGCTCGTAGAGAATTCTGTTTAACCAGTCGTTCATGATAATCACTTAAGGAAACAGGCGCATTTTGCGATCTGGCGCTACCTGGTGCTAGGCGAAATCAAAGGGAAAGGACGTAGGTAAATGGCTATGGGCTGATGGGCAGAGTCGACTGAGGGCCGGTCTGGTTCCTCGAAACATTGTGGAATCAGGTTGGAAACAGCCGTCAAGGCTCCACTGGCTCGGGTGAGGAGCATTCGTGGTCTGCGGCATCGTCATCGCAAAGGCTGACGCGCTTGAGAAAGCTCGACCAATTGGCCACTTCCTCGTTGGTAAATTCAGCCTTACCTTTTTCAAAAACGGGCACATTTTTCAGGAATCGAACGATATAAAAGAAGTCATTGCCCTGGATGGCTTTGATCAGGCTTATTTCACCCAGTTGCGAATGGGCATTCTCACCACACTGGATCAGTCTCACGGAGGTCGGGTAGTTGTTTTCAAACCCGCTGAACAGATTGAAATGATCAATATGAGTACACATTCCACGCTTGCTTTTGATTTCACCCATGATGATAGAGATTGGGTCACTGTCCGCGAGTTGGGTATGCGCCTCGAAGCTGAGCTTTGTTTGCCACTCTTTTTCTGTCTCGTCCGGGGGAATGAAATCGGAAAGTCGAATATCACCGCTGTTGAGCTGGTAGATCAATTGCCAGTCTTTGGGGGGAGAGGCTATCAATCTTTCTGTGGCCACAACAGGTTCTGCTTCGACCTGGGGCTCAGAAATAGCGGGTTTGGTGGTACACGATACGAATATTAAAAGCGCCAGGCCGATGATAATAATTCTAGGAGGCTGACCGAGAACAGAAGCCGTCGCGAGGGGAAGTCTAGACATGCTGATCCTCTATAAAAAACCGCTTGCTTCTCTTTCCAGAGAAATGAGACGTCGTACCCAGTTATCGATAAGCTGGAAATCATCATCTGAAATTTCAAATGCGGTACTGAGGTCCTTGAGAAAACACTGTTCTTCGATCTCAAACGCACCGTCGGCGTAGGCAAGTCGGATCAGTGAAATCATTGAGATTGAACGAGACCGCTTTGATGTAAAGATGGACTCAATACCGTCAATGTTAAGATAGTAAGGTTTAAACCCAGAGTCGAGATCCATTTCACGGCGCATATCCTCCATCATCGCTTCCTCGTCCGGGGTCAGGTCTCCATCGGATACCACCACATTGTGCGCCAGGCAAAAAAAGGCTTTCTTTTGTTCTTCTGTCAGTGATGTCAAAAACATGGGTAATTTCAGGGTTGTATTGTTGTCTTTTTATGAGTTATTCCGGGGCTGTGAGCGTAACCTCGTAGTTCAGTATCTTCTCGTCCTTGAGTGTCGTAACTTTCACCTTGTCGCCAGGTTCAAAGCTCTCAAGTAATGACAGCAAGGAGTCCTCATTTGTGACAGATGCGTCATTGATCGCAATGATGACATCACCGAGATGAATATTACCGCGAGAATCTTCCCGCACGCCAACCATACCAGCGGCTTCTGCTGCGAGACCTTTGCTAACGGAGAGAATGACGATCCCTTTGCTACGGAGTCTTTTTGCCCAGTAGTCCGACATGGTTTCGATGCCGAGGATCGGTCGATATAAACCACCATGGGTTACCAGTTGGGGTATGATGATTTTCAAGGTGTTAACCGGGATGGCGAAACCGATACCTGCGCTGGCGCCGGAAGGGCTGAAAATAGCGGTATTCACACCTACCAGCTTGCCCATTGAGTTCAATAATGGTCCTCCTGAATTACCCGGATTAATCGCAGCATCGGTTTGAATCACATTCTTGATGGTTCGATTGTTCCTGGATTTGATCTCTCGGCCAAGTGCACTCACTACACCCACAGACAGACTCGTATCCAGGGCAAAAGGATTACCAATTGCCAGGACCTTACGTCCTACTGCCAGTCTTGAAGAATCGCCAAGGGGGATAGCAGTCAGGGATTCGTTCGGTGCGTCGATTCTCAGCAGGGCGATATCTTTCTCCGGTGCGACACCTACAATTTCCGCTTCGAAATTTTTACCACTACCCAGGGTGATTTCGATTTTGTCGGCTCCATGGATGACATGATAGTTGGTCAGGATGAGGCCGCTCTTGTCCCAGACGAATCCGCTGCCGCTACCACGGGGAATTTCCATAACATTGAGCGAGAACCGGCTTTGGCGGCGTAACTGCTTGTTGGTAACGAACACAACTGAGGGACCGACATTTTTGAATACGGCAATATTGTTGCTTTCATCATCGGTGAGAAATGGCAGTGCGACGTTATCTGCTGATTCGTCGGTTCTCTCAACCACGGATTCTACTGCGGCAGATACGCCCGTGCCATGCACAGCCAGTACCAGAATCAGTACGACGGCAACACTAATGGCCAAAGTTGCAGCGACCGCCAGAATCCGATTAATCATAGTAGAGGTTCGCTGTTGCCCATGTTATCCACAGAAGGTTGTCCAGAGAAGGTTGCTCAGAAAAGCTGTTCAGAGGCTTAACGGGTCGTTGGGGTTATTCTATCAACAGTCCTGTCTTGTGTAATGAACTTATTCAGATCGTACACATCCTGCGGGCTCAGGGAACCAACAGTTTGCTTCAGTCGCAGGGTATCACGTATATACTGGTACCTGGCGCTGGCATATTGGAACTGTGCCAGGTAAAGACGTTGCTGTGCGAGCAGCACATCGACGATATTTCGAGTACCTACCTCGTAACCTGTTTGAGTTGCCTCCAATGCGCTCTGGCTGGATTCAATGCCTCGTAGTCGGGCTCCAACCCGGGCAACATCCGTATTGATCGCGGTGAACAGGGTGCGGGTGTTCTCAACGGTTGTTCTTTGGGCCAGATCGTAGTTCTCCATGGCTTCTTGCAGTTGATATCCTGCCTGTTTTGATCTGGATCTGATGCTGCCACCGGCATAAAGGGGTATGTTGAGCAGCAGTGCTGCTGATTTTTGTTCGATTTCCGCACTGATGGGATTGAGCTGCGCATCTGAGACGTTTTCCGCATAGGATATCTGGGCATCCAGGGTGGGCAGATGACGGCTCTTTGACGCTGAAAGATTACGCTCTGCGGCTTTCACGCCTTCCCGGGCTGCAACAAGGATGTAGTTGCTGGCCAGGGCCCGTTGTACCCAGGCTTCTTCATCATTGGGTTCCGGGTATTCAATTGGAAAATCTGGATCAAGTGCATCAATACTGTCAAATGACTGCCCGGTAAGTCGAAGCAGGGTGACGAAGGTAATGACCTGCAAACCCTCCGATTCGATCACGTTCACGGTCGATGAGTCGTAAGCAGCAGTTGATTCCAGGACATCGGTGATGGCAACCAGACCCACGTCAAATCGTTGCTGGACCTGTTCCAATTGCCGTTTAACCGCATCTCTCTCCGCGTTGGTGGCGCTCAACTGGTCGTTTGCCTCCAGAATACTCAGGTAGCTGTCGGCTACCCGAAAGATCATTTCCTGTTGTTCGGCAGTGAATTGGGCCAGTGCCTGTGCCTCTATATTCTTTGACTGTTGGAACTGGTACCAGTTTTCAAGTCGGAAAACAGGTTGTTGCAGTACTACCTGCCAGGAGTGATCACTAAATTTGTCGGTTAAATCCAAGGCAACGACGGTTCTCTCGGTTCTTGATGTGGTTCCGCCAACAGAGAAGTTTGGCAGCAATCCTGCGCGTGCCTGTGGAACCGTCTCCCTGGTGGCCATGTAGGATGCCCTGGCAGCGGCAAGCTGCGGGTCGTTATGGACTGCCAGATCATAGATGTCTGCCAAGTCTGTCGCCGTGACAGGTTGAACCAGGCTCAAAAAAAGGCCAGCGAATGCCAACCTGCTGATTAAAATCGATTTCATATTGGATCCTTTACAACTAATAAAAACGCATAAAACACGCAACTTTTGAGTACTGGTTGAATCCCTTTGTTGCCAGTTGCAAGCCATGATTCGGTAGACTCATGCGACTAAATACACGAATCTCGAGCGAACCTTTGCTGTTTCCAAGTGCAGTATACCTATCTTGAGCTAGATTTGGAGTGTTATTTCCCCTGTAAGTATTTGATTTGTAGAGCGAACTGTATGCCGCTCATTTAAAATTCGATCAAAAATTGATCGAAAATCTTTTCACCCCATAACTTACCACGGGTTGAAAAACTTCCAGCAAGCGTATTACTTCGAGAATTAACTTATCTACTCGGTGTTGAGACGTTCCCAGGCAGACTTTGGTTTAGTCAGTCGTTGACACAGTGGATCGAGGGTTTTGGAAACGTGCCGAGATGGGCTTCCAGCCAGCCTGCGACTGCCAGGCAGTGGTCCTCCCGAAATGGTCTGGCAAGTATCTGAATACCAATGGGAAGGCCGTTTGAGTCCGTACCCGCACGAATCACGGTGCCTGGCCAGCCAGCGAGGTTGTAAGCACTGGTGTAGGTATAGGCAAGC
>DUAT01000041.1:107165-342783 GCA_012960755.1 Gammaproteobacteria bacterium
GCAAGCATATCTTCGGTCTCTCCGAGGGGTATCGCGGTGCTGGCGTTGACCGGGCAGATAAGTACGTCAAAGTCCTCAAAAAAGCCCAGCATTGACGAACGGAAGTTGTCCCAGAGTGTGATGACCTGGGCAAACTCCCTTTGATCGATCTCCAATCCGCCTTGATCAAGGTTTTCCTGAATCTTCGGGGACGGCGTTGTTGTTCTGCAATCCTCCAGCAGTGCTTCCACAAGGTCGCCTCCATCGGCGCTAAATACACGCCCGAGAATAAAACTAGCCATCTCTACCCCTGCCGGTCGGGCCTCGGTGGCGGTCAGTCCATATTCGGACAGGAGGGACACGACATTTTTCACTGTATCCATGATTTCGACCATGGGGGTCTTAATACCATTATCGGCGTGATAAGCGATTTTCAGGGACTCCATTTCAACTTCTTCGGGTTTGTGCCAGACCGCAGGCACCGCATAGGGGTCCAGTTGGTCCGGGCCAGACATCAAAGGTAACAAATAGGCCAGATCGGCAACACTTCGGCCCATCGGTCCAGGCTGGCTTAATGTCGCAATCAAGCCGGAACTGGGGAGTGCATTACCCGTGCAAGGCACGCGCCCGGTGGTGGGTTTGATGCCCGAGATGCCACAAAAGTGGCTGGGTAGTCGAATACTACCGGCAGTATCTGTACCGACATCGAACAGGGAAGCACCTGCGGCAATAATCGCTGCAGCACCGCCACTACTTCCGCCGGGGGTTCGGCTTAAATCGAAAGGGTTTTTGGTTGGCCCGTAAACAAGATTGTCAGTTTGAAACCAGAGAGTAAATTCTGGCGTGTTGGTCTTACCAAGCAGAATTGCCCCCGCATCTCTTAACCTGGCGACACAGGTCGCATCTCTGCCGGGACGGAAATCTTTGCGCCCGGTTGTGCCCCAGGTAGTAATGGTATCCATGGTATCCAGGCTGTCTTTTATGGTCATCGGGATACCATGCAAGGGACCATGCAAGGTGCCGCTATCCTGCTCGGCGTCTGCCTTGGCCGCTTGTTTCATGGCTATTTCTGCATTGGAACAAACCACAGCGTTGAGCTTGTCGTTTACCTTCTCGATGCGGTCAAGGTAACCCCTGACCAGTTGAACTGAACGGATTTCCTTGCTGCGTATGGCAGCGGCGAGCTCGTCTAGCGGGCGGTCGAGAATTTCCATAGAAATCAGCTGTTGTGAAAAGAGCTACTATACAATGTTTATTGGAGAATGTTTCCCGGAAGCTAACCTAGCTTCTTGATAGAAAGCCCCAGCGTGTGGTCATCAATCACAAAGTTGAGATCTTCGGTTCCCTGCCCACGAATCAGTTCCGTTGCCAGGGTTTCCTTTTTAATGTATTCCTGATGTGAAAACACGGCTGCTTCGAGTTTCTCGCTGGCGGTTATCGTGATGGTTACCCGATCGACCACATCGAAACCAAGATCCCGGCGTGATTTCTGGATCCGGTTCACAACCTCCCGGGCTAATCCCTCATTGATGAGGTCGTCATTCAGCTCACAATCCAGGTCAATGGATATAAAACGATCGGACACGGCGTTGGTGCCTTGCCGTGCTTCCCGAAATACCAGAATGTCATCAGGGGTGAATAACTCTCCTTCCAACCGTAATTCTCCACTGTCCTGGAAATCATTGATGGCTTGTGATGAGAGAGCTTCGATGGAACTTTTGAAATCCTTGAACCGTTTGCCCAGGCGCTTACCTAAAACCGGTGAGTTTGGTTTTGCATAGAGATTAATATAGTTCGACTCCTCGGTAGAGTAGTTAATCTGCTTCACATTCAGCTCGGTTTGAATAGTGCCCTCAAGTTTGGAGATCTCATCCAGCAGGCCGGTATCCTCATGGATGATAGTCAATCTTGCCAGGGGATATTTGGTTTTTATCTTCTGCTGATTTCTTTTTTGACGACCAAGCAAGATGATGTGTTTCATGCGCGTGACTGCCTGCTCAAGCTCTGGCTGGATCATTGTGTTTTCTGCTTCCGGGTAACTGCAGAGGTGTACTGATTCAACAGCATCCGGTGTGAGGTAACGCTTCATCTGCAGGTAGAGCGATTCAGACAAAAACGGGGCGAAGGGCGCCATGCTCAGGTTTAATTCGTAAATTGCGGTATACAAGGTATAGTAGGCCGCCTGCTTGTCATCGGTCATTTCCTCGGACCAGAACCTTGCACGGTTTAACCGGATATACCAGTTTGTCAGGTCTTCAATGAACTCAAACAATGCGGGAACGACATTGTAGAGGCGATAGTTTTCCATTTCTGTGGATATACTCGATTTGAGTGTTTGCAATCGGGACAGAATCCACTGGTCCATGATGTTACCGGATACAACCTGGTTTGATGAAGGTTGCCAGGCATCAATGCGAGCATAAGTATTAAAAAACCGAAATGCGTTGAGCCAGGGCAACAGGGCGCGTCGCACCATATCTTTGACACCGGCGTCTGAAAACCTCTGTTCCTCTGCCCGGACCAGCCCGGAATTAATAAGATACAGGCGCAAGGCATCGGCACCGTACTCTTCCATGAGTTCGTCAGGCGGGGTGTAATTCTTTAATCGTTTTGACATTTTCTTGCCGTCTCCTGCCATCACAATGCCGTTGACGATGACATTCTTGAACGGGTGAGTATCGAACAAAGCGGTGCCAAGTACGATCAAGGTGTAGAACCAGCCGCGGGTCTGGTCTAATCCTTCAGCGATGTATTCTGCCGGGAAGCCCTTGTCGAAGACTGACTGGTTTTCAAAAGGGTAGTGTAGTTGTGCATAAGGCATGGAGCCGGACTCAAACCAACAGTCCAGGACTTCCTCAATGCGACGATAGGTGCCTTCTTCACCAGCGACAGTAAAGGTGAGTGGGTCGACGTTCTCCCGGTGCAGGTCGTCAAGTTCAACGCCGGTGAGCTGCTTTAGTTCTTCGCGGGAACCAATGCAGAGTCGGTTATCTGTCACGTCGTTAATCCAGATGGGTAAAGGTGTGCCCCAGTAGCGATTTCGGGAGATCGCCCAATCTATAGCGCTTTCCAGCCATTTTCCCATGCGCCCCTGCTGCAGATGGCCCGGTACCCAGTTGATCTGCCTGTTATTCTCAACCAGGCGATCACGCATTTGTTCGACCCTGACGTACCAGGAGTCGATGGCTCGATAGATGATCGGCGTATCGGATCTGGGGCAAAATGGATAGCTGTGAACCAGGGTTTCGTGACGGTACAGGGCGCCCAAGTCCTTCAGGTACTTAATAATATGTTTGTCGGCTTCCTTAACATGTTGTCCGGCAAAGTCTTTAACTTCAGCTGTGAACCTGCCTTGCATGTCGACAGGGCAAACCAGGGCTGTGACGCCTGCGTTTTTCAACACTCGGAAGTCGTCTTCTCCGAAGGCTGGTGCCTGATGCACCACGCCGGTGCCGCTTTCGGTGGTGACATAGTCATCCGCGAGAACCTGGAAGGCCCCCTCGGAGCGTAGGCCTGTAAAGTAATCGAACAGGGGCTGATAGGTCAGTCCCACCAGGCTCGAGCCTTTTGTCTCAGAGACAATAGTCAGGGTTTTACCCCGGCTCATATCTTCCAGGCGATCTTTGGCTACATAAATATTGATATCCAGCGTCTCATCGTGGACTTTGACATAGTCGATATCCGCACCGACACAGAGCGCCAGGTTGGAAGGTAAGGTCCATGGGGTTGTTGTCCAGGCAGCGATGCTGGCATCTTCGTTGTCGAGTTTAAACAACACCGTCACTGCGGGGTCTTGCACATCCTGGTAATTTGATGCGATTTCAAAATTGGAAAGGACGGTGCCTAGTGCGGTGGAAAATGGAACCACCTTGTAACCGCGATAAATCAGGTCTTTTTCCCAGAGTTGTTTTACGACCCACCAGACAGATTCCATATACCAGGGTTCCATGGTTTTGTAGTCGTTTTCAAAATCAACCCAGCGGCCGATGCGGGAAATAGTGGTCTCCCATTCCGAGGTATAGCGTTGGACGATACTGCGACACTCGTCGTTGTAGCCTTTTACGCCTAACTTTTCGACGGCCTCGGCGGAAGACATGCCGAGAGATTTATCGATCTCATGCTCGATGGGTAAACCATGGCAGTCCCAGCCAAATCGTCGTTGTACGTAGCGGCCCTTCATAGTGAAGTAGCGGGGAACGGCATCTTTCAGGATCGACCCTACCAGGTGCCCATGATGGGGAAGCCCGGTGGCGAATGGTGGTCCATCATAAAAAATATAAGGGGTCGAGTTCTCCGTTTGCTGCAGTGAACGCTTGAATATTTGCTTTTCTTTCCAGAAGGAGAGAATGTCGTGTTCACCGGCAACAAAAGAGAATTCACTGTTTGCCGGATCTGATTCTGTCGTCACGGTGCTCACCTTGTATGTCTGATCTTTAATAACACAACTTCATAATTTCAACTGCTAAATCCAGGGGCAAAAAAAAACCCGCTTTGAGCGGGTTTCTTATTCTTGTTGCCAAGGGTTAACCCACCACAAATTGTTTAATGCCAATGATGCTACAAATCTTGTCGATAAGGGTCTCGTCGATAAGGGTCTCGTCGGTAGTGATAGCCGGGTAAATCTGTTCCTGATTCATATTGAAAGTCTCAGGTAATTTGATCCTTTTGTCAACTTGCTCTGCTCTTTACTCACGATCCTGCTGGACCTTGGTGACACTGCCCCTGGAGTTAATTTTCTGGATAATTGTGGCCAGTAGCTTCTCGATTCTGAAAGTGCGATACCAGTCTGGTGTATTGGCATGCTCTACCGTACTGGTTCCAACGAAGTAAAACTTCCAGTTTTCTTTTTTAGCCCGGGTGCTTAAGGCGGATAGATTTTGCCATGCCCGGCCGGACATAAGCGCGTGGGTGCAGGCAACGACAATATCTTTCGCACCATGTTCCTTGAGTTCATTCACAGCGGCGACGACAGAACCACCTGAGTCGACAATGTCATCCACCAGCAGTACGTTCTGGTTGCTGACGTCGCCAATAAGGCTGGATCGAACCACCTGGTTTGGTTTGGAATAATCTCTCTCTTTGGAGAGCACGGCCAGATCCGCCGACAATTCTTCAGCGTAGGATCTGGCACGTTCAAGATATCCCACATCCGGTGATACGACGGTATCACCGATTAACTTTTCTTTTTTTAACCACGCCGCCAGGTGTCGGGTGAGGAATACGTTTTCCAGATGGGTCATGGATGGATTAAACATGCCTGCAATAGCGTCGTTGTGAATTTCCACGGATACCACCCGGTCAGCGCCTGCGCTTTGTAGCATTCGCGCAAACAGACCAGCACTGATACCTTCACGGGTTCTGCCTTTGCGTTTGTCCTGTCGTGCTCCCGGGTAATATGGGGTGATCGCGGTGATGTACTGCGCATCGGACAGGGCTGCTGCTTCCACCGCATGCAGCAACATAATAAATCTGTCGTACACGGATAGTTGATCCTGCTGACCCACCGGCGACTGGAATATGTATACATCGTGGCCGCGAACATTCGCATTGATTTCCATTTTGCCTTCACCGCAGGCGAACCAGGTTTCCTCGGTCGGAACCAGGCTCTGGTTCATATACCTGGCGATGGTTTCAGCAAAGTTTCTTGCTGACTCACAGGTCATCAGGGCAATGGGGGCGCGGGGACTCACGTTCATTATTGGACTCTCATTTTTCAGCTTTCATTTTTCA
The DNA here is from genome assembly GCA_012960755.1 of Gammaproteobacteria bacterium. The sequence goes on from DUAT01000041.1 coordinate 112,875, forward strand.
GTGCCTGAATTTGACCTTGCGTTCAGGACATTAATTCCGCCAGGGTTTTGATTAACAGTTTGTGTTCTTTGGATAACATTCGCTCAGCCAGGCTTTCTGCCGTATCGTCCGGCAGGACCGGCTCTGTTTGCTGCGTAATAACGGGACCAGTGTCGTAGTCTCCATCCAGCCAGTGAATGGTAATACCAGTTTCCGTATCCCCGCTTTCGATAACTGCACGATGGACATTCATGCCGTACATGCCCCGACCGCCGTATTTTGGCAGCAGGGATGGATGGACGTTAACAATCCGGCCGGAAAAATGTGCCAGTGTTTTTGGACCCAGTTTTTTCATATAGCCAGCGGTGATCAGAAAATCCACTTTTTTTTCGATCAGGGAATCCAGCATTACCTGGTCGAGTGCTTCCGGGTCAGGATGGGTATGGCTGGATAGATGTAAGGCCTCAATACCACAGCGACGGGCACGGTCCAGAGCAATCGAGTGGCTATTGTTGCTGATGGCAATAACTGGCTCTGCGTTCACATTTCCGTCTCGACATGCGTCAATAATCGCCTGAAAGTTGGTGCCCTGGTGAGAAGCAAGAATACCGAGTCTCTTCATTTTAACATGCGATTCGTAAAAGACTTTGCTGGACGGCGCGCAGTGTAACAGATTTATTTGTACATCTCCCTCAAGACATTTTTCTGCACCTTGCCCATTGCGTTTCGAGGTAACTCATCGACGAAATAGACCTGTTTTGCGACTTTAAATCCAGCGACCCGGGATTTCATGTAGGCGATGATCGATTGGTCATCCAGAGGATCTTCCCTGGCACTTTTTACAACGACGGCACTCACAGCCTCGCCAAAATCGGCATGGGGTAATCCGATCACTGCAGATTCGAGTACGCCGGGCATGTCATCAATGACTGCTTCGATTTCCTTTGGGTAGACGTTGAGACCACCAGTAATAATCATATCCTTGTCCCGACCGATAATGGCAATGTAGCCGTCGTCGTCCTGGCTTGCGATGTCACCGGTTTTAAAATAGCCGTCCGGGGTAAATTCCTCTGCTGTCTTTTCCGGCATGCGCCAGTATCCTTTAAAGACATTCTTACCTTTAACAAGGAGGTTGCCGGGCGCAGACAACTCGACTTCGTTGCCGGATTCATCAAGTATCAGCGTCCTGACGCCGGGCAGGGCTGGTCCAACCGTACCGGGTTTGCGATCACCAGCAATGGGGTTGGAGGTGTTCATCCCGGTTTCGGTCATTCCATAACGTTCAACGATAGTATGTGAAGTGCGATCCTGGAATTCAGCGAAGGTTTGCGCCAGCAAGGGTGCAGAGCCTGACGTAAACAGCCGCATATTCCTGCAGGCAGCTTCGGTAAATCCGTCCTGGGCGAGTAATCGCACATAATTTGTGGGGACGCCCATATAAACGGTGGACTCGGGTAGTCGCTGAATAATTTCCTGTGGGTCAAACTTCTGTAAAAAAAGAATAGTTGATCCATTCATTACCGGTAAATGTGTTGCAACAAACAGCCCGTGAATGTGGAAGGTGGGTAGTGCGTGCAGCATGACATCGTCCTGCCGCCACTGCCATGCTTCGGTGAGAGTTTGCCCATTGGATACCAGGTTGCCGTGGGTAATCATCGCGCCTTTTGGTTTACCGGTCGTGCCGGAAGTATAGAGAATGACTGCGACATCATCCTCGTCACAGTCTACCTCCGTGAACTCAGCGACCGTTTCTATATCAACGGAGCAAATACCCTTTGCGTCGAGAAGAATGATCGGGCACTGGTTGCTCTGTCTGTTCTGATTGTTCTGGTTAAGAGCAGCCTTGAAGACGGTTTCTTTTTCAGGGTCACAGAGGACTAATGAAGGTTCTGCATTATTCACAAAGTACTCAACCTCGTGCTGCAGGTAAGCCGGGTTGAGTGGCAGGTAGATTAAACCGACTCGCAGGCAGGCGAAGTACCAGAACAGGTTCTGGGCTGATTTTTCAGCCTGGACCATCACGCGATCACCTTTTTCAAGATCGAGGCCGGTCAGGTAGTTTGCGATTCTGCCGCTCTCACGATGCAGATCGGCGTAGGTGAATTCCCTGTTGTCAGTCGACTGACGAATAAATACCTTACTGTCCGTGAAACGCTGCTGGCAGTACGAGTAAAAATTTTTCTGAGGCATCGCAGACCCTGAAGAAAACACCCACTGAAGGTTGCGCAGTTTACTGATCTTTTGAGCTAGTGCCCATCCATAAGTGATTATGCGTGCTTTTCCAGTCACGTTCTGCGCTATAAAAATAGACTCAATATGCGCAAAGTAGGGTGCTGAAGTCGAAACTCACCTATTTATGGATAAGCACTGGCTAGGAGATAGCCATCACAGAATCAGTTTCCAGCAAGGTTTTCAGATTGCATAAAATAGCAATCCATCCTTCACTGATCTGTGGGTACACCACACTCCCGGCAGGAAATTGATCATGGATAAGCGTGAGTTTGGTGGCGTCTTCAACCGTTTCGAGTAAATAAGTAACCCGGCTGGGTTCCTCAGCCATTGCGACGGGATTGTAATGTACGTGCCAGGTGTAGCTGAGCTTGTTGGGTTTGTCGGCTTCGAGCACTTTGCCCTCAACAGCGATAGACTGATCCTGATTGTAGAAAGTAACTTTGGCGTCTTTGGTCCAGTCAGACTTGATGTCCGTTGAGTGGAAGTACTGCCTGGTGAATTCTGTGCTTGTCAGGGCTTGCCAGACGCTGTCAAGGGACGCCTTGATGTAGATGACGGATACATGCTGGTCACTCATTTCTCTTTCTCCAAATCTTGTCTAAGTTGTAATAGTGCTCTGGTTTGTACTTGCCTGAACTCGCCTACCCATCGGTCAACGACGTCCTGGAGAGGCACCGGGTTGAGGAAGTGGTGTTTTTTTCTGCCTCTCTGCATGGCGATGACGAGGTTAGCCTGCTCAAGAATTAACAAGTGCTTGCTGACTGCCTGCCGGCTCATCAGTAGTTCTTCGCAGAGTTGATTCAGCGTCAGCCCATCTTCATGCCGTAATTTGTCGAGTAGATGTCGCCTGCTCTCATCGGCCAGTGCTTTGAATACGTCCTGCATGAAATCCATTATGCAACTATATGGTTGCATTTAAAGCAAATGTTATACTCGAGTCTTTTAAATAACATTGCTGTTGTGGGTGGTAAGGGAAAAGAAATTGAAGACCTTTTTTCGAGTATGTCTGAGACTGGCCACCGTCAGTTTGTTCAGCCTGACGGTTTCTGCTGATGCCACCGGGCCGGGTCTGGTCATCAGCGATGCTTGGGCGCGGGCAACCCCACCCGGTGCGCCGATGGGTGCTGTGTATTTACAAATCGCCAATCCGACGATCAGGCCGATCCAGGTCACGGAAATTACAACAGCCGTAGCGAAAATCAGCGAGATTCATGAGAGCATTGAAAGAGACGGCATGAGTCGAATGCGCGAAGTTGACCCGTTCATCGTAGAATCCGGAGCCACGGTAAGCCTCGTGCCAGGAGGTAAGCACATCATGCTCATGCGATTGCATGAACCGTTAATACAAGGTGGTAAATTCCTGCTCGTGTTTTCTGGCAACGATGGTTACCGGTCAGAGGTTGAAGTCATCGTCGGGAGTTTTGGCCAGATGGAAATGCCGCAGGATTAGCGCGACTGTGCGGGTCCGTCAGACAAAATGACCTGCTGTTCCTGAAATGCCAGGATTTCATCTGCCTGCATCCCCAGCCAGGTGGTCAGAATTTCCTCGTTATGCTCCCCGAGCCATGGTGCGCCGTTCCTGACCCCGCTGGATGCGTCTGAAAATCGATACGGGCTTTGGAACGTGGGGCGTGTGCCGCCTTGCCTGTCGTCAATTTGCTGGATGCTGTTTCGATGTTGTAGGGTTTCTGAATTTTGCAGGTACTCATCGGTGTTGTAGACACTGCCCCAGGCAAGGTTTGCCTTGTTCAGTTGTTGAATCAAATCGCCACGACTGTCAAATGAAAGCATAAACTCGGCAAAGGCCTTGCGGCGAAATTCTATTTTTGTTGCGAGATCAGAATTTGGCGGAGTTGGATCCGCCAGCTTTAACTCAACTGTAGCCTGATGCCAGATATAGCGGAAATCGCCTGCCAGGATGACTGGCCCTCCCGTCGCCTCCCAGACCTCGCTGGCATTGTTGCTGACGACGGACTGCTCGAGATGGTAGTGGGTCTGGTCATCGGTGGCGATCATGGCATCGACCATGGCGATATCGATATGCTGTCCCTTGCCGGTTCTTTGCCGTAAGTGCAGTGCCGCCAGCAACGCCACGAGTCCATGCAATCCTGCGTTGGTGTCAGCGAATGACATACACATTTCTACGGGACGGCTACCGGTTTTTTGTGCCTGACGGTAAATACTGCCGGTCTCGGCGTGAATAATAGGCGCGTAGGCAGCACGACCGGCTTCAGGTCCTTGCTGGCCAAAGCCAGATATCGATAACATGACAAGCCCCGGATTTATCGGTTGCAGGGTATCCCAGTCAATGCCAAGGCGTCGCATAACATCCGGGCGGAAGTTCTCAATCAGCACATCAGCCTTGGAAACCAGCGATTTCAACAGTTTTGCGCCGTCGGCTTGCTTAAGATCAATACACAGATTTTTTTTGCCCGCATTCTGTTGGTGGTAGTAGCCAGAAATTGAACCGACTTTTCTGCCCCAATTGCGAGTGACATCCTTCTCGGGCGGTTCTATCTTGACAACATCAGCACCAAGGTCGGCAAGCATTCGCCCTGCGAAGGGTCCCGCCAGTACCCGGGACAGGTCCAGCACCCTGATATCGGAGAGGGGAAAATTGTCACTCATGGGCAATTCGATCCATTGTTTTTTTCGTTTTTAGTAGAGAAGATAGTAGAGCATTATGCATTGAATCTGAAATCAGCAGTTAACACCCGTGATCTCTGAATGTTAAAGTGCGCCTAGAACCTTCGTATTTGGGATGTTGTGTATTTCACTCACATTCTCGTTAACTAAAAGGAGATCCTTTGAGCGTTCTATCCTGGCAAGCGATGGCCCTCGAAGCCCCGGAGGTAGCGGAGTTTGGTGAAAGTCGAATTGACGGCAAGGTCTCCTATCTCGCGACAATACGAGAGAATGGGTTTCCCAGAACGCACCCGGTGACGGCGATTGTAGGAGAAGGGCGGTGTTTCATGTTTGCAGAACCCAACTCATCCAAGGTAAAGGATTTTCGGGTTAACAATCAGTTTTCACTGCATTGCGGCATGTCTGACAGTTCTGGCAGTAGCGGTGAGTTCCAGATTACCGGCACCGTGGCACAGGTGACTGATGAGGAAATTCGCGCGGCTGCCGAATCTATTTGCAGCTACCGGCCTTCCGGTCGTTATCTGCTGTACGAACTCATGCTCGGCGAAGCAATAGCGACATCTTATCGAGGTGGTCGGGCTGACCGGCGGCGATGGAACGCCACAAAATGAAACCGCTGTCTCGGTGAATCCGCTCACAAGAAGTATTCAGGAAGCATTGCAAGCGGAAGCGGATCCGCGCAAGGCGCCTGAAATGAAGCGATACATGAAATCTGAGATGCGCTATCACGGTGTCCCCGCACCCATACAAAAAAAGGTCTTTCGTACTGTATTTAAACAGCACCCGATATCTGAACAGGATGTCTGGCACGAAAGCGTGCTCGACCTGTGGCGCGAGGCCGGTCACCGGGAAGAACGTTATGCCGCAATCGCCCTCAGTGGGTTAAAGGCGTACCGGCCCCTGCAGACAATGAAGACGTTGCCGATGTACGAAGAAATGATCGTAACCGGTGCCTGGTGGGATTATGTCGACAGCTTGTCGAACCGGTTGGGAGAACTGTTGCAGGATTATCCGAAACCCATGACCAGCAGGATGTACCGCTGGGCGAAGGATAAAAGCATGTGGAAGCGACGCGCCTCGCTTATCTGTCAACTCAAGCTGAAGCAGAATACAGATACCGGTTTATTGTTCGGTAACATTATCGACAACATGGCTGACAGGGAATTTTTTATTCGCAAAGCCATTGGCTGGGCGTTGCGGGAATTCAGCAAGACCTCGCCGGATGAAGTCATTCACTTTATTCACCAGCACAAGCAGGAACTTAGCCCGCTGAGTAAGAAAGAAGGGCTTAAGGTCGTCCTGAAACAAGGCAGAATTAGCGAGATGCTGGTGTAACTGATTTCTAATCCTCATCTTCGATCACAGGACGATAGGTGACCTGCCTGAAGCCCAGGCCTTTGACCATCATGACTTTATTATCCGGGTAAACGACGACATTCTGGGGGTTTCTCTCACCGAAAACGAGGAATTGGAACGGCGCGTCGGAGCTGTTCTCAATATGGTGTGCCTCCTCTTTCCCGGCGGCAAACCAAATGTGGTCACCGGCCGTCAGGGAAATATGCTGCTCACCAAGCACTAGGGTTGCTGAACCTTGCAGCGCAAGAACATGTTCCTCTTCTGAAGTGTGAAAGTGATGAACGCTCGACCTATCACCGGGTGAAAGTTCCTCTAATCGGACACCCAGGCGTTCTCCGCTAAGATCTTTGTAGTTCCAGATCCCGCCTCTTTGAGTCTTCTCCTCGGTCCAGTCTGAATGATAGATATTTGATGTTATGGATATGGCGATTCTCCACTTAGGTCATCCAATAATTGATCTGCCGGTCCAGTTTCGCTGACATCAACACAACGTTGTTCTGATCGCTTCGCTGCCTGTGTCAACTGTTCGTCGTAGAGCAGACTGCGATGAAGGAATCGATCTATCATCAAACGGTCTTGCTCAGACCGCTGGTGGTAGTCACTATTTCTATGAATTCTATCTGTAATCACATCTTTTGTTGCTGTCAGCCATACCGAAACAGTCTTCTCGAAACAGGCGTTGACCACCGAATCGGGCCAAATGGCCGAACCCTCCAGGACGATACCGGTATCGTACGGATTTGAAATACGACTTTGGATTAGCGCCTTCGCGATTGGCCAGACATTGTCATGGTAATGCCGCAACACTTCATCAACCAGTTCCTCAGCTCGGTGAGAAAGATAATGACTCTGGACATCTGGTGGTACCTTGCCTTTCTTTCGCCATGGACGACCTGGATGGCGTGACAGGCTATCAGTTGATGTATGCTGCCAGCCCAGCCTTGCCGCCAGGGTTTCCGCCAGGGTGGATTTGCCCACATGCGAAGTGCCGCCAATAAGGATTGCCCTCACGGTGCAGCCGATTCCTCAACCAGCAGAATATTGCTATCCACGGCCCGCTGCCATAGTTCATACAAATCCTGAACCAGGTTCTTACCCGCCTGTTTTTTGATCAGTTCAGAGGTCCTTCGGACATATTCCAGGAATCCTTCCAGGTCGGATATGGTCAATTCTATCAGCCGGTATGCTTTCACCCTGAAACAGGCCAGCTATCTTTGGTAATTGTAACATTTGTCTTACCTTGATGAGGTCACCGGTCAGAACTCTTCCTCCAGCAGGTCTCGTAAATCTTCCCTCAGGTATTCAAGGGGTGCCGGGCTGTGGATCAGAACCATCGAGTGAAATTGCCGTGGGGAGAATTTCCCAGAACTGATTGCAAGAGTGTGCAGTTTCCGTAATTCCCGGGTGACCATATAACCGTTAAATGCCAGTCCCGGGTTAGCAATGATTTGATTAACTTCCCTTGTAATCAGTTGGGTTGAATAAGGTGTGTTATCAGCGATGAATTGCTGTGCTTCCATCGCGGACCAGTTTCCCAATTGGATATTCAAATCGGCTACCGCCTTGCAGATCGTGAGTCTGGACCTGACTAGTAAACCCAGCATGGACAGCTCATCTGCGAAGTATTCACCCCCGGTATCATACTCTCCAATTTTTCCGGGAGCGTAGCTGGACCAGCCATCCCGGTATGCCTGCAGTAGGGTAGAATTGTAGGGGATCTGACTGGTGTCCAGCAGGTGCTGACCCGGCACAACGTATTGGTAGGCCAGCGCTTCCAACTCGAATATCGGCACCTCGATCAGGGTCGCGAGGTCGAATAGCGTTACGCCATCATGATAAACAAAAGGAGCCCGGCCCGGGCGATCGTTTTCTGCGATAATCGCCTCGCTGGTGGGCTTTTGTGAGAACCACCGCAACAAGTCAATTTCTACATCCAGCACGTAAATCGATACAAGGTTCAGCACCAACTGGTATGCATTGATCTGGTTTTTTACTGAATAACGGGGGTCAGAGTAGATTTGCCGAAGTGTTAGAGACTGGTTGGTCTCGATATTCTGAATCCGTTGTTGTGAGGTCTTAAGATCTTTATGCAGGTCAGACAAGACCACGCGTGAGTCGGCATTCGAATCAAGCCCAGGTTCCAAAGATATGGGACCGCCGATCGTACTGATTGGGTTCGTGTGCTCGTTTAGTAGCGTATTCAGGTAATCCGACAGACCTAAATATGCCGGATAGGTCGTCTTAAAAAATGTGGTTTGAAATTTTTCGAACCTTCGTTGCTGTTCAACAGACTCCAGGTTTGAGTAGTCTAATATTTGCCGGTAGCGACTCAGCAAAACACTGGTACCCGGTTCGCCGATGTGCTGAATGTACTGGAGTGACTCTGCCAATAGGTTATCAGGGTAATGAATACCAGCTGCGTTTTGCTGTTCCAAACGAGTTTGCAGTCGGTTCAGGGCCCCAGCGCTATGGTGTAACCGATTGGTAATGTTATCCAGCGTTTCGATATCAACAATCTGAAAAACTGCTGGCGGTAACAATTCATCCAGGTGGTTCAGGTGGTTGGTCTGCAGCCAAAGGTCCAGCTCTCTCTGTCGAAACCCTCGACGCATGTTAATTTGATGGACCGCATGCTGGGTGTTGACCGACAACAATGACCGGTTCAACGATGACAACTGTGTGATCAGAACATCGAGGCGAGTCAGCTCCGTTTCGATCGAGTCATAAAGTGGTATCTGTGTTGTCGGCTCGGCTGAAAAGTTGCTGATGAGTGTCGAGGCGATCTGATTTTCGAAGTCCCTGATAAGCTCACGGGAATTTTTCGTGGTTTGTTGCCCGGCTTCCTGCTCTGATTTTTCCGCGACGTCTGGCACCGTCGATGTTGATTGATTCCGTGGCAAGTCGATTTTGCAGGACGAGACCATTGTGAGCAGGGCAATAACAAAATAAATCTTTCTCATGGGTAAGTTGTTAACTGGCTATCGCCCCAGTGATGTTGGTTATGACCCTTGTGAGAACCTGGCTACTGGTCATGGCCTCATCGATTTTTTTCCGTGCGTTTTGTTTGAAGTTTTCGTCTTTCATTGAAACAAGGTTAATAAGCACATTCACTTGGGCAGCCTGTATCGTCGCGGGGATAAGCAGAGCCGCAATGCCAACATCGGTTATCAGATTGGGGTTACCAATTTGTTCCAGCAATTGAATATCTGGAACCAGGCTGGATGCAAGCGTCAGTGTTTCAAGTGGTGCTGACGCGGCAGACAGTAATGCTGATTGAAGGCTCGCTTGTTGAGTTGCTTTCTCACTTGCCGACTGCCGGGGAAGTCTGTAGGCATTCATTACCCGTTCAAAACCTGCGATGTCAGCTTCGCCCAGTTCGATAAAGCGGATTCTAGCAAGCTCTGAGCGGTTAGTGACCGGCTTGAGCTCGTGATCTTTGTCTTTGGTCAGATTACATACCATGCTGATCAGGGCGGCTGCCTGGGCACCGGTCATTGCCGCGACCGCTCCGCCACCAGGCGTCGACGCTTTGCTGGCGAGTGCGTCGAGGTAAGCTTGAATGGTCAAGTCCTTCATGCTGTACCCTGGTGAAAGTTTGTAAACAGCCGCAGTGTATTTCTCATGCACATGGCAACGGTCATTGGGCCTACTTTGGGTATGTAGATATCCGTGTGGGTATTCACATCATCAAAAAAGTTAGGGGTACTGGAGAAATTGATACAGGTGGTGCCTTGCCTGATTTCCTTGCAGCTAATCTTCATAAATTCCTTGTTGGGGACGCCTGTGACAACGATATCAGATTGCGCCAGGGCTTCAGATCGGGTGATGTCGGTTTCCGAGGGCTGGGCGTGCACAAACTTCAGCGGCCCGTTCTCATCAAAGCTGTAGACCGTCGCGCCATCGTTGGACATCATGACTGCAAGAGGTCGCCCAATAACCTCGCTGCGATTAAAAATGGTCACGACTTTCCCGGCAATGGGCTTTTGCCGGGACATATCATAAACATTCACCTCGGTCAGCATCTTGATAATCGCCAGCGGTGTACAAGGCAACAGTGCTTTTTTATCTTTGCCATTCTCAACAGCAAAACGATCATTGGCATACAGTTTTCGTGTCCAATAGCTACTGCCTGCTTCTATATCCTTGCGAAAATCCACCAGGTTACGCAGATAGTCATCCTGCTGGTTATTGAACACCGGGAAGTAGATGAAAATGCCATGTACCGTTGTGTCTTCATTGAGCTCGTGAATAAGAGATTCAAGATCCAGCCTGGTGACAGACCTCAAGTCATAGTGGATGCCCACATCGTCAAACTTCTGTTTTGTCGCACGGCCATAGGCGAGTGAAGGTTTGTCCTCACTGGCTATGAGTCCGACAACATTGATGGTTTGATCGATTGAAGAAGCTTCCCGTTTGACAGCGTTAACATATTGTTCGGCAACTTTTGCCGGATTTAACTGCTGTTCCGTAATCTCGCTCAAGATTCTTCCTGGCTGTCATACTCATGTTTTTTTCGGGCGATAGTACCGAGATAACCCTTGTGATGCCGCCTGCCGTATTCCTCTTTCGTAAAACCGGTGAGTTCCACCAACGTCAGTGCAATGGCATCACAGATTGCTGACATGACTGCAATGGTGGCGCTGGGTGTGAGATTAAGCGGGCATGGCTCTTCAATATCCGGGCCCATATCAAGGGTGATGCTGCTTAAGTCTCGCAGTGGCGAGTCGGTATGGGAGGTGATGCCAATGACACTCCTGATGCCAAACTGGGTCGACATCTCCAGCATTTCTACCACTTCAATTGACTTGCCGCTGGTGGAAAAAGCGATGATAAGATCGTCCTCTGCCAGCATCCCCAGATCCCCGTGACCGGCTTCAGCCGGGTGTATGAAGAAAGCCGGTATGCCAGTTGAACATAAGGTCGCCGCAAACCGCTGGGCAACGAATCCTGCCTTGCCAATCCCTGTGGTAATGACCTTTCCTGTACATTGCCGGACCATTTCGACTGCTTTCTCGAACTCGTCGGTGACATTAATGTTTGCGATCGCGTCAGCTTCCATTTTAATGATAGAAGACATCTTTTCCTTGATATTCAATGCGTATTCCCGGCTTAGAGTGGAGAAGAGGCCATTATACTAGGGAACCTCTGATTAAAGTCTATTTCCGCCAAGTCGGCGTCAGGGCGGAATTCCAAAAAGTTGTTAATGTACAGCATATTAACAACTTTTCTCCAGTCCTCCCTTCCTTGCCCTGACGAAAATATCCACTTAATCAGAGGTTCCATAGATGATTGTGATTTTGTAGTGCGTCGAGGAACCGACGCTGCGGGGAGATCACCTTGTACAGTCTGGCGCGCCCTGACGCGAAGATAGTTCTACTTATCTCATTTTCAATGTAATTGTCGCTGGACTGGAACAGAATCGGCTCACCTGAAAAGTGTGAGCTGAATCGTGAATTTCACCAGATTGTCAGTCAAGTACAAAAACGCGGTTGCTGTGGTTGTCGGGCTTCTATGCCTGTTTGGCTATAGTGCCGTGCAGAATTTACCCGTTCAGCTGCTGCCTGGCATTACCACACCCCAGATAACTATTTTCAACAACTGGCGCACCGCTGCACCACAGGAAGTTGAGGAAGCCATTGTTCAACCCCAGGAAGAGTTGCTGCGATTTAATCCGGGTCTCGAGACCATGGTTTCCAGCGTGCAACGAGGTCAGGGTCGATTGACGCTGAACTACCAGTTAGGCTACGACATGAAGCAAGCCCTGCTTGATGTGGTTAATCGACTAAACCAGGCTCCGGATATTCCTAACGATGCCAGAGAGCCATTTATATCCAGCGGAGGAGAAAATGGGCTGCCGGGTGCCGCATCAGTGCTGGTCTATGCAGCACCGGGAAATCCCGTGACCGATATGATTGTCTACCAGGACCTGATTGAAGAGGTCGTTGAACCTCGCCTGAGCAGGGTCACCGGAGTCGCCCAGGTCAACCTCAATGGGCGGCGACCAAAAGAAATCAGTATTGTTGTTAATCCTTTTAAGTCCGCTGCTTTGGGATTACAGGTCAACGAGATTGCTGCGGCGCTGGCGCGGGCGCGGGATGTTTCCGGGGGATTTGCCGATGTCGGTCGACGCCGCTTTACGGTCCGGTTTCTTGGCGAACAGGAGGTAAATCAGCTGGGTGAGCTGGTCGTTGGCTGGCGTAATGACCAGCCGATCTACTTAGCCGAAGTCGCTGAAGTGAAGGTTGATTATGCGGAAAATTCAGGTGTCAGTCTCCGAAATGGTTACCCTTCCTACTATATCTCCATTACCCGACAGAACGACGCCAATACGGTTGAGTTGTTAGATGAACTGAATCTGGCGATCGAAGAACTTAACAATGGTCCGCTGAAAGCCGCCAATGTTCGAATTCAGTTGAGCTTTGATGCGTCGCTGCATATTCGCCGGGCGATCAGCATGGTACAGGGAAACATTATTCTCGGGATTCTGTTGGCAACAGGGGTTCTGTTTTACTTTCTAAACAATGTCAGGGCGACGATTGTCATCATGTTAACAGTGCCTGTTTCTCTGCTGGCAGCATTTATCACTCTAGATGTCCTGAATTTAACCCTGAATGTAATCAGCCTGGCCGGGCTTGCTTTTGCGGTGGGCCTGGTGATGGATGCTGCCATCGTTGTGCAGGAGAATATTTTTCGCCTTCGGCAAACAGGGATGCAGCCCGTGGCAGCAGTTATCGAGGGTTGTCGCCAGGTAACCGGGGCGCTGTTTTCCTCGACCCTGACAACAGTGGCGATTTTCCTGCCGGTGCTGTTTATGGTGGGTGTGGAAGGCCAGCTGTTCAAGGATCTTGCTATTACCATTTCTGTTGCTGTATTGGCCTCCTTCATTGCTGCGTTGACGGTGCTGCCCGCGGTGACATCGAGATGGTTGTCTGCCGAAATTGACGAGGATCGATTCTCGGGTGTCTGGCAGAAGTTCTCTGACCATGTGGTATTACTGACAGATACAGTCAGGCGAAGAATAATCTGGATCGGCACTATTTTAGTAACGGCGGGTATTGCAATATGGTTGCTGACACCCAAGGTTGATTTCCTGCCCCGGGTGAATATTGACGCCATCTACGTCGGTTTCAACACACCTGCCGGTATGAGTGTAAAAACAATACAGGATGAACTCGCGCCCACTGTTGTGGCGCGAATAAAACCCTATTATACCGGCGAGAAAACGCCGAAGATCCGTGCTTACAATTTTGCCTCGTTTAACGGCTTTTTTACCCAGCTATACATCTACCCGGAGAATCCCGATGAAGTACAGGAGCTTATTGCCTTGCTGCGTGGTGAGATCTTGGTTGGTATTCCCGATATCACACCGTTTGTAAATCATGCCTCGCTTTTACAGGTTGATAATGGTGGTGCACGTAGCATCAATGTTGATATTCAGGGCAACGATCTTTCCCAGCTGCTGACAGCCGCACGAAAGGGACAGGAGGTGATACGGGGTTTGTGGGAGAACACTAACGTTTTCACCCAGGGTGGCCTCAGCATGAATGAGCCTGAGCTCAGGATTACGCCGAATGATCGACGCATCAACACGGCAGGCCTTGATCGCTCATTGGTAGGCAGTGCGATTAGAGCCTACACGGGTGGGTTATACGCAGGGGAGTACTTTGACGGAAACGAGCGAATGGACATGTTCGTCCGCACCGAAAAATGGAGTACACCGGAAGAACTGTTAACCATACCCATAGCAACTCCGAACGGCGGTATACAAAAAATTGGCAACCTTGTCACAATTAACCGGGCTGTGGGACCGACGAGTCTAACGCGAGTTGACGGGCGAAGGACAGTCACTCTGAATGTTTCTCCGCCGCCGGACATAACCCTGGAGGAAGCACTGGAGCGCCTTCAGGCTGAAGCCACACCTGTCATTAAATCGCTGCTGCCCGTTAGCGCAAGTGTGAAGTACCGGGGTAATGCCGACCGTTTGAAGCAGGCCCTGGCTGAAGTGCGGAAAAACTTCCTCATGGCATTGCTCATTCTGTTTATGATCATGGCGGCACTGTTCCAGTCCATAAAAGATAGCTTTATTGTGCTGATCGTTATGCCCCTGGCGTTGGCAGGCGGCCTGGCCGGGTTGAAGATTCTAAATCTCTTCACTTATCAATCCCTCGATATGCTCACCATGATTGGCTTCATCATACTGCTCGGTCTGGTTGTCAATAATGCAATCCTCCTGGTTGATCAGACTCGTGGTGCGGAACGTGAAGGCTTGAGTAGAAGAGATGCGGTAAGCCAGGCGATTCGATTTCGGGCCCGACCCATTTTCATGAGTACCCTGACCAGCATTTTTGGCATGTTGCCGTTAATGTTGATTCCCGGTGTCGGGTCAGAAATATACCGTGGTCTGGCGACTGTTATTGTTGGTGGTATCGTCGTTAGTTCCGTATTTACGTTCGTCCTGTTACCTGCTCTGCTTCGGGTGGAACTGGTACATGGAATCTCTGTTCTAAGACTAAACCCCTTCAGGGTTAGGGAAGCGCTATGAAAAATTTGGTCCTGCTGGTGTCTATTCTGGTTTCGTTTGCAGTGTCAGCTGCCGACCAGCCAGCTTTGATGGTTGTCATCGAAAACGTTCTGGAGCTCGAGGTCGGGGAACCGGTTGTGTTCAATGGTGTGATTCGCAGTCGTAGTGATATCTCCCTGCCAGTGACGGTGGATGGTGAACTGTTGTGGGTTTTGGAAGAAGGGGAAAGGATTGCCCGTGGCGGGGTCATTGCAAAGGTAGATGATCGCCAGCTGAGACTGCGACGTGAAGAACAGCAACTATTGTCAGACCGGGCGAAAATCAATATTGACTACCTTCAAGGTGAAGTTGACCGCCTGACTCAATTGCAGGAAGCCAATCTGGCGGCTAAAACCCTGTTGGCAGAAATTACCTCAAGGCGGGACTTTGCCAGGAACGATTACCTGGTTTCGCTTTCTCGGCTGGCCCAACTCGATGAAACTTTATCGAGAACAGAGGTTGTTTCTCCCGTCGATGCCGTTGTCGTCGAAAGGCTGCTCCAGGGTGGGGAATTTGCTCGTCGCGGGGAGAGTATCGTCAGAATCCTGGATCCGTCAGCGCTCGAGGTCCAGATCGCGATTCCTGTTTCGTACCTTAACAGGCTGGACACGCGTGTTCCTGTCAATATCAGTGTGGGGGAATTGCAGTTTGATTCCCACATGCGCTCGGTGATTCAGGTCGGTGACCCAAGGTCACAGACTTTCGACATTCTTGTCGATGTAGCAACAGGTTTTTCAGACATGATGGTTGCCGGTCAGTTTGCCGATGCCATGGTTTCTATTTCAGAACAACGTAAATCATTATTCGTTCCCCGGGATGCCGTTGTGTTAAGGACTGAAGGCAACTACGTTTACCGAATTGGAGCTGACAATGTTGCGAAGCGGGTGAGCGTCACCATTGGCGAAGGTCAGGGAAGTCTCGTATCCGTGAGCGGCGATCTGCGTGAAGGCGACCAGGTTGCTGTTCGCGGGGTTGAACGATTAACGGATGGTCAGGCAGTTGTTGCCAGCAGGAGTACTTGATTAATCTGCCGGTACCATGCTGTAGCTGGGCGGAGATCACCCGGCAGACTAACAACAGCGGTAGTGATGGGAAGCAATCGAGTGCCTAACAGGCTGCTAGGAAACATGGGTGAATCTTGATCTGGCAATAGCTGCAATTTGCCCATCCAGGCTGCTCATTGGACGCCCCATTTCTTTTTGCTGATACACAAATGGGGGAGACGGAAGTGTCTTCTGTCTCTGGCCTTAAGATTGGTTAACTCTAATTTACAACCTCATAGATTCGCGAGCTACCAGTGCAACCAGTCGATATTGACAGCGTGCACGAAAAAATGCAGGTTTACTCTTATGGCTGAGATGGTGGGTTCACTGAATATCGCAGCGCGACGGGCTCCGGGTACAGCATCGGATGCTGGTCTTGTCACATTCGGGCAGAAGTCATTCCAAATTTTGCGGTGCTCGCACCACGAAAATCTAAATACAGAAACGCAACCATACTGAAGGTGGCAACAATCGAGGTGGCAATCAGAATCAACAGAAAACTCTGCCAACCGTCCGCCTGATCTGCCACGGAGCCTCCAACAAAATCGAAAACCATCGTCCCCGAATAGGCGATGGCGTCAATCAACCCAACTAACAACCCACAGTGTTTACCTCCAAAATCTATAGAAAATACGCTCATGGGCAAGTAGTACACGGGTGAGATTGCGAAGCCGAAAACAAAAATCGTGCTCATTGTGAGCATGAGCGCCAGTTGGGGGTTCAGATTGATATGGGCCAGTGACCAGAGCAGCAGGAGACAAGAAACCGCTAAAACCAATAGAGCTCCTGAAGCGAAAATCAGCGACTTCTTCGAAAGCCTGTCAAAAATAAATCCCCCGGTGAATACAGCAATGAGGCAACCGAGGGGAAAAACTGAGGAAGCGATACCCGCCTCAGCGGGCATCAAGTCAAAGGATTCGCTGAGATAAATAGGGATGAAAACCTGGAACTCAAACAGGATTGCGAGCGACATAACGGCAACGCTGATGAGCCAGAAGCGTGCACTCCCGAAAAAGAAAATCAATGCAGCAGAGGATTCCAGGTCGTTTAAAGGATGATTCTTCGTCCAGTTTGACAGTAAACGTAACGTCTTCTGAGATTCCGCCGATGGCTTGCCGACATCTGCCCGCGCCCCCCGAAGAAATTTAATCAGTACTGCAACGATGACTGCGGCGACGATAGCTGCCGCAAAAAAAAGTCCACGCCAGGACATCAGTAGCAATAAACTACCCAACAATAGTGTTGCGGCAACAGAACTCGCTCGAGAGCTGGTGGCGATGATACCCCATATTCGCCCATGGGCAGGGTGCGTAAACCAGACCTTGATGATGTTTGCCATTGACGGCCAGCCAGCAGATTTTGCAAAAATCGTGAGGAAATAGAACCCGCAGAAGGCAGTTATGCTCGACATGGTGCCGAACATGAAAGTGGCGATCACCGCGACCACGATAGCAAGAACAAAGATCTTTTGACCACCCGCCTTATCGGCCAAAATGCCATTGGTGAGTTTCCCCAGCAGATTACCGGCTGTCCCCCAGCCCAGAATAGCGCCAAAGGCAGTCTTGTTGAGGTGTAGATCGGCATCCATGAGCATCGCTGGTCCAGCGACACCCAACGTTGTCCGACAGAGCATCAGTGCAGCGTAGCCTAAGCACATACTGCCGACGATGGTAAATTCCCAACGCAGGGTGAGGTGTTTCCAGCTACTGACGCTCATACTGTATTACATCTGCCATTCTTTGGACGGGTTTCTGGGTTGTCGACACGCAGGGACAAATGTTGGTGTCTGGTATTCACGTTGTGTTCTTTGTGCTATTTCATACAACTAATCGTGAAACACTTTCGAATACTGGGGTTGGGAGATGACTGTTTGCTTTATTTTCGTAGATGAGGTGAGTGGGCTGTAGCGAATTTGAACAATCTGTTTCCCGGCTGCTTTTAAATATGCTTCCACTTCGAGATTATGGGGTTTGTTTCCCCAATCCCCTCCAATAACGAATATATCGACGTCTAGTTCCTTACACGCAGACACATATTCAAGCTCATAGTAGGGACGGACAATATCGACACAGCGTAATGCTTTGAGCATTTCCTGTCGCTGAATGAGAGGGACTATAGGTACATTGGGCTTATAGATGTTTACGACCGCGTCCGAAGCAACACCAACAGCAAAAACATCACCTAGCGTTTTGCAGTATTCTAGCAAGGCAAGGTGACCGACATGCAACAAATCGAAAGTACCTACTGTATATACGAACAATGTTGATAGCCCTTGCTTCGGTGGAATTTTGGTGCGTGTATACTAACCTATTTCCAGATCTATAATTGCTCGCACTGAAATATATTCGAGTGGAAAACGTTATTTGTAGTTGAATAGCGTAATTTATTTTAACTTCTCAAGGGATTACAACAATGGTGGATCACTCAGCGGCCCAAGAGCTGCGGCCTAACTCCATTCTCACTCACGTCAGAGATCTTCCCAATATCTGTTCACTTGCAGGACTGGCTTGCACAGTACTTGCAATCTACTACACTGTTTTAGGTGTTTACTCAGCAGCAATGATTGGAATGATCTGGGCTGTCGCTTTTGATTGGGCTGATGGACTCATTGCACGCAAGATGAAAGGCAGGACGGGTGACCACAGGGTTTTTGGAGGGCAGCTTGATGTACTCATCGACATAGTGAGCTATGGTGTCACGCCTGCCATTCTTCTTTTAAGCTACGGGGCATTTGACCCTGTTTTCCTCCCTGGAGCCTTTTTGATGCTTGCTGCCGCGGCGATGCGGTTAAGTTATTTTAGTACGTTCGGACTTGCCGATGGATCGAAATACACAGGGTTGGCGCTGGATAACAACAGCATTTTTCTCGTTTTCATATTTCTGTTTGAAGGTTATTTCAGCCACGGGATTTTTTCAGTGAT
Source organism: Gammaproteobacteria bacterium (assembly GCA_012960755.1). The sequence goes on from DUAT01000041.1 coordinate 131,612, forward strand.
TCTCTATGTAAGCAGTCTTGTGCTTGTGGCCCTGAACGTGTCCAAGATTAAGACACCAAAACTTTCTGGAAACCCCATTAATGTTCTCATTCTGGCTGCATATACTTTAGGAATAACCGCCATTTACGGCTGGAAACTTCTGTAGAATAGTACCCGGGTACTTTTAGGGTGTGAGAGTGTTGGGGAGTCCCCCAGAAGATCGCAAGAATGTGGTAACGATAAATTTCCAGTATGGAGCACTTGAAATGTACAAAAAAATAATGCGGATACATGGCGGTGTTTTTCGGGCGTTGGCGTGGCTCTGGTAAGCTTCACACTTGTCACTGGCGTACAGGCGAAGGATGAATTTCCGAAACTCACGCCCAAGTTAATGGATAGCCTGCGAGACCTTGATGCAACCTGGCCGCACGATCCGGCGGTTCCGGACCTTCCGCCGCTGCCGGTTACAGACGATCCGGGTTTGGATCCAAACAGTTTTTTGACCTCCCACTACAAGGACAACATTTATCCACCCAAGGTGGAGGGTGTACCCGCGCCGCGGACGGAAGTAGTGACAGAGTTGGACCCGCTCGAAGTCGATGTCTACTGGTCGATGCGCAGCCCCTACAGCTACCTTGTATTGAATAGACTCGTGTGACTGAACTCTAACTACAACGTCAACGTGAACATTCGACCGGTTATGCCTGTGGCTGTTCGCTCGACCAAAGGCGGTAAGGGCAAAGCCGGTGGACTGTTCGGTGTCGGCTACAAGGTACCCGATACGCTTTGGGACGCTCCTCGTCAAGGACTGTATCTGGGAGTTCCCTTCAAATTCCCTGCACCTGACGTAATCCGGCAGGTTTGGAACCCACCGTATGAGCCGGGCTGGCTGTCTGTGCACCCGCCGGAAAAGCAACCCTATATTCACTGGGTCACGCGTTTGGCATGCTATGCCTCACTGCAAGGTAAAGCCCTCGATTACGTTAACGAGGTTTCTCATATGATCTGGAGTGGCGAGGTTGATCACTGGCCAGCGCATGTGAAGGAGCGCTTCAACCGCATCGAGGGTCTCGATTACGACAGGGCGATCCGATACATTCGGAAAAATGTTGAAGAGATAGACCAGTGCTGGCTGGATAACGCCGATGGTATGGCTGGGAGGTCATGGCGGCGTACCGCTGATGGTCTACCAGAACGAACCATTCTTTGGTGGCGACCGCTTCGATCAGTTCGTCTGGCGGTTGCAACAGAGCGGTCTGACCAGGCGCACGGTACCGCGCGCACCAATTGTTACCCCGCCTCTGCGCTGGCCGGCTGGTCTGTAGCAAAAAACGGGCATGCAAATGCCCGTTTAAGATTGATCATCTGTTTCAATCTCGCGCTTTAACCGGGCAAGACTCTCGTTAACATCTTTCGATAATTGCCCTTTTGCCTCTTTTGATATGCCTCTGGGGTCGAACCGCAATTGGTTGTGAACCGGTATCAAGAACGTCAGACGCGGCATCCCGATTCTCACCAACCAGGGAGCCAACAGTTCCCCTGGGCCGCGGGTATATCCGTGTTGTTCCAGGAACAATTCCAGTTGCAGAAAAGGAGAATCTGAACCAACAGACTCCGGACCGGTGACCTGGTTTTCTTCTTTCCGCTTGTTAATAGTGACCTGCTCGCTGGTGTAAATGCGCCAGGCCAGGATTAGGCTGAGGATGATTCCGACAGCGTAGAGGTGTGTCTGGTAGTCTTCAATCTTCTGCTCGTTCCACCAGACCTGGAACAGAAAGTTTACGTTTGCGGCAATATCAAACAGGGGTTGCATGAAGATAGCTTCATCGGCTTCCGCTTCGGCCCAGATTGCTGGGGTGGTATCGATGACCTGCCATTCACCATTGATAAATGCAATCGCCCAGGCATGGGCATGTCGTTGGCGAACCACGTACATATCAATCATATTGTCGTACTCCTGGAGTGAGTAGCCGACGACGTATCGTGCTGGGATACCCAATTGCCTGAGGAGCAATACGGTGGTCGTGGCATAGTATTCACAGTGGCCTTTTTTACTCCGGAGTAAAAAATGTTCGATAGGTTCGTCAGTCATTTCGGAACCCTGGTACAGGCTGTACCGGAAGTCTGCGAAAAACCGCCGGATGCTCTCGATAGGGTGGTCCGGATCCAGGTTGTTGTTAGTCGTGACCTCCTCAAGGAGGTCCTGGTAGGTTTGGTGTACAAGTGTATCTGTTGCCAGCGGGGGGCCGTTCAGGTTCCTGCCGGGCAGAAACTTCACCTGGTATCTTGGACTCGGAACGAGGCCTACCGCCTGTACCGCACCATAATCGTTTTTTCGCACCTCGATCGCTGGCAGGTCATTGATCTCGGTGATCCCGGGCGGAAGGGGAATGATCGCCTGATCGTATTTAAACTCAAGGTAAATATCCATCGGGGTAGGCTGAATCCCCGGCAACGTCAGTTCTGGGGATACGTTCTCTGAATTCAGCTCCCAGCGAAAATCATCCGCATGTTCTACCAGGTCGAAGGAAAGCGACATGACTTGCCAACTGTTACCTGCTAGCAGGTCATAACTGGCTTCCTGCAAGAGCCCAGGAGGAATTTCACCAGCGGGAATTTGCACCCTGAATAGAATTTCATCAGAGATTTTGAGTTGCCCCACCGAGCCAATAGCGGTTTGGGTTTTCAGTGGGTTGCTGCGTCTCTGGATCCAGTTTGCGATCCAGACCTGTGCGCGTTGTTTCAACTCGACGTGGGCGCCACGGATACCTTGATGGGTCATAAATGCAAACAGGAATACGAATGCTGCGAACAGGCCCCACATCTTGAATGAGTATCGGCTTGAGCGGTGTGGCAGCAGCGCGAGACAAATCAACGCAGACACCAGCGGGAAGTAAAAACTCGAGCCACTTATGTTGGTACCCGAGGCGACGGTACACATTGCGAACAGCAGGTAATCCAGATCCCAGGATTGATTAATGGGTTGCCGCTGGCGACGCAATGATGGAAAGAGGACATCCAGGTCCATTCGTTCGGACAGGCTGTACGAAAAAACTATCACCAGGGGGAAAAAGAGAATGGGCAGCCATTGAAGTAGCTTTGTAATGAAATGATACTCGGCTCGGTTCAGAAACAGGAATACGAGCATCAAAACCAGACCAACCAGTGTCACGTCAGCAATGCGGTATAAATCCTGTTGGGTGAGTGCCCAACGGCGATTGATAAAAAATTGGGCTTCCCAGATGATACCCATGGGGAGAGCGAACCAGACAAGATCTGCCTGAATCCCCCAGATGAGTATCGCAACAAACTGAATGAAGCGTAATTTCATCGAAGTCACACCAGTGAGAGTTGAAGTAGTTTTTGCTGGATCTGGTCGACCGGTAGCACGTGAATACGTGCAGGCAGGTCCACCAGGGATGGTTCATCCTCAGTCACGATAAATACCTGCTGCGGTATTTTTGCGCTGTCGAGTGAACGAATCATCCCCTGATGTTCTTCTGTCCAGTCCGACAGAACCAGGATGCAACCACTGATCAGTTTCATGTGGCTTAGGACGGCATCAGATAGTTTCTCGAATCCCAGTTTGCTGTGGGTCAGTGTTGCGAGAGATTCAAGTTGTTCATTGACGCTGCTTGTTCCGCGACCGGATGTGAGAATTTCAGCTTTTTCAGACAGGTAGATCAGATCGAGCATTGAATCGTTGTTGTTCATAGCCAGCAGAAAGCTGGCAGCGACCGAGACAGATTCTTCCAGCACTCTGGTTCGGGGGTTGCTGGTGTCGAGTACTAACGCCTGGCGAACAAAATATTCGTCCTGAAATTCCATTACCACTGGTTTGTTTCTTTTTGCAGAACTGGCCCAATGGATTTTTCTCATTGAATCTCCATCGCGGTAATCCCGCAGAGAAACAAATTCGTCCGACTCGCCAATGGACCACGACGCGTTAATTCCACCGGGTTGGAAGTGCCGTCCGGCGCCCGGGTCAAACGATCTGCTAATGTCATATCGCCTCGGCAACACCATAATTGAGTCGGGACGCTCAAACAGCGTCACCCCCTGGTTTAAACCCAACGGATCTGGGTGCAGCACCTGGGTGGAAGTAAACTGGACGATTCCCCGACGCAGTGGCTCGGCTTTCATGGTGACATTAACGGTGGCTTTGAGCGGTATATCAGCCGCTTTGGCGGGCTTTATCGTGATGCCCGTATTGAGTTTCTGTAAATGAACAAAGCGATGAAAACCGATAAAGCGATCGTATGCGTTTCTTGTTTCTTCAAAGGGCTCTTTTTCGCGTCGGTATTGCTCCCGGTCCGGGGCGCGGATTTTTGGATTGTCGACAATGGTCAAATCAGATTCAATTCTGCTGCCGGTGTTTTTGACGGATAGCTGGTATTCAAAAGGTTTACCCGCTGTTGCGTATCTTGGTAGGATTCTACTCACCGTTACGCTGGGTTTCTGGATTCTCAAACCGATGCGGGAAATAATCACCAGGCAGAGCAGGAAGGCGAATAATTGATAAACCAGGGTGACGTCGGTATTCAGACCCAGAAAGGCACAGATAAATGCACCTGAAGCGATCAGTTGGCCGTGATCTGTGGGCGATCTTTTCCGCTTCAGTTTTGGCCTGACAACCCTGACATAGCCAGGAAACATCCAATCTCGAAACATGGTTAGTAGTCCTTCAAGGTGAAAGCTTATACCGGCGCGTTGGTTTCCTGGATGATTTGCTGCACGACCAGTTCAGCAGTGTCCCCGGAAAACTGCGCGTCAGAGTTCAGCGCAAGTCGGTGCGCGATCACAGGGGTCGCTAATTCCTGGACAGTCTCCGGTGAAACAAACTCGCGGCCATTAATGAGCGAAAGAGCCTGGGAACACTTCATCAAGGTGATGCTGGCACGGGGACTGGCGCCCATCTGGATGCTCGGGTGGTTTCTCGTTGCTGCCACCAGTTCAATAATATAGCGCTTTAACTCATCGGTTATCCTGATGTTGCTTGCTGCCTGTCGAATGGAACGGATGTCTTCAATTGACAGGCAGGCGCTAAGGGATTCAATCGGATGGGTATGTTGCTGGCTATTGAGTATCTCCATCTCATCATCTATCGAGACGTAACCCAATTTGAAACGCATGGCGAAACGATCCATTTGTGCTTCAGGTAGGGGGTAGGTGCCGTGAAATTCAACCGGGTTCTGGGTAGCAATCACAAAAAATAATTCGTCCATGGCGAACCGCTCTCCCTCCACACTTACTTGATTTTCACCCATTGCCTCTAACAGTGCGGATTGGGTCCGTGGAGAGGCGCGATTTATCTCGTCGGCCAGAAGTATCTGGGTGAAAATGGGCCCTTGCCGGAACTTAAAGTCCTGGGAGTTCTGGTCGAATATAGAAACTCCGAGAATGTCCGTTGGAAGTAAGTCCGGCGTAAATTGAATTCGTTTAAATTCTGCGCTGACTGAACTCGCCAGCGATTTCGCCAGGGTGGTCTTGCCAGTACCTGGCACATCCTCAAGAAGCACATGACCGCCGCAAAAAAATGCAGCTAAGAGCCAATCAATGGCGCTGTTGTTGCACCGGATAACCATTTCGATATTGGCCCGGAGTCTGTTAATTAGTGCATGAGCTGCGCTGGTAATGACTACGGGTTGGGTGGCTGGCATTTGTTGATCTCTTTGGTAAACACAGGTAATTGGTTTGAAAGCCCCAGACAGGTATGATCACAGGCAATCCGAAGTCCGTCAATAAAGTGATAGCCCTAAGGCGCCGGATCAAGACGAATGGGGTCATTTTTAGTGTAAAGGGTTCGTATAAAGGGTTCGTATAAAAGGTTTCGTGTAAAGAGTACCGTGAGAGGGTTAAGGACCGACAGGGTCTTCCAGCAGGTGACAAGATGCGGCATGACCGTCCCTGACTGTTATCAGCTGTGGTGCGTCATGCTTGCAACGGTCCATCACCCGGGGACAGCGGGGATGGAATGTACATCCGGCAGGTGGGTTGATTGGCGAAGGCACGTCGCCTGCCAGCACCTGTCGAAGTGTTTTTCGGTGCGGGTCTGGAACCGGAATAGCAGACATCAATGAACGCGTATAAGGGTGCTTTGGATTGTGATAGATTTCCTGGCCCTCACCGGTTTCGACTATTTTCCCCAGGTACATAATCGCGATTCTGTCCGATATGTGTTTAACGACCGCCAGGTCATGGGCGATGAACAAATATGATAAGCCAAATTCCTTCTGCAGGTCGTTGAGTAGATTGAGGATCTGGCTTTGAATCGAAACGTCCAGGGCAGAAACCGGTTCGTCACAAATCACCAGTTTTGGGTTCAGGGCGATGGACCTGGCGACACAGATTCGCTGCCTTTGTCCACCGGAGAATTCAAAAGGATATCGACTTACAGAGCGTGCGGGTAAGCCGACAATTTCCAGTAGTTCCTTAACGCGTTTTTTTCGGGAAACCTTGTCGCCGATTTTTTGCACGATAAACGGTTCTTCCAAAGCATCACCAACGGTATGCCTTGAGTTGAGAGACTCCATCGGATCCTGGAAGATCATCTGGATATTCTTCCGGTGGGGCAACAGTGCTTTGCCTTTTAGCCGACTGATGTCGTGGCCTTCGAACTTTATTTGCCCGGATGTCGGCTCGTAAAGGCGGGCAATACATCTGCCCAGAGTTGATTTACCACAACCGGATTCGCCAACTAACCCGAGTGTCTCGCCAGGATTGATAGTCAGCGACACATCGTCAACGGCCTTGTTAAACCTGCTGGCGCGAAGCAGCAGGCCTTCTTTTACCGGGAAGTGCATCTTTAGTCCATTCACCTCAAGGAGTGGCATCTGGGTTGCATCCCTGCTGTTGTCAGTGGCATCGAGGTTCATATTTCCCTCCACCTGAAACAACTGACCTGGTGGTTGCTATTGTCAGGGGTCTTCTCCATCGATGGTGAGTTATCAACACAGGTTTCCTGGCTAAAAGAACAGCGATTTTGAAAACGACAGCCCGGTGGAAGGTCGAGTAGCCCGGGTACCATGCCATCAATCACGCTCAATTTTGATTTTGGTTCAGTTTCCAACGTGGGTATCGATGCCAGCAAACCCCGGGTGTAAGGGTGTTTTGGTTCATCGAATAGATCAAATACTGATCCTGATTCAGCAATTTTACCGGCATACATCACCACAACCTGGTCACAGGTTTCTGCGATAACACCCAGGTCGTGGGTGATCAGGATGACGGACATGCCCATATCAGATTGAAGCTCCTTGATAAGCTCCAGGATCTGCGCCTGGATCGTAACGTCCAGCGCCGTCGTTGGCTCGTCAGCAATCAGAAGTTTCGGTTTGCAGGCAAGTGCAATAGCAATAACGACTCGCTGCCGCATCCCGCCTGACAACTGGTGAGGGTACTCAGTCATGCGGACATCAGGCGAGGGAATACCCACTCGATCCAGTATCTCGACGGCTTCCCTGATTGCCTGCTGATTGGTGATGTCCTTGTGCAGAAGTAAAACCTCGGTCAGTTGTTTGCCGATTGTATGAACGGGGTTTAACGCCGTCATGGGCTCCTGGAACACCATGCTGATACGGGAACCGCGAATCTGTTCCATTGTTTGCAGCGGGACCTTGGTAAGATCCAATTCGTCAAAATGAATTTCTCCAGCGACAATTTGCCCCATGGGCTGTGGCAGCAACCGCATGATGGACAGTGCGGTGACACTTTTACCACAGCCGGATTCGCCAACAATGCCCAGGGTTTCCCCTGCGTTGGCAATGAAACTGATCTGATCGACCGCACGAACCTGACCTTCATCTGTGTCGAATTCCGTTACGAGATTGTCGACCTGCAGTAGCGCGTCGCTCATCAGATGGATCTCCTGACGTTACTTGAACTGGTCATAAATGTTGATTTCAGGCAGAAATGCCTGGCCTGAATTTCGCGCGGCCAAAGTCTCTTCCCTGATTTTGTTGTCTATCCAATGGACATAATACTGGGAGGCGCGGCTGGAATGTTTGTTGTTAAATCCTTCAGGATAACGGATCCAACGCCAGTGACCGATGCGATAGAAGGCCGGGTAATACGCTGGTACAAATGAAGCGTAGTCATGATGTAACTGCGTCATCTCATGGGCCAGCTCGATCCGCTCCTGTCTGTCTCCCGAGGTGCGGTAGGTACTGATCATGTCGTCCATTTCGATCAAGGCCAGCATCTCCAGATTGTTAGTTTGGGTTTTGACGGTTCGGTCAGGGTTAACAGATCCGTCTTCGAGAAAAGCATTGTCGTAGGCATTGTCTGAATGATAGGTTTCCCAGAAACGAGGATACATTTCCAACCCGACGTTAAATGCCACGAAATGAATTTCGTGTTTTTTCTCCTGGGCCTTTTTGAAACCAGCTGTGCTGTCGAGCACCTCAATCCTGAATTCCAGGCCTGCCTTGGCTGCTTCTTCTTTAAGAATTGTGAATATGTCTCTCAGGCTTTCGTAACCTGTCGATAATGTGAAAGCCAGTCTCTGGCCCTGCTCGTTTACTAAGATGCCGTCAGGCCCACGCCTGTTGAAACCGACCTTCGCGAAATGCTCAAGTGCCTTGTCAATATCGTAGGTCCGACTCCGCAGTGTTGGGTGGGTCAACTCGCCAAAGCCGTCAGAAGAGGTTTGCATTCTTGCGTAGTCACCGCGAAAAAACTTATCAATCACGATCTTCCAGTTGGTCGCATGATGAATGCCGATGCGGATATCATTATTGTCCAGCAGAGGTCTGGAGGAATTTATCCACAAGCCATAGGTAGGCCGTGGGCGTTGGTTATAGAAAACCGATTTCTGGATGTAGCCGTTGGCCACTTCCTTGTCATCGTTGGGCAGTTTGTCGTACCAGTATTCCGCAAGATTCAATCCAAACTGGTCAACGTCGCCGCGCATAAAAGTTTCAAAAACCTTTGGGGTATCACGGATCACAGACAGATGAACCCGGTCCATGTTGAACCTGTTTCGGAAATATTTTTTGTCTTTCGCCCACCAGTCTTTCAGGCGTGTCAGGGCGATTGAGATACCCTTATTGATGTCTTTTTCCTGGACTACATAGGCGCCTGTGGTTGGTTGGAATTTCCATTGATATCTTTCAACGAAATCGTCACCGAGTTGTTTGTAGAAGTGCCTGGGGACAGGCAGGACATTCTCCAGGATCACAAAATCCATATCAGGTTTAGCTTCAGGTATGGCGACCGAAAAGGTGTGGTCGTCGTACCTGGTGATATTGGAGTACTGTGTGCCAAACCAGTTGTTGTACCAGGGCGCAATGATATAAGTAGACTGCATGTGGAAAAACATATACATGAAATCGTCAGTCGTTAGTGGTTTTCCATCGGACCAGCGTGCCAGTGGATCGAGCTTGATGTAGACGGTCTTGGCCTCGGTGTCAATAGCCCAACTTTCGGCTAGCCCGGGGTACCAGTCAAACTTGTCCGGATGGCGATGGGCGAGTTGGATAACGGTATTGTCCTGTATATAAGGCCGAAATGAGCCGTTCGCATCGGGGCCAACAAGACGCAGCGTGCGTGGAAAGTCCTGCAGATACCCGTACTCAGTACCGCCCTTGATCGCCTCGTCGGACCCGATGTCCGGCAGGTACAGACCATCTTCCCATGGAAGATTCGGAGGCAGGTCGGCGAGTGTTTTAAACGTAAAGAAATCAGGTTTTGAGGCGAAGTAGTCCTGCACTTCCTGGGTGTTATCCCGAACTTCAATCGGATCCCCGAGTTCACTGTTATTTGAGCCTTCGCATGCAGTCAGCAGAATTGACAGACAGGCAACAGTTAATAGGGCACCCTGGGATTTAGTTTTCATAAAAGTCTCTTTGGTGGTATTTAACAGACGAAAAGTATGTTTTTGGTGATGCATTTTTGCTACTTGTAGACAGTAAATTTTCGTGGATCGAATGATTCCCGCACAGCCTCGCCAATAAAGGTAACCAGTGTCAGCAACAACACAAGGGTGGCGAATGCGGAAGTAACGATCCATTCAGCGGTTCTAAGGTTGGCGGTTCCCTGTTTCAGAAGTTCGCCCAGACTTGGGGTCGGTGCTGGTAATCCGAAGCCAAGAAAGTCCAGTGCGGTGATTGCTGAAATGGCCGAGACGATCGTAAAGGGCATAAATGTGACCAGGGTGGAGATGACATTGGGCAAGATATGCAGAAAGATGATGCGTGTATCGGATGCGCCGATGATTCGTGCGGCAGCCGTATAATCCCGTGCCTTTTCCTTATAGGTTTCTGTTCTCATATAGTAGGTCATGCTCGTCCAGGAAAAGAGCACCATGACAGTTAGTAAAATAGTGATGCGGGTGGGAATACTGAAAGTGGTCGGGACAACAGAGAAAACGATAATCACCATGTAAAGAAAAGGGATGTTCGACCAGATCTCTATTATACGTTGAAATACCAGGTCAAAAGTGCCGCCATAAAAACCCATGGCGCAGCCAGTGGCGATGCCAATCAGGTAAACTGCCATCATGAATGCAATGGAGAACAACAGGGCGATACGGGTTGCATAGACCAGTCTGGCAAGAATATCCCGACTGGTTGTGTCGGTACCGAGATAGTGCTTCAGTGCAAAGTTGGGTGCCTCCGGTTTGTAATAGGCTGTGGAGGAATGATTTTCGAAGGGGTTATAAGGAACCAGTGGCATTAACACCCAGTTGTCACTGTCCTCGTTGATAAATTTTTGTTGCAGGTCCCGGTAGTTGGTTTCATAACCGTAACCTAGGCCGAAGTCGGTACCAGGATGAAAGTCAGCATAGGTTGGAAAGTACAGTTCTCCTTCGTAGCTGACGATCAGCGCCCGGCTGTTAACCCATACCTCAGCAATCAGTACAGCGATTAACAATCCACAGAGGATGAGAAAACTGTAATAGCCCCGTTTGATTTCCTTGAAGCGGCGTATCTTCTTTATGGTTTGCGGGTTGAGGTTTGGCATCTACTGAAAACGGATCCTCGGGTCAACCAGGGCAACCAGGAAGTCGGAGATGATATTGCCGATCAACAGCAGAAGGCTGGCAAGGAGCACCACACCCATCACGATGGGGTAGTCGCGGTCGAGAATTGCCGTAAGACCCAGCAAACCGAAACCATTGATATCGAAAACCGTTTCGATAAGGAATGACCCGGATACGAGTAACACGATGTTCTGGCCAAAGGTGGTGGCAATAGGGATCAATGAGTTTCGCATTGCATGTCGTGTTACGGCTTTTCTAAATGACACGCCCTTGGCGATGGCGGTACGAATATAGTCCGATGCCAGGTTATCCATCAGATGATTTTTTAACAGCAGTGTAACGAAAGCAAAACTACCGACCAGGTAACAAATCAAAGGCAGCACAGAGTGGTTGACCAGGTCCATTGCCTTGCCGGTGAGGGTCAGGTCATCAAACCTGAGGCTCATAAAGCCGCCCATTGGAAACCATTCCAGTCGAACTGAAAAATACAAAAGCAGTAATGCGCCGAGTACATATCCTGGTACGGCGTAGCCGATAAAAATGAGCAGTGATGTAATATTGTCAACGGCGGTTTTGTGGCGAATAGCCTTCAATACTCCCAACGGAATGCACACCGAGTAGGTGATTATCAGGGTGACCAGTCCATAGTAGAGGGAAACCGGGAATCGGCTCTGGATAACATCCCAGACCGGTTCGTTGTATCGATACGAAGAACCTAAATCACCCCGGGCTACCTTGGATACCCAATCGACATAGCTCTCCAGAATGGGTTTGTCGAAGCCATAATATTCTTTGAGTTTCAGCAACTGGGCGTCTGACAGTGCCATCCCCTGACCCGCAACCTGGGTTCCGACACCCGTGGCGGCATTAAACTGCTGCGCTTCCATAATGGCGCGTTCCAGTGGACCGCCGGGCACCAGTCGAGTAATAGCAAACACGATGATTGTGACGCCGAGTAACGTCGGAGGGATAAGGAGTAGCCTTCTGAAGAAATAGTCGCGCATGTAACATGGTTTGCTAAAAGAGGAAAGCCGCCTTTCGTGAGACGGCCATGGGGATACACGTAGTTTCGGCCGAGATGTTGCCACAAAGGTCGAAGCGGTAACAGGTGAATTGTCCCTTTTTCCAATCAAATAACGCCGGGACTGGGCTATTGTGAGTCAGCGGTAGATCAACCCGTGCTGCCTGTTCGTGTGGTCGGGTCGGCAGTTTCAGGATAAATAGTGCTTTTGTATCAGGAAAATCTTAACAAATGGGGGTAGTAAACCCACATACTGGCTAAATAGTGGATAAAAACGATAACATGTAGAAATATTTCTCATTTTACACAGATCATGTAAACAGCAGTTAAAGAAAGGTTATTGTGGGTTTTTTATGAGGGTACAGACCCGTATCATATGAAATATGGCGATTTTTTGTGATTCATGCTCTAAATACAGCCATATACCGCGTCGGTTAGCTGTTTTGACCGTGGCGTTATAGCAGCATCCGCCTGCATCTGGTTCATCGTGTAGGCAAAGGCGATTCCAGCGTCCTGGTCAGCAAACCCCAGCGAGCCACCAGCGCCCGCATGACCGAAGGAGTTTTGATTAGGGCCGTAGGCGTTGTCGGTATTCAGGATAAACCCCCGGGAACGGCGTATTGCCTGGCCGAGAACGAGATCGATTTCGTCCTCTACCTCTATCTGGAGGGCGGCTTCGAGGGCTTGCTGACTGATAATTCTCTTGCCATTTAATGTCCCCTGCATGGCCATGGCCGCATAAATGGTAGCCATTCCCCTGGCGCTGGCATGGCCATTGGATGCAGCTATCTCTGCTTTTCGCCAGGGTGTGCTGCAAGCATGCTTGAATGGACTGATGGAAGGGTTAAGTAAGGCAACAGGATAAAGTGCAGGCATCGTGATATTTTTTGCGGAAACTGTTGGTTTTTTCCGGGCCCGATTCGGGCCACTCAGGGTCGCGCATCGAGCAAATTCCGATTCCGGCAATCCAAGGTAGAAATCTGCCCCAAGTGGCTGTCTGACTTTTTCGTTGAAGTATTGCCCCAGCGTTTTACCGGTAATCCTTTTTACCAGTTCACCGGGAAAGTAGCCCCAGGTAACCGCATGATATCCAACGCCCTGGCCGAGCGGCCACATAGGTTTCTGCGCAGCCAGGAGATTCACCATCTTCTCCCAATCGTAAAGATCTTCGACTTCCAGTTTGCTGTCGACCCCACACAGGCCAGCCTGATGGGACAGGAGCTGGGCGATGGTAACATCCTGTTTTCCCTCGGCGCCAAACTCCGGCCAGTAATCAATAACCCTGTCATCAAAAGACAGCTTTCCCTCGTCTACCAGGATGGCAAACGCGAGACTGGCAATTCCCTTGGTGGCGGAATAAACGTTGACCAGCGTGTCAGCTTGCCACGGTCTGGTCATTGCCGGGTCTGTATACCCGGCCCAGAGATCTACGACTTTTTCCCCCTGGTGGTACACGCATACGCTGGCGCCAATCTCGATGTCCTCCCAAAGCGATGTGAACACGGCTTTCACATCTTCAAAACCTGCTTTGGTTTCGCCATGGATCGTGACCTGCATACATTCTTCCTCACCTGTTCAATTTTTTTCGATAGTAGCACAGCATCTACGAAGCGAGCGTCTGTGCAATAATGGCGTATACCAGGTACCTTGGATATCCATAGTTAAAAAGGCCAATGTAAAAGGCAGTTGAGTGACTGAATATTTTGACGTAAAACTTGAACGAATAAGAACACTAAGTGACAGCACCCGTGATTTTCGATTCGCTCGTATCGATGGGGGTGTCGTTGATTACAAACCTGGCCAGTTCTTTCGTTTTGTTTTCACGGATGGGACCGGTGAGTTCGAACGCAGCTATAGTTTGTGTAACTTCGACAAGGGCGATTCCGCAACGCTGGACCTGCTCGTCTCTACCGTTGAGGGTGGTCGGGCCAGTGAATTGTTGTTCAATTGCAAAGCAGGTATTCGAGCCCGGGTTTCTGGTCCTTTTGGCAGGTTGCTGGTGCCTGAAAAACTACCGCGTCGACTTTTTCTGGTCGCAACCAGTGTCGGGATTGCACCTTATATGCCCATGCTAGGCCAGCTTTCCCCGACGCTCATGGGGAGCGAGCTTGACGTGTACTTTCTTTATGGTACCCGGGACCACAGTGAATTTATCTACGGCGAGAAACTTCGGCAATATTCAGATGATCATCAGGGGTTCCACCTGAATGTTTGCTATAGCCGGGAACTGATTAACGGTGCTGGCGATGATGAGTTCGGGAACGATGAGTTTGGCGGTTATGTGCAGGAACGACTCAAACAACTCTCCATGTCGCCAGCAACAGACCATATATTGCTATGTGGGAATCCCATGATGATCGATGAAACTTATGCATGGCTGAAGTCAGAAGGTTTTGGCGTTCGACAGGTAATACGCGAGAAGTATGTCTTTGCCAAACAGCCCCAACTGAAGAAGAAGATTGAGCTCACCGAGGAGCAGAAGAAATTAATCGCAGAGAAAACGAAGAAGTATCAAGGCTGATAAGCCCAATGCCAGGGTTCATAGGCAATACTCATGATATTGTCGCGAGGATAGGAGAGATGAAAGTTAAATCGTTGCGCGTTGCTGGTGAGCCAGGTGAACGCAGCTGAAAATTCGAACTCTTCTTCAAGAGGTTTGCAGTCTATTGTCGTCAGGTCCAGCGCCCGGCCAGTGTGGTGCTCGCTGTAACCCGGGATTGCGTTGACCTTGAGTATTTCACTGATTTTACGCCCCTCATCCAGCTTGGTTTGAATTAGCTGACACTGGTAGTCAATCGACCGGTAGCCAGATACAAGTTGCAGCACGATCTTCTCGTTGGCGGCTGCTTTCTTCATCGCCACCCAGGACTGATGGGTTTCAGCCGTCATGCGCAGAGGGCGATCAAAAATGTCTTTTTCCGCTGAAACTAATTGTTCGGCCTCGATACAGCGAGAGAGTCTGGAATCACTGCAATGCCGAGCGGTGATGCCGAGTTTTGCCAGCTGTGATTCAAAAGTCGTCACAGCGTCATTAATCCCACCAGCCCGATGATCAGAGCGGCAATACAAAAAAAGAAGCTGTAGCTGATTCCGATAAGCAGATACTTAAGGGTATTGATAATCCAGCTCCCTCCATAGGTGGTCATAAGACTGATGAGCAGGTAAATGGGCAGCCATAAGCCAACTATGGCTTTGAACGATTGCCAGATGATATTCCCCTCGGGAAAATAGTCAAAAAAGCCACTGATCAACATGGCGATGTATATAAAGCAATGATTGTGTACTGCCAGAACCAGGTGCTCCGTATAAAATCGGCCGCTGGTGAAGTAAAATATTTTAAACAGCAATGCGAGAATGGGGAGCAGGCAGAACATCAATGGCGGGGCAATATCTATCACCCAGTCAACAATTCTGGCGGGTTCGTTTTTTGCGATGTTCCTGATTTTTTTAAGCTGTGTAGAGAGTAAACTAGCGAATTCTGAATTCTCCTCCTCGGTCAGGAAACCTAATTCAACCTTATCTATGAATTCGTAGTCTTCTTCTGATTCATCAATTTCGACGGGGTTGCCATCCTGATCAATGATGAGTTGCGTATCGGTGAACGTGCTCTCGATTGACATGACAAGGAAGAACAGCAGACTGGTAATAAAATAAAGCCGAAGTGGTTGCACATACCGGGCACGTCGACCAGCGAAGTACTCTTTGGTCAGAAACCCCGGACGCAGCAGCAGGGCGACGATTGTCTTCCAGGCTCGGGAATCAGTTGCAAATATATCTTCAAACGCTTCTGACACCAGGGAAAAAAAGAATCGATCAAAACCTTTCTGGTTCTGACCACAGGTTCCACAGAACTGTCCTTTCAGTGGAGAGTGACAGTTGGGGCAGGACTCCGTGAGAACGAGTTGTGGGTGTGTTTCAGTCACCTTATATTAAAACAGCCAAAAACTGGTTCGCAGGATTATATCACGGTCGTCGGGACTAAACGGGAAGCAACCCTCGCCGGGATGACTGGCATCCTGGACTATTGAGCCGTCAGGCGACGAACTGGGTCAGGTGATGATCGGTATTGCCAAATTGTGAGTCGATCACGGTCAATCGCTTAAAGTAATGCGCGACCCGCAATTCTTCGGTCATGCCCATACCACCATGCAACTGAACTGCATTCTGGCCAACAAACCTGGATGCCTTACCAATTAGGTATTTCAATGCGTGAATGGTGCGCTGGGTTTCGCTTGAACCCTGGGTCTCCAGCATGGTTGCCTTCATACAAAGTGATTTGGCAAGAGAATACTCCATGAACATTTCTGTCATGCGATGCTTTAACACCTGGAATTCACTCAGGGGATGATCGAATTGATCCCGTTGTTTGGTGTAGGCAATCGTGTCCTGGTATAAAACTTCCATGGCGCCCACTGCTTCAGCAGACAAGGCAAGGATGGCGCGGTTGGCGATTTTCTGTACCAGTGGCAATCCGTTGTCGACTTCACCGAGCATATTGTCTACGGGTACTTTCACGTCCTTGAAGGTGACTTCTGAAGCGCGTAAACCGTCGACAGTCGGATAGTCTACCCGGGAAACACCTTCTGCATCAGCATCAACAATAAAATTCGTAATGCCTTTGTTGTCTTGTTCGTTGCCGCTTGTTCGGGTAGTCACGACTAGCTTGTTGGCAGACGCTGCATTCATAACAACAGACTTGGTGCCGTTGATCAGGTAGAAATCGCCGTCTTTCTGTGCTGTTGTTGCCACATTGTTAAGGTCATGGTGAGCTTGTTGCTCTGCATAGGCAAACGACGCTATCGTGCTGCCGTCAATGATTCCCGGCAGTAGATTAGCTTTCTGTGCTTCGCTGCCTGCTTCGCTGATTGCAGTACCCGCCATTACAATGGTGCTTAAAAACGGTTCTACCACTAGTCCTTTGCCAAACTCTTCCATCATTACCATCGTGTCAACCGGTGTGCCGCCAAAGCCACCGTCTTCTTCAGAAAACGGCATGCCGAGCCAGCCCAGTTCAGCGTACAGCTTCCAGTTATCCCGAGAGAATCCTTCATCGGTTGCCGTGAGTTTGTTGCGATGGGAAATATCGTAATTATCAGTAATGAATTTTTGCACGCTATCGCGCAGTAACACCTGTTCTTGCGTATATGAGAGATCCATTTTTTAACCTAAACCTAGTACGTTCTTGGAGATGACGTCTTTCTGCACTTCACTGGCACCACCGTAAATTGTTGTTGCCCGGGCACCGAGATACCCACTGATTGCGCCCTTTGCAAAATCGTGCCCGACTGGGTTACCCCAGGCCGCAGCATAAATGCCGGAAGCTTCGAGATTGAGTTCCGATATACGCTGCTGGATTTCGGTGCCTTTTAATTTCATGATTGATGATTCCGGGCCAGGATCAGCGCCAGCGGCCACCTGGGCTAGGGAACGTAATTCAGTAAATTCCAGGGCCAGCAGTTCTGCCTCGAGCGCACCGATCTTGTTCTTAAACACCGGCATGTCCAGGAGTGTGCCGTCACCGACCTGAACCTTGGCTGCATTGATCTTTGCTTTTTCCAGGCCCAGAACTGAGCTTTGAATACCTGCAAGGCCTGTTCGTTCGTGAATCAGCAGTCCTTTGGCGTAAGTCCAGCCTTTGCCTTCTTCGCCAATTCTGTTTTCCACCGGAACCTTGACGTCTGTGAGATACACCTCGTTGACCGTATGACTGCCGCCCAGGGTAATAATCGGCTTCACTTCGATGCCGGGATCATCCATTGGGATCAACAGGAACGTAATGCCTTCCTGCTTGACGCCGTCAGAAGAAGTTCGAACCAGGCAAAACATCCAGTGGGCAATATGCGCAAGGGTGGTCCAGATTTTTTGTCCGTTGACCAGATAATGCTCCCCGTCGTCGCTAAGTTCCGCTTTTGTTTTCAGGTTGGCCAGGTCTGAACCGGCGCCGGGCTCTGAGTATCCCTGGCACCAGTTAACTGAATGATCCCGGATGCTGGGCAGATACTTGTCCTGTTGTTCTTTGCTGCCATAGTTAATCAATATGGGTGCGAGCATGCCGACCCCAAAAGGCATAACCGGGGGCGTTGATTTTTTACCCATCTCGTTATCAAAAATGTATCGCTGCGTGGGGGTAAAGCCGGGACCACCAAACTCTACCGGCCACTTGGGGACATCCCAGCCGCCTTTTGCCCGGAGCGAGTCGAACCACTCACTGCGTTTGGTCCACACGTCCATACCGGTGGGTAGATTGTCTTTGATAAATTCCTGAACTTCTTTTTGAAATTCCAGATCCTCTGAACTGAATTCAATATCCATGAGGGTTCCTTATGTTGAAAATTGAGTGAATAAACAGTCGCAAAGCTAAGTGAAATGTTGGCCGATTACCTGGTTGAACGCTTTGCTGGTAAGTAATCGTCGTGTCTTTGCGGCGACTCGATAGCCAACTTGAATATGTAAACCGTGCTTGCCTATGAGTGTTATCTATTTAGTGCTAGCCGCAATGATAAGTAGAAATTGACCCGCTGACAATGTTGGCCCCGATAGAGAGTACGCGAGAATAAGCAAGAATAAGCAGGATGAATGCTGTTATCGAGCATTGACTAGGGTGATATCCACTTTGTTCGTTCCACTTGCATGTCTAGACATTGCTGCAGGAACCCGCATGGTTACTGGACCCTGACCGGCAGACATCCAGCCTGGACAGAATGGAGTAACAATCGTTCACAAAATTCTGAAACGACCCCATAATTAGCAAACGGGCCCGCCTGAACCCGGTAAACGCGACGCTTTGAACTTTCAGAGGCCACAAAGTAAGGCTGGAGTCCATCGAACAGGTCGGTGTGGGTCTGCAATAACAGCTCCCAGAGTTGATTCGCCGAGGTGCGTGTTCCCATCGCTCCAATCTGGGCGCGATAGGTGTCCTCGGGTGAAGCAACAGCGAGTTCTGGCACAGCGAAGCGGATGCGATTTGGCAGTCGAAAGTTCCAGTCTCGGACACCGGATGTCAATTCAGGATCCACTGACGATGGCTTTCGACCACCTTCGATTTCTTCAAGTTTTTCCTTTGCCTTGTTAAATCCCTGGTTCGCTGATTCGGTCAGCCAATAGAACGCCTGTTTCTGATCCTCAGTGGTTCCAATGCCGTTTGAGTACATAATGCCTGTGTTGAACTGTGCAGGTGGATACCCAGCTCTCGCAGCGCTGTGATACCAGTGGAAAGCCTTCTCGTTGTCGAGGCTGGTGCCTTCGCCATACATATGCATGAGTGCCAGAATAGTCTGTGCACGTGGGTTTCCCTGTTCGGCCAGTCTGGTAAAGGCATCGAAAGCTGCTGCATAATTCTTCTGTTGGTAGAGTTCTGCAGCAATATCAAAATCTGCGCTGCTATTGGGAACTGTCAGTGTCATTATTACTAACAAAAACAATTGTTTAAAATGAACGTTCGTTGTCATTTTTACTTGATTTACCCTGTCTATCTTTGGGAACACTATATACTTTGAGCCGATTGTGGTGATTAGCTGACAAAACAATATAATGATTTTTACGGACTCTAAAAGAGACATTTCTTGAATAAATCCATACAGGATTTGACAACCCGTCGTGGCGAGCAGGACGCAGTAGACCTGCAACTTCTGCAACGCGTCGCCAACAAAGATCGAAAGGCGTTCGAACAGCTATATTCGCGACAATACCCACCCATTAAACAGGTATCTTAACAGACTGCTGCGTCGTCCTGAGATGGTGGAGGAGGTGCTCAATGATGCGATGTTCGTAGTCTGGGAAAAAGCTGCCAGGTTTGAGGGGCGGTCTAAAGTTTCGACCTGGATTACTGGAATTGCCTATCTAAAGGGTATCAAAGCGCTGGATCGTGTTAAGAACATGCCTGAGCAGAGCGCTGAGAATCTTGCTGATGCCGAGGATATTGAGGAAAACATCGACCTGATTAGTAGATTAGGGTTGCAGGATTGGCTTAGAGCTGGTTTGGAACAAATCTCGGCGGACCAGCGATCTGTCGTCGAGCTGACTTATTTTTCGGGTTATTCCTATCAGGAGATCGCAATCCTGATGGACTGCCCGGTAAATACAGTGAAAACGAGAATGTTTCATGCAAAGCGACGATTGGCAAAACTATTACCGCAGTTGCGGGAACAAACAGGTGATGAAGAGAAATATGAAGAGGTTTTTGAAGGTTAGTCACAATCAATTTTTCGACGAGGTTAAAAGTGAAAATTGGCGACAAAGTGGACCATGAGGAAATTCTTGAGCTACTTCCCTGGTTTGTAAATGGCAGTCTTAGTGAGCAGGAGCGGGAGCGGGTCACGGGGCATCTGGAGGTGTGTGCGATCTGTGTTGCTGAAAAAGATCAACTTCAGCGACTGCAGGACCTGGTGACCAGCGAAGAGTTTAAATCACCTCAGTACCAACCTTCGTATGAAAAACTTATGTCGCGGATTGATGCAGCTGAACAAACGACCGAAGAGGCCGATGATGCGCGTGTTAAGAAATTCGGCAATGCCCAGTGGTCAATGTTTGCACTGGCGGCGAGTCTTTTGTTGGCTGTATTTTTGATTCCGGCGGTCTGGCAGACATCATCCGAAAGTGTTGAACGAACTGACAGGTTCCGCACGCTCACTTCAGAAGCGGCAATAAAAACGCCGACAGGCATTACCCAACGTGTTGAATTAGTTTTTAACCAGCCCATCGAGGTTGATGCCCGTCGAGCGGTCTTAATCGAAACAGACTCCTATATCGTCTCAGGACCGGATGAGAAAAATCGCTATATCGTTGAAATTGTCGTCCCGGGAAACATGACCGAAGCCGAATTTATCACTTCTCTTAATGCCATCGACGGAGTTAAGTATGCCGCTTTTTTGCAAGCAGGCACTGTTCAGCCTCATTAGCCTGGTAATTCTTGGCGGATGTGCAAATCAGCAGTACCACAAATTCGATGATCCGTATCGGCACCAGGTGCTGTTCACTATTTCAGAAGAGCAGGTACAACCCAGAGTTAAACCGAGCCAGTATGACTATGCTTTTACAAGTCGCCTGTCTCGCGGATCAAAACAGGAATTGCAGATTGTTGTCAACGAAGTTATCAATGGGCACAACTTAAAAAAGATCGCCCAATGGACCATCAAGTCCCTGGGGCTTGAGGCGATCAGGGCAGAATTCAGGGGCAACCGAACCGTTGATGAAGTTGTCCATGCACTGAGTCAGGATATGCGGGTAGAGTCTGCTCAGTCCATCAAGACATACAAGCTACTCAACTATAATGATCCTTATTTCAGCCTGCAGAATACGGTTGACGGAGATGACCTGGAAAAAGTTCATAGATATACGACGGGTAAGGATGTATACGTCGGCGTCGTTGATACCGGGGTTGATAGAACCCATCCGGAACTAGCCGCTCGGATTATCTACTCTGCCAACTTTGTTGAACATGATCAGTTGAGTTTTGACAACGACGAACATGGAACTGCGGTGGCTGGTGTGATTGGCTCGACGGCAAATAACGATCTGGGAATTGTTGGGGTCGCGCCTGATGTAAAGCTTATGATTTTCAAATCCTGCGCTCAAAATGCCCAGACCAGGCGCGCTTCCTGCGACAGTGTTTCCCTGATGAAAGCATTGATAGAAGTCATCGCAGAGAAACCCGATATTGTGAATATGAGCCTGTCCGGGCCAGAAGATAAATTGCTGATGCGCCTGATCAATGTTGCCCTGGCCGAAGGGATCATCGTCGTCGCGGCTGTTGATGGAAAAGATGCAGGGAATACTTTCCCGGCATCGATTCCAGGGGTAGTGGCTGTTAATTCGATTCGCCAGTTTGATGGTGCTTTAATGCCAAAAAATGCGGTAATTGCACCTGGGCTGGAGATGCTAACGACCACACCGGGTGCAACCTATGCTTTTCGTTCCGGGAGTTCCATGTCGGCGGCTTATGTATCAGGTATTGCCGCGTTGTTAAAAGAACGGGAACCGGGGTTGTCGGCACAACAGCTGATACTGCAACTGCATGAAACATCGAACGGGTCGTTAAATGCAGTGCCGATGGTCGATGTTTGTCATGCTGTTATATGGGTTGAAGACGGTGAAGTCTGTACCCTTGAATCCATTGGGTTGCTCCACTAGCCAGAGGTTCTGGAGGTTAGCTGTACTGGGACGAAAGCTGGCTGATAGTCTCAAAAAAGCCATCCCTGGTCTCGCTGAGGATTTCTGCAACGGGCTTGATTGACTCGATGCGACCGCTTACCTGACCTGAGAGTGGGATTGCAGCCTCCATATCACCACCAAAATATAAATCCTGTGCATTGCCGAACTCCGGCATAATGTTGTCATCGATACGCTTCTCAAGTTCAGCCGTTTTTTTGGTTCTCAAGGCACGCAGGGCGGGTGAGTGAAATTTGTTGAGAAAAACAGTACCTGTTTCTTCTGCTTCAACAATAGAATTTTTCCAGTTGTTATGCACTGGCGATTCGAGTGCAGAAACCATTCGAGTACCCATTTGAACGCCTTCGGCTCCAAGAGCGAATGCCGCTGCCATGGTTTGCCCGTCAATAAATCCTCCTGCGGCAATGATGGGTACGTTGACTTTCGATCTTACCAGGGGCAACAGGACCATCGAGGCAACCTCGTTCGGACTCTTGAAGCCGCCACCTTCGCCGCCTTCCACGATCAGGCCATCGACACCGGCTTCGACCGCCTTGAGGGCCGCCTTGAGGGTTGGTATCACATGGAATACCGTCAGTCCCGCTTCCTTCAGTTGGGCGGTGTATTTGGTTGGGCTACCGGCTGAGGTAGTGACAAATGTCACCCCCTGGTCGATGACAAACTGGGCAATATTAGGGTCCCGGACGAATGCCTGTGCAATGTTGACGCCGAAGGGTTTGTCCGTCAGGTCTTTCATTTTACGAATTTCATCCTTGATGACATCCAACTCACCAGAGGACGTTTCAATGATCCCCATGCCACCTGCGTTTGAGACTGCAGACGCAAGCTGCGAACGGGCGATCCATCCCATCGGTGCCTGAATAATGGGGAGTTCCACACCCAGCATGTCGGTAACGCGATTCTTGAATATCATATCTGTCCTTTAGTTGGTTTGTTGGATAACTGCCCTGAATCAGCAGATCGTTTTCGCTGAAATTTCTGGTAGGTATAGTCGATGTTTGATTCGAATGACTGTTCCTCGACGAGTTCGAAATCCGGGTTTGGAAACGCGGGAAAGAAAACGTCACCCTCGACAGTCGTATCGCTGGTGGTGAGGTGAACTATTTCTGTCAGCGCCAGGGATTGTTTGTAGATCTCCCCGCCGCCAGCAATAAAGATCGGCTTGCCCAGGTCTGTGGCCAGTTGCATCGCCATATCAAGGTTGTTGGCTATAAGGCATCCTTGCTGCTGATAGTCTGTGCGGTGTGTGACGATAATGGTGGTTCGGCCGGGAAGTGGCCTGCCGATACTGTCAAAAGTAACCCTGCCCATGATGAGCGTGCCACCCATGGTGACTTTCTTAAATATTTTTTGTTCTCCCTTCACATGCCAGGGTATCTCGGTTCCTTTACCAATAACGTTGTTTAGTGATCTGGCGGCTACCATCTGTACTGTCATTACATTTGCTCAACAGTATCAATGCCGAGTAACTCCAAACCCTGTTTGAGGGTTCGGGCCGTGGTATCGGCAATAATAAGTCTGCTTTGGCGGGTCGGTTCATCGGCGTTCAGGATCGGACAGGATTCGTAAAAAGACATGAATATGCCTGCTAGCTCGAACAGGTAATTGCACAGAATATTGGCTTGATAGTCCTCGATAACCGCGTCGATTGCTTCTACAAATTGCAGCAGTTTTGTTGCTAATGTGAGCTCGATGGTCTCGGTTAGCGTAACGGTGCCGGTCAGTTGACTGGACGTTAAATCTGCTCGCCTGAAAATACTGCGGATTCGGGTGTAGGCATATTGTAAATAAGGTGCGGTGTTACCTTCAAAGGACAACATTGTGTCCCAGTCGAAAATGTAATCAGTTGTTCTGTTTTTCAGCAGCTCTGCATATTTTATCGCGCCGACACCCACCACCTCACCAACGCGGGCTTTTGCTTCCTCTGAGAGGTCGGGGTTCTTCGCTGTGACCAACTTCCTGGCTCTGGTGACGGCTTCTTCGATTACATCCGCAAGTTTCACATCTGCGCCATCCCTGGTCTTAAACGGTGTCCCGTCGTCCTTGAGAATCATGCCAAACGGCAGATGGCGGAATATTCTGGAATCGTCGAGATAACCAGCGGCTTTGGAAACACTAAAGAGCAGGGCAATGTGGAGCTTTTGTCGCGCGTCAATGAAATACAGGGCTTCATCAGCGTTGATCTTCTGTGCACGGTATCTTACAGCCGCCAGATCAGTCGCCATATAGGGGAATCCACCATCAGATTTCTGCACCATGGCCGGTAGTATCTTGCCATCCTTGCCTTTGAATTCGTCGAGGAAAACGCATCGGGCACCATCGGATACTTCCAGCAGGCCGAGCTGGTCCAGTTCGTTGACCACGACATTAAGGTCATCGTTGTAACTGCTTTCTGCCTTGATGTCATTAGTGGTTAAAGTGATATTAAGCCGATCATAGACTGCCTGGCAATGTTTGACTGATTCTGTAATAAATTGCTGCCACAATTGCAGGCATTTCGGATCACCTCCTTGTAACCGGACTACATACTGCCTGGCCCGTTTTGCAAATTCCTGGTCAGATTTAAACAGTGCATTGGCGCTGCGATAGAAAATCTCCAGATCTTTCAGCTCCGTCGACAGCTCTCCGCCTGCCTGTTCCAATTGATCCATGTACGCCAGCAGGCTGCCAAATTGTGCACCCCAGTCGCCGACGTGGTTGGCACGAATAACCTTGTGCCCCAGGTACTCGAGAATTCTCGCAGCAGTGTCGCCGATGGTGGTACTGCGCAGGTGGCCAATATGCATTTCCTTGGCAAGGTTTGGCGCCGAGTAGTCAATGACGATCTTTTTTTGAGGCGGCTGGCTAACTCCGAGTCGATCATCCTTCCACAGCGCCATCAAACTGCTTGCGATGAATTCCCTGGCCAGGTGGATATTGACAAACCCCGGGCCAGCCACTTCTACCTTATCTGCCTGGGGCAGGTTGAGCGTGTCAACCAGTTGAGATGCCAGTTCACGAGGATTTTTACCAAGCTTTTTAGCAGCAGCCATGACACCGTTGGCCTGGTATTGCCCGAACCCGGCTTTCTGTGACTGTTTTACGATGGCTGGGCTACCTGCCGCACCCACAGATTCAAGTGCCTGACTAATGGTGGTTTCGAGTTCTCGTTTGATGTTCATGGTTATGCAGATCTTTTAGTAAATTCATCTGTAATGTATTTGCAGATATCGGGCCATTGCGACGGTTTGCGGTTGCGCCGGAAAAAGCCCGCTATATTAGCCCAGGTGGCCGCAGGAAAACAGCAGTGTGCTGGGACAGCCACTGTAAATTAGCTGCGACCTCAGTACCGGGTTACCGGTTCAATTTCCTGACGTAGTTTGAGAACAGTATCGTCCACGTAATATCCCTTCGCCAATGATGTATTGGCATAGACCAGATTGTTTTTACCAATCAGGCAGCCCGGATTGGTGACAGAGTTGCATCCTGTTTGGGATTGATCACCAATAATGGCACCCAACTTACTTAGACCAGTATCAATGATTTCGTCATTGATCGAAATCTTGATAGTCGGTCTTGAACCATCAGCATCCTTCTCACTAGAGACCGCCAGGTTCGATAGTTTTGTACCGGCGCCCAGATTCACATGATTGCCGATAATGCTGTCTCCCAGGTAGGCAAAGTGTGGCGCTTTGGCATGATCGAGCATGATGGAATGTTTGAGTTCGCTTGCGTGACCCAGGATCGCGTTGTCACCAAGAATTGCCTGACCGCGAATATAAGCGCTGTGCCTGATTTCGCAATCTTTGCCAATAATGGCAGGGCCGTAAACAACAACCCCATCTTCGACAACCGTACCCTCGCCGACCGAGACATCACCGTAGAAACGAGCAGTAGCGGCGATTTTACCGGATTGCTGCGGCTTGTTATTCTCGAACCATTCATGCAGGTACTGCTCGAGCCTATTCAGCATATTCCATACCCAGGCATCGTTGTCGACCAGTGAATTGTGCTGGAAGGTCGCAAGATCAAAAAAGTGGGCTGGGGTGAGCATATTGGGTGGCCGGTGGAATATGGAAGAGAAGCTATGGTATCAGTTTGTGGGCTCAGGTAGCATTGGGTGGATCTGCTTTGTGACATAGGAGGGTATATGCGAAATACTGGTTTTCATCATGTTGCGTTTGCATGCAAAGATCTCGATGCAACGGTCCGTTTTTACGACGAGCTACTCGGCTTTCCCCTGGTACATACCGAGGTACAGGGCGATGCGGAGCACTTTATGCGGCACATTTTCTTTGATCTGGGTGATGGTAGCTCCCTTGCGTTTTTCTATCTTAACAACATGGGTGAGCCGAAAGATTACAAGACAGATATCTCAACCGGAATGGATCTGCCCATATGGGTAAATCACGTCGCTTTCAGTGCCGATCAGGCACGATATGATCAGATCAAGAAGAGAATGACAGGTGAAAACATTGAGCCGGTGATGGAACTTGATCACGACTGGTGTCACTCGGTTTATTATGCGGACCCGAATGGCATCCTGGTGGAATTTTGCAGGGATACGCCAGGCTTTGAGGCTAACCCAAAACTGGCTAATGAATTGCTTACAGCAGTTCCGGAGTAGTTGGTTACTATGCGACTTCTTCGTCCCCGTAGCCGTCCAGAATCTGCCTGACCTTCTTCAACAGGAGGGCGGAATGATAGGGTTTCTGCACGAACTCCAATCCTTGTTCGAGTATAAAATCCGTGTGGATCCCGCCTTCTGAATAACCGCTGGCGAAAATAACCTTGATGCCTGGCTTGATGAGGCGCATTTTCTCCAGCACTTCTCTGCCTCCCATGTTCGGCATCACAACATCCAGCAATACCAGGTCAATTTTACTGGCAAGATCGCGAAATTTCTTGATGGCGTCTGTGCCATCAACCGCGGAGAACACCTGGTAACCTGAGTCTTGCAAGGTAACACAGGCCAGGTCGCGAACCTGCTTGTTGTCTTCGACCACCAGGATATTTTCTGTGCCGCCAATAACTTTTGGCGTTGATGGCGTTTTTGTTTTGACGACCTGATCCTGCGTTATCGGCAAGAAAACACTGAAGGTAGAGCCAACGCCCTTTTTGCTTTTAACGTTGATAAATCCTTTATGTTGGCTGATGATACCGAAAACGACGGACATGCCGAGGCCAGTACCCAAACCTTCCGGTTTTGTGGTGAAAAACGGCTCAAAGATTCTCTTTTGCGTTTCATTCGACATGCCGAAGCCGGTGTCTGAGACAACGATGACTGCATACTTGCCAGTCTGGGCGTAGGCATGCAGCCTGACGTAGTCCTCGTCGATGATCTTTCTCGAGCTCGAGATGCATAGTTCACCACCTTCTGGCATGGCGTCCCGTGCATTAATCGCAAGGTTGACGAGAATTTGCTCGATCTGACCGCCGTCGGCCAATATGTTCATGGCGTCATCCTGGTGCCGAAACTCGATATGAATATTTTCCGGCAGCAAGCGTTGGATCATGAGCCTGACACCTTCCACCAGCTCGTGCAGATTTGTCACTGATGGTTCGATGACCTGGCGTCGGCTGAATGTGAGTAGTTTCTGGGTCATGTCTGCGGCTCGATCACCCGCCAGTTTTATCTCTGAAAGATAATGTGCAATGGCCTGGGCGTCCGTCTGTTGTTTGAGTCCGAGTTCTGCGTATCCGTTAATAGCGACGAGCAGATTGTTGAAGTCGTGGGCAATACCGCCGGTCAGCTGGCCGATGGATTCAATCTTCTGGGATGCAACGAGCTGGCTTTGAAGCTTGTTGCGTTCAAGCTCGTCATTCTTGTGTTCAGTCACATCCCGCGCGATTGCCGTGACGTAAAATTTACCTTGTTTTTTATGGGTGGCGAAAGATATTTCAAGAAAGATATTCTGGTTGCTGCGGGTAACACCGGTCTGCTCGATAATAGTGTTCGAGAGTTGTTCAAGTTCGTTGGGCGAGCTGTTAAAAGCGGCGGGAATAATTGCTTTTACCGACAAACCCAGTATCTCGGCTTTCGGATGTCCGAATATTCGCAGGGTAGCCGGGTTTGCAAATGTGATGATGCCTTCTTCGTCAAAGGTAAAAATCGCATCTTGCGCAGAATCTGTAATGATCTTGTACTCTTCCTCGCTTCGGTTGAGTTCGGCCTCCATGCCTTCTTTATTTGAGATATCCCGGATGATTCCCACCAGTCTGGTTGGTCGCCCAAAGCTGTCAAAAGCAAAGTTGGACTTAACTTCAACCCGTACGGTTTTGCCATCTTTTCGATAGAGATTGGTTTCGAAGGTTATTGTATTGTCAAGGTCGTGGGCGCTGTCCAGGGATTGAGTGACAAAGGTTTCTATGTTTTTTACCGTGTCCTTATGGAGAAAATCGCTCATCTGCAGCTTCGCGACTTCGTCTTCCGTATACCCCAGCAGATCACCCATTGAAGGGCTCAGGTATTCCCAGTTGAATTTCAGGTCCATGGTCCAGATTACATCAGAGACGTTTTCGGCAAGGAGCTTGTATCGGCGCTCGATTTCCGATGCGCGTTTCTCTGAGCGTTTTAGTTTACCGGCTTCCGTTTGAAGCTCGCGGTACTTTTCAAGCAGGGATTCAAAGGTAAGATTCAGTTCAACGGCGGAATCCCGAATGGTAAATGGGCGGGAAAGGAACCGGCGAAAGGGTGCCAAAAGCCCACCGTGGGGCTGGTAGTAAACGTCAAAATTCGCGCCCTGATCGTGATGATGTAGTTGTACATTGGCGTCGTTGAACCCCAGTGATTCAGGCAGACCACCCATTTGACCCGCCAGCGCAAGGTGAAAGGATCGGCAAGGTGCCAAGCCCGATTTCATTCTGAGTTTGATCTTTAAGTGACCGGGATACAGTTCCGTCAGGGACAGCTCGCAAGGATAAAGTTTTGCGACGAATCCCAGGGGGCCATAGGCGGAGGTAAATTGTTCCCTGACGCTATACAGGAGGTTACCGATAACGCGATATATCCGCATGGAACTGCTTTTCCAGGAATACCGGCCAGCTTCCCGAAACTCCGATTCGGAGAAATAAAGCAGAAAATTGTTATTAAATGTACAGAAGCTCTGCCAGTCAATAAAACATGCCGGGTTCTGCATATGCTGCCGGGTATAGGGGACATTGCGCAGGACTCGATTCGTGTCCAGGTTGCGTTCGGCGCAAAGGTCAAAGCACCAACCAATATTCCTGCACGATACTTCTGCTTTTCGCACAGAGGACACGGAATCGTCCATTGGTTGCCTGCTCAAATTTGGTTGGGCCAACCATAGTATGCATGGCTCAATGTCTGGTCAAGAATTCTGTTGGTCGCTGATGAAAGTTTCGGCACGTTGGTAAATTTCCTCGAAATCAGCAGCCTCCCTGGCACCGGAATCCGTCAGTTTGTATACACCTCGATCGACTCTCTGAAACCAGCCATAGTGGTTTTGGGACAGAATACGGGTCGTTTTTTCACCGGTGCCGAGCGCTCGAAGCGCCCTGGTTGATGTGGGTCCGAGTTGCTCGAGACAGCAGGCGATCAGGATAGCGTTCTCCCGGTAGGCAGTGACCAGCTTCTTGCGACTCACGCCGCCCGTGTTGTAATCACCGGATCGTTCAGCAATTTCCTGGATTATTGCCTTGCGTCTTTTTGTGTTTTTTCTTCTTTGTGTCGGGATCGGATCGAAGTGTTTTACCACGGTGAAGCCTATGGGGCCTTGATTAACGACCAACAAACCAAGTTCCAGTCGTTTCAATACCCTTTTCACCCCCAGCCATTGACGATGGGACTTTTTCGGTTTTGGGATTGCGACATAAACGCTGTCGGAAATACTCTGGCGTTCTGTGGCCTGGACTAACAAGGTCATATTGGCGCCGGTCTTCAACTCAACGACGACCAGGTCATCATCTTTTGTTGCGACCATATCACAGTGTTTTACTTCTCCGCGCACCGTATAGCCATGCTTTTCCAGATAGTCCTTAACGGGTTGGTAGAGATCTGATTCTAACATCCGCTTTTTTTTGGTATTGGATCTGGCATTGGCTGGCGTCATTTCCTTTCCAGTTCATCAACAATTCTTTTATGGATTCCCCCGAATCCACCGTTGCTCATGATGACGATATGCTGATTTTTGGGATTCGTTTCAATTCTCTGCAACACGGCGTCGAATAGCTCATCCAGGCTATCAAAGACGTGATTCCTGTGATCGGCTACCCTGGTTTGCATATCCCAGCTAAGGTTGGGTGGCCGAAACCACAGGACTTCGCTGGCACGCGTTGCAGACTGTTTCAAAGAAGTGGCGTGCGTACCTTTGCGCATGGTATGTGAGCCGGGTTCGATCACAGCGAGGATATCCTCACTGCCAACTTTGTGGCGCAAGCCGTCCAGCGTTGTCGCAATAGCAGTTGGATGGTGAGCGAAGTCATCGTAAATCGTTAGCGTGACAGAAGAGTAGATTTGTTCCATACGGCGTTTCACGCCTTTAAATTCAGACAGGGCTTCACATGCGGTTGCCGGGGCAACGCCGACATGCCGGGCCGCGGCGACTGCGGCCAGGGCGTTGTTGATATTGTGCTCCCCGGTCATGGCCCATTTAACCCGGCCTGTTTTCTTACCCGCGAGAGTCACCTCGAATTCAGATGAATCGGCGGATATGGCAACGGCTTCGAACTCACCTCCTGGTCCGGTCGTTATCTGATCGGACCAGCAACCTTTTTTGATGACACTCGCGATGTTTGCATCGTTCTCGGGATAAATCAGCAATCCAGTTTGAGGCACGGTTCTGATTAACAGGTGAAACTGGTTTTGAATGGCTGCCAGGTCCGGGAAAATGTCTGCATGATCATATTCCAGGTTGTTTAATATCGCGGTTCTGGGCCGGTAATGCAGGAACTTGGAGCGCCGGTCAAAATACGATGTATCATATTCGTCTGCCTCGATAACAAAAAAGGGTGTTTCTCCTATTCGTGCGGATTCACTAAAGTTTCCCGGTACACCACCTACCAGGAATCCCGGCTTCATTCCCGCGTAATCTAATATCCAGGCAACCATGCTGGTTGTTGTCGTTTTGCCATGGGTACCGGCGACGGCGATTACCCACTTATCATTAAGCAGATAACGACCAAGCCATTCTGCGCCGGAGGTATAGGCGATATTCTTCTCCAGAACATACTCCACCGCTGGATTGCCCCTGGGCAAGTTGGCATTGCCAATCATGACAAGGTCAGTACTATCAGGGATATTCTCGGCAGTGTAAGGCGAATTGACCTTGATACCTGCCTGTTTGAGTTGATCGCTCATGGGCGGGTAGACGTTTTCATCAGTGCCGGTGACGACGTGTCCTTGTGCTCTCGCCAGTAGCGCAATGCTTCCCATCAGCGTGCCGCAGATACCCAGAATATGTACGTGCAAAAAAATCCCCTAGCTCAACTAACAGGAACTAACTATCTAACTTGCCGGTGGAAAGATTGATCTTGTTGAGAAGACAACCACCAACTCAATGATGAATGCCAGCACGGTCCCCTGGAGCATGCTGATACCGGCAGATCGACTCAGGATAAACCCGAAAACCGCCAGCCACCAGAAAAAACAAATCAGGGCCAGGATATTAAGAAAATCAGCAATCCAGCCTGGTTCCAGATCGACCGTTAACAGGTGAATAGCGAGCAGCATACAGATGAATATTGCGTTGCTGCCCAGCACAGCGCTCAAGGCACTGAGAAATCGATAGGCAACATTCTTGAATCTCAACAACCCGTAGATTATCGAAGCTTCCATAATGAACTCAATAACGACGAGGATCAGGACCTGAAAAACCTGGATATCAGAATAGGTAACCAGAACAGAGATGGTTTGTATCAACAAAAAGACGACAACCAGCGAGCTGGTGATCGTAATACTTCGTGGGATTTTCTCGGGTCCGGTACGGAGCAGACACATCTGCCAGAAGTAGCTCAATATTGACAGCATTTAGTAGTCCTTCAAGGCGCAATTACCATGTTCAGCGAGTCGGGAAGCGTTTGGCCGCAAGGCGTGCCTCGAAAGGGAATGGCGGGCACGCCGAGTGGAGTCCTTGCCAAGAGGTGCAACATCGCGGACGAACGCTTCCCGGCTCGCCTCGGCGGCCCCGCCATTCCCCGCGACTGCGCCTTGTCTTGAATCATTTGGGTCGCTCTGAACATGGTAATTGCGCCTTGAAGGACTACTAGATCTTATAGCCGGTGTTAATCGCACGGATTTTAGGCATAAAGAACCCGGATATAACAGTGACGAGAAACAGCATGATACCGCTCGTTACGAGACCAGCCTGGATGCTGACATGATCCACAATGTACCCGATGGGAACCACGCCGAGGGGCATTAGGCCATGGGACATCAGGTCAATGCTCATAATCCGGCCCCGCATACTTTGCTCGACTTGAAGCTGCACCAGGCTCCGGTTCATGGACATGTTAATGGCCGAAATAAAACCGACTATTCCAATAGTAATGAAGGCGAAGCTGAATTCCGTTGTCAGCGCGAAACTGGCGACACCCACACCCCAGAGTGCGTTTGTAACAAGTACCCAATTGCCTTTATTACCGATGCCCGAGAGCTTGGCCAACAACAGCGAGCCGCCGATGGCACCGACGCCCATTGACGTCATTAAAAACCCGAGGTCGTCGGGTCCCCCCGATAGTACATCGCGGCTAAATGCGGGTAAAAATGTGTTGATAGACAGGCCAAAGAGAAAGGGAAAGATCGACAGCAATATGAGTCCCCCGACAATGGGAGAATGAAAGACATAGTGCATACCTTCGGCGAGATCGTGCATTGGCGTTTTCCTGTGTCCCTTTATTGGCTCGCCCTTATGTCTTATCAGTAAAACCGTGACCGCGGATATCAGGTAAAGTACAGACAAGACAATATAGACCAGCCCGACGCCGTATACAGAAGTCGTATCACCATCGGCAAATACCGCAATCATGAAACCTGCCAGCGCCGGCCCGAGTATTCGTGACAGATTCCAGGCGGCGGTGTTAAATGCCATGGCATTGAACATCAGTCTTTCGCCAACAATTTCAGGGATAAAGGCTGTTCTGGCGGGCAGGGAAAGTGCCATGACGGTGCCGTTAAAGAGACCGACGAGAATAAAATCTTCAAACGTAACGTTGCCACTCATCACAACATAAGCCATAGCCAGGGTGGCCACACCATTAGCTAACGGTGACCAGCCAATGACCGGTTTTTTTTTGACTCGATCTGCAAGGACACCCCCGATAGGCGAAAACACGACCTGGGGCAGCATGAAAGCGAGGGTCACGTAGGTAAGATTCATGGCGGAGGATGTCATCTCATAGACAAGCCAGCCCTGGGCCACCAATTGCATATTCATGGCAAAGGCCGAGGCCAACATCCCTATCCAGAGGTAAAAGTAATCTGCAACTTTAAGAGAGGCAAATAAGGACTTGTCGTGGTGGACGGAGTCTTTGGCCACTATTACGGTGGGCGATCCTGTTTCGGACGAATGTGTTTCGGGCGAATCTGCGGTGGGCGAATTCAAGACTGGTTTCCTGCGGTAAAGCGGGAGTATAGCGGAATTAAGGCGGCGGGAATAATCGGCATCCCGGCGTGGCAACCTGCTACGCGTCACCAGGCCAGAGTGCGGGGCGAAATTCTAATCGTTTTCCATCATCTCTTTGTAAGCTTCCCGGGTAGCCTGAAAACGTTCGAAGGGGAATTTTATGGGAACGCCCTCAAGTGCTGCCAGCATCATCATCAGGTGTGCTTCCCAACCTGCACAAGAGCGCGCAACCTCTTCATCTTCTGGGATGCCAAGTGTTAAAGAAAGTCGGGTGCGCTGATCTATGGGTTCTAACTCCCACCTGATCGGGCGCTGGGGTTCGTCACCGCTGCTCCAGGAGTATTCGAGCAGTGAAGGGGCCTGACACTTTGTCACTTCACTGTCGATGACGATTCCGCTGTCAGTGAAATTCAATGTTGCCCGCCCGCCCTGTGCAAGTTCTATTTCACCGGGTGCGAGCCAGTTCACAAAATGGCTGGGCTTGGTGAGCATGCTCCAGACTGTTGCCTGATCTTGATCGATATCACGGGTGAGGGTTGCGTTGTAGTAACCGTCTGCTTTTTCGATAGATCCTAGTTCTTCCTTCTCGTTTGCCATATTATGCTTTCCGCTGTGATGCAGCACAGGATAGACTAACAGCGCCTTTTGTCATATGACATGGATCAAGGTGAATCGAACCTGACTGATCATACCGTGTACTATAGCGTGGATTGTTTTCTGGGGCTGGCAACTGCTCATCGTTTCAGCTGTTGTCATGTGTGGATTAATGTTCAAACCTTCTGCCAGTGGGAGAAGACCACGATCGCTAACCAGATTCCCAAGGAGCGCGGGTTTCTGTTTTTTCAATTAAAGAGAATGAATTGGAGAGAATGTCCTGATCTGATCAAGTTTTAACTGCAAAAATCGGAAAATGGATTGATCCAGGTCACGAACCTGGATGAGTTTCGTTGATAGCATGTTGTAGGAAACGTGGCTGGGGATTGTTAAGTGGAGAACAACCGGTTGGGACTGGGATTTTAGCACCATGGACCTGGAGAGAATGTTTGATGAGAGCTACGAGCGGGTCATTGGGCACGGTATCGGGATCTCAGAAAGTGGGACTCGATTCTTTACGCGATTCTATGAGATATTTTTTGCGAAATCTGAGCTTGTCCGGGAGAAATTCAGGCTAACTGATATGTCTCAGCAATTGAAGGTGCTGCAGAAAGGGATGTATCAGCTGATGAGTTTTTATCTGATGAGAACAGACAACGACTACCTGCAGTCAATCGCGTTAACACATAATCGCGATCACTACGATATTCATCCGGAACTTTATGAGCTTTGGCTGGAGTCACTTCTACAGACCGTGGCTGAACTCGACCCTGATTACCATGAGGAAATCAGGCTGGCCTGGCAGATAGTGATGACGCCGGGGATACTCTACTTAAAATACTACCATGACCATACCCCGGCTGCGCCTTAGCAGCCTTCTAGGCTGCTTTTACCGGTGATTCGAACTCTGCTAACTTGACAACGAATACGTCGCTGCGTGTTTTTTCCATCACCGATTCCGCAGTGTTACCTATAAACAAACCAGAAGTCCCTGATCTGGCGACGGTACCCATGACGATGACACCAGCCTCTATTTGAGATGCGTACCTGTTCACAACAAGGTCTGCTGCGCCTTCTCCAAGATGGACATTTTCCCGCGGAATATCCTGAGTCTCTGCCAGCTGGTAAGCCCTGGTAAATTGCTCGTCTCGCCTGCCTTTGGTTATCTGGTATGCCAGTGGGTCTGAGACAGCATTGCCACTGGGAACCGTACCGATATTGTAAGCATGTACGATATGCACATCCGCACTCAGAACGTTCGCTAGAATCCCGGATTGCTCAAGAACAACCTTGTTGAGTTGATGGTGCGCGTAATCCTGGCTCGCCAGATCAACAGCGGCGACAACGGCGTTCCCCTTGATCGGATTGGCATGATTTACCAGGAGAAGAGGACAGGGACAAAATCGAATCAGATTCCAGTCCGTTGAAGTGAACAGGGCTCTTTTTATTACACCGTGTTGTCGAAGTGGCTTAAACACAAAATCGGCACCGTACCTGAGAGCGCTTTGAATAATGGTTTCGTACAACCGGTAAAATAGCTGGATTTCTGTTTCAATATCGTAGCCTTCGTCCCGTAAGGGCTGCACAAGTGTTTCGAGCCACGCTTTCTTCTCTTTAACCTTATCCCGGTAATCACAGGCTTCCTCAGCGCTGTGTGGAGACTGCAGGTAGTACTCCACTTTGAACTCAATACTACCGACAGGAATTTCTTTGATTCGGCTCAAAGCAGAATGACGTGATTCTTCAGGGTCAACAACAATTAGAATTTTTGGCATTTAATTGATCCTCAGTTTTTAGACATGGTTTGCGGAACATTGTCTACTACGGTTCAGCGTATACTTCCTAAACGAGTAATTTAACCGTCTCACCGCTATCGTGCATTGATGTAAATCAATCAATTGAGAGTTAAAAAGGGAGTGCAGGAGGCATGGTTCGCAGGCCGGTTACCTCTTTTGGCCCCTTAATTTTGCGATCGTCGTGCTGGGGCTGATCGCTTCAGGGTCGATCTTAATATGGAGCAGGGCGGAGGTATGACAGGCGAGCGCTTCATTCAACAGGGGTTCGAAATCCTCAGTCTTTTCAACCGTACCCGCGAACAGGCCATAACTGCGTGCCAGAGCCGCAAAATCAGGATTTTCAATGTCTGTACCGGAGATCCTGCGAGGGTACTCCCGCTCCTGATGCATGCGTATGGTGCCGTAAATGCCATTATCTATAACCAGTATGATCACGTGGGCACCAGACTGGGCAGCCGTACCGAGTTCCTGACTGGTCATCTGAAAACATCCGTCTCCAGCTAAACACACCACGGTTCGTTCGGGACAGCGTAGTTTCGCTGCAATGGCAGCGGGTAATCCGTATCCCATTGAACCGGAGGTTGGAGCGACCTGGGTTCCATAAGCCCGGTAGCGGTAGAATCGGTGAATCCAGGCGGAGTAGTTGCCCGCGCCGTTGGTAATAATATCCTGCGCCGACAACTTCTCCTGCAGAACACGAACGACTTCACCGAGTTGCACCGGTCCCGGGATAGTGGGGATATCATTGTTCCATTTCTCGTAGGCGGAATGTGCTTCAGTCACGCGGTCAACGGTTCCGGGTCGACACTCTATCTTTCCCAGTGATTCGACAAAGCTGAGTGGCGTTGCGTTGATCGCAAGGGTTGGTGTATAAATTCTCCCCAGTTCTTCGGTACCAGGATGTACGTGGATCAAATTCTGTTGTGGTACAGGGATGTCCAGTAGACTGAAGTTCTGGCTGGCGATCTCAGAAAGCCTCGCCCCCAACAATATAACCAGGTCGCTATCTTTGATTAACCGTACAAGCGCAGGATTTGCACCGATGCCAAGATCACCGGCGTAGTTTGGATGAGTTGCATCAAAAAGTTGCTGTCGCCTGAACGACACCGCAGCTGGCAACCCGACCGAGGTGACCCATTCCTGGGTTTTCGCGACTGCGGTTGCGTCCCATCTTGAACCTCCGAGTATCAGAACCGGCCGCTCCGAATTCATTATCAGTAATTCCGCCTGTTTAATTTGAGATACAGAAGGTGCAGGTTCAGTCGCCTCAATCCTCGGCGTGGCATGAGCACTTGCAGTTTTTACTGACTGCCGCAGCATGTCTTCGGGCAAGGCGATGATTACAGGACCGGGACGACCGTTTAGTGCAACATGGAAGGCTCTGCTTAAGAGCTCGGGAATCCGTCCGGGATCGTCAATTTGCAAGGTCAGTTTTGCCAGTCCGCCGTACATCTGATTAAAGTCGACTTCCTGAAATGCATCCCTGCCAGTCAGACCACGGCCGATCTGGCCAATAAATAGAATCATGGGCGTTGAATCCTGCTGTGCCACATGCACGCCCGCGGCGGCATTTGTAGCACCGGGTCCGCGGGTGACGAAGCAGATACCCGGACGCCGGGTCAGCTTTCCATCGGCTTCAGCCATCATGGCTGCACCGCCTTCATGCTTCGCAACAACGACCTGTATCGAACTGTCGAACAGCGCATCCAGTATCGCGAGGTAACTTTCCCCCGGTACACAAAAAATCCGGTCTGTGCCTTGCTCTTCCAGGCACTGTATTAAGAGCTGTGCAGCCGTAGTCAAGATGTACCTCCAAAAAAATAGGATAATGTCGGTGCCGACAAGTGACCTACTTGATTTCGAACGGCAATGTGTAGTTACAATCTACAAAACAGTGCTTCCAGTCAAGACCGGAATCTGTACATACCAGCAGAAACCCAGGCAGGAGAATCCTTTGAGTTTTTACGATGAAGAAACAGCCGTCAAGAAAATTTCTGACAATCAGTATCTGGGGTACGTAACTTCTCATTGGGGAATTGGTGACAACCCCAACGGCGGCTACCTGGTATCAATCGCGTTGGCTGCACTCGCAGATTCCCTACCTCATCCCGACCCGATTACCGTAACAACACATTACCTGAGACCCGGCATACCGGATGCTGAGTGCTCTGTACGAGTTGAGATTATCCGCACGGGGCGTACCCTGAGTACTGCCCGAGCTTCATTGTATCAGGATGATAAAGCGAGAATCGAAGTGCTGGCGGCATTTGGAGATTTGACACAATCTGTCGGGGTTGACACAGAGATTCGTATTCCGGCGCCAGTAGTCTCTCCTCCAGAAGACTGTGTTCAACGATCCGGAGCGAGGCAGGGGATTCACCTTCCGATCCTGGGTCGTGTTGATATCAGACTACTACCAGAATCAACCAAACAGGTCAAACGCGCAGAACTTTCAGGCTGGAATCGATTCGTTGATGATCGGGAACCGGATACCCGATCGTTGCTGTTGTTTGTAGATACCTTTCCTCCTTCTCCATTTCCGCTGCTTGGTGAGATTGGTTGGGTACCCACCCTGGAACTTACCGTTCATATTCGACGCCGACCGGCACCGGGCTGGATCCAGACTCATGTGAAAACAGAAGACCTTTATCTGGGTCGTATGATAGAGAATGGAAAACTCTGGGACAGTGAAGGAAACCTGGTAGCCCAGAGTCGACAGATTGGATTGGTCATGAAGCAGGATTAGACTGAGCCCCTACTCCTATCGGCGTGCTAAAGTGTCCAGAAGTGGAAAAGGACTCAGTACGCTGGGATGACCCAATGCAGAGGTTCGCTCCATCAAATTGGGATTGAGATCGGCGATGTCGGCAACCCCCAGAAGCCCCATTGAAAGCCGCAGTTCCACTTCGATCAACTCAAGTGCTTTAACCAGTCCCGGCTGTCCCGCTGCTGCCATCGCCAACCCTTGCAATCGGCCCATGGCGATGATGTCAGCACCAAGACAAAGCCCCTTCACGATATCGGCACCCCGCATAAATCCACCATCGACAATGACGGGTACGCGACCATCGACAGCCGCTGCCACTTCAGGTAAAGCGTCAATACAGGCCCGGGTGTGATCCAGCTGGCGCCCGCCGTGATTGGAAACCCATACCACGTCGACCCCGGCAGCAACACAACGTTCGGCATCTTCCGCCACGTTAACCCCTTTGATAAAAAGAGATATATCAAATTTTTGTTTAATATGAGCGATCGTTTCCGTGGTGATCCTGGCCTGGTAGTTCGCTCCCGTCCAGCCTGATCGGCTGCCCCCAGGGGGTTTAAAACCGTTGTGGATGTCTCTTTCACGCCTTGAGTAAGTCTGGGTATCAACCGTCAGGCAGAAGCCGATGTACCCCGCCTCAACAGCTCTTTCGATAATGTCATCCATCCATATCTGATCGCCCATTAAATATAGCTGATAGACTCTGGGGCCCGGTACATCTTTTGCTACCTGTTCAAAATCCGGCAGGCAGGATGAACTCAGTACTTGCAGAGTGCCATACTCCTGAGCCGCAGCCGCCACTGATGTGCCGCCACCTGATTCAAATACCTGTACTGACCCGATAGGCGGGAGAATAACCGGTATTTTTAGTTCTTGCCCCAGCAGTTCAGACGCGTAAC
This sequence comes from Gammaproteobacteria bacterium, assembly GCA_012960755.1. The sequence continues at coordinate 171,374 of DUAT01000041.1, forward strand.
TCAGCTGGCTAACATCATTTAGCACTCTTGGGAGGAAGACCCAGGAATCCAGTCCGTGTCGATTTCGGTTTAATGCGGATTCTGTATCGGCGGCACCCATCAGGTAGTCCCAGCAATTTCTGTCGAGGTTGTTTCGGGCCATCTGGGCCATTTCGGTGAGGGTTGCAAAAGGCATGCGATATCCTGTTAATGTAGTGTGTAGAGTAGTGCTGGTGACGGATTGTATAGTTTTTCGTCTTCAAATCCTTTCTTAAAAAATTGAGTGATATCTAAACAAGGATTCATGTCATGACTCAAACCACATTCGACACAGCGATAGAAGAGAACGACGGGGTCATCAACGGGCCGTTCCGCTTCCCGGTACAGATGCTCGCGGCACAGGAATATGGGGGACATTTGTCGATTCATGATGACGATCAAGCCCAGGAACTTGGCTTCAGTGGTGCGCCCATCGAAGGTCCAACACACTTTTCACAGTTCGATCCACTGATGCATCATATCTGGGGCGATCGCTGGTACGAATCCGGATGTATTAGTTCCCACTTCAAAAACGTCGTTGTGGAAGGTGACGAGGTGCAGGTATTTGTTGAGCGGCCAGGCGAGGCAGCGACCATTACAAAGGTCTGGGCAGTGAAAAAAAACGGTGATCTGGTGCTGGAAGGAACAGCGTCATTGGGCCCTGATCATCCTGAGACGCGACTCGATAACTTAATAGCCTCTCGACCAACTCCAGAAAAACTGGTCCTGTTGGAGCATGTGAGTATCGGCGACAGGTCCACAGGCGACTCGGTTCATATGGACTTCGATCAGCATCTGGGTAACAGCTATCCATTTACACTGCAGAACAAGCTTACCAAAATCACGGAGCTTTGCCGCTGGTACCAGCCGGATCAGGCGGAAGCATCACCCTGGGGTAAAGCAATTATCCCAACAGAAATGGTCAGCCCGCTCGTAGGGTATACATCCTCGGGGCTAAAGGGAGCAAAAGGACCTTCCATTGGTTTATTTGCAGACCTGGAGGTTCGAATGATCAAAGGCCCGTTGTTTGTCGGCCAGCACTACATGCTTGAGCGTGAAGTCGTTGGCCTGGGTGAAAGCAAGCGCACAGAATCCATGTGGATTAAGACATCCATCAAGGATCCTGAGTCAGGTGAGGTACTGGCGACCGTACTGCTAAACTCCGCGACCTTAAAGCAGTCTTACGAAAAGTATGATGAAGAAGCGGAGCGGATTGGTAAACAACGCTAGAATTTTGCCGTGAACATAATCCAGCCTTTCTTTGTATCGGTAAACAATTCGTCAGCATCATAGCTTGCGTACTTAAACAACAGGCTATAGTTTTTGTTGATTTTGAAGTTTACCGACGCATTCCATTCTGTGCCGTAGTTGCTTGAAGTGGTGTCGGAACTCAGGTCATGAAACGTCAGCATGAATGCGGCTTTTTTCCAGTTTGTACCGATTGTCAGGTAGCGATCATCGATGCCCGTTGCAGGTGTGGAGAGAAACTTATCTGCCCAGCCCTGGAACTTGTGCAGGGTTGCCAGGGGTGTCTGGAATCCTGTGCCCGCTTTGTCGTCTCCTTTCAGGATCTCGTTACCGAGAAGAATTCTGAATTTGTCAAACGTGAGTCCGACTTCGCCAAGAATGTAATCAGCCCGGTAACTTAGAGGGTTGTCTGCATAATCGTCCTGCCGTGCGTATTCGATGTTCAGTGGTACCTTGAAGCTGGCGAAATCGAAATTGTTTGTATATCGAAACCCCAGTGTTCGGTTGGATGCGCAGTTTCCAGGAACACAGGAAGAGGTTGGTGCTGATTCCAGATCCATAAGGTATCCGTAGAGAACGACGGAACCCAGGGTGTCAAAATTTATTTTTGCATTCAGCAGATGAGTATCCGAATCGAATTCTTTTTGTGGGCTGCCATCATCCGGCCCAAATATCCTTTGAACTTTACTCACATAGTTGTATTTGAGTGTCGTATTCCTGATCGTGCTATTTTGAATTGTAAATGCATCATAGGTCTGTTCATTTTGACGCCACGCGACCCCACCGATGAATCGTTGATTGTCAAGATTGAGCCGCTGACGACCTAAATACAGTGAGGTATCGTGACCCGTGTATTCAATCAGTACCTGGTTGATGTCTGTTCCGTCCGGATCGGCAATGACAGGGTAGGATGTTTGGCCGTTTCGGGAACTGTTGAATTTGTCATTACCGAGATAGGTGACATCATCGAATTCAATGAACAGTTTGAACCCATTGAGCGAATCAGTTTTATAGTTGAGCCTGGTTCTTAAGGTTGATGCCAGCGCGTCTTTGGAAAAATCCTTCTGATCGACTTGTTCCAGCCGGTAACGGAAGTTTAAATGTGCATCGCCTCCGGTTATGGCTTCAGTTAACGTCGTCGCCTCTGCCATGACAGGGATAGAAAAAGAAAACAGGAAGCTTACAAAAAGTACTTTCTTCAGCATGTTCATTTTTTCGACTCACTACGAATTACTACGAGTTAATTGAGTATAGGTCCCCTAAGTTCTCACTACATTGACTTTAATCAAATTCGATTTAAGGGAGGATCTTAGACTATCTCGTCCTGGTTCGGGTAGAGACAGATGCCTTAGGTGAACGCAGTGTTATTGATCCAGGTCAAATTTTAGGCCTTGTCTGCAAGTTATGATCGATTGGATATTGTGACAAGGTCCTTCTTATTAATAGAAAGTTACCAATAGAAAGTTGCCAATGGAAAACGAAAAACAATCCGGGAAAGAGCAGATTGAGCCACTGAAGGCACACGGCAATCGTCATCGGGAGAGGCTGACCTTGCCGGATTCATGTCAGTTGAGTGAATCCGAGATTCAGCTGCGAAAGAAAAGAAGCCGAGCGATGAGTATTCGTCGATATCGGTCCCTTCGCAGGACAATAATAAAACCAGCATCCGATTGATAATTTCTATAATCTGAATCAGCTGCAAAGCAGAGGCAGCTGAGGCTTCAGCAGGCATGAACACAAATTCCGGAACCTATGTACTGATACTTGGCTGTGATCGAAGAAAGCGCGTGCAGGTCGGTCGCTGGGATACTGTCCAGCTCGAACGGGGATTCTACATCTACGTTGGCAGTGCATTTGGTCCCGGTGGTGTTAAAGCGCGGGTCTCCCGGCATTGCCGCAAAAACAAAAAGCACCATTGGCATATTGACTATATCAGGGAGTTTCTCCTGCCACTTGGCGCATGGTACCTCCATGGTTCAGAGTATCTGGAGCATTCATGGGCTGATAGTCTGGCATCTCTCGACGGATATTGTTCCATCCCGGGATTTGGCTGCAGTGATTGTAAGTGTGATTCCCATTTGTTCCACAGCATCAATAAACCAGATGTTAAAGAATTTTCAAAAGCCGCTGGCTGTTCCGTTGAATACTGGTGTTGCTAGCGGAATGTTAAGGGAATTCGCGTTCTCAGTATCAGAAATAAGAGGAATGCAAGAATGGAAAATCTGAATTTCGATAAGCTATGTGGGCTGCTGGCACGGATACCGGCGATTGAGCAGGTCATCTGGAGTACAGAACTGCATAACCCCTGGCAGGTCATGTTCAGGATCGACCTGTCACATCCAATAGCATGGAACATTATTCAGGAGTTGGGCAGCATCCTGAATTACGCCTCTTATGATGAAGAGCTGAAATCTGTCTTCAAACCTGTGTCCCTGCCTCCTTTCAAAGTGGGTGGGCCAGATGGAAATCTCATGTGGCTGATCGAGTCGAACTCAACGGAGTGGGGCCCGGATATTTGTGCCACCTGGTTGACGAACAAGTTACCGGAACCCGTTGATGATCCCGACGCCTGGTTGATGGCATAAACAGAAAGCTGCCTCTTGGTCCTTAAATATTGAGGCTGCGAATATCTACGGCTCTTGGGTCGGCAATACAGGCCTCTCTGCATAATCCGCAGCCAACGCACAGGTCCGCGTTTATTGTCGGTTTTTCGTCACTGAAAATCAGCGCATCAGGTACAGGGCAGGATTCGCGACACGCACCACATTCCGGGCCGAGGTATGGCAGGCACTGATTTGTGTTGATTTCGGCGATCGCAAGGAGCGGAGGGGATACCGGCAACTGGTTTTCGGTATCGGCTTCGGGCGCCGCGTCAATTGAGGCAGGCGAAAAAACCAGTGCGTCCGGTTCGCATGCAAGCACACATGGCCAGCCTTCACAAAGATGACATCCATGATTTATAAGATCCAGGGCTGGTGTCTGTGCAAACTCCACTCCACGAGACAGTGGCAGTGGAAATATTATATTGTGCGGACAGGCTTCCATGCAGGCATCACAGCGCGTACACGTTAAAAGGAAATCAAGTTCTTCTCGTGCAAAAGGTGGTCGAATCCAATGTTTCGCTTTTTTTCGTGCAGCTGTTTCGGCGGAATTAATGACACCACCGACAACCTTACCGAAACTACCTTTAAAAAAATTTCGTCTATCCATCATTCACATCCTCATCAGCATGGGTTGTGTCAGCAGCCAAAGGTTGGCCATCGTCATCAATGCAATGAACGCAATAATTGATAGTGAGTTTGTAGTTTTGACGCCGAAGAGTTTTGATCCCCGATGCTGGACAACCTGCATGGCGAGCCAGAACCCGAAAACCAGCAGGCAAGCCTGAATCAGTGAGACGATATCGGCGGGAATCAGGAGTTGCATCGCCCGTTCGTGCTTCTCGAGCATTGAAAGGGGCTGTGTATTGGTGCCCAGGGGATTGAGAATCACAGCCTGCAAACTGCCGCTTTCCCGCAGAAGATGACCGATGTTGTGAGCGACGTGGTAAGAAAACGCGATCGGCAGGGTGACAAATGCAAATCCGGAAAAGACCTGGCTGAACCTGAACCGTCTGTTTACCAGGATGAATAAATAAGTCGCAAGACCAAAGGCGGCAAAGATGATTGCGAGCTGCAGCATGAGTAACAGCGTAAAGGTAATGATCAACTGACCACTGTCACCAATCCAGCGAGCGAGCTGGCTGACGATTTCTTGCCATTCGGGCAACATGGTAAGGCCATGAAAGCTCGTTAAACCCAATAACCCGATCATAAAACAGGCTTCATCCATATGTGGTCTTGCGTCCTGAACGGCTTCAACATTAGGTGTACGTAATTGCCAATTGATATTATTGTCAGGGCAACTCTGGGTACAGTTCCCGCATGAGATGCAATAGGTGCTTTCCTTCAGCCGCCCCATAACCAACCTGGTTGGGCAGGGGGAGATTGTCTCGTTGCCATGGTAGCAATCAAGGGTTGAGCAGGATGTACAAATTTCGGGATCAATTGGCCGCAGGGCAACGGGCGAGAGTTGCGAGTAGACACCTATCGTTCTGCCAACCGGACAAAAATATCGACAAAATGCCTTATCCTCGTAGATAGCCAGCGATAACGTTGCCAGCACCACCATCATTAACGCCAGGGATGCGGTGGCATAGGGACTTTCGGTAACACCAATGCCCAGTTCAAGCCAGGTGAGCAGCGTCAGCAGTGCAAGTGCTGACCAGAGACTGCGGAAGATCAGCGGGACTTTCAGGTTGAGCCCGGTTGGGTGAGGTTCCCTGCGCCACAATCGGCGCCTCGCTAACCAGTTCGCGATCATGTCCCAGGGACAGACGGCACACCAGCTTGAACCAAAGAACCATACAGAAATGATAATTCCCGTCCACCAGAGGTTCCAGGTAAGGACAGTTGCGATATTTCGCTCAGCAATTGGCGAACCCCAGAGTCCGGCTACGATGATGAGTGAAAAGAGCGCCAGGAAAACGAGTTTCAAACCGAGCAATATTTTTGTTTGAGACGCAAGGTAGAGGAAAAATTTCCCAATAATCGGTAAGTGGCTAAAACTGATGGTGCCATGTGATTGTTGTATGGATGGATTCAGAAACAGGTGCCTGACGGTGATGCCAATCACCGCCAAAATGACAAAGAGACTCCAGAAAACAGACAGTCCAGCGTGGGTCATGCTCACGATGTTGAGTCTTTTTTATCGGGCGAGTTCTGCATTCTGAATTTCGAGATTTGAGACTTACGCCTGGCAACAATGTTAATGCCTATTAACGCCAGCACCAGGATCACTACGGAAATCAACAAAGGTCCCCAGGGAGAGGGTTCTCCTACCTGTAATGGGAAGTCTATGTCGTAGGGTGCATCATTGGTATAAAAGTGCGCGCGTATGAAGTACTCCCCTTCTTCGCTGAAAACAAAACCCTGACGGTAAACGCCATCATCAATGGGCTGGGTTCCGATTGGTTCCTCACGGTCGGAAAAAAATGAGTCATCCAATACCGAGAAAGTCACTTCTCCCGTGTAACTATCTCGCTCATCAATACCTTGAATATACAGGTTGATACGCCCTGGTTCATTGGGTTTTGGGAATGCAGGGAAAACCATATAGGTAACAAAAAAATCCCCAATCTGGGTTTCGACCGCCATACTGGGTGGTGTATTTGAATCTTCGTTTAGACTGTAAGCTGGTCTGCCCAGAACGTGATGGGCAGGTGCTTGCGGGGCAAGTGTCAGCAGTAAGCAGGCGACTATGCAAGGGGCTAGACAAGGGACTATGGACAGTAGCTTATTTGACATTGGCATCAGACACGATGATGTTGGCCGTGGAATCCGCGGGCGAGTAGTTGCGGCCCATATGACCAGGACCCTGATAGGGTTGATCCTGGAATCGGGTTTTAAAACTAAGTGCATCAGTCGGGCATATGGCGATACAGGCGGTACAATTATTACATTCCTGACCGAACTGATCCTGCATGGGTTGAAGACCGAACTCACAAATACTGTTACAACGATTGCAGTCGTTGCACTGGCTGACACTGCGCTGGATACGCAGTACACGATAGCGGCCAAGGAGTGAATACAGTGCACCACCAGGGCACAGATAACGACAAAATCCCCGACGGGAAACCAGAATGTCAAAAACCATGGTTAGCAGAAAAAAAATCGCACTGGCACTCAGCCCATCCATGGCTATCGCGTAGTAAATTTCTCGACCCAGGATTGCCGGTGGGTAAATTGCAGCCAGGATCATCAGGCCCGAGAAAAATGTGATAAGCGTACCGACGAGCAGAACCGCGTATTTTATTCGTTTATCCAGTTGCCAGTAATTTAACGGTAAACCGAGTCGATTCAGAAGCAGGGCGAAATTTGTATTAAGTTCGTACAAAAATGTTGCCGGACAAATCCAGCCACAAAAAAAGCGTCCTACGAACAGCGTAAGGACTAAGGGAATCAGAGCCGTTATAATGAAGGCGGGGTTCAATGATCGCATCGCTGCGGATTGACTGACAACTGCCAGTGGATCCGTGATTTTCCACCCCAGGATATTAGCAGACCACGTGGTTCCCTTAACCGCGTCAAGTTCAATCGGGTCGGAGATGAATGATGCCGTGATTGCATCCATTGAGTCGTAAAGAAATTTTTCTTGCGTGTTCAGGAAGTCGTAGGCATGTGCAGCATGATAGTTCTGGTAGACAGTGCCAAATGGGATAAAGATGAGGATCAGGAAAACACTCCCAAGACAAATCCACCTCAGTTTGTTTAGTTGTTTCATATAAAAAACGTGGTTAGGCATGGCTGTTCTTGTTAACCCTGGACAATATGTGAGGGTATTATTTTGATTGCCTGGGGCAACTGAATGCAGGATCGCTCGCACAACCCGCAGCCAACACATTTGTCTGTTACATGGGGTTGTTCCAACAGACCAGCTGTTATTGCAATATCAGGCAGGGGGCAAGCACGATAGCAAACACCACATGTTTTACCCTGGAAGGACAGGCATAAATTTTCGTCTACCCGGGCTTTTCCCATGTGGACTTGTTCAACTATCTTTTCAGCAGAGCGAACTATTGGAGTGATTGCACCGGTTGGGCAGACTTCACCGCATTTCATGCACAAAATGCAGGCTTTCTCTCTGGGAATAATAAACGGGGTGTCTTTGAGTTTGACCCCATCAGTGATATCGAAGTACTTGATGCATCGATTTGGGCAAATCTGCCCGCACTGACCACATCTGATGCACTGGTTCAGAAACTGGTCTTCTGCAACTGCCCCGGGTGGTCTTAAGTACCGCCGACGAACGATTTGGACGGCTTTCTTCGCTACCGCCTGAATTGGGGACCATAGTGCTAGTAAAAAGGCGCTTGCAAGTGTGCCGGTGACAATCTGGCGTCTCTTCATGTGTCAGCCTCTGCTGCCGAAGAAACTACACTTTCTCTATCCGACAGGCCAGTTTCTTAAAATCAACCTGACCGGATACGGGGTCCCAGACGCGACTTGATATGCCGTTAGCCAGCCACTTGTTCTTTTTTGGGTCCGCGCTGTCAGCAACAGAAAGATTCCACGGGCCGAACATATAACCTCTGGGTACGTTGTTACGTGCTGGTTTTACCAGACTGTTTGTACCGACTTGTGCCCGGGCTTCTAAGGAACCGCGCCGGGTAATAACCTTAACCTTGTCCCCGTCTTTAATCCCGAGATCACTGGCGTCCGCTTCGTGCATTTCCACATACATTTCCGGGACGAGTCGTCGGGTTGTGGGACTGCGGTTGGATTTTGCAGTATGAAAGTGTTCGTAAACAACCCCAAGGCCCATCCAATAAGGATACTTGTCTTGAGGGATGTCCTGCCATTTCTTGCTCCGATATTCCTCGTCTGGAAGATCTGGTGTCAGGCCTTTGTCTCGCGCTTCGACCATCAGGTCAATATTGTCAATAGTATAGAGGCCTTCGCGTTCCCCAAATGCCATCAGCTTGCGGGTGATTTCCTTGCGATCAGAATAGTCCTGGCGACACAGTTTCATATGTACATTGCCGTCTTTGGTTCGAAAATAACCGTATGGCCTGTTTTTCCAGCCCCCTTCCTGGGCCATATAACGTCGTTTTGTGCCACCTTCCTTAGCAATTGCATAGGTAGGTGCTGGCCACTGGATGCCGCGCAGGTTCGCCAGCTGTTGGTAGGGAGAAACGCCATCCAGTTTTTCGACTTCTAAAATCCCAGTGAGATCTGTGTCTGTCCCTGCAGACGCGCGAATGACATCACGCAGAACCTCTTCAGCGTCGTAGGTACCATCTTCTTTTTTCTGATACGGAAAAATTGCCTCTGCATCCAGCCCTAACAGATGGGCAATTTCTTTGCCCTTGTCGATGACCATATCCATATCAGGCCGACAGCCCGGCGGTGGTTCAGCGGCCTTTTGGTTGATATTGATTCTGCGTTCTGAGCTGATATAGATACCTTCGACCTCGCCCCAGGTTGCGGCGGGAAAAATCACGTCCGCATATAGATTGTTGGGTGCATGGCGATAAATTTCCTGGACAACGTTAAATGTTTTCAACAACGCAGGGCGAACAAGATTGTAGACGTCGGGGAGATCTATATGGGTGGCGTATACCCAGAACATGGCTTTTACTTCACCCTTAAGTGCGCGTTCATGCATCCCAACCGCAAAACCAGGATTTTTTGAATTCATGGCGTTTACCAGGTTTTGCTCCGGTACCCGCCAGAATTCGGCCATTCGTTTACGGTGTCTGGCGTTCGTCAGCGGTTCGTTAAAGGGTAATCGATCGGTTAAGCCGCCGGTGAATCGCTCGCCCATTGCATTAGGTTGGCCCGTCATTGAGAAGGGTCCACAGCCTGGTTTGGCGAGGTTACCCGTGAGTGCGAGAAGATTAACAATTGAGATGACATTGTGCTGGCCGTGGATATGTTGGTTGTAACCGATGCCCCACATAATGATCACCCCACCATAGCCATCTCCCGATTGATCGCCTTTACTTCGAGCCAGTCTTTTACGGGTTGCATCAGCAAACATGCTGGCGACGCTTCGAATTAGCTCAGGTGGTACGTCTCCACCCATTCGATCCTGCACCTGTTCAGGGCTGTAGTCTTTTAAAACACCGTCAACATATTCCTGCCAACCCGTGACATGTGCTTTCATAAATTCCCAGTCTATGACATCGTCATGGTCCTTGAGCAGAACATGGGCGAGGGCATTTAAAAAGCTGATATCTCCATTCAATATTGGAACATGAATATGATTATTAGAGTTGATGTCTTCATACCCCATGGTGGTGCCGGTATGTCTTGGGTCAACCACGACGGTGGGAATGTTGTTCTTTTTCTTGTGATCAGCACAGCGCCAGTAAATAATTGGATGTGACTCCCGCGCATTGTGACCAAAATGCATAATCATGTCTGATATTTCTATGTCCTCATAGGCGAGGGGAGGCGTGTCAGAGCCAAGGGTTGCAAAATACCCGGTGACAGCTGAGGTCATACACATTCGTGCATTGGCTTCGATGGTGTTCGAGCCGAGCACGCCTTTCATGAAAAGATTTTCGAGGTACTGCCCTTCCATGGTAAGTTGGCCAGAACCATACAGGGCGACTGAGTTCCCGCCATGCTCCCTGGCGAAATGAGCGATTTTGTAAGAAACCATTTCAGAGGCAGCGTCGTAAGGAACTCTTACAAAATGTTCTTCATCGAATGAGCCTTTGGTTGTACTGATATATTCGAGGTTGCCGTGATCCGGTTTGTTCCATTCATCCCAGACATCTTTACGGACATAGCTGTCGCCTTCCATTCGATCGACGTACATCGGCTCTGCGGCGGTAAGCCCTTTGATGCACTGCAATCCATAGTTGGTCGGGTGATCCTTGTCAGGACGCATAGAGACAATCTTGCCGTTCTCCACCTGGATCACCGTGCCGCAACCGACCCCACAATAGGGGCATTGAGCCAGGGCAGTGGATCTGGATTGTTTCGGTACCAGGGGTGCAGCCTCCAACTCGGGATTGTTAGCAACAAACAAGCCAGCACCGGCGGCGGTAGAAGCAATAAAAGAACTCCCTTTAAGGAAGTTTCGCCTGGATGTCTTTATTCTTTTCATATGGGTTTTCCCTGCTCCGCTGAATTCGGTTTGCTGTACTTTTACTGTGCGAGAGTCCGCATGTAAGTAATGATGTCGTCAATTTCTTCGTCAGAAAGATTCGCCAAACCTTCAGGACCCTGGAAAGGCAACATTCTGGTGTTGGATCTGCCTACCTTGACAGTTTCTCGAATAAATCCGTCACTCACCTTGGATAGAAATCCTGCCTTGCCAATCGCAGTACCTGAGCCACCTGCAAGGTATCCATCTCCCCTGGGGCCATGACATGTCTCGCAGATCTGTTCGAACCATAGCTGGCCTAATCTTGGGTCCCCCCTGGCTTCGCTTTGTGCGTCTACCGCTGCTGCCCGATTCGGCAGGGTTTCATGGCTGCGGAGAAAAGCGACGATTGCCTGAACCCCCTCACGACCCAAATGTGGATATGGCGGCATGGATGTGCCGGTTCGACCATCCCGAATAGTTGCCATAAGGTATTTGTCGGTTGTAATTTCCAACAGTTCCGGATTTGTCAGGGAAGGCGCAAGCCCCGGCTTGCCTATTGCGTCAGGCTGGTGGCAAAAAACACAATTTTGATTAAAAAGAGTTTCCCCTTGGTTGATCAGGTCTGTCTGATCTGCCTGAAGGTGCCCGGTAAAAAACAGGTACAGCAGGATCGTTAACTTTTTCATCTAAAGACCTTCAGTGCTTGCTGGTGTTGATTGAATTACTGTTTCGTTTGGTTGTTAGTCGGCACGATAACAGGGTTGTGCTAACGAAATAACAAGAAGTGTCTATTGTATTTCAGATTGGCTCATAAGTGCATTGATCTGTATCTACAAAATCAGAGGTTCTCTCGATTATCAATCCCAGATCACCAATCTTCCTGCAGGTGGGCGAGACCGGCGTGGCAGTTACCGCAGTGGGTATTTTCACGTTCATAACGACTGTGTTCGCTCTCGATAAATTCTGCGGGTAACTCGTGCGCAATGCCCTTGTGGCAGTCGATACAGGTCATTGAAGTTTCAACGGCACGCGTATGTGCTTTGTTGTTCGTCCGCATATAAGTCAATTCGTGACAGTTTCGACATTCAAGGGAATCATTGGATTCCATGGCCTCCCAAACATAACCCGCTAATGTGAGGCGTTTTTCGATAAACTTTTCCCGCGTGTTGATTGACCCGATCACTTTGTGCATCAGCTCGTTGGTTGCCCCGACTTTGCGTACGACCTTGTCGAACCAGTTTTTTGGAACATGGCAGTCCGGACATGTTGCCCTGACGCCGCTGGCATTCAGAAAATGTACGGACTTCTTGTATTCCGGAAGAATATTGTCCCGCATCTCATGACAGGATACGCAGAAAGTTTCAGTGTTAGTAAGTTCTAGAGACCAGTTAAATGCACCCCAGAAAAGTATGCCGCAACTAAATATGACGACAAAAACGGAGATCGGGTTTTGTGTGGTCTTGAGGACGATATTCTTTCGGATAAAGGAAATCAATTGTGTAACTCTTTTGTCCATAGCCATCCGGTGGTTGGTTTTTCAACGCAGTGTCGCCAGTATATAGTACACGCTGCTGCGACATATCAGTCACCATGAACAACACCAGCATTGCGATGGTCAACATGTCGAAAACTACCATGATTGAAAAAAGCCGCAATCAAAAGCGGGATAGCGAGTTTTAACAAGCTGAACGGGGCTATTTCGAGGGGCTGGACAATAACGCCCTGAGCCAGCAGGGAACAGAAATAACCGCCAGAGCAGCGACGGCGGGACCGAGAATTGCGCCAAGATTATTTGCCGCACCTGCCGCGCCCATGCCCTTGGTTCGGGTAGCAACATCTGTGATATCGGCCATGTAAGCAGTGGAAGCAGGCATGGTTGCGGACATCGTCCCGGCATGCAAGGCGGGCGACAATCAGGCTCAGGTACAGGGGAAGTCCAACCAGCACAGCACTGAGTCGCAGTAAGTACCGAATTAAAAATAACTGTGCCCAGCGTAAACCCGAAGAGGTCAATCAGCATGACACGTTTTCGACTCCATAGATCACTCATGCGTCCCCAGATTGGGGCACTGAGAAACACTGTGAGTGGAGAGGCGGAGATAGTGCTCGTAATCTGGAATTCAGAAAGCCCCATTTCCCGGCCCAACGGAGATAGTATGGGGAAGAGCACTGAGAAGCTACCATTTACGGTAACTGCTCTCAGGCTCTCCCGTGTTATATTAAGTTCATGCTTCTTGATCTGAACCATTGATAGCGTGCCAGAAGACGTTTCTCCGTTTCGCAATACTGAATTCCGGAAACTTTTCGTGGCCCAGGTCGTTGCGCTTTTAGGAACGGGCTTTGCGACCGTGGCACTGACCCTGTTGGCCTATGATCTGGCCGGTGGCCACGCCGGGGTCGTGTTGGGTACAGCGCTGGCGATAAAAATGGTTGCCTATGTTGTTTTTGCGCCATTGGTTGGTGGTTTAGCACATCGGTTTAATCGTAAGCGCTTGCTAATTTCCCTCGACATAATGCGCGCAGTGATCGTGTTGGCGATGCCCATCGTGACGGAAGTCTGGCAGATCTATTTGCTTATCTTTCTGCTGAATATATTTTCGGCGGGTTTCAAGCCCGTTTTTCAGTCAACAATCCCCGAACTGATTGTGAACGAAAGAGCGTATACCCGTGCACTCTCATACTCTCGCCTGGCCTTCGACCTGGAAACGCTGCTGAGCCCAATGCTGGCGGGAATTGCGTTACTGTATTTTGGTTATAGCGTGTTATTCGTCGCCAACTCCGCCGCATTTCTTGTTTCAGCGTTCATGGTCCTGTTAACGGTATTGCCAAAGGCAGAGTGGGTTGACCGGTCGGGTGGCATGTGGGATGAAGTTACTTTTGGCATTCGGTCTTATCTGAAGACCCCCAGGCTTAGAGGCATGCTGTTCTTCTACTCAGCCGTCGCCTGCGCCAGTGCGATGATTCTTGTCAACACGGTGGTGTACATTAAAGGTCAACTGGGTGGTTCAGAATTTGATGTTGCGCTGGCGTTTGCTGCTTCAGGTGCAGGGTCTATGTTGATTGCCATGGTGTTACCCAGACTCCTGGATCGACTCTCTGACCGGATCGTCATGATCTGGGGGTCCGTTGCAATGTGCGTTGGTTTGATGCTGATTTACCTTGAACCGGGCCTCCTCGAGGTTCTGCTTATCTGGTTTATCATTGGTATGGGCTGGTCTGCTATTCAAACTCCTGCAGGACGTGTCGTTAACCGATCATCTGCCAAAGCGGACAGGCCTTCGTACTTCTCCGCCCAGTTCGCCCTCAGCCATGCCTGCTGGATGATCGCATATCCGGTTGCAGGCCAACTGGGTGTTCTTGTGGGAATCGAAACAACCGCATTGCTGTTGGGTATTGCAGTGGCGTTGTTTGCGCTAATCGGTGCCAGAATGTGGCCGGACTTTGATCCGCTGGTGCTTGAGCACAGTCACGACCAGGTTAGTCATCGACACGCGCATTCCCATAGTGAACACCACCATGACCATCAACATGTGGAGGAAGATGAGTCAGCGTCCGATGATCACGAGCATTTGCACCAGCATGTACATAAAAGTATCACTCATTCACATGTTTTTGCGATTGACGATCATCATCCTGAGTGGCCCCGATGACCATGGGAGGTCAGTCGTTTACTAAGGACCTGCGTTGAACGGGATCGGTTTCCGGTTCAGCGGAGGAGCGAATGCGATTAACAAGGTCCTCACGTGACAGACCAGCGAGAAGCTCGATCCCGAGTTCATTGTAGCTCATGTAATCAGCGAGTTTGTCTGACTCACCTACCAGTATAATTCGAGTAGAAATGAGCGTTAACCCTATGAGAGTTTCGAGGGATTGATAGCTGATTGATTGGGGCGAAATGCAACATACCACTATGTCAAAGTCTTCGTTTTGAAGTTGGTCGAATGCTTCGCTAAGGTGATTGGTGCGGCAGACAATCTCTCCCAGCTCACAGGTGATCGCATCGCTCAGGCTCGTTGGCAGGTTTATTGTCAATATTTGCATAGCATCTTATGCTGTACCCAAAATTCTGTTGAGTCATTGACGCAGATCAATGATTTGTCTTCCGCCATGTCCCAAGCTGCCCTGCATAAGCTAAACGACAAAAGGGATTACCATGGGGTTGAGTACAGCAGATATTGCGACGTTAAAAGGTATTGGAATCAATATGCTAGTACTGATGGGAGTAATGCTGGGGTTAATTGCGATATCAAAGGTCATTGGAGTATGAGCCAAGAGGCCTGGAGAGATCCAGTTGGAGTGAATCAGTAGTACACTTGAGTTGATCCAGGCCTCACTTTTATTGTTAATGGCCTAATCAGAGGTTCCCTAGATGTTAGGGCACTCGTTGAATGCCACGACACAGAGTTGTTGGTGGTCTAAAATTTCAACTTCCTTGCCGTCCACTTTAAGCACCTGTTGAGCTTGTAGTCGAGTCAGTACACGGCTAACGGTTTCTACTGCGAGACCTAGAAAATTGGCTATGTCGGTTCTTGCCATGGGCAGTCGAAACAGGGTCGCAGAGAGTTGTCGATCCTGGTATCGACCGGACAGGTTGAGTAAAAATGTACCGATCTTCTCTTCGGCAGTTTTCTTGCTGAGTAACAGGTGCAGCTGCTGATCTTGCCGAATTTCTTTGCTCAGCAATCGATACATGTAGGATTGCAGGTTATGAATTTTTGTTGAAAGTGCTTCTATCTGCTTGAAGGGTATTTCACATAACGTCGAAGATTCGAGCGCCTTTGCCGAGGTTGGGTGACTGCCACCATCGATTGCATCAAGACCGATTAGCTCTCCTGGAAGAAAAAATCCAACAACATGCTCCTCTCCCGCTGCATCAATGTTGAATGCCTTAAACGCACCGGAACGAACGGCGTAAAGAGAGGTGAACTTATCGCCGGTTTCAAAAAGTTTGCCGTTTTTCTGCAGGGGCCTGGAGCGTTTGATTTCTGCATCAACGATGTCCATTTCCTCCCTGGTCAGGGAATTTGGTATACAGAGTGCACTAAGACTGCAGTGCTGGCAGGAAACCGTGAATTTTTGATTGTTACTCATAGGCGCGGCGCTGTTGACAAGATACTAATAGCATGATTCGTATGATTGCACATCGAATGGGTTCAAGTTCCGATATGGTGCCGATTTTCCTATCCTTGTACAATCAGCATTTCGAAAACTTAGTACAAGGTATGGATGAACTAGATGCCAGACTCGAACAGAGCAACCATTATATGGCTTATGGCCGTTTGCTTCACTGTATTTGCCATGGTTGTGGTGGGTGGGGTCACTCGATTAACTGAAAGTGGCCTGTCGATGGTGGAATGGCGGCCATTGATTGGCATCATACCGCCGATGAATGAAATTGAGTGGCAGCGAGCGTTTGATGCCTATAAGAACTTTCCTCAGTACCAGAAAGTCAATTCGGGCATGGATCTTGAGGCTTTCAAGAATATCTTCTATTGGGAGTATGGTCACCGGGTGTTGGGGCGCCTGATAGGCATTATCTTTTTTGTGCCTTTTGTGATTTTCCTCATTCTGGGAAAGATCGACAAACCCATGGTGCCTAAATTGGTCATAGGCCTCGCCCTGGGGGGGCTCCAGGGGCTAATGGGTTGGTACATGGTCAAGAGTGGTTTGGTGGACATTCCACGGGTCAGTCATTATCGATTAGCCGCCCATCTTATGCTTGCCTTGCTGATTCTGGCTTATTTGACCTGGTTGGTGCTGCAACTGTGGGAAACCAAAAAGGAATACGCCCCGCAATTATTTCACAATCTTGTTTACCTGCTGGTCGTTGTTTTGATTTTGCAGATACTATACGGAGCCTTTGTGGCGGGAAGTCGCGCGGGATACGGCTACAACACATTCCCTTTGATGAATGGTGAATTTATGCCACAAATCGTCTGGTATATGGCACCCTGGTGGCAGAACCTGTTTGATAACAATGCCATGCTTCAGTTCGTGCACCGTTGGTTAGGTGCTGTTGTGCTGATCCTGGCGAGTACGGTGTTTGCAATGTCATTGCGTTTCAGTTCACCCGTTATTCGAAGTATGACAAGTCTGCTTCTGTTCGTAGTGTTGAGCCAATTTTTGCTAGGGGTCTTTACATTGTTGAATATGATTCCTATTGGTCTTGCGAGCATGCACCAGGCTGGGGCTTGTATCGTGCTGGTGGTCATGGTGTGCCTGGTTTACATTATAAAACCCGTGCCCGCTACCTCAACATCCACGGCCTCGCCATCCAGTACCTCGACAGCGGCTTGATCAAGGTGAAGGTTTGTCTTGGCCAGATCAACACAACCCCCGGTGATTTTGCCGGTAACGTGGCTGCAATAAAGTGCGGCATAGATGCTGCCGACAAAACAAAGTGTGATCTGGTGGTGTTTCCCGAGTTAACCATTCCAGGATATCTCAGCCAGGATCTTATCTACCACCCTGAATTTATTGATCGAAACAGCGAGTCCCTGGACGAGATAATCCAGTACGCGGCTAACTGTCACGGCGGTTTGCATATTGTGGTGGGTTACATCGAACGAAACCCGGGTACCGGCAAACCTTTCTACAATATGGCAGTTGTTGTTACGGCAAGAGGTGTCGTCGGGCGCTACAAAAAGCAATTGCTGCCTTTTTACGATGTGTTCGATGAACTGAGATATTTTGAGTCAGGTGATGAGTTACTGCTGCTTACCATCGCAGGACAACGAGTCGGGGTAACAATTTGTGAGGACCTGTGGAATGACAAGGGGTCCGATGACTACAACTACAGCAACAATCCCCTGCAGAGATATCGAAATGCGGGTGTCGATGTCATCGTTTCCCTGAACAGTTCTCCCTATGTGCACGATAAGGCGTGGCAAAGATTGAGTGTCATTGCACCCGGGACGGAACCGGGGATAAGTGTTGTTTATGTCAATCAGCGCGGTGGTCAGGACGAACTGGTGTTTGATGGGCAAAGTTTCGTGGTTCGTGATGGTGATTTGATTCATAGTTCCAACCGGATTACTGAGGATTCGTTTGACGTCGTTGAACTGGATGCGGTACCCGTCATCAGGCAAGTGTACGCCCCAGCCAATCGTCGGATTGTCGTTGAGAATTCTCCCGGCCTGTTTGACTTGCTGGTCCTGTGTTTGAAGGACTATGTCGAAAAATCAGGTTTTAGCCAGCTTGTACTTGCCTCCAGTGGTGGTGTTGATAGCGCCGTCGTTTGTCTAATAGCCTGTGAGGCGGTGGGGGCAAAGAATGTGCATGCGATTCGTATGCCGTCCATACACAGCAGTGATCATTCCCGTGATGATGCATTGGCTTTACACAAGAATCTGGGCTGCTGGGATTATGAAGTGGAATTGGAGCACGAGCCCCTGGTAAAGATGTTGAATGAGCGCTACTTTAACTACCCGAATGATCCTCTCAACCTGGTCACCGCAAGGCTAAAAGAAGATTATGGCGGTGTTGCAGACGAAAACATACAGGCCAGGTTGCGGGATGTTTACGTTATGCATTTTAGTAATGCCTTTGGCGCGATGCCTTTATCAACGGGTAACAAAACAGAATCTGCCTGTGGTTACTACACGCACTTCGATATGAATTTTAGTTTCGCACCGATAAAAGACCTGTACAAATTCCAGGTCGTGGATATAGCCATGGCCCATGATGAGATCCCGGAGAACATCTGGCGCAAACCTCCCAGTGCCGAGTTGGCCAAGGGTCAGACTGATGAAGAAAGCCTGTTGCCATATGCAGTACTCGACCCGATTGTGCGTGCTTATATTGAGGACTATGTCAGCACCTTTGATGAATTTTTGGTGCTGATAAAAAGCCAGATTAAAAATGAACTCGAAATATCAATGAACCCAAAGGTTCTGGAGGATTGGCTTCAGGATCCTGGTGCGACAGGCGATTTTTATCGCATTGTTAGTCTTATCGGCAAGATGGAATACAAGCGACGACAAACCTGCCCTGGCACCAAGGTGTCGAAAGTTGCTTTTGGTATAGGCCGAAGGATTCCGATTGTTGAGAAGTGGTCCTAGTAGCCCTGACTTGAATCAATCCGAACAGACTGTATTCGAGTAGTACACCCCCGAGCTGGTGACTGGCAAAAAATATTTGACGCAGATCAACCTGCCAATTAGTTGTTTACGATATAATTGCGCTGCTTCTCTCGCCGAGCATGTCTCATGAATCCTTCAGAAAATCTATCGAAGCTGGTCTTTGATCCCGGTCTAATTCGTCGTTACAACGTCAGTGGCCCACGGTATACGTCATACCCCACGGCCCTGCAGTTTTCAGAATTTTCCCAGTCGGACCTGGGACAGGCAATCAGATCCTCCAGCAACAAAGACAAGGATCTTTCTGTGTACGTCCACATCCCTTTTTGTGCGACGCTTTGTTATTACTGTGCCTGCAATAAGATTGTTACCCGAAAGCGGCAACCCGCGGTTGAGTACCTTGAACTCTTGCAACATGAAATTGAGCTGGTCTCTTCCCTGTTTGAAAATCGGGTCGTATCGCAACTTCATTGGGGAGGCGGCACGCCTACATTCTTCGAAGATGAGCAGATACAGCAATTAATGGGTTCGATTAACAATGCGTTTGATTTTCGTGGCGATGACGAAGGTGAATTCAGTATTGAAATCGATCCCAGAACAGTTGATCCAGACCGGATAAGGCACTTGCGTGAATGTGGCTTTAACAGACTGTCGTTTGGGATCCAGGATTTTGATTCAAAAGTACAGAAAGCCGTCAACAGGGTGCAGTCGTATGAGCAAACTGAAGTGGCAATCAAATCTGCGCGGCAGTATGGTTTTCGATCAGTTTCAGTGGATCTTATTTATGGGTTACCTCACCAGAGCGTAGAGTCTGTGGCCCGTACGTTGAAGCAGGTAATAACACTCTCGCCGGATCGGATATCTATCTATAACTACGCTCATTTACCCGAGCGATTTTCTCCGCAGAAACGCATCCTTGTTTCCGATATGCCGAGCCCGGATGAAAAGCTGGAAATCCTGCAATTATGTATTGAGACGCTGACAGCCAGTGAATACGTCTATATTGGTATGGATCATTTTGCGAAACCGGATGACGAACTGGCAATCGCCCAGAGAGAGGGAACGCTGCAACGAAATTTTCAGGGTTATTCCACCCGGTCAGATTGTGATTTGATTGCTTTTGGCATTACTGGTATCAGCCAGATTGGCAATACCTATTGCCAAAACGTAAAAGAACTCGATCAGTACCGAACGTTGCTTGGTCAAGGGCGGATTCCGGTGGAGAAGGGAGTGGTGATTGATGCTGATGACCTGATCAGGAAAAAAGTGATTAAGTCCCTGATCTGTCAGTTTGAATTGTCATACGGGGAGGTAAATCGGGAATTTGGAATCGATTTCCAGACTTATTTTGCGTCAGGGCTTGATTCCCTTCGGCCAATGGTGGCGGATGAACTTCTAAGGCTCGATCGTGACGGAATAACCGTAACGCAGCAGGGCAGGCTGCTCATCCGCAATATTTGTATGGTCTTCGATCGTTACCTTCAGCAGCAGAGTGCTTCGTCGACCCCGCGATATTCCCGCGCTATCTAGCAATGGGGCTGTTTTGGAATTTAGTCTCCTCGAATCATCACACAGTCCACTTCAATAATCGTCCCACGCTTCTCACGAGATACAGGATAAAATCCTGTTACCTCAAAACCTTGTGCCAGATAGGTCTCAAAGCTCTTTGTAAAATCAGGCATTGCTTCATAGAGCTTTTTTAAGGCAATCTCCGACTGCAATGCTGCGACGAAGTGGATAGTACCTGTACCGCCTTTAAATACTTCAAGATCAAATCCCTGGGTATCCATCTTGAGAAATACATTGCGCCGTTGTACATCGGTTAGTTCGTGAGACAGAAAGTGATCTAACGTGGAAATTTCAACAGTTTCTTTACGGCGTCTTTTAAGTTCGCCGTGAGCAAACTCAACACCATACTCAGACGGTTCCAGAAAAGATGATAGTCCGCTGTGGACATGGATTTCATCACTGCCGACTTCAGCTCCCAGAGCGTATTGATAGATGAACCAATTCTTGTCAGAAGCACTTGTTTCCGCGAGAACATCAAAGTGCACCTTGATGGGTTCGAAGGAATGGATTTCGTCTTTGTATCCAATACTTCGCAGCATCTTGCCGTATTGGCCGATATTCGCACCAACATCGAGAACTGTGTCGATACCCAGTTCCCTAAATAGCTCAGCGAGATGCTACTTGATATTCAGAACCTTGCGTTTTCTCACAAGATCGTACCCCAAAGCTTGAGCGATAGGTCTAAGAATATTCAATTTTGATAATTCCTTTTATCTGCATCGCGGTGAAGATCGTCCTGGTTTACTGAAACCATGGGCATGTTCGAGTGGCTGCTGAATTTGCACCCCAACCACACCTGATATGAGTCACCATATTGCAGCAGAATGAGATGGCAAGAGGTTCTAATTCAACACCGTCGACACCATATCTTCTGGATTAAACGAATACAAGCTGTTGTGTTGTTGTAGCCCCGTTCAATATAAAATGAGTCTGAAGGGGTCAGGATTTGTCCATTTATGGGGACAAAAACCATCAGGAAACGTCGACTGAACAGGCATGGCCGGAATAGTTTCCATTATCCGCGCTACGGTTTCAATGACGAAAAATATTCCCCCAGATCGGTAATATCCTCGTCGGACAGTGCAGTAACCATGGGTGCCATCATGGGGTCACTTCTTTTACCGTCACGGAATGCCGTTATCTGATTAATCAGGTACTGACGCTTTTGCCCAGCCAGATTCGGCCAGATTTCGTTGTTGGAAATGCCAGTTGCACCGTGACAAGCTGCACACATGGCTGATTTAGCTTTGCCTGCTGCCGCATCGGCTGAAGAGGTATTGGCATACCCCAGGATCGCGACGATCAATAAACACGTTCTCGTTACTTCTTTCATTTGTACAACTACTCCAGTTATTCCAGTTTATGAATATTGCCAGGTGATCACCTGATAATGGCTAGTATTGCCGTTTCGGTAAGTGTACCTGCATGCCATCAAGAGCATTGCTGACCTCGATCTGGCAAGCGAGTCGACTTTTCTCGTTTACCTCAAACGCGAAGTCCAGGATATATGTTTCGAGTTCTTCTGCTTCCTGACAGTGCTGTTGCCAGTCTGCGGTTATATAAACATGACAGGTGGCGCAGGCGCATAAGCCACCACAATCGCCTTCAATACCCGGCACAACATTGTCTATAGCCCCTTGCATCAGTGAATTGCCGTTGGGTATTTCTATTGTGTGTTGCGTGCCATTAGATTCAACGAAAGTAATTTTTGGCATCTACTCCAACTCGCCTATTTCCGTTAAATCCCTTCCCTCTGCAATGATGTAGGCCAACTCGCCATCGTCACCTTTCACGGGTATAAGTGAGAAGTCGATGGAGCGATGACCGGACTTTGTCGGAAGTCTGGCTGTTGTGCGGACGATTTTCTCGCCGGATTGTACCCGGGCCAGGTTCTCTTTCAGTAACATACTGCGATCAACCTCGCGATCCATAGCTTTGTTGTCCGATGACTCATCATCAGATGACCACCAGTTGAGTTCCCAGAAAAACGCGTCTTTTGGACTGTCTTCTTCCGGGAGTAATTTTTTCGCGGCTGCATTTATTTCCATCACGCGCCCACTGGGAGCCAGTAAAGCCATGGCCTCGAATGCATTTTCGAATACGGCACGAAAGCGGGTCTCTGAACTACGCAGTAACTGTTCATTTCGTTTTCGTTCTGATATGTCTCTTATCTGCGCGCTGACCAGGACCTGGCCGTCCACAGTCGTCTTGGTGATTGACGCTTCCAGTGGAATAACATGGCCGTCTTTGTGCAATCCCTGAATCTCGGACCGATCACCCATGGTCCTCGAAGCCTCGGTGCCTGTTGCAAAGCCGTCGATGTATTTTTTGTGTTTCTGGGAGAATTTATCCGGGATCAGCAGGTCGATTTGACGCCCGATGATTTCATCCGACTTGTAACCAAAAATCTGTTCTGCCTTGAGGTTCCAAAACCTGACGGACTGGGTTTCGTCAATGGTCAACACGGCATCTTCACCAATGGCGATGATTCGTTTGCTGATCAACTGCGCATGTCGTAAATCCAGGGTGGTCTGATATTCCTCGGTAACATCCTGCAGTACGACCAGAAAATAAAGATTTGCTTTTTCCTCAAATGACGAAACTCTGACTCGAAGTCTTAGTTTTTCTGCCGTTTTTGTCAGGCCGTCCAGGTGAAGGTGACGCAACTGATGAGCATCCGGATTCTGTGCCCATCGCTCAAACCAGGTCAGGGCATCGAGATGAGCTCTCTCGCCAGCGGGCATTAGTCGTGAGACATGGTTACCCAGTAAATCCGACGAGGTAAATCCCATTAGAGATTCGAGTGCACGATTGACGTACACAATTTCTCCCTTGTCAGAAGTGACCAGCAATGCTTCCGGCAGGTTGTCGATAACCTCTGCGGAATTGAATTGGAACAGACTCATGAACCGTAGCTCTATTGCCTCTCTACGTTAGTAGCGTGCACCTACCTCATTAAGAACGTTCATGTCAGATTTCGCATCTTCCATGGCGTTCAGGACGGTCAGGTCTTCGTTCACAGGGACCCCGGCGTTGACAAAAAGCTCCTTGGTTCTGGCTGTTATCAAACCCGCTCTCACGAGTGCCGGGACCATGAGGTCACTCAAAGAGTGGACCTGTCCGGGGGGTAGCTTAAGGCCAATACCATGCTCCCTGGCCTCCTTTAACCCTGCGGCAAAATCCTGAGGGTCAATGTCACTCACTTCCAGTACCTTCAAGAATCCAGGATCAATCTGCTTTTGTGGGTTGGTCAGAATTGATACGCCGTCAAAGGCAAATTGAGCAAGGTCTTCGACATCATCTGGATGCAATTTCGCTACCAGGGGCTTGAGGAATACGTGACCGAAGGAAACGTGCCTGGATTCATCCCGCATAACGTTGAAAGTGATCGACTTCAGCAGGGGTTCATCGGTTTGGCGATACATATTGTTAAACGCGCCAAGAGCCAGGCCTTCAATGATCATATTCATGCCGATCATTATCTTGCGATAGTCTTCTGTTTGAAGCGTGACATCGACCAGTTGCTTCAGCCAGGGGGTCATGGGGTAGTGAATATCAAGTTTTTTGATATATCGGTCATAGACTTCCACATGTCGAGCTTCGTCTATTGTTTGTGTGGCAGCGTAATATTTTGCCACCGTGTCAGGTACCGCGTGGGTTACAGTGGCAGCCGTCATCACCGCACCTTGTTCGCCGTGCAAGAACTGACTTAGCATCTGGGCGGTGGAATGTGCAACAAAGGTGTCCTGTTGGGTCTGCGACAGTCTTTCGAAAAACTGCATGTTGGAATATTGTGTATCTCCCCGTCTTACGATGGGCTTAGAAGGATCGATTACCGTATCCCAATCCAGTTCATCGGCATCCCACTGGTTGGTTTTCGCTCGCCGGTAAAGATCCTGAACCTTGTCAACTGCGTCGTTGTAATCGAAGTTCCAACTGACTTGCATAACAGCTTTAAAGTTATCAACCAGGTTTTGCTTTGTTGAATCGGTTTCTTTTGTGTTTTCTAGTGACGTCATGAGGTGAGATCTCTGTATGGAGGTTACTTTGCTTGCCCGGCTTCTCTCAAATTGAATGCGACCGAAGGCCAGTCAGGTCACGGGCGGTTGTAAAAAAAAACACAAATCAACAAAGAGCGAATTTGTGATTCCTGTCAGACAAGGATCAGCCAGTAGACTTTGAGATTCGAATTGATGCTAACGATAGTGCATCGGCAGTGCTTGCACCTTGATCTATGTCAGTCCTCGGTAGCCTGCTATACGTCGATTTTACCCATTGCGATCGCGAGTAGCGTCAGGCCGATGCCAACAACTGAAACAGTTGCCAGAGTGATGCTTGCTAGAAATACCAACTGGTCCATAAAAAATATCCCCGAGCGTGTTAGGTTCAGGAATGAGCGTACCAACATTGAGATCAGCGAATATTGATCCAGATCAGGAAAAGTAAGGAAAAAGGCAGTGAGCCGGGGAATCCGGCTCACTGGAGACACAAAGTGTGGTGTCCTGTATGGGTAGCTTAACCTTCAACCGAAATCGATAATGGTTTACTTTTCTCCAGTTTTGGAATCGAAACTGCCAGAACACCATTTTCAACTTTGGCGGTTATATGATCACCATCTGCCGTTTCAGGTAGGGTGAACGATCTGAGAAAGGAGCCAGTAGATCGTTCCAGGCGCTTAAAGCCTTTTGCTTCATCGTTTGATTCAGTTGTCTTCGAGCCCTTGATTGTTAAAGTGCCTTTATCAACGGTCACGTCAACGTCTTTTGATGCGACACCCGGGATGTCCAGCAAGACGTTGAAACTGTCTTGATGCTCTCGAATGTCAGCGGCTGGAATCCAGTTGTGCTTAGCTGAATTAGTTGAAACAGCATCGTTGGTATAATGATCATCGAACACACGGCCAAGCCTGTGTAATCCATTAAAAGCGCTCAGTGGTGAATAAACTAATTGACTCATTTTGGGTCTCCATTGGGTTAATTTCGTTACCCTCCCTTCATAAGTTCGGATTTATTTTATTCAAGTGTCATCTATAATAAATTTCTGAAAAAGAACACGGGGAAGCTTGATACAGATCAGAGCTGAACCTTTTTTAAACTGGCTTAATAAGTCAGATATTAATCAAAGGTGAAATGGCCCATGGCAAAATACCGGAAAGTACTATTGGCATTGGATTTTTTTGGCGATAACAATCATGTGGTTGAAAAAGGCAGGGAGGTGGCCAGTGAAAATGATGCAGACCTCTATCTCATACACGTCATCGAACCCTTGTCTGTGGCCTACGCTATTGATGGTCTGGGAGTGAATGAACAGCTGATTGCAATAGAATCCGGCATCATGCATGAGTCTAAAAACAAGATGATTGAGCTTAGCAAAGAGTTAGGTGTGCCGGACGAAAGAACACTGATTTGTCATGGCAACCCTGCCCATGAAATTCATGGTTTTGCCAAAGAACATGACATTGACCTGATTGTTCTGGGGACCCACGGTCAGAAAGGTCTGCAGCTATTGCTGGGTTCAACTGCAAACAGCGTATTACACGGTGTATCCTGTGATGTACTGGCGGTACGGATCAAATAAGCATTGCCAAAAAGCCTAATGGGTGGTGCATTCGTGCAACGGATACGATGAACGCAAAGGTCGCCAGGGCCAGGATGAATGCCAGGATCCTTTGTTTCCTGGTTTTTCCTCGCTTGAGGGCTATCGTCCCCAGGAGGATATAGGCCACCATGGCAACCAATTTTACCGTGAGCCAATCGTTGACCAGAGGATACTGGTTTATCTGTAATGTAAGCACCAGGGCAGCTAAGAGGAGCACTGAATCGACAAGATGAGGTGCGATACGGGTAAATCGAGCCTGTAACAGGCTGCTGCCGTTTATCATCCACAGCCCTCTTAAGGTGAAGAAAAGTAATGTGGCAATGGCACAGGCCACATGGATACCCAGAGTGAATTCATAACTACTCATATATTTTCAGGACTCAGGTAAAGCAGACAGTCATTGCTGGCTATATAGGCGTCGGTCGTCGCCATAAATATGGTCATCGGAACAATGTTGATAAGAAACCCTTCATGATCTTTGAACAGCCTGGCTGAAATGTCCTGTTTGTGTTTGTCCAGGACGCTAAGAGGTCTGATTCCATCGGGACCGAGCCAGCCAAATACCGTTCCAACCTCCAACCGCGAGAAGTTCATCTGGTCGATGGTATTGAAGATCGTAATATCTGCTTCCCCCTGGACCGACGCCGAGTAGTGTAGATTGGTCACCTTGTCTATTTCGAGCCGCAGTGGGTGACTGAGGATTTGCATTTCCTCTACCTGAGACTGAAAAAGTTCGTTAGATTGTATAAACGCCGCCAGGGCATCTCTGGCTAATTGGTCTGCCAGCGGATCCATCAGGCCGCCAAACTCCACGGTCACAACGGGGCAATCCATGTTTTGCTCGATCAAGGCGCCCAGAGAGAGGTTAAGAACCACCAGGCGGCGGGTGAACATTTGACTCAGTTGCTGGACATTTGCGTCATCTGAAACTGCGACTGCGAATGGATTGCTGTGGGCTGACGTGTTGTGAGTGTCGATGATCGCCTCGGGCGAGTATTGCTTCAACGTGGCGAGAATGTCGTCTGCAAGTGCTTCCTGGTCTGTAGTGCGCTGATTTGTTGGATCCATTGTTGAGAAACAGCGGTTAAAGTCTTTTTCACCGGGAAGATTGCGGTGAGACAACAACGGAGCATGGAGTGCAGCTTCAACCGAGACGATAAAGATACCCAGATTTGTTGCGGGCTGCTCTGCGCCAAGCAGATATCTGTGGATCGCTTTTAACCCGGAAGGCTCATTGCCATGTAACAGGGTGACTATGGCGCGGCGCCGGGACGAATCGATTCCATCTAATGTGATCCAGGTTGGTTTTTTAAGAATCCTGAGAAACTCTATGTGGTCACTGCCCAGACGCTGTGATTCAGGATTGTGCCAGTGTTGAAAAGTTGTTGGGGCTTGCATAGTGCGAACAGGTTTGATATTTCTGCTTGTGAATCAATTGAGCGAGTAAGTTTACATGCTGCTAGAGCTGGTATTATAGACTAAACTCAGGGGACTATCTAAACGGGCTAACTAAACCCATCAAACACCATGAACATTCAAGAACCCACATTCACACTAGGCGTGGAGGAAGAATACCTCCTGGTTGATCTACAGACTCGCGACCTTGTCAACGACCCGCCTCCGGAATTGATGCAAGAATGCGTTCGTCTGTGTGGTGACCAGGTCAGCCCCGAACTCATGCGTTCGCAGATAGAAATTGGTACCCGAGTCTGTACTGATGTAAAAGACGTTGCGCAGGAGTTAAAACGATTACGTCGGACAATCTCTAACGTGGCTAACAGTTATGGTTATGCACCTATTGCCGTTTCAACCCATCCTTTTGCACAATGGTTGGCACAAAAACAAACGGACCGGGACCGATACATTGATCTAACGAGAGAGCTTCAGGCTGCGGCAAGAAGGTTGTTGATCTGTGGGATGCATGTTCATGTAGGTATTGAAGACAAGGAACTCAGAATTGACCTGATGAACCAGCTGTCGTACTTCCTTCCCCACCTGCTGGCCTTGTCGTGTTCCTCGCCATTTTGGGAAGGTGAAAATACCGGTCTGAAATCATACCGTCTGACGGTGTTTGATGCGCTGCCAAGAACAGGGCTGCCGGAACAGTTTGCCAGTTTTGCCGAGTATGAGCGCCATGTGGCGATACTGATTAATGCGGGTTTGATCAACGATGCCAGCCGGATCTGGTGGGATCTTCGCCCCAGTGCCAGATTCCCGACCGTAGAAACTCGAATTATGGATGTATGCACCAGCATTGAGCATGCATTTAGCATGGTTGCCCTCACAGTTTGCCTGTTCCGCATGCTGTTCCGTTTGCGAAGAGATAATCAACGCTGGCGAGTTTATACCGGTATGCTGATCAACGAGAATCGCTGGCGAGCCATGCGGTATTCCTTCGATGATGGGATGGTGGATTTCGCCCGGGGCGAGGTCGTGCCTTTTGCCGAGTTGTTGGAGGAAATGATCGGGTTCATTGAGGAGGATGCAGAAGCCCTGAATTGTGTAGAGGAAATTAAGCGATTACCCCGGATTCTGGCGCAGGGGACCAGTGCGCATCGGCAAGTTCAAACTTATGATCAATCAATATCCGCAGGCAGGAGCCATGAGCAATCGCTGATGGACGTGGTTGACTGGTTGATAGGTGAAACTGTTTCCGGGATAGACGAGGCAATTGCCTGACATGGTTCAACTCGGCTAACGAGCGATTCGAGGGCTCCAGGCTTTAAAACGAGGTAAGTTGTGGTAAAGAATATTTTTTATGCTCAGTCCGGTGGCGTTACAGCAGTCATAAATGCCAGTGCCTGTGGGGTTATTGAATCTGCAAGAACCAGCAGGAAAATTGGCAAGGTGTTCGCTGGTAAGAACGGCATTCTCGGCGCCCTGAGGGAGGAACTGATTGATACCTCCCGGGAAACCAGGTCAGCGATTGCTGCCCTGCGTTATACACCGGCAGGCGCCTTTGGCTCCTGTCGTTACAAATTGAAGTCCATTGATGAAAATCGCGCCGAGTACGAAAGGCTGATTGATGTATTCAGGGCTCACAATATTGGCTATTTCTTTTACAACGGCGGCGGGGATTCGCAGGATACAGCGCACAAGGTTTCACAACTCAGTGAAACCATGGAATATCCCATTACCTGTATTGGTATCCCAAAAACCGTTGATAACGATTTACCATTGACGGATTGTAGCCCGGGGTTCGGTTCTGTTGCCAAGTATGTTGCAGTGTCTACAAGAGAAGCGGGGCTTGATGTCGCATCGATGGCAGAGTCCTCCACCAAAATATTTGTGCTTGAAGTCATGGGGCGACATGCGGGGTGGATCGCATCTGCAGCCGGGTTGGCGAAAGAAGAAAAGAATGATCCACCGCATATCATTTTATTCCCCGAGATAGCGTTCGATACAGTCAGGTTTCTGGCGAGAGTAAAAGCCACCGTAAACAAGGCTGGTTACTGTGTGATTGTTGCGTCTGAAGGCGCGCAGTATGCTGATGGCACCTTCGTTGCCGGTACCGGGCAAAAAGATGCATTTGGACACACTCAGCTAGGGGGTGTTGCTCCAACGCTGGTTGAGATGATCAGGGAGTCCCATGGCTATAAGTGTCATTGGGCGGTAGCAGATTATTTACAAAGGTCTGCCCGGCATATCGCCTCGGCGACGGATGTCGAACAGGCTTACGCAATGGGTAGAGCGGCTGTTGAGTTTGCGCTAGCGGGAAAAAACGCGGTGATGCCAACTATCGTCCGGTCGCGGACGAAATCCTATCGCTGGTCGGTTGGAGAGGCAGCGTTGTCGAATGTGGCCAATGTTGAGAAAAAGCTGCCCCGTAACTATATCAGCCCTGACGGTTTTGGTATTACACTTCGGTGTCGGCAATACCTGGCACCTCTGATTACCGGTGAAGACTATCCACCCTATAAAAATGGCATGCCGCAATATGCCAGGCTCAAAAACGTGCTGGTGAAGAAAAAGCTGAAAGGATTTGCAGATTAAACCCGCTATGCATATCCGGCCGAGCAACCCGAACAAATTTCTTCAATGCCCTTGGTCTTAACTTATCGGGTAGCCTTGTCGATGGCATTATGGCCCCAGCCAACCAGCGTCATGTCAATAAACACAAACGGAGTCGTTTCGTCCTTGGTGGTTCTGCCATCGCTGTCAATTCGTTGGGTTCGATAATAGAGAACCTGGTAGGTATCTCCATTTCGTTGGAATGATTCGTTAAAGTCCGGTTCTCCGAGATCCAGTTTGACAACCCTGACGCTTGTTCCCAACTCCAGCTGGTTGATGTAACGATTATTTCTCTCCTGCCGTGCTTGCCAATCTGCGCCATCGTTTTTGTCGCCGTTACCGATGGCGATGACACATCCGTTCAAAGCGATGACGAGAATGAGAACACTGGTGATTTTAATTAGTTGATACATAGGTCTTCCTGCAACTGAAATATGAGTTAATCCGACTGGACATGTGCCGATGACGAACTTTCCAATCACTAACTTTCCAATCACTAACAAAAGCAACTACTATGCCAGAAGATAAATTGCATAGAATACAATGGTTTAAGTCGGAGGGTTTCGGTGTAGTGGTTATCTGGATGAGTATTTAGTGAAATTAACGGAAGTTTGGAAATTCTGTTCAGGTATCGGCGCAGGATATCAGGTGTTCAGAATTGAATTGCTGCATCAGTTTCATTCCGAAGGCGCTGAAGCTGCCCACGTTCTGATTTAATTCATCTGCCTTGTTTGCCAACCAATCGCTGACATGCACACCATTGTTATCACGCATTGCGGTCAGTAGTTCGAACGCCAGGGACTGTATTTCAAAAAAACGCACTGAATCTGTCTTGTCCCTGAATAACAGCAGGTAGGTTGGACATTCGTTCTCTACCCAATCCGATCTTATTTGATGCACGGGATAATCGTAGGCAACAGGGATGGCGAGGTCGGTCAATTCAAGGCGTTTTGACTGCAGTGATTCAGGGTCAACCGGTGAGCCGGGCAACTCGGATTCGGATAAAAAAAGACAGAGCTCTAACCATTCATAGTGTGCCAGGGGCAACAGATAGTCAGGCGTATGATTGGCACCTTCCCGACCCAACAAAAACTGCAGGAATTCGTCAGCCAGCTTGGGGAAATAAGGCGTTTCTGCCTGATAGGTAATAAAAAATTCTCGAACTAAGCTGTCCCATTCATCGTCTGTCATTAATGAACGGATGACGGGAAAAAAGTCACTGACCAGGGACGAAATGTTATGGAAAATAAGGCTACTGTAAATACCCATTCTCCTGGGATCCAGACCCTCCGGGACCGGTACAGAATCGGGATTACGCAAGTGCTGGGTGAAGTTTGTCTGCAGGCGCAGCAGTTCGGAATCAGGCGGCAACGATGTGAGCATCATGTCTGACTCGGTTGAGTTTTTCTTGAACAGTCCTTATTTGATTGACCTCAAGCATCAACTGCTCGACCTTTGGAATGTTAAAATCTCTCTCCAGCAGTGTGGGTTTTACGCCCATTAGCGTGTATGTCTGCTCGAGTAGTTGCCAGACAGGATCAATGACGTCAGCACCGTGGGTATCGATTATGATGCCATCGTCTTCCACGTAATGACCCGCCATATGGATATAGGCGACTCGCTCTGCAGGCATTTGCTTAATAAATCCCAGGGGATCATAGTCATGGTTGACGCTGTTAACATAGACATTGTTAACATCCAGCAGCAAATCGCAATCTGCCTCCTGGATAACAGCCGTCACAAACTCAGCCTCGGACAATGCTCTTTTGGGTGTGAGGTAGTAGGAAACATTTTCCAGTACCATGCGCTGCCCAAGGATTTCCTGGACACGTTTTATTCTTCCTGCCGTATAGTGCACGGCTTCATCCGTGAACGGCAGGGGCAGAAGGTCATATAACTGGCCGCCATCGTTCGAGTAACTTAAGTGTTCACTGTAGAGGGCTACCTGGTGCTGGTCGATAAATTTTTTTATCGCAACAATCAGGTCTTCATCGAGAGGTGCGGGACCACCAATTGATAGTGAAAGACCGTGAGTAATCAAAGGGGTGCGTTCGCTAATAGCGCGTAGCTGCTTAGCGAACTTACCACCCAGTCCAATCCAGTTTTCCGGAGCCACTTCGAGGAAGTCGATCCCGTCTGGTACTGCCTCGCAGAATTCTGAGGCCATCGTGCGCCGCAAACCGAGACCAGCTCCATGAATTGGCTTTGATTGACTCATGTGTGGTTAATGTAACTAGTTACCGCACTTGCCTTCGCCACATTTGCCTTCACTTTTGCCTTTCTTGCTTTCACCACACTTACCTTCGCCTTCAGCTTTCTTGCCTTCGCCGCATTTGCCTTCGCCTTCGGCTTTCTTGCCTTCGCCGCACTTGCCTTCGCCTTCGGCTTTCTTGCCTTCGCCGCACTTGCCTTCGCCTTCGGCTTTCTTACCTTCGCCGCACTTGCCTTCACCGCATTTACCTTCGGCTCCGGCTAACTGCATGTAACCACTAGACATTTCAGTTGCTGCAAAGGGATTGGTATCTGCCGCAAGCGCCAGGGGTGCCATAAACGTCATGGCGGTACCCATGGCCAGAACCAGTGCTTTACGAGATGTTTTTAATTTCATTAATCTATCCTCGAAGTTTTATTTCCTGAATTGAACGTACTCATTGAGCCAAGGTATTTCTGAATAAGGTCCAATATCCCCTTAATCAGACTTTCCCCAACTACGTGTTTTAAATCACACAACAAACAAGACCGATGAACATTACGAGATATTTCTTCTTTATCCCGAAATATTAGTCACCGATCATGCAGGCTCAGCTTGCGCTGCTCAATTTGACCAGATCAACTAGTTCTTGTACATGTAGTTGTTGATATTCGTCGAAAACACAGGACGAATGGGGCAGTAGAATGACTTTCTTGTGCCGCCAGAGTGGTGAACTTGTTGGCAGAGGTTCTATTTCGGTGACATCGATACCCGCGCCAGCGATGATTCCTGTGTCCAGAGCCCAGAGTAGATCCGATTCCTGAATCGTTGAGCCGCGCCCGAAATTGTAAAAAAAGCACCGGGTTTTATTTTTGCCAGCAGATCTCTCGACATAAAGTACCGCGTCTGATCGCCTCCGGGCAACAGATCGATGATGTGATCGGCGAGACCGAGGCTTGTTTCGAGGTTTTCATCATCGATATATTTCACCCCCGTTTCCGGGTCGAACCCGCCTGGGTGTCGTCTCTGATAACCCGACACGCTCATGCCAACCCCGGTCAGCAATTGCCCGCAGCGCCTGCCGATGTTGCCGTAACCGACGATCAACGCAGACTGGTTTCTGAGCAGAGTCGAGCCTTGCAGAGCGTTTCTGTCCCAGATTTTTTTGTGTTGCAGCGCCAACATTTCAGACATGTTGCGATTGAAATGTAACATCAGGCCAAGCATCGATTCCGCGATCATGGTGCCGTGGAATTTACCGTAGTAGGTCGGGATGAGATGTTGTGGATCCTCATATACCCAATCCTTACCTGCTGCCGGTGTAAAAACAGCTTGTAATCTGGGTGCCAGAGCAAACCATTCACGCTTGAAATACCATGTATCCAGCCACTCAACTGATGGCAATGCGTCCAGCAGAGCGCTTTCATTGTTTAGAAAGGTGAGTTCTATCTCTGGATAGCTGGCTGAAAACAGTTTGAAGTGATCCGAGGTGAAGTGGTTACCGGTATCTTCGGATACCAGATAGACAAACATTCTTTTGGGGTGCATCTGAATAGGTCGACGTCAGAACTGGAACTATGGATTATAACCAGCGGCACCCGGAACTGTACTGCTGAGCTAACAAAATGTGAGCTAACAAAAAGCAGTTAGTAAAAAAGCGGGCCAATTGAAAAAGCGAGCCGAGGCCCGCTTTCTTTTAAAGCTTCAATTGTTGTAGATAGTCCTCACAATAGTGGTGCAATCACCAAACTGACAATTGCCATTACATTAATCAGGATGTTCATCGAAGGGCCAGAAGTGTCCTTGAATGGGTCACCAACCGTGTCACCAACAACGACAGCAGCATGTACATCTGAACCCTTGCCTCCCAGGTTACCTTTTTCAACATATTTCTTGGCGTTGTCCCAGGCACCACCGGCGTTTGCCATCATCAGTGCAAGCAATACACAACCAAGCAAGGCACCAGCAAGCATGCCGCCCAGACTGGTTGCGCCGAGGCCAAAACCCACCACGGCGGGCATGGCAACGGCGATAATTCCAGGCAGGATCATCTTTTTCAGCGCCGCCTGGGTCGCGATGTCGACACACTTCTTATGATCAGGGTCTGCTTTACCTTCCATCAGCCCTTCAATCTCCCGGAACTGCCGGCGAATCTCTTCGATCATTTCCATCGCGGCATCACCGACGGCAGTCATGGTGATTGAAGCGATCAGGAATGGGAGGGCACCACCGATGAACAAACCAACGAGGACTTTGGGATCTGATAGTTCCAGTGAGAATCCTGGTTGTGAGATACCCATGGTCTCGACAAATGCGGCGATTATCGCCAGCGCTGCCAGAGCGGCTGCGCCGATGGCGAACCCTTTGCCTATTGCAGCCGTGGTGTTACCCACCTCGTCCAGGCCATCTGTGATTTCACGAACGTCGGCGCCAAGCCCACCCATTTCAGCGATACCGCCAGCGTTGTCTGCAACGGGGCCATAGGCATCGAGCGCCATTGTCATACCGACAGTGGCTAACATACCAACCGCGGCAATCCCGACACCATAAAGACCTGCGAAATCAGTTGAGAAATAAATTATTGCAGCAATAGCAATAATAGGAATGACAACAGACTGCATTCCGATAGCCAGTCCGGTGATCATGACGGTCGCAGTGCCGGTCTTACCGGCTTCGGCGATCTTAATGATCGGTCCCTTCGCGGTGTAATATTCGGTGACCAGACCGATCAGAATACCACCAGCAGTGCCTGCAACAATTGCCCAAAAAACACCCATGCTGATACCCATCGCACTGGTCAGAAAATAGGCTGCAACAATAAGTGCGAATGCAGATATCTGGTGGCCCATTCGGAGTGCAGTTTCTGGTGCACTATTGGACATACTGCGAACGATCAGGATTCCGATGATGGAGCAAATCAAACCTGCTGACGCCAACGCAAGTGGTAGAAACATCAGTGCAGGTTGTCCTTTTCCAGCTTCCGCTTCAGCGGCCAGGACATTGATGCCAAATGCTGAATCGACGACGAGTGTCGATGCAATCGCAATCGTGGCGATCATAGCGCCACAGTAGGATTCGAAAATGTCTGATCCCATGCCTGCAACGTCTCCCACATTATCTCCTACATTATCCGCGATAACGCCGGGATTTCTCGGATCATCCTCTGGAATACCGGCTTCGATTTTACCGACCAGGTCGGCGCCGACATCGGCACTTTTGGTAAAAATACCACCCCCCACCCGGGAGAAGAGCGCCACACTGGATGCACCCATGCCAAAACCATGAATGTAGTGGACCGTCTCCGGATCACCACCGAAGTACCAATAGAGTGAACCGAGGCCGATCAGGCCCAGCGAAGCGACGCACAAGCCCATGATTGATCCGCCGTAGAAGGCGACGGTGAGCGCACCGGCGGTACCTGTATTTTGAGCTGCAGTCGTTGTCCTGATATTTGCCTTGGTGGCAGAGAACATGCCCAGATATCCGGCAGCGGCGGAAGTGAGCGCCCCAACGGCAAAGGACAGGGATGTGTACCAGCCCAGGTCCGTCAGGCCCAGTATGATGCACAATGGCACGGCGAACAGGGCCAGCATCGTGTATTCCCGGTGCATAAATGTCATTGCACCTTCATGGATAGCCCTGGCTATTTTCTTTAGTTTTTCGTCGCCTTCAGGGTATCTCGTCATCAAGACGTAGATAATGAAAGCACAAACGAGTCCAAACGCGCCAAAAATTGGCGGCAGGTTTGTTATATCACTCATATTCGGTACCGGTTGGATTGGTTATTTTCGTTGTTAATCCAACTCGCGGCTTGTCGCCTGATTTGGATGGGGCTAATACTACAAAAGAGCGTGCCACGGGTGAACTGTTAATTCGATTTTTTGACGCTGTTTATGACGATTCCCATGTTTCGATAAGGAATCCACGGACACTGACGTAAATAAACCACAATCAGAGATTCCTGGGGACAATTGTGACAGGATCGTTAGCCTGTTAACCTTCCTGCAAAAGTCGAATCAAATCAATAATGGCGGCATTGGCGCGGGAAATATGGGAACCCATGACGAGTGAGTGGTTAGCGACGAAACCAAAGCCACTCCCGTTCAGGATGATTGGACTCCAGACAGTATCCTGTGTGGGTTCCAGTTCCCTGATAATCTGCCGCAGGCTCACCAGGGCATTTTTCTTTTCCAGCACATCCTTAAAGTCTATCTCGATGGCTTGCAGCAAATGAATCAAGGCCCAGGTGG
Organism: Gammaproteobacteria bacterium; assembly: GCA_012960755.1. Next base: position 207,976 of record DUAT01000041.1, read on the forward strand.
TGCCTCTGGTTTCGTAGAAAACATCGTCCAATTCGCTCCAGGGTGTTTTAACCTGCTTTTCCATTTGTACAGCCGTTGACTGAACAGCCGCCGAATCACCTGCAAGTGAAATATCCAGTTGTTTTTTTCCGACACTCGCGCTCAGGCGCTGGGACAAGCTACCGAGCCGGGTTCCCACTTCCGATAGCCAGGTCCTCAGGTTATCGGCCCTGGCGTAAAACTGCGCGCTTGGTTGCCCAGGGTCTCCGAGCCGAAGCAGGTAGCCCCTGAGTGCCTTGATGCCTTTTCCATACTCTGATTCAGTTTCTGGCAACATCCAGCTTCGGCTGTCAAAGTAGAACTGATTTTCGGCGGTGACCAGACCTTGATCTTCTGTGGACTGTGACTGGGAGCGACTCATGTTATTCCGTAATGTCCTGGTCATATCCCTGATCTGGACCAGAACGCCATATTCCCAGTTCGGCATATTGTCCATCCAGACACCCGGAGGGAATATATCATTCGTGAGGTAGCCGCCCCGCTTGCTCAACAGTGTCTCGGCAAGTTTTATGGTCGTTGCCACAGTAACACTGCCAGGCACATTTTTTAGAGCCAATTCGCTGGTGATCTGTTGTGTGTGAGGTAGGACATCGAAGAGCATGGGCTCATCGTCCCAGAGGTAGCCAAGGATGCTGATCACAACGACCAGTGCACTGGCCACACCCATAACGCCCTTTGCACCTACCGATGCGCTCGAAGTCTCAAGTCGGTCTGATACGCTGGATTTTATATTCTCAAGTATTGACAATCTGCTCACCATCCACGTCGGTCTAAGTGCAGTATCTTAACACGTCGATCTGGCGGGAACGCATTGGTAGGCCATGGTATGGGTGATTATTGGTTTTCCGGTACTATAAACCGCAAGTGAATGCTGGGCCTTCGACCAGTTTCGAAGGTTGCATGTACCCTGGTACCGGTAGTGTCATTCAGCTGTTGGTAAATCCAGCGGCCTTCCGGGTCGTTCCTTGCTGTTATGATGACTGTGGCCTGTTTGCGCTCTACCATTCTGGCGATGTTATGCAATTGGGTAATTAAATCACTGTGCCTCGAATCCAGGGCATCTGCCTCCAGGTTATAGATCTCGTGGGTCGCTGATCGCCGATCGGTAATTAGTCTTTCTACTGCGGAAATGTTTGGGTGAGTTTCATCTATTGAACGGGCCTTGTTCAGGTAGTCCACCGCAGAACGGAAGTGTTGAAGCTCTGCGGCGTCGATAGCCCATGCCAGATACTTTTCTATGATTTCTGTAAGACCTTGCTCTGCAAATCTGTTTGCCGGATCCATCGAGAACACTCGCAAATACCGATAATAGGCGTTGTCATCAAGGGGTGTTGTCAGGCGATCACCTTCATAGGCAAGATATGCTTCGTCTAATAGCTGGTTTATTTTTTTCTGGGTTGCGGGGTCAATGACCTGGGTCGGGGTATGAGCGGGTTGTTCAGATGGTTCTGTTGTTCCACGAACGCTGAGGGATTCGCAGCTGGCGAGCGTGAAAATGAATGAAAAGCAAAAAAAAACCCGGTAAATGGGCAACAATGCTTTCGTGCTAAGGTCATACATGTAAGCTTACTTTGTTTCTGACCGGAAACACCGAATACTACACGGTTACAGAATAACTATGGTTAAGCAATTTAAAAAAAAGTGGGTCATCCTTGTCATGGTGCTGGGCGTTTGCAACGCTCTGGGTGAAACGCCGTTTAATGATAGAAATACGTTCCTTGAACCATCCGAGATACTGCCCGTCGAGGACGCTTTCAGGTTGACTGCCGCCAGGTCAGGAGACGAGGTCATGCTGTACTGGCAGATTACTCCTGGCTACTACCTCTATAAGCATCGGTTAAAGGCTACATCCGAGGTGGCTTTAGGGGCTTTGTTCATGTCTCCCGGTCAAGCAAAACACGATGAATTTTTCGGTGATGTTGAGGTGTACTATGATGAGCTAGAGGTCATAGTGCCGATTTTATCAGAGCGAGCTGAGGGCTCTTTATCAGAGCGAGCTGAGGGCTCTTTATCAGAGCGAGCTGAGGGCTCTTTATCAGAGCGAGCTGAGGGCTCTTTATCAGACCAGGCAATGACTCTGATGGTTGAGTACCAAGGGTGTGCAGACGCGGGAATCTGCTATCCACCGCAGAAAGTTCTGGTATCTCCCTGAAATTACCAGTAAAACCACGGCGTTGTATGAATTCACCTTGGTATAGGCATACCGTTGTAAAAAAATCTGAATAAGTTCTGGTAAATTGCCGGTATCATCTAGAAAATAGCCCGGCAAACATAAAGGTAGGCAAAGTGGCTAAAATTCTTGTATTACACGGTCCTAATCTAAACTTGTTGGGGATGCGCGAACCGGAGGTCTATGGAACCGATACATTGGATCAAATCAATGCCCGGCTGGTTCAAAAAGCAAAAGCTAACGGCCATGAGTTAGTCGCCTTCCAGTCAAATGCTGAACATGAGTTAGTAGACAGGATCCACGCGGCCAGATTGGAATCAATCGTCTACATCCTTATTAATCCTGGTGCATTTACTCACACAAGCATCGCTTTGCGGGATGCACTGTTAGGTGTCGCTATCCCGTTTATCGAAGTGCATGTGTCAAATGTCCAGAGCCGGGAATCGTTTCGAAAACATTCTTATCTTGCCGACATAGCAGTTGGCTGTATCTCGGGTCTGGGTGTACAGGGTTATGAACTTGCCCTGGAGGCAGCAATGTCACAAGTGGGGGAGCATTAGTGGATATTCGCAAGGTTAAGAAGCTTATCGAACTCATGGAAGAATCAGATATCGTTGAGATTGAAGTAAAGGAAGGAGAGGATGCTGTTCGAATTTCAAGGAGATCAGCCAGCGAACAAGAGGGATTATCGCCTCAGGCTTCATCGAGTTACGTAAACCGCACAGAAACAGCCGTATCGCCAACCAAACTGCCGACGGTTAAAGGACATATTGTTCATGCTCCGATGGTGGGTACTTTCTATTCTGCGCCGTCACCAGGTTCACCCGCTTTTGTCGAAGTCGGGGATCGTGTGAGGGAAGGGGATACCTTGTGCATCGTGGAATCAATGAAAATGATGAACCAGATAAAGTCCGACAAGTCTGGCACCATCGAAGCAATTCTGGTCGAGAATGAGTCGACGGTGGAGTTCGACCAGCCCCTGTTCACGATTGTCTAAATACTCCTCTTCAGCAGGAAATTCTTGATGTTACGTCGTGTACTAATCGCCAACCGGGGTGAGATTGCTCTTCGCATACTCCGTGCCTGCCATGAGATGGGTATTGAAGCGATCGCAGCCTACACTCAGGTTGATAAGGATTTGCTACACCTTCAATTTGCTGACGATACTGTTTGCGTCGATCGCAGTAGTTATCTTTGCCCGGAAAATATGGTAATGGCGGCTACTACTATGAACTGCGATGCTATTCATCCCGGGTATGGGCTGCTGTCGGAAGATGTGGAATTTGCAGAGATGGTCGTGAAGAATGGGCTGGTGTTTGTCGGCGCAAAACCTGAACATCTGCGAGCCCTTGGAGACAAATCCAAAGCCCGCCAGGTCATGGCGTCAAATGGCCTGCAAGCCATTCCGGGTAGTTCGAATAGTGTTTTGAACCTCCAGGAGGCAGTAGAATCCGCCAGGGACATAGGATATCCGTTGGTCATCAAGGCGACGTTTGGCGGAGGTGGACGTGGCATCCGTCTGATTCATAATGAGTCGGAACTGGTTGGTGTTTATTCAGAAGCAAGATCAGAGGCAAACGTCAATTTTGGACGGGATGAATTGTACCTGGAGAAATATCTAGCAGACGCCAGACATATAGAAGTACAGGTTCTCGGCGATGGTCGCGGTACAGTGGTTCACCTCGGTACACGGGATTGTTCAATTCAGCGTCGGCATCAGAAAATCATCGAAGAAGCGCCTGCCCCGGGAATTGATTCGAAGTCGCTGGACGCTCTGGCGAACTCGGCGGCATCGGCCCTGACAAGGTTGGATTATCAAAATGCTGCAACCCTTGAATTTCTCTACCAGGATGGGGAATTCTATTTTATGGAAATCAATACCCGGCTCCAGGTTGAACACCCGGTCACCGAAATGGTGGCTGGCGTGGATATCGTACAAGCTCAGCTTTCCATAGCTGATTCCGGCGAACTGCCGCTCACCCAGGAAGATGTCAAAATCGAGGGATATTCAATTGAATGCCGCATTAATGCGGAAGATGCCAATTTCAACCCGAGCCCTGGTTTAGTTGTCAGGTATGATGCCCCGGGAGGTCATGGGGTAAGGGTAGATTCGCATGTTTACGCTGGCTACCTGGTCCCGCATCATTATGATTCATTGCTGGCTAAGCTTGTGGTCCATGGCAAAAACAGAAATGAAGCCATTGCCAGAATGCGCAGGGCGTTGAGCGAATTTCGGATCGAAGGTATTGCCACAGGGATTCCACTGTTACAGGAAATCCTTGCCAGCACTGACTTTCTTAACGGGACCTACAATACCCAAACAGCCGCTGGTATCGTTTCCTGATGGATTGGAAAAGCCTTGCCGTTCGAACCGACTCGGGACACCTACGAGGTTTGGAAGATTTGTTTTGGAGGACTGGGGCTGTTTCGGTGACACTGGTAGACGCACAAGACAATCCTATTTTTGAACCTGGGCCCGGTGAGATCCCGGTCTGGGATAAGGTGACAGCAACTGGCCTGTACGAAGAAAAAATCGATGTTGAGGTGATTCGCCAGTCGATGAAGGAGGCAGGGTTTGAACTGCTCTACGTTGAGTCACTGGGGGATCGTGTCTGGGAAAGAGAATGGCTTACTCGATTTAAACCGATGCAATTCGGACAACGCCTCTGGGTTTGCCCTACCGGCCACAAAGTAAGCGAGTCGGGTGCGGTTGTCATGGGCCTCGACCCTGGGCTTGCATTCGGGACCGGCACTCATGCGACGACGAAGATGTGCCTGGAATGGTTGGACAGGTCGATTAAACCCGGGATGAAAGTGGTGGATTTCGGCTCGGGGTCCGGAATTCTGGGCATCGCTAGCTTGTTGTTGGGCGCCAGTTCTGTTGTTGCCGTGGACAATGATCCCCAGGCGCTTGTCGCGTCCCGGGACAATGCGAAGAGGAACGCCGTAGATAGCCGGTTACAAGTCTGTTTACCGTCGGACATCAAGCCTGAGAAGTTTGATGTCGTGGTTGCCAACATTCTTGCACAACCCCTGATCGACCTGGCCGGGCAACTGATTGATATGATGAAACCGCAAGCAAATCTTCTCTTGTCAGGTATTATGGAGTCTCAATCGAACTCGGTAAAACAAGCCTATCCTTTGCAATTCGTGGGTGAGGAGATTGATGATGGCTGGGTGTGTTTGCACGCGAGAAAAAACTAATGGCAGAAGCTGAACATTTTACCCGCTGCCCGAACTGCGACACGACTTTCAAGGTGACCGACGTCCAGTTAGGAGCAGCCAATGGCGTAGTACGATGCGGTGCTTGTTTACAGGTCTTTCGTGCCAATGAGAGTAACTCCGATCGTGCTCCGGAAATTAAGAACACCGACCCTGTTGATTTCCAGCAGGAATTAGAAGACTTCCAGCGCTACGAAGAAAACAGCATCTTTGCGGTAAACAGTTCGCAAGCGGCAGACAAGGAAACAGAAGACGCCACCGGTACAGGTACGATAGATGGCAATGATGAGTCCTTACGGGGAGGCAGAGGGTTTAGTGAACCTGAGGGCTCTTCACAAAAACAGGCTGAGGGCTCTTCACAAGAGCAAGCTGAGGGCTCTTCACAAAAACAGGCTGAGGGCTCTTCACAAGAGCAGGCTGAGGGCTCTTCACAAGAGCAGGCTGAGGGCTCTTTACAGGAGCAGGCTGAAGGCTCTTTACAGGAGCAGGCTGAGGGCTCTTTACAGGAGCAGGCTGAGGGCTCTTTACAGGAGCAGGCTGAGGGCTCTTTACAAGAGCAGATTGGGGACGAAGTACGGAGTTCACCTATCGAAGGGTTTGATGGGGAGATTGTCGTGGGGGAGGATAACCTGACAATTGTCGGGGAATATGCTCCGTTAATACGAAGGCGCACCTTGCTTTGGACGAGTCTTGCGACAGTCGCAATGTTGATCCTGGTGTTTCAATTTGCCTGGTCCAACAGAGATAACCTGTCGCAAAACACGAGTCTTAGACCCTATTATAAAAAAGCATTCAATCTGTTGGATCGTGAGCCGACAGCGTTCCATGATCCGGACTCTTTGTCGGCGACGAATCTGGTGATTCGAACACATCCGGAGATTGAGTCTGCCTTGATCGTAGATGCCATTTTAAAAAACAGCGGCGAGTTCAAACAGCGATATCCGGAACTCAGGCTCAGGTTTACGGATATTACGGGTCGAATTGTCGCCTCCAGGGTGTTTAAGCCGTCTGAGTATGTTGGCGGTGAAGTGACCGGGAATCGTTACATTCCTTCCAATCACGACGTCCATCTGTCAATGGAAATTGTGGACCCGGGTAATCAGGTCGTAGGTTATTCGATTACGGTCTTGTTGAACTAAAGTCAGTGTTGGTATGATGATCGACCCATTCCCCGGCAACTTCTCTTGAAACCTCTCTTGAAAATAGGTCCCTTTGAACACCCCAGTAATGTCGTGATCGCACCGATGGCTGGAGTAACAGATCAGCCGTTTAGAAACCTGTGTCGCAGTCAGGGAGCGTATTGGGTGGTGTCGGAAATGGTGACCAGTGACCATCGATTGTGGGATACGGTGAAATCCAGCCACCGGCTGAGATTTCAGACTGAGTCAGAACCGCGCTGGATACAGATTGCCGGTGGTGATCCTCGAATACTGGCCGAGGCAGCCAGGCTGAACGTGGAGCGTGGTGCCCAGATTATTGATATCAATATGGGCTGTCCTGCAAAAAAAGTCTGCAACAAAATGGCTGGATCTGCCCTGATGCGGGACGAACAACTGGTAGGTAGAATTCTCGAGAGCGTGGTCAATGCGGTGGATGTTCCTGTCACACTGAAGATAAGGCTGGGCTGGTCGCTGCAGGAAAAGAACGCCCAGGTTATTGCACGCATGGCGGAATCAACCGGAGTGCAACTATTAACCGTTCACGGTCGATCCAGGGCTTGCAGATTTACCGGGCAGGTCGACTATGAGGCAATTGGAGAGATTGTTCAGTCGGTCTCCATACCGGTCATTGCCAATGGGGATATCGACTCGGAAACAAAAGCAGCCGATGTTCTTAGCCAGACAGGAGCCGCAGCGGTCATGGTCGGTCGTGCAGCCCAGGGGCGTCCCTGGCTGGTTGCGCAGATTGACCACTACCTTAAAACGGGAAAACTGAAAAAAAGCCCGGGTTTGTGTGAGGTAAAAACCATCCTCATCTCACATATTAAGAACCTCGCGGAGTTTTATGGTGAGGTAATGGGACCTCGTATCGCGAGAAAGCACGTCGGCTGGTACTTTAGAGGAATTTCCAAAGACTATGCTGCCAAAGATTATGTTGAAAGTAGCTTTCTTCGAGAATTCAATGGCTTGAGTCATAGCCAGGAACAGATCCAGGCAATTGAAAACGCACTTATGAGGATCAATGAACGCACGGGACAAGCAGCCTGAAGCTGGAGAATAGACCATGACCGGATTCATTCAAACATCAAATGTTCGAGAATTTACTCGTGAAACCATACCTGAACCCCACCTGCCAACACTGGGAGAGTCTGTCGAATTTGCTGTGAAGGGCTACGTGAACACCATGGATGATCAACAGGTAACGGATCTTTATGAGTTGGTGTTATCTGAAGTGGAAATTCCGCTGCTTAACTGTGTCCTGAAGATGACCGAAAACAACCAGAGTCAAACAGCTTTAATATTAGGATTAAATCGCGGCACGCTGCGTAAGAAATTGAAAAAGTACGGAATGCTTTAGCAGGTTTTGCCTTGCATCTAACGGGAACTTTTTCTCACACTTGCTAGTCGTTCCTTTTGCTCGTTCGGGCGTGTAAACTTCCCACACAATTTGAGGACGGTATTTGCCGTCCTTTTCTTTTCCACTGCGGAAAGTGTTCTCAGACTGGACCGGGACTATTCCCACGCAGCCAATGGATATGCCCATGCAGAATTTCAAGATCAAGACTGCGCTGATTAGCGTTTCAGACAAAACAGGGCTGGAGGTTCTTACCCGGGAGTTGATGAAGTCAGAGGTTCAGATTCTATCAACCGGTGGAACGTATAAATTGTTGAACAATCTGGGTGCCGATGTTCGTGAAGTTTCGGCATATACCGGTTTTCCGGAAATGATGGACGGGCGGGTTAAAACCTTGCATCCAAAAATTCATGGTGGGTTGCTGGGAAGAAGGAATGCTGATGGAACCGGAATTGATGTTGAGGTGATGGATGAACACGGGATTTCTGCGGTAGATCTGGTTGTAGTTAACCTTTACCCGTTCGAAAATACAGTGGCAGATCCAAAAAGTAGCTTCACCGATGCGATTGAAAATATCGATATCGGTGGCCCGGCCATGGTTCGATCAGCTGCCAAAAATTTTGCCAGTGTCACGGTGCTGGTTGATGTCAATGACTACCTGGAAGTGATACAAGAGATGAAAGCGCTGTCCGGGTGGATCTCTTACCAGACGCGTTTTCGATTAGCGGTGAAAGCGTTTGAACATGTTGCCCGCTATGATGCAGCGATTGCAAACTATCTCGGTGCGATTGATCTTGAAACCGGTCATCGTTCGGCATTCCCAAATACCATCACGCGACAATACGTTAAAAAACAATCAATGCGCTATGGCGAAAATCCTCATCAAGGTGCAGCATTTTATGTAGAGGAAAATAGTGCTGCTGGTGTGGGTACCGCAACCCAGAGTCAGGGTAAAGAGCTGTCCTTTAACAATGTAGCTGATACTGATGCAGCATTGGAATGCGTCCAGGCATTTTCAGAACCGGCCTGTGTCATCGTCAAACATGCAAATCCCTGTGGCGTTGCAGTTGCCAGTGGCCCGCTGCAAGCCTACAAACTGGCATTCGAATCCGATACGACCTCGGCCTTCGGCGGCATCATTGCGTTTAACCGTGGTATTACCGCAGACGTTGCTGAAGAAATCATCGGTAAGCAATTTGCAGAGGTTGTTATTGCGCCTCAAATAGACGACGAAGCAAAACAGGTATTCACCAGGCGCAAGAATGTTCGAATTTTAGAATGCGCTAATCAGGCTCACGACAGAATCGGTGAGCAAAGTTATAAACACGTGCGGGGTGGTTTACTGGTCCAGGACACCGACCTTGTGTTGTTGGACGATGAATCGTTGAAAGTCGTGAGCGACCGGCAACCAACAACTGAAGAAAGGCGTGACCTGCTATTTGCCTGGACTGTGGCGAACTACGTGAAATCCAATGCGATTGTGTACGCTAAAAATGAACGTACAATTGGCGTCGGTGCTGGCCAGATGAGCCGGGTCTATAGTGCAATAATCGCGGGTATCAAGGCGGCAGATGAGAATCTTGAGGTTAAAGGTTCTGTAATGGCTTCGGATGCGTTTTTCCCTTTTAGAGATGGTATTGACGCTGCGGCGAAAGCCGGAATTGTTGCCGTGATACAGCCCGGGGGATCGGTGCGGGACGAAGAGGTGATACAGGCTGCAAATGAAGCTGGTATGGCGATGATGTTTACGGGTATGCGGCACTTTCGTCATTAGTTTATGAATGAAGCGCGTCGCTATTTGTAATAAGAAGCGTCGCTTTTCAACAAATAAAGGCGCGACTTTTTTAAAGGCGAGAGTAACGAAAGGCAAACAAAATGAAGATTCTTGTAACAGGTTCGGGTGGGCGTGAACATGGTTTGGCATGGCGAGCCGCCCAGTCTCCGATGGTTTCCCAGGTCTTCGTAGCACCCGGAAATGCCGGGACGGCGAATGATGGAAAACTGTCCAACGTTGCGATTGACGTCATGGACATTGGTGCCCAGATTGCCTTTGCTGTCAAAGAAAATGTCCATTTGACCATTATCGGCCCTGAAGCACCGCTGGTTGAAGGTGCGGTCGATCAATTCAGGATGGCGGGTCTACGTTGTTTTGGCCCCACCGCCAAATGCGCACAGTTGGAAGGCTCGAAGAGTTTCACCAAGGACTTTCTGGCTCGATACAACATTCCGACGGCAGCTTACGGGAGTTTTGACAAAGTCAAGGATGCCGTCGCTTATGCGCGCAAGATGGCCTGCCCGATGGTGGTCAAGGCAGATGGCCTGGCTGCAGGTAAAGGTGTCATTATTGCCCAGGATCATGATGAGGCGATTGGGGCAATCCGGGACATGATGCAGGGCAATGCTTTTGGCCGTGCCGGTGCCAGGGTGGTGGTTGAAGAGTTTCTCGAGGGAGAAGAAGCAAGTTTTATCGTGATTGCAGATGGCGATCATGCAATTCCGTTTGCATCGTCCCAGGACCATAAAGCCGCCTATGATGGTGATAAGGGACCCAACACCGGTGGTATGGGGGCCTATTCACCTGCGCCTGTGGTTACTCCAGCAGTTTACGAAAAAATAATGTCCGAAGTGATCAAACCTACCATTGCCGGTATGAAGGAGGACGGAAATGCCTACAGCGGATTTCTGTACGCAGGATTGATGATAGACAGCATTGGAAATCCCAGAGTTATTGAGTTTAATTGCCGATTTGGGGATCCCGAAACCCAACCAGTTTTAATAAGAATGCAATCAGATCTTGTTCAATTATGTGATGATGCCATTGATGGCAAACTTGCAGGGCAAGAGATAGCATTCGATTCTCGCACTGCACTAACGGTTGTCATGGCTGCGGGGGGCTACCCGCTGGATTACCACAAAGGTGATGAAATCACGGATATCCCATTGGATACCGCTGATACAAAAACGTTTCATGCGGGGACTTCCCTGGTTAACGGCAGAATTTTAACCAATGGTGGACGCGTGTTGGGTGTTACCGCTTTGGGTAACAATGTTAAAGAGGCGCAAGAACGTGCCTACCAGATCGTAAGAAAAATCTCATACAATAATCCGCACTACAGAACGGATATTGGTTACCGGGCTCTTGAACGTGAAACCGGCCATAAATAATTATATTCAGGCACGCAGCAACAAAAAAAAGAGAAAACAGATGGCAATAGAAGTAACAGAAACTGGTCTTGATTTCACCGAGCTCCATGAGCGTATGCAGTGGTATGTCGACGAAGAGATTATTCCCTGCTGTAACACATTGATAATGCAAGGTACGGACGTCGTTGACGTAAAAACCTATGGGCCCCTGGATCACGAAACAAATCGTCCCTTGCCTGAGAATGCCATATTCAGGATGCATTCGAGCACCAAGCTTGCGACGTCAATTGCGGCCATGATGTTGTTTGACGAAGGTAAGTTTCAACTGGATGATCCTCTAGAAAATTACCTTCCTGAATTTTCTGATATGAGAGTACTGAAGGCAGATGCAGACAATATTGATGACGTTGAACCTGTGCACGACGCTATTCGAATTAACCAGATCCTGAGCCACTCGGCGGGGCTTTCCTATGGTTTTATTGAACCTGAATCGATTATTGATAAGGCTTATATCGCCTCCGGTGTCAATCCTTTGGCTGTCCCAGGCGGAACGACACTGGAGAGCCTGTGTCAGGGAGTTGCTGAACTCCCTCTGGCGTATCAACCCGGAAGTTTCTGGAGGTACAGCCTTGGGACAGACGTGACGGCGCGCCTGGTCGAAGTACTCTCCGGGATGAGATTCGACACGTTTCTAAAAGAGCGAATATTTAACCCCTTAGGTATGGTAGATACAGACTTTCATGTGCCGAAGGAAAAACAGGACCGTTTCACCACCATGTACCTGCCAACCAATCCCCTGGACCCAATGGCGAGTGGCTATACCAAGGCGGACGATCCCTATGAAGGAGCGAACTCACAGCCTACCACCTTCCTGTCGGGCGGCGGTGGGTTGATGTCGACCCTGGGTGACTATCTCGCCTTTGTTCAGATGTTAGTCAATGGCGGGGAATGGCGTGGGCACCGATTGGTGAAAACTGAAACCCTCGATTTAATGCGAACCAACCAGTTGGCAAAAGGCGTTGGTGTAAATTTTCCATTTTGGGAAATTCCCGCAACCAGGTTTGGCCTGGGGTTTGCCCTGAAGGAAGCACCTGCCGAAGGGGAACCTGATTCGGCTGTTGGTGAATATCACTGGGGTGGTATGGCCGGGACGCATATCTGGATGTCACCGAAAGCCAATATTGCCGGAATTTGTATGACGCAACGAATGCCTGCTTTCTGGCACCCGTTCAGCCACGATTTCAAACGATTAGCATACAAAATAGGCGGTTAGCCCCCTGGTTTACTCGGCGACTCGTTCGGATTTAATCAGCGCATCCACCTGGGCTGATCGCAGGGCCTTGCCAAGCGCGGGCCCTGAATAAGCAGGCATGAGATCCCTGGCAGAAATTGCCCGGGTAATATCGAAGTGTGTTTTCCAGTCAGCAGAAAGATCGGGAACACCCAATGCCTCGCTTACCATGGAAAAATAAGTGTTTAATCGAAGGAATCTCGCCGGACGTCTAAACGCATCAACCAGATAGAACCACTCGACGACAGTGTGGGCTTTAGTGGTGTTTGCCTGACTCCAGGTTTCATAGGTGCCGCACGACAATAGTGCCAGTTCACTGATGTGGTTGGGTATTTTCAGGCGACTCGCCAATTCCGCGATTTCTGCGGTGCTGTTGGGCCACAAGATAGCTGTAAACCTGAAGGCTTTATCGGTGGTTCTAGCAGCAAGCGCCTGTGCTAGTTTAATCCCTTTATCAGTAATCTCTGGCCACAAATGTTCGCTAGCGCCCAGACTGTTAAGGGTTATGAAAAATCGAAGGGGTTCGTCTGTGCCAAGCGCCTTGTCTATCTCTGCGTATATCCTTTCTGCTGGGAGTTCAAGCAGATCGCCGCGGCCGATCATGGTTCGCAGCAAGATTTCAGTCGATGGGTGAATCGCAAAATCGGGGAATCTTGCCGCGAATCTTGCGACTCGAAGCACCCGCAAAGGGTCTTCTTCAAAAGCACTGGAAACATGTCGCAACACTTTCTTCTTGAGATCATAAAGTCCGTCGTACGGGTCGATGAGTCGACCATCGGTGGATTCCGCGATTGCGTTGACCGTAAGGTCGCGACGGAGCAGGTCCTCTTCCAGGCTGACATTCTCGTTGGCGTCGCAGGCAAACCCCCGGTGACCCTCACCGGTTTTTCGTTCGGTACGGGCCAGGGCGTACTCTTCTTTTGTTTCTGGGTGCAGAAAAACCGGGAAGTCCTTACCAACCCGGGTGTACCCTTCCTTAACCAGTTGCTCTTCCGTGGCACCAACAACGACCCAATCGCGTTCAGTGATCGGCTGGTTGAGCAATTTATCGCGGACCGCGCCGCCTACCAGAAATACTTCCATAAACCTATTATCAACGATTTATTGCTGAAACGGAGAAAAACTGCTGGTCTTCCAGCCGGTACGCGGTAAGTTCTCTTCCCCAGACGCAACCGGTATCCAGGGCAATGATGCCCGGTTGATGGGTAATGCCTTCAATAGCCGCCCAGTGTCCGAACAAGATCGTGTCTCTTCGCTGTTGTAACGGCTGTTGTAACTGTCCCTCTTGATCGGGCTGGTTGTCTACCAGCGGGAAAGTAAACCAGGGTGAAAAACCGTCCGGTTGAATCTCGGCCTTGTGGGTAAGTTCCATCTCACCATCGTTGGTACAGTAGCGTAAACGCGTAAGGTAATTGGTAATCACCCGAAGTCTATCCCAGCCTTCAAGCTGGTCAGACCAGGTCGATGGCTGATTACCGTACATATGGGTAAAAAAGTCGTTGTAGCGGTCGCTACCAAGCACCTGTGACACTTCTGATCCAAACTCAATCGCCTCATCGACAGTCCAGATCGGTGGGATACCGGCATGAACCATGGTACATCCCAGTGTTTCGTTGCGAACGATAAGTGGCAGATGGCGCATCCAGTCAATTATTTTTTTAAGATGAGGTGCTTGCAGCAGGTCGTCCAGGGTATCACTTCGGGTAACTGCATGATGGCCCGTTGCCACTGCCAGGAAATGCAAGTCATGGTTGCCAAGTACTACTTTGACCCGTGGCAGGGACATAACAAAATCGATGGTTTCCAGGTTCTTCGGACCGCGATTGATCAGATCGCCCACAAACCAGAGCTCATCGTGATGCTCGTCAAAATTGATTGAACGCAGCAATAACTGCAATTCGTCGAAGCAACCCTGGATATCACCCAGTGCATACGTACTCATGGAGAGTTACTCATGGTGAGTTGCTCATGGTGAGTTGCTCATAGAGAGTTGCTCATAACAACAGCTTCATGAGCGACGGGATTCACGGGGTCGTTCAGAAGATTGTGTTGCAATTGACAGGTAGTCTTCCAGAGACAGGTTTTCAGGCCGTAACTTGGGGTCCAGGCCCAGCGATTCAAGGTCCTGGACAGTTGCAAATCCTTTCAGGGCGTTGCGGATCGTTTTTCGTCGTGCGCTAAATGCCTGGGTGAGGATACGCTGGAACAAAGTTACATCGACATTGCGCTGGTTCTGCTTTGGGCTTAAACGAATAATCGCTGACATCACCTTCGGACGGGGTACAAACGATTCAGGAGAAACGGTAAATAATTTTTCAGTGTCACAGTACAGCTGGCTCATGATGGATAAACGGCCATAGTCAGATGTTGAGTGGGTTGCGGTCATTCGTTCAACGACTTCAAGCTGAAGCATGAAGTGCATGTCGTTGATAAGGTCCAGTTTATTAAATAACTTGAACAACAAGGGTGTAGAGATGTTGTACGGTAAATTGCCAACAATCCTGAACGGTACGCCGGATTCGATCTCGGAAATATCGTACTTAAGGATGTCAGACTCGATGATATTGAGACCCGGGTGTTTTGCGCGTAGCCCGGATGCGAGGTCCCTGTCTATTTCGACAACATCCAGCTGACAGCCGGACTCCAGCAGCAGGTCGGTCAGGGCTCCTCTGCCAGGGCCGATTTCCAGAATATGGTCCTGCGGCTGCGGATTAATTACTTCGACTATTTTTCGGATGATGTTCTGGTCATGAAGAAAATTCTGGCCGAAGCGCCTGCGGGCTCGCATGTCAGTGGTTCCTTGACGCCAGATCGATGGCATATCGAATGGCCGTGTTCAGGCTCGCTGGGTCAGCCTTACCCGTTCCCGCGAGATCCAGTGCGGTACCGTGGTCAACGGAGGTCCGGATGATTGGCAAACCGAGTGTAATGTTGACGGCATCCCCAAAACCCTGATGTTTCAGAACCGGTAGCCCCTGGTCGTGGTACATAGCCAACACAGCATCGGTTTCACGCAAGCTGGCTGGCGTGAATGCCGTATCGGCAGGTATGGGGCCAGTAACATTAATGCCTGACTTGCTGGCATCTTCCAGCGCGGGAATGATGATGTCGAGTTCTTCATGGCCCAGGTGACCGTTCTCACCGGCATGAGGGTTGAGGCCGCAGACGATAATTCTGGGATTTGCGATATTGAACCTGTTCCGAAGATCCCGATGCAGGATATCCAGGGTAGTTAGCAGTGAGTCATATTGGATCGCATCTGCCACCTCACGTAGTGGCAGATGTGTTGTCGCAAGGGCCACCCGTAAGTTCCTAGTCGCCAGCATCATGACCACCTGGGATGTGTTGGTTCTTTTTGCGAGCCATTCTGTATGGCCGGTAAAAGCAATCCCCGCTTCGTTGATGATTGCCTTGTTTACCGGGCCGGTTACCAGGGCCTGACAGGCGCCTGACTCGCACAGTTGTACCGCCGTATCGAGGCACTGCAGCACATAGTTCGCGTTGCTGGGGTTCAGTTCGCCGGGCTTTGAAATGCAACCAGGCTTCACTGGTATGATATTGATATGACCGTCAAGGATATCATTCTGATGGTTGCAGATATGAAAATCAGGGGTTGGGAGGCCGAGCAGTTGCGCTCTTTGTTGCATCAGGCCTGGATCAGCTACGAGAACTAATCTCGCGCCTAAATCCTGTTTCTTTAGCAACAGCGCGATATCGGGGCCGATGCCTGCAGGCTCCCCGGGAGTTATTGCCAGCGTGGGTTTGGAAGACATCACTGGTAATCAGCTAGCAGATCAAAAGTCCATCAGATCCGAATTTCAACAAAGGCGTCTTCACGCATTTCCATAATCCAGGTCTGCACTTCTTCGTCCATCTTTTGATTTCTCAGGTAGCGTTCGGCTTGTCCCATCCTGAATCGATCGCTGAAATCTTCTACCCGGTGGCCAGTGATCTGGAGGAAGTGGTATCCGTGCACTGTTTTAAACACAGGTGAAATCTCGTTTAAAGCAACTGACTCCATTTGGCTCTCGAATTCCGGTACGAAAGTACCCTGACGGTTCCAGCCAAGGTCTCCACCACTCAAGGCGGATCCCGGATCATCCGAGTGCAACTTTGCGATCTCGTCGAAATCGCGACCGTTGACTATTTCTTCTCTCAGGGATTCTGCCAACTCTCTGGCTTCCTGTTCTGTTCTGATTTCAGAAGTTTGAATCAGTACATGGCGTACTTCAGTTTGATCCACCTGACCTTCGGCTTTTGCGCCACGTTTTTCCAGTAGTTTTATAATGTGGTAGCCACTGCCACTCTTTATGGGGCCGTAGATATCACCCGTTGCCATATCCTGGGCGATATCAGCGAACATAGTTGGTAGCTGGGCTGCTTTGCGCCAGCCCAGGTCGCCTCCCTCCAAGGCGTTTTGACCAGCGCTTTTTTGTATAGCGAGTCCATGAAAGTCAGCCCCCTGGTTAACCTGGTCAATTAATGACTGGGCTTCACGTTTCACGCTTAATATCTGTTCGGATTTCGCATCATTAGGTATGGGCAGCAGAATGTGTGCCAACCGATATTCATCCGCAGTGATTACTTCACCCAGCTCTGATGCCAGAAAATTCTTGATCTCCTGTTCTGTTATCTTGATACGGCTTCGCATGATTCCCTGCTGCACACGACTTATGGCAATCTCACGGCGGATCTGCTCGCGCATATCAACATAGGAGATACCATCTTGTTGGATGGCAACGGTAAACTCAGACAAGCTCATATTATTCTGCTGGGCTATCCCCTGCATCGCTTCTGTCAGCTCCTCGTCGCTGATACGTACCCCTGCGCGGTCTGCCATTTGTAGTTGAAGGCTCTCCACGATAAGTCGTTCTATAATTTGCTGGTTGAGGATATCTTCCGGTGGCATTTGTTGCCCGGCACTTTCAACCTGCGTCTGGATGGACTGGCGTCGGACGTCCAATTCGGACTGCATAATGACATCCTCGTCGACCACGGCGATGATTTTGTCCAGGATGACCAGTGAAGCCGATGCCGGGAAAGATATCAATACAGCGGTAGCCAGCCCGGTCGACAGAGATAACAATGTTGAGATTCTGTTCATTTACAAACCCAATTTTGTTTGATTATAACCCAATGGCGTTTTCCCTGTTTCTGTATCCGGGAATAGCATCTTCCAACAGTGTATCCAGGCGTTTGCCCAGGGTCGCCAGGCCTTTCATCTGAAACTCGAAAAAGATGCCGGTTTCGGACGGCGTTGTGATATCTGTCAGGGCGATGACATCCCCGGGAGAGTTTGGGTCGTCCACCAGAGTGATAATGGCTCTCGGCTCCTTCAGGAAACGTCGGACCACCAGTCTGGACTTCCAGCAACAGTCGTTATATTCAAGACCGACGAATGATTCAATAGTTCGATGGTCATCCCAGCCAAAATTCCATCGTCCGATCACGCTCCACTGCCGGACCAATGGCCAGATAAAACTCAGGTCAGATTCTTCGGAACTGGCAATCAGGGTTGGGATCTGGACGTCGGGACTGGTGTAAATATAACTTAGATTGAAGATCTTTCGTTGGCCGGTCTGGTACTTTAGTCCAAAAGTACTGCGATTGGTTCGTTTGACCTCAGGTTCCCACTCAAAAGTGTGGGAGACACTCACGCCGTTGGCCAGAGACAAGCGAGCCTGAGTAAATAGCGCGGATCGTTTTGCCGTCGGATCCTCATCTGGCGTGGGTTTGAATATAACCTCACGATCCTTCAGATAGTGGATCTGCCCTATACTCGCCGAGAGAAACTCCGCGCCTGTCTCCCCCGATAAGAAGCGGGTTGTGAGCCCAAGACTAAACTGTCGGGCGTCACCGATTCGATCGTAACCGGTAAACCGATTCTCACGAAAGATGGATGTATAGGTCAAAGGAAATGCGGCAGCATCGAATTTTGGCAGATCGTCCTGATCTGCATAGTCAACCGAGAGAAAGTACACTCTTGGTTCGAGAGTCTGCTGGATTTTTGCATCTCCCCAGTTAAAAAATCGATCAAAATAAAGGCCGGAGTCGATGGAAAAGCGAGGTATTGTGAGCTCCGGGTTGGCACGGCCTAACGGGGGTGAGTCATCGAGATTGTACTTACGATGGATGAGACCTATTGCCGGTTCGACAAATCCCCAGATAGAGACGAACGGCCAACTTACCCCAAAGTCTGCAACGACGCGTTCGCCGATGGTCGCATCTGCGCCCAGCAGACCCGTATTGTTCTTGTCAAAAAACGTGTAATCCAGTTTTACATCAGCGTTAACCGCACGCAATTGCTGGTACCAGTTAGTCGACAGCGAAGGCAGTCTTTCGTACTGGGGCAATGGGATCGTGTCCAGGTTTTGAAAGCCCTGCAGGGTCAGTGCCGTGTTCCAGTTATCACCTCGATATTCCACGGTACCAATTCGGTCCAGGGCTGCGGTACGCCGATTTGTAAAACTGGAATCTACGGGGTTGATGAATTGCTCGACAGCGCTTGATCCAACATTGCCACCGATATCATGCAGATAGTCGATATCGGACACTGCGCTATAGTCAATGGTTGTCTTCCAGCGTGAATCCAGGCCTCCATCATGGCGAATATTGAGTAACCAGCGATCCTGCTTTTCAAAGTCCCGGACTGGAATATCCACCCCATCTTCTGTCTCATCGCGAAGAATGCGATCGTCGTAAATATCATCCTTGTACAGGAACGCGCCATTAATCTGGTTCATTGAGCGACGGGTCATGAACCTGAATTGCCCGTCGTTGATCAGACCTCTTTTCCACAGGCTCCTTAACTCATACGTCGCATCATAGTTCGGCGCCAGGTTGAAGTAATAGGGAATATTGATGTCCGTTCCACCGTCGGAATCGTAGCCAATATTTGGCAACAGGAATCCTGATTGTCGATCACTGTTGATTGGGAACCGCAGATAAGGGAAATAAAGAACGGGTACGTTTCTGACCTTGATGGTCATGTTACGCGCGATACCAACCCCTTTATCCGGCACGAGGTTGAGGCTGTTCGAGTTCATCATCCAGGCAGTGCTGCCGGGATCACATCGGGTCAGGCTGGCATTGTCCATGATGATATGGCCGTTTTCCTCCAGACTAATGCTGGATGCGTTGCCTCGATAGCCGGACTGGTGGAGTAGAAATGTCCCTCGATCGATCACACCTGTACCAGTAAGCAGGTTCGAGCTTGCATGCTCGCCGGTTAATAGCATCCCGTCCTGTCGAATCCGCAGGGGCCCGTCAATCTCCGCAATTTGAGTTTCTTCGTTTTGGACGATTTTGGGTGAATGAATCTCCTGGGCGTTCTGAATCAGCAAGACATCACCGGTCAAGGTCATTAATTTGTCGATTTCGTAATTCGCGTTGTTCGCCGCGGCTTCCATTGCACCGGGTATCAGGGTTTGGCGTTTTTCGGGTTCCAGATACCGGCCATGACAGAAATAGGGCAGGGCTTCAAGATCAGTGGGAGACATATGATCGGCTGCCTGCCAGTCGATTTCTGCCGCAGTGTTGTTCGGGTGGTCCGATTCAAGGTCCTGGTCAGCGAAACTCCCGCTTATGTTTAACAGTCCAGACAGGCACAAAATTGAAATGGCGTTTTTTTGACTCAAGTTAGGCTGATTCTAAACAGGAACTGATGGGTGTGGCCTTTCGCCGGGTAAAGGAGATAGGGGATAATAAAGCATTCATCATATAAGGTCAGGTACTTCCTGCGACAAGACATGGTAAACCCAGACGTGGTCAAGAATGTGCAACAAAGCCGGGAAAAACAGTTAAACATCTGGGCTCGAGCCCGATTGTTCGATCGGGGCGAGAAGATGGGTAATGAGTTCAGGCTTTATCCGGCATCCGATGATGCTAGCTTCCGGAGATATTTTCGTGGCCAGGCAGCATCCGGCAGTTATATTTTTGTGGATGCGCCACCGGAAAAGGAAGACAACCCGACATTCGTTCAGATCGCCAGGCTTCTTGGTGACAATGGGCTTAACGCTCCGCGGGTCTATGATGTGGATTTTTCAGCAGGCTACATGATGCTCTCAGACCTTGGAGATGAATTGTATCTGGACGCCCTTCAAACCGGAGACAAGGAGCGCACAGCGGGGCTATACAGTGCAGCCTTGACGACTCTGACAAAGTTTTCGAAGGTGGAAACGTCAGGGTTACCGGTCTATTCAGAGTCTGTACTGCGACAGGAAATGGACCTGTTTCCAGACTGGTTCCTGGCCAAACAAATGGGGGTATCACTGCAACCGGACGAGCGCAGGCACCTTGAATCGGTGTTTCAGCTGATGGTGACCAATGCGCTTGAGCAACCCCTGGTATTTGTGCATCGCGATTTCCATTGCCGCAATTTGATGATTACAGAAGAAAACAGTCCTGGAATCATCGACTTTCAGGATGCGATCAAGGGCCCCGTGACCTACGACCTGGTTTCTTTACTGAAGGATTGTTACTGGAGGTTTCCCCGGCACGAGGTGGTTACCCGGGTGAAAGGTTACTGGCAGATGCTGGAGCCAGACGTTAATTTTGAACATTTTATGCGCTGGTTTGACTTAATGGGTCTGCAGCGACACATCAAATGCGCCGGTATCTTTAGCCGGTTGCATCTCAGGGACTTTAAATCCAACTACCTGCACGACATACCCCTGGTGATGGAATACATTCTGGAAGTCTGCCGGGAATATGATGAAGTCAGCGCCTTTGGTCAGTGGCTTCAGGCTCGAATCCTTCCCGATCTTGCAGTGAGGCTGAATACTGCCAGGCCCCTTACTGAGAGACGGTCAAAGACAACAATTTCTACGCAGCCAATTTCTGAGGGGCCAGGTTCTGAGGGACCAGGTTCTGAGGGAGACAATCCTTGAAGGCCATGATTCTGGCGGCGGGTGAGGGCAAGCGCATGCAACCATTGACTCGTGACATACCTAAACCCTTGCTGTGGCTGAATGGCAAAACTTTGATCGATCACCATGTTGAGGCGTTGCAATCTGCCGGATTTGATGAAGTCGTCATCAATATCCACTATCTTGGGGAAATGATCAGAACTCACATAAATCAGCGAACCGATCTGTCCATAAAAATTTCATTTTCAAAAGAACCTGAACTGTTGGAAACCGCAGGCGGTATCAAAAAAGCGTTACCGCTTCTGGGTGTTGAACCTTTCGCTGTGGTCAGCGGGGATATTTACACGGACTATGATTTCCGCCGCTTGCGAGTATTTGACATCAGGAAGAAGGCTCACCTGGTGATGGTTGATAACCCCGAACATCACGCGGAAGGAGATTTTTCAATCGCCTCGTCGGGGTTGCTAAAACTGGATGGGAGCAGACTTACCTGGGGAAGCATTGGGATATTCAGTGCTGGGTTCTTTGATTCTGTCAAACCCGGCAGATGTTCCCTGCGACATCTGTTCGACACCTCCATCCCCCGGGGTGAATTAACTGGAGAGTATTACAGGGGTTTTTGGACGGACGTCGGCACCCCCCGAAGGTTAAAAGAATTACGCGATACGGTGAAGGGCGTTATCAACAGACCGTGATTCAGATAGAATAGTTTTTTTCAACAGGGGATGACAGTGGATCCAGCGATTGCTCCTTCAATTTTATCGGCAGACTTTGCGCGGTTGGGACAGGAAGTTGATGATGTCCTGGCGGCAGGCGCGGATATCATTCATTTTGATGTTATGGACAATCACTATGTGCCGAACCTGACAATAGGGCCGATGGTTTGTGCGGCGTTGCGTCAGTACGGTGTCAAGGCACCCATTGACGTGCATTTAATGGTTAAACCTGTCGACAGGATTATCGATGACTTCATTGAAGCAGGGGCGTCCTATATTACGTTTCATCCCGAGGCTACTGAACATATTGGTCGTTCCCTGGATACGATTCGCAGCGGCGGTTGTAAGTGTGGCCTGGTGTTCAACCCAACGACACCACTAAGTTACCTTGATTATGTGATGGGCAAGGTTGATATGATCCTTATCATGTCAATTAACCCGGGGTTTGGTGGTCAGAAGTTTATCCCCATGACACATGAAAAACTGCGCCAGGCCAGAAAACGCATCGACGACAGTGGGCGGGACATAAGGTTGGAGATCGATGGCGGAGTAAAGGTGGACAATATTGCTGAAATTGCCGGGTCCGGTGCAGATACCTTTGTTGCCGGTTCGGCGATTTTTGGTTCAGAAAATTATGCGGAGATCATCTCTGCCATGAAAGAGGAGATCCGAACGACCTCGTCGTGAGGTTCCCCGCACTGGGTTGATAAGCATGTAGGTCTGTTTTAAGCTGTCCCGGCCCACTGCTATTAACAGATGGGAACATTCAACGACGAAACAACAACGAAACAACAATGAAAGAGATAAACCGTCTCAATTGGTACCGCTTCTCCCTATCCTGGCGATGGTGATCTAATACCGTTGTATCCGTCACTGTGACGATCGCCCTGGGTATTCCAACCGATTTCCCCAGAAAGTTACTACAAAAATAGATTTTTCACTTAAGGTTTTCACAGCAAATTTACGCAACAGTTAGCGGAGATCACGCATGAGATCTTCTCTGAGAGGCACCATGAACACAATTACACCTGAGTTATTTGCTGAATATGCGGCCCAGGGATTTAATCATATCCCCGTGACTGAAGAAGTCCTGGCTGACCTCGACACACCTTTGTCCAGCTACATTAAGGCGGCAAGGGGCAAATACAGTTACCTGCTTGAATCTGCTAATTCTGGCGGTGAGAAGTGGTCTCGATATTCAATGGTAGGTCTACCGTCCGAAAAAGTACTGAAAGTCTACGGCGACGAAATTATCGTGGAGATTAACGGGGTCGAGTCAGAACGAGTTACCCGCGATGATCCACTGGCTTTCGTTGAACAGTTTCAGGCACGTTATCGCTATCCTTCACTCGAGGATCTTCCGATCTACACGGGCGGGCTGGTTGGCTATTTTAGCTATGACACCGTGCGCTACGTTGAAAGCAGAATCCGTCATAGCCAACCTGAAGATACCATAGGTACACCTGATATTCTGTTAATGGTGTCCAATGACGTGCTGGTGTTCGATAGTGTTAAAGGCAAGATCCATCTGATTACCCACGCTGACCCCGGCGAATCCGATGCGCTGGCAAAAGCTCAATTGCGACTCGAGCAGATGAAATCGAGCTTGCAGAACGAGCTGCCCCGGTCGGTAAGAGAAGCAACCGTTGGCCCCGCCATTCACGAAGAGGATTTCGTCTCCAGCTATGGTGAGGATCAGTTCAAGGCAGATGTTGACAAGATCAAGGATTACATTGTTGCCGGTGATGTGATGCAGGTTGTTTTGTCCCAGAGAATGTCGGTAATCATGGAAAGTGATCCGTTAAATCTCTATCGGGCGCTCAGGTCACTAAATCCGTCCCCTTATATGTATTACATGGACCTTGGGGATTTTCATATTGTCAGCTCCTCGCCGGAGATTCTGGCCAGATTGGATAACGGCGACGTCACGGTTCGGCCGTTAGCCGGGACCCGGCGCCGGGGACGGAATGAGACAGAGGATAAATTCCTTGAAGAAGAGTTGCTCACCGACCCGAAAGAGATTGCCGAACATCTGATGCTGATTGACCTGGGTCGAAATGATATTGGCCGTGTTTGTGATATTGGTACGGTGGAGGTGACGGAGATGATGGTGGTTGAGAGATACGCTCATGTCATGCATATTGCTTCACATGTTGAAGGCACGATACGTGATGGATTAACGGCGATGGATTTACTCCGAGCAACCCTCCCTGTTGGAACGCTGAGTGGTGCACCCAAGGTGCGGGCACTGGAGATCATCGATGAGTTTGAACCCGAGAAACGTGGCATCTTTGGTGGTGCGGTCGGATACCTATCCTGGACTGGCAACATGGACACCGCCATCGCGATTCGTACTGCGGTGGTAAAGGACAGGAAATTGTACGTTCAGGCGGGAGCTGGCATCGTCGCAGACTCCATTCCCCGGTTGGAATGGAAAGAAACAATCAACAAGGCGCGCTCCATCTTTCGAGCCGCAACATTGGCTGAAAATGGCCTTGATCTCAGTCAGGTGGACGAAAACCCCAGGCAATCAAACAAAGATGAATCGAGGCAGGTAATGGGAGACCAGGGGAGCGGGAAATGATTCTGATGATTGATAACTATGATTCGTTCACTTACAACCTGGTGCAATACCTGGGAGAGTTGGGAGAAGAGGTCAGTGTATTTCGAAATGACGAAATAACCATCAAAGAGATCGCGTCCCTGGCACCGGCAGCAATCGTATTGTCGCCTGGACCCTGTACGCCCAATGAAGCTGGTATTTCGATGCAGGTAGTCAGGAATTTTGCCGGGAAACTCCCCTTGCTGGGAATTTGTCTCGGCCACCAGAGTATTGCCCAGGAGCTGGGTGGCGATATCATTCGGGCCCGACAAGTGATGCATGGCAAAACATCGGACATTTATCACAATAGTGAAGGCGTTTTTAAAGGGTTGCCAAATCCATTCACAGCCACCCGTTACCATTCGTTGATTGTCGACGAGACAACGTTACCCGAATCCCTTGAAGTAACAGCCTGGACTGAGGTGGATGGAAAAAGGGATGAAATAATGGCAATACGACAGTGTGATCAATCCCTCGAAGGTGTTCAGTTTCACCCGGAGTCTATTTTGACTGAACACGGTCATGCCCTGCTGAGTAACTTTTTACAGTACAAATAAGAGCTGGTCGTGTAAGAGCCTGTCGTGGCGTGGTCAAATAGCCGGACAGTAATTAATATAAGACAGTAGTTTACAAGAAACAGTACACAAAGGAGCTAGACCATGGATATGCCGACGGCTATTGCCAGGGTGATCGCACAGCAGGATTTGAGTCGTGATGAAATGCTGGATGTGATGCGATTAATCATGGCAGGTGATGCGACGGATGCACAAATTGGTGGTTTTCTGGTAGGCCTGCGAATGAAAGGAGAGACAGTTGATGAACTCATCGCGGCTGCGACTGTGATGCGTGAACTTGCCACGCCTGTGAATGTAGATACGGCCAATCTGGTAGATACCTGTGGTACGGGCGGTAGCGGTTCGAACAAGTTCAACGTGTCGACCGCTAGTGCGTTTGTAGCGGCTGCAGCAGGAGCGCGTGTTGCCAAACACGGTAACAGGGGGGCATCGAGTAAGAGCGGTAGTGCTGACGTTCTTGAAGCAGCGGGCGCTGTTATTATGTTATCCGCCGATCAGGTTGCCAGCTGTATTGATGTGACACGGGTTGGATTCCTGTTTGCACTGAATCATCACAGTGCTATGAGGCATGCCATCGGGCCGAGAAAGGAGATGATTGTTCGCACCGTTTTCAATCTGTTGGGCCCGTTAACGAACCCCGCATTGGCGAAACGACAACTCCTGGGTGTTTACGATAAACAATGGGTCCGGCCCGTTGCCGAAGTGTTACGAAGTCTGGGCAGTGAGCATGTGATGGTCGTACATTCCGCCGATGGGCTTGACGAGATTAGTATTTCAGCACCGACTCATGTTGCCGAACTAAAGTCCGGTAACATCTCCGAGTATGACATTTCCCCTGAGGATTTCGGACTGCAAAAGTCGCCGCTGGCGGAACTCGTGATAGAAAACAGCGATGAAAGTTTACTTTTGGTGCAGCAATCCCTCCAAGGCAGCCACAGCGGAGCTGCCAATATAGTCAGCATAAATGCCGGTGCTGCGATCTATGTTGCGGGCCTGTGCAACAGCCTCGAGGCGGGCGTGGAGATGGCACAAGATGCGGTAGGTGCCGGGCTCGCCATGGAAAAGATGAAAGAGTTTGCGGATTTCACCCGGCGTCTGGCGGATTCAGTGGAGACCACATGACCCCGGATATTTTGCGCAAGATTGTTACCGAGAAGCGGCACGAGGTCGAACTTAGTCGAAGTCGCTGTTCAATCAAAGAACTTGAGAAAACAGTGGTAAATGCCGACCCTGTGCGTGGATTCCGGCTGGCTCTGGAGTCAAGGATTTCTGCCCAGGTTCCCGCGGTGATCGCAGAAGTAAAGAAAGCCTCACCTTCCAAAGGCGTGATCAGGGAGAATTTTGTTCCCAGTGAAATTGCACGCAGTTATGCAGCGTCCGGCGCCTGTTGTTTGTCAGTACTGACGGATGTGAAATTTTTCATGGGCAGCAACACATACCTGACAGATGCGCGTAGTTGCGTTGAGTTGCCGGTGCTTCGAAAAGATTTCACGATTGACCCATATCAGGTTTACGAGGCACGGGCAATTAATGCGGACTGCATTTTGTTGATTGTGAGTATCCTTGATGATGAGAAGCTTCGATCTTTGCACAGATTGGCGAAGGATTTGTCAATGGATGTGCTGGTTGAAGTGCACGACGGAGCGGAGCTGAAACGAGCGCTCGAGATTAAGCCTGACATCCTGGGTATCAATAACAGAAATCTGCGAACCTTCGAGGTATCGTTGGAGACGACGTTCGAATTGATGGATCAGCTTGATTCGAATATCATGCTGGTGACGGAAAGTGGCATCCGTAATAAAAATGATGTCCAGGAGATGCTTGATCGGGGTATTTACGGTTTTTTAGTCGGGGAGGCGTTTATGCGCGAGGAACAACCTGGCGCTAAACTGAAGGAATTATTCAGCTTCTGATATCTCGCGCTTCTATAACGGGTCCAACTGCTTGAAAAAAGGCTACCTGACTTCAGACTAGCGAGTCCCGAAGACCACCATTGTTTTGCCTTTGACAGAAACCAGGCCTTGCTCTTCCAGGGTTTTTAGCACTCGACCGACCATTTCGCGGGAACAACCCACCAACCGGCCAATTTCCTGACGGGTTACTTTTATTTGCATACCGTCAGGGTGGGTCATGGCATCGGGCTCTTTGGACAAATCCAGTAGTGTCCGTGCAACACGACCGGTAACGTCCAGAAATGCAAGGTCGCTTACCTTTCTCGTGGTCTTTCCCAGCCGCTCCACGAGCTGGGTCGCCAGGTGGTAGAGCATACCGCTGTCACGTTTACTGAGTTCTGCAAATTTTAAGTAACCCAGTTCTGCTACTTCACATTCAGTTTTGGCTTTAACCCACGCGGACCGGACTCGATCCCCGAACATGGCCATTTCACCGAAAAAGTCGCTCTCGTTGAGATAGGCCACGATGATTTCACGGCCGGATTCGTCTTCGATAAAGACGGTTACAGAGCCTTTGGTGATGTAATAGATGGAATTACTTTCTTCCCCGGCGTAGATAATCGTACTACCACGAGGGTATTTTCGTCGGTGGGCAGCGGCTAGAAATTCGTCCATGTTGCCAACGTCGGTTGCAGCTAAGGTGAGGCTTACCATTTAATTTCTTTCATCATTACAGAGTTTGATACTCTAGAGTACGACTAGCCATGATTCAAAACAACCACATAACGGATTTTAGTGAATAAAGATGGATTCATCGGGTGAAGTTCTCTGGTAGCAAATGGGGCATGCAGGTAACATGAGCGCCCCTTAGTGGTAGTGGAATCTGGATGAAAGCTTCGGTTAAGTGGATTGATAACGTAACTTTTTTAGCTGAATCGGAAAGTGGTCACACCGTGGTGATAGACGGCCCACCATCAGCCGGTGGCCGAAACATTGGAATTCGGCCCATGGAACTTGTTCTCCTGGGTGTGGGTGGCTGCACGAGTTTTGACGTTATTTCGATTTTACAGAAATCTCGGCAGGATGTGACTTCCTGTGTTGCAGAGATTGAGGCTGAAAGAGCAGATGAAGTACCCAGCGTATTCACCAGGATACATTTTCACTTCCGGGTGACTGGGCGCAAACTGAAGGAAGCCCAGGTAAAGCGAGCGATTGACCTGTCGGCAGAAAAATACTGCTCAGCATCGATCATGCTAGGCAAGGCGGGTGTTGTGATCACTCACAGCTACAATATTGAAATTGAAAGTAAGAACTAATGGTTTGCGCCATGTTGCTAGATTATCTACCATCCACCCATTGTTGACACCGAGTCCCACGGGACCAACTTGTGTGTATCCAGAAACTAGAACTGTGAGTGTTACTTCCCTCGTAAGTAATTGTTTCATATAACTAACAGTTTACAGATGTTGTGATTATTGGCTGAAAATGCCTATTTATAGACAGGAACTAACTTGTGAGTAATCAATTGAACCAGTCTTCTGGCCTTAATAATGTCACTCGATCACTGGCGATCAACACTTATCAATTATACGAGTTTGAGGACCGGGAAGCCGTTGAGCATTGGTTTCGGTCCTTTGAAAAACAATTTTCAGTTGATCGGTTGTCTGCTTTTATCACGACGTTGGGAAATGCCATCGGTGCAAAAATCCTCAATGTATCCTCAACTCCCTACAAGCCCTATGGAGCCAGCGCCGCTCTGCTGGTCGCCCAGGATGTAGTTGCGCAGGCGCAACATCATATAGCCCATCTGGATGCAAGCCATATTGCGGCCCATAGTTACTTTGACGCCGGTGAGCGAGTGGCACAGTTCAGACTGGAAATTGAGATTTCAACCTGTGGTGCAGCTCATCCTTGCAGTTTGATTGATTCCGTTCTGCGGGAAACAAAGGCTGACTTTGTACAACTGGACTACCGGGTGCGTGGTCTTGCCTGGCACGCAAATGGCGAACCTGACTTGGCAGCCGACAAGTTAACAGCAGGAATGTGTAGTGTGGACGGCTACGAGTCATTTTTCGAGTCATCGACGGGTCGTGGTGGCAGCTATGTTGAGTTAATCCGTTCCGATCTGCCTAATTCGCTTGATCAACTGATTGAGAAAATGAGGCGTTAACGGCTGTGAGTTGTTCGTTGCGTTGAACCACCCTAAACCCAATAGGTTGAGCGAGTCATCAGCTTCGAGATCATCGTCATGAATGATCGGGCTGGAAGAGGAAACTGGGCAGCACCTGCAGCCTGCGCGGTGTGCATATGTCTGGCTTCATCGCTTTTCATTTGAGCGAGTATTGCGCGGGATTTCTCATCTTTCCCGGGCAGCTTTTGAAGGTGATCTTCCAGGTGCCTGCAAACCTGGTCCTCGGTTGCTGCGACGAAGCCTAGATTTATCTTGTCACCCAACAATCCCGCCACTGCACCCATGGCAAAAGAAGAGACATACCAGAACGGATTAAGATAGCTCACGGATGCATCGAGTTCCTTCAGCCGTGTTTCGCACCACGCCAGATGATCTGTTTCTTCCTCTGCTGCCTGCTGCATTGAGCGGGACACTTGATTGGACTTCGCCGTAAGTGCTTGTCCCTGGTAGAGCGCCTGTGCACACACTTCACCGCAGTGATTTACCCGCATCAGACGTGCAGACTCCCGTCGCTCGTTATCGCTTAGGGAGTCGGCTTGTATTGTCTCAGCAGGTGAGCCGCGATTTGTTTTACCGACTGAACCGGCACTTGCACGCAACGCTTTATCTAACTGAGTAATTAATTTGTCGACTGGTGATCTCTGCACAGTACTATTTTTCACTGGATTACCCCAGCGCTCTTAACTGGCGTCCACCGAGAAGATGCAGGTGGATATGGAATATTGTTTGCCCGCCTTCACTGTTACAGTTCATTATGAGGCGAAACCCAGGCTCCGAGAGATTGTTTTCTGCAGCCAGTTGTTTTGCAGTGAGTATCATATGACCGACCAGGGGTTGATCTTCAATCTCTATATCATTGATAGTACTAATATGCTTTTTTGGGATGATAAGCGTGTGAACTGGCGCAGCCGGGGTAATATCTTTAAAAGCGACGACGTGGTCATCCTCATAAACGATTTCTGACGGAATGTCACGGTTGGCAATTTTGCAAAAAAGGCAATCTGTCATATTGGCCTGGCTCGTGATGAATTGTTAAGCAACGGGCACATGCTATCGAAGAACATAGGCAGTGTAACCGTTTTCGTTCAGGATATAGGCAGCAAGGTCGGCACGTCTGCCCCCCTCGGCGGCGGTGACGTAAACTGCATCAGCTTTAAGTTTGTGCAGGTTCTTGCGCAACAGCAGCACGGGCACGTTGATTGCGCCCTCAATCTTGTCGGTTTTAGCTTCATTTGGATTTCTGACATCGAGAATGTAAGTTTTAGGGTTCCATTTCTTAATCATTTGCTGGGCTTCTTCCAGGGACACGGTTTCGACCAGGTGATCCATGAGCAACCGTTCGAACTCGGTTTCTGATAATCGCATCATTATCCCATCAGTGATCATCGTGACGGTTGCGTTGCGGGGCACGTCGCTAATCAGTGCATCCTGGCCGAAGTTGTCCCCTGTTTTCAATTCCGCCAGCAACATGGTTCGCTCACCAGCAGTACGCTCGACTCTGACGCGTCCCGCCTGAATAACATAAAAGTAATCCCCTGGTTCCTTCTGGCGAATGACGACATCTCTGGCTTTATATTTAACCTCTTCAAACCTGCTGAAAAGTGATTGTATATTTGCCGGTGGAATAAACTCAAACAATGGCGAACTCAGCAGGGTTGTCATCCAGTCGATAGCCTCGGTTTCCTCCAGTTCAGAAACGGTGTAATCCGATGCCCCCATACCTGAAGACAGCAACCCGGAGTCCGCGCGGTCAATAACAAGAACCCGGGTTTTTTCCTTGCAGACAAGCGTCAGTCTATGAGGGTTGTTGTTGTCAATGGGGTAGGATGCGGCCTCGTCACCGACGGCTCTGCTTTTCGCGTCGAAACTCTGGTCAAGCAGATCAACGGTGCCTGACAACAGCCAATAAACGTAGCGATCTTTTTCGCCACGTTTAAAGATCACTTTTCCTTTCGGGTAGGTATCCATTCTGGCTTTCGCCATGATTTGCTTCAATTCATCGTCGCTCTTCTCGTCGAATGGAACGAGATGCCTGATTGGTTCAAGGTCTTTGCCAGCCATTCTCATTTGCTTGTCCTGTAGTCCTTCAAGGTGAAATTGCCATTCCCTGCGCACTGCGTCTTGTCTTAAATAGCTCTGAACATGCCTAATTTACCTTGAAGGATTACTTGTAGTTTGAGTCAGGGAGTTCAAAGTAATTCAGGCCCCCCGCTTTGAGTTTTGAAGTGGCAGCCTGCAACTCACCGGCTCTATGATAAGGACCCAATAAAACAACGAAGAGTATGCCATCTTCCACCGGCCTCTTCTGCACATAAGGTAACAGGCCTATGTCAGTCAGCGCCAGTTGCTGTCGTTCCGCACCTTCGAGTTGGGGAAAAACGCCCGTCTGAAGGATTTGTCCGCTAACGGGTAGATCAATTTGCGCCGGTTCTCCCCGTGGAACAAATGTGTCGGACAGGCTTTGTGATTCTATAAGAGCGCCGGAGGTAAACATAGATGCTGCGTCTGTACGATTATCCTCGGTGGTTAATCGGGCGAACAGGATGACGGTAAAGATCAGAGCCAGCGCCAGTAGCCATTTTTGGCTATCCCGCCAAGGGTGCGAATCTGCTGTTGATGAGCTGACATCCCGATTTTCAACAGTGGAGATGGGGTTTACCCTGTCGTGAAGAGTTGGAATTTCAAGTTGTTCAGGTAGTGTTGGGGTGACTTGAGGAGGGTGACCGGCTTGTGATGCCAGGGCCAGGGATTCTGGCGCAGACACGACAACGACCGTGACATTGTCCTTACCTCCGGCGTCGAGCGCCCTGTTGATCAGCTTGTCAGCCTTTTCCTGGTCAGAGCTCTCTTCCCCGAGAATGGACTCAATAGTTGCGCTACCGACGCAATCAGTGAGGCCATCGCTACAGAGCAGAATTTTCTGATTTGGTCGCCATTTTTCGCTGATACTGTCTGCCTTTACCATTTCCAAGTGTTGAGTACCCAGAGCCTTGCTGATGCCGTTTCTTCTCGGGTCGTATGCTGCTTCTTCCTCTGTGATTTCACCATCATCGATCAGCGATTGAACAAGTGAGTGATCGACGGTCAGTTGTGTAAGTGCACCATCAAACCGATAGGCGCGGGAATCGCCGACCCAATGAATGTTGAACAGGTTTCGCTGAGAATAGAGCAACACCAGGGTCGTCGCCATGTTGTTTGAAGAGATGTGACTCGCGGATACTTCTGCATTGAAAAATTCCTTGATTCGTTGATGGGCAACTTCTATCGCCTGATCAATATCAAGACCTTTGCGTACCTGGTTGATTACCGTGTAGGTTGAAATGGCACTGGCCACCTCGCCAAAACCATGTCCTCCCATGCCGTCAGCGACGATCCACAAAGCCGTGACCGGATCGCAGGCATAGCTGTCTTCATTGTTGTCCCTCATGTTGCCAACATGGGTCCTTGCGCCGAACTGGTTCAATCAACACCTCTTTTGGTACTGCTGCGACTAGTATTGCTGCGATCCAAACGTTCAAGGCAATTGTGGATTATCTCAGACAAGTTTGCCACTATCTACTTGCTCACGCTCGATTGAAACACTGACATTTTCTGCATTACTTAGCGCCCCGGGTTTGGAAACCCGCAGCTTGAGATTCGGCACCGAAAACTCCTTCAGTACCAGTTGTGCTGTTTGTTCCGCAAGCGTTTCGATCAATTGAAAGTGGCTGGATTCGACAAAGGTTGTCACACATTCTGAGATTGACGCGTAATTGCATGCAAAGGATATGTCATCGCTCTGTGCTGCGTCGCTGATATCCCAGCTGATCTCGATATCAATGACGAGCTTCTGCCGCGTATCCTGTTCCCAGTCATGAATACCGATCAGTGCATCTATTTTCAGGCCTTCTATGTAGATAGTATCCATGTTTTTTTACCCAGGGGGACTGAGTTCGGGCATCGGCCATCGCGGCCGAACCGAAATTGACAGATCTTCCAGATGCCCGAGTTTGAGACGTTGTAATCCTGCATAGGCGATCATCGCCCCATTGTCGGTACAGAGTTTAAGTTCAGGGTAATAGACCTGTGCACCGAGTTTATCCGTTAGCTTTTTCAGTTCTTTTCTGAGTGCTTCGTTGGCGCTGACACCACCGGCAATGATCAGAGACGTGTACCCGGTGTGTTCCAGGGCACGTTTACACTTGATACGAATGGTATCAACAACGGCAGTTTCAAAAGCCAGGGCAATGTCAGCCTTATCCTGCTGTGTAGGTGATTCGATACCGGCGAGGGTATTCATTGTAAAAGTCTTAAGGCCGCTGAAACTAAAGTCGAATCCGGGACGATCCGTCATCGGGCGGGGAAAGCGGTATTTTTTTACTTCGCCCATCGTCGCCAGCGCTGCGACTTCCGGTCCGCCGGGATAGGCCAGACCGAGCATTTTCGCAACCTTGTCGAACGCCTCACCAGCGGCATCGTCAAGGGATTCACCCAGCAGTTCGTAATGGCCAAATTCCGTACAGGAAAGCAATTGTGTATGGCCACCGGAAACCAGCAATGCAAGAAAAGGATATTCGGGTTTGCTTTTCGCCAGCATTGTCGCGAGCAGGTGACCTTCCATGTGGTGGATACCCACAGCCGGGACGTTCCAGGCGTAAGCCAGGGATTTGGCAATACTGGCCCCCACCATCAATGCACCGACCAGTCCGGGTCCGGCAGTGTAGGCGATCCCGTCAATCTGGCTGACTGTTGTATTGCTTTCGGTCAGCGCCTGGCGAATCATGGGCAAGGTCTTGCGAATATGGTCACGGGAGGCGAGCTCAGGCACTACGCCACCGTAGACTTTGTGCAGTTCCACCTGGCTGTATAATAAATCAGAGATCAGGCCCAGCTGATCATCATAGATGGCGACGCCAGTTTCATCACAGGACGTTTCGATACCAATAACACGCATGATTTTCATAAAAAAGAATTAGCGGTGTATGTTACTGATTTTCGAGGTAAAAATCCGTTCTCCTTGCGGTGGATGGTGCTGGAATGGCACAGAGCTCAGGGTATTTATCGTGGATTTTGAAGTTTTGCAATTTTTTGTCGATACCGCTAGAATGCGCACCCTTCGCGGAGGAGTAAACCGATTAATGCCTTATGTTAAAGTAAAAGAGAACGAGCCTTTTGATGTGGCTCTACGTCGATTCAAGAGATCTTGTGAAAAAGCCGGTGTCCTGGCTGAAGTTCGGCGTCGTGAATTCTATGAAAAACCCACCTCTGTCCGTAAGCGTAAAGCAGCTGCTGCCGTAAAACGTCATGCCAAGAAAGTTCAGCGTGAATCCAGAAGAATGGAACGTCTGTACTAGGAACATCGGGACTTTAATTTGTATAGGCATTAATCCTCGCCGCCAATTTCTCAGCCTGGGCTGATCTTGGGAGAGAATGGGAACATGTCATCCTCAGAAATAAAAGAACGATTTGAAGCTTCCGTGAAAGACGCCATGCGCGCCCGTGATAAACAGCGCCTGGGTGTTTTGCGATTGATCATGTCTGAGTTCAAGAGAGTCGAAGTTGATGAGCGAATCGAGCTGGATGACACCCGGGTTCTTGTCATCCTCGATAAAATGGTAAAACAAAGAAGAGACTCGCTTTCCCAGTATGAGCAGGCCGATCGGCAGGACCTGGTGCAGCAGGAATCATTTGAATTGGACCTGCTGAAGGAATTCATGCCGGAAGCACTCGATGAGGCTGCTGTTAGCGCAATAATTGATCAGGCAATAGCCGAGACCGGGGCGAGTTCCATGAAGGACATGGGCAGGCTGATGGGGATTGTCCGTCCCCAGGTTCAGGGTCGGGCAGATATGGGCGCAATCAGCACGATTGTTAAACAAAGATTACAATAACTGCCTGGCAAGTTCTGCTGGCAAATTGTAGTGCCATCCACACAGGACACGACACCGGTTATTCTTGCCTTTAACCAGGTCCGATGCCATTGTGGGTGACCTCAATATCAACCACACCAGACACCCTTGATACCTCCTGATTTCATAGACGAACTGCTTGCTCGAACGGACATCGTCGAAATAGTGGATTCTCGCGTTAGCCTCAAGAAAACAGGTCAGAACTACTCGGGGTTGTGTCCTTTCCATACTGAAAAATCGCCTTCATTTACCGTGAGCCCGAACAAGCAATTTTACTATTGCTTTGGTTGCCAGGCATCAGGGAGTGCCCTGAAGTTCGTGATGGAATTCGACCGTATGGATTTTATCGCGGCCGTCGAGATGCTTGCCGGCAGGGCCGGGATGGAAGTTCCCAGGAGCACCAATGTCTCTTCGGAAAAGCAACAACAACGGAAATCCATATACAACATACTTGATCAGTCTTCGTCGTTCTATTCCCAGCAACTGCGTCATCACAAAGAGAAATCCAGGGCGGTGGATTATCTGAAATCAAGGGGTTTAACCGGTGAAATCGCCCGGGACTTTGGTATCGGTTTTGCCCCACCGGGGTGGGATAACCTGTATTCAGAACTGGCCAAGACAAACCTGGAACGACAGTTGTTAATCGAATCAGGCATGGCAATCGAAAAAGACAAGGACAATACCTCGGATGACCGTGTATACGATCGATTTCGAGAGCGGGTTATGTTCCCTATTCGCGATCTCCGGGGTCGTGTTATCGCTTTTGGCGGCAGGATCATCGGCGATGGGAAGCCAAAATACCTGAATTCACCGGAAACACCCGTGTTTCACAAGGGCAGGGAGCTGTATGGGCTCTATGAGGCCAGGCAGAGGAACCGGCGCCTTGATCAGTTGCTGGTCGTCGAGGGTTACTTGGATGTGGTTGCGCTGGCCCAGTATGGCGTCAATTACAGTGTCGCGACCCTCGGGACGGCAACGACAGATGAACACCTGGATCGGCTCTTTCGCATGGTGCCAACCGTGGTGTTTTGTTTCGATGGTGATTCGGCTGGGTCAAATGCGGCCTGGAAAGCCCTTGTTATTGCCTTGTCACATATGAAAGATGGCAGAAGTGCCCGGTTCCTGTTTGTGCCCGATGGTGAGGATCCTGATTCGCTGATTAGATCCGAGGGAAAAGACAAATTTGAATGGCGGATTGACCAGGCCATGCACCTGCCTGACTTTTTCTTTGAAAAACTGCTAGGCGAGGTGGACGTCGATACCATTGACGGCAAAGCCCATCTCAGTAAATTGGCCATGCCTATGATCATGAAAATCCCCGTGGGCGTGTTCCGTGAGCTAATGATCGGCCGGTTGTCTGAAATGACGAATCTGGCGGGAGACAAGTTGCTTGAGTTATCAGGCGCGAAGCCTGGTTCATCGGGCTACCAACCCGCAATCGTTGCAGTGGATCAGCCCCCGGCAGAGGGCTGGGATGAATATTCACCCGATGAATACGATGGGCAATACGATGATTATTATCCGGATCAGCTACCGCAATCCTCGGACCTCGCCAACAAGGCAATTTCCTTGCTGCTGAGACAGCCAGAATTGTGCAACATCGTCGAAGAAAGCCATTACACGATTCTGGAGTCTGCGGGCGGTTGTGGATTATTGCTGGAAATCGTCCGGGTAATATTGGTAGAGGAAATTCGTTCCCCCGTGCTTCTGCTGGCGAAATACCAGGATCGGGTCGAATTTACCCTGCTCAAACAATTAGCCGAGCAGGAACAGTTACTGGGCATTGCAGACCTGCCGGACCAGTATCTTGGCGTTATCAACAAGCTTAGAAAAAAGATTGATGAGAAGGTGAGCGAGGAGCTTAAACGACCCCTCGTACACAAGGCACTGAAAGATATGAACGAAGAGGAAAAACAGCAGCTGCGGGATCTGACCGTAAGAAAGGCTACGAACCGACCAATGAAATAACCATGTAAGCGGTTGCCACAGAACTTCCCGTTTACGGGCTTTTTACGTGTTTTCTATTGTTTATGCATGTTTTTATGCACGCTTTTATGCGTGTTACATGCATGTTTTATGCCTGTTTTGTGTCGGGTAGGTTCCTGAATTCTCGCACCAAATCAGTCACTTGAAGTGGAATAACACAATAAGTGTGGCTATAATGTCCGGCTCCTTTTCTCACCAAACCCCTAAGGAATTGTATGGCAAGTGGATTAGCAAAACAGGAGTCTCGGTTGAAAGACCTTATCAGCCGTGGGCGGGAACAAGGCTACCTCACATATGCAGAGGTCAACGACCATCTGCCTGATGACATATCAGATCCTGAGCAGATCGAAGACATTATCGGCATGATAAACGACATGGGGATTGCGGTTCACGAAACCGCCCCGGAGACCGATGATCAAATGCTCGAAGGTGACTCAACTGATGAGTTAGCGGCTGAGGAAGCGGCAGCTGTTTTAGTGGCAGTTGAAAATGAGGCAGGTAGAACCACTGACCCTGTTCGCATGTACATGCGTGAAATGGGTACTGTCGAATTGTTAACCCGGGAAGGTGAAATTATTATCGCGAAGCGGATCGAGGAAGGCATCCGCGATGTGTTGCATGCTGTTGCACAATTTCCCGGCGTACCAGAGATAATTCTGGCGGATTATAAAGCTTCCCAGGAAGAAGACGGCAAGTTACTGGACGTTATTATTGGCTACCTCGACCCCGTCGAACATGTCATGGCAGCTGCCCAGGTTGTTCCGGGCGAAAAGAAGGACGAAGACGAGGAGGAAGAAGACAGGGGACCCGATCCCGAACTCGCCTTGAAGCGGTTTACGGATATTGAAAAACAACTGAAGAAGATCGAGCGCGTCATTAAAAAGCATGGTCGCGGATCGCCACAGGCTGCAAAAGAACTGGCTCTCCTGGGTGATAGTTTCCAGTTCTTTAAATTCGTACCCAAACACTACGACAAGATCGTCAAGGTAGTGCGTAATGTTCATGCGCAAATTCGGCGCTCTGAACGACATATCATGAATACCTGCATTCGTCGTGCACGCATGCCGCGCAGTGTATTTCTCGAGAAGTTCTCTGGCAAGGAAAATGATTTCAAATTTGTCCAGAAGCAGATCAAGGCAGGTTTTGCAGGCCTGGCGAATTTTGAAGAGGAAATTATCCGCAGTCAGAAGAAAATCAAACAAGCATCCAACGCTTGTGGACTCACTTCAACAGAGATCAAGGACATCAATCGACGCATGTCCATCGGGGAAGCAAAAGCCCGCCGTGCGAAGAAAGACATGGTTGAAGCTAACCTGCGTCTGGTTATATCCATTGCCAAGAAATACACCAACCGCGGACTACAGTTCCTTGATCTTATCCAGGAAGGCAATATTGGACTGATGAAGGCTGTTGATAAATTTGAGTATCGTCGCGGATACAAATTCTCAACCTATGCCACCTGGTGGATTCGTCAGGCGATTACACGTTCCATCGCTGACCAGGCAAGGACCATCCGAATTCCGGTTCATATGATTGAGACAATTAACAAGTTGTCCCGTGTTTCCCGGCAAATGCTGCAGGAAATGGGTCGGGAGCCGACCCCCGAGGAAATTGGCGTACGTATGGAGCTGCCGGAAGACAAGGTCCGTAGGGTGTTGAAGATTGCGAAAGAACCTATCTCGATGGAAACACCTATTGGTGATGACGAAGATTCGCATTTGGGAGATTTCCTTGATTCGAACAACAACCTGAGTGAAGGTGCCTCTGTGGGTTCGCCGGTTGATACCGCGACCGATGAAGGTTTGCGAGAAGCCACAAAAGGTATCCTTTCCGGTCTGACGGCCAGGGAAGCCAAGGTACTCAGGATGCGATTCGGCATAGATATGAACACTGACCATACCCTCGAGGAAGTGGGCAAACAGTTTGATGTGACTCGTGAACGTATTCGCCAGATCGAGGCCAAGGCTTTAAGGAAGCTCAGGCATCCGACTCGATCGGATCACCTGAAGACATTTCTGGATGAGACATCCTAGGAGACTGACCGAGAATAGAGAACCTGATCCTGTTTTAAAACGGTGTTAAAGGGGCCTGCACATAGCAGGCCTTTTTATTGGTGCAGTATTTTCGGTTCTGAATCATCGATCAGTCTGAGGATGTTAACCGCGCCAGGAAATCTGTTAATGCTGGCGCCTGTTTTACATCCTTAAAATCGCTCAATCTCTCGAACACATCCGCAGCGGCTTCGTGGAAACCGGCTGGCAACCCGGCAGTTGCGAATGTCGCCGCAATTTCCTGCATCTCACCGGAAAATCGCCAGGCTTTGCTGGCGTTGTCTGTGATCCTGTTTGCCGTTTGCTTGCTGAAATCTTCGCCCCACTGGGACTGTAGAAACTCCCTGACACCCTCGTGCTCAGCAACTGCAAGTATTGCCGCCAGCAACGCCGTTGTGCCTTTGGTGTATGCGGCAAAAGTCATCTTCAGGGCTGAAGCTGACCCGATCTTGTCGTTTAATACCGTCGCGTTGAGTGCGGACCCGGCAAACACACGGGCGATGTCGTTCGCCCGGTCTCCGGAGAGGTACAATTGCGTGTCAGTTGACGGGTCCCAGGCAGGACCACCGATGATACCGCCGTCGACGCAATCAATACCCTGCTTGCCAAGTTGTGCATGAATTGAGCGGGTACGTTGCGGTGAAATCGCGTTGGTCTCGACAAAAATACCCTGGAACCGGTGGTTTGATGTCAAAAGGGCAACTTCGTTGGCCGAGCTCGGAGGACAAATACTCAAAACAATATCCGCCTGAGCAAACATTTCCTGCGTGTTGTCAGTCCCTTCAAGTCCGGCACGTCGGGCTCGGTTTGCGGTATCCTGGCTACGGTTGTTACTCTGCCACAGGACCCTGTGGCCGTTGCTCACCGCGGCTGCACCGACGGAAGCTCCCATGGCGCCGGGGCTGATCAAGGCTATGGTTGTCATCTGCTAAATTGCCCCTGGTAGTTATAGCTGTATACGAATCCGGCTGAACCGAGATAAATACCACCATCGACATTGCAACAGTGACCATCTGCATAGTTTCGTGCTGCAGTCACTGCCGAGGGGTCAATGTCCTGAACAAAGGGAATCGGTGTATGGCCATGAATCAGGCTTTTTCCGCCGTACATTTTTAGCAGCAAATGTGCCTGTCGGGGGCCGCTGATGCCGAGATCAAAAGCGCCCCGGCCGGAAAACTCAATCAGGACCCGCTGCCAAAGGTCACTATCCTCATTTTCCATCAGTTTGAGAAAAAAATCGTTAACCTCATCGATGCTCGTCCCATAATTGACATAGGAAAGGTTGTCACCGTGAATTAATAATCGATCCCCGACCTGCGCCATGGCGGGCAACTGGCAAAGCCAGCTGATATGAGCATCGGTGATGTTTCCCATCTCTGCCTGCTGGCCACCCCATTGAATCCACTGTTGCCACAATTGCTGGCCACAGTTAGTGTCAACAAACTTGTTTGCAGCAAGAAACATGAGTTCATGATTCCCCATCAAGCACTGCACAACACCACCTACCGTGTTCGCCTGCTGTTGGATCTTCATGGTGAGGTCGAGGCAGGCTACCGCCTGGTTACCCCGGTCGAATAAATCGCCAATAAGCCAGAGCTGGTTGTCTGCTGCACGCCAGTCGAGATTTTTATCGACAATTTCAGCTTGTCTTAGTAGGGCTTCGTATTCTGGATAGTGACCGTGGAGATCACCGATAACGTGTATTTGCATTGCGTGTTCGCTTCCGGACTGCAAAAAAGAACGGATGAATTATTACATGTTCGGCGTTGCACCGTACTCATCTGGTGACCGATTCGAGAGGTTTCTTTTTGTTAATGTCGCAATGTGCAGTATTTTGAGAATGTGCTGTGTTTACAGTAGTGCTCCCTTGATATTTAGACTCCGGGCGATAATAATCACAAAAAGCGACATGAGGCAGGTAATGACACTACCCAATACAATCTATGAGAACCGCGCCGGAGATCATGGGGCGATAATACCCTGGGATACGCAGGCAGTTCACGAAGTCTTGCTGGCAGACGCTGCTGCACAGACGTTGAGAACAACGGAACGTGCCCTGGAGAGAGAGCACTTCCTGCCGGGGCCACTCAAGGTCTCCGATGTTAGAGATGAACTGGGGCGCGAACCCAAACGACTGGTTCGCGACAGTCTGGTAGCGGAAGCGAAGCGAAAGCGCATCGTATCGCTGGTGATTCAATTGCATCACAGCAAGCAAGCGGGTCTGGTGTTGTTTGCCAACGATGGGCGATTGGGCCGAAGATGGTTGTACCTGAAGTCTGCGGATGACCAGAACGAATTGTTGGAGGCAGTTGATGCCCTGGCTGGTGACAAAAATACTATTGTCTGGCCCCATGGGCCCGCGACGGCTTTATTCCGAAAGCTCGTTGAAGACAGTGGGCGCCATACATTCCTATTACGATCTGGTGCGAGCCTGAGAATTGCGACGGTTGCCTATGCAGACAAGATTCCTGATGGCCTTGCCGTGATAAACCTGAAGGACAGTGGTGCAACCTCGGGTACCTCTAAAGTCCTTCGGAAACTTACACGAATGTCTCACCTTGATCGTCTTGAGGCTGACAGTATCCACATCATGCGAGAAGTTGCTGCCCAGGCAGAGAGCCCGGTCATGCTTTACTCCGTTGGCAAAGACTCTTCAGTCATGCTCAACCTGGCAAAGAAAGCATTTTATCCAAGTACTCCTCCTTTTCCCCTGATGCATGTGGATACGCGATGGAAGTTCCAGGCGATGTACGAATTTCGTGAGAAG
Source organism: Gammaproteobacteria bacterium (assembly GCA_012960755.1). The sequence continues at coordinate 249,891 of DUAT01000041.1, forward strand.
GCGGTGTCTGAAAGTGGCATGAAACTTATCGTGCATGTTAATCCCGATGGTGTAGCGAAGAACATCAATCCCTTTGATCACGGCAGTGCCCTGCATACCGACATCATGAAAACTGAAGGTCTGAAGCAGGCCCTGGAAAAATATCATTTTGATGTCGCCTTCGGTGGTGCCCGTAGAGACGAAGAAAAAAGCCGGGCCAAAGAAAGGGTTTTTTCGTTTCGCACCAGGGCGCATCGATGGGACCCAAAGAACCAGAGACCAGAACTCTGGGACCTTTACAACGGTTATAAAAATGAAGGCGAGAGTATTCGTGTATTCCCTCTTTCGAACTGGACTGAACTGGATATCTGGCAGTACATCTATCGTGAAAATATTCCCATCGTACCCCTGTATTTCGCCGCTGACCGGCCGGTGGTTGAGCGCGACGGTATGTTGTTGTTGGTAGATGATGATCGATTGAAGCTCTTCAAGAATGAGAAAATAAAAATCAGACGGGTTCGTTTCAGAACCCTGGGTTGCTACCCGTTGACCGGCGCCATTGAATCTGAAGCGTCTGACCTGTCCTCCATTGTGCTTGAGTTGTTGCAGAGTAGAACCAGCGAGCGGCAGGGGAGAGCCATCGATTCTGATTCATCCGGGTCCATGGAGAAGAAAAAACGCGAAGGCTATTTCTGATGGGCGAATCTCTTCGAGACCGTGTGGATTCCTATATCGAGCAGCAGACCAAATTGGATCTGCTGCGTTTTATTACCTGCGGCAGTGTCGATGACGGCAAGAGCACCCTAATTGGTCGACTCCTGTTTGAAGCCCAGTTGCTGTATGACGACCAGGTTGTATCCCTGAAAGCCGATTCAGCAAAGCTGGGAACCCAGGGTGATGAGATTGACTTTGCGTTGCTGGTCGATGGGCTTGCCGCCGAGCGTGAGCAGGGTATTACCATCGATGTGGCGTATCGATTCTTCAGCACCGACCAGAGGAAATTTATCGTCGCTGATACTCCGGGCCACGAGCAGTACACCCGCAATATGGTCACGGGTGCTTCTACTGCCGATGTCGCTGTGATATTAATCGATGCGACCCAGGGTTTGCTGACCCAGACTCGCAGACACTCCTTTATCGCCTCGCTGCTGGGTATTCGGCATGTCGTCCTGGCGATAAACAAAATGGACCTGGTGTCGTTTGATGAGCAGGTGTATACGGATATTGTCAGCGCCTATAACCAGTTTTCGAATAATCTGAAGTTTCAGTCCATCACTGCCATCCCGCTATCCGCGCTACTGGGTGACAATGTCATTGAACGATCGGGCAATACGCCCTGGTATTCCGGACCCACATTACTGCGACTGCTGGAAACCGTAGAAGTCCGCGAAAGCAATGCCAGCGATCCGTTTCGCTTTCCGGTGCAGTGGGTTAATCGACCCAATGCCGACTTCAGGGGCTATTCCGGCACCGTTGTTGCCGGTTCCATCGCCAGGGGGCAGTCTGTTCGTGTTCTGCCTTCCGCTGAAATTGCGAATGTGAAGGACATTATCCTGGGCGACACAGAGTTCGAAGCCGCAATCGTTGATCAAGCTGTCACCATTACGCTCGATCGCGATATCGACGTTTCCCGTGGAGATGTTCTGGTGGTTGCGGATTCACCCTGCGAAGTCTCAGACCAGTTTGCGGTCACCATGGTGTGGATGGATCAGGAGGAAGGCTTCGTGGGTCGATCTTATTGGCTGTTAATCGGTACGACGCGTGTTGGCGCCACAATTACCGATATCAAATTCAAGTACAACATTAATACCTTTGAGCAACTGTCCGGCCATTCCATGGCGCTTAACGAAATTGGCGAGCTGACCATTAGCCTGGACAAGGCCATCGCCTTTGAACCCTATGCAACCTGCCGATCGATGGGTGCCTTTGTGTTGGTTGATCGTTACCGCTATTCGACCGTGGGTGCGGGCATGATCAATTTCTCGCTGCGTCGTGCCCAGAATGTGCATCGACAGGCACTGGTTGTGGACAAGAAAGCGCGGGCAGAGCTCAATGGTTATCCCGGCAAGGTATTGTGGTTTACCGGGTTAAGCGGCTCCGGCAAGTCCACGGTGGCCAACGCCCTGGAGCAGATCCTGCATAAGCGCGGCATTAGAACCTATATCCTCGATGGCGACAATATTCGCCAGGGATTGAACAAGGATCTTGGTTTTACCGATGCAGATCGCGTCGAGAACATTCGGCGAATCGCCGAGGTGGCCCGATTAATGGTAGACGCCGGTATGGTAGTACTGACGGCTTTTATCTCTCCATTTCGCTCGGAACGGGACATGGCGCGATCACTCCTCGACCCGGGTGAGTTTATCGAAATTTATGTCAATGTTTCGCTGGAGCTTGCCGAACAGAGAGACCCCAAGGGCTTGTACAAGAAAGCCCGCCGCGGCGAGCTACCGAACTTCACGGGGATCGACAGCGACTACGAGGCACCTGAGAATCCGGAAATCAATATTCACACCGGGGAGCTGACCGTGGATGAATGCGTCGATGAAATTTTGAAATATCTGTAGCTGATCGACTGGTACTGGCTGATCTTTCGAGATAGTTGTAAGCAACTTGAGTTCTGCTAGAATTGCGCTTCGCCCGGATTGGCACCTCCACGGGCCTGTAGCTCAGTTGGTTAGAGCAGTGGACTCATAATCCATTGGTCGAAGGTTCGAGTCCTTCCAGGCCCACCATGTTTCAAAGGGTTTCAAGGTATTTCCTTAACAATTATCCTCGTCATTCATGGTTGATGCTGGCAGTTATGATCAATCTAACCACCACTAAAGCGACGATTCCCTAGGTCCATGTATGACCCTGACATAGCCCAACCGTCCAAACCTTACTTTGACTTTTAACTGCCACCCTTAGATCGATTGTAATCGATGATCAGTATAGAACTAAACCATATATCAAAACATCAAGTTGGTAACAGGCGAAAAGTTGTCACGATTATCCGCGTTCATGCAAACAGGACGGTTTGGTTGATTCCGGTATTGTCGGTGCAGATGGGAAGTGCTGTCCAGGATCGATCAGCCAGTAAAAGGGAAAAGAGAATCTATGCTGTAACGTGTCTCGCAGGTTTGAAGTTACGTGAGTAATTTTCCTGCTTGTAAGCCATTCGCCGTAGATCGTGTAAGAACTATCGTGATACCACCGTGTGAGTATGGCTATTGATCGTTTGTTGTACAGTTGTTGAATTTCTACCAACAGCTATCGAGTGGACATCGGAGACCTAACGGTAAGAACCGGATTAGTTCAATTCTACAGTTCGATACTGCTCCACCTCTCTCGCTTCCAAACGTACGCAAACAGCAATGCGGAAATTGCTGTGGAAGCGAAGAAAATCCCCATAGCTTCGTTGAGGCCGTAACCCATAAACACCGAAACAGCGATGAGCGGTAACAGTAAAAGCCATTGTGGAAGCAGAGTCAGTTGCATTGCAGCTTTTGTCGCACCAGTGCCTATCAGCGCAGAACCAAGCACCTTGGCGTATCCATCAAGAACGTGAGCAAACACGGCTAACTGTAGAGGGAGAGTCGCTATCGCCAATGTGACTTCATCCACTATGAATAGGCCCAAAATTTTCTGCGGGAAAAACGCAATGATGAGACCAAAACTCATCAACACAATCAAGCCTACGTTTGACAGTTGCCAACCCCAACTCTTTGCGTCGCTGATGTCTTTTCGCCCCAACGCTTCACCAACGAGAGTTGTGGCCGCTCCGCCAATTCCGATGTGTGGCATGTACGCAAATAAGCAGATGCTAATAACGACATGGAACGCTGCGAGTTCACTCGTCCCAATCTGACCGATCAGCACATACAGCAGCACTACGCCCGCGGAAAAAAGAGCCTGACGCAAGCTCTCGGGATAGGAAACCTTCACCATCGTTTTGATTTGTTCTATTTGCGGTAGTCCGTGCAGAAATCCGTTTTTTACCGCGAACTTCAAAGCAAACCCGACGTTGATCAGCAAACCCAACAAGACTGCTAGTGTGCTTCCCAATCCAGCACCAGCGACCCCCATTCGGGCCGCACCAAAGTTGCCGAATATAAACGTGTAGTTAAACAGGATGTTGGCCAGAGACAGGGTGACAATCGATACCATTGACCACTTAGCCAAACTCACGCCAATCCAATAAGAGCGGAAAGCGACGTTGATGCCTATAAAGAGCAGAGACGGTATTCGTGTCGATAGGTAGGCCAAGCCTTCCTCGACCACCAAAGGATCATCGTTGATAACACCGAATATTAGAGGCATCGAGTGCGATCAGAATTACCCCAACAAAAGCGGCTAGCAGGATACCCGCATTCAGCACCTTCCCGGTCAACTCGAGACGATCTTCCCCAACCCTTCTTGCGACCGTTGCCTGTACACCAGCCGCTAAACCAAGAGCAACCGTCAATAGTAGGAAAAAGAGTTGCCCACCGATTCCAACGCCACCCAGAGCCGGATCGCCAAGCTGGCCGACCATCAAGGTGTCGACAAAAGTCATCAAGTTAGTTGCGAGGGTGCCTGCGACAATAGGCAATGCGAGGTCAGAAATTCTAAGAAGTCGAGACTTCTCAATAACAATGTTTGTATGCCAGGGTGGTCGGCTTTCGTAATTTAGCGTCGTCAAGCCAAATTCCTCAGAAAGTAGACGGCTATCTTATATGGCGAACAACCATCTGTCTGCTGTGGGTTCGAAGCGCCCGGTCTGAGTGGAATCTGCTGAACCTGATGGATGTTGCTAACCACTCCGCAACGGCGCAATGATTGCGTGAAATGTTTACCAGGTAAATGGGAGCTGTTGCGAGAATCAGGTTCCTTTTCTTATCAAAATTACATACTGCTGTATTAATATGCAGTAACTTCAAGTTATTGATCTTAAAAAGTATAAGGAGTTATGAAAGGCTGGTTTCTTATGCTTGCTAACGAGAAATAGAAACATACATCGCCAGGTTATACGGCATCTAGCGATCACAGTCGTTGTTCATCTACATGAACACCATGTTGCACAGCTTAAAATTCAAAAAACAGTCTTGATCAACTATCGCATGAATTGGTATCGCCAATTAACTTCATAGACTTCATCGCACTACCCAAAAATCGGCAAAGTATCGAACTCTCCGTTCAAGACCTCCTTGGAAGCATCCAACTCCAGCCAATCTTCGATTGCTGTCGCATACACCTGCCTGAAGTCTGTGGTGTGTTGCAAATTGTCACCATCTACCAGTTCGGTCAGGCTGGGCTGCTCACCATAGTGTCCACCATTGACTTGATTCCCTATCATGAACATGACGTTGGCGCTGCCATGGTCAGTGCCAAGATTGGAATTCTCTGGAACCCGGCGGCCAAACTCGCTGTAAACTAACAGCGTTACTCTGTCTTCAAGCCCAAGCCTTTCCACATCACGCACGAAGCCGTGAATGCCGTCGCAGGCATAACTGAGTAAACGCCGGTGTAGTGCTGGTTGTTGAACGTGGGTGTCGAAAGCGTTGTTGCGGAATGCAACATGGTACAGCCTGGTGGGCAAACCATGTGAGATGCAGGCAGCGACCTTCGGCAAATCCAGCGGTGCGATGCCATAGTCTATGGGTGTCTTGTAGTTGTTCCATGCTTCGCGAACTGATGATGATGATTTGCGCGCACCGAGGGCGACATCATTCAGGAACTTTCGGGTGGCGTTAGTTGTTTCCGCCTGGCGCGTGTCAATATGGTTAAGCGCTTCCCTGGTTTGAATAAACCCATTGCGTTGGAAGCGGTCTGGGTCGTCGAAAACAACGGGCGTATGCACACGGCTTTTTACGGCAAGTGATTGAGTATTGCCGATACCGATCAACGTATTGGGAGCAGTGGTGGGGGTCATCGTATCTGCGATACGGCCGATCCAGCCAAACTCGTTTCCACTGTTTGGTGCAGCCGTATGCCAATAAGCCATTGAAGTGAAATGTGAATACGAGGGGTTTTCGTACCCACAGCCATGAATAATCGCGAGGTCGCCAGTGTGCCAGAGTCGTTCAAAACCTAACATGCCAGGGTTAAACCCATAGTGGTCATCCAGTTTGAGCAGGTCTTGCTCCTTAATTGAAATGTTGGGCCGATGTCGGTAGTAGGCATCGTCAGCGTAGGGTACAACCGAGTTCAAACCATCATTGCCACCGGAAAGCTCAACCACGACGAGGATGTGGTCGTTATTTGCTGGCTGAGCAGAAACCACATTGCTAAACAGTCCCGGTGCCAGAAATCCTCCGGCGGCCAGGCTGTTCAATTCAAGGAACTTTCGACGATTCATGTTTGACATCAGGAATTCCCTGGTGGGTTATCCGAGCTGGTACTCGGGTCGGCTGAGAATGACGTGTAGCAAAATTCGTAACGGATCCTCAAGGTAGGAGCTCGCTGACTCAATATCTTCGGTACCTAACTCTTCTTCAAACAATTTTGTCAACATCAGCAATGTGTCTTCGGATAGCGGAACAGAAATGAAGCGTCCAACAAAGTAATCAACCACTGCTCGTGGTGTCGCCAATTCGGCCTGCATGATTTGCCCTGTTAACGTGAGCTGTGCCGTGTGGCGTGGGATTGGAATAACCTTTTCAATTGCCATTTGCCAGCCCCGATAACTACCGTATCGCGTGTTGAATGCCTCATCACGATCAGCCAGTAAATTAGAAGCTGCCATCATATCACTCGACGTGTCTTTGCCGGGTGGTTTGGTAGCGCTGGTAATGTCCAACCCTTGCCGGAGCCGTTTATGCACGGTAACGATAGGTGAGCCGTAGGTGGGGTAGCGATCTGGTGGGATAAATGCGATATCGGGATATACCGTGTCCAGCACAAAATTACCGCGTTCAAACAGCAAGCTGGGTGTGACCCAACTGCGACCTTGTGACCATCCGGCCACCGTTGGCGGATGCATCAGGCGTTGGCCCAGGGCTTCTGTTGTCAGGTTGAAATCAGGTACGCCCGGTACGCGAGTCAATCCTAGTTTGTGATAGGTTGATATCACGAGCTCAACGGGGCTCTTGATGCGTGTCGCAATGGACTCGTCTGAATAAAAATCTTTTGAGAGAAAGATCAGCTCCAGAAATGCGGAGATATCGTAGTCACTGGTTTTTAGCTGGCGACTCAGTGAGTGTAATAATGTGTTGCTCATTTCCTCACGAGCAAAATATTGATAGATCTTTCTGGCGATGTATTCCGCCGTTTCATCTTGCTCAAGAATAATGTCGATGATATCAACACCGTCAAAATTACCGTGGTGGCCAAGAAATTTTTTCTCCGTGTCGTCGTGATCTTCTTCGGAGATATAAAACGATAGGCCAGAGTAGTTCCAGCCTGTAAATGCCCTGGCGGCTTCACGAATATCTTCTTCGGTATAGTTGCCAACGCCCATGGTGAATAATTCCATAATCTCCCGGGCGAAGTTTTCGTTGGGTGACCCTTTGACGTTAACGCCTGCGTCAAGGAACGCTAACATGGCTGGATCTTGTGCTGTTGCAATGAGCAGGCTACGAAAATCACCCAGCCCTTTGGTCTGAAACAAATTGAGTTGTTGCAACATCTTGCGGTAATCGCGCACCTTGTCTTCATTGGTGGCGAAATGCCCGTGCCAGAATAAGGCCATCTTTTCTTCGAGCGGCCGATTTGAGGTAAGCATCCTGTTAGCCCACCAGTAGGTCACCCGGTCTGTCTCCAGGCGGCTGGCTCGCAGCCAATAAAAGAACTCATTCACCACCGGTTGGATAGGCCTGTTGCCGGAAGCTTTAACTTTAATCCCCAAAGCCTCGCCGTTATCTTTCGCTAGTTGAGTCGTTGCGGGTCGACTGGGTGGAAATGGATCCAGGCCGTCATGGAAAACGCCAGAGTGAAGGAACTTGGGCAGTGTCTGGCGTGGCAGGCGTTTGAAGTATACCAGCTGTTGAACAGCCTTCTTCGGGCCGAGTTGATACAAGCGATTAATTTCTTCTGGAGTACCACCGAATCCGGCGCGCTCCAGCAGATGAGCCGCGTGCTGTCGCGACCAGTCCTGCCGTTCTATGGCCGTAAGATCGTCCTGCCAGCTGGCGATAACTCCTGGCATGGTCACCAGTAGAACAACAAACATCGACAATCTGTGCATTGGTACTCCGGGCGATTAAGGCGTGAAAGGGCTGCAGTATATCGTAACAAACAACGCTATTCTCTTAGACCATTCTCGCGGATACCAGCTGTCACTTGGTTACCGCTACTTGCCGCCTGCGATGATCGACACCGGATCGAAATCTGCGGGCACGTCGATTATGCCCATACTTGCGCTATATTCAGCGTATTTCGCGACCATTTCTGCTAGAAGTTCAGGCTCCAGCTCCCCGAGGTTGTGTAGTTCTGAAGGATCATTTTTCAGGTCGTACAGCTGCCACTCTCCTGCGCCATCAACACCAGCGCTTTCCAACCATGCACCAAGTCGGAGTGCCTTGTAGTCGCCATGGAAAATTGCGGAGTTTCCAAAGAGCTCATAGCCCAGCCAATCGTCCGCGCTACGGTGTGTCGTGTATAAGGCTGCCAGGGTTTGAGCATTTTATAAACCTTGGCGATTACCTCCTCCCTGTTATCCAGTAAGTGCAGAACACTCAGCGCCAATACCGCTTCAAAGGTTTGATCGGGCGTGTTGAACTCATCGATCGATGATCTTTTAAAAGTAACATTCTTGACACGTTTTGCGTCAGCCTTGTCCCGGGCGAGCTCAATCATTTTTGATGATATATCAAGAGCCAGAATGTGTTTTACATATGGCGCATGGGCGATGGAAGTCCCCCCTGTGCCACAGCCAATCTCCAATACGTTTATGTTCGGCAGGAAATATTCACGGGTGATCTGCAGTTTCTTCTGGTAAGTCGCTTCGTCAGCGACGGGTTGTTTCGAATAGCGTACGGCAACCCTTTCCCCAAAAAAAAAAGAGTGATTCATCATCATGCCTCTCTGATTTGCCTGTGTACTCATTGCGGACAGTGTAATTGCGGACATCCATGAGCGCTAGTCGGGTGGTAGCAGACATCCATCGGGACGTACTCCTGAGGAGTCGGTGTCTATAGACCAAAGTACTTTTTGAGCTCCGGTCGAACCGGCCAACGACTCGGAGCGAGTTTTGCCTGGGGCTCCGCAAACTGGCAGTGTAATGTTCCGAGCCGCTCGAAACTGATTTCTATTCCATCACCTGGGTCCAGGAAGTCATCAAAATCCAGTCCGGTGCATCCCGGAATAGTACCCAGGCCAATAACGGTCCCTGGCTTGAGTGGGCAGGATGATTCCAGCCATGCAAATGCGGCTTCCGCCTGGTGGCTGATCTCGGATGTCAATGCCATCACCTCGATGGGTTCCATCAGTTGCGTCGTATCGAGTGTAAGCCGGTCTCCTTTGCCAATCTCCTGCAAGTGCGCTTCGCCCCATGCCAGCAGGGTCAGGGCCCCTGTTCACTATGTGGCAATTGGCTAAGACAGGCATGACTGTCGCAGAGAGAATCGTCGTGTATGCCTGACTTTGCCTGCAGTACTGAGAAAGCCACGGCATAATTGGCGATGACGATGCCGAAGTCAGGTTCGGAGAAGTCTATCGGAAGGAAACAAATGAGTTCCATGAGTTTCTTGCCTCCATTGTCAGGTTGTCAGAAACTCGGGTTAATACCCCGCGCCAGGGCGATGTCGTAGATTTTGTCGAAGGTGCTCGCCTGATCCCAGGGCTGATCGAATGGCTCGTCACGAAACTCGCGATAGGCCCGCTCGACGTTCATATAGATTCTTTCGGGACAGAGCCAGTCTGCATAAGGTCCCAGGTCAATCTTACGCCCGGCTTCATCAGCCTGCGTTCCCATATCGAAAAAATGGCGCGACTCTTTCTGGACATATTGCAGGTACGCCTTCATTTCGATTACCCCTTCTACGCCGCACACCGGGCCGTGTCCTGGCACGATAACATCAGGATTGAGTTCATCAACTATCATGTCGAGGGTCTCGTACCACTTTGCAAATGTACCAACCCAACCCATGGGCGTACACAGGCGGAAGAGTACATCGCCCGCGAACAATACCCGCTCTTTTGGCATCCAGACAATGGCGTCGCCGACCTGGTGGCAAGGCCCAACATGCAGGATGTGTACCTCGATGTCATCGAGGATGATTTCGAGTCGGTCGTCGAACAGCGTTGTCGGTGGCACAAGTTCGACGTCACTAAAGTCATAGTCTTCAGCAATCTGGCTGGCTGCGACAAAAAGTCCCGGGTGGACCGACTTGATCTGCGGACCTGTAACCGGGCTGTTAGCCGTCTGCATCAAATGCTGCAGTTCTTCCGGCTCTGCAACTTGTTTCATTCGCCCAGGCAGACTTCGATGGCCAATAATCTCTGCACCTTCGAAGAGTTGATTACCAAAAACGTGATCCGAATCCTCGTGGGTATTCACAACGCGCGTGGACATTGCTGGCCAGACCTTGCTGAACATCTCGATCATCTGTCGTGCGTGGTGCAGATCTGATTGTGTATCGATGACCATGCCTGCGCCGATGTTGATAAGCCCGGAGTTGGCGTCGCAGACCCTATTCTTTTCGTTGAGCACTGCAAAGCAGTGGTTGCTTACCTGTTCCATCTTCATTGGCGTCGTGCCTCCTATTCTGTTGGATTAGCTCGTGAAACCAAAGACCAGTATGATGACATTAACGGAACGGTCTATCGGAATAACGCAAGGATGAATTCAGAAACCAGAATCCCTCAGCGCAATCTCCCAAAAGAGTTAAAGGAGGTGTCAGTCGTGAAGCTGACGGATCCAACAGCCGTCCATGACTCGATAGAGGTGTTGAATCAGGACATCGTCAGCCTTGAACCGGAAGTATTCGAGGTCAAGAGGATTACCGTACCGCTTGAAGATTGCTGCCTGATTTACCAGCACTGCAGCTTCGCTGTGCGTGCACGAACCCGTATTTACAAAGGATTCGATTCTTGTACGATACTCGGGCCACACTCACACGGCAGCCTCGACGGCAGTGAGCTTTTGGCTCTTGCGTTGATCACTGCAGGGCGAGACAAGCAGGTGGAAATCGTTGTAGACAGCGGGTACGAAAGCATTGCATTGTTGGTAGCACCCGGGGTTCTCGACAAACACCTGGCTTTACGCGGGACAAAAAAGGGTTTCGCGATGTCGTGTTCGCCATTCTTCCGGCAGATGATAAGGGTCATGGGGCGCCTGGTGCGCCACATAAGCGAAAAACGGCTGACCGTCTCCACGATCTGCCTTGATGAAGTCGATCATCTTGTCCGTATAGGTACGTGTTGCGTAGTAATCTTTTGGTAGTTCAGACAGGTATTGACCATCCTCGGTAAAAACTAACTTTGGTGCTACGGCAATGACGTTTCTCATGTCCCAATAATTACCACCGCCGTCGAGGAGACTGAAATCACGTTCGAACCCCCTGGCTCTGGGGATTTTGTCCGGCGCTTTACCGAGGTGCCACTTGCCCGTCATGTAGGTGTGATAACCGCTTTGTTTCAGCATCTCAGGTAGTGTCACTACGGCATCATTCAGGTTACCTTCGTAGCCTGGTACACCCCGCTGGTTTGGGGCCGTCCACTCGCTCATGTTGCCAAGGCCGTTAATATGCGTATCCACCCCTGAAAGCAACATGGAACGGGTTGGAGAACAGCTGGCGTGGGTGTAGAACTCAGAAAACCTCACACCCGCCATTGCCAGTGCATCAAGGTTTGGTGTTGCGATCTCACCACCAAATGAACTCATGTCTGCGAAGCCCATGTCATCAGCGAGTATTATTACGATGTTTGGCCGGTCATCGCTCCTGACGGAAGAAGAAAAAATCACGAGAAGAATTAAAATCCCGCAGATCAATGATTTAGTTAACATTTAGCTCGCCCCTTAAGACTTATTGAGAATACTTTCGAGTACTCTGCGCGCGACTGAATTTGTCAGCGGTTTCTCGATTCGCAGTAGTTTTAAACGAATGCTTTGTGACGGATATCGAAAATACGCAAACATTCAAAAATTTATTGCCAGGGAATTTCCGTCTGTTAGAAGTCGTAGGTCAGCGTCGTATCGAGTTCACCACGCACGCCGCCACGTGCTTTCAGGATGGGAATTATCTGCAGCTTTGTTGACCAGTCGAACTCGGGGTCTTGAAACAGGAACCAGTCCCAGTCACGGAGAAAATAGATTCCAGCGAATCTGTATCATCGTCTTCAATGGGGAGCACGAACAGAAAGTTGTAGAAAAGAGATTTCAGCCGAAGAGCTAGTTGATAATATTCTGCGCCCGCATCGCTTCAAGCTGCGCTAAAGTGTAACCCAGCGCCGCCAGTACCTCATCGGTGTGTTCACCCAGCAGTGGTGCCGGGGAGTGAGTGCCTGCCGTATTGGCGCTAAACCGAACCGGATAACCAGGCATCTTGATCGGCCCTAGTCTGGGATGCTCATAGTCAACCACATAGTTGTTCGCACGTGCCTGGGGATCGGATAGCACTTCGTTCAGATCCTGCACTGGCGCAAACATCAGGCCGTTTTTCTGCAATTTCCTGAGCCAGTCATCCCTGGATTTTGTGCGAAAAACTTCATCAAACAATGCAACCAGCTCCTGTGAATGGTTTTCTCTTTCATTTGTTGTCGCGTATCGAGGATCATGTTCAAGCGGCCCCTGACCCATTACTTCACAGAATTTTGGCCAGAACTTCTCTTCCGGGTGGTTGGTTCCCATCAGCCACTTATCATCAGCGCATTTAAAGCAGTTCCGTAACGGCGGGTTTTTTGTTCGGTCCCACTTTGAAAATGGCCTGTCCGCCATGATACCGGAAGCAAGCACATTCGAGTGCGTAAGCCAGATTGCAGAACTATAAAGAGATACATGAACTTCCTGTCCCATGCCATGTCGCTCACGCACAAACAAGGCTGAAAGAATCGCATGGCTGGCTGCGATCGCCGTTAGCTGATCCAGTACCACAGACTGCAACAGTACAGGTTCGTCGGGGCCAGTCAGGAACATCATTCCAGAGATCGCCTGTCCCATAGGGTCAAACGCCCCGACATCGCTCATTTCCCCTTCTGGCCCAAACCCGGAAACATTGGCATGTACTATTCCTGGGTTAATAGCAGAAATGCTCGCATAGTCTATGCCTAACCTGGGTTTGGTTGATTTTCTTAAGTTCGTCAGGAACACGTCTGCCGATTTCACAAGTCGTTCAAACACTTCATGGCCTTGTACTGTACTCATGTCCAGACAAATACCTTTCTTGTTTCTGTTCGACAGCTCGAACAAAAAGCTCCAGTCAGGCACCTCAATCCCCTCAAACCGGACAGCCCCGAGATTCAGCTGCATTCTCTCCGGGTCACCTTTCAAGGTTTCGACCTTAATAACCTCTGCGCCCATGTCTGCGAGAATGGCCGAGGCACCCGGTCCGGCGTGCCAAACGGCACATTCAACGATGCGGATACCTTCAAGAGGTCCCGGTAACTGTTTGGTTTTCGTATCCTCCAATCTACTGCTCGCTCAAATTTTTTGGAAAGCCATAATACCTCATTCTCCGGTGACGACATCCAGTAAGTCGTAATCGCTGACAAGATCAATGGATGAAGTCTCACTTTTTATCCAGGAATCTTGAGATCAATGATTCTTACCTGGTCCGCCTTGTCGATACCAGAGACAACTTTTCATCTCTGCTGATGTGTGCTTAAGTCGTATCTCTAACAGATAAGATGGAGCGCTCATGTCTACGCCGGAAAGGGAAGAACTACTCACACGAGTGGCATCGATATCGACTTTACTGGACGAAACTGCGCCGTTCTCCGAGAAACTTCGAACCCTGTGTCCTGAAGCTGTTGCCGCATTGCACGAGCAGGGCTTGTTCGGTCTTTGGACGCCGATAGAAGCGGGTGGTTATGACGTTGATATTGCGACCCAGCTGGATGTACTGATCGAGGTCGCTCGGGCAGATATGTCTGCCTGCTGGACCCTGATGATTGGTGCCTCATCTGCCGCCATGTTAGGCGCAGGACTTTCTGAACAGGGCCTGGCACAAGTCTTCACTGGCTCGAAAATACCTACTTCAGCCGCGTCACTCAGGCCTGCCGGAAAAGCGCAGATCGTGGAGGGCGGCATGCGTGTCACAGGAAAATGGGGGTTTGGTAGCGGCATTCAACACGCCACTTGGATCATTGCCAACTGCAGGGTATTTGAGGACGGTAAGCCGGTAGAGAATTTACCGCCAAGAGCGGCTGCTGTTCCTATCGAGCAGGTAGATATCATTGATGACTGGTTCGTCTCGGGGCTTCGAGGCTCCGGCAGTAACAGTTATTCTGTGGATAACGTATTTGTCCCTGATCACCTGATTGTCTCGGTCGGTCAGTCTCACCGCGGTGGTGCGGTTGCGGACAATCTCAGGCGTCGGTTGCCGATCGAGCATGCGGCTGTGTCGCTCGGTGGCGCACGTCGGGCACTCGAAGAGGTCGTCAAACAGGCTGGCGCAAAACACAGATTACTCGATCCGCATTCTGTTGCCAGCAAACAGGCGTTTCAACTCGAACTCGGCAAACTCGAAGCACAGTGGGAAACACTGTATGCCGGAGTTCGAAGCGTCAGCAATGATCTGTGGCATGCACTGAAGGAGCACCCGGAATCGATTGCTGCCACTGCAATTCGGTTTGCAGCTATTTGCGCCTATGCTACTGAAAAGTCCCTTGATATTGGCAACCGAGCGATGCGACAGGCTGGTGCGGCAGCGGTACTCGACAGCAACGTCATGCAGAGAATCCAACGGGATCTCACGGTTTCAGCCCAACATGTCATGATTTCTGATGCCAATTATGAAAACTTCGGCAAATCCAAACTCGGGCTTTCGACTTGATCAGAGACTTTTATTAATTGACGATATATCCCCGGACCACCGCCTAGTGGCGGGCGCGAAGTTTCGTTAGACTGGGGCGATGAACGATGAGCTTGAAAGAAGAATTGACGAAAAGGATGTATGGACCTTCAAAGACTGTCTTGGTCTTGCATCAGAATTTAGTACCAAGACTCGTTTCGTTGTCGCCACGGTGCTGGCACGGGGTAAAGAATATATCGACGGTGGTGATTCCGCGAGTGTCACCAGGCAAGCAAAGTCAAAAGATTAAATACACCCTGTTTTTCTCTATCCGACGCGCAGCAGACACACATCAAACTACTTCAACAAATGGCGGCATCGGACAGTCAAGTACATAAGAGATCGTTCTGACAAGTTCCTGCTCCCTCGCACTGATGATGCCATCAACTGCCGTGACCGCAATGCAGGCTTTCAACAACCTGGGTTTCTTTAACGCCGGAACACCAGCCAGGCAATCCACTGCCAGGTCCAGTTTTTTGAGGTTGAGCACACTTCTAGCCAGTAACGGGATTGACATGCCAAGTCGGTATCTGCCCGCGTTGAATGCCTCTTCCGGGGTTACCGCGCGCTGTTTTTCGCTGTGAGCCAACATCGATAGCAGCACTGCGCAATGCTTGCGAGGTAGCCGGGTCAGGTTGCGTGGATTTCGCCCGCGCCCGAATACAGGGTCAAGGTTGTGAGTGATGAACTTGCGCAGCGACCATTCCGGCAGACTGACACGCGAATCAACTGAGATGAGAGCGTCAATGTTATGCCTGAACAGATGGTATTGTTCGCCTGAAAGCTGGCGTAGTGAAGGCAAAGCCATCTCCAGCAGAAGCAATCGTTGTTTCGTGGCGACAGGGAACTGATCAAGACAGTTTTGCAATGCAGCGTATACGCCGAGATCGCCAGATGCCTCTACCTGTGATAGTTGTTGCTGGCGAGTTGCCTCATCTTCATTCAATAGCAATAAATAAACGACCGAGCGTGCCGTGTAAGGTTCGTGGGTCGCATCCCGGAGAGGTGGTGGTATACCCTGGATAAGTTCGTGGACGGCGGTGATATCCAGGGTCTGACCAACCGAGTTGACCAGGGTATCGCCTGTCGTGTCAGCGGCCGGTGAAAAAGAAGTGAAGGCAGCAGTGTTCGGCGACACCGGGACATAATCTGCATCGGCGTGTAGGGCGAGTGTATAGTCGCCTTTCCAGTGAGGTTCAATCCGCCGAATTCGTTCTTCAAGCGGTGGGTGAGTGGATAAAAAGCGGGTGAAACCTACTTTGATCGCGCTGGAGAAAAACGCGTGACTTAACTCTTCTGCCCTCGGGTTTTCCAGAACGGAACCGGTCGATGATCCACCGATGCGCTTCAATGCACCGGCAACACTAGCAGGGTTACGGGTAAACGCCACGGCTGATGCATCCGCTAGAAATTCCCGCTGCCGACTCACTGCTGCCTTTATAAGTCGGGCGCAGAGGTAACCCAGATAGCCAACCGCAAACATGCCCAATCCGAGCACACTGCCACTGCCACTGCCGGTGTGACGGGGTGCTGTTTTTTGGCCGACAGGCGAGGCAAGGGTTCGACCCATTAGGGCGAGCATTTGAATGCCATAGAGCGTCCCCATCAGCCGCATATTGAGGCGCATGTCACCATTGAGGATATGGCTGAATTCATGGGCAACCACGCCCTGTAACTGGTCACGATCAAGTCCATCAATCGCACCGCAGGTAACGCCGATGACCGCGTCGCCAGGCAAGTAACCTGCTGCGAAAGCGTTAATGCCAGGCTCGGGGATCAGGTAGACGGGAGGCACCGGCAGACCGGAGGCAATGGCCATTTCTTCAACAATATTGAGCAACAGGCGAATACGTGGGTCATCGGTGCCTGGCACGACGAGTTGACCATCCAGCGAGGCGGCAACCATTGCACCTCCCCGGCGCAGGGATCTCAGTCGAATCAGGCTGCCGGTCACTATTATCGCCACGACGAACAATGAGACATAAGCGAATACCTCATAATCCAGGCCAGGTATGTAGAGGATACCGAGTGGATCCACGAGCCGGGCGGTGGCGATCAACAGCAGGTTGGTAAGAAGTGCCAGAAAGGCAATAGCAATTGCAAACAGTGCGATAAGCAGCCTGGTGTTTCGTCGTGCCAGGTCCTGTGATGCGAAAAAGTTCACGGCGATTATAGACTGACCCTGGGTGCTTCCTGAATAGCAGTACGGTCAGCGAACTCAAGTAATTCCGCATTCAGGCCGTGGCCGAAAACCCCGGCTGCGGCGACATTCGGGAAGGTTTGCCTATAAGTGTTGTATCGCATAACCCCATCATTAAAAGCCTGGCGTGCAAATGCAATTTTGTTCTCTGTCGTGGTTATTGCTTCGCTCAATGAAGCCATGGTCTGGTCCGCCTTCAGCTCAGGGTAGGCTTCAACGGTGATGTTCAGCCGGTTCAGGGCACCCGACAGGATCTGCTCTTTCTCGGCGAGTTCGCGCATTACGACCGCATTGGAAGGGTCTCGAACGACTTCCGCTAATACGGCCGCCGCCTGGTCCCGGGCTTTCGTCACATCTTCCAGGGTGTTTTTTTCATGCTTGAGATAGGCTTTGGCACAATTAACCAGGTTTGGAATCAGATCGTAACGTCGCTTCAGTTGCACTTCTATCTGAGCAAAGCCGTTCTTATAGCGGTTCTTCAGTGAAATCAGCTGATTGTAGACTGCAATTGCCCAGACAACGACGATAGCTGCAGCCATGTTGACATTTCCATAGCAAACTCCGGCATGTGTGATTCGTGCAGTTTCGATGAGAAAAACACCGATTGCTGTGGACTGTGTCACAATCTGGCTACTTTGTAGCTGCGACGACCTCGCTAGCCGCCGGAGGCAAAGTTAGGCAGGACTTTTTCGGCGAATAATTGGGCGGGCTCATGGGTGTCCTTGCCAAAGAACTCCATGACAAACATGGTACATCCTAAATCAATATGTTTCTGAATTGCCTCGCAGCACTGGTCCGCTGTTCCTGTGATTGCGAGCGGGCCTTTCGGGTCACCCATGTGGCCGCCAAATATTCTTTCGGCCTGATCTGCCATCGGACCGGCACTCGCTTCATCTTTGGCAATGGTGACGAGGCACTGCTGACTCACGGTAATTTCGTCAAAGTCGCGGCCGACATTGTCACAATGTTCTTTCAGGACGTTAACTTTGTGCGCTAAATCGGCTTGCTGACCGGCGAGGTTGTTCCAGATGTCCGCTTCTCTGGCGACCAGTTTAAGGGTCACTTTCTCACCTCCACCGCCAATAAGAACAGGCACTTTTCTGGGTGGCTTCGGTTGGCAAACGACATTTTCCGCAGTAACAAACTTGCCGCTATACGATACCTCGTTTTCGTCTCCCCACATCCTTTTTAGCAGGGCCACGGTTTCGGCAAGCTGGGTAAGTCGCTCCGCTGTTGAAAGAAATGGTACGTTAAAGTCAGTGAACTCTCTCGGCATCCAGCCTGCACCGAGACCCGCGATGATTCTGCCACCGGCTATATTGTCTGCAGTGGCAATCACCTTGCCAAGTTGGGCAGCGTTGCGCATGCCTGCCGGGGTCACCAGGGTGCCGATTTCGACGCGGGAGGTAATGGCAGCGACAGCTGACACCATGGACCAGGCTTCGAGAATTGGAAGCTGTGGAGACTGTGGACCATAGAGGTGGTCACAGACCCATAGTGAATCGAAGCCCAACGACTCAAATCCACGAGCAGCATCAGCCGCCGCTACCCAGGGTCTTTTTATCTGGGGCAGTGTTACGCCGAAGTGTATTTGCGTCATCTTGTTCTCCTGTGAAGTTGGGCTACATCCTGCTTACTGGAAGATAGTAACTCCTTTCGCCTGTGTGTCCGGGTTTTCTTCCGGGTTTTCTCGATAAAGAGAATGCCAACTCGCTGGCATCGCCACTATCACAGCGCTATTGTAGCCTCTCATGTTGTGAAAATTCGAGGATTGACTATGCTTTCACGAGAAGACAACGAACTTTTGTGCCGCGTGGGTCCGGGCACCCCGATGGGTGAATTGATCCGCGAATACTGGTTTCCAGCGCTGCCAAGTCGCGAATTTCCCCGGGCCGATGGTGAAATCAAACGCATGAGGCTGCTCGGCGAAAATCTGGTGATGTTCCGCGACTCCGAGAACAATATGGGGGCGCTGGCTGAGGCTTGTCCTCATCGTGGTGCCAGCCTGTACTTTGGTCGGAACGAAGAATGCGGCCTGAGATGTCCTTACCATGGCTGGAAATTTGATATTCATGGTAAATGTGTCGACATGCCAACCGAGCCAGAGGGCAGCACATTTAAGGACAAGGTTAGGGCGCGGGCTTATCCCTGTCGGGACGTTAATCACATGGTCTGGATCTACATGGGAGCGCGCGAAGAGCCACCGCCTTTCCCCAACTATGAAATAAATACGCTGCCCCCAGAGAACGTGATGGAACCTAACGTCATGATGGAAGAAGCCAACTGGGTCCAGAATCTGGAGGGGGATCTTGATTCCGTGCACCTGGACTGGGTGCATCGACGACTGCACCAGGACGGTCCAAAGCCACCATCGGGTATTAATGGTTTCTATAGTCCGGATCAGAAGCCTGCGCAATTTGATGTTGTCAAAACGGATTATGGTGCTTTTTATTCGGCAAAACGCCAGATGCCTGATGGCAGGGAGTGGCATAGGGTGAATCAGTTTATTTTCCCATTCCATACCATGATTACAACTGGTCCCAACATCAGCTTCCGGTCATTTGTGCCGTTGGATGATCACCATGCCATGTTGATCACCCAATCAGGGAATCCAGAATCAGCGATTCCCGAGGCCGAGCGCCATCAGCTGGCGAACGCCTTTGAAGCCGTTGGGGGTTATATCACCCGCACCCATGAGCCCAGCAGTTACTTTATGACCCAGGCTAACAAACGCAACGATTTTATGCTTGATCGTGATGTACAGAATGACATCATGTACAACGGCATCCCGTTTGTGATGAACCTGCAGGATCGCGCCATGACGGAACTGATGTGTGATGCCGCAGGGAATCCTCTCTATGATCGAACCCAGGAGCATCTTGGTACTTCTGATGTTTATGTGATTGCGGTTCGGCGCCAGTTAATCGCTGCTGCAAAACGCTTGAGAGATGAGGGCGTTATACCGGCAAACGCGAATAAGCCAGAATTGGGACGAGTGCGGATGGGAGCATTTCTGCTCGATAAAAATGCTGACTGGAAACGAGATACAGCCGATAGGCTGAACCCGGATGCAGGGCTGCCCGTTGCCCACGATATGCCGCTGATTGTGGAGTGATTGAGCCTACTTGTCATCGACACGAATAGTAGTTGGATAGGAACCAAAAGCGACAGGGATATCGGAATCGTTGAGGATTAATTCCTCGAAGTACTCCGCGTCTTCTTGTCTTCTGATTTCTATTCTGCGGTCTGGGACAATAGATGAAGGTCGTGCATCCCGACGGTATTTCGTGCGCCGGTCACCTGATATTTTCCGTTGTTCTGGTGGACCGCCTAGCATAGATTCGATAACACACTCACAACCGGCTTCTGCAACTTTCAGGGCAAATTGCATAGCAGCTTCTTCAGAGAGGTTTTTTTTTATCACCAGGTCTCTACCGGAGAAAAGTTTCTTTAGTGCCGCCTGATCGAGGCCAAATAACTTCTCAAACCGCTGTTTGGTGGTATCAGGGCCAAACTCGCCCGTCATCGTGGCACTAAAGATTACCTGGTAGAGTGTTTGGGTCATGAAACTTCACAGATTCTAAAATCAGAGAATAGCGAATTATGCGCACTGCCGCTATTCCTGGTCGATGAAAAGGCCTGGGTATTGGGTGATTGGTCTATAATGCGAATTATGGCTTTAAATGGTCTTTGGGAGCCAAAGAAAGTCAGCGGCTTCATACCGTTGCAATCGCCTGATTATCGGTTGAATTTTACCTAGACTCGCTCCGGATTATCCAATAATCTACTTATTCGCTTCGATCCTGTTTGCCCATGTGGATTAACTTGGGTAGGGACGGAGACGATACGCCCATTAGATTGTATTAATGTGGGACTTGATCCAGTAAGGACAGGTACCGACAGATCGACTCAGACAAGACTGTAAATTGAGACAGACTCGTTGATTCCTGAATTTTGCTGTTTCCAGTTTCACTGGAGATAGAAGATGAATGTACATTCCTTTGCCAAAAGAAAGATGGACAAACAAAAAATATCGATGGTGACCTGCTATGACCACTGGTCAGCGAAGATACTCAACCAAACCGATATCGATTGCATCCTGGTGGGCGACTCTCTTGCCGTCGTCATGCATGGTTTTGACTCTACGGTCTACGCTACCACCGAGATGATGGAGCTGCATGTCAGCGCCGTTGCCAGGGGAGCCAGGGACAAATTCATTGTTGCAGATATGCCCTTCCTCAGTTGCAGCAAAGGAATGGAAGTCGCGATGGATACGGTGCACCGACTCATGAGCGCTGGTGCCAATGCGGTAAAGATTGAAGGTGACACACACCAGGTGGAACTGATCAGGCATATCATTGAAGCCGGAGTGCCTGTAATGGGTCACCTGGGGCTGATGCCGCAGTCCATCCACAGCCTTGGTGGGCATAAGGTCCAGGCCAAAGATGAAGCCAAAGCTTCAAAGCTGATCGCGAGTGCAAAGGCATTGCAGCAGGCAGGTTGTTTCGCTGTCGTGCTGGAATGCATTCCAACCAAACTTGGGAGTTGTGTCTCTCAGCGCATTGATATCCCCACGATTGGTATTGGGGCTGGTCCGCACACAGATGGCCAGGTGCTGGTGCTGCATGATCTGTTGGGTGTTAACCCGGAGTTTTCACCCAAGTTTCTGCGTCGATATTCCGATAGCTATGGTGTCATTCATGCGGCGGTGAACAATTTCCATTCAGATGTTGTGGAACAGGCTTTTCCGAGTTTGCAGGAATCCTATCGATGAGACGAGTTGAGTCGGTCGCTGAGTACAGGAAATTTCGTGAGGAGTTTAGCGATCAGAAATTGGGTTTTGTGCCAACAATGGGTGCCCTGCATATTGGGCATGCATCCTTGATAGAAAGGAGCGTGACTGAATGTGATATCACCGTACTGAGCATCTATCTGAATCCGACTCAGTTCAACAATCCAGGTGATCTGGATAAGTACCCGGTAACGTTGGAAAATGATTTGCTGATGGCAGAAAATTTGGGTGTAGATGTGGTCTTACTTCCAGATTATCACCAGGTCTATCCTGACAATTTCAGGTACCTGGTGGAAGAAACCAGTTTTAGTCGCCAGTTATGTGGTGCTCACCGTGAAGGACATTTCACCGGTGTGCTGACCGTTGTCATGAAACTGCTTAACATCGTCAGGCCGCAATGTGCGTACTTCGGCAAAAAGGATTACCAGCAGTACCAGCTGATTCGAGATATGGTGGAAGCATTTTTCATGGATGTGAACATCATCGGGTGCGATACCATCAGGGAAGAAGATGGTCTTGCGTTGAGTTCGAGAAACCTGAATCTTGATGATCATTCCCGAGAACTGGCCCCTGAGTTACACAAGGCCATTGAGAGGAACATCGCTGACGCGCAGGTGGTGTCGCAGTTAGACGTACTCGGGTTTGATGTCGACTATATTAAAACCATTGACGGACGAAGGTACGCGGCGGCGAGTTTAGGTAAAGTCAGGTTAATTGATAACATTTCTGTAGATGAGGTTACCTCGTGATTCTATGCCTGGATGTAGGTAACAGCCAAATATACGGTGGTGTGTTTGATGGGGAAGAATTGCAGGTGCAGTTCCGGCACGCATCCCAAACACGAAGCTCGTCAGACGAATTGGGGGTTTTTTTCAGAATCGTACTGCGGGAAAACAATATCAATCCTAATGATATCCATGTCATTGCGATCTGCTGTGTTGTGCCGGATTTGCTCTACTCGTTGAGGGCTTGCTGCCAGAAGTACTTCGGCATTGATCCTCTGGTGCTTCGACCTGGTGTAAAAACAGGCTTGAAGATCCTGTATCGAGATCCCAAGGAGGTGGGTGCAGATCGAATTGCCGATGCGGTCGGAGCAGTAAAGTTATATCCCAACAGAAACCTGATAGTCGCTGACTTTGGGACTGCAACCACGCTCTGTGCCATCACCAGGAACAAAGAGTTTCTCGGCGGTAATATCCTGCCGGGGCTTCGCCTCGCCATGGACGCGCTGGAATCGAAAACTGCCCAATTACCCTCGGTCGAGATAGTCCCGCCAAAGTCCGGGCTGGGTCGATCGACGGTTGAAAGTATTCAGGCGGGACTATATTGGTCCAATGTCGGGATGGTCAAGGAACTCGTGACTAGAATAACCAATGAGGTTTTTGAAGATGAGCCGCCCCTGGTGATTGGTACAGGTGGCTTTGCCAATCTGTTCAGTCAGGAAAAACTGTTCGATTATGTTATTTCGGATCTTATCCTGGTTGGCTTACTGGAGATCATCCGATTGAACTCCAGCCAGGCGAGGGAATAGCGGTTTTGCGTTACAACTGGCTCGCCAGGATCACGGCCACAAACATAACAAGACAAACTGTGTTAACGATATCTTCCGGTTTGGTTTCTGGTGTTCCTCTCATTTTATATACTCCTATGCTGAACCTGTTGGGTCGCGTTTTGCATTAAGGACTATTAAAGCTGTTGTTGATGCAGAAAAATGTGATCTGAGTCACTGTCACAGGCCACAATTAGCTCGAGATGTGAAACAGGTCACACTACTGGTGTGTTATCTATACGGGACACTTCACAAGTACTGGCTATAGCTTGTGGCCGTTTTGTGGTAGATTTTCCATCGCATGATAATCAGTTCTAAGGCCCTGCGTGACGACCCATCGAGTACATATTCTAGCCATTGTTACCGTCGCTGTGTTCTTCTATGCCATTACTATGCCCACCACAATTACCCTGGAAGATGCGGGTCTGTTCCAGATGGTCTGCCATTTAGACGGCATTAGTCATCCCCCCGGTTACCCGTTGTTTACCCTGTTGTGTAATCAAATGACCCTAGCGCCTGGCGTAGTCACAGGCAATCTAATATCGGTTGTATTTGCATTGGTGGCTGTTGTGTTGTTTTACAAGGTTGTCATTTTGATTACAGCCGATGAATTTACGGCTCTTGTTGCAGCAATCGCCTATGCCGTCTCATTCTCGTTCTGGTCTCAAGCTATCATCATCGAGGTATACAGTCTTGCAGCGTGCCTGTTCATATTCTGTTGGTGGTTACTGATAAAATTCAGCCAATCCAAAGACAACCGCTACTGGTTCTGTTTGTGCCTCTTTGCCGGGTTAGGATTATCCAATCACTGGCCATTGTTTGTACTGTCTTGTCTCGGTTTCGTTAGTTTGTTAGTGGTGGTCAGGCCTCAGTTGTGGACCCTGATGCATAGTGCGGCTTTTTGGTTAGGCTCCGGCTTGCTGTTTGCTCTGGGTCTTCTTCCATATGTTTCGCTGTTAACCAACAAGACTCCGGAAATCGCATTGGTGGGTGCAATTCCTCTGGAAGAATTTGTCAATTATGTGACACGCGCCTACTACAGCGATGATCATGCCGGTTCAAGTCCGCAGGACAAGTTACTCTACTTTCGCTGGTTGTTCATGGAGGTGGGGATTCAGTTTGGCATGCTCGCTCTTCCGTTTACCCTGGTAGGGTTTTATCGTTCAGTACGTGAGCTAAAGATCCATCATGTGGTGTCACTGGTGGTGATATTTCTGGCAACCACTTTTTTGTTGATGATGTTGATGGATCTGAAATTCGAGATACGGGCCCAGGCTGCTTTCCGCGCATACACCGTCATCGCATATGCTCCGCTGGCACTATGGTTCTCGATAGGGTTGGTCTGGTTGCTGGGTCACGTGCCAGAGAGATATTCAAGGTTCAAGCTGCCCCTGGCGGTGGTGCTGCTCGCTTCCATTGCTTTGTACAACTATCCGAAAGTGGACCGAAGTAAGCTTGGTTTTGTTGAGGAGTATGCAACCGTTGTTCTTGAATCATTGCCAGCGGATGCAATCTTGTTTCTGTATGGCGATATGCAAATTGGCCCGTTTGGTTTTCTCAACAAGGTAATGGGTGTCCGACCGGATGTGGAGCTTTATAGCTGGCACAGCCTCGTCTTTTCTAATCGATTATCAGATCCTTTGCTTCCAAAAAAGGAAATGGAGAGGGTGGTGAGCGAATTCATCAAAAACTCTTCCAGACCGGTTTTCTCAATCGACGGGCGACAGGAAGTGGATTCAAATTATGGGCTTTACTATTCATACAACAAAGCCAGCGAAGCGCCCTTTGTGTTTGTGCCGGAATTGGAACTGTTTATCGACAAGGTCTTTGACCTGTACCACGGGGAAGGCTGGATTGTTGATTTACACGAAAAACGATTCGCTTATGATTTGCTGATGATGGCGACACGACAATATGTCAATTATGGTCTGATTCACGGTACCGACGGATACAATGCTGTTCGCCTCGACAGGTTGCAAAAACTTCAAAGTACGTTTCCGGGAAAACTCGCAACCCTCGAAACTATTTTTCTGTCAGGCGCAGAAGTGGAAAAAGAGCGACTGCTGGCACTGGGACGGGCAGCAGAACAGCAGATAACCAACCAGTTACCGGCACAAGGCATTTCGGAGCTCTATCAGTATCTGGGTATGATACATTTGATCGCGCCTCAAAATGTTGAGGCTGCTAAAAAAATGCTCAAAAAGTCCCTGGAAGTTATGCCAGACCGTCGCAATCAGAGTGTCTGCTATCTCAGGTCGGTCTTTCTGGATAACAATGAGGTGGAAAACTATAATGAGCTCGAACGTCAGTTTTCATTTAAAGAGTGCCCATCGTGATTAGCATTGTCGTCCCTACCTTCAAGGAAGCAGGCAATATCCCAAATCTTGCCAGGCAATTGCAGGAGGCGCTCAGAGATATTGAGTACGAACTCCTGATTGCCGACGACGACTCTCCGGATGATACCGTCGAGATCTGTCTTTCCCTGGCGCAGGAATTTCCTTTGAGGCTCATTCAATCGTCAGACAGGCCCAGGGACCTGTCCCTGTCGGTTATCGATGGTATTGTCGCCGCCAGGGGTGAGCAGATACTGGTCATGGATGCCGATCTTTCTCACCCTCCGCAAATGATTCCACGGATGCTGCAGGCACTGGCCGAATCACCCGATGCTTTTGTGATCGGTAGCCGTTATGTAAACGAGGGAAGTTTCGACAGGGACTGGAGTCTTTGGCGGTTCCTTAACTCCCACATCGCAACGATGATGGCAAGGCCGCTGGTGAGCTGTTCTGACCCAATGTCAGGATTTTTCCTTTTTGACCGAAAACACATTGACGTGGATTCTCTTCGTCCTATCGGATACAAAATTGGTTTGGAGATCATGGTTCGAGGTACATTCAGCTCGATCGTAGAGCTGCCGATCCAATTTAAGGACAGGGAGGTTGGTGACAGCAAGATGAATCTTGACCAGCAGTTTAAGTACCTGAGGCATCTGCGACGGTTGTATCTGTTCCGTTTTGGTTCTCTTGCTGAATTTTTTCACTTTGGCCTAATAGGTGCCAGCGGATTCCTTATCGACATTGTTTTTTATTACGGACTACAACTGGCAGGTTTTTCGCATCTTGTTGCGCGGGGGATTTCATTCTGGCCAGCGGTGAGCTGGAATTGGATACTGAATGGAAAAACAACATTTGGTGAACGACAAACACGGTCCGGGATTAAACCGTGGTTCGAGTTAGTGGTCGCCAGTCTGATCAGCTTTTTGATCAACTACGGATTGTATGCGTGGTTGACGACCTCAGTGGTTTTTTTCGCAGAATACCGAATCCTTGCACTGGTCGCCGGGATCGGAGGTGCGAGCCTGTTCAATTTTGCAGCTTCGACACTATTTGTTTACAGTGACAAGCGAGCATAAAGCGAGTGCGGCAAAGGTTGGTTGGTTATGTGGATTAAGAATCTAAAAATTTGGGACGGTGTTTCGGATCGACTCGTCGATGTTGATGCCATTGAGGTAGTGGATGGAAAAATCACTTCCCTCGACTCATCGGAGGCTTGCAATGGGAAGTCGAGCATGGACATGAAGGGGTTGTTTGTGATCCCCGGATTGATCGACGCACATGTTCATATGTGTTTGAACCCTGATCTCAGAGACCCTCTGCAACAGGACAAGCCAGGTCGTGAAGATTTGTTACGACAAATGACCATTCGTTCTGAACAGATGTTACAGGCGGGAATTACCACCGCGAGAGACTTAGGTGGTGGGCAATGGCTGGAACTTACCCTGCGGGACCAGATAAACAGCGGTGAAGTGGTTGGAACTCGACTGATTTGCTCCGGGCAACCTATTACCTCAATAAAGGGACATTGTTATTTCTGGGGTGGTGAGGCAAAAGATATTGCCGATGCCAAAACAGTGATTAACCGGCAGGTTGAACACGGTGTCGATCTGATTAAGATTATGGCCACTGGCGGAACAATAACGGTAGGAACAACCCCCGCAGAAGCGCAATTCGATGCTGATTCGCTGACGGAAATGGTCAATATGGCCGCAGAGCACTCGTATCGGGTTGCCGCGCATTGTCATGGCACCGCCGGGATTCGAAATGCCAGCGAAGCGGGGGTCACCACGATTGAACACTGCTCCTGGGTCGGTGATTCAGGCTGGGGAAAGGATTTTGATGAGAACGTAATGGCGATGATCGCGGAGAAAGGCATCTGGATATCACCCACCATTAATGCAGGCTGGCGACGATATATTGGCTCACGCCAATTTGAAGGCATGGTGAAGGGCAATTACGATAAGATGCGCCAGGCCGGTGCCAAATTGATTGCGTCGACTGACGCAGGAATCCCGAATGTACGGCATGAAGACCTGCCGAAAGCGATCCCTGTCTTTGCGCATTTTGCAGGCTTGTCAAATGTACAGGCCTTACGGGCAGCCACCAGCGATTGCGCTGAAGCCATCGGTTTGGGGCAGGTCGTCGGGCAGATCAGTCCGGGCTATGCGGCTGACCTGGTATTTTATGAGGGCAATCCCCTTGAGGATCTGGCCTGTCTGGCAAATCCGGTGCGTGTCATGGCACGGGGTCAGTGGGTGGAGAAGAGCGTAGCGTAAATTGTAATAAACGGTTAACGTTAACTATATTCTAGGTTATATGGCCTAAGCCATTGAATAATATTAATTTTTAGTGGAAAAAAATACGAAACATGGATAGTATTAATCACTGGCAAAGTTTTGGACGCAATAGGTAGTGGACAGAAGAAATTTCCTCAAGCTCTTTTCGGCTGGCACGATGGCAACCATAGGTGGCCAGCTGATCTGGCGTGCGGGTGAAGAGCCCCTCGCCGTGGGCTATGAGGACATATCCACGAACCCTTCTGAAATGTTTGAATCGATCCGGTTCATGTCTACACCAGCACCAGATTCCAGGGAGTTCCTGACAGCCTTTCGCATAGGTGCACCCACCCCGACCGTTGCTGGTAAACCAGTCAATAAACTCCGGAAGTACCTCAGTAAAATGGATAATTTTGAACATGCTCATGTAGAGGATGTTTACCTGGATTCAGAAAAATTCCCGTTGCTGGTCAGTGCTTTCAAACGTCTTGATCGGGTCCAGAACCTCGTTGGGCACGGTAATTTCAATATTCTCAGTTTTGATGACATGAGAGTGTACGGTAAGCGTTACAGTAGTATCGGGACATTTCCTTCCGCTGAGCTGGGTTTTCTCGAAGAGACGTTTAGCGACAATGTCAGTCGTTACGGATTTTTTGGTGAGAAGGTAACAACTGAACTGACAATGGTGGTTCCCAACAAGGATCGGATCAAGGTTCACCGCACAGGTCATTTCCTGTTTAAGGGAGACTCTTACCGCCTGTATAAGAGAGTCAAAAAAGACCTCGGCAGCGAGATTGTCCTGACCTCAGGAATCCGCAGTATCGTCAAGCAAACGCACCTGTTCCTTGCAAAAACTATTCAGACTAAAGGTAACCTATCCCAGGCTTCAAGAAGTCTGGCACCACCGGGGCATAGTTTCCATGGCGTTGGTGATTTTGATGTGGGTAAGGTTGGTTTTGGAAGAAAGAACTTCACCTCAGAATTTGCCCGAACCAAAGAATTCAGGAAACTGGTCGATCTTGGCTATGTGAATATGAGATATCCACAGAATAATCTGCTCGGCGTCCGTTACGAGCCCTGGCACATCAAAGTCGTATAGCAAACTCTCGAGCCCCTGCCAGCACAAGCAGCCTGCCAGGTCGCTTTTCCCCTGTTAATTCTGATTCCCCTGCCTGCCTTGTCACAAGAATCTGTTAAGGTTGCCTCGTTAATCTCAATCAGCGAAGATGCCCGGGAAAAAGGAGAAAAAACATGAATGAAACCAAATGGTGGTCAAAGCTGTTTATTTTCAGCGCAGGCATTTGTCTGTTCCTGCTGGTGGCAGGACCGCTGGGATACAAGTTTGGCATTTCAGACCTGTTACCTTCACTGGTTACGCTGTTGGTAGCCCTGGTCGGGGCAGTCATAGTTGTTGCCGGGTCGTTGATCATGTTGGTCGTTGCGAACAAAAATGGTCTGGTAAAAGATCGCAACCTTTTAGTAGCTGCAGTTGTTATCAGCATCATTCCGGTGGTCATCATGGCGCCGCAAATAGGTACTGCGCGTTCGGTTCCGCTGATACATGATGTGAGCACCGATACTAATGAGCCACCCGAGTTCGTTATGATTGCGGCCCTTCGCGAAAATGCACCCAATAGTCTGGTTTACGAATTCGAAGGATCTGCTTCAAAACTGGCAGAGATGCAATCGGCTGCATATCCTGATGTGAAGACACTAATGTCAAAACTGCCTGTCGAAGAGGCTGTTGAGCGGGCTGTGTCCCTGCTGGTGGAACAAGGATTGGAATTGATAAGCGTCGACAAAGATAGAGGAATAGTCGAGGCGACGGCAACGACTTTCTGGTTCGGTTTTAAGGACGACGTTGTCGTAAGAGTAAGGCCGGATAGTACCGGTTCCAGAATTGACGTACGTTCGATATCCCGTGTGGGACAGAGTGATGTTGGCGTCAACGCAGCGAGAATTCTAAAATTTACAAATGCGTTTTAGTCCGGATTTCTAAAGGCAACCGGCTTTTTAGTACTATTTCTGGCCT
This sequence comes from Gammaproteobacteria bacterium, assembly GCA_012960755.1. The sequence goes on from DUAT01000041.1 coordinate 279,964, forward strand.
AACCTGGCTTGCAGAAGCTCGTTCACCTGTTGGGGATTTGCCTTGCCCTGGGTTTCTTTCATAACCTGGCCGACAAAAAAACCCATGAGTTTGGTTTTACCAGCCCTGAACTGTTCCACCTGTTTTGGGTTTTTTTCGAGTACGGTTTCAATAAGCGGTGCAAGTTCAGAGGTCTCGGAAACCTGAAGCAAACCGTGTTCCTCGATATAGGCCTGAGGATCACCCGCATTTCCCTGCCATAGAGCTTCAAAGACTGTTTTTGCAATCTTCCCCGAAATCGAACCATCCCTGATTCGGGCCACCAGGTAACCCAGGTCATTGGCATTCACTGGTGACTGGACTATTTCAATCTGGTCGCGGTTCAACTGTGCGAGTAGCTCGACCCGAACCCAGTTGGCAGAAATTTTTGCATCACCCCCCACTTTTACAACCTGCTCAAAGTAGTCAGCTAATTCACCGCTGGCAACCAGGGACCTCGCATCCGCCTGGGATAACTGATACTCGGCTATAAACCTCTGCTCTTTCGCCCTGGGTAATTCTGGCATCTGCTGCCGGATTTGCTCGATATAGGCTTTGTCAATCTCCACAGGCAACAGATCCGGCTCCGGGAAATACCGGTAGTCCATGGATGTCTCCTTACTGCGCATCGGCCGGGTTTCGTCCTTGTCAGGATCGTATAACAAGGTCTCCTGGATGACTGTCCCGCCTGATTCCAGTATGTCAATTTGCCGGTCGATTTCGTACTCGATCGCCCGCTCCAGGAAGCGGAACGAGTTTACGTTCTTTGTTTCCGTTCTTGTTCCCAACTCAGGGTCACTAAATTTTCTAACGGACACGTTGGCATCACAGCGTAACGATCCTTGTGACATTTTTCCGTCTGAAACATTCAGGTATGTCACGAGCTGGTGGATGTACCTGGCATAGGCGACAGCCTCTTCAGATGACCGCAGCTCTGGCTCCGAGACTATTTCCAACAGTGGAGTCCCGGCGCGGTTGAGATCGATCCCACTCTGGCCTTGATAATCTTCGTGTAACGATTTCCCCGCATCTTCTTCAAGGTGAGCCCTGGTGACGTTAATTGTTTTTGTTTCGCCATTGGCAAGGCTGATTTCGACACTGCCAAACTCCACGATTGGGTAATTTAGCTGAGTGATCTGGTAGCCTTTCGGTGAATCGGGATAGAAGTAGTTCTTTCGATCGAATACGGATCGCAGGTTAATCGTGGAGCCAATTCCCAGTCCGAAGGTGACGGCTTTGCGATAAACCTCTTCGTTAACTACCGGTAGTACACCCGGCATTCCCAGGTCGATTGCGTTTGCCTGGGTGTTGGGTGCCGCGCCAAACTTTGTGCTCGAGCCGGAGAAAATTTTCGATTGGGTGAGTAACTGGACATGTATCTCCAGGCCTATGACTACTTCCCAGTCTGCGCGACTCATTGTGACTTCTCTGCCGGGATTTGTTTGTGCCAGTTGGTTTCGAGTTGAAACTGGTGTGCCAGATTCAGGATTCGAGCCTCATCAAGGTAGTTGCCAATAATCTGCATGCCAAAAGGAAGCCCTTGTGTGAATCCAACGGGAAATGAACCGGCGGGCAATCCCGCCAGGTTGCTGGTAATGGTATAGATGTCTTGCAGGTACATGGAAATCTGATCGGCGCTTTTCTCGCCAATTTTGAATGCGGTCGACGGCGTTGTCGGTCCGATAATCAGGTCCACCTGCTTGAAGGCTTCCATAAAATCATTCTTGATTAATCTCCTGATCTGCTGGGCTTTGCGGTAGTAGGCTTCATAGTATCCGGCTGATAATGCAAAACAGCCAACCATGATTCGCTGTTTGACCTCTTTGCCGAGTCCTTCGCTTCTGCTGCGCTTGTATAAATCCTCGATATCCCGGGGTGTATCGCACCGATAACCAAACCTGACACCATCGTATCGGGACAGATTTGCTGAGGCTTCAGCCGGAGCAATCACATAGTAGGCCGGGATTGCATGTTTACTTGAGGGCAAGCTAATGTCTGACAGAACTGCTCCCCTTGATTCAAAGAACTTGCAGGCTACCTGAATTGCAGACTCAATCGCCGGATTTAGTCCGGCTTCGAAGTACTCCCTGCAGATTCCGATGCGCAGGCCTTCGATGGAATCATTCAAACTGGCTGTGTAATCGGGTACAGGCTCTTCCAGACTGGTGGAATCCCTTGGATCGAATCCTGCCATGGCATTGAGTAAAAGCGCCACGTCTTCGGCACTTTTTGCCAGTGGCCCGGCCTGGTCAAGGCTTGAGGCGTAAGCGATCATACCCCAACGGGAAATCCGTCCGTAAGTTGGTTTAAGACCAGTGATACCACACATCGAAGCCGGTTGGCGAATAGAGCCACCTGTGTCTGTACCGGTTGCGGCGACACATAACCTGGCCGCAACAGCCGCCGCCGAACCCCCCGAGGATCCACCCGGTACCGAATCTTTGTCCCAGGGGTTTTTTACCGGGCCGTAGTAGCTGTTCTCGTTGGATGAACCCATCGCGAATTCATCCATGTTTGTCTTGCCGAGAATGATCGCGCCCGCATCGTTAAGTTTCTCTACAACCGTTGCATTGTAGGGGGCAGTGAAATTATCCAGCATGTGCGAGCCAGCCGATGTTTTTATGCCTTCGGTGCAGAATATATCCTTGTGCGCAATGGGAATTCCCGCCAGGGGCGCGACGTTACCTTGCAATCGTGCTTTGTCTAACTTATTCGCCCGGGAAAGAGCCTGATCGGCTGCTGTGGTGATAAATGCATTTATCTCACCATTGCAATCATGCAGTCGTCGCAGGTAGTGGTTTACCAACTCCACACAGGAATACTGCTTCTCGTTGAGTGCATTGAGTATCTCGGTGATGGTTTGCTCATGGATCATTACTCCACCACCCTGGGTACCAGATACAGGCCATGTAAGGTCTCTGGTGCGAATTCCTGCAACTGGTCCCGTTGATTTACCTCGCTGACCTTGTCAGCCCGAAGTCTCTGTACCCCATCCAAAGGATTGGACATGGGCTCTACACCGTCGGTATCAACAGATTGCATCTCTTCAACCAGGTCGAGTATGTTGCTGAGACTATCTACATATTCCTGCATATGCTCAGGAAGGATCTCGAGCTGGGCAAGTTCCGCTATGCTTAATACGACTTCTTCGTCAATAATCATGTTCAGTGCTTCGTACTGGTTCTGGTCAAAAGTAATGTGCGCCGAATCCTTTTGTGTCAGTGGAAATCTGTCGGCGTCGAATCCTAATGGGGTTTCATTCATTCTGCAATCCACCGGCGGATATTTTTTGCTACTGATGGCCGAAATAATTGCGGGATGCTAGATCTGACCCCAATATGGGGTCTATTTCACATTTTCTGCATAAAGATGTCTTATAGTTTGTTTAATTTCAGACATAAATGATAGAGTTACGAATGTTTTTGAATCTAAATAATAAGGTGCCCCCATGTTCTTCAATAAATTGAGGGGCATGTTCTCGAACGATCTATCCATTGATCTCGGAACGGCAAATACTCTCATCTACGTGCGTGATCAGGGGATCGTACTTAACGAACCTTCTGTTGTAGCGATACGCAGTAACATCAATAACCAGAAAAGCGTTGCAGCTGTGGGTGTCGATGCGAAACGGATGCTGGGTCGTACTCCGGGTAATATCACCGCCATCAGACCTCTGAAGGACGGTGTAATCGCGGATTTTCAGGTCACCGAGAAGATGTTGCAGCATTTTATCAAAAAGGTCCATGAAAATAGCATCATACGCCCAAGCCCGCGGGTGCTGGTCAGCGTTGTCTGTCAGTCAACGGAGGTAGAACGTCGGGCTATTCGTGAATCTGTGATGAGTGCCGGTGCCCGTGATGTTCGTTTGATAGAAGAGCCGATGGCAGCCGCTATTGGTGCGGGACTGCCGGTGCATGAAGCTGTTGGAACAATGGTTGTTGATATTGGCGGTGGCACGACTGAAATTGCAGTCATCTCGCTCAACGGGGTTGTTTATGCCCAGTCCGTCAGGGTTGGCGGCGACAGGTTTGATGAAGCGATTACCGCGTATGTACGCAGAACCCAGGGCAGTCTTATCGGTGATGCCACAGCCGAGCGAATTAAACAGGAAATTGGCACGGCGTTTCCCTGCAGTGAAGTCAGGGAAATTGATGTGAGAGGTAGAAATCTAGCCGAAGGGGTGCCCAGGAGCTTTACGTTGAACAGCAACGAGATACTCGAAGCATTGCAGGAACCGCTCTCGGTTATTGTCCAGGCGGTTAAGGGTGCATTGGAAAAAACGCCGCCGGAACTTGCGGCTGATATTGCAGAAAGCGGACTTGTCCTGACCGGTGGCGGTTCTTTGTTACGGGAGCTGGATCGACTCCTGGCCAATGAAACCGGGTTGCCAGTTATTGTGGCAGAAGACCCATTGACCTGTGTTGCCAGGGGTGGTGGCAGGGCACTTGAAATCATGGACGATCGGGGAGACAGCGACCTTCTCTCCATTCAATAGATTAAGTTAGTTCCTACCGCAAAAGTTATGTTTTTCGAACAAATCGTGAGGCTACTTTAAAATCCAACCAGGACAACTTACATTAAGTCACTGTTCTTAGAAGAGACAACAATAGGGTACAAAATGCTGGGGCTCAGCATCTTGTCCATCGGTCTCATGGTTGTTGATCACCTTTCCAATATACTCGACGATGCCCGTGCCGGTTTGTCGGTCCTGGTGACCCCGGTTGTCGTCATCGCAGACTACCCCAACAAGACCGCTGAAGTATTCCGGGAAGTATTTTCATCCCGAGAGGAAATGCAGACTCGAATCATCGACCTGGATCAGGAATTACTACTTCTGAAAGTTAAAACCCAGGAGATGGCTGCGTTGCGTGCCGAAAACAATCGTTTGCGGGATCTTTTGGGTTCGGCAGCAAAAATACAGGACAATGTGCTGGTTGGAGAGCTGATTGGGGTTGATCCTGATCCCAAAAGGCATGAAGTTGTCATCGACAAGGGGTTAAACCACAATGTGTTCGTCGGTCAGCCCGTGCTTGATGCCCAGGGCCTAATGGGGCAGGTAATCGAAGTGAGTTTGTTTACCAGTCGGGTCCTGTTAATCAGTGATGAATCACATTCAGTCCCGGTTCAGGTTGTTCGCAGTAATCTGAGACTGATTGCCAGGGGTACTGGAGTGTCTCATCAATTAGAGCTTAGGCATCTGCAGAACACCGCAGATATAAGACCAGGAGATTTTCTTGTGAGTTCAGGATTAGGTGATCGGTTTCCCATTGGCTACCCGGTGGGTACGGTTAATAAAGTGGAACATGATCCAGGTAAACCTTTTGCCACAGCAACTGCCACGCCGAGTGCTCAGTTAAACCGGACGCGTCACGTGCTGTTGGTATTTAACGAAGAAAAACTTGATACGATAGATGCTGGTGATGGCAGCAGTGGCTGAAATCAGAAGCAACGGTCTTTGGGTAATTGTCGCAAGTTTCATTATTGCGATGTTGTTTTCGGTTGTCGCACTGCCAGATTCTATCCCCTGGGAGCTGGGTTATTTACGACCTCAATGGGTAGTGCTGGTGTTGATCTACTGGATTATTGCGTTGCCTCATCGGATTGGCATTGTTGTTGCGTGGTTGGTTGGTCTGTTGCTCGATGTTCTGTTGGGTAGTTTGTTGGGACAACATGGGATGGCTTTCATCGTTGTGGCCTATATTGCTTCCAGTTTGTACCAGAGACTGCGGATGTTTGCGGTTTGGCAACAGAGTTTGATTGTATTTGCGACGGTTGGGTTAAGTCAGATGATTAACTTCTGGGTCGAGAACCTTGCAGGGCTGTCCGAGTGGGATATGTGGTACCTGGTGTCAGCCTTTATCAGCGCCTTGTTGTGGCCCTGGGTTTTCATGGTTCTGCGGTATTTAAGGCGAGTGTTTAACGTAACCTGAAGGTGTTGGGTTGAGCGATCTAGTATTAGCATCGGGTTCACCGCGCAGGGCTGCACTGTTGCAGCAGCTGGGCTTGTCTTTCCTGGTGGTTATACCCGATGTCGATGAATCAAGGTTTCCGGGTGAATGTGCTGCAGAATACGTCGGGCGTATGTCCCGGTCCAAATTTGAATATGTTCTGTCAGCCGCCAAACCTTCCCTGGATGATCAAAAGGTGATTATCTGCGCAGATACGGTGGTTGTCCTGGATGATGAGGTACTGGGGAAACCGCTGAACAGGGAAGATGGTATGGAGATGTTGCTGCGTCTGTCGGGGAGAAGCCATTTTGTGTTGACCGATGTAACAATTGGTAAAAAAAACGAACCGACGAGTACATTTTGTGTCGAAACTAAAGTGAAATTTCGTAAACTCACCTTAGAGGAGCGTCAGGATTATTGGGATTCAGGTGAACCGCAAGATAAGGCCGGTGGATATGGTATACAGGGGCTGGGCGCGGTCTTCGTCGAAGAGATTTCCGGTAGCTATTCAAGTGTCGTTGGATTGCCGCTGATGGAAACAAGCAGGGCGTTGTTCGCATTTGGGATCCGAATTTTTCGTAGGCCCAGTGAATAGGCATATATGCGGGTAGAGCGCATGAACAGAAATTCAAATTGGACAGGATGTAATTCGACATGGCTGAAGAAATTATTATCAGTGTGTCACCCCACGAAACCCGGGTCGCCGTGGTTGAGCAGGGTTTACTACAGGAAATATTCATTGAGAGGTTGCATACGCGTGGCACCGTAGGAAATATCATCAAGGGGAAAGTGGTTCGCATACTTCCAGGTATGCAGAGCGCCTTCGTCGATATAGGCCAACCTCGTGCGGCGTTTATGCACATTACGGATCTCGTTAATGGGCACGAGTTTGTACCGGGTGACAGCAACGAATCTCCGGAGTACCCCCCGATCAACCGGGTGCTGCACGATGGGCAGGAGTTACTTGTACAGGTCACCAAGGAGCCGATCAGCACCAAGGGAGCCCGAGCCTCCTCGAGCATCTCCCTGGCTTCCCGGTTTCTGGTTTACATGCCTGCCTCTGCCCACATTGGTGTATCCCAACGGATTGAAGATGAAGAAGAAAGACAGAGACTGAAACAGATTCTTGAGCAGATCCACCAGCCTGACCTGGGTGATGGTTTTATCGTCCGGACCGCTTCTGAGCGAGCCAGTGAAGAAGAAATTCTGCGAGATGCACGGCTGCTGAGGTCTCGATGGAAGTCGGTTAGTCTCGAATCAGAACGGGCCAGTTCGCCTTGCCTCATATATGAGGATCTGCCACTTCACCTGAGGGTGATGAGAGACATTATCAATACCCACACCACGAAAATCCTGGTGGACAACAAGACTATTTTTTCAGTGTTGGAACGATTCCTGCGAGACTTCATTCCAGAAAAAACCGCCTGCCTGGAACTGTCTTCCGAAGTCGTTCCATTATTTGATGCACATAACCTCGAGGATCAAATCGAAACTGCGCTGGACCGGAAGGTCCCGTTGAAGTCTGGTGGTTACCTCATTATCGATCAGACAGAAGCGATGAATACCGTGGATGTGAATACGGGTGCATTCGTCGGTCGCAGGGATCTGGAAGATACTATTTACCGCACGAACCTCGAAGCGGCTGCTGCGATTCCGAGGCAACTGCGGCTGCGAAATATCGGCGGTATTGTCATTATTGATTTTATCGACATGGTGAATGAGGAACATAAACGACAGGTACTTCGAATGCTGGAAAAGGGCCAGCAAACAGATCGCGTGAAGTGGTCTATCACAGAAATATCCGATCTTGGGCTGGTCGAGATGACTCGCAAGAGGACACACGAAAGCCTGATGAAGATGATGTGTGAACCGTGCCCCTACTGTACGGGCAAAGGCTTCATCAAAACAGCTGAGTCCGTATGTCTCGAGATTTTTCGGGATATTCAGCGCCGCGCCCTGGATTTCAGGGACAAGGATTGTTTGATAATGGCAGCACAACCGGTTATAGACCGATTGTTGGATGAGGATGCTGCTTGTGTTGCTGAGCTTTCCAGGGCGCTCAATTCAAAACTTCGATTCCAGGTGGAAGCGAGCTATACCCAGGAACAATTTGATGTTGTCCTGACAATGTCTGGCTGATAGAAATGATTGCCAGGACTGCCAAGAAACTGATAGTAAAAACTTTCCAGGCTTTGCTGCTGGGCATTTTAGTGCTCGCAGCAGTCTACGTCAGTATTGGCAGAATCCTCATCGTTACCATCGATGGATACAAGTCTGTTTTTGCTGAGATAATTACCGGCGCAATTAACCTCCCTGTATCTATCGGTACCCTGGAGGGGACCTGGACCTACCTCGATCCGAAATTCGTCGTACAGGATCTGGTGATCGGAACGAAGGATGAACCGGCGATTGAGCTCGATCATGTTGTGCTTGTGTTAGACACTATTGCGTCCTTTGTAGAACTCACACCGGTCATACGAGAGGTAGAAATCGAAGGTCTTAAGCTGGCGTTGCTCCGGGACGATGCAGGTAGCTGGTCGATTCGTGGCCTACCCAAGTCGGGAAAGCCCTTTGACCCGGAACCATTGCTGGAATCCATTGCTTATTTGACCTTTGTTCGACTGCGGGATGTCGAGTTCGAAGTGTTTGGCCGACGCGGGCACTACAAGGTGACCAGTTATAAGGATCGACCGTTTCAACTTAGCCTGACTGAAAATATCCGAACCCTGTCATGGCCCCTCTACCTGAGCTATCTGGACAACCCGGAAACCGCAAAAACCCACTTTCAATTTTCTGGTATGTACCGGGGAGATCCCCGTAGTGATGACTTCTGGTCTGAGTTTTATCTCAAGCTTCCTCTGCTGGAGCTCACCGAGTTCTTGCCCCCGGTTGTGTTTGGTGACTACCGACTGAAACATATGGAGATCAGCGGGGAAGTGTGGCTAACGGCACAGGGCTCGGATGTTGAAATTCGTGGTTTGCCGATAATTGACAAGGTAACTATAGAATCGAGTCTCGGGGAGGTTGATGTTCTGCGGAATTTGAACATAAAATTTGTAGCCCGTGGTGATGTGCGACAAGGTGGTATGGTTCTTCTTCCGACGGTGAATGGCATTGTTGGTGATGAAAACTGGCAACTCAAAGACGTTCGAATATCCTTTGAATCAGGTGGCAATGAACTCGTGGTTGCAACCAGTATTCCATTACTTGATGTTGGAAAGATCGCCGCGACGGTTCTGAATCTGGGGCAGCAGTTTCAGGTTCTGGATGAAAGTACAGCCACAGCAGTGGATGCTGTTAATCCCACAGGGGTGATTGAGAACGTCTTTTTTCTCGGCCAGTTTGGTGATGACAGTCCCGATTTGAAACTGACAGCGACCATTGATGACGTAAAAATTGATCGGTACAAAGGATCCCCCGCGATTTCCAAGCTGGATGGATTTGTGCTCCTGACTCCTGGTGGGGGTTTCCTCGATATTCACAATGACGCGCCCTTCAATATGACTTTTCCGGTGCTGTTTTCAGCGCCCTGGCACTTTGATTCGGCACATACACGCATCCATTACAGCTATGAGCCACAGAACCTGAAAATTCACTCCGAGCTGATCGTCGCGACCAGTGGAGAAACCACTGCCAATGCAAAAATGTTCTTCAACCTGCCGCCACAAGAGCTGGACCACAACTGGGGCCTGGAATTGGGGGTACGAAATACACAGTTGCTAAATTCGTCGATCTATATACCTACAACGCTGCCGGATGAACTGGTCAACTGGATATCTCAGGCCGTTATCGGTGGTTTTGCAACAGAAAGCGGCATGGTGTTCCACGGCTCCTTGAACGGAAAAGCGCCCAAAGAGCAAAAAGCCTTTGAAATATACTTCAAAGTTGAAGACACGATTCTTGACTATGATCCGCTGTGGCCAAGACTGGATGATCTTGAAGGCACTATTTACGTAGGGAATCGGGAGGTCTACGTGGATAACGCCAGAGCCGCCGTGTTCGATAGCAGGGTTACACGAGCAGAAATCAGGATCCCAATAAACCCCACAGGGCTGGTCGACACTATCGAAGTTGATGGCTCGTTGGAAGGTCCGTTTTCAGATGGGTTGCGATTGCTTACCGAAACCCCCTTGTTTGAATCCACCAACAAGATGGCTAACGGATGGATTGGATCCGGTGTGATGAGGGGTATCGCGACGTTAAATATACCCATTGGGCTGCGTGCGAAAGAAGTTCCTGTTGTGCGTGCAAAAGTATCCCTCGAACAGTCCGCAGTTTATATCCCTCAATTTGATTTGAGAGTTGAAGATTTAGAGGGTGACTTTACCTACGATACCCACCGTGGAATAAATTCTGAAGGCTTTACAGCGCAGCTATTCGAACAACTGGTTGATGGCGAGATACTCACTGATGGTGGCCTGGATAGCGGGGTAATCGATGTTGATATTACCGGCCCTGTTGACGTTAAGGCGCTGCAAATATGGTCTGATCAGCTCTTGTTGACGCGTGCGAACGGGATTGCTGGGTATCACGCGACATTGCACATCCCCTATGGTCAGATGGCAAAGGACCCGATCTTCATCGAAGTCGAGTCGGATCTTGATGGTGTTGCGATCGATTTGCCTCAGCCGATGGGGAAGGTGTCTGAAGAAAGCGTTTCATTCAGATATCAACAGACATTTCTGGACACAGGTTTTCGGATAGAGCTCAACCTGGATAACAAGACCAGGGGTGTGCTCAAGGTGATTGACGACTCTATTGTCGGTGGTCGGATTCATTACGGTAAGAAACCGATGGGGGCCGTCACCTTTGACCAGCTCAAGGTTACCGGAGAAATTGATAAGCTGGTCTATGGTGATTGGGAATTGATTTCGGAAGACCTGGGAGAAAAATCAGACGCTTCACTGGAAGATGAGTTGGCAGAGACACTGGGCTCAATAGAGCTCCGGGTCGGTTTGCTGGATACCTATGGCTTTGAGTTAGAGGATGTCCAGACCTACGTGACTCGAAACCAGGATGTATGGGCAGTTGGTCTTCAAAATGACATGTTAACGGGCACTATCATGATCCCGGATATCGATGAACTTCCCATGACTGTTCAGTTGGATGTGATGCGCTTTGATAGTAACGATTATCAGGGCAACGAAGACCCGATGTGGGATGTTGACCCGGCTGAACTCACCGCGGTAGATTTCAGGGTTGAAAAACTTTTTTTGGACGACGAGGATTATGGAAGCTGGTCGTTTGATTATCGCCCCGATCCTTCAGGCAGTGTCCTGCAAAATCTCACCGCCGAGGTGAAAGGCCTTCAGCTGGTTGAAGGCTCGTCGGCACACTGGGTGTTAAATGACGGAAAGCATCAGAGCAGCTTTAGCGGTGAAATTCAGGTCGCTGACCTTGGTTTTACGATGGAACAATGGGGCTATGCCTCCAGTGTTGAGGGCGAAGACTTCACCTTTTTGTCCGATGTTTCCTGGTCAGGCAGCCCGGCAATGATTGAGCTGGAAACTATTGTCGGGACGGTTGAGATCGCCAAAGGCAACGGTCGTTTTGTTCAGGCGGAAAGCAACGTCGGAGCGTTGAAACTTCTGGGAATTCTTGATTTTGCGTCTTTATCGCGCCGCCTCCAGGGAGATTTTTCCGACGTTGTCGACAGTGGATTCAGCTTCGATGAAATTGAGGGTTCGGCACGATTTAATACCGGGATCATAGATATTCTGGATCCAATTGTAATCAAAGGCGCCAGTAGTACATTTAAAGTGGGGGGCAGAGTAGATCTCGGCGCTCGAACATTGGATAACGAATTGATTGTGACACTACCGGTGAGTCGAAACTTACCCTGGTATGCGGCCTATTCAGCATTTGCAGTGAGTCCCCTGACCGGTGCTGGTGTGTTCCTGGCCCAGAAGTTGTTTCAAAATCAGATAGATGCACTGAGTAGTGCTAAATACAGAATCACCGGCTCTATCGATGAGCCAGTGATCGAGTTCGATTCAATGTTTAATGATACAGTCCGGGCTTCCCCGGATGAACCAGAGTCACCGCCTGGTGACTAGAATCGCCCTGGTACAGATGGTTAGCAGCCGGGAGATCGAAAAAAACCTGAGTCGGGCCGCGGTGCTTATCGAGCGGGCAGCCGCTGAACAGGTTCAGGCTATTTTTCTCCCGGAGAACTTCGCTGCCCTTGCCAATCCAAGTCCTAAAACCATAGGTGAAGCAGAAGCCAGCGGAAATGGACCTGTTCAGCAGTTCCTTCAACAGATCTCAGTACAAACAAATTGCTGGATCTTCGCGGGTACGGTTCCTGTGGCGGCACGACCTGATGGAACGTCGATAACTGATAGACGCATTCGGGCAGCATCAATGGTTTTTGATAACAATGGACGATTGGTCGCCCGGTACGACAAAATCCACATGTTTGATGTGGTCGTCGAAGATAACCAGAAACACTACGTGGAATCGGAGACATTTGAACCGGGTGATCACCTGCAGACCGTGGAGACACCCTTTGGTCTGTTTGGCCTGACGGTCTGTTATGACATCAGGTTTCCGGAAGTTTACAGAGAATTACACAAGCAGGGAGTACGCAGTTTCTGTATTCCTTCTGCATTTACCACGACCACCGGTGCTGCACACTTTGAAGTGTTGATGCGTGCCCGGGCTATTGAGAATTTTTGTTTTACGATTGCTGCCTGTCAGGGAGGCGATCACGATTCCGGCCGAAAGACCTATGGCAACTCGATGGTGGTTAGCCCCTGGGGCGAGGTCCTTGCCAGGGCAGGTATGGGTGAGGAAGTGATTACCGCCGAGTTGGACTATGAAATGCAGGATCAGATTCGTCGGGATATGCCGGTTCATTTGCAGCGAAGGTTGTGAAACATCGGTTTGATGTCTGCTCTCCTTTTAGAGTTTATCTTGATCAAAACGCGTTGAGTTGAGAGGGGGTGCCTTAGCGCTATTGTTCGGAACCCATTCGCCCGTCTGATTCAACCTTGAGATATTGAAACAACTTCCGAAAGTGAACTGGCGGCTTGTCGGGGCTGGTCTCGATTTTTGTCGCCTCGTTGATTGCGTTCCTCACGAGTTGACGCAGATGTTGCCTGTCAACATCTGGCAGTTGGAGGAGAATTTCGTCCATTACCTGCTTGTCCTGCCGGATAAGCCTGTCTCTCCATACTTCTAACTGGTGGAACCGTATGACGTGGTTTCTTGAGCTGGCATCGAATCGATCAACGAGCAGGTAAACTGGTTCAAGGTCCAGGCCCCGCAGTTGCTTACCGATGTGGAGTACCTGCCGTTTTCTGGCGTTTCCCTTGGTAATTTTTTTACAGATCAGTACGGCTTCTATAAGGTCCGGGTAGGGCAGTTTGTGTAGTTGGGTATCTGGAATGTCCAGTAGCTTTGCACCCAGCTCGGTGATTGCCTTGACGTCGCGTTTACGTTGTGACTTGCTGGGTCGAGTCGTATCGTCGCTATCATCTTCAGGTAACTCTTGTTTGTTATCAGGCATTTTGTGCGTATTTATTTATGAGTATCGAGTTATGCATGCTATTTATGCGTAGAACAGGGTAGCAAGCCCCAGAAATGATAAAAACCCAACGACGTCAGTGATGGTAGTTAAAACGACGGTACCGGCAACCGCCGGATCAATTCCCATTGAGCGTAGCAGGGCAGGGAGTGTCGCGCCAGCCAGGGCTCCGGTGAACAGGTTAATCATAAGTGCCATGGCGATAACAAGACCCAGGGTGAAATCATCAAACACCAGTGTCGATGCGACGGCCACTACCAGCGCCCAGAGCAGGCCATTGATGGCCCCGACAGCCAGTTCCCGATTCACCAGCCAGCGTAGTTTGTTTTCCATCAAGTGACCCTGAGCCATGCTCCTTATAGTCAAGGTGAGTGTCTGGCTGCCAGCTACCCCACCCATGCTGGCGACGATCGGCATAAGCACGGCCAGGGCGATAACCTTGGCGATTGTTTCCTCAAAGATATTGATGACCGATGAGGCAATAAAAGCGGTGATCAGGTTTGCGCCTAACCACAGGGTGCGAGACTTTGCAGTTTTCAGAATCGGCGCAAAAGTATCCTCATCTTCTGTCAGGCCAGCCATACCGAGTAAAGAATGATCAGCCTCGTCTTTGATGACGTCCACCACATCGTCGATGGTAATCCGCCCTAACAGTTTGCCGTCAGGATCAATGACGGGAGCAGAAACAAGATCATAGCGGGCGAATAGTTCTGCGACGACCGATTCATCCATATCAGCGGGAATAGGTTCAAGGTCAGTTGTCATTATTCCACGAACTGTCAGCGCGGGGTCTGAAACTAACAATTTTCCTAAGGGAAGTGAGCCACGATAGACATCATATCGATTGACAACAAAAAGATTGTCTGTCATCGCCGGTAGTTCATTGTGACGGCGTAAATAACGCAGGACTACATCCAGGGTCACCCCGCCGCGTACGCTGATGGTATCCGTATCCATCAACCCGCCAGCTACATCTTCCGGGTATGACAGCAGGTTTTCAACGCGCGCCCGGTCTTGCAAATCCATTGACTGGAGTAATTGATGCGTAATAGCGTCTGGCAGATGTTGCAGAATGTCTGTCAGATCATCATCAGAATCGACCTGTTCAAGCAGGTGGACGATATCATCCCTGGGAATGTCGGCAAGCAAATCGCTAACCAGTTCCTCATTCAGTTCCTGCAGGGTATCGCTCTGTCGATCCGGCTCCAGCAGATTCCAGATAATTGTGCGTTCATCTGGCGGTGACGATTCCAGCAGTGCAGCGATGTCAACCGGCTTTAGAATGTCGATCTGGTTGCGAATTTGGTTGTAGGCGCCGTGGGCTAGCAACTCACCAAACTTTTCGAGGGGACTGTGCTTGGTGAGTGCGGGCATGTTTACTCGTTTTCGCCGAACTTTTGATCAACCAGATTCAATAATGCTTCTATTGACTCGGTTTCATCTTCGCCCTCGACCTGGAGCAGAATCTCTGAACCAAAGCTGGCCTGTAGTATCATCATATTCATAATGCTCTTGCCATTCGCCTTCGCAGAACTACTGGTGACGGTAACTGTTGAAGCGAATTCCTGGGCTGTTTTTACAAAGCTTGAAGCTGCGCGGGCATGTAGGCCCAGCTTGTTCTGAATTTTCACCGTCTTTTGGATCAACTAGAACTACCTCTTGGATCCTTTAGGTTTCCGTTTGTGGGGCCGTGGTGAGTTTGCCGAGCTCGCGGTGCTTTATCTGCACATTGTGCCATTTGCTTTTGAAACTTTGGAAGAGCTTTTCCGATATATAAACGGACCGGTGCTGTCCGCCGGTACAGCCGATGCCGACCGTCATGTAACTGCGGTTATTTTCCTCGAATTTTGGTAACCAGGTCTTAAGGTACACATAAATGTCATCCAGCATTTCAGTGACATCCTCTTGGCCCGCAAGAAACTTCTGCACGGGTTCATCAAGCCCCGTCAGGGATCTGAGGTTGTTTATCCAATGCGGATTTGGCAGGCATCGAACATCGAACACCAGATCAACATCAACAGGGACCCCATTTTTAAAGGCAAAGGATTGAAACAACAGCGCCAGTTCCTGTTTTCTGCCAGTTAACCGGGTGCCGACCAGGTCTCGCAGCTCATGAATCGTTAGGCTGGTTGTGTCAATGGTCAAGTCTGCCAGGGCGGAAATTGGATCAAGCAGATCTGTCTCATAATCCAGTGCCGCGCGTAGATCCCGTTTACTGTTGCTGAGCGGGTGCTTTCGCCGGGTCTCGGAAAATCTTTTCACCAACGCCGGGCTTGATGAATCCAGAAACACGATTTGCAAATCAACTTCTCTGATATTGGCAACAATCTCCGGGAAGTTGGCGAGGTCTTCGGCAATATTTCTTGCATCGATACTAACAGACACTTTTGTGAGGGTTTGACTGATGGACAAGCGACTTATCAGCGGATTCAGCAAGCTTACCGGAAGGTTGTCTATACAATAATAGCCGAGGTCCTCCAACACGTGGAGCGCCGTACTTTTACCAGAGCCAGAACGTCCGCTTAAAATGATCAGGGAAATCATAGTGCACCTTACCTTTAGGGACTACTAGCGAAGGGCTTGTTTCGTGTCGGGATAGAGGTCGGTGATCGCGATTTCATACAACTCACTATCGTGGGTCGCGTTACTCAGTTTTTCCCGATAGTCTGAAGACTCAAACTTTTCTGCGAGCATCGCCAGTACCTGCAGGTGCTCGTCGACTTCTTCGGTTGGCACAAGCAGGACAAACAATATGTTCACAGGCTGATCATCAAACGCCTGAAAATCCACCGCGTTGGACAATGTGAGAATACTGCCAACAATATTCTTGCAGCCGTCCAGGCGGCAGTGCGGTATCGCAATACCGTGACCGATACCTGTTGTGCCGATCTTTTCCCGGTTAATGAGCTTGCCGAAGAGTTCTTCGGCTTCAACCCCGGGCAGGGAATCAGCTATTCTTATGGCAGCCTCTTCCAGAATCCGTTTTTTACTTGCCGCCGTCAGTGCGCAGTAAGTACGCTCGGGCGCTAATATTGATTCAATATTCACTTGTTGGTCAGCCCCGCTATGTAGTTTATCGAACTCGTTGTTTTCGATCGGTGGTTTTTTCCTTCTGCTTTATGAGTTGTCTGTCCAACTTGTCGGCGAGCATATCTATGGCAGCATAGAGATCCTCGGATTCAGCTTCAGCGAAGACTTCACCGCCGGATATTCGTATGGTCGACTCGGCCTTTTGTCGTTGCTTCTCGACGCTAAGTATCACCTGCATATTTGTTATTCGATCATAGTGCCGTTCAAGCCGGTCTAGCTTTGTTTCGACATAAGCACGGAGGGAATCGGTAACATCTATATGGTGGCCACTGACGCTGATTTGCATGGTTTAGTTCCTTTATAACTTGACAAAATAACCCGAATCTTTTCGGGACTACCTCTGGCGCTTATGCCACTGAAAGACAAAGCTGACAGAGGATAAGATCTACATTACATTCTAGACTATCTGGGTTTGTTTTTTTTTAATTTTATTTGGCTTTTATCCTTTGAGATCAATAGTTTGGGTGTTAAACAAGTTGTTTTCTTTCATTTGACGGCGGAATCATCAGGGATTCCCTGTATTTGGCGATTGTTCGCCTCGCCACTTTAATTTCCTGTTCCGCCAGAAGGTTGACGATTTTGCTGTCACTCAGCGGTTTGCGCGGATTTTCTTCCGTAACAAGTTTCTTTATCAACGCTCTTATTGCCGTGGAGGACACCTCGCCCCCGGCATGCGTGCTGACATGGCTGGAAAAGAAATACTTCAGTTCAAACACACCGGCTGGTGTGTGCATATATTTTTGTGTGGTCACCCGCGAGATAGTCGATTCATGCAGATCCACGGCATCAGCGATATCGTGTAAAACCAGGGGCTTCATGGCTTGTTCGCCATACTCCAGAAAGCCTCTCTGGTATTCGACGATTTTTGTCGACACCTTGAGCAGGGTATCATTGCGCTGCTGAAGGCTCTTGATAAACCATCTCGCCTCTTGCAGATTATTCTTCAAATAGGTGTTGTCTGAGCTGCTGTCCGCACGTTTGACCATTGCGGCATAACCGGAGTTGACCCTGATTCTGGGCGCTGATTTTGAATTCAGTTCGACGACCCAGCGGCCATTTTGCTTCGTGACAATAACATCGGGTTCAACATACTCTGTAGTAGGTGGGCTGATGTCAGCACCGGGTCTGGGATTGAGGGTTTGGATCAGGCTAATCACTGCCTTCAGTTCAGGTTCTTTCAGGCGACTTTTACGGATCAGGTAGGCGTAGTCACGATTGGCCAGCATGGGAAGGTAATTCTGAACCACAAGTAATGTTTCTTTTCGCCAGGGTGTAGTTTGCGGAAGCTGATTAAGCTGAATGGTCAGGCATTCCTTCAAATCTCTCGCTGCGACGCCCACCGGATCCAGGTGCTGGATGAGGTGAAGTACAGCTTCAACTTCGTCCATTTCAATTTCAATCACATCCTGAAACTCATCCTGCATGCTAACCAGGACATCGTCGAGGCTAATGGTCAGAACTCCTTCGAAATCAAGCCCATCGATAATTGCCATGGCAATTAATTGATCAACATCCGACAGATCAAGCATATTAAGCTGTTCTTCAAGATGACTTTGAAGTGAAACGGTCGAGGAATTCTGGTTCTCCAGGTAGTTGTCGCTATTCTCGTCCGGTGCAGAGTAGCTCGACGGTAACGGCACATCGTCCCAGACGTCTTCCCAGAGGCTATCCACGGGAAGTTCGTCGCTTATGTTGTCTGATGTTATTTGTTCTCTGGTATCCGGAATTGATTCACCGTCAATTTCCGGGTTGGGTGGTGCCGGTTGATCATCACCATCCATTGCGGTTTGAGCGAGGTCTGTTTCAGCCTCCATAGCGGCGGCTTGTCCGTCTATTGTTTCTTCTGGCGTGTCGAGGGAGGTAGTTTCACCATCGGCATCGCTTTCCCCTTCGCCTTCCAGCGGTGCCTCTTCAAGCATCAGGTTTGAATCAAGGGCTTCCTGAATCTCTTGTTGTAAATCGAATGTACTGAGTTGCAGCAGCTTAATGGCTTGCTGCAACTGGGGGGTCATGCGAAGTTGTTGACCCAGTCTAAGCGATAATCCTAGTTTCATTGCCATAGGCTAATCATACTCATGCTTGGCTTTGATGAGAACCTTGTATAAATGGGATATTTGTGAACCGTGTCACATCCTGAAGTCTTCACCTAAATAGACCTTCCTAACTTGTTCATTTGCCAATATCACCTGGGTTGCTCCCTCTGCGATAATCCTGCCTTCGCTGACGATATAGGCTTTTTCACAGATATCGAGGGTCTCCCGCACATTGTGGTCGGTGATCAGTACACCAATTCCCCGATCGGATAGCTGTGAAATTATGATTTTTATATCGTTAACTGAAATTGGGTCAACACCTGCAAAGGGCTCGTCAAGCAAGATGAATGCGGGTTCCATCGACAGGGCGCGCGCGATTTCGACGCGGCGCCGTTCTCCACCGGACAGTGACATACCCAGGTTATTGCGAATATGGGAGACATGAAACTCCCGCAGCAGGCTTTCCAGCTTTTCGAGTCTTTGGGATTGATTCAGGTCTTTGCGAATCTCCAGGATAGCCATGATATTCTCCGCAACCGACAACTTGCGAAAAACCGAAGCCTCCTGAGGTAGGTAACCGATACCCGTTCGTGCACGTTCATGCATTGGCTTGGGTGTAATATCGATATCGTCGAAGAAAATTTTTCCTGAATCTCCCCTGATGGAGCCGACAATCATATAGAAACAGGTTGTTTTCCCTGCACCATTTGGGCCCAGGAGCCCCACTACCTGACCACTGTGCAGGGAAATGGTGACATCCCGCACGACAAGTTGTTTGCCGTAGCTCTTGGCTAGATTTTCAGCTCTTAATACATTCATGATTTATCTTGGTTGCAAACCCATCGCTAACAACACCCAGTTAGAAAGATACCGGGCTAATCGGCGAGTTTCGGGGAAATTACGACGTGGACCCGGTCACCGCTTTTCTCGCTGCCACCCGTCGCTTCGACAATGCCTTTGGCAATGTCATAGTGTAACAAGTCCCCGGCGAAGGAATCCCTGGCCTGTTTTAAATAGGCTTTACCAGCGAGATGTAATCGTTCTTCCTGTAGGAAATAAGTGATGGTTTTTGCATCTGCTGATACCAGTTCATTATTTTGTTGCTGTTGTTGTTCATAGTGTGCAAGACCTTCAGACTGGGGCTTCATACTGGCGATAAACTGCAGCACCTCTCTTTCGCTCATGACAACTTTGACTTCATCAGCCGCAATATGGAGCGTACCCTGATCAATAGTGACGCGGCCTGAGTAAATTGTAACCCCTGTTTTATCATTGACGATAGCAGTGTCAGACAAAATGTTGATGTCCTGCTCGCGATCAGAATCCAGCGCGTAGCTTTGCTGATACAACAAGAAGAAGGAAAGTAGAGCAAAACAAGGTCGCGATGTTTTCACTGATGGCTGTTGGAAATAAAGGATTCGAGAGATTCTAGCGCAAATTAGCATGACTTACATTTATTCGAATGTGGGTGATAAAACGGTATGAACTCTTTGCTCCTTGTAAGCATAGAAAATGAAGCGTTCTTGTCCAAAAAAGGCCTGCATGCCACCGGCAAGTGTCCGACCTGACTTATCATTGATGGTCACATTTTGGTTTGTTTCTGCATATTCCCTATCCGGGTACACCGTGAGGCTCTCGGTACGAATATTAACGAAGTCACCGGTTTTGCGTTCCTGTATCGCCAGTACATGGTCCCAGAGTTCTACAATTTGTTCTCTGACCTGAACTTCAGGTAACAGGCGCCCGTTTTCCGCTGCAATTTCCCAGGGCAGGGAGTTCTCCTGATCGGAATACAACGTCATGTTCGGCGTTTTCAATGTGGTGATATCCGTTAAGGGGAAGTGAGTGAGTCGTTCTGCTCTGATGTTATGTTGCGGAACCCCGGTCTCCGAGAATTGAGTGATGTCCGCATTTAACATATACAGATCAGGATCGTTCCTGGCAAAAGCAGGATTGGTGTCCGGGTCATCGGCTTGATCAATCATCAGGTTGGTAATAGCGGCAAACAACAAGATCAGGCAGAACAGAATAATCGTGCGACTGGTAAGCATGAAATCAGGTGAGGATCGGAAAGTCGCAGTATGAGTCAGGATGCGGACATTGCCAAGTGATTCCTCCTAGGCAGGTTGCGTGGAATAGTACAGGGAGGTGAGATAACCGAACCAAACCAGAAGTAGCAGTAGTCCTTCGAGCCGGGATATGTGAGGCTCGTTCAGAACGCCATAAGCAAACAGGGACACGATCAGCGTCATACCCAGCATCAAGCCATAGTCTCGCCACAAAAGTTCCGGGCTAAATTCAATGGGAGATAAAATACAAGGAATCGCAAGTACCGCGAGCAGGTTGAAAATATTCGAACCCAGTATGTTGCCTATCGCCAGGTCGGTCTGGCCCTTTAGAGCGCTGGTAACCGAGACGACCAACTCAGGCAGGCTCGTCCCGATGGCGATGACCGTTAGACCGATAATCATTTCACTCACCCCCATATACTTGGCGATTGCGACCACTGAGTAGACCAGCAACTCTGCGCTTAACAGCAGGAAAACCAGGCTTAGAACGAGGTTGAGCGCAGCCCTGTTCATGGGCATATCGGGAATGTCTTGCAGTTCTTCTACTTCTATGACTTCATCTTCATCCCTGTTCCTGCTGTGCATGCCAACTCTCACCAGAAACATCACCAGACCGGATGCGAGCAACAGGCCATCGATTATCGTCAGTTGCAGATCAACCAGGGCGACTCCGGCGCACAAGGTGACAAAAAACATAATCGGCAGGTCATTTTTCAGCACTTCAGGCCTGAACGGCAAAGGTACGAGGATTGCCGTCACCCCGAGTACCATACCCAGGTTTGCGATGTTTGAGCCGATGGCATTACCGATGGCGAGTTCTGGCTCCCCACGAAGGGAAGCAGCAACGGCAACAAATATTTCAGGGGCGGATGTTCCTAATGCGACGACTGTCAGGCCGATGACCATTGGTGAGATATTGAGATTCTTTGCTGTCGCGATAGAACCGATTACAAACTGGTCGGCACTTTTAAACAAAACAAGAAATCCTACCAGTAACAAAACACTGTAAATCAACATACTACGTTGGAATTCTATCTGGACAGTAAACGAGGCGGACAATTAAAGTTGTATTTGACGGTTATTGCAAGGCGCAATTTCTCCATCGGTATCTAAGTGTCTCGGAGCAGTATTGTAGGTGGTTCGAAGATGCAAGTGGTGTTAGCGTTATGCTGTTATGAAAGAGAACCAAATAATAATCAAGGACCTGACGTTCAATCGAGGCTCCCGGCGTATATTTGACGGGGTGTCGCTGGATATCCCGCGGGGCAAAATTATTGCGATCATGGGTCCAAGTGGTACGGGTAAGACGACGTTGCTCAGGCTTATCGGCGGGCAATTGAAACCGGATACCGGGAGTATTATCGTTAATGGTCATTCAATCCCTGACCTTTCCCGAGAGAAAATCTTTGAAATCCGCAAGTGCATGGGTATGTTGTTTCAAAGCGGTGCCCTGTTTACAGATCTGTCGGTTTTTGACAATGTGGCATTCCCGTTGCGCATTCACACCAATCTACCGGAAGACATGATCCGGGACCTCGTACTGATCAAGCTGCAAGCCGTTGGGTTACGAGGTGCAAGTCGGCTGTTTCCAACGGAACTGTCGGGCGGGATGAATCGCCGGGTGGCACTGGCGCGGACTGTTGCCCTCGACCCGGAAATTATTATGTACGATGAGCCCTTTGCCGGGCTGGATCCTATTGCCATGGGGGTGATCGTTCAGTTGATAAAGACCCAAAATCGGGTGTTTGGAACAACCAGTATTATTGTTTCGCATGACATTAATGAGACAGCCAGTATTGCCGATGTTATCTACGTCATTTCCGATGGCAAGGTCATCGGCACAGGCGCGCCAGATGAATTGTTTGCTGAAGAATCGTCACCCAGGGTGCGGCAGTTTATCAACGGACTGCCAGATGGTCCGGTGCCGTTTCACTATCCTGCAGAGGATTATCGGGAAGAGTTACTGCAGATTGCGAGGGACCGCTGAACATGGCAATTTCACCGTGAAGGACTACTTGTATAGGACACTATACTAAGATGTTCTCAAGCCTAAGGAGAATAGGGCAGTACCTGCTTGGAATACTTGAGATTCTGGGTCGGGCGGGAAATATCTGGTGGCAAGCCATCTGGCGACGACCGCAATTGAAAAACGCAGAGTTGTATATCCGCCAGATCTATCAATTGGGTGTTTTATCGGTGGTCATCACCGTGCTGTCGGGCTTCTCCATCGGCGCGGTGCTAGCGCTGCAGGGATATAATCAGCTGGTCAAGTACGGTTCTGAGAGTGCGCTCGGTCTGGGGGTTGCGCTCGTCCTGGTGATGGAGATTGGTCCCGTTGTGGCAGCCCTGCTGTATGCCGGTCGGGCCGGTTCTGCAGTCACAGCGGAAATCGGGCTGATGAAAGCGACTGAGCAGCTCAGCAGTATGGCGATGATCGGCGTTGATCCGCTGCAAAGAATTATCGCACCCAGGCTTTGGGCAGGATTCATCGTTATGCCGATACTGGCGCTGATGTTTTCGGTGGTTGGCATCTGGGCTGCTTCACTGATTGGTGTGAACTGGCTTGGGGTGCATGAGGGAGCCTTCTGGTCGTCAATGCAGGATGGCGTTGACTTTGTTTCTCACATCCTCAAAGGGATTATCAAGTCAATCGTGTTCGGCATTGTGGTTATCTGGATCGCTGTGTTTCAGGGTTACGACACCCAACCCACGTCGGAAGGGATTGCAGCAGCAACAACTCGGACAGTTGTATACTCTTCCGTCGCGGTATTAGTGCTGGATTTCTTCCTGACGCTGGTGATGTTTAAGCTCTGATGAGTAGATTGTTGAATAATTTGACTGACGGGTAATGCTATGCAGATGAGAACTATTGAAATCGTTGTGGGAACGTTTTTACTGGCAGGGATAATTTCCCTGGCTATACTGGCGATTCAGGTCAGCGGCTTTAATGTTGGCACTGACACGAACACCTATACCGTTTACGCGAAATTCGAAAACATCGGCGGCCTGGTTGTCCGTTCCAGGGTGAGTATTGCCGGTGTGGGCATTGGCAGCGTTGCGGAAATCACCCTTGACCAGGAGACCTTTATGGCCGTGGTCAGGATGGAAATTGATTCTGATGTGGACCAGATCAGTACCGATTCCACTGCGGCAATACTGACTGAAGGTTTGATTGGGGGGAAGCTTGTTGGGCTAAGCATTGGTGCCGAAGAAGAATATTTGCAGGACGGGGATGAGATAACTGACACGCAATCCGCAGTTATACTGGAAGAGCTTATTGGCCAATTCCTGCTGAAGAAATTTTAGTGCGAGGAGTAATCATGGTGACATTCGTGGGCGGATTTATGAGTAGATTTACAGTCAGAGTGTTAGCCGTGTGCCTGTTGGTGGCAACCGGCAACAGTTTTGCTGTGATCGATGCGCACAGCGCTGTTCAGAAAGCGACGGACGAATTACTGACTCGGCTGGTAGAGATTCAGCCTCTATTTGAGACCAATCCGGATGAATTTTACTCGACTGTGGACGCCACACTGGGTTCCTTCGTCGACTTCGAAGGTTTCTCAAAGGGTGTTATGGCGAAGTATTTTCGCCGTGCAACGGATGCACAAAAAGAGCAATTCGTCTCGAGTTTCCGCCAGGGATTAATCCAGACCTATGCCAAGGCGCTGATTGAATTCGATAACCAGGAAGTCCTGGTACTTAAACCTACGACGCCTCAAAAAAAACCTGACCGGGCGGCAATTACCCTTGAGATCCACAGCAAGGACGCAAAAGTTTACAAGGTTGATTATACTCTCGTGCTGATTGATGAAGACTGGAAACTTCGTAACCTGACCATCAACGGGATAAATATCGGGTTGCAGTTTCGCTCCCAGTTCGCAGCTGCCATGCAGAAAAACAACAACGACATAGACGAGGTTATTGCTCATTGGAGCGTTGATGTCTAGTCGAATGTCACTATCGGAGGAAGACCCGGGTCGAATCAAGGTATCCGGGCTGCTGAGTGTCGAAACCGTTGCTGGATACCAGGTAGAAGGTCTCACACTGCTGGAAAAGACTGGCGACGTGGTCATCTTTGATTTGTGCGAGGCAGAAATTGTCGGGTCTGCAGCGATTGCCCTGCTTATTTCCTGGCAAAGAAGAGCCATCAAGTTGAACAAAACTTTTGTTATTGAGAATGCGCCTTCGCATCTGCTGGATGTAGCTGATGTCACCGGCGTGCGGCAGATTATTGCTTTTAAAAGCTAACAGTTGACCACTCTTTACGCGACGGCTTTGCAATGCCGGTTATTGGGCGGGTAAATGACATGGTATGATTGCGCCGTTTTTAAGCCCCGGATTGTAAAAGATGGATGAAGCGGAAATTAGAGCGTTGCTGGTCGACGGGCTCGGCGAGTGCGAAATTGAAATGGTCGTGGACGGGAACCGCCTGTCGTTGGATCTGGTCGCTGGAGTCTTTGCTGCGCTCAGCAGACTAAAACGGCAGCAACTGGTTAATAAACTGTTGAGTCAAAAAATACGTTCAGGCGAAATTCATGCCGTCAGCATGCGTTGTAACAGCCCGGATGAAAGGGGTGGGAGCTAGATTTGGATAAGCTGCTTATTCGAGGTGGAACCCGGCTGAATGGGGAGCTACGGGCTTCTGGTGCAAAAAATTCGTCGGTATTGATGTTAGCCGCTTCACTGCTGGCTGATGATCCGGTCAGGATTGCCAACGTGCCGCATCTCCGGGATATAACAACAATGATTGAACTACTCGGTTCTCTCGGTGTGGAAGTTGTTGTTGATGAAAAAATGAGTCTTGAGATTCATGCCAACACCATTAACAGTTTCGTTGCGGATTATGATCTGGTTAAAAAAATGCGCGCCTCGTTTTTAGTCCTTGGGCCGATGCTGGCGCATTACGGCCAGGCCATTGTCTCGTTGCCGGGTGGCTGTGCTATTGGACCCAGACCTGTTGATCAGCATTTACGCGGTTTGCAGGCTTTGGGTGCGAAAATCGCGATGAAAAAAGGTTACGTCCATGCGTCTGTTGATGGCAGGTTAAAAGGTGCCCATATCGTATTTGATTTCTGTACCGTCGGGGGTACCGAGCAAATTATGATGGCAGCGACCCTGGCAGAAGGTAAAACCATCCTTGAGAACAGTGCCAAAGAACCAGAGATTATCGATCTTGCAGACTGTTTAAACGCCATGGGCGCTGAAATTACCGGCCAGGGCACAGATACCATTACCATTCATGGTGTTGAATCCATGCATGGATGCAGTCATCGAGTGATTGCAGATCGAGTAGAGGCTGCCACCTATCTTATTGCGGCTGCCGCAACCGGGGGCCGGGTCAAGGTCAAGGAGGCAAGACCGGAACATCTTGAGACTGTACTGGCGAAGCTTGAAGAGGCGGGCGCCGAAATACTGATCAGCGATGATGGCGTTGAATTGAACATGCATGGTAAACGCCCAAAAGCAGTCAGTCTGGTAACGGCGCCATATCCCGCGTTTCCGACGGACTTGCAGGCACAGATCATGGTGATGAATTCAATCGCTGAGGGTACGGCAACCGTTAAGGAAACCATTTTTGAGAACAGATTCATGCATGTGCACGAAATTAATCGAATGGGTGCAAAAATTCGCCTCGAAGGAAACAATACAATTGCCATTGTCGAAGGCGTGCCGGAACTTAACGCAGCGCCGGTGATGGCAAATGATTTGAGAGCGTCCGTGAGTCTTGTTATCGCAGGTCTGGTGGCTAAAGGCGATACCATCGTCGACCGGATCTATCATATCGACCGGGGTTATGAACAGGTCGAAGAAAAACTCCGCACCCTCGGTGCCGATATTAAAAGGATTCAGTCCCGCTAGCATCTCAGATGGCTTAAATTTTATGGACAATAGTATCATTATTGCGCTTACTAAAGGTCGCCCCCTTGGTGAATCGTTGGGGTTGCTAGGTAAAATCGGGATTGCTCCGCTGGAAGATATTTCGTCTTCCAGAAAGCTTGTATTCGAAACCAATGTTGAGAATACAAAGTTAATGGTGTTAAGGAGTGTCGATGTTGCGACCTATGTTGAACATGGCATCGCAGATATCGGCATGTCCGGTCGGGATGTGTTACTTGAACAGGGCGAAGAGGGATATTACCAGCCACTTGACCTGAAGATAGGCGGTTGTCGATTAATGGTTGCGGCCCTTGAAGATGAATCTCCACCACCTGCTCGATTGAAAGTGGCTACCAAGTTTGTAAATATAGCAAAACGATACTATGCTGAAAAAGGTGTTCAGGTCGATATTATTAAGCTCTACGGTGCCATGGAGCTGGCGCCTGTGATGGGATTGGCGCATCGAATTGTCGATATCGTTGAAACCGGTAACACCCTGAAGGCGAACGGGCTTGTCGCGATTGAACATATTGCGGACGTAAGCATGCGATTGATCGTTAACAAGACGTCTATGAAAATGAAACACTGCCAGGTGCAGGGGATTATTGACCGGCTAACAGAAGTTGTCAGGACATTATGATTCGAATCCTTGATAGCGGGGTTGATGATTTTTCTGAATCAGTTGAAAAACTGCTGACCATACCGGAAGAAAATTCCGGCGGCGTGAAGGCAATTGTCCAGGACATTCTTGATCGGGTGAAACGAGACGGTGACACAGCGGTTTTAGAATTGACTAACAAATTTGATAACGCTGGTGCGAGTCAGATCAGCGATCTTGAAGTCGAACAAAGTGAAATGAGAGCAGCTGCCGGACGAATTGAGCCGCTGGTGGCTGATGCGCTGCGTACCTCCATTGACAGGGTAAGAAAGTACCACATCCGACAAAAAGATTCCCTGGGTGGCCAGGCCCAGTGGAGCTATGAAGACGAAGACGGCAACAGACTCGGGCAGCTGGTTCGTGGCATGGAGCGGGTTGGGGTTTATGTGCCCGGGGGTAAAGCGTCCTATCCTTCTTCCGTGGTGATGACCGTGGTACCGGCCAAAGTCGCTGAAGTGGGTGAGATTATCCTCATGGTTCCGGCGCCCGATGGTGAATTGAATGATGTTTTGCTGGCGGCGGCTTACTTCTGTGGTGTCGATAGAATGTTCAAGATTGGTGGTGCCCAGGCTGTTGCTGCCCTGGCTTATGGTACTGATCTGGTCCCCAGGGTGGACAAGATTGTTGGACCGGGGAATATCTATGTCGCTACCGCAAAGTCGATGGTGTTTGGAGAGGTGGGCATCGATATGATTGCCGGACCTTCAGAAGTCGTGATTGTGGCAGATGCCAGTGCTGATCCGGATTGGCTGGTGATGGATATGTTCGCCCAGGCAGAGCATGACGAAATGGCCCAAGCCATAATGATTTCAACCGACCATGACCTACTCAAGCGTGTCGCAAAGATTGTCGAGGATACGATTCCAAAAATGCGACGAAGTGCAATCATTCGGCAGTCCATCGAGGATCGTGGTGCGTTGATACTGGTTCAGTCTGAGAACCAGATCATAGATCTCGTGAACCGTATTGCACCTGAGCACCTTGAAATTGTTGTTGAGAACCCTGCAGTGATATTGGCGGGTGTCAGGCATGCCGGGGCTATCTTCACTGGTAGATACAGTGCAGAAGTAATAGGTGACTATACTGCCGGGCCAAGTCATGTTCTGCCTACAGGTGGCACAGCACGATTTGCATCTCCTCTGGGGGTCTATGATTTTCAGGTGCGTTCGTCACTTATTCAATGTACCGCTCGTGGTGCGATCAATCTCAGTCGGGCTGCCGCTATTTTGGCGGAGCAGGAGGGGTTGGAAGCACATGCCAAATCTGCTGAGTATCGGATTCAGGGTTAGCATTTATTGTGACTAAAGATGGACCGCTTTTTCTGTACGGGCAAGCGCTGGATTCCGGGGAAATCAAACCTGACCGGGCGCAGGCAGAAGCTGTAGAACACCTGCAACACCTGTATGATGAACTGGTACGGCCGATACCCTCGCCGGGTTTTTTTGCCAGGTTGTTTAACCGTGCAGGCCCTTCAGGTCCTCGGGTTCAGGGTTTGTATTTGTGGGGTGGAGTAGGGCGCGGTAAAACTTATCTGATGGACGTGTTTTATGAATCGCTCCCTTTTGAACAAAAGCGTCGCAGGCATTTTCATCGTTTTATGCGCTTTGTGCACCAGCAGTTAACAGCCCTGCAGGGCGAACCGGATCCGCTGCGCAAGATTGCCGTTGAATTTGCATCTGAGGTCCGGGTGTTGTGTTTCGATGAGTTTTTCGTCAGTGATATCACCGACGCCATGATCCTGGCCAGACTACTTGAATCGCTGTTCGAACTTGGGGTAGTGCTGGTGGCAACCTCTAACGTTGAACCCAACCATCTCTACGAAAATGGACTGCAAAGGCGGAAATTCCTGCCAGCCATCGAACTGCTCAACACCCGTACCCGGGTGCTGAATGTTGATGGCGGCGTCGACTATCGATTGCGGGCGCTCGAATCAGCCGAGATTTACCATTTTCCGCTGGACGAGGACGCAGATATTAGTTTGGCAGCGAGTTTCAGCTCCTTGTCGCCAGACGCCGGGAAGGACCATGTCGCGCTGGAAATCGAAGGGCGGTTGATCAGGGCGCGTAAATGTGGCGATGGCGTCGCTTGGTTTGACTTCAAAGAGCTTTGCGAAGGTCCACGGAGTCAAAACGACTACATCGAGTTGGCAATGATCTTTCAGACCGTATTGATCAGCGATGTCCCGCGCTTCACGGTAAAAAATGAAGATGCGGCCAGGCGGTTTATCAGCCTGGTCGATGAGTTTTATGATCACAATGTCAAGCTGATTATCTCGGCAGAAGTCGCCATTACAGAACTCTACGGGGGTGAGCGCCTGAAATTCGAGTTCCAGCGAACAGCGAGCCGATTACAAGAGATGCAGTCCCATGAGTACCTGGCATACCAGCATTTACCCTAGTGGAGGGTCCTGTCTAGATAGCACTTTTGAGGGCCACCTTGCGGGTATGCCGCTAAATGGCCATCTGCGTTGTTGCAATTGCTCGACTTATGCCCAATAGGTCTTCACAAGTGCGCCTACCATCTGACCATTTAGCGACTTGCTTAAAGTGCTATCTGAACAGGACCGTCCACTCGGATGTAAAAAATGTAGGTAAATCAACCGTTTCAGCTTGCGTATCACCTGCTGAAAAAGTAACATTCGCGATCCGAAATTCCCTTGGCAGACCATGAGAACTTATTCCGCTAAAAAAGAAACTGCGAAGCACAACTGGTACGTGGTTGATGCAACAGACAAGACCCTGGGCCGTATGGCGACCGAGATCGCCAACCGTCTGCGTGGGAAACATAAATCTGAATATACCCCTCATGTGGATACCGGCGACTACATTGTGGTCGTCAATGCCGAGAAAGTGGTTGTAACAGGTAAGAAAACCAGCGACAAGATGTACTACCACCACACAGGCTATCCAGGCGGTATCAAATCTATTTCGTTTGAGAAGTTGATTGACAAGGCGCCGGAACGAGCCATTGAATCCGCTGTGAAGGGTATGATGCCAAAAAACAAGCTCAGTCGGGTCATGCTGAACAAGCTCAAAGTTTATGCGGGTAGTGAGCATCCGCATTCCGCCCAACAACCCCAAGCCCTTGAGCTATAGTAAAAAGGTTTATCTATGACGCAGCATTACGGAACAGGACGAAGAAAATCAGCCAAGGCGCGGGTATTCATGACCGCCGGTGAAGGCAAGATCATCGTTAACAAGAAGCCACTGGATGAGTACTTTGGCCGCGAAACGGCTCGAATGATTGTTCGTCAACCTCTCGAGTTGGTCGAATTAACCGATAAGTTCGATCTCAAGGTCACCGTCAAAGGCGGTGGTGGCTTTGGCCAGGCCGGGGCAATTCGTCACGGTATTACACGCGCCCTGATGGAATACGATGAGACATTACGCCCATCATTGCGAAAAGCAGGTTTTGTTACTCGCGATGCGCGTGCTGTTGAACGCAAGAAGGTTGGTTTACGCAAGGCAAGAAAGAAACCTCAATTCTCGAAACGATAAGCTGACCGTTCCTTCTGAAATCATAAAGAATCCTTACGCTGACCAACATTTCCGCTATGGACTATGGTAAAATCGGCGGGTTTTTTAGTAGGCTTAATTTGCCCATCTTTGGTTGTATTGTTAGAGGGGAGATATCTCTGTGAGTGATGACAGCGTCAACGAGGCGCGCCGCAATTTTCTGATTGGCGCAAACCTTGTCGTGGGTGCAGCAGGCGTTGTGGGCGTCGCTGTTCCGTTTTTGGGATCCTGGAGTCCCAGTGCCAGAGCACTTGCCGCTGGTGCACCGATAAAAGTCGATATTGGTAAACTCAAGCCTGGTGAAATCATCGGTCCAATTCCCGCCTGGCGTGACAAGCCCATTTTTGTTGTCAAGCGAACTGACGAAATGTTGTCGGCTCTAAATGCAAACAATTCCCGCCTGGCGGACCCTGACTCAAATGAGGAACAACAACCCGATTATGCGCAGAATGAAACCCGGTCGAGACGGCCTGATGTGCTGGTGCTGATTGGACTCTGTACGCACCTGGGTTGTTCTCCCAAGTTCAGGCCGATAATTGCCCCGGTGGACTTTGATCCTGAATGGAAAGGCGGGTTCTATTGTCCTTGTCATGGTTCCAAATTTGATATGGCAGGACGAGTCTATGAAGGTGTGCCCGCACCCACTAATTTAGAAGTACCACCATATTTCTATGAGTCTGATTCGGTTCTGGTGATTGGTGACGACGGGGGTATAGCCTGATGGCCTCAATTGAGCAGTCTCTTAAGGAGATGATGGAGTGGGTCGACGCGAGGCTCCCTGTCACTGAAACTTATGAGAAGCATATGTCCAAGTACTGGGCACCGAAGAACTTTAACTTCTGGTATGTCTTCGGAGTCCTTGCCTTTGTGGTACTGGTTAACCAGCTGTTAACAGGCATCTGGCTGACGATGAGCTATGTTCCCACCGGTGAGGGTGCCTTCGCCTCCATTGAGTATATTATGCGCGATGTTGAGTACGGCTGGATGCTTCGCTACATGCATTCCACAGGTGCTTCCGCGTTTTTTGTTATCGTTTATCTGCACATGTTCCGGGGGCTGTTGTACGGCTCTTACCAAAAACCGAGGGAGCTGATATGGGTCTTCGGCATGCTGATTTATCTCGCACTTATGGCCGAAGGATTCTTCGGATATCTTTTGCCCTGGGGCAATATGTCATTCTGGGGAGCCCAGGTGATTGTGTCCCTGGCTGGTGCTGTACCGTTCGTTGGTGATGACTTGATGACCTGGGTACGTGGTGACTTCAATATGTCCGGTGTCACATTGAATCGATTCTTTGCATTACATGTTGTTCTAGTGCCACTGGTTCTGCTGGTGCTCGTTGTATTACATATTTTGGCACTGCATGAAGTCGGGTCCAACAATCCTGATGGGGTAGATATCAAGAAACACCTGGATAAAGACGGGCGTCCCCTGGACGGTATCCAGTTCCACCCTTTCTATACAATTGGGCATGATTTACCCGCGATTATATTGTTCCTCTTTGTATTTTGTGCGCTGATGTTTTTCTACCCGGATGGCGGCGGATACCTGATTGAACATCCCAACTATGAACCTGCCAATCCACTCAAGACGCCTGACCTGATCGCACCAGTCTGGTACTACACGCCTTACTATTCCATGCTCAGGGCTGCGACCTACCCGTTGTTCGGTATGACCGCTAAGTTCTGGGGCATGATAACAATGTTTGGCGCCATTGCTATTTTGTTTGTTGTTCCCTGGCTTGACAGATCCCCGGTGAAATCGATGCGCTACAAGGGGCTGCCGAGTAAAATATTTTTAGCCTTGTTTATCATTGCATTCCTGGTACTGGGTTACCTGGGCACAGTGCATCCGACACCTGAGAAAACATTTTTGGCGCAGATTTGTACAGCCATCTATTTTGGCTTCTTCCTGCTAATGCCCTGGTACACCAGCGTAGAAAAAACGAAACCCGTTCCAGACAGGGTGACGTTCAAATGATTAAATCAATTGCCACAGTTTTGTTGTTACTCTCTCCAGTCGTGGCATTGGCGTCGGATGCCGGGTACCCACTGGATCACATAACACCTGACCTGACCAACAAGGCCTCGTTGCAAAGAGGCGCGCAGACTTATGTCAATTACTGCCTGGGTTGTCATTCGTTGAAGTATCAGCGTTACAAGAGAACAGCGACGGATCTTGAGATCCCCGATGCACTCTTGCTTGAACATCTTGTCTTTGACCCCAATGTAAAGATCGGTGACCTGATTGAAAACTCAATGTCTGATGAAAATGCGAAATACTGGTTCGGCGCAGCGCCACCGGATTTGACACTGCACAGTAATCTCAAAGGTGGACCTGATTGGATCTATACCTACCTGCGAACGTTTTACGAAGATGAGAGCCG
This sequence comes from Gammaproteobacteria bacterium, assembly GCA_012960755.1. The sequence continues at coordinate 313,086 of DUAT01000041.1, forward strand.
TCCTTTTGGGGTGAATAACCTGGTTTTCGAGAATGTGGGTATGCCTCATGTTCTGGTGGGTCTTCAGGGTCGACAGATTCGTCCTGAATGTAAACAGATTCCAAGGCTGGCACCCAACGGTGGCCTTATGCGTGACCCGATCACAGACGATTTACTGACTACGCAGAAGTGCGGTGAGGAGATTGCTGAAGGTCACCATTATCCCCTGGAAATAATTAAGGGCACCGGCTCAATGACCGCCCTGGAGTACGATGAACTTATCTATGATCTGGCTAACTTCCTATACTATATGGGAGAGCCAGCAAGAATAGACCGCACCAGAATTGGTGTTTACGTTCTGCTGTTTCTCGCCTTTTTCTATGTGTTTACATGGTTGCTTGGCCGGGAATATCAGAAAGAATTTCACAAATAGCTGACGCGTTACATGCGTTAAGTAAAACATTAACTCAAAAAAATGAGAGGTACAATAGATGGGGGTAGTTGCCAAACACTCATCGATGATTTTTTATTCGAACGGGAATGACCACAATAGCCAGCGTGTGCGCCTTGTACTTGCTGAAAAAGGGGTTGCGGTTGACATCGTGGACGTTGATCCACGAAACATACCGGAAGACCTTGTTGATCTGAACCCTTATCACACCCTGCCAACACTGGTTGACCGTGATCTGGTGCTGTATGAATCCCAGGTGATTATGGAGTATCTCGACGAACGATTTCCGCATCCGCCGTTGCTACCTGTTTATCCGGTAGCAAGAGCCCAGAGCCGATTGTTTATCTTTCGGATCGAGAAAGACTGGTGTGATTTTGTCGATACCATTGTCGAGGGAAAAGCGAAAGATACGGTGATCGACAAAGCCAGGAAGGATCTTCGGGAAAGCCTGGTTTCCATTGCACCGATATTCGCCGACAAGCCGTTTTTTATGAGCGAAGAATTTACCCTGGTTGACTGTTGCGTTGCGCCGATTCTTTGGCGATTGCCGCAAATGGGGATTGAGTTACCGCCCAAACACGGTAAACCGATACTGGATTATATGGATCGTATTTTCGAACGCGAATCTTTTCAGGCCAGCCTCTCTGAAGCAGAGCTGGATATGAGGGATTAGAAGGTACTGACTCTTGTTTGTTGGGTGTTAGCCATGGCGATGACCTCTTCAGTTCCGTATTTGCTCCGTGCCATTAACGAGTGGATTCTTGATAATGGCTTTACACCCTATCTGGTCATTGATGCTGCGGTAAATGATACCTCTGTGCCCATGGAATACGTCAAGGACGGTCAGATTGTTCTGAATATCAGCTCGGCTGCGATTCGGGATCTTGTCATTGGCGATGATCATGTCGCTTTTAGTGGCAGATTTGGTGGTGTACCTCATGAAATCTATGCACCCATGCAGGCGGTGCTGGGAATTGTTGCGAAGGAAAATGGCGAGGGTATGTGGTTTCCCAGGGAGGAGGATTCAGAGCCCGAACCACCTACGAGACCCACTGGGAAGAAAGGGCCGCCGGAGTTGAAGGTGATTAAGTAGGGGCGAACCGGCCATGAATTGTGTTTGAACCGCGTTCCAGAATTTCCTCGGAGAGTGCTAGATTGTGTTGAAGTTGGCCTCTGGTTGATGGGAGTTCGTTACTGGGCTGTAACAAGTTTTTGGAAGCAGAAACTGTTGCCGAGTTGCATGCCTAGTGGTTCGTTGTTTGACGTAGGCGCGTGTCTGCGTAGAGAAAGTGGTGGGTTCGTTGTGGGGCTCTCACAATTTCAGAAGACGAAATTGCTGCGGCCGTGAGTTGTGTGCCTTGTGGTTGGGCGTTTGATGGGGTTTGTATCTGCGTTTAGTGAAAGTGGTGAGTTCGTTGTTGGGCTCTCACAATTTCAAAAAACGAAATTGCTGCCGCCGTGAGTGACTGATCCTCCTAATTAGCTTTTTTTGCGTAGCAAAAAAAGCTAATTTATATATTCAAAAACCTTCACTATCTTTTGTACACCGAATACTTCGCGGGCGCGTTCGACTGCGGAGTCGGCTTCGTTCTGGGTGAGCAGACCCATTAGATAGACCACGCCATCTTCAGTCACGACTTTGATCCGTCGACCTTCCGAGTCTTTGTCCGTCAGCATCGCTGTCTTAACTTTTGTTGTAAGCCAGGTATCGTTGGTGCGGGCCATGAAGGAAATCGGACCGGCAATTTCGAGTTCGTTATGTATCAGTTTTACTTTTCGCAGCCCTTCCACCGCCGTTGTCGCGGCATCTTTGGCATCCTGGGAGGGAACCTGGCCAACCAGCAGAACAATCCCGTTGAAAGAAATAATGCTGATATGCGCCTTTTCCAATTCCGGGCTTGTACTCTTAATATTCGCCTTGCCATGCGACTCAACCATCTGGTCGTCCCACTTGGTTCCGGTCGTCCGTTTCCCCAGATCTTCGGATATCGGCCCGGTCATGGCGCAACCATTCAGGACGAAAATCGCGATCAGAATACCGTACGGTTTTGTCATAGTGGTTTTCCTTGCGTGACTGTTAACCCAGTGACTATTAATCCAAAGACTGTTAACAATCCAAAGTGAATGCATTCTCGATCCAATCTATTCTATCGTCCATCGATATGACGTCAAACCGACAATTCAGGTTGTTCGGCAGGGGGTGTTTGAGGAGATAAAACTGCGCGGTTTTGATGAGTTTTTTCCTTTTCTGCCATGTCACGGTTTCAGCGCCTGTACCATAACGTGAATCATTGCGAAGCCTGACTTCGACGAAGACAAGGGTGTTGCTGTCGGACATTACCAAGTCGATTTCTCCCAGACGACAGGAGAAATTTCTTTCTACCAAAGTGAGTCCTGCAGATTGCAGAAATTCGAGTGCAGTTTGTTCGGCGGCGAATCCGGTTTGTCGGGTGGTCACGGTTCTAAAATCGCTTCCGTCACCAGCGGTGCAGAAACAACCTTGCCGTTTGAGAATTGAGCCCACATGAGTTCTCGAACAACGACGTTATCAGGGTTTAATTGCAGGATGCCAGTCGTGCCGAAGATTTTAGTCCCTTTAACTTCCTTGAGTTGTTGCAGCCTGGGGTAGAGTTGAAATGCATCGACCCCAAGGGCATAAAAAGGTGCCAGCTGGGGATTTGAGTCAGGCCACTGGTTTTGTACATTGGACTGTATTGGGCCAGGTGGAAATGAAGTTGAGGTTAGTTTCCAGGGGATATCGCAGAACCGAATTCCATTCAGGTCGATGGCGTCAACCTTTGATTCATTGAACGAATAGACATGCGAGGTGGAATAAACGGGGATATCTTCCGCGTAGAAAAAAGCCAGTGTTGGGTTTATTCCCCTTGCCTGGTTCTGGTTTCCCAACAGGAATACAAAGTCGATATCCTGCCGGCGTCGTGGTTTGAACTCGAATCGCACACCTACAATTCGCCTCAGGTCTGTTGCTCGTTTCTCGCTTCGATCTACTTCAAGCAATGACTTCACCAGATCCGAATAGTCGTTCTGCTGTTGATAGGTGGTGCTGCCTACGATATTTCCTCCCAGGGAAAGCCAATGGCTTCTGAAGGTCTCGAAATTTCTGCTGCCCCACTCATTACCGGGATAGATCGCCAGCGCATTGCGCTTTCCTTCTTTAAAGACCTGGTCAGCGACTTGAATCATTTCGTCTTCTGGAGCCAGGCCGAATTGATACAGATCAGGGTGAGTGAGGCCATCATAGGCTCGATTCAGGGTTAACACTGGAACCGGGAGATCTGTCATCCCGGCGATTGCCGTTACGCGGTCACGGTCAAGTGGCCCAATGATCATTTCAGCACCGTTAGCAACTGCTTCAAGCATCAGAGTTTGTATGTCAGAGTTGCTGGTATCGTAAACATTGATATCGACAATTGATTCCAGGCTGAATTTAGCGGCGATTATGCCGTCCCTAATAGCACGACCAGGGGTACCGAGAGAGCCTTGAATGGGCAGCAACAGGCCAATCACTTTGGGTTGGTTTTCGATTACCTTGGACAGCGTGCTCAGGCTTGCGGGAAGATCCCGGGCTGCAGGGTGGTTGCCCCAGGCAGTTTTCCAGCGGTTGAGTTCCTGAAACTGCCTCTGGGGGTTACCCTGGTATTGTTTTGTCATCGCAGCCAGGGAAAGCCATCCCCGCAGGTCGCTGGTGACTGCCTTCTCGGCATAGGCAGAAAGACTTTTTGCGGGGAGTTCCAGCAAGGTGTTAAATATTTCCTCGTGGTTGTCCCTGCGTTCAGACGATGAGAGCAGCGGATCATAGAATATTCGTTCCCGGGCACTGGCAACAAAACTACGACCCACGTAGTAAGCCCCGGCGCGCAATTGACCCATCTTAATTTGATCTGATTGAGTTGACATGTTTCCGTCCAGCCGATCATCGTTCAGCCACTCAAGTGCCTTGCGTGCATCTTCGCGTTGTATGGCTACGTCAGCCTGTACCAGAATGTAACGTTTGGTATTGGAACTGTCAGCGATTTCAACGGTGGCGAGGATAGACGTAGCCTGTTGCAGATTGCCATTGCCTGCTGCCAGCCCTGCGGCACGTATTCGAAGTTCGTTGGCACGGGAATCCGATGCGTTTGCGGCGGCTGAAAGTAGTGCCTGTATGTCTTTGCTGGTGGAGCCGTAGGGTCTGTTGTCGCTGTCCTTCGAGGCTTGGCGATCAACCGGAGTGGATTCACAGCCTGATATGAATGCTACGGCTACAGTCATTAACACTATACAAATTCGATTCATGAAATTTTGTTTTTCTAACTCTATGGGACTTACAATAAACCAGTTTTGCATCCTAAGGAATCTCTGATTGAATTTGCCGGAACTTGCTGTAAGAAATTAACCCCAAACCAACAGGAAAAATCGCTTGAGTCTTTACATCGTCGCTACGCCCATAGGAAATCTGGAGGATATGTCACCGCGAGCGCTGAATATTCTCCGCCAGGTGGATCTTATTGCAGCAGAAGATACTCGTCATAGTCGAAAGCTACTACGACATTACCTGATAGACACTGCCCTGGTGACATATCATGATCACAATGAATCGATGGCCAGTGACTCTCTGGTTGAGAAATTATTGTCAGGTGTTGATATCGCACTGATTTCCGATGCCGGAACACCATTGATTTCTGATCCCGGATATCGCTTGGTCAAACAAGCCCAGGAACGTGGGGTCCGGGTGATTCCCGTTCCCGGGGCCAGTGCGATCATTGCGGCGTTATCAGCCTCTGGCCTGGCAACGGATCAATTTCGATTTGAGGGATTCCTACCGGCAAAGACCTCCGCCAGGGTGTCTAGGCTCGAGGCGCTGAAACCTGAATCCTGTACTCTGGTGTTTTATGAGGCGCCACACCGTATCGAAAAGATGATAGAGGATCTGGTTCAGGTTTTTGGACCGAATAGAGTGGCAACCATTGCTCGTGAGCTGACGAAGAAGTTTGAGCAGGTTGTCCGCGATGATCTTGGGGGATTGCAAGCCAGGCTCCAAGGGGGTGGAATCGTTTCAAAGGGAGAGTTCGTTGTTTTGGTGGCAGGCGCCCAGAGGGTTGAAACTGACCTGGACGAAACGAAGCTGATGCAGGCTTTGCTGGACGAACTGCCACCGGCGAGGGCTGCCAATGTTGCCCATAAGCTGACCGGATCAGGCAAAAAGCATTTCTATGATCTCGCCCTGACGTTGAAAAAAGAAAAAGGTTAAACTATGCAGGAGTTAGCCAGGCAATCGCTATTAGATCTTGAAGAAAATAATCATATTTTTCTTCGAAAGAATTCTGGTAGAGGAAAGTCCGGGCTCCACAGGGTAAAGGTGCCAGGTAACGCCTGGGAGGCGCGAGCCTACGGAAAGTGCAGCAGAAAATATACCGCCCGGCGATTAATATCGTCGGGTAAGGGTGAAATGGTGCGGTAAGAGCGCACCGCGTGTACGGTAACGGACACGGCAGTGCAAACCCCACCCGGAGCAAGACCAAATAGGAATCCATTGGCGTGGCCCGCGCTGGGTTCGGGTAGGTCGCTTGAGGTTCATGGTGACGTGGATCCTAGATGAATGATTGTCCTAGACAGAACCCGGCTTATGGCTGACTCAATTTCTTTTCAGTTCTATTTGGTATATAAAATAGACTATTTATTCTTAATTGATCTATTAGCAAGATAACCTCATAAGTTACTTTAACTTTAGGCGTTATCTTGATGTATTGATGCCATTTCTCTGTGCACTTACCAAGGCTCCTCTTTAAAAAACGCTAAGTCCTTGTGTTTTAAAGACAAATCCCCTGTTTTCATGCTTGACAAGGCACTGCTGCGTTCCTATTGTTCACCGTGAGAAAAAGTGGGTAATTGTGGCGTTTTGTGTGATTTTCTCTCGAAACTCCATCACATGAGATCGCATCACTACAAGGGTTTTAACAATAATGTTCAGGGGTGTAAACAACATTAATCTCGATGCGAAGGGTCGGCTGGCGATTCCTACCCGCTATCGGGATTATTTAACACACCATTGCAACGGTGAGATGGTCGTCACCATTGATACCGAAGAACGCTGTCTGCTGATTTACCCACTGCCCGAATGGGAAGACATTCAACGTAAGGTTGAGTCACTCCCCAGTTTCAACAGGGCGGCCCGTCGTGTACAGCGACTCTTGATTGGTCATGCCACGGATATCCAGCTGGATGGCAGTGGTCGACTACAACTCACACCCCCATTGCGTGAGTATGCCCAGTTGGACAAAAAGACAGTGATGTTGGGTCAGGGTGGCAAGCTGGAATTGTGGGCGGAAGATCATTGGCATGCCAGGCGTGATTCCTGGCTTGGCGACGAGTCTACGCTTGAGATACCTGAAGAATTAGAAAGCTTATCCCTGTAATGACAGGGCATGAGTCAGTACTTAAGAGCGAAGCGGTTGCGTCACTTGTGGTAAATCCGGGTGGCGCATTTATTGACTGTACCTACGGCAGAGGTGGTCATAGTGAAATGATTTTGGACCGTTTGACCGATACAGGCCGGATGATGGTTATCGACAAGGATCTGACCGCCATTGAACATGCCAACGAAAAGTTTCGTGGTGATAATCGTGTGGTGGTTGTTCATGGTTCATTCGGAAACATTGCAGACTATGTCCGGGACCACCAGTTCGAAGACCTGGATGGGATTCTTGTCGACCTTGGAATCTCTTCACCGCAGATCGACGAGGCTTCGCGTGGATTCAGCTTTGACCGGGACGGCCCTTTGGATATGAGGATGGATCAAACAAGCGGACAAACAACCGCTGATTGGTTATCTTCGGCTGAAGAAAGGGACATCGCCCATGTCATCAGAAAATATGGTGAGGAACGCTTTGCCAGAAGAATCGCCAGAAATATTGTCGCCGATCGTGATGAAAACCCGATTCTAACCACGCACCAACTGGTGCGCTTGATTGAATCAGCGGTACCGCGAAGAGAACCCCACAAACACCCGGCAACAAGAACATTCCAGGCAATCCGGATATTTATCAATGATGAACTGGGAGATCTTGAAAACTGCCTCGAAGCATCGGTACCTTTGCTGGCACCCGGTGGCCGGTTGGTGGTGATCAGCTTCCATTCCCTTGAAGACAGAATCGTAAAACGTTTCATACGCACGAAAGCAAGAGGAGAAAAGTTGCCAGACAAGCTGCCCATTCGTGATGACCAGATTGTGCGCCATCTGAAGATTGTCGGAAAACCGATCAAGCCGTCAGCTGATGAAGTTGCAAGAAACAGACGTTCACGCAGTTCTATTATGCGCGTCGCAGAGAAATTAGCATGAATCCCAATTATTTCGTGCTGCGGGTTGTAGCTTGGTTATCCCGAGGCGAGCAACTTGTTGTGTTGGCCCTGCTGTTGCTGCTACTTGCTTCGTCGTTAGGCGTGGCGTTATCAGCGCATCAAACACGACAGATGTATTCGCGATTGCAGGAAATTGGACTTGAGCGAGACAATCTGGATAGCGAGTACGAGAAGTTGTTGTTGGAACAAAGTGCCTGGGCCGATTACACAAGAATTGATCGGGTATCGAGGACTGAATTGAATATGCGAGCACCGGTGCTGAAAAACATGGTCATAGTGAATTTATGATACTGGCATTAGGGAGAATACATCTGGTCATAGCGGCTTTTGTTCTTGTCACAGGGACGATGGGTGCGCGGATCATTTATCGGCATGTGGTTGATAAAGATTTTCTGCAGGACCAGGGGGATGCAAGAACCATCCGAATGGAAAGGATTCATGCACACAGGGGAATGATCCGGGATCGCCGAGGCAAGCCATTGGCGATCAGTACGCCAGTCGTATCATTGTGGGCAAACCCGAAAGAATTGGTAGCGCAATCCGAGAAACTGGAACTCCTGGCCGAGCTGCTGGAAGTCGACTCTGGAAAGCTCGAAGAAAAACTTAAAGGCAGTTCCAGCAGGAACTTTGTCTACCTGCGTCGGCGGATGCCTCCACCTGAAGCTCAGAAGGTGCTTGATTTGAAAATCAAAGGTGTCTATGAGGAGAGAGAGTACCAACGGTTCTATCCTGCCGGGGAGGTTGTGTCTCATGTCGTCGGTTTTACCAATCTGTTTGATCAGGGACTGGAGGGGGTTGAACTTTCCTATGATGGTTGGCTGCAAGGTATGCCGGGTAAAAAAAAGGTACTGAAAAATTTGTATGGTGAGATTGTGCGCGATATCAAACCAGTAAAGGAAGCAGTCGCAGGAAAGAATCTGTATTTGAATATTGACCTTCGTTTGCAGTATCTGGCTTACCGCGAGTTGAAGCAAGCCATAAGTTACTACAGGGCAGAATCAGGTTCAGTGGTCATCCTCGACGTCAGAAACGGTTCGATTTTATCCCTTGTTAATCAGCCTTCCTACAACCCGAATAATCGCGTTGGACTTGAACTGTCCAGCGTTCGCAATCGATCAGTGACAGACGTATTCGAACCCGGTTCTACCATGAAACCGTTTACTGTGGCAGTAGCGCTTGCGTCCGGTAAGTACCAGGCTGAATCGCTGATTGATACCAACCCGGGCTTTATTCGTGTTGGTAGTAAAACGATCCCGGATCCTGTCAATCTCGGCGTACTGGATCTTGGTGGAGTAATCGCTAAATCAAGCCAGGTGGGTATTACCAAATTGGCATTGAGCCTAGATGCATATGAAGTCTGGTCGATGTTCTCCGAGCTTGGATTTGGCCGGGGTGCAGGGATCGGATTTCCGGGAGAGAGCAGCGGTTTTTTACCGAACCATCGCCGCTGGAAAGACATCGAACGGGCAAATTTTGCCTTTGGATACGGTTTGATGGTAACGCCGCTGCAGTTAGCTGCAGCGTACCAGGTTATCGCCAGCGATGGACTTAAGCTTCCTGTTAGCTTGGTACCAACAGGTGCTGGTACTTCCCACCGGGTCTTTTCGAAAGACGTGTCTCGCGCACTGCGAACAATGTTGGCCCGGGCAGTAACGGAAGGCACCGGTAAGAAGGCTGCCATAGATTCATATACCGTTGCCGGTAAGACAGGCACGGTGCGCAAGGTCGGCAAAGATGGCTATCAGGATACCAGGCATCTGGCCTTTTTTGCGGGAATTACGCCAGTCGAAATACCGCGCCTGGTTGGGGTAGTGATGATTAACGACCCCAAAGGAGAAGAATATGGTGGCGGAGCAATTGCGGCTCCGCTGTTCTCAAGAATTATGACCGAGGCACTGCGATTGCTCAATGTGCCTCCTGACGACCTTGAAAAGGCGGCGTAGTGAAAATGCTGAGTAAACTACTGCCAGAACTGGATTTGAAAACCGATATTCCCGTCACGGGAGTAACAGACGATAGCCGTAAGGTGCGTCAGGGCGATTTATTTCTTGCGGTGGCAGGCTCGGAATCAGATGGGAGGAAGTTCATTTCCGAAGTGGCGGATAAGTCCGCAGCCGCCATCCTATGCGATCCACCTTACGAAAAAGAAGATGTCAGGGGCGTTCCGATCTTCCCAGTCGAGAATTTGGCCTTTTTAAGAGGAGAAATTGCAAAGGAATTTTACGATGACCCTTCGGCGTCGATGACCATTGTTGCGGTGACGGGAACAAATGGCAAGACGTCATGCAGTCAGTTTATCGCCTCAGCCATGAGTGAATTAGGCAGGGCCTGTGGCGTTATCGGGACAATGGGTTCGGGCTTCGGCGCGACGTTACAGAATCCGGGGCTCACCACCCCGGATGCCATCACGCTACAGAAAATAATGGCAGAATTGCGCGCGCAAAATGCAGAAGCCGTCAGTCTCGAAGCCTCATCCCACGGTCTGGATCAGGGTCGCCTGAATGGCTTGCAGGTTAATGTCGGTGTTTTCACAAACCTCACCCGGGATCACCTGGACTACCACCAGACTCTGGAAGCTTATCGGCAAGCCAAGCAAAAACTCTTTCAATGGCCCGGTCTTGATGCCGCTGTCATCAATCTGGATGACGATTTTGGCCAACAGCTTGGTTTGGCAGTAAGCCTGGGCGTTGAAATATTGACTTACAGTTTGAGTATTTCCAGTGCCAGTCTTTGGTGTCGATCCCTTGAATTTAGCCTGCGGGGGTTCAAGGCTGCCGTCGCAACACCCTGGGGCGATGTTCATATTGATAGCCCCTTGCTGGGTGATTTCAATGTCTCCAATTTATTGGCGGTAGTGGCCGTATTGGGCCAGCAGGGGTTCGAGGTGGAGCGGATCTCAAATTGTGTCTCTTTACTGGGAAATATCAAAGGTCGGATGGATGTCATTTATCGTGAAGGTGCAGCGACGGTAGTCGTTGACTATGCCCACACGCCAGATGCCCTTGAAAAGGCCTTAAAGGCAGTCCGTCTGCACACCCGCTCAGGAACACACCAGCAAGAGAAGTCTGAAATCTGGTGCGTTATGGGGTGCGGTGGAAACAGGGATAAGGGAAAGCGGCCGTTAATGGGGGAAATCGCTGCCCGGCTGGCTGATCACATAGTAATAACGGATGACAATCCCAGGGATGAAGATTCGCTACTGATTATTAACGACATTATGCAGGGGATTCATGCAGCGGCTCATGTGGTAGTGCAGTCGGATAGAAAGAAGGCGATTGCTTACTCACTGCAGCATGCGCAACCTGACGATGTTGTATTGATTGCTGGGAAAGGCCATGAGGAATACCAGGAAATCTCTGGTAACCGGGTGGCTTTCAGCGATTACGAAGAAGTTGCAAGGCACACTCAATCGGCTAAAGACCGTGACAACGAGAAAACTTAAAGTGATTGTAGGACTGGGTAAAACTGGCTTTTCCTGCGCTCGATACCTTACAGGTGAGGGTATTGCGTTCTCCGTGATGGATGACGCCAATCAGCCGCCGTACCTTGCGCAATTACGCGAAGAAATGCCGGATGTTAGTTATTCAACCCTGGACAGCGGGAAATTAATGCAGGCAGAAGAGATAATTATCAGCCCCGGGGTGCCTCTCCAGACTGAAAAAATCCAACGGGCTATTGTGCAGGGCGTACCCGTCACGGGTGATATTGCCATGTTTGCGGCAATCACCGACAAGCCGGTGATTGCTATTACCGGGTCAAATGGAAAAAGTACGGTCACCCGAATGTTTGCTGACATGGCCTTGGCAGCGGGGCTGGATACCGGTGTCGGTGGAAATATCGGAACCCCTTGCCTGGATATTATCAGGCAAAACCATGAGGCATTCGTACTGGAGGTGTCGAGTTACCAGCTTGAAGTGGTTGGACAACTCAATGCCAGGGTGGCCGTTGTGCTTAACCTGTCGCCGGACCACCTTGACCGTTATGACAATGAACGACATTATTATAATGTTAAATCGAAAATCTACTCCGGTTGTGAAGTGGCAGTGGTTAATCGTGAAACCAACTTCAATTTTGGAATACCGGCTTCAGTCAGGAAAGTGACCTTTGGTACTGGCGAACCGTCCGGCAAAGAGAGTTTTGGTATCCGGATAGTCGATGGAGATGCCTGTATATGTTTTGAAGCGCGACGGCTGGTTAATACCAATAGGCTTCGAATCAAGGGGAAACATAACTGGCAGAATGCACTGGCGGCATTGGCAATAGGCTACTCCATCGGGCTTGAGTTTGAACCGATGATTGCCGCGCTCGTTCAATACAAGGGACTACCCCATCGCTGTGAGTGGTTGGGCAGTTTTGCCGGGGTAGATATCTTCAATGACTCCAAATCCACCAACCCCGGTTCAACCCAGGCGGCTGTGGCCGGTCTTTCATCCGGCAGCAGAAATCTGTTGCTCATTCTCGGTGGAGATGGAAAAGGAGCAGACTTCTCGGCGCTACAAGGTCTTGTGTCAACGGAAACACGCCGATGCTTCGTTTATGGCAAGGATCGGGAAGAAATTGCCCGTGCCGTTAGTGATGGGGATGATGATGTTGTTGTCGAGACTGACCTTACGGATGTAGTCAGGAAGTTAAAGTCCGCTGTTCGACCCGGAGACCTGGTGTTGTTTTCACCGGCGTGCGCCAGCCTGGACCAGTTTCGAAACTACGAACACCGGGGTGAGGAGTTTAAACGGTTGATTGAGGAGGGGTTCGCATGAGCATGGCGTTGAAGCCCCAGTTAGTCGATGTCAATAAGTGTCCCTTTGATATTACCGTGGCCGGGATCACGTTATTACTATTGTTAGTTGGCATTGTGATGGTGGGCTCGGCTTCCATGGAGGTGTCGGCGCGGGTCTACGGTGATCCACTTCATTTATTCATCAGACATTCAATCTATGTGTTGGTCAGCCTGAGTATAGCGTTAGTCGCCCTGATGGTTCCTATTCGTTCCTGGCAACAAATTGACTGGGTACTCCTGTTGTTGAGTTTTGCATTGTTGATTGCGGTGTTGGTCCCGGGTATCGGGCACGCGGTGAATGGCAGTACACGATGGATTTCACTAGGTTTCTTTACGGTTCAGGGTTCTGAATTTGTAAAAGTGTTTTCCATTATCTATGTCTCGGGGTACCTGGTACGTCGTCGGGCAGACATGCATGATTCCATATCTGGCTTTTTCAAGCCGCTTGCGCTGGTGACGCTACTGGTACTGTTGTTATTGGAACAGCCGGACTTCGGCGCATCGGTCGTCATCATGGCTTCAGTGATGGGTGTTATTTTTCTGGCTGGGGTTCCGTTTCGGCATTTTCTGCCCATTATTACCCTGTTCGTGATCGCAACAACCGTTGTCGCTCGCTGGCAACCTTACCGCCTGGACCGGTTCGATAGTTTTCTCGATCCATGGAAACATCAGTTTGATGGTGGCTACCAGATTACCCAAGCACTGATTGCATTTGGCCGGGGCGAGTGGTTTGGATTGGGCTTGGGCAACAGTATTCAGAAGCTCTTCTTTTTGCCTGAAGCACATACGGATTTTCTGTTCTCGATACTTGCAGAAGAACTCGGAATCCTGGGCGCGTCCATCATCATCCTGGCATTCGCCATCCTGGTAGTACGAGGACTGCTGATTGGGAAACTCGCCCAGCAGCAAGGCAATGATTTCCATGCATATCTGGCATATGGCATCACATTGTTGTTGGGAATCCAGGCAGTAATCAATATTGGTGTGAATATTAATCTGCTGCCCACCAAAGGGTTAACGTTGCCGTTCATGAGTTATGGAGGTAACAGTCTGATCGTTAGTTGCGTATTGATCGCCCTGTTGCTGCGAGTGGAATTCGAGTGTAGGGGAGGCAAGCCAGATGACTAGCCAATTTGCCCGATTGACATTAGAAGTGCCGGAAATGCGCCGGATCAAAAATATACACTTCGTCGGTATAGGTGGCGCCGGTATGTGTGGTATCGCCGAGGTGCTGTTGATTCAGGGTTATGAAATTTCAGGATCTGACAAGCAAGGTTCGAAAAATACCCAGAGGTTGCAGGATCTTGGTGCCACCATCCATATTGGTCACGCGGGCAATAATGTTAAGTCCGCCGACGTGGTCGTCGTATCAACGGCAATTGACACCTCAAACCCTGAAGTCAGCTACGCCAGGGAAAACCGAATCCCGATAGTTCCACGGGCGGAAATGCTGGGCGAACTGATGCGCTACCGGCACGGCATTGCAGTGGCAGGTACTCACGGTAAGACGACCACGACGAGTCTAATTGCCTCGATCCTGGGTGTGGCGGGATTAGACCCGACCTTTATTATTGGTGGCCTGCTAAAGAGTACAGAGTCTAATGGCAAACTCGGCGCCAGCCGCTTTCTGGTGGCAGAAGCAGATGAGAGTGATGCCTCGTTTCTGCATCTCCAGCCGATGGTTGCGGTATTAACCAATGTTGACAAAGATCACCTGAGTTTTTACGAGGGTAGCTTTGAAAAGCTGAAAACCGCCTTCCTGGAATTTATTCACAACCTCCCCTTTTATGGATTGTTGGTCGCCTGCCTGGATGACCCGGTTGTTAAATCGATTTTACCCTCGGTTCAAAGACCGGTAATCACTTATGGTTTTGACAGGGATGCTGACATCTACACTGAAAACATCGAACAGATAGAAGGTAAGTCAGTTTTTACAGTGTATCGAGGTGGCGAAGATAATTTGAAGGTGACCTTGTCTATGCCGGGTAAACACAACGTACTTAATGCACTCGCGGCGATTGCCATAGCGACGGATGAAGGTGTCGCAGATGAGGACATCATCAAAGGTCTGCAAGGCTTTCAGGGTGTTGGACGTCGGTTCGAAATTCACGGCAAGTTCGAACACGATGATGGGAATTACCTGTTGGTGGATGACTATGGTCACCACCCCAGTGAGGTCAAGGCAACCATTCAGGCGGTCAGGGAGGGGTGGCCTGGGAGGCGACTCATCATGATTTATCAACCCCACCGGTACAGTCGGACGCTAGAGTTGTTCGATCAGTTTGTCGATGTCTTATCCAGCGTCGACTGTTTGATTCTACTGGATGTCTACGCTGCCGGTGAAGACCCGATCGTCGGTGCTACCGGTGAAGATCTGTACAAATCGATCAACCGGGCAAGCAATATGGTTATCGAGTTTGCTGACGATATCGAATCCGTGCCGGACATTATTGACAATATGGTGTCGGCAAATGATTTCGTTCTCACCCAGGGAGCCGGTGAGACAGGTAAACTTGCGCAAATGCTGCGTCAGCACTGGCGATCAAAGGTGGTGGCACTATGAAATTCATCAAACTGTTCGCGGTTATCGCTTGTTTCTTTTCATTGATTGCCGTCATTGACGTTGTTAACAACCAGGTCCTGGATGTGAATTACGTTTCAGTGGGTGGCAGCATCAACGACGGACAGCGCCGGGATGTCTATCGGCAGCTGGCGTCGACGCAACTGGTCAATCCGTCCATTGCTGGCTTAAGGCAGGAGGTTGAGACAATTTCCTGGGTTTCCCGGGCTGTGGTTGAACGTAAATGGCCGGATAGTGTATTCATCTCGGTCGTTCCGCAAAAGGCAATTGCGCTGTGGAATGACGACGCGTTCATCAATGACGCGGGTCAAGTCTTCTTCTCCGGTTTTGAGCTGTCGTCTTACCAACGCGGTCGTCATCTCGCCCAATTGTATGGTCCGCCAGGCAGTGAGAGAAAGGTCATGCAGCAGTACCAGCAACTGAACAATGCATTGTTGAAAACAGGCAGTTTTATCGAGGTGTTAACCCTGGATGAACGAGGCGCCTGGAGTTTCACCAATGATACGGGAATCGAAGTGATGCTCGGTAAAGAAGAGCTTATGGAAAGGATCCAGAGATTGTTGATTGTTTCTGAAAATATTGACCTGACAGAAAGACAACATCAGATTCGAAAGATCGATACCCGTTATTCAAACGGGGTAGCGGTTAGCTGGAAAAAGTCCATGGAAGGAATCGACTTGGCAAAAACCTTTAAATCGCAGAGAGAGCTAAAACTATGACTGGTTCAACGAGTAGTCAAATGATTGTGGGATTGGATATTGGTACCTCCAAAGTCGTTAGCATTGTTGGAGAAGTCTCCCCGGAAGGTGGGGTGGAGATTGTTGGCATCGGCAGTCATCAATCGAGGGGGTTGAAGAAAGGGGTCGTCGTCAATATCGAATCGACGGTTCAGTCAATTCAACGGGCTGTCGAAGAGGCGGAGCTGATGGCAGGGTGTCAGATTCACTCGGTCTATGCGGGTATTGCCGGGAATCATATTCGAAGCCTCAATTCGCACGGTATCGTGGCAATTCGCGACAGGGAAGTATTCCGGCCGGATATTGACCGGGTAATCGATGCGGCACAGGCCGTCGCCATACCCGCCGATCAGAAGATTCTTCATATCCTGCCCCAGGAATACGTTATCGATGCACAAGAAGGTGTCAAAGAGCCGCTGGGGATGTCCGGAGTCAGGCTCGAAGCCAAAGTACACCTTGTTACCTGTGCCGTTAACGCTGCCCAGAATATCGAAAAATGCATCCGCAGATGTGGATTGGATGTCGAGGACATCATTCTTGAACAACTGGCCTCCGGCTATGCGGTTCTGACTGAAGATGAGAAAGAACTCGGGGTTTGTCTGGTTGACATCGGCGGCGGTACTTCGGACATCGCCGTATTCACCGAAGGCGCGATACGACATACGGCGGTTATTCCCATCGCCGGAGACCAGGTGACAAACGATATTGCCATGGCATTGAGAACACCAACACCAAATGCAGAAGAAATCAAGATCAAGTATGCCTGTGCCCTGGCGAACATGGCGGGGGAAAACGAAACGATCAAGGTGCCCAGTGTGGGTGATCGTGAGGATCGGGATCTATCGAGACAGGCCCTGGCTGAAGTCGTGGAACCGAGGTACGACGAGTTGTTCACATTGATCCTGGCAGAGCTGCGCCGGAGCGGATTCGAAGATTTGATCGCAGCGGGTATTGTGCTGACGGGAGGCACTTCCAAGATGGAAGGTGTGGTCGAGCTGGCGGAAGAAATATTCAATATGCCGGTAAGCATTGGTAACCCGCAAGGGGTGACGGGCCTGACGGATATTGTTCGTAACCCGATTTATTCGACCGCAGTTGGTTTACTTCTCTACGGGGCAAAACAACAGCATGAGGGAGTGGCCATGCCACCACCCGCCATGATGACCGGTATGGTTGGCAAGGTAAAAAACTGGTTCCTGGGAAATTATTAAAAAATCGATCAAACCTGAGGAGGTTGATTATGTTTGAATTAGTTGAAAGCGCACCACAACATGCGGTCATCAAGGTGGTTGGTGTTGGAGGAGGCGGTGGTAACGCTGTGGAGCATATGGTGATCCAGAACATTGAAGGGGTCGATTTCATTTGCGCTAATACGGATGCCCAGGCTTTACATAGCTTATCTGCCAAAACTTTGCTGCAATTGGGCAAGACCATTACCAAGGGACTGGGCGCTGGTGCCAATCCAGTCATGGGAAAGGAAGCAGCGCTCGAGGACAGGGATCGCATTGCCGAAGCCCTCACGGGTGCTGACATGATCTTTATCACTGCCGGAATGGGTGGTGGTACCGGGACGGGGGCTGCGCCTATAGTTGCCGAAATTGCCAGGGGTCTGGGAATACTCACTGTCGCCGTGGTGACCAAACCCTTCGTATTCGAAGGTAAAAAACGCATGACTCTGGCAGAAGAGGGGATCAGGGAATTGTCCCAACACGTCGATTCCCTGATTACGATTCCGAATGAGAAGCTGCTGACAATCATGGATGAGGACAGACCGTTGCTGGAAGCCTTTGGAACCGTCGACGATGTGCTGTCCGGCGCTGTCCAGGGGATAGCTGATCTGATTATCCGCCCGGGGATGATCAACGTGGATTTCGCGGATGTAAAAACCGTGATGTCCGAAATGGGGCTGGCAATGATGGGCTCCGGTAGCGCCACGGGTGAAAACCGTGCGCGCCAGGCCGCAGAAGCAGCCATTAGAAGTCCGTTGCTTGATGATATCGATTTTAACGGAGCGCGGGGTATTCTCGTTAATATTGCTGCTGGTCTGGACATATCCCTGGGGGAGTTTTCTGCCGTTGGTGCCACCATTGAGGAATTTGCGTCGGAAAATGCCACGATAGTTGTTGGTACGGTGATAGATTCCGGCATGGAAGACGAGATACGTGTGACCGTAGTCGCCACGGGTCTCGGTAATCAGGAGCTTGAGAAGCCTCGAACTGTAGTTGACAACACGAAGCGAAAAATAGCAGGTGACGGTGCCCTGGATTATGGCGATTTCGACAAACCAACCGTCCTGAGAAATGCAGGTCGCGAGGCGGAAGGGGTAGACATTTCCACCAGGGATATGGATTTACTTGATATTCCTGCTTTTTTGAGGCGCCAGGCAGATTAGATGAGTTTTTAATGCAACTAATTAGCAGCCTTGTTGTCTTAAGTAATTGAGTTTTGCGGGTCGAGCCTGATACTATTCGCGCCGTTCATCTCTTCAACAAAGGGCTGTACCCGGATGTGATTGCACGACTGAAAAAGAAGAACTGAATAAAAAGAAGAATAATGATTAATCAAAAAACGCTAAAGAATGTCATACGAGCTACTGGAATTGGCTTGCACACCGGCAAAAAGGTTTACCTCACCCTCAGACCCGCCCCCATTGACACCGGTATCGTGTTTATTCGAATGGACACTGAGCCCGTCGTCGAGATTCCCGCACTGACGGAGTATGTGGGCGACACAACACTGGCGACCACAATTTCCCTCGATGGCCAGAGAATCTCAACAGTAGAGCATCTGATGGCGACATTTTCTGGTCTCGGTGTTGATAATGCCTATGTAGAGGTCAACGGTCCTGAAATGCCGATTATGGATGGGAGTGCTGCAACATTTGTATTCCTGATTCAGTCCGCGGGCGTAGAGGAGCAGAGTGCATTAAAAAAATTCATCAGAATTCTGGATAAAGTGAGTGTATCGGGTTCACCGGACCAGGGATGGCATGACCAGTCTGCAACAATACAACCGTTTGACGGGTTTAGAGTCAGTCATACCATCGTTTACGACCATCCTGTGATTAAGGAACAAAAAGCCTGCATTAACTTTTCAACAACTTCGTTCGTAAAAGAGGTCAGCCGGGCCCGGACGTTTGGGATGATTCAGGATTTCGAAAATCTACGCGAAAGGAACCTGGCGCAAGGGGGCAGCCTCGACAACGCAGTGGTGGTCGATGACTACAGGGTCCTGAACGATGATGGGTTGAGGCATACGGATGAGTTCGTCAGGCACAAAATACTGGATGTTATTGGCGATTTGTACATGCTGGGGCACAGCATTATTGGGGAGTTTGTTGGCTATAAGTCTGGTCATGCCGCTAATCATGCACTCCGACTGGAGTTGCTCGCGAATCCGCAGGCATGGGAAATTGTGACGTTTGAGGATCCGGATAAGGTTCCCAGCGCATACGCGTATCCGATTTTGGCCGATTAGTACAGAGAAAAGTGTCTAATCCGACGAGGCAGTTTGGTCTGACAGCTTAATTAGCGCTTTGCGTAATGCATCATCTTCGATATATTTAGCAGCGTTGGCTATATATTTTGCATTCTCGGCAGAGAGAGCAAGTGCAGAACGGGTGGTTTGTGGCGCTTTGTGTAATTCTGGCTTGACAGAAACTTTAACGGTTTTGATGTGGAAAGGTTTTTTCAGGTGTTTAAGTGCAGCGATCATGGCCCTTTGGCTATATTTGATACGAGTCGCCAAGGCGGCTGAATGTGTGATCAGGTGGAGTGATCCCTTGTTGTAAGAGGCCACCTGTACTGAGTCGTGTTCATTGCAATCGAGGACCTTGCGGACAACGGTTTCGATGGCCAGGAGTACCAGAGAGTGATTGAAAATAGCTTTGAGACTGCCTCGAGACTGCTGCAGCAGTTGGTCGGGGCTTTTTATGTAAGAGTGTATCTTAGGCACGTGTTTAGCATTACAAGAACAGACAAGGTTAATAATACCTGAAATTATGAAGTTCATCATAGTTGATAATCATTCTGGGAAGTCGCGTTCTTTTAACGCAAACGGACTCCTGTTAGGACTCGCAATTGCCGGGTTGCTTGGCGTCCCCGCGGCGGTTGGTTATATCTCCTATTTACACGGTATCGGTGAAGCTGCACAAACCGGCGCGATGTTTGGCAGATGGCGTGAAGTGCTGAAAGATCAGCACCGGGAGATAAAGGTTGCAAGTCGCAGCGCCCAGGAAAGTCTCGACGCGTCGGCCCTGAGACTGGCAAAACTACAAGCGAGAATCGTTCGTCTTGATGCGTTGGGTGAACGCCTGACAAACGTCGCAAATCTGGGCGAAGGTGAGTTTGACTTTTCCCAGTCACCGGCCATGGGTGGTCCGGTCGTGGACTCCGGTGCCAATATCACCCCGTTTAACTACATGCAACAACTAAAAAGGCTCGCCGATGATATCGAAAACCGGGAATTGCAACTGGCAATCCTGGAATCTCTGGTCGTTGATCGTAAAATTCAAAATGATGTGTTTCTGGCGGGTCGACCTGTCTTAAAAGGATGGATGTCGTCCCGGTTTGGTATGAGAAATGACCCTATCACCGGTCGTCGTGCATGGCATAATGGGGTCGATTTTGCGGGTAAGGAGGGTGCAGACGTGGTTACCGTTGCTGCAGGCGTTGTTGTCTATGCCAGCCCCCGAAATGGTTACGGTAAAATGATTGAAGTCAATCATGGCGGCGGTCGTTCCACCCGTTATGGCCATCACAAGAAGTTGCTGGTGAAGGTCGGGGACATTGTCAAAAAAGGCCAGGTCATCGGATTAATGGGCAGCAGTGGTCGATCCACCGGCCCACATGTTCATTTCGAAGTATTCAAAAACGGCAAAGTTGTCGATCCCGCCTCCTACATCCATCGAGCCAGTCGCTGATTTAACCTGCTAAATGCGGGCGTTCCATGTCCGCCACTTCTATTTCCCCATCACCATTTAAAATAGAGACATTCCACGATGGTATTGCAGGTTTTAAGCCGTGTGTTCGGCTCCAAGAATGATCGCGAACTCAAGCGAATGGCAAAGATTGTCGACAGTATTAACGTCCTTGAGCCAGAATTCAAACAGTTAGATGACGCACAACTCAAAGTCAGGCGCGAGGAGTTCAGGCTTCGCATTGAGGATGGGGAAACCCTCGAAGCAATACTTCCGGAAGCATTCTCAGCGGTAAGAGAAGCTGGTAGGCGGGCACTTGGCATGCGTTTGTTTGATGTGCAGATGATCGGTGGTATTACCCTGCACGAAGGTCGTATCGCCGAGATGAGAACCGGCGAGGGCAAGACCTTCGTCGCTACCTTGCCACTCTACCTGAATGCAATTTCAGGGCATGGTGTTCATCTTGTCACGGTAAACGACTATCTGGCCAAGTGGGGTGCACAGTGGATGGGTCCCGTGTTCGAAGCACTGGGAATGACGACCGGCGTGGTATTTTCCAACCAGGATCCGGAAGACAAACTTCGTGCTTATAATTGCGATGTTACCTATGCGACCAATAATGAAGTGGGGTTTGACTATCTGCGCGACAATATGGCATTCAGTCTTGAAGAGAAGGTACAACGTCCCCTCAACTTCGCTATCGTCGACGAAGTCGATTCGATCCTGATCGATGAAGCGCGTACGCCCTTGATTATTTCAGGCGGTGTAGAGAATACCTCGGAAATTTATCGCGCTGTTAACCAACTGATACCGAAACTGAGTCGCCAGGAGAAGACGCCGGAAGATGTCGCTAACGAAATTGAACCTCCCGGTGACTTCTATGTCGATGAAAAACAGCGTGACGTCGAGCTGACGGAATCAGGTCATCAAAAAGTCGAAGACCTGCTGGTGAGTAAAAATCTGCTACAACCTGGCGATTCATTGTACGGCACCAGCAATTTGTCTTTGCTGCATCATGTTCATGCTGCGTTGAAAGCACATCATCTTTTCCTCAATGATGTGGAGTACATTGTTCAGGACAATGAAATTGTCATCGTTGACGAACACACCGGCAGGACCATGCCGGGCAGACGATGGTCTGGCGGCATTCACCAGGCTATCGAAGCCAAAGAAAATGTGGCCATCACCAATGAAAGCCAGACCCTGGCATCAACAACCTTCCAGAATTACTTTCGTTTGTATCACAAATTGTCCGGTATGACGGGCACGGCAGACACTGAAGCGCCGGAGTTCATACAGATTTATGGACTGGATGTGGTCGTCATACCTACCAACCTGCCCATGATCCGGGATGATCAAAACGATCTGATGTTCCTGACGATGGAAGAGAAATTCGAAGCCATTGTTGATGAGATCAATGAAGCAAAATCGAAAGATGCGCCAGTACTGGTCGGCACCGCATCAGTTGAATCCTCGGAAGTTATTTCGAAGCTGTTAACGAAAAAGAAAATCAAGCACAGCGTGCTTAATGCGAAATTTCATGAAAAGGAGGCAGAGATCATCGCCCAGGCCGGGAGCCCGGGCCGTGTCACTATTGCAACCAATATGGCAGGCAGGGGTACCGATATTATTCTCGGTGGCAACTGGGAATCGGAAGTGGCCCGGCTAAAAAATCCCGATGAGGTGCAGATCAAGAAAATCAAGGACCAGTGGGAAAAGGACCATGCCAGGGTATTGGAGGGTGGCGGATTACATGTCATCGGTACCGAGCGTCATGAGAGCCGACGTATTGACAATCAATTGCGGGGTCGTTCAGGACGACAGGGTGATCCTGGTGTATCGAGATTTTTCCTTTCCATGGATGACAACCTGATGAGGATTTTTGCTTCCCCACGGGTCAAGGGCATCATGCAATCTCTGGGTATGGAAAGAGGCGAAGCGATCGAACATAAAATGTTGAACAACGCCATAGAAAAAGCCCAGCGTAATGTCGAAGGTAGAAACTTTGATATTCGTAAGCAACTGCTTGAGTATGATGATGTTGCCAATGACCAGCGACAGATGATTTATGGTCAAAGAACGGATTTAATGGAAGCGGACAATGTCTCCGAGACTATCGAAGTACTCTGGGACGATGTGATTAACCAGATTATCAACACCTCAATCCCGCCCCAGAGCCTGGAGGAGCAGTGGGACATCCCGGCTTTGGAGCAGTCACTGCACACCGAATTCAGCTCCACTGTCCCCGTCAAGAAGTGGCTTGACGAAGATGATCAGTTACATGAAGAGACCCTCAGGCAAAAGATTGTTGTCCAGATCCGGGCTGAGTATGCTGCCAAGGCTGTTCAGGTTGGCGACGGAATCAAGGTATTTGAAAAGCAGATTATGCTGCAGATTCTTGACTCACTATGGAAAGAGCACCTGGCATCCATGGACCATCTGCGGCAAGGTATCCATCTGCGTGCATACGCTCAAAAACAGCCCAAGCAGGAATACAAACGCGAAGCTTTCGAGTTATTTGAAGAGCTATTGGAAAATGTAAAATTTGAAGTGATCAAATTTCTCGCCAGGGTTCAGTTTCAGCCATCCGATGATATGCAGGCAATCGAGCAAAAACGCCGGGAGAAGGGGGCGCAGAGTAAGTTCCAGTTCCAAAAAGCAAGCGCCAGTGCGATCGAAGAAGCGCCACAGGCATCAGCACCGGATAAGGTCCCGTTTGTGCGCCAGGATAAGAAGGTAGGACGCAATGAACCGTGTCCCTGTGGTTCAGGGAAGAAATATAAAGCCTGCCATGGGAAGTTGGGGTAGACCTTGGCTATTGGAAATTTCACGACCAGTTTCAATGTTGTACCTGGTGTTCGACTTGCGTCACTGGCGTGTGGGATTAAGGGCGACAAAACGGATGACCTGGTGCTGTTTGAATTTTCTGATGGCAGTACGACGGCGGGTGTCTTTACCCAGAGTCTGTTCGCGGCCGCGCCGGTTGAAGTTGATAAACGCCACTTATCCGTATCGTCACCTAAGTACTTTTTGGTTAATAGCGGTAATGCCAATGCGGCAACGGGTGAAGAGGGGATTGGTGACGCAATCGCCTGTTGCCAGTCGTTGTCCCAGTTAACCGGTGTCCGCCCGGAAACGATTCTGCCTTTTTCAACCGGTGTTATCGGTGAACGCTTACCAGTTAACAACATCACGGATGCATTGGATGACTTGCTCAACCGGCTTTCCGGGAGCAACTGGCTGGAGGCGGCCAGGGGTATTATGACCACGGATACCCAGCCAAAAATCTGTTCGAAACAGGTGTTGATCGACGATGTTGAAGTTACCATAACCGGTATTGTCAAAGGCTCCGGTATGATTCAACCCAACATGGCAACGATGTTGTGTTACATCGCCACTGACGTGAAGTGCGGAACTGGAACCCTGCAGACACTACTCTCAGGAGCCATGGAACATTCCTTCAACAGGATTACGGTAGACAGCGATACCTCGACCAACGATTCGTGTATGTTGACTGCAACAGGTTTGTCTGGTGTAGACATTGATGTGAGCGAGTCAGGTCGCTCGGATTTTCGCGAAGTCCTGATCGAATTGTGCCGTGAATTGTCCCATGCGGTTATCAGGGATGCAGAAGGCGCCACCAAGTTTGTTGCTGTCAATGTACGGGGCGGTAAAAACAGCAAAGAGTGCCTGGCCATCGCCTATTCCATTGCCAACTCACCATTGATAAAAACAGCACTCTACGCCAGCGATGCGAACTGGGGCCGGATTGTTATGGCCATTGGGAAAGCAGCCGTAGACATCGATGTTAACAAGATCGATGTGTACCTGGGCGACGTTCAACTGATGCAACAGGGGCGCAAGTATCCGGCGTATGCAGAAGCAGCGGGCGCGGAAGTCATGGCCAGGGAAGAAATCGAAATTGTGATTGATATCAACGCTGGTGAATTTGAGGAAACAGTCTGGACCAGCGATTTATCCCATGAGTATGTTCGGATTAATGCGGAGTATCGGACTTAGGTTACTAGTCCCGGTCTAAATCTGCTGCGGTCACGTCGTCGTTCTCAGCATCCGCCGGGATCACACGCTTACCGTCTGCCCATTCACCCAGATCAATCAGCCTGCAGCGTTCGCTGCAGAAGGGCCTGAACGGGCTGTTTGCATTCCAGGGAACCTGTTTGTCGCATTCCGGGCATTTTACTGTTAGTTCGGACACTAGTTTCCCTTAAGTCCCGCCAGTCGCAGATAGCGCTGATGCAAGGTTGCTATGGCTTCATCCAGGGCTTCAATATGCTCGTTGTTAGCAATGATGTCATCGGCGTATGCCAGTCGCTCTTCTCGAGTCGGTTGTGTCTTCATAATCGATTCAATCTGTTCCCGGGAATTGCTGTCCCGGCTCATCACTCGTTTGATCTGAATCTCAGGGGTAACATCGATAACAAGGTTACGGTCTATCCACGGAGACTGCCCTTTGCCACTGGATAGCATCAGAATCGCATAGGCAGAAGATGCGTTGTCCAGGGTTTGTCTCAGATATGCCAGTATTGCAGGTATGGTCACGGATTCAAGCCAATTTCGTTCTTTGGCATTTAAGAAGACAATAGACCTCAGCGCAGCTCGGTCCAATTCGCCATTGGCCGTCAGTATCGAGTCACCAAAATGCTCCCTGATCTGTTCAAGCGCCGCTGTCCCTGGCTCGACGACCAGGCGGGCGGCAACATCCGCATCAGCTATGGTGATACCCAAGTCGCCAAAACGATCCGAGACGGCTGTTTTACCGCATCCGATTCCACCGGTTAAACCGACGACGAATACCATCTAAAATGCCGCAAATTTCAGGTAGGTGTCAGTAATCAGCGACCCCCAGATGAGAGATACCCAACCGGCAATGGCCAGAAACGGACCGTAGGGAATAGGGTGGCTTTTATCCCGGCCGGTTGCGATAAGTAACCCACCTATGACGGCACCAGCCAGGGAAGACAGAATGATGATCAACGGCAGCTGCTGCCATCCCAGCCAGGCACCGAGCATTGCCAGCATCTTGAAATCACCATACCCCATACCTTCTCTGCCCGTCACCAGTCTGAACACCTGGAACACGGTCCAGAGTGAAACATAACCCGCAACAGCCCCCCAAAATGCGCTGGAAAAATCGCTGACGAGCCCAAAGTAGTTACAGATCAGTCCCAGCCAGAGCATCGGCAGGGTAATATCGTCCGGCAGCAGCGTGTGGTCAAAGTCGATTAATGCCAGGCAGATCAGTGCCCAGGTGAATACAGACGCCATCAACCCTGTCATGTTTGCACCCAATTGCCAGATAACAATCACGGTGAGTATGCCTGTCGCCAACTCAACGATGGGGTAGCGGATAGATATCTCGGCATCACATTCTGCACACTGGCCCTTGAGGAAGAGGAAACTCAACAATGGGATGTTTTCCCAGGGTTTTATTTTATGCCCGCAATGAGGGCAGCGGGAATTTGGCAGAACAAGATTAAAAGGCTCTGCTTGATGCTTCTCTTTATCAGGAGCATCAGCGGCAGAATCGCCAGAATCACCCCAGGGGACGTCGGGTGTCTCCGAGAGGATCTCATTAGCTTGCGACTCCCACTCACGTTGCATCATGATCGGCAGACGATAGATAACGACATTGAGGAAACTACCAATCAACAAGCCGAATATGAAGCAAATTGAATACAATAATAGCGGGAGTTCTGCCTCAAGTAAGGCGAGATAGATCACTAAAAAACCTGCTGAGCAAACGATGTAGGGGGGTGTAGTTTTTAGCCACCACTAATTGCATCACCCATCGAGAAGATAGGCAGATACATGGCGATAATCAAACCACCAATGACGACACCCAGGAACGACATGATCACGGGTTCCATCAGACTCGTCAGGCCATCAACGGCGTTGTCCACCTGTTCTTCGTAGTAGGAGGCAGCTTTGTCCAGCATACTGTCCAATGCACCGGACTCTTCTCCAATAGAAACCATCTGAATGAGCATATTGGGGAAAACTTCGGTCTGTTTCATCGAATAGTTAAGCTGGATACCACTCGAGACATCTTCCTTTACTTTTTGGATGGCGTCATAGTAAATAATGTTACCGGCAGCGCCGGAAACTGATTCGAGTGCATCAACCAGGGGGACACCCGCAGCGAATGTTGTCGACAAGGTACGGGCGAATCTTGCAATACAGGATTTATCCAGAATATCACCCAGCACGGGTAGCTTCAGCATCAGGCGTTCCTGTCCATCGCGAACAGCCTTGGAACGTTTGTGGATCTCCTTGTAGGCGAACAGAGAGCCAGCAATACCGGCGACAAATATGAACCACCATTCGGTCATAAATCGCGACATATCTACGACCATCTGGGTAAATTCAGGTAACTCGGCACCAAAACCGGCGAAAATCTCTTCAAATTGAGGTACAACCTTAACCAGCAGGAGTCCGGAAACCACCCCTGCAACAACCAGTACGGCGATAGGATAGTTCATCGCGCTCTTGATTTTTGCCTTGGTCGCCTCTGTTTTTTCCTTATAGTCAGCGAGCCTGCCCAGCATGGTTTCGAGTGCACCTGATTGTTCACCGGCATCGACAAGGTTGCAGAAAAGTTCATCAAAATGCTCGCCTTGCGCTGCAATGGCCGATGCAAAGGAATTACCTGAAGATACATCATCCCGAATCTTCAGGATCAGGGATTTCATCGCGACATTGTCGACACCGTCCGCGACAATCTCGAATGACTGAACCAGTGGCACCCCGGCTTTCATCATGGTTGCCAGCTGGCGGGTAAAAAGAGCGATGTCGGCGGGGCTAACTTTTGCCCCCATACCGAGCAGGCTTGACAGGCCAGCACTTTTCTTTTTTACCCTGGTTGGGTTGATCCCCTGCTTGCGCAGTTCGGTTTTTGCCACCGTCGCGCTTTTGCTGGTGATTTCACCCTTGGTTTTTTTACCCGATCTATCGGTGCCTTCCCAGGCGAATATACTATTTGCAGCTGCCATGATTTACCTTAGTTAGTGCCCGCTGGTGACCCGTTCAACTTCGTCCAGGCTGGTCAGGCCATTTTTCACCTTTATCATCGCTGATTGGTGAATGGTCTTAAAACCCTGCCGTTGAGAGATTTCGGCAATCTGTAGTGCATTGCCGTCTTCCATAATCATCTTTGATATTTCCGGTGTTATTTTCATCACTTCGTAAATTCCCACGCGACCTTTGTAGCCACCGGAACACTTGTCGCAGCCCCTCGGGCCAAATACATCAAACCCCTCATCAAGATCGGCCTCGGAGAAACCCTTCTCGAGCAAGGCGCTCCTGGGGACATCTAATATTTCTTTACAACTGCATAGGCGGCGTGCGAGACGTTGGGCAACGATCAGGTTAACAGAGGTTGCCAGATTAAATGCAGCCACACCCATGTTTCGCAGACGGGTCAGGGTTTCAGGTGCGCTGTTGGTGTGTAAGGTAGACATCACCATGTGGCCGGTTTGGGCCGCCTTGATTGCGATTTCAGCAGTTTCAAGGTCCCGAATCTCCCCCACCATGACAATGTCCGGGTCCTGACGCAGGAATGATCGAAGCGCCTCGCCAAAATCCAATCCGACTTTGTGATTGACATTACACTGGTTAACACCGTCGAGGTTAATTTCGACAGGATCTTCCGCTGTTGAAATATTCAGCTCCGGCGTATTGAGAATGTTGATACCCGTGTACAACGAGACTGTCTTGCCACTACCTGTGGGCCCGGTCACCAGAAACATACCTTGCGGCTTCATCAAGGCTTCCATATAAAGCTCTTTCTGGTCGTCCTCGTATCCCAGCGCGTCAATACCCATTTTTGCACTACTGGCGTCCAGGATTCGTAGTACGAGCTTTTCGCCGAACAATACCGGTAAGGTATTCACCCGGAAGTCGATTGATTTTGATTTTGAAATCTTAAGTTTGATCCGACCATCCTGTGGTACACGTCGTTCGGAGATGTCCATTGCCGACATGACTTTAAGACGGGCTGAAATTCTGGGCGCGAGGTTAACGGGTGGCCGTGCGACTTCATGCAGCACCCCGTCAGTACGAAAGCGAACCCGGTATGACTTTTCAAACGGTTCAAAGTGTAAATCCGATGAACCACCCTTTATGGCATCCATTAACATTTTGTTGATGAATCTGACGACGGGGGTGTCGTCGGCAGGCGCGCTGGAATCTTCTTCCGGCTCGCGGCTTTCGTCGACGGCTTCAAGATCCAGGTCAACATCGTCGTCACCCAGATCACCCAGTCCGCCACCCTCTTGTGACTCAAAGTAAACCTCAATAAAAGCAGTGAGCTTATCTTCCTCGACGAGAATTTCTTCCGTTGCGATACCTGTCTGGAAACTGACATCTTCAAGACCTTTCCTGTTGGTTGGGTCTGAAACTGCAATAAACAGCCGGTTGCCTCGATGGAATATGGGGATGGCGTGGTTTGCCCGAACCAGCTTGTCTTCGATCAGCGTCCGGGGTACGGATTCCTGATCAAGGGCAGAGAGATCCAAAAATGGCGTACCGAATTCTTCAGCGGCAGAACCGGCGATATCTTTCGCGCTAACCAGGTTTTTCTGAACCAGGTGGGAAACGAAAGGTATGCGGTTTTTCGCGGCTTCTTCTGAAGCGTTGCGAGCTGCGTTCTCATCAAGCAGGCTGTCCTCTACCAACCTTCTTGCAAGCCCGCTGAGTTGGATTGGGTTTGCCACCATGAACTAATATCCTGTTATTTGTCGAGAGTTTACAATCGACTCCTAATGGTGTCGATAAGAATAAGAACTTATCTGATGGAAAGTAAGAACTGGACCCCATTGATTGGACAATAGCTGGACGAATGTAAGTGTTTTCCTCCATGATCAGCAATGTTGCTGAA
>DUAT01000042.1 GCA_012960755.1 Gammaproteobacteria bacterium
CATTGTGTGGATCCGGGTGATCAGGATCGTTCGCCCATCTGGTCGGATAAGGATAGGGAAGAGCTGTAAAGGGATTGTCGGCATCAACTGACTCGTTGATATACTGCGAGAGAAATCCATCGAGATCGAACCAGTCCTGATCGGTTGGCCACTCCGAATTTGTGGGGTAGGGGAGCGGACTCAGTTTCTCAACATCGTTGTAATCGCCTAACTGGGCATTACCAAACTCCTCGAAACGTAGCATCTGCTGCGTGAAAGGTTTGGCGCCGAATAGAGGACTTGGACCTGCACCCGTAGGAATATCAAGTCCCCCGTTATTCTGAAGCACACTCTGGTTCAGGTTTTTATCCGCTTCATGTTTATCAGTGTTGAGATTATAGCCTTCAAATGCGCCTTGCATCGCCTCATGGGGCGCGGTCAGGTGGGTTGCGCCACCTGAAAGGTCATTGAAAACCTGCGCTTGAATTTCAAGAGCCAAAGCGGGAATCTCCTCCGCGAAACACACGCCCAATTGGTTCGTCGCTAAAGTACACACGCTCTCGCCTGCGGCGTCAGCAGTTTCTGTGCTCTGGATAGTTTCTGCGTTTGCGGCGGCCGCTAAAACTTCTGCTTGTGCTGTAGCGGCGGCTGATGCTGCATTGGCTACCGCGATTGCGTCTGCTGCTCCCGGCTCGACACAAGTCGCAGTGATGATCGAGCCTTGTTCTAAACCTAAACCACGGCAACGAAAGCGACCCGTATTACCTAAAAACTTGCAGCGCACATTCAGCTCGTCAGCTACAATCTGGTTGGCGCTTTGAGGACACGTGCCCGAAATCACGACACGGTGACGATTATCAGCGGCACCTTGAAACGTCTTAACGCCTCCAATATCAGGCAACGCGTCTGCCTGGGCAGTTTTACTACTATCTTCTATTATCTTATCCTCCCTCTTCTTATCCTCCTTATCTTTCTTTGCAGAGGCCGCTAAAGCTTCTGCTGCTGCTTGTGTTGTAACGGCGACTGCTGCTCCCGGCTCGACACAAGTCGCAGTGATGGTCAAACCTGGTTCTAAAGCTAAACCTAAACCACGGCAACGAAAGCGACCCGTGTTACCTAAAAACTTGCAGCGCACATTCAGCTCGTCAGCTACAATCTGCTTGGCGCTTTGAGGACACGTGCCAGAAATCACGACACGGTGACGATTATCAACGGCACCTTGAAATGTCGTAACGCCTCCAGTGTCTTCTTTGGCTTCAGCGGTAAAAACGGAGAAAAACAGTGCGATTCCCACCAATGCGACAAAACCACTGTTGAATGAAATAGCGAAAGACCCGATGTAATGTATCAATTTAGTAGCCACTTTGAATACCTGTTCCTTATAATTTCGAAGATGCAAGTTTCGGTTAAAACTGGGCGTTCGTAAATCCTCCAAGTCCATGAGCCTAAACAGATTAGTTGACTGGGTTAGTCGTTCGGACTGCACTGGCAAGGTAACTACCGTTCGGTGATGACATCTGGATGAGAGAGTAGTTGTATTGGGTTAGTCGTTCGGACTGCACTGGTAAGGTAACTACGGTTCGGTGATGACATCTGGATGAGAGAATAGTTGATTGGGTTAGTCGTTCGGACTGCACTGGCAAGGAAACTACCGTTCTGATGTCGATGATACTCAATATCACGGTGCAGCGTTTGACAAGGAAACGGGTGAAATAGTCAGCTTTAAATGTCGACCAACCTGAAGGGTCTTGTGGCACAGCTTGAGAAAATGCAAAAGTACTTTGAAGCTGAGTCACTCAAACTCTGCTATGAAAGCATCTTATATCGGCTATTGTTTACAGCGTGATCTAATGCAGTCTAACTATGATTTCAATATGATCTCATCAGATAGTATTCCACGAAAAGGATCAAAAGCGATCAAGACAGATCGAATCGATGCATTGGATCTGGCTCAGTTCTCTGCCAACGATCTGCTAACGATCGTGTGGGAAACGCCATCGATTTGGTATTATGGCTGGTGCCAAATCGAGCGCGCCTTCACTCTCTGGTAGAAACCGCACGCGCCAATGACTTGAATACGTACGCTTATCTGAAACATGTCTTCGAACCGCCCTGCGTATCCTCACCAGAGGCAATGGAAAAGTTAATGCCATGGCATAATTCCCCTGAACAGCTGGAACGATATCTGACTCAGAACGCAACCAATCAAAACCGGTGACTCGTTGTACGTCGTTTGCGGAGCGATTATCTTTAGCAGGGCAACAATTTGATCTACCCAAGACGGATGGTAGACATAATCTTCATGTAATTCATTGTCGTGGCAAAATTTTATGTTCGTGTCAAACGGCGACTCGCGATATGTGGTGGAGTACACGTCCTGGACTTTTCTCTCCATATTTCTAATCTGTCTCGCAAAACGAGAATTATTTTAAGAAAGAATCAGTAAAAGCAACGAATTCTCAGCTCAAACCCTGGTAATCCTTTTCGGCTTGATATTTGCGTGTCTATTTATGCTGGTTCGCAGGTAGTGGACTATTACTTGAATAAATTAACGAGGGGTTTAGTTAATGACAAAAACAAAAAGGGAATGTCTAATAAATCTGAATAGGCCAATGTTTCCGACAGGCATATTCGTTCTCGTTCTTTCGTTGGGACTGCAAGTCCAAGCTGCTGCTGTTAGTGACAAGGGCCTCCAGCGTCAAGCGGGTGCCGTCTTCGTTTCAACTCGGGGTGTACGCTCTGGTCTGGCCATGTCTTGGGATGGGAATTTGTGAAATATATTTTTCCAATTATACTTTTGTCGATCTCTTGCCATGCTGAAGAAGTTCGATTTTCCACTAAAGAAATAATTCTGGAGTCGCACAAGCTCACTGTGGAAATAGCAGATAGTGAAGAGACACAGCGCCAAGGATTGATGAATAGAACTCAACTCGACCAAGGTCGCGGGATGCTTTTCATAGTTGAAAATCCTCGAAAATTGAGCTTTTGGATGAAGAACACTTTCATTCCTCTAAGCATTGCATTTTTTGATAAAGACAGAAAATTAGTAGATATAAAAAAAATGAAACCCGTTACCTCGATTTTAGTTAAGCGACATCCGGCTTACACAAGTTCAGGTGTTGCCAAGTATGCTCTTGAAGTCAACCAGGGATGGTTTGAAAATAACAAAATAAAAATCGGTAGCCAATTTCAGTTTGTCTCAAAAAAAACTCGACCATCATCGAGATAAAAAATTCTGTGACCTATGGCTGGTCGTGGAAAATGACATTTCCCGCTGCCAATTTAATGATGTTGTAATGACTTAGAGAACTTGCACCTCGAGGTCGGCGTAATTGCTCTTTCTTGGGCTTAGCGGATGTTCGTCAAGCGACGTTGGAAAAGATGAACGTGAAGACGTTTCGGCTCCCTCATAGGCCAAGGGCTCAGTAAGATTTCAGATGCTTCACCAATCTTCGCCTGATCGGCATCAACTGAAGGGTTATCTAGCTAGTGCCTGTCCGAAAAGTAATTTTTCTTAGAACTTCGCAACTCTTCGAAATTGTTAGCGCATAAACCCCTGTTGTTTGTTGTTATGTAAGCTCTTGAATTCAAACAAATAACAACCGCCAGGGGGTGCCATGCGTCAAAGACATACGACACAAGGGAGTATATTTTGGTTTCGCCCGGAACACCAAATCTCTCACTATTTAGATCGTATCGACCAATGGCTGAATCAATTTCCACAATTGTTAGGCTGGGTTCATCAGGATCTTAAGGGCAGCGCCAACCAGGGTCGACCCGGTATGTCCTGTGATCAGGTCTTGCGTTCTGCGCTCATTCTGCAATATCGCAAGTGTAGCTATCGGGAACTCGAGTTCCTGTTGAAAGACTCTATGTCATTCCAGACCTTTTGCCGCATAGATCCACATCGAGCGGCAGGTAAATCAACGCTACGCGATAACATTAGTGCGATACGACCCGCCACCTGGCGCAAGATGAACCGCCACTTTATCAGCACCATGAAGAACGAGGGCTTCGAAACAGGCCAACGACTTCGCATTGATAGTACCGTGGCAGAGACCAACATTCTATTTCCGACTGACAGCAAGTTACTTTACAACAGTATCCGGTTGATGGTTCGGTTGCTAAAAAAACTCAAACCCGTCTTGGATGTCCGTTATATCAATCACTCTCGACGCGCCAAACGACATTGGTTTGCAGCCACCATGGCGAAGAATGATGAACAGCGATATCCCCACTATAAGAAACTTCTGGATGACGTAGAAGAAACGCGACTGGTCTTGTATGCAGCGCTAGAAACACTGCAAAAACAAAGTCATCAGACCCAGTATGTTGAAGATATCAAACACTTGTTAGGGCTTGTTGCGACCGTCATGTCGCAAGCTACGCGCCGTGTGGTCTGTGGTGAACAGGTGCCGGTGGAAGATAAGATTGTGAGTTTGAACGAAGCGCACACCGATATTATCGTCAAGGGAGGTCGTGATGTTCAATTTGGTCACAAGATCAATTTAACGACTGGCACCAGTGGTTTAGTCATTGACGTGACCATTGAGAAGGGTAATCCCGTCGACCGAAGACGACTTCTTCCTTTGCTCAGACGTCATAAACGCTTGTTTGGGCAGCTACCAGAATGTCTGGCTGCCGATGGTGGGTATGCCAGTGCAGAGAATCTGGAACAGGCAAGATACTGGGTGTTGATTCGGTTGCGTTTGATAAAAGAATAAACCTCAGCATAGAAGATATGACGGGAGACGACTGGTTGTACCGCGAGTTAAAGCGCTTTCGTGCGGGCATTGAGGCCAGTATCAGTTACCTCAAACGCTGTTTTGGATTGAGTAGGATCACCTGGAAAGGTTGGCGCAACTTTCAGTCGAGTGTTCACCTATCAATCTTCACCCACAATCTGATCGTCTGGGCGCGATCAGGATAGTCTTCGAATGGTGTGCGAACCCCGAACTCTGAGAGTTCATGGGTCATTACGTCCGAACGCAGAAAAACAGTCAAACTTCACATAAAACACTATAAAACAAGGTCAAAATGAACTCGTTCGCAAGTTAGTGGCAGCGCTCTACCCATGGTATCTTGTCTTAAAAGGCACTTTCCGGACAGGAACTAGCTAGCTTTAGCTAGTAGATAAGCGTCTACTACCTCTCGATTCAGTTTTC
This sequence comes from Gammaproteobacteria bacterium, assembly GCA_012960755.1. The sequence continues at coordinate 5,145 of DUAT01000042.1, forward strand.
GGACTTTTGGCTGAAGAATTTTGGGGATCAGTATAAGAAATCCCATGTTTTTCATATGTTTTCTCGTGCCAAATTCGAAGCGTCGTAAGCTGAATTTTTCGAAGCTTCGGGTAGATGCCACTTGGTGTTTTCATTGCACTCGATTAATCGCAAGCACGTACCAATTTCCTTATAACATCTTCACCAGAGTCCGCTTTGACTGGGACAAAACACAAGAAGGTTTGCTCGCCAACTTTAGCACAGAAAAAGTGCCCCCGCTCCGTCTCCCTTAACAAGTCCAGAATCTGCTTTCCAGGGATCTCAGTAATTGAGTCCTTCAGATTTCCAATCAAGGCCAGACGCAACTCTTGACGATATTGTTTGAGAGGCAGAATTGATCCAGACTACGCAGATGCGCTCACTTGGCGTATTTGTACCAAGAGGAACACCATCATAATCGGAATGTGAGGCCACATTCACTGGATCGGGCACCCTTGAATCGGCGCAGCGAGTCATCGAACTTGACGCCTCCAACGCGATGGGTTTGGGGACGCTCGCACTGACTATAACTTCAGTTTGGGTTAGTTGGACAATCCCCTGGTGGTGAGAAGGCCTGACGATATAAAACCGTCAGGCCCTCAGGGTGGTGAGAACGCTTGACGATATAAAACCGCCAGGCCTCTCAGGGTGGTGAGAAGGCTTGACGATATAAAATCGTCAGGCCTCTCAGACTAGCTGTCAAGCAGCAAGATGGTTAGTTTGATGAACAGGTTGCAGTCACCGCTTGTCCTGCTGCCAGCTGTATCCCACGGCAACGAGCTCGTCCACGATTTCGCAGATTGCAGCGGACGCTCGAATCGTCGACTTCGACGGCGATAGTGGCTGTTGGACAGACAAAGTCCAATCTGAGTCGACCTCGGGCATCGGCAAATCCCACGAAGCTGGGGTCTACGATTGCGGCTGCGGCTGCTACGGCTGCGGTTGCTGCGGCTTCTGCTGCGGCTGCTTGTGCGGTTGCTGCTGCGGCTGTTGCTGCGGCTGCTGCTGC
>DUAT01000043.1 GCA_012960755.1 Gammaproteobacteria bacterium
CAGGCTCTCTGCTTGCTTCAGACGATTGGTCAATTGTAGTTGTGAGCCTTTGCGAGGAGATTCTGGTCCGTTTCGGCCTCCAAAAGGGCGTCGCCGCTCCGTGACAAATTGTCCAGGCCGGTCATTTTGCCGTTGTACAAGGCCACGCCCACATACTGATCAGGTAGTTCCACGTCGTTCAGACCCCTGATATTGAAAACACGTGATTCTGGCAGCCGGCCATGCAGTATTATTAAAAGTATCGCTTTTGTTTTTTGCCTTTCTTTTTTGTATTGCTTCAATACAGCGCGTTGTCCCCTGAATTGATTGTTATACGCTAAACCTTCAGCATGTGGATGTAAACCCCTTAACGAGTACGTCTGTCGGATTGACACTGGGCTCAAGGTTGCCTGCATAACATTGCTATTTCACCCATTTAGCGCATTATTGGTGCATAAAAAGTCTCTGTATTCACTCAAGTGTAAACGGTTGAGCAGACCTGCCTATATTTGGTGAATTGAGTAGTTTTTAGCCGTTCACCCTGGTGAATCTTTCTGTCGGCTGGTGGGGTTGTGGACGGAGGCTGTAGTCCCCCCTTTGAACCTCAATAGGTTTGCTTTGGAATGACTCGATTATTGTGGGTAAGTTCTTTACCGGAATATCGAAACCTGGACCCGAAGCCTTTTTACTTAATTTGATAAACAACGCACGTAGTGTGGCATTGTTATCGGCTCAATGCCGATAACAATGCCTCGAAGCCCAGTGAAGAAGAGAAGATCCTTCCAGATTTGGATCTGGAAAAGTCATACCGCGGATACCATGGTATTTGGGATTGTCACTCTGAAGATGTGACTACTGTGGTGAGATCCATCGGAAATACTGCGGTATCTTCGGTATGCTTGAGAGATTGATATGATTCATGCCCTGTATAAGACTATTTGAAATCGGGCAGATCGATTATTTGCGAGGGACACTTTTCTTTGCCACCCTATCACCGTCTCAGGCTGCACAATGACCAGGCAATCTCGCCAACTGGGCCAGACCTGCGATAGGACTTTCCAAAATACTCGATCACGTACTTCAAACTCGGGCGAGCCTGATTTCTCTTCAATACGATCAGCTGCTGGCGCAGGGCAAGATTCTCAGCAGTCAGATAGGCGACAACATCAAGTTTGTGTTTAAGCCAACTTTGGAGTTTTTGGATGAACAACAACATCACCAAACGCTACTCTGGAAACGCCTGAAACGCAATGGTATCAACGTGTACGAATATTTGCGAAGGACAGGATTAGTTATTTGTGCGTAGTCCCTTAGGACCACTCTTATGGTCAATAGACCACCTAATCCCTGTGAGTTATAGTCTATCTGAACCCTGTCATAACACGATTCCTTGTTTTTTCAGCATCTGAATCGCGGAGCAACTAGTAGTGAGAAGCAAAACCAATCGGGCAGTCTTCAGAGAGTCGATCTTTCTTCTCCTGATACTCTCGCTTTGTGTTCGCAGCATTGTACCTAGCGGCTTAATGCTCGTAAGCAACAGTGAAAGCTTGCTGGGCTTCGACGTTGTTGCCTGCGATGGCAGTGAAGGTTTCGCTTCTGTTCCAGGGTTGCTAAGGAATGAGGCATCTACAGCGTATCATCTTGGTCATCACCATACTGCAGGATTCGTCGACACTGACGGTGAGGAAACAAGCTGCGAAGAATGTGATTTCCTCTGGGCCAGCAGTGGCTTTGAAGAATTTCTCCAGTTCGACGATGAAATTCAGATTGATTTCTTATCATCTCATTCGCTTGTCCCGGTGTTGAGGGCTGGCGATGTAGATCGATTATCTCTAGGATACAATTCCCGTGCACCACCCTCTCTCTAGCTCCTAAACATTCTTAGTCCATTGATTTTAATTCACTGATTCTTAGTTCTTTAATTCTGCTCATTGACTTTTAGTTCATTGAACAGTGTTCGGATCAGTTTCATGCGATCTTATTAGGTCAGTGACTCCAGCAAGTTTTGAATGAGTCACAGCCGTCAACGAGAAGTGGTTGGTTATGTTATTTCATTTTTTTCAAAATAGACGATGGTTGATAGTTATTGGGTTGATGTATTACCCGATTGGCTTATTTGCGAATACGGACGAGCGTGAAGACATGGAGGAAATTGTGGTCTGGGGGACCCGGGATGCTTTGCATGGAAGCGGTGATTACCCTTCACACAGACTCAGTTCAGGAGATCTTGTTAGTATCAACTCAACGACAACGGAAGATCTTGTCAGTTACGAGCCTGGTCTCATCATCCGGAAACGATTTATCGGCGACGCAAATGGGACCATAGGAATCAGAGGCGCAAATATGTTCCAGACCACTCGATCCATGGTCTTTGCAGACGGTGTACCGCTGCACTATTTCCTGCAGACGAGCTGGAATGGTTCGCCCAGATGGTCCCTGGTATCTAGTGATGAGATCGCGGAAATAGATATCTCCTATGGGCCCTTTTCTGCTGAGTACAGCGGCAACGCCATGGGTGGCGTTATCAACATTGAAACAGCTATTCCCAGCGAACGAAAATTTCACGCTGAGGTTTCTTCCTTTCATCAGCACTTTGATAGTCTTGGTTATGATGAAGGACATCAGGGCTATAAAGGGTTCCTGAGCTTTGGAGACAAATTTGGCGATTTCAGTCTCTATACGTCCGTGAATCGGCTGATTAATGAAGGACATCCTCAAACTTTCTATTTCTCGGAAGATAAAGATATCCCCGAAGGCATCGTCGCGACCCAGGTGACTGGTGGAACCTTTGATGAAAACGAATATGGCAAGGCGGTGCTCTACTATGGCAATGCTGGTTCAACGAGTGTGCAGGCCGACCAGTTCAAAATTAAACTGGGTTATGAATCAGGCGAATGGCTGACGATTGTCAACCTGGCGTATGAAGATAGATCAAGTGACGACACTTCCGTGCAAAACTACCTTGTCGATGAAACGGGTAATTCGGTTTGGAATGGATGGGTCGAACAGGACGGTACCTCAATAGAAATTGAAAGTGAAGACTTTCTTTATGGTCTGACTGAGCGCCGTAGCATGCTGGTCGGTGGGAGGACCCGCGGGTCCATTGCAGAGAACTGGTTGTTGGAACTAGGTGCCAGTCACTTTGAAATCCTATCGGATAAGACCTATGAGACCAATGTGAATCCGAATGACCCGGGGTTTATACCGGGTTTTAATGTCTCGAGGCAATACGGAGACACGGGGTGGTCGACGGTTGATCTCAAACTCGCCATGTTGGAACTCTTTGGTATATCCAGACTCGATCTGAGTGCCGGTTTCCACCACGACAGATATAAATTAGCCATCGAAAACTCCAGTGGTGGGAAAAGTCAGACCAATGCGTTGTTCCTACAAAGTAAGTATCAGATTACGAATTTATTGCGGCTTTCACTGGGGGGACGATACGAAAAATGGCAGAGCGATGATGGCTTTTATGTAAACCGGGGTACCACTCAGCATCACCAGAACAGATCAGAACATCACTTTTCTCCTAAATTCAGCCTGAATTTTGAACCCCGTGATTGGTCCTTTACCTATGCTGTAGCCAGAGCCTACAGATTTCCGATTGTTGAAGAGCTATTTCAAAACGAGCGAACCGCCCGGTCCCGCTCTGTAGCGAATGTTAGTCTGCGACCAGAACAAGGATTGCACCACAACTTTGAGATTGGTCACGCGATAGGTAATGGTTCGTTTAGTCTTAGCCTGTTTCGCGAAACCATAGAAAACGTAATCTTTTCCCAGACAGGTGTAGTGGGGGGTACTACTCTCCGAACCTTCCTGCCGGTGGATAGAGTCGTAACCAATGGCGCAGAACTGACAATCCAGCAAACTAATTTATTCAACTCAGGTATAGATTTACGTTTTAACCTTAGTTACCTCGATGCAGAGATAAGCCGCAACAGTGCAAATCCTGCATTGGAAGCAAACGATTTTCCTCGAATGCCTGGGCTACGAGCAAATATGCTGCTAACCTGGCATGCAAATGATCAATTGGATATTGGTGGAGGTATCAGGTATGCATCGGACAGCTTTGGTGATCTAGATAACCGGGACCGTACGGATAACGTTTTCGGCGCTCACGATGAGTTTCTTTTTGCTAATGTCCGGGGCACATATCAATTTAGTAAAAACCTGAGTGCGAGTCTGGGGATTGATAATTTAACGGATCAAGTCGCCTACGTGCATCATCCCTGGCCAGGCAGAACGCTGTTTTTAGAACTCACACTGGACTACTAGAATGAAGCGGTTGAAGAGCATCAAATCCATCACTCTGGTACTGTCGCTTATCTGGATGATAGATACCCATGCGGCGGAACAGTGTGAGCAGATAAGTGTTCATTGCGCCCGAACCCCATCAGCAGCCTTTGATGCCAATGGCGATCTGGTTGTTGTATTTGCACAAAATGACTTTGTCTACTTTGTGAGATCGACAGACAACGGACGTACGTTTAGGCAGCCGGTGCGCATTAATACCGAAGCTGAACCCGTGTATACCAATGGTGAGAATCGGCCAAAGATTGTGCCGGGAAAATCCGATCAGATTTTTGTCTCTTGGAGCAAGATTACGCCTGGGCGATTTACTGGTGACATTCGATTCAGTCGTTCACTTGATGGGGGACTAACATTTAGCCCGGTTGTGACGGTAAATGATGACGGTCTGCTAACGACTCACCGATTTGAAACACTGGGCATTGACTCTTCTGGCAACCTGTTCATCGCATGGGTCGACAAGCGGGACGGCGATGCTGCGAGAACTCGAGGAAAGAACTATCCAGGAGCTGCGATTTATTATTCGGTCTCAGCCGATGGTGGGGCATCTTTTAGTGCCAATCGGAGAGTGGCAGCCAACAGCTGTGAATGTTGTCGAATTGCAATGACACCAGACGAGTCGGGCGTGGCGATTTTCTGGCGACACATATTTGCAGGCAGTCTAAGGGATCATGCTTTCGCTCGCCTGGACATCGACGCTGCTGCGATTCCGGTACAAAGAGCCACCTTCGATCACTGGCGTATCGAAGCCTGCCCTCATCATGGGCCCTCAATGATTAAACTGCCTGATGACGGTATTGGCAGTTATCATCTCACCTGGTTCACCAACAGCGCGCAAAGGCAGGGGATTTTTTATGGCCGCGGTGTTGATGGGAAAGAAGATCCCACCAATCTGTTAAAAGTGTCGAACAGTCCCGGTGCGAGCCATCCCCATCTTCTCGGCAAGGAATCCAATTTGTGGCTTGTATGGAAAGAGTTTGACGGAGACAAAACCCATATAAAGTTGATTTCATCGAATGACAGGGGTGGCAAATGGACAGAAGAGGTAATTCTGGCATCAACTATCAATGAGTCGGATCATCCCTTTCTGCTTCAATCAGGTGAAGGCACCTTCTTAAGTTGGTTTACCGATGACGAGGGTTATCGACTTGTCGATCTTGAAAGGAGTGATACCTTATGAACTCACTTGTTCGTCCGAAATTGTTCCTCATCTTATTCTGGTCGCTTTTCGTTTTGCCAGCCAACGCCGACCTACAATCATTTCATAGTGCAAGTCTTGATGCCCTCGAAAAGCAAAACCTGACTCAAGCCTGGTTATTGGTTCTCTGGTCTGTTGACTGCCCGCCGTGCCAGAAAGAACTGGATATGCTCGGGAAACTAACAGCACAAAGTGGCGCGGATTTGGCTGTTGAGCTGGTCTCAACTGATGCAGTAGATCTGACAAATGAAGTATCGAGAGCTTTGAAGAGACACCAGTTGGACGAGATGAGAACCTGGCAATATGCCGCACGGAATAAAACCAGGATTCAGTATTCAATTGACGAGCAATGGCGGGGTGAAATGCCTCGAAGTTACTTCTACCAGCCTAATGGTCTACGCTGCCCGGTGAGTGGCACGCTAAACAAGGACACAGTATTAGCCTGGTTTGATGCCGAACACCACGACTGTAAGACACTCAGGCATTCGAGATAACGTTTGAGGTACTAAATGTAATGAACCATCCCAACCGCTGCTAGATGGTTGCCCTTCCGCGGCATAGCCTGCAATAATGGGGTCGGAGCAATGCAATAATGGGGTCGGAGGAAAGTGCCGGAGTAAATCCACCACAGTCATGGTCTTAATCGCACACGATTTACGATCGAGTTCCTGTAGCGCACGTTCGT
>DUAT01000044.1:0-564 GCA_012960755.1 Gammaproteobacteria bacterium
TGGAAACCGATGCTAGTTTGTTTTTCGGATGAATTTGTCGGATAGCGTCGTTTACTGCGCAACGGCTTATTTTGACTCGCGTTATACCAACCCCCTCTAATCGCTCGTTTAGATTCCTCCGGAATCGAATCGGTCCATTCCAGTATATTCCCGCCCTGGTCAAATGTGCCGTAGGGACTTGGCGATCCGGAATAACTGCCTACCACAGCGGTCGATCCAACGGCATTTTCACCACCACCGTAGTTCGCACTATTCGACTCGGATGTTGGAGCAGACATTGTTGGGGGGGAATCGCTACCTGCTGGATAGTTGTAATATCCGCCCGAACCGGAATTAAGGGTAGGATCGTAATAGGCCGCTTTATACCACTCATCCTCGCTCGCAATGGCGACCCAGTTTTTACCATCGATCAGACTTGCCGATCGCGTTCCCTGGGAACTGATAGTTGTGGCATCAGAAAATGTGTAGAAACCTGCTTCAGTTGTGCTCGAATCCTGTGACCCCGTCGGCTGGCCGTTCATCAACCAATTGGCAAATCGAGCCGCGCCGTAGAAGTTCACCATA
>DUAT01000044.1:642-6136 GCA_012960755.1 Gammaproteobacteria bacterium
GTAGGTATCTGTGGCTGCAACAGCATTCAAAAAAGCTGAATACTCACTATTCGACACCTCGTACTTTCCTATATAGTAACCATAGGAAACAGCCCCGTAACCCCACGTATCCTCAGTATTTCCATCGTCGCCGACAAAAACGCTGTCTAGGCTTGTCGAGGTTTGTGAAAATGTTTGCGCAGCGAAAAAGCCGCTAAAAATTAACACACTAAATACTTTCAAGCACCTTAAGCTGGGAAAACAGCCTAACCTAACAGTAATATCTAATATCATTAATTTTCCCGTATTTTCTTAAAGCTATAATTCAGAAAGAGTGCCTTCCTGTATTTCGAATGCCACGGACCTTACGTGAAAGTCATTCATCTTGAAAGCAACAAAAAATAAGTGAGGATCAGTGAATTGGACGGTACTTCCAGTCCCTTTTGCTTTCTTGATTTCAAAAATCTACCGCTGACTTGCTCCAGCCAATTGCGAGCGATTAATTCATGGCCCTGCGGCAGCGGATGAACCCAAACCCAATGCTCTGGACTCACTGCCTTGGCAACAGTCCCGACATCATCTTTCACAACTACCTGGAACTGCTCACACAAACCCAGGGCAAAAGCTGGTTTGAAATCAAACCTGAAGAGAGAGGAAATGTGATTTCGATTAACTCAGTCGGCTAATCAACCAAAAAAAAGGGAGGGGGGAGGCGTGTTTGTTAGTAAATAGAAACTTGGGATGAGATTTCGACTCCCCCGCCACCACCATATTTTAAAGGTATTGCACCACACTCTCAGCAAAAGACCTATTGATGTTTAATCACTCCACAGTTACCCGGTAGTATTGATGCTGGAACACTGTGTTACGGCGATCTCTGAACTGGTGCGAACGTTTGGTGGATTTAAACTGTTCCAGCTCCTCCCAAGCTTTCAAGTCTGACGAGCCTTCAATGCTGTAGCTGCGGTTCGGTTCGGTATCAAACCGGAAACTGAAAGGTGAAGTTGTTAAATCCTTAATGATTGGCTCCTTCGCTGGCTCAAGTTTAGTATGTTTGAAGTGGGCTGTTATCTCCATGTCTACATCATACGTCTTGAATTCCTTTAGCGGGTTGTCTTTCGACTTATGGAAGTCGTATCCCCGAAGAGTCCATTTAACAAATTCGTAGCCATCTGCAGGAATTGCCTCAACGTCTACCGGGGTTCTCGGAAGATACCACTCCTGCTTCGGGGAAATGACCACTTCTCCCTTGCCCTCTGCCACTACTCCGACAAAGTGGGATAATTTAATAAACTTGGGTTTAAGGGTTATATTCTTATCCATCTTGATCGTGAACAGGTTATCCGTTCCCTTGTAATCACCCTCCCACCCTACGAATGCATGACCAGTTGAAGGGATTGCCTCAAGTGTAACCTCTTCCCCTAAATCATAGAGATCCTTTTGAGGACTCCAAGTCACCTTACCTGTATTAGGAATCTCAACCACCAATCTCACTTTATCAATATTGACCGTTATTAAAGCAACGATCTCATTGCCCAGCCGCTCGTCACGCAGGGTGACTCGCAGTGCATCAATCGATCCATTATCGTGCAATGGAGGCTGCCAACTAAGCAACTCTCCCTCGGTCAAATCCAAGGAACCCGCCCCAACCACCCCTTTAACAGTTCCCGTAAGAGGCTCAACGCGGACCGTGATCGCGTCGCCGTCCGGATCATAAGCGTTGAGCAGGCTCAACAGCTGGGTATGGGTCATCACCAGTAATTCGTCTTCGATGCCCTTTAATTGCCCGGCTAAATCGGATATAGGCGAATTCTCCAGCCCAGCAAGCAGACCTGCCCCACCTGCACTCGTATCGCCCTGGAATGAGACCGCGGCATACGGCTGCCCAATCGAGGTGAGAACCTGGTATTGCCCGGCCGTGGCAACCACCCCCCCGGAAACGACCCCTGCCCGCGACAATTTAAAATCGCCCTGTACCTGCTGAAGGAGAAGGCACAAAAGCCAGAGCATCGTACACCATGTTTTTGACCGATTACCCATTAGCATTAAAACGTGACACCACTCATTCCTCGCCCCCTTGTTCCGCTTGCTTGGGCAGGACCGATTCCGCAACAGGTTTCACCCCTTCCTCCCAGAATTGCTGTTCCACCACCTTGCCTTTCCGCAATAAAACCTCCGCCTTCTGGCTGCCATCTGGATGCCACGAACGGGCCTGTCCATCGGCCTGTCCATCAACCATCGCCATCTCTTCCGCCAGTTGGCCGTTATCATGCCACTTGCGGCAGACACCATTGAGCTCGCCGTGCTCGATCGAATCCTCAGCCGCTTTCCAACCATTGCGGTGCCACTTCACGCGCATTCCGTTTGACTTGCCGTCAACAAATATCTCCACCACCTGCTGTTGTCCGTCTGAATACCAACCCTCGGACAGGCCGTTGAGTTTGCCTCCACGAACCACAGAGCGGGACTTCAGCTGGCTGCCTCCGTCTTGAACCTGCTGCAGTTGATTGGTTTTGCTAACAGGATAGTACTCGGTCAAATAACCGGTAAAGAGTTCTCCCGTTGACTTGAAGTGGAGCCCGTTCTCCTCTTTCTTGAGTTCGTCCAGCGTCGCAACGGCTAAACTCTCCCCGGGCCCGTCTGTGCAGCCTACCAATCCAAAAAATAAACCACCAATAGCCATCGCTATAAATAATCTGATGACTAGGGAGTTCAATCTCGTCTCCTATTGCACCATGAGCTTGAAGAACTTCGCACTCCCGCTTCCCTCACCATGCGGCACAGTAATGAGTACTTTCCGAATATCTGTGGCTCGGTAATTTGACTGAACGTCCTCCTGTTCCCCATTCCTGAAGTCCATCTGGGCCCAATCATTGAGATTGTCTGATCCGTGAACCGTATAGGTTCGGCCCCGGATCGCCATAAACTCAAGCACTGTTGAGTCGTCCGTCTTTTTCAAAATATCCAACCTGAGTCCATCTTTTTTGTCGAAGGCGTGGTTGCCCGATATGTACTCGGCGAGGTTACTCATGCCGTCACCATCGGTGTCGTCGTTCGGGTTGATGTCTCCAAGACCCTGGCCCTGCGCCAACAATGCTCGCTCCCAGGCATCTGGCAGGCCGTCTCCGTCCGAGTCCTCGCCCAGCGTCAGGTTGAGCAGCGTCTCCTCGCCCGGTTGACCCAACTTGCCCAGGTCACCCACCATCTCGATCGGCAGATAGACCTTTGCGCCCACCTTTACCCGGATCTTGTACGGCATCGCATGACGCATCGCCACCGGATTGTAGAGATCGGACGTGGCGCCGGCATCCATCGGCACCCTCAGACGGTAGTTTATCCCGGGCAACCCCAGTCCCACACCGGTCCGGACCAGGCGGCCGGAGGAGGTTTCAAACAACACCTCCACCTTCTCACCCTCAAGGGGCCGACCCAGCTCGTCGCGCACCAACCCGAAGAAGGTGTGATGCGGGGCCGGGGGGAAAGCTTGCATCAACCCCGGCAGAATCAGGATAGCAGCCATTAATATTGTTTTAAATCTCATCATTTATAGATTTTCTTTTGGGCCATTAATTTCCGGAATATGAGTAGGTGTTAAAATGAATCTTAATATCATCCACAGACTCAATAAACCGATCCAACCCTTCTTCAGGATCATTCAAAAGAGTGTAGCCTGGTATGACAATTTTCCATTTACTATTCCAAACGGATCGGCCGATCAGCCTCCTGTTCGTAGCGCTTCTGTCAAATACTGTTTCCCAAGCATTTATGGACGGAGACACAGTGTCAAAACTATCAAGAGCTCGAAATGCTTGATGCTTGCGAATTCCAAATAGTTCTTCAGTTAGCGAATTACTAGACTGCCAGAATTTTTTTGATGAATATTCCGAGTTTCCAATATTAAATGGCAGAGGAACTGCAACATCGTTAACCGACCAGCTTCGGATTCGACTGGTATCACCTAGTGGTGGGCTTCGCATAAAGTCTTTACCGACCGGAATTAGATAAACATAAGGATTTTTTGCAAGCGCAGTTGGATCGAGCCAAATTGGAGTTGGATTATCAGGGGAAACTCCTCCCTGATCATTAGTATTGGACTTGCTCATGCCAACGTATCCCTCAAAGGCAATTCCTGCAGACCAGATCTTGGTGGCGAAGCTGCTGGAACTAAATTGATTATCACCGCCCACGATCGGCAATCCAAAAACATTTTCCCCTTTATTTATTGTCGTGCTGAACTCGATAACCAGGCCAGGAACTGGCCGTCCATCTTCAAAACCAACATTCATGCAGTAACGACGAACATCTCCATCATTCATGATATTTAGCTTGCGGGCTCTTTCCAGAACATCACCCCACTGTGCTGCACCTTCCTGGCCTGGCAGTATTCGATGCTTTTCATTTCGCAACGATAAGCTTGTAGCGTATTGGTCGGGGTTGTTAAAACCGAGACGTCCTTTAATCACATTCCAATCATTCTTCATCTCGGCCAGCACACTAGAAATTCCGGGGTCACCAGTATCACTACCTGCAAACTGGGGCTTTCCGTTCACAACAACACCAAGTGCGCGTGAGTTGATTATTCGATTTATGAACATTCTGCCTTCATCAGTGCCAAGTAACCCTGTCTCATAGTCATATGCCTGAGCTGCGAGAAAAGCATACTTGGCAGCCGTTTCTTGAAGGGCCTTGTAACGCTCCAGTTTCTCATTTCTGAATATGCGGAATGCTGCATCTCTGCTACGGAAACTCTGAACAACTACTGCTGTGTTTTGACGGAACATCTCTCGTTCTTCCTGGATTCGCAGGCCTTGTGCCAACAAGTTTCTATACCGGCCCTGTGCTCCGGAATAAGAAAGCATGGCATCAGATATTCCGTAGAGGCTGGAATTGAGTTCTTTCAGCTTGAGGTCTAATGGCAACACTGAATTCTTATACCAATTTTGTTTGGTTTCATGTCCCACTGATGCATCAAGAACTCCATCGGCTAATTTTTTAGCATCCTCTAACGCTTTGATTCCCTTGGCTACGGCATCATAGGAAGCTATAATGCCAACCCTTTCTGCTGTTTCTGCCGCCGTAGCTGCCGCCTGAGCTGAGGCAAGAAGATCTCCCCCATTCGACATTCCTATTATAGTATTATCTGTAATCTCATGTAATATGGTTGCATATTCCCCGCGAATCGATTCTAGCGCTAAATCCTTAGTCATCGCTGTAGCATATCTTGTCATTTTAAGAGCTATTTTAAGGCCTAAAATAATAGCCTTAGCTGCCTTAACTTCTGAAATAAAAGCTTTTAAAGAGACATTTGATTCAAAAACTTCGATCTGTCTATCAAGCTCGTATTTTTTTCTTTCATGGGCTTGCAAAACCCCACTCAGCTTGTTTCGTTCTCTTCTGACTGCGGAAATAGCCTGTTGAAGCCCTCCTACAGTAGAGCGCTTACCCCAATCACTTGGTTTGATTGGATAACCAGAAGGCGACACAGTGTATGTTATGTAGTTTTTATCAAGTGGCG
>DUAT01000045.1:0-11263 GCA_012960755.1 Gammaproteobacteria bacterium
GCTGGCTTACAGACTATTGGGTTGATCGCTGAGAAGATTTTTAAGCCGAGCAGGGCGATTTTGACCTGTTAATTCAGCTGTGGAATGACGTATCAACCCGTGACCGGATTCTTCAAATACAACAAAGGGACAGATCGCAGGCTTCCGAAAGTTCAATTCTGGCAGGATTTTGATATTGACCCTCGAAACTCTGAAACCAGGATCCGTTCGGCAATCAAGGTAGCATTGATGTCCGGTGATCTCACAACGAAACAATTGAATACGATATTCCGTGAAGAAATCAGACACCACCAACATCACATTTTTAAGGAAGTCAAACCCTTGATTCAGAAGGCACAGTGCCATGTGTGCCGTGGAGAAAAGTCGGTAGATGGTGACAGAATCTGTTCAACCTGCCAAGGCAGAGGTTTCATCTAAAATTTGGCATTTGTCAGTTTCTAGTGGCGCAAGAAGAAATCGTCTAGTTAAGAAGGGATCGCGGGGTGAATATGGTTGCAAAGAAAATCTTGAGCGCCAAGAGTTTTCGCAATTCAATCTATTTGGATTTCGAAGGTAGAAAGTCAATAGACGGCGAAGATTATCCCTTGCCTCACATGGCTGGAATCTTTAGACCCAACGCCAATGGGAAGAGTGGCGTCTACCCAGTCATCTTTTTTAAACCGAGATGGAAACCTGCAAAAAACGGTTCGGGTAAGCATGCAATTTTGGCTGACTTCAACGAATACTTCTCATCTCTCATTGAAGAACTAGATCATCAGGAAAAACACATAGTCTATTGGACACAACATGAAGAGAAGATGCTTGAAAAACATCTTAGTTCCAACACATTCGACAATCTACGTCCTTACCTCTATAACGTGCATCCCTTAGCAAAACGGTACGCAAATCGACTAAAAAAGTTTGGCCCTGAAGGCACTGCGAGAAAGAAGACGCTGGAGGAATTTTTTAGCGTGCTGTATAGAAAACGCAAACCATACCCGCCCCTAAAGAATGGCCCTTCCGAGACTTGCCAGCGTATTGATCGTGCTTGTGCAAACACTCAGCGATGGCGAAACTTCACAGAAAGGCAGAAAGAATACGTTAAGGCACTGCTTGCTTACAACGAAGGCGACTGCCGCGGTACCTGGTTAATCGCAAAGAAAGTAGGCAACTTTTACGCCACGTAACAACACGCCAGCCTTGCCAAATTGAATTTCGGGTGTATTATCCTGCGTCTTTTCACACCCAAGAGTGTTTATGTACATCTGTCTTCGTCCTATTCCTTCTGGCTGGTTGTACGCAGTGACGGATCCGTATGGGATTCTGAACGGCAATTATGTTAGCTGGGGATTGTTTAAATATATTGGTCAGATCAAGGATGTTTTTCCACCGGCTGATTTTACAAGTACCGGAGTCATCTTTTCATTTGATTACAACTCCCAACCGCCTTCTCAGGAACATCTTGAGCAAATCAACGACTTTTCAGTCTGGGGAAAAATAAAACATTTCATCATGTTGTGGGCTATCAACCCTCATGCTGTCTTAGACAAATTGAATTTGGGTCAACCGTTCAAATTCAAAATCGACACCAGCGAGGGATATCATGAGAGGCTAGACCTACTCGCGACAGTGCTAAGGGAAGAAAAAAAGAATCTTTGGGCGGACACAGATATTCTTGATGTTCTTTCTGGGTTGGCGATGAAGGAGACAAGCATGAAATATGTTCGCGACAAAAAGGTTGAGTTTGTCGGATTGGAGGCAGATATCTATTACACGGTCCCTGCACCGGAGTTGACTAAAAGGGAGTTTTAAGCTGTTCTAGTCAAGATATAGGCGCTTTAAGACAATTTCTAGGCGGATGACACTTCACTACATTGGTAATGTATGTCAATTGGCATTCAAAATTGACCCAAAAGTAGGTCAATTTTACATGCTCATTAACACATAGGGTAATGTCGATATTAAACACTCTCTTGAGTCGTTGAGCCCAGGTTAGTGGGGCAACAAGTTCGTGCCGACTCGGTTTTTGTCATCCCCTTTGTACTCAACTTTCTTCACGAGTCTCTTGCACTTCGGACCCGTCACTATAGTCTCAGCACCGAGAAGGTTTACCTGTACTGGGTGAGACACTTCATCCTATACAGTGGCAAACGCCACCCGAGAGACATGGGGAATCCCGAGATCGAGCAGTTTTTAAACTACCTGGCGTGCGCAGAAGACGGCAGATTTAAGTTACCAGGTCGATACATGATCAGGACCTTGCTGAGGGGTTCGGGTTTACCTCAGTGCCATCGACCTTGCACCGAAAGAATGGTAATTCACTAACTGATTTTAGCTGGCAGTACCTCATCCCTTCACAAACACGATGTCGCCACCCTTACGATGGTTACATCTGCAGGCATCATCTACATCGAACGACTTACACCAAACAACTTCGCCAGAGCGGTGAAGATGGGAGGGATTCAGAAACGAGTCACTGCTCACACGTTTCGGCATTCCTTCGCGACCAATTTACTTATCCATGGGAGCGACATCAGAACAGTTCAAGAGCTACTCGGGCATAATGACATTCGCACTACTGAAATTTACACACATGTAATTGGGCAGCGACTGGTTGATTGAGGCCGGCACCCTGGTACTGTTTCGAGGGCGTGACTCGATCCACCGCGTTATCCCTGTGCCGGGAAGCAGCACTCGCATGCCGGTGGTGCTTGCGTGCAACACAGAGCCAGGTGTCTCCCTGTCAAAATCGGCGCGTTTGACATTCTTTGGGCGACTTGGATGATAGGTGGTTACGACTAACCCGTCTGATGAAAAACCGGCCAGCGTTCAATCAGGTGATTGCCCTTGAATGGCAGCAGATCGCCGAACTGCAACATGACGTGTTCACTTTGTGTCGGCCGCAGGAACATATAGTCATCAACTTGCAGATCAACCTTTGCAGAGGTCGTTATCGGACTCTGGTTGGTGCTTTCATAGATGGGGTCTGCAACACCTGCCGGTGATACCATTTTGGCTTTCCAGTAACCGCCATAGATGTAATAGAGCCTTTGCATGTTGGGATCCCACAGGGGCAGGAGTTTCGCCAGCATGGGATCGCCGGGGATTCGCAGTCCATCATATCGCTTTAGTATTGGGGTTGCGATGAAGAGGGCAGGCAGGTTATCGGTGAGATGGTACGTATCGAAGTCCGTTGGTTTGACCACACCAGAACCGGCGGCCAGATCGTTCATCACCTCGTCGTGATTGTAAATGCCAAGTGTGTGGCTACCGGCACCGTTTAGTGTGAGGTTGCTAATATTGACACCGGATGATTTCGCAACATCAATGAAACCCTTGTAAATACCCAGAACCTGCTGCACTGCCGGATGGTCCAGCCCGGCCTGCAATCCGGTAAGCTGGGGCTCATAACCCATGAAGCCAGAGAACTCCAGGTGGTCCGGGGAGCCTAGGATTGTTTTTAAAATCGGTGTTATTGCCTGGGATTCGGGGAAACCTCCACGGTGCAGGCCAACATCGATTTCCAGGTTGATCCGCATCTTAACGCCAAGCTGACGCGCAAGTGCCAGGTATTGTGCCAGTCTTTGCGGCGTATCGATGAGCCATTGCACCTGGTTCGCCGCATCAAAGCTGGAATCCCTCTCGAGGTAAAAAGTGCGGTAAAATGTCGCCGCAGCAGAGACTGGCATCGGCTTGCCAATCAAAACATCAGACTGGGGGAACGCGTGGGCAACGGCATTTAAAAACGGCTGGTGGAAGACCATCAGCGCATCAGTCCTGGCCCGTGCCATCACATGCTGCAGTAGTGGAACAGACGGCAGCGACTTGACCACGACACGGTAGGTTTTATCCGGGCCTACTGAGCTGTTGATGACATCAATATTGTCATTCACACGATCGATATCAATCAGCATCACTGGCCGGCCCGGTCCATCGCGCTTCAACATTTCGTTCAACTGAGAAAAGTACGGGTTGTGTGGTGCGCCCTGATCATCAGGACGCCACAGCAGCGCTGAGCCGGCTGCGGCGATTGTCACGCCTGCGCCACCGATAAGCAATGAGCGGCGTTTCATGATGTGACGCCGAACAGGATTCGTAAATGATCGTTCAGCATCCGTCCAGTCGGGTCGAGTTGTTGGCGGAGCGCCTGGAAATCGCCGAACTTCGGATATAGTTTTGTGAGTTCATCTGCGCCCAGAGAATGTACTTTGCCCCAGTGCGGCCGACCGCCATACTTCCAGAAAATGGGTTCAATGATATTAAAATAGGGCCGGTAGTCTTCCGTGGCAACGCGATGTATGGAGATCGCCGCATGGTCTTCATGACCGGAACTCATGCTCAACCAGGTATCATCCCGGGAAACATAGCGATATTCCAGAGGGAAAACCACATCAATTTTTTTATCAGCAACGGTCTGCAGAATCTCCCGCAGGCATTCGGCACCTGCATCAATCGGTACAGCATACTCCATCTCGTTGAACCGGTTATTACGGATATTTGAGAGTATCCTGTGAGACGTATCAACTCTTTCGGACGGGCCGATCTGTTCTGCCAGGCCGTTAATGTGAGGTCGTCGTTCTTCCGGAGGTAGACCCATCCATGAACGCATAGCACCGTCGAAAGCCGCATCCTCTTCCGGCGAGGGAGTCGGGTTGTTAACAGGATCACTGGTTTCTTCGGTGGACAGTGCAAGACAATAATCCGAATGTGTTAGCGGGAACATTTCGAAATGCCGGTGCGATGCCGCTAGTTCATCAAACTTCTCGAGTATGCTCTCCGTTTTTTCGGCCCAGCTTTTTTGTTTCAATCGATACGGAGATCTGTTTTGCATGGTCATCTGCGTCACGACACCGAGCGCGCCAACGCTGACCCGGGCTGCTGCAAAAAGCGCCGGATCGGATTCCGCATCAATATCCATCACCTTGCCATCTGGCGTCACCAGCCGCAGAGCGGTGACATAACCGGACAAACATTTGAAATCAATGCCCGTGCCATGTGTCGCTGTCGCCGTTGCACCCGCCAGCGTCTGGCGGTCAATGTCCGGCAGGTTGAACATGGCCTGCCCCACATCTTCCAGTGGTTGGCCAATATCACCCAGTCGGGTACCAGCACCCAATGTGGCCGTGAGATCACCTGCATCGTGGTCGATAAGACCTGACAACTGATCGATCACAATGAGATGACCGTCAGTGGGCACCAGCGGTGTAAAGGAATGTCCGGATCCCACCGGGCGAACAGGACCCTTTGTTGTGGCCAGGAAGTTCGCAAGCTGATCCTCGGTGGCAGCGGTGAATCGATCTTTCGGATAGCCAACAACGCCGCCAGACCAGTTTCTCCAGGGTAATGAATCACGATTCTGCATCGTATAGGCAGGCTGTGTAATGCCTATTTGTGCCACGCCCATTAGTGTCGCAAGCGCAGTGTTGGCCAGAAACTCGCGACGCGTAAAACCAGTCACAGGGATTCACCCGTTGTGTTTGTCATAAAGTCGATCATGGTCGAAAAGTCGTCTGTTTCGCAGGACATGCAGTAGCCCAGTGGCGGCATATTGTTAAACCCTTCAATCGTGTGTTCCATCAACAACTGCTTACCCTGGGCAAGACGGGGGGTCCAATCATCCGCAACACCGGTTCTCGGCGCACCACCCACACCATCAACATGGCACAACGCACAGCTCTTCGCCCATTTCTGCATACTCGTCTCGTCCGGCATTGCTGCAATCTCGGATGACTTATCAGAGTCAGTCTGCTCCGTCTTCACATCCGTGGGCGTGCCGCACCCGGCGGCACTTACACACAGAATACAAATCCAGGTAGCTGCTCTAACAATTGATGTCACATTCAACTCCATCAGTATCGATATGTCGCTTCTACGCCGTAAGCTCGCGGCGTACCCAGCATCTCTTCGTTGAACCCAAAGAATGAGAGATCAAAAGCGTAAACCATATACTCCTCGTCTCCCAGGTTCCTGCCAAAAGCAGCAACCTCCCACTTCTCATCGACAGATGTCCAGCTTACCCGGGCATTTAACAACCAGTAGTCACCTTCGCTCAGAAGCGGATTATTCAAAGCATCGAACCAGACTTCGTCCTGATAGTTGAAATCGGTCTGCAATGTAACGACACCATTGTCACCCAGTTGGATGTCGTATTGAATCAGACCATTAAACGTGACTTTCGGTGACATGGTGATCTCGTTCCCGGAAAAGTCACCGGAAGGCAGCACGAAGTCCTTATATTCAGTGTCGAGCAAACCCAAACCGAGGTTTACAAAGAGATTATCCGTGGGCAGCCATTGCATTTCGAATTCCGCACCATAGTTCGTTGCATCTGCGGCATTGGAGATGGTGGAGAAACCGAGCCCATCAACAATGACGAAAGCAAAGACCTGCAGGTCCGAATAGTCATATCGGAATAAAGATCCATTGAAGCGAATGCGACCATCGGCCAAAGTCGACTTGAAGCCAATCTCGTAGCTGATCAGCTCTTCTTCATCGTAAGGCGCTATCCCATCACTGGTGCTCTGAATGCCACCTGCTTTAAAGCCGGTTGTGACACCTCCATAGAGCATCAGATCACCGCTTGCCTGAAAGTCCAGGAGCAGGCGACCTGAGATATTCTGGTAATCGTTGCTCGCGGAATCCGGGAACCCTGGTTGCACAGGAAATCCTATTTCGGGTTCGTCATAAAAGAAAAAACTGGCATGATCAATTTCTTCATCGGTGTAACGCAAACCACCCGACAAATTCACACGGTCCGTAAGACTCAAGGTCCCATCAAAATAAAGAGCTGTACTGGTAATTTCCTGCCGTGTCCCGGATTTTGTTTTGAAGATAAACTCTTCGGGACAAAAACCACCCGGGTTGCCAGCTGGCGCTGAGCAATTGACATCGTCGCCGATGAAAAACGGGCGGAAGTCACGCAAAATATCGAAGGCGGTATTGTCAGTGGCCTCGTCGTTCAAAAAATAGAAACCGGCAATCCAGGACAACTTATCGCCTGTCCGGGCAATCCTGAACTCCTGCGAAATGGTTTCCTGGTCAACAGCCAATTCACCGGTAAGAATATCATTTGGACCATCATCTGTTTCTTCCGGACGAAAATCATCCACTTCATCATATGAGGTAATGGAAGTTATGACATAGTCACCCACTTTCCAGTCCAGGGTAAGGGACGCACCCCAGAAATCCGTTTCATTTTGGGATTCAAAATCGTAATTACCTTCATCATAACCAGGTGTTGCAGGGGCATCGATGCCATTTAAAGTCGTGTAGGCCGCCTCCTCCGAGTAACCGAAAATATCCACACATCGACCGCCTAATATGTCTGCATTACTGCACATGTTGCCGCTGCCATCGCCTTCCCAGACTCCCAGATGTCGATATTGAGGAGAGTCAGACTCGGTTTTGCCACCGTGCACGTTGATCATTACGTTCAGATTTTCGGTTGCTTCAGATTCAATCAGCACGCGCCAGGCAAGCTCATCCATACCCTGCTGGTCGTTACCCGTGAAGCGGTTTTTTAACCAACCGTCTGAATCGTTTTTGAGCACTGCAACGCGAAATGCTGTTTGTTCTCCCAGCGGCCCGCTGACGGCCCCTTCCAATTTAGTAGAACCCCAGCTACCAGCGCCAGCCCTGGCCCAGCCTTCCCATGAAGGCGTTGGTTTGCGGGAAATAAAATTGACGGCACCACCAGTTGCGTTGCGACCGTACAATGTTCCCTGTGGGCCACGTAACACCTCCACACGTTCCACGTCGAGCAGCTGGAAGATCTGTGCAGCATTGGATGAAATATATGACTGGTCACTATAGGCAGCAATCGGCCCCTGATTGAGCACGCCGAAATCGTTAAGCCCTACACCTCGAATAAAGGGTGCCGGTACGCCGGTATCACCATTGGGGTACCCAACACTGAAATTTGGCGTCTGCGCAGTGATATCAACAGACTGTCGAAAACCCAGAGCCTCAATAGCACCGCCAGTAAATGCCGTGACCGAAATCGGCGTATCCTGTAAATTCTGTTCACGCTTCTGTGCAGTCACAATGACTTCTTCCATCACTTCCGATGCCGAGAAACCGGTAGACACAAAACCAAGAGCTATCGTTGAACACGCTGCAAGCGCTAATCCTTTTGTAATAGACATTTTCAAATCCTCTCTATTTAATGTAACGCGACCAGTATACAACTGCTTGGACGGAAAGAGGATGAGGATAAGCAGTATAAACCACATTTTCCGAGCTTTAACTTATAACTAGTATTCGAGACTTCTTAGATCCAGAAGACACTGTCCCTGCAGGGAGCAGAGTGGTCTAGGATCTATGAGTTCGTAAGAAAGGTCTAGAGAATAGTTAATTTAACCCGCATTTTTCCAAGATTGCCAGAGTATCCTCGACGAGAATTATTTGGGCGGTAGAGTGTGTTAAGACCGACAAACACCTGCGCAGGACCATCGTTGGCGCAAATAAAACTAAAACTGATTTCGGTAGGGGAGATTTCGGAATTCGGCGTTAGTCCCAGAATAAAGCTCTGCGCCTGACCCGCTTCTATATCAACAGGAGTATCTCGATTGCCTATTGCGGCATTAGTGGCCAAAATTAATCACGGACACCCAACATATAGCAATTGTCCCACAACCCGCCTGGCAATATGCCCTCTCCATCCTGCGTTTTTGGCTGACATCACAATCACCGCCGTCCGATCATTCTCCCGACATGACTTACCCACGTGCTCATCTCGTCGATCCCAATGGTGGCTACTACCATGTCAATAGTCGTTGTGTTCGTCGAGCCTGGCTTTGTGGTGCTGACGACAACGGTCGTAACTACGATCACCGACGACAGTGGCTGGAAGATCGGATCCTTCAGTTAGCAGAAATCTTTGCCGTAGATCTTTGTGGTTACGCAGTGCTTTCAAACCATTACCACATTGTCCTGAATATGGATCCCGCAAGGATTAACAACTGGACCGACGAGGATATCGTGGATAAGTGGATTGAAGTTTCGCCACACAACCCATCACATCCAAACGCCGCGGCTCTGGCTCAGATAAGAAGGTCAACCATGCTGGAGGACAAGGCGCGGATTCTGGTACTGCGTGAACGACTCGGCTCGCTTTCCTGGTTCATGGGCTTTATCAACGAACCACTGGCTCGCCTGTCCAACAAGGAGGATCGTTGCAAGGGCAGGTTTTGGGAAAGCAGATTTGATTCACAACGATTACTGGACGAAAACGCGGTACTGGGCGCCATGGTGTATGTTGACCTCAATCCCGTCCGGGCAGGCATGACCAAAGACGTGACCAAAGCGAACCATACATCATTGGTGAGGCGAAGCCGTGAAAGCAGTCCGGAAGAAATAATGAAGCCGGTTAACCAAAGCGGCGGATCATTGCCAGAAGATAGCTGTGCTCCAGTCGTCACTCGGTTTGATCCGAGAACGAATGAGCACGCCTTCAACTAGGGAGTTCAGTTCTTCCCGATTGATCGGACAATCTTTGTGCACCCCAGCATAGAAAGCGAGCTGATTCGGATCACCTTTTGCAAGTACTTCTGAAAACCAATCTGGTGCTTCGGCGGCGTGACCAACAGTACAGTAGGCTAACAGAGTGAGAAAAAGAGCAGTTTTTCGGTTCATTCTTGTACAGTCCCTTACGTCTGATATGGCAGATATCCTACACGGATAATGGCAAAGTGAGAACATCGGTTTCAATCAGTGATTGAGTTAGTATCGTTCTCGTGTCGCTGCTAGTGGACGCACAGCTTATCTGGCACATGACCTGTCATAGGCTTCCAAAGACATGTTCTTCATTTCCGAGGGTATAAAATAGGCTCCAAGAAAACTACCACAGATAGGTAAATGAAATTCACTAATCAAATTGTTGTCGCTGCGTTACTTCTGACCCTAGGCGCAAGTCCAGCGCTTGCAAAAAATATGACTAAGCTGAGTGACAAAGAGTTATGCACTTATATGGTTAAGTATGAATCACGTGGAAAGATGGGTGGATCAGGCCTAATAGGAATTGGTTTGTTAATATCAAGTACGGTGAGTACGAGTAACTATGCAAAAGCAGTCGTGGAAGAACGGGAGCGCGACATTACATGCGCTAGACCTAGGACAGCCCAGGGTACACGTGATGAACTTGAAGTTTCATATAAAGGTTATGTTTCTAACCATAGCTTGCGTTCCGCACCTACTCACATAAAAGATTGGGACGAAGCGTGGGTATGTCGTCAAATACCTGGTGACACAATCGCTAAGTTCGAGTTTTATGTCGCTGAACTTGGCTTTTTGACAGAAGGTCAGTTGCGAATCAAAGATGTCAATAAGTCAGAACCTCAAGCTGTATTTGCATCGACATCTGAGGATGGGTTGTATCGTGAATTCCGATTCGGACTCGACAATGAGATTGACCTTTTTAGAAACCTATTCGTGATCGAGCGAGAAAACGGGGAAGGTTTGTACATGGAGTTTGAAGAAAAAGATGGACACCCAACTCACGAAGTACAATATTCCTGTTTAATAGATTTTGTGTAAGGGAAGTCTCAGTTACTCGACAGGCTGCTAGCCATAGCACGTTCTTTAAAACGTTATGGCTTACCGTCAGCAGCAAAAGCAATCCCCTGACTAACATACTTCTTTACATAGGCACTACATAGGCAAATATCATGGTTGACATAGCTTTATTTCTAATCACTCTCATCATTCTTGTGAGCGGCGCTGCGCTCGTATTCGCTTTACTCGGCGCGCTCGGTGACGAACTATGTCGGCCCGGTCCAAGTGAATACGAGCCTAAAAAAATAAGGCGCGAAACTTGGGAACAGCATGAGTTTGATGCGACGCTCAAGGAACGACTCAAAAAGGATCCGCTCAATGGTCATGATAGGAGCTGGGGCTAATGAGACCCTTTCTACTCATCGCTTTAACCCTGCTCGTAATCTCCACAGTTACCGCTAATGAAGCACAACGGTTGTTGGATTCTCTGGAACACCAGCGCAGAATGAGGAGCGCGAACTCACGGATAAAGGAGCTAAAGCGCGATATCGAGCGCATACGCCTCGATAGGCTTGAATTTTGCGCCGAGAATCCGAGGCTTTGCTGATGAGCAACACAAACCTACAAAGGCGATGCGATCGCCTCGCTATCCTACTCCTTCAACTAGGCTGCGACGTACAGTCCTCACTGTTCCGTCTCGCTGACCAAAAGGATCTGTAGAAGATAAGGGAAATAAACCACATTTTCTGAAGAACGGTCAAGTATGGTAATTGCTGATGTTCAGTCAGATTTA
>DUAT01000045.1:11286-20155 GCA_012960755.1 Gammaproteobacteria bacterium
CCCCTGACGTGGTGATCCTTTAGATGGTCAATGACTGCCACGATGCTGATCTGCTGGCTTACAGACTATTGGGTTGATCGCTGAGCAAAGACGCGCTTCTCAATGACCTTGCACAATATGTGCTGTCATCGATTCCAGAGCTTCGAGATGAAGACACGAAGGATTGGGATGTACGCTTATCAGAGTGGGTGGATGCCTTCCGTCAGGCTTTGCTGGAGGCACCGGAACTGCATATTTTTATTAGTCTGGCAGCGAAATCTCCCAGCATTCTCGGCATCTTAGACAAAATTCAATCCATCAGCAATATCCTTCAGAGTCAGGGAATGAACGAATGCAAATCAGTCCACCATGCACAAGGTATTGTTTGGACCGTAATGAGCTTTACCTATTTTGAAAGCCTCGCTAATATACCCTTAATCGTCGAAGGCATTCGAAAAGCCGAACAGAAAAAAGACCACTCAAACATTCTGCAACACATCGCTGCAGATAATTACGATGAACTGTGGGCAGAGACAGTAAGGCGAAACATCGACGGCATTGCCATGCAATTACAAAAAAATACGAATCATGAATATTATAATTAGCGGATTTTCGCAGGATATTACGCATTCTCCACAAAACCCTGGCGTTCCCTTATCACCACCATGTCCACGAAAAACGACTAACAGGTAAATTCGGTTTCCTTTGGGCAATGCCAACTTGTGTGACAAAATTCACAGCGATCATCAATCGACGCACAGCCAATAGGATTTTTGTTACTTCCTTCCTCAGCACACCTCGATACCGCGTCAAAGACTTTCTTTAGCTTAACTATAGAAACCGGTTTAACGAGATATAAACATGGCACTTCATTTCCCGCTCTAACTTCAGGCGATCCGGTCAGTACCACAAAACGTTGGCCCGGATATTGCTCTCTGACAATATCCATGAGCTCGTACCCAGATTTATAGGGCATCCTCACATCGGTCAGTATCGCCAGTTTTGGCGGTACGTACTCATCACTATTAAAAAACTCAAGATATTCTTCGGAGCCCAAATAGGTTTGGGCCGTAAAATTAAGATTCTCCGACAACAAGGCATAGAACGTACACATGCATTCATCGTCATCTACAATATGAAAATCCACGATGAGCCTTCTTTAGTTCGTAGTTCGTATGATCCTTTGTAGCACGAAGAAAACTATTTATCGTTGATCCGTATCAATAGAATCTCTGTGTTTATTCAGAAACAAACTGTACAGATTAATAAAAATCTGAAACACCTACTTACAGGTAATTATCGGTTTATCAAGAAATTCGCCTACCGTTTGCGCCGCGAGATAACCCGGACCTCCTAGGATCATCCCGCCAGGATACATCGAGGCACCACCAAGATAGAGCCCTTCAATTGGCGTTTCGCTTTGAGAACATTGATCGTTTGGGCGTAGATAACCCAGCTGTAATGTAGAGTATGCGCCATGTTTATAAGACCATCTAGGAGTGACTGGCTTGGTGCGCTGAGGAGGGGGTAGTAAGAAAAACTGAAATTTTTGCAGATGAGAAACCGACTTCTTCGGGGGCACCAACAGGGCATCAGTATCGAAAATACCGGGCGTGATACAACCAGCTTCCTCTCTCACTCCCATGATCGGGAGTCCCGGCAGAAACACTGACACTGATTGTGCCGGGCGTTATGCCATTCCGGGTAACATCATCAGCCCTGTAGCAATGGATCGTCCTGTCATCATTGTGCCAATTGGTCGGTATGACCGGGTACCGGGCGAATTTTAATCCTCTATGACCACAACGCCGGGGAGCTGCGAAGAAATCATCATTCTACAGATGGCTCGAAGCCATGATTGCCAGCACTAACGGTTCTTTTTTGTCGTCGTGGTCGTGCGGCTTTGGGAAAGATGATATGCCTGCGTCTTTCAAATTGCGGATGCAGAGGAACGCGTCAGGCACATTGACGAACGTTCCTGCCAGCATTGGTGCGGTCGCATTGAACGTCACCGTTGTGCAGCCAACAGCATCCGGCTTTGTCACGTTGTGGCCGTGTGATGTTGCACGATCCCTGTCTTCCAATGTGAACTATCTACAAAACCAGGTCGTTGCAAATGGGGTTATAGCGCCGGTGAGTTCTGCCGGTACTGTTTGCCTATACTCGCTGGCCGACACAGATGTCGTGGTTGACCTGGCCGGTTGGTTCCCGGGGCAGTCTTTTACCGGCTCCACGCCAACCCGGCTGGCAGATACCCGCGATGGCACTGGCAGTAGGGCAGAGCCGATATCTTCGTCCGACGTGTTGTCAGTGCCGGTACACAATGTTTCTCTCGCTGTTGCGGGACTGAGCCAGCAGGTGCCTGTTACGGCAACGACCGCCGCGTTAAATGTAACGATTGTCAATCCCTCCCAATCAGGGTTCGCGACGGTATGGCCTTGTGGTATTGCGCGTCCGCTGGCGTCTAATCTCAATTTTGTGGCAGGGCAGGTTGTGGCGAATAATATAGTTGCACCAATAGGCAATGAAGGTATGGTGTGTATCTTTAGCAACGTGCCAACTGATGTTGTCGTGGATATAGCCGGGTGGTTTAGCGTTGATGGCAGTGGGACATTTGTTGGATCAACGCCGAAACGTCTGGTGGATACCCGGGATGAAACTGGCCCCGTGCCGGAGTAGTCTGTGATGTACGCTCATAACTCTAGATAGGCTTGCACCAGAATCGACGTACCTGGAACAACTATCCGCCCTGGTGCAGAGTGAAATTCGGCGAAGAAGGAGCGTCAACCATTGATCAAGGTCTTCCCGTGACATAGTCTGATCAGGTAAGCCAATACCTTGTGAGCAGTAACTGAACGGTATTCATCGTTGAGACCGTAATCCACAAATAAGCTAGCACCTTCAAACCAGCGTCAAATTTTGAATTCTCTTTGCCAATCATCGAAGAAACTGCAAAGAGGAATACAAATACAGGGATCGTAAAGTACCGCCCCTGAACACCCTGAATTAGCTGTGCTGGATGCTCAGACCAGTTTATTAATAGTGCGACAAAAATAAGCGCGCTGCTTGAAAAGGCCACTAAAAGTAAAACACATCGTGCCACGATTTTAGACTGCAACCAGCGCCATTCGACACTCAGAAAAGTGAACACCGCTAACACGATCGAGCTAAATGAATAAAACGCGCGACTGAATCTTGCATCCAACCAGCCCAGAATCCCAATGAAACCTTCAAAGTAGTAGACGCCAAACCTGTCGAAAGTTCTATACAAAAGTGTTAATGCATCAAAGGGATGTGCTAGGTAAAAAATGAGAATTCCAATCCTGGATTCGCCAATGACGACTCTCTCATCTACCGTCTGAGTGGTACCAAACATTATCCAAACAACACAAAGAGTTGAACAGAGGATTAAGCTACTCCACATCCATCCGGACTTAGATTTACTCGCAAGCAATGCGGGAAGTAGTAGCATAGGAATCATATACGGTCTTGATGTCACTACAACGAGGATACACGCGAGCAGCAACCAGTATAAAGCACTTGAGCTCTGCCCCAATTCACCCTCTAGGCGTACATAACAACTTAACGCCAGTAAGGCCATCGCCACTGAGAAGCCATCGATAGTCACAGATGTGAATTGGAACAGCATCATCGGCATAGCAAGGATGACCAGGATAATCGGCGAAAAAGTTGAAATTAGACATGCCAGGACAATAACGCTCAATGATGTCAAAACAATAGCAAAACGTGCTAGTTGGTATGTTTCATCAACCGTTAAATTCAGATCAGTACCTATTGCGAATGCGACCGCTTGAGGTAAATAGATCGGCATCATGTAAGGTGCGGTGGCTACATGGCCGACGAAATCTGCCCTCCCTGACCAGCTTACTTGCATCGCCTTTTCATAATCTACGCGAGTCATTTTTTGACCAAATTGACGCGGCAATCTGTTGAAGTAACTGCCATAATCCAACAGGGCGGGGTCTAACACAATCCCCACCGCATTCTCCCTTTGTTTAAGATTTAAATTTCCATCGGAAATATATTTGGCACGATGAACGTGTGAGAATTCATCCGGAGATTGAAATGGTGGGATTAAAACACTCAACGATAGGCAAACCCCGAACAAGACCGCAATGAAACCAACTTCCAGAGAATTGGTTTTTAGAAGAGGTAACCATATGCAACTGGTGAGGATAATCGTTGTCATTATGAGCCAGAAAAATGTACCGGCAATAAATGGACTGATAACCCATCGTTTCTGACTTTCGATCAATCCAATCAGTATTTCAAGTTGAGGATCCGTCCCAAATATTTCATACTCCAACGGCATATCTTGAACCGACCGTACGTTGCCCAGTCGAACGATGCTTTTTTGTAAGTTCTCCAAGGCAACATAGTTTTGCCGGGGCATTCGAATAGTTAAATCATGTAAGATAAACCTCCCTTGACTGGCTATACCGGGATCAATTCTCAGCTTCTGTATGTCACTCGGCGACGCTCCACGCAAACGAACTATGTATCGATGTCTACCGGCTTCTAAATTGAAAGTCTGGCTTGCCTTTTCTGTATATTGAGAATTGCTAGCATAAAACAACTGGCCAACATCAGTATGGCTCATCGTAAGATCCAGTTGAATATCAACAAAGTTATTCGAGAGATTAACCAGAAACCCTGGTATCAGTATGATAAACACCACTGCGAGCAACAGAATCGACGCCAATTTGCGTTTTTCCAGCCGAATTACAACCAATCCCATCAACCCTTCTATCATATTATTAGAAACTTGCTGTGATTCAATGCGTTCTGCGTTAGGTTCTTGCAAAAAAAATCACCGTATTTAGACAATCAATTTAGCCTCTCAATATTTTTCAATGGCAATAGTTTCTATCAACCCACAAAACTCCAGTGTAGCGTACGGCGATCTTTGAGGGAATCTGCCTGTTCTGTGCGGATTACTAAAAATCGCAATATGCTTGAAATTTTCGAACTACTGATTCATTCAGTCGTCACCTTCATCAAACTTCTAAAGCCAGGAGGAGTGAAAGTGGTGACGTCCTAAGTATCTAAATATATTCTCGGGATAGTCAATTGCGTGCGGGACCTTTTCCAGGTCTGGATATTTTCCCGTCATTATCGCCGGTAACGCCTGAAGTGTACTTTCCCCAGTCGTGGTTGTATTGCGGTACCATGTAGATCCGCTTGCCAACTCTGCAAATGCAGGAAAGCGGACTTCGTCAATCATCCCTTCTTTATCTAACAAAGAGACAAGCGGCAATTCATCCATTATGACCATGACAATCGGCGCGGGCTTTTCAACGATCAGTGCAAGCGGCGGTATCGAGTCTTTAAACAGTAACGAATGTACGGCGGGGGAAAAGAGGACAATCATAGGGAATATCACGATCGCAGGTGATAGAAAAGTTACGAATAGCCTGACGACCTGTTTTCTGACATACAGTATCCCGCAGACAAATCCTACGGCCAGTACAATTGGCAAAACCAGGAAACTATTGGAATCGATTGTTAGTTTCTGAACTTGTAATGCGGCCAATATCGAGAGGAAACCAACCGCACTACCCTGAACCCAGACAAAATGGCTTTTAAATGTTAAGGCCAGAATCAGACTTCCAACCATGATCAAAACAGGTATACCAATTCCCAAAAGGAGAAACAACACACTTATCTCCAGGGCATTACTCTCATGCGCAATCAGGAATTCGGGGTATGTCCCCAATAGATTGTAAACCGGCTGTGCGAATGCAAAGCAATAAAGCGTAATCAGGTGCAAAGCGTTTATGATGTAAGCAGGCAAAATTAACAACCTGGCAGCTGTTGGTATAGACTCTTCGCTATGATCAGTTCTGAGGCAAAGCCACTTTCAGAAATTCCGTAGAGATCAAAGTTACCAGTGCACAAATGTTGCTTGTGCTTCAATTGTGTATCTATGGCATATCCAGTTATCAGGTAGCCATTTTCATTATGGACTGCTACAACATCGGGTCGTGAGAACTCAGGTTTGGAGGAAGATACAAATTCTCCATCCACAAACAGAAGGACACGTTTAGCCGGTTTTTTGTTCTTAATATCAGCAGCCCAACCCTTAAACACCAACAAATCATGAGACCCCCTAAGAACGTCGACATGACCGAGAACAGAACTTGAGTCAATTTGATATTGCATCTTTTCCAAGCTTTCTATCTCTGAAATTGAAGACCGTGTTTCGTCTAGAAAATAGACAGTTCGTGGCGTTCGACGTAGCGAAAAGTCATCCATCAAACGGCCAGTAATGGAATAAATTTCAATTTTGTTTGTTTCATCTCGATACGCCGACTCGGGGACGAGAAAGGTAAATTTATGCTCCCCCTCTTTACTTGGTAGAAATGTTTGAGTGACTGCATGCACTACATCATTGACGGACAAAGCCAGACGAACAGGAACTGCCAGCTCGGAGATTATTGATCCATTAACGTAATTAGGTCCTTGTCCGGCGCCATAGAATCCCTCACGGTAACCACCGACCACTTCAATTCTAACTTCTGGGTCGGACGTCACCGGCAAGTCGTCGACCTTCATGCCTATTAGCTTCTTATCTGGACCGATTACGAATAATTTGTTGGGATCCTGGTCTGCACCGAACAACGCGAGACGTTCCTCCAATGTATCGTATTTTTCTTCCAACTTGCTCGGATATTTGAGCGTTCTTGCCCCCAGGTGAGCAGTGAATAGAGTCTTCTTCAGTCTTTGTTGAATTCGATCACGGTCAAATACAGAGATTCCATCTAGTGGTGTGGTCGTTGAAATCTGGAGTTCGTCAATAATGCTAGGTAAAATATCTACAACCTCCACATTGATGTCTGAAATGATCCCTTCAGTTTGCTGTGGCAGTTTGATAAATAGGGGAACGGGCAGAATATCCATGTAATTAGTCGCTGTAATCGGTCGGTGGTAGTCTTGCGTTTTAAAGCTCAGTCCATGATCTGCGGTGATAATGATCAGTGCTTCATCAAACAAACCCTCTTTTTCCAGCTTCCTGAAGAGCTTACCCAATAACTTGTCCACATAGGCAAGCTGCATCAGATGTCTTTGCCAAGCCTGTTTTACCGCCCAACTGTCATTGTTCCACTTGCCGCTAAGGCCAGTAGTTGTCCTTCGCCCATAGTTTCGACCAGACGGCAGGTACTCCAGTACTGCATGCGGCAGTAAGATATGCATGAGGTTGAGAGATGGGCGAGTCGTTTTCGAGATCGCTGAGACGAAGCGGTCCCAAAGGCCTGCGCGATCGAGTCGCATGTTTGCGTGAATAAGATTTGACACCCCTCTGTCATCTTCAGTTAGGTTGGGTTCTGAGTTGGCAGGTCGACCACTGGAGGTAAATTGAAAATTATTCCAACCCTGGGAAATATCCGGCAGGTAACTTGCGTAGTCTCGCGGAACTATGATGTGTAAATAAACAATCATAAGGTCTGACAACATCACGATCATGTGGTTAGAAAAAGATTGGCGCGCCTCAAGCGGCTTGCACAAAGTCGGCGGACAGAGTTTGCTGCCCGACTCGTGAACATTGAAATGGTGACTAGTCTTCAGCAGCGTAAATACGTTGACTGGGTATTCCTGATAAGTCGGCTGCCGGTGTGTCGGATACAAGCCCGATAGAATAGCTGGCACCGCGAAAACAGTATTATCAGATACAGTAGTAGCGTTACGGTACCAGTGAGAGCGCTCAGCGAACCATGCCAGATTAGGGTAAACTAACTGATCAATGTTGTGTTGTCGATCCATTAGAGAGGTGACCGTAAACTCATCAAAAATTACCATTACAACCGGAATCGGCCGCTTTACGCTGGTACCTTGCGGCTCGTCGGCAACCTCTCCTGGAAAGGCGAGATCGTTGATAACAGGGTTGCACAAGAACATCATTGGAAATATCACTATCGCAGGCGAAATATAGGTTAGAAACGTTTGTATGAATCTTCCGCGGAAGTACAACCAGGCGATAAGCGTTCCAGCGAGTATCGCGGCAACAATAGCCATGGCCCCCATTAATAAAGTCGACTTAATTAAGATGGGTAAAACAATCACCATTACTAATATTGCTATCAAGATCCCGTGAATAACTTTGCGGATTCTTGAGCCGAACAATCCTGCCAGCATCACGGGCAAGGCGAATGCTATGCCCGGTGCTACGATTGCAACTAAGGTGAAAGCCAGTAGGTGTTCCGGCTCGGATTTGTAAACGGTGAAGAATTCGGCGTACTCCGTAAGCAATGCGAACAATGGCTGCGCAAAAGCAAAACTGCTGAGTCCGATAATTTGGAGTGTGTCTACGGCGACCGTAGACTTTAAAGTTTTCAATGTGTTTGACAAGCTCCTCATTAAGATCTCATCCATTTTGTCTTTGCTAAGATTGGCAAATAGTAAGATGCTTGATGTTTAATCGGCAACAAATGTGTGGCCAATGAAAAGCAGTCTACGTTAGATGAGCATAGGATGTTTTAAGCTCAGTGGCTGTCCGGATTCACCAAACCAAAATAATGATTAAACCACTCTTTCTCATTCTTCAGACCTTTATTGGGAATTCCGGGAGTTTTTAGTTCCCTGGCCCACAACTCAAGCTTCTTCCTCATAGCTTTTGCTTTACCGGGATATTCACCAATCAGATTCTTATTCTCATGTTCTGCACTTGCAACGTTAAATAAAAACTCTCGATCACCTGCTGTCATGTACTTGAAATTGCCTTCCCTCACTGCAGCCTGTTGCCAAAACCTCCAGAATAGAGTTTCGTGTGGGTCACCGCCTTTTTCATCATTTAGAAATGGAATCAGGTTCACTCCATCCAGTTCAGAATCAGGTTCGAGTCCTGCCATTGACAAACTGGTGGCGGCCACGT
>DUAT01000045.1:20444-34643 GCA_012960755.1 Gammaproteobacteria bacterium
CATTGCGAGGCAATAGCGTCGTCGTTCTGCCATGTCTCCGGGAAATTGACTCAGATACCTTTCGGAAGCTTCTAAAGGCACATGAGGGGCAAAGTGGCCAGGTAAAAGAAAAATGGTTTGTCCTGGTTCTTTCTAATAAAAGTAATTGCGGCATCCGTCTGTAAATCCAATCTGTAGCCATTCTTTACAACCCATTGTTCATCAATGTCTCGACCTTGCAAATCATATGTAGCCCAGTAGTTGTTTATTCCTCCTTCGAATACTTGTTGGAAGCCTCTTCTTGAGGACATGTAAGGTTCCTTTTTCGTAAAAGGAATATCTTTCGCACTCATTTTTTTCATTTTGAGTTCCGGCATTTTTTCTGCTATCCAGTCCCTCTGTAGGTGGTTTGGTTCCAAGTGCCATTTGCCTGCCATGCCTGTCACATAACCGGCGGCTTGCATCCTTTCCGCAATTGTTTTTTCATTTAGTGGCAGCGGTCTGGTGCCTCCGTGATCAGTGCCAAATCGCTGCTGGTACTTTCCAGTCATCAATCCTGCTCTTGAAGGCACACACTGTGGTGCTTCTCAAATAAGCTTTATATGTCACTCTCTTCCATGCCCGTTAAATTAAAACAAAACCTGGCATTTGCAAGAAAGTTCCCGTCGTTGTATGGTGGTTTTGTGTAGAGAAGTCACCATTTTATTAGAGCGATAATCCTACCAGGGGGAAAGCAATGACTATTGGACCTTCAAATAGGCGCGTTTCTGCGTCCTATATCTTTAAGAAACTACCGATCGCATCCGCGATAGGGATTTTACTCGTAATACCGCAGGCTGTTAATGCAGCCAGTAGTCGCCAGATCGAAGAAGTAATCGTGACGGCAGAGCGGCAGGAAGCATCGGTCCAGGATACGTCAATTTCTATAACAGCATTTACATCTGAAATGCTCGATGATTTTGGTATTCGTAACCAGGAAGATCTACAAAACTTCGTCCCGGCAACCACCATCCAACCTTATGACGCGACTGTTCGCGGCGTGGGACGGAACTTTCGTGCTTTAGGTGGCGACCCAGGGGTTTCTACCTATATGAATGGTGTTTACTCCGAGGATTTGCCAACAGCGACACACGCAGGTTTCTGGGATGTTGAACGCATTGAGGTCCTGCGTGGACCACAAGGCACGCTGTATGGCAGGAATGCCGTAGGGGGAGCA
The DNA here is from genome assembly GCA_012960755.1 of Gammaproteobacteria bacterium. Next base: position 21,640 of record DUAT01000045.1, read on the forward strand.
ATCAATATCCTTTACAATCAACCGACCCAAGATCTCGATTATGCCTTTAAAGTCATCGGCGGCAGCTTCGGCACCGAAGAGTATTACGGCATGATCAATGGCCCGATTATCGATGATGTGCTGTCGGCACGTGTTAATTTTGGTGTCCGTGACCGAGACGGTGTCATTGATGAAATTGGCCCCTATAGCGACCTGGATAGTCTTGGGCGCAAGAACCTAGCCGTTCAATTACAGTGGACGCCAGCTGAGAATCTGGAATTTAACGTCCGCGCCAATAAAATGGAAAATGACCGGATCTTTGGCGGTGCCAACGGTGGTGGTTTGGTTGTATTAAATGAACTGGGTGTAGACCAGAGAGACACGTCGCATATTGTACCTGGGTTTCGTCGTATCGATACCACCAATACCGCACCTGGGAACTACTCCACCAACGACTGGTACGACCAGAGTCAGCCTATTCTCAATTTCACCGACCCGAGTACCGGAGCCGCTGTCCAGGCTCAGCATAATCGCATCGGCGTTGATCTGGCAGAATTTGATGGATTCCAGAATGCCGCCGCGTCGCTGGACGGTTTTAACCAGACATCACAGGCAAGCGCAGATGTGTACAATGATTGTGTTTTCCCCGGGGATATCGATGGGTCGGATGTTTGCGCTGCAACCAATGGTATAAACAACGAAATTTTCAACCAGCAGGGGGTTCAATCCAGTGCGATATGGGATGTAACAGAAAACCTGCGGCTTAAATATATCTATGGCTATAACAAGTTGTCTTACGAGAGGACCACCGATGATGACAATACTGCCAGCGCGTTCCATGATCGCCAGTTTTATGTCAATCATGAGGCAAAGTATGAATCACATGAGTTGCAGGCGTTCTATGATTTTACCGATAGCTTCTCGATTACAACCGGTATCTTCTTTTACGATTCAGTGATTGATCAGCGTGGTGATTTCTATTCTACGCTAGATGAACGTCGCTACATCGATCCTTACCAGGACAATACGGGCCTTGCACCTATCTTCTTCGGCAATAACCCCATGGCAACACTTCATTCCGCCAGGACTGCATGTGAAGTCGCAGATCCCGCGCCGTCCTGTTCGACCAACTATGCGGTTGATAACAACCCTAACACCAATGATTTCAACAACAACAACCTGTACATCTCCACGTGGCAGGGTGATGACGGCACTCTCCCAGACCTGGATGTTGTGCATGGCATCAATAGCCTGGGCAGTGATCTGTTGTACCACACCCAGACTCACAAGGAAGCATTTGCAGCCTATGCCCAATCAGTGTGGGACATCAATGATGTTTTCACGCTCACAACGGGTATTCGTTACGCTGAAGATGAGGTGACGGCGGAAGAGAACCTGTTTCGTTACATCGAAGCGGCGGGTGGAGTTATTGAGTCTATACTAGCTGGTGCAGTTGTTCCCGGTGGTCTGGCGAGTTACAACATCATCAATGGTGGCCTTGTGGCAGATGCCAGTGTACCCGGGGGATTCGCTGGGACAGAGCTTGCAGTCAATGGTGGCATCCCGGCCGCAGTTAGTGTTTACCGGCCTTTTAAACGTAAGGACGACAAGATCACCTGGCGAATCAATCTGGACTGGAACTACTCGGACAGTGGCCTGATGTATTTTTCCGCCACCACTGGTACCCGTGCAGGGGGGCATAATCTGGTGTTCTTCAGTGCGACACCCACCTACGATCCTGAAGAACTACTAGCCTGGGAGATCGGGCTGAAGTCGCAGTATTTTAACGATTCACTGCAGGTGAATGCTTCTGTGTACCTATATGACTACGATACTATTCATACTGTGGCGCGTGAAGTCGTTCCGCCTTTAACAGATTTTGGCGGAACTGCGACAACGACCACGTCAGTGCTGGAAGCACCGGGTGCTGACATTTATGGTGTGGAAGTGGAAGTTTTGTGGCTGACCACTGACAACCTGTCTCTGGGTGGTAATTTCAGCTTTACGCCAAGTGAATATACGGGCGATCTCTTTATCTCGGATACGTCCGGCGCTAGCAATCCGGCATCATTGTTCCCCACCTTCACTGGCCTGACGCAAAATATCAAGGGCAACAGAGTTCTACAGGTGCCTGAGATGAAGTACACCGGATGGGCAAGCTATAACCTTCCATTGTCCGGTGGGTCTGCCATAGAGTTCTTTGGTGTTTACAGTTATATCGGCGAAGTCTATTACACGCCTTTTGAAAATGATACCGACAAGGCAGATGCCTACGACAGGGTTGACATGCGTGCAACATGGACTTCCTCTGAAGGTAACTGGACCGTCACCGGTTTTGTCAATAATGTCTTCAACGATGTCGGTGTATTGCAGGTTCTGCGACAAGGTGAAGGTGAAAACTTCCGCCATACGGCAGGTGTGACACTGCCTCGCATGTATGGAATGGAGCTCAGCTACAGGTTGTAAACTGACAGATCTATCATGATCAACGTAGGGCGCTTCGGCGCCCTTACTTTTTAACGCGGTTCGATTCTCTCTTACTAATCGATTCTCTCGTACTAATCGCTAATCGTCTGCACAATTCCGTCTTCTGTCACGACCACCGCTTGTATATCTGCCATTTTTTGCAGGATTGCCTTGGCCTGGTCCTGGGTTAGGCCGAATTGGGCACTGTTTTTTAGCTGGTTAAAATCCTCTAACAGTTCATCCTTGTAGTCCTCTACGCAGGTTTCCCATCGTTTCTCCTTGCGCCTTACCCTATCCATCGTATAGGAATCAACATCCGACTGCGTGACATCACCTTCGCCGCCACTTCCTGACATTTCTGCCACCCGTTCGATAGACCTTGGTTTTGTGCAATCGTTAAGCGGTATCTGGTAGTCGAGAGCAGCTTGTACCTTTTCGTGTACTTCTACGTCATCCGCGAAGGTTGAAAAAGGCAGTATAAGCAACCCAAGAAAAACCAATTTCGATTTGGACACAACGCACTCCTGATTTTGTCTGATCGTCAACACTGGAATATAAACGGTATTTCTCCCAGATAGCAAAAGAATGTCTATTGATGTTGTTGATCCACGCTATCCATCGGCTTGCCCGGAAGCTATTAGAATGGCACTTACCGTTGATTTCAGATCATCGAATATTCAAAGATTAAAGAGTAACCGGAATGAATTGAGAAGGAGTGTACTTGATGTACACTATAATCATCGTTGAGAATTAGTAGTCGTCAAGTCTGAAATGCAGAAGGTGATAACATGACAACTCATCCAGAACGGGAATTTGGCGAGCATGCGATCTAACCGCCCTGACGCACCAAACGACGAGTCGTGGATCGATGTGCTGATCGAGTTTTCGCCTATCGCAACGGGGGTAATCTCGCTCATAGAGAACCGGTACGTGCGTGCGAATGAGGCGATGGCTTGCCTGTCCTGTGCGAATTGCTATTTTTGAAATAGAAACAACGGTTTAACTGCCTTGTGTCGAGCATGATAAAATAGCGGAATGCTATGAAATCATAGAACTGCTAACCCACTACTTCGTCACGCTGATCAAACTTCTGAAACCAGGTGGAGTGAAACGGGTGATGGCCGAGTCGATCGCGATGAAGCAGCAGCTTATTGTCATGAATCGCGCCAGGAAGAGATCACCTGCGTTGGTCACTAGAGATCGATTCCTGTTCGGCTTGTTAGTAATATTAGTCGGCGAACGCCGCCTGCAGAAGATTGCTGTCATCATAAAGCCCGCAACGATTCTTGCCTTCCATCAAGTACTGGTGAAACGAAAATACGGCAAACTTTATTCGAATCGGGCTAACAAAATACCAGGTAGAAAAGCACGAGACCAGGCTTTGATTAATTTGGTAGTTGAAATGAAACGGCATAATCCATCTTTTGGCTATGCTGTTTGCGCTGAAATTAACGCCTGATCTGATGTCAGGATTACAGCGACGGCGATCACTTTTGGCTTGTACATTATTTCTCCAGACACTGGTAACTAAACAGCTTTCGCAGCTCAGATTGGAAAGTAGATAGAAATTGACGATGTAATCTCGTTATGTGCACCCAATACGAATAATGGTTTACGTGAGCCGGGCAATTATCCTGCTTTTATCGCGGCTTGGCCTGCGGGTAGGCGACATGGTAAATATGCGACGCGATGATATTTAACAATGGGATTTGGTTCATGGACTGGGATGCTCTTCTTTAAACTGCCTTTGCCTCTTAGCTTTCAGTAAGCAGTAATGTGGAGGAATGAAACAGCTGTTCGAATTGTACTGTTTTCTTTACAAGCCCCTGCTCGTAAACATAACGCATCGCCACCTCTAGCTCATTGCGATTAGCCTCAATCCCGTATGCCCAGAAGTTGTTCCCCATAAGCCTACGAGTATCTTCAAATTCCTGAGTTACCCAAGGCAGTGTGATCTTTAAAGAAGTCGTAGTTTCCAGATTATCGTAAGCCTTCTGTTTGGCCTGGCTGTACATATCGAAAACCGCAACTGGCAACTGTGGATTGGCTACAATTACATCTGAACGAATCGCAATAGCATGCATGATCGGAAATAGTTTTGTCTTTTGGTAATAATCCTGTTCTGCTGCCCTAACATCGGGGAACAATTGCCTCACCTTCGGGTTGCCATCCAGATAGGCGCGGGGAGTTATCGCGGTTATCAAGGCATCACAGCCGCCGGAAAGTAATAGATCAGATTCGTCGATACCGGGGGGGCCTTTTACCAGAGGGAAATCGTCAGCAAGATAGTGCCTATCCAACTCTGGGTTAAGCTTGGCACCATCTGAGCTTTCTGTGGTTTCAATCCACTCCATGTCATCAGCCTTTACGCCATATTCATCAAGCAAAAAACCGCGAATCCATGTGTTTGAACTAAACCCGTAGCCAGGAGTACCGACTCTTCTACCTCGCAGGTCTTCAGGTTTTTCAATTCCCGAATCGACATGCACGAAAATATTGCGATGCCTGAATGTACGTGAAATAAAAACGGGAATGAGTGTGTATGTACGAAAATCGTCGTTAACATACCTTCTAATATAGGGTAACAATCCTATTTCGGTGACATCACATTTAGGATCAGGGCCAAACGCAGAACGGCTGAGGCTGTATATATCTTCGACATCAAAGCTAATGTCTGTATCCGCGATGCCTACCTGCGCGTCCATGATGGCTCGCACGCGATCATAATCGTATCCGGCTACTGTAAGTTGATGTTTCGCCTTTTCTGTCGCACTCGCAACTTGAGCTACCCCTCTGCTCGAAATCCCCAACGCACCAATAACAGTGGTGGTGGCAGCAGTTCTTATCAGCGACCGCCGACTGATTTCGTGGTCTTTCATTTCTAAACTCCTTTCGTTTACGAGAGGTATGAGAAGGGGGGCCGTCCATGCCACCTGGTTTCACGTTTGAACTGCAACACTAACCTACCCAAGGTCGGCTATGGGCATCATGGTTCGATCAATCGTGATGTAAATCAGAAGGTTTGATGTCGATGAACGCTATCCAGACACTGACCATTCTCTACCGAAAAACTGTCATTCAAACTTTTTAATGCTAAAAAATCCCAATTAGAATACTTTTGAAATTCGGGATAAATGCAGTTTAGGATTACTATCCTACCTCTTCGCCTCATTTCAGATCCAAATTTGAACAGTCTGCATCACATTCTGAATGAAGTGTTCCTGTCGTTCGACGCTCTCTTCTCGCAAAATCATTTGTGTTAGAAAAATCGCCAATCCTAGAAATACAAGTCCCCTCTCACGCATTTTCTCATCGTTCACCGCGTCTGGATCCCCTGTCAAAACTTGACACAATCCGCTAACGGCTTCCTCTTCAAATCGTAGGTATTGAGTTCTGAATGGATCTCCGAAGTAAGCATTCCACATGACCCAGATCTTGAAGTATTGCACGTTTGTGGGCACCGAGCTGATCAAGTGCTGCCCGCTTTGTAACATTCGATCTTCAAATGTGGGTCCACTTGTAAACGGAAGAATGGTCTCGTCTATGATGAATTTCTGGGTCGCCTCTAGTACCGCTGAGACCAGGTCGTTGCGGGTCTTAAAGTAGGCATGAACTGTTGGGATAGCGACCCCTGCCGCGCGTGCAACGTCGCCATGGCGCGCTCCGTCGATGCCTTTCTCTGCAAAGACATCAATCGCCACTTTTAGTAGCTGCCGATAGCGCTCCTCCGGCACCATTTGCACCGCCCGCCGACGCTCATCGTTTTCGTCAAGTACTACCTTCAAGTTCAAACCTCACAATAGACACCCTATTCTAATGTAATTATACTCAATGAGTATATACTCATTGACTATTCAGTCATTATTCTTGAATATGGCGTCATTGAGGTAGTTCTGAGGGAGGAACTCAAGATGAACGAACACCTTATTCCGCAAGGTTTGTATTTGATTCTGATGAGCGGGGCGACTGTCGTTTCGTTCCGCTATTTCCGCGACCTGGGAGATATCACGCAGGCTTTTCTCACAGTCACTCGCGAAAATATGGTATTTGCGATTCGTAATGAAACAACAATCATCGCAGGCAGCGCGATTGCTGTTGGCATGGCGGTTGCTCTGGACTATTTCGCTGGTGCGGGATGGGGCAGCTCAACGCTCCTTTTAGTGATACTTAACGTCTTCTTTTTAGGCTTCCCGCCGTTCTGGTTGCGATGCGGCCTGCGCAACCAACAATCGACCGCAACCTTCTATTCGATCGAAGAAGCAAAAAATTATGTTCGACCAACGGACAGCGTCATTGTGCTAGAAAACAACGGCAAGGCACGCGCACACCCGGACTACCACATTAAGCGGCCTCATCTGGCAGGCACCCCTGAGGGTCTTGGTGGGGAGAACATCATCATGACGTATTGCACCCTTACCAATCTTGGCTTGGGCTACAAGCCGGAGATAGATGGAAAATCTCAAGACCTGACCGTAATAGCTCAACACGGTAACAATCTTATTATGAGAGATACCGAAAAGGGCGAGCCCATCCAACAAATGTACGGAGCCCGCGAATGCGATGGTCCCACGTCGAAGCACGCGATGCAGCAATGGCCGACCTTTCGCATGAGTTTTCGCGGATTTCAAAAAGCCTATCCAGATGGCACAGTGTTCTTAAACAAAATCACGCCATTTCGCAAAAACCCTTTCGTGTTCCTGTTCGATCATCTTATTGAAGTGGTGTTTTTGTGGGCGACAGTTCCACATCGTACCAACAACTCACTGATGTTTGAAACCATGGATGTTGAAGATGATCGCCTAATGATGAAGGAGCTTGTGTGGGGATTTAACGTGGGAGAGGACTCTGTTGCTTACACTGAAGACTATGTACGCGAACAAGGTGGATTGATAAATACACAAGTCGGTGGACGCAATATCGTTGTCGCATGGGATGATCAGCGCGAAAGTCTAGGAATCTATTACAACGATACAGGCGCGCCAATATCAAACATCAACTTCTGGGGTGAAACAGGCACCAGTAAGATAGAGAGGGTGGAAACAGTCAAGGCAGGATCGTATTGGTGCGTATGGGTAAACTACTTTCCAAAGACCGACATCAATCGCGAGGCGCAAATCGCGCTCGCAAAAGCGAGTTAAGGAATCCTACGATGCGCTACGTTCTTGCTTGCCTGGTTCTCGTGTTGTTCGTTCCAACCCATCTGACGCTTGCCGCTACGCACTCAGAAACCCCGATTCGACACGATGCAGAACACTCCGTGTTGCTACCTCAAAACGCCGCAGTTTGGGTGAAGGACGACGCGGCAGTCGAGTCCAAACTAAAACAAGTTCGTGAAAGCAACGGCGGCAAACGTCCAAACATTGTCTTCATCCTAATAGATGACATGGGGTTTGGGACAATGGGTTCCAAGCAAATGAACTACGTCAACGGCTACGCAACGCCAAACATCAATAAACTGGCCGAACAAGGTCTGTCACTGATGCGAATGTATTCCGAGCCCTCCTGCACGCCCACCAGAGCCGCGTTTTCAACCGGACGTTATGCTGTTCGCACGGGCATGAATGAAGCGAAGGCGGATCTTGCCGGTGAGGGTTTATCAGAGGATGAGGTTACGATTGCGGAAGTACTGTCGGCAAGCGGTTACAACACCGTGCACATCGGTAAATGGCATTTAGGCGACATTGAACAAGCCTGGCCACACAATCAAGGGTTCGACTACGCTGAGTTTCCGGTCCACCAACAAGGCCAGTTGGCCATTATGCACGAAGACGCAGAAGACGCTGGTATCATACGCAGCCGTAGCAAAAAGTCGCACAGCGATCAGTTTATTCTCGATTACACCTTCCGACCCAATCCAGCGCACCTGGTTACCGCGTTAGTGGCGAAGAAAGGTGAGCAAGCTGAAGAAGTTCACATTAAAACGGGTGAAGCCTGGTCCGAAAAGAAGTACCGAGAAATGAATCTTCGTTACCAAGACCACACCATCGAGCAGTTACGACGCCTGGCGAAAGAGGACGAGCCCTTCTTTCTACAGTACTGGCCGCTTTATCCATTGACCTTCGTCCGATCAGGTATTTCGCAAGCGACCAGCCGTAATGGCGGCACGATGGCGGAGAGCATGCAAGAGGTCGACCGTTGGATCGGCGACATATCGCAAGAGCTACGCAATCTTGGGATTGCCGAAAACACGCTCGTGGTGCTAATGGGGGACAATGGTCCGTTCATGCAGTTTCTGTCAACAACCGGGCAATCAGACCGTATTTATCGAGGCGGAAAGGCAAACCATCTCGAAGGTGGTGTTCGAGTTGATGCTTTCGCATGGTGGCCAGGCGTCATAAAGGCAGGCACCACGGCCGGTGATCTCATTCACGTAAGCGATCTGTTTACTAGCTTTGCGCGTATCGCACAGGCCACTGACCATATTCCGCGTGATCGAATCATCGACGGAGTAGATCAAGCCCCCGTCTTTCTGCTGGGTGAAAATCACGGTCGGCGCGACTACGTCTTCATCTATGAAGGCCCCGTGCTGAAGTCCGTCGTGAAGGAGCACTACAAATTGCACGTTCCTGCACCTGGTCAAAATCCAATCGCCGCCCCGATTTTCGATTTGCTGCGTGATCCTCGCGAGGAACGCGGCCTACATTCCGCAAATTCGGCTCGCTATGGCGTATGGACTGCCGCCAAATTCGTGGAGATGCTGCAACGACATATGGTCATGAAGATGAAGTACCCTGATCGCCCCAGCGTTCGCAGCAAACCATACACAGGCATCACGAACTTGCGACCAGAGACCGTCTCACTCAGAGACACGTTTATGTCCAAGAACGCCATCCTCCTACAACCTAGGAAATGACCCATGACTGAATACGATGCAATTATCGTTGGCGCCCGCTGCGGTGGGGCGCCATTAGCGATGCTTTTGGCGCGAGCCGGTCACAAAGTATTGCTCGTAGATCGGATGGCATTCGGTACTGACATCATGTCAACCCACTTTGTTAAGCGGTCCGGCGCTAGCCTTCTCGAACAGTGGGGTCTACTCGATGCAGTAAAAGAGGCCGGTACGCCCGCCATAGAAACGCTGAAATTCTACATCGACGACACTAAGCTTGAGGGTACTGCACCAGCGCATGAGGGCGTAGCAACGGATTTCACGCCGCGTCGTTTCTACCTGGACAAAATTCTCGTGGATGCGGCGATCAGCGCAGGCGTTGAAGCTAGGGAACAGTTCACAGTGTCCGAGCTCTTGTATGAGAACGACCGTGTCGTCGGCATTAAGGGACGAACCAAGGGCGGCGATTCAGTAACAGAACGCGCCAAAGTCGTTATTGGCGCAGATGGTGTGCGTTCGTTTGTCGCAAAGTCGGTAGAGGCCGTACACTATGTCGATGCAGGGATTCATACCTGTGGTCACTATGCTTACTATAGTGGTATGCGAGAATCAGACAGTACAGCATCACTTCACGTATTGACCGACCAACGACGTTTTTACATTACGTTTCCAACCAACGATGACCTGGACATGTTGTTTTTATTCTGGCCAACGCAATTAGCGCAGCAAGTCAGGGCAAATTTGGATGGCGCGTTTGCAGAAAGCTTGAAACTGGTCCCTGAACTCGAATCGCGAGTACAATCTGCGACACGCGAAACACGAATCTCAGGTACTCATCTGCTACCCAATTTTTTCCGTCGAGCACACGGACCAGGATGGGCGCTCGTTGGCGACGCAGCACTCCACCGAGACCCCATTACGGCTCAAGGGATAACTAACGCATTTACCCACGCGGCCATTCTGGCAGAAGAGTTGGATGCAGCATTTTGTGGGCAAACCACTGTGGACCAAGCAACAGCAGCATACGACCAGCGCCAGTATGACAAACTTAAACCGATGTTTGACTACACCGTACATCTGGCGATGTTGCAAAAACTACCAGAAGAGATGCAACAAATGCTGCCAATGGTGGCTAGCGACCCTAACGCTACCAGCGCCTTTATTGGTGCATTTATGGGTAGTATGCCTCTCGATCAAGTTTTTCCACCCAGCCTGCTCGAGCGCTTTGCAGCAGATGTCGAGCGGGGACAACAGGAGCAAAGTTATGTCGCTTAATGAACAAGAGATTGCCAAGAAAGTACAATGGCTGGTCGACATCGAAGAAATCAAACAGCTCAAAGCCCGCTACGCGGCAGCCTGCGATGACGACTACAACACTGAAAAACTTGCTGCGTTGTTTACGGAAGATGCTGTGTGGGATGGAGGCATGATGGGTTACGCGGAAACTCGAGACGGCATCTGCGATTTTTTTGTCAACGCATCGACGCTTGTGGGTTTTGCCGTTCACGGCATTAGTAATCCAATCATCGAGATCGACGGTGACCGCGCGAAAGGACACTGGTATCTAGATCAACCCATGGCTATGAAGGGTGGCGAGGCGTGTTACTGGTACTGTGCGCAGTACCACGATGAATACGTACGCACCGATGAAGGCTGGAAATTCCAACAAGTGAAATTAACGGCGCGCGCATTTACGCCTTACGAAGTTGGGTTTGGCAAACAACTACTTGCCGACCTTCCGGTCTGACCCCGACTGTTATGGATATTCATTTCAAATCGTTAGCCGAAATCTCACGCCAGATCCGAGCCAGAGATATCTCACCCGTTGAACTGACTGAGGTCATGCTTTCGCGCATCGAGACCTTAGATCCTCAATACCACGCATATTCACGCGTTTGCACTGAACAGGCGCGTCAAGACGCGCTTGCCGCAGAAAAAGCGATAATGTCAGGCAATCATATTGGTCCTTTGCACGGCGTACCGGTTGCAGTCAAAGATCTGTTTCAGACTAGCGGTATTGCCACATCCTGCGGTTCGATCGTGATGAAAGATCGGATACCCACCGAGGATGCAACCGCAGTAACCAAACTGAAACAAGCGGGTGCCGTCATTTTGGGCAAGCTAAACATGACCGAATTTGCCCTTTCTGGTTACCATCCCGAGTTACCTGTACCTGTTAATCCATGGGGGCAAGATCGCTGGTCGGGTGTGTCATCTAGCGGCTCCGCTGTCGCGACCGCCACGGGCATGGCGTTCGGGACGCTAGGCAGTGATACCGGAGGTTCTATCCGTTTCCCAGCCGCAGTAAATGGCGTCGTTGGTATTAAGCCCACTTTTGGTCGAGTCAGTAAATACGGGGCATTTCCACTTGCCTACACGCTGGACCATGTTGGTCCAATCGCTCGCACCACTGAAGACGCCGCCATTCTGTTACAGGCGATCGCTGGCTATGACGCCAATGATCCGTTTTCCATTCGAGTACCTGTTGCAGACTATTGCGAGGACCTGAATAGCGGTATCCGAAGCCTGCGCATTGGTATCGACGAAGCCTATTGCGCAACTGATGCGCACCCCGAAGTAACGGAAGCTGTGTTGTCCGCGGCTCGCACTTTCGAGGGACTAGGTGCACAGCTTGTCCCTGTAAACATGCTTGGTGTTCTCGAAGTCTGTCCTTTCTGGGGTGCGGTTGTAGCTGCCGAGGCGGCCGTTGCACACCAAGGCCTGTTCCCGGAACAGGCCGACCAGTATGGACCTGTCTTTCGTTCCGCTCTGGAGGCCGCACCGCATATCAGCGCTAGTGACTACGCTCAGGCTCGTCTCGCTGCCACCAACACCAAGGCAACGTTTGAGAACCTACTCGACCAAGTTGATGTGTTGCTTTGTCCAGGTGCACCGTTACCCGCGATGCCGCTAGAGCAATTTCCCCCTACGCAAGTTTTGCCACCTGAAGCCGTAGCCTCCTTTGTTGGTTTCACGGCGCCAATGAATTTCTCAGGCCATCCGACGATTTCGATACCGTGCGGTTCGAGCTCTGACAATCTACCTTTGGGATTACAGTTGGTAGGAAACTACAACGCTGAAGCCAAATTAATCACCGCGGCACATACTTTTGAACAAGCGACAGATTGGCACAGGCGCAAACCGCCCGCTAATTCATAACCGGAGACTACCAATATATGGCTGAGCCCAATCTTATCGAACGTACTCAGGTGTTTTACGAACTTTTGTTGAGCGACTTTGCGACGGTACAATCTGATTACCTTGCAACCAACTTCACCTGGGAAAATCCACTACCTGACAATATCCCCTTTGGCGGGACGTATCAGGGTGCCGATGGGTTGTTGCGTTATCTCACCGAGATCAATGCGGCTATCGAAATGAGCCCATTGCACTTTACTGACCTAATCGCAAACGAATCTGTTGTGGCTGCCGTGGGTGTGGAGGAGGACACGCTTGTTCGGAGCACGGGCAGACGTTATACGATGCCGTTTGTACATGTCGTCCGTTTCGAAACGGACGGAAGAATTTCCCATGTCCGAGAATACAACGATACCCGTGAAATGGTCGCCGCGTTTAACGTTTGATTGACGTTGGATGCAACAGGCACTTTCGGCGGTACTGCCAACAGCGGCCATTGCAGCGAAGTCGGGTCCTGCAACCGATCGCATAATCTAAAGTAATGGGGTCGGAGGAAAGTGCCGGAGTAAATCTTGTTAATCGTCTATCGGGG
>DUAT01000046.1 GCA_012960755.1 Gammaproteobacteria bacterium
CGTCCACATTAGTAATACCTGTAATAGCAGGAGTCCCAAATGCTGAAGTGGGGGGTGCCGGGGGGTGGGGTGTTACTTAGCCGGAAAGGGTTGAGGAGTAGGTGATAATATTTTTGGTATCCGGGGCCAGGGGCCGCTCCGTCGATGGGAGACTCATTCCTCGTAACGCGATGGTTTCCCAGCGTCGAGGCTTGGGGAGAGTCTTCGATGGCCTACCAGAATAGCGATATGTAGAAGGAAGCGGCTGGGGTTAGCCGTGCCATGGACTGTTCCGCCTTCCGGTTATATCTCAATTACCCCTTTTATAGGAGAGAACGATAGTAAGTGGGTCTAATTTAGGGGCATTGAAAGGTACAAGCCTGCAATTGACAGGTTAGACCTCAGCAGTCTATATGCACAAAAGTGTCTCTTAGCAAACAGGGGTAGATGGACCCATATGGGCTGACGTCACACAATTTTCCATTAAATGATTAAAAAAGTGCACAATGCTTGAAATAAAGCATCGTGATTGATAATGTGCATCTGTGAACGGCTACTTAAATAGTGTTTCCTGAGTATTCAAAAAAGTATCGTGATAGGGGTTTTTTACGTAAGAAGTCTGTGGAGAAGTTTGCGGTTGAGGATAGTCAGAGTCTGAATAGCCAATGATCTACTGTCGCTGGCTTCGAACACAGTTCAATCAATATCTTTCTGTCCCCTGGGCACGTGTCTTGAAGATGCCGCCTGAACCGCAGAAGTATCATGATGAGCCTATAGTACTCACGGGATAGGTGGCTGCGATGCCCAAGACCCGCTTAAATACCAGCAATGTCTGGAGAAGGCCGGTGGTGAGGGGTTTCAGCATCTGCTGGGTCGAGAAGTGAAAGTCTGATTCTATGAGATCAGAACGGTCTCTGATTAGAGAGTCTTAATAAATCACAAACAAATAGTCATAAGTACAGGAACAGGTGTAATGGGTAGATTAGAGGGTAAGGTGGCGGTCATCACAGGAGCGACCAGTGGCATCGGTGAGGCTACAGTGGACGCTTATTGTCAGGAAGGCGCAAAAGTGGTTTTCTGTGGCCGAAACGAAGAGAAGGGGCGTGAAGTCGAATCTCGTCAGCCAAAGGGCACAGCCATATTTGTTAAAGCGGATGTGCTTCACGAAGACGAGATTAAAAATGTGATCGGCACTGCGGTTAAGAAATGGGATAGATTGGACATCCTGTTCAACAATGCTGGTGGACCGTCCAATATTCCCGGCACCCCCCATGCATATAACATCGAAGACGTCAGTGAAGAGAGTGTTAAATACTCCACATGGTATTTGATGGGTACCTGCATGGTGGCGACAAAGCATGCATCACCGATCATGCGGAAGCAGCGATCGGGTTCGATAATCAATAATTCCTCCAAGGGTGCGCATCAGGCTGAAGCCACTGTGGACCCTTTTTACTCTGCGGCGAAAGCAGGCCTCTCGAGTTATACCAAGGCGGCAGCGTTGCAACTGGGGCCGATGGGTGTACGGGTTAACGCAGTAAGCCCGGGTGCGATTGCTACCCCAATTTTCTGGGGTGGCCATACCAATGGTCAAAACCTCAACGAGGAGCAGTCTTCAAAAAGATTGTCTCAGTTTGTGGAAGCAGTGAATGGCGGGCTGATGCCATTGACAGGTCCTGGCGGGGAGCCCTGGGATATTGCGATGGCTTGTGTTTATTTAGGGAGTGATGAGAGTCGATGGATTACAGGTATCGATCTGGTGGTCGATGCTGGTATGTTGGCCGTCAAGGGTGATCATCAGGCAATTACCGAACAGATGAAAAAGATGTGGGACAAACATGATGAACGGCTTGGTCGTACGTAAGCGCGTAGATCAGGCTCGTAGAACAACATTATCTCTGGCGAGCCGTCTGCGCGTCTCGGTAGCTCAAGATGGTAAGTTGTTGATGTGTTTCTTCAATTTAGTATCAGTTGACACTTATCGATATTTCAGATTGAGTTCCTTTGTGTACTGGAAAAATGCTGCGACGGTTTTGATCAAAACTGGTTGAATCGTTGGGAGCTAGAATTGTTAATTTAGCAATATAGTAAGACATGGCACTATATTAAAGTTGATTGGTATTCACGGAATTAGTAACTGCGAGGGACATTATAAATGCTTAATAATGTGCATAATGCTTGAAAATAGGCATTATGCTTGGTACTGTGCTAGTCCCACTGGTAACAGCGATTCTGAACACGATTGCTGTTAATTAACGAGACTATCCAAGAAAAAATCAGCTACAAGGGAATCAAATGAAACACGATATTATTATTCGTGGTGGCCAGATCGTAGACGGTACAGGTGCAGATCCTGTAATAGGCGACGTGGCAATCACAGACGGCATTATTACAGCAGTTGGTAACGTTGAAGGTGATGCAAAGCAGGAAATCAACGCGGCAGGTCATGCGGTAACCCCGGGTTTTGTTGATATCCATACCCATCTTGATGCGCAAATCGGTTGGGATCCAGACATGACGCCAGTCAGTTGGCACGGCGTAACCACCGTGCTCATTGGTAACTGTGGAATGACCTTCGCACCTTGTAAGCCAGAAGACCGCACACTGATGGCCGCTATGATGGAAACAGTTGAAGACATTCCCAGGAAAGCAATTCTCGATGGACTAGCGTGGGACTGGGAACATTATGGTGAGTACCTAAATTCAATTGAGAAGCTTGGCACAGCTGTTAACGTTGCAGGTCTGGTTGGCCACGCTGCAGTACGTTACTACGTAATGGGCGATCGCTCTTTTGCTGAGAAAGCAACTGAAGAAGAAAAACAACAAATGGCTGATATCGTCGCAAATGCAATTGATGATGGCGCGTTTGGTTTCTCTACAAACCGTTATGAGCCACACGTTGCACCAGATGGTCGTTCAATTCCAGGCACATTTGCCGACGTGGATGAATTAATGAAGATTGCGGAAACAGCAGTAAACCCTCGCAAGGGATTAATGCAGGCTGTTGGTGCAAACTTCGAACTATTGCAAGCAATTGGTGATACAAAAGACAGCCGAATTTTATTCAGCTACGGCACTAGCCCCGACGAAGGTGCTGGTAATGTTGCTGCAAACAATCTTGATAAGCTCTGTGAAGGCCGTGACATTACTGCAATTTCACATGTTCGTGGCTCTGGATACATGTTTGGTTTACAGGCAGATTTGCCAGTTGGCGGCGTAACCTGGAGATACGTAGCGAAGATGAGCAGGGCAGACCGTCTTTCTGCAATTTGCGATGACGAAACTGCAACCAAAATGGTTGAAGAAGCCAAACAACCTAAATCTACAGGTGTTCCCTTTGAGGCAGTATTCTTCCTTGGTGCTGGCGATCGTCCAGATTATGCAGCAACCAAAAGCATCAAAGTGATTGCAGACGAGACTGGCGAGCATTGGTCAGAGACATTCTTACGCTTATCGCGGGAAACTGAAGGTAGAGGCTTGTTCATCTTTCGTATGTTCTCAGGTAGCCTGACTGAACAAGCGAATCTCTTCAAGAGTGAAAATATCTACCCAGGTTTGGGTGATGCAGGTGCACACGTCGGTCAGATCATGGACGCTGGTTGGACTTCATTTATGTTATCCCACTGGTATCGTGAAACCGGGTACTATTCGCTTCCACAGGTTATCCAAAAAATGAGTTCAGGCCCTGCTAAGGTTGTAGGTTTAACCGACCGCGGTACACTGCAGGAAGGCATGCGTGCTGACATTAATGTTATTAATCTGCAAGATGTGGGTGAATGGCAGCCTGAGCTTGTTCATGACTTCCCTCACGGAGCTGCACGATATATTCAAAAAGCAGCTGGATACAAAGCGACAATTGTTAATGGTCAGGTGAGTTTGGTGGACGGTGCACTTACAGGGAACCGCAACGGTCAGGTTTTACGAAGCGCATAAATGTGAAAAGAGAGATGGCGATCAATAATTCAAAGACAGCCATATCATCCACCGATGGCCCCGTGATGCAACAGGGGTTAGCGGTTACATTGGGTCCTGGATTGTTCAGAATTAATGGAGCAGAGTTATATTGTAAAGGCGTATGTTCGAGGCGAGAATAGCCCGGGAAAAGTGGATTATTTCAAGGCGATGAATAGTTCAAGTCTTCGCGGACGCGTTGATCTATTCGTTGCCGCTTCTCAACTGCATTACTCTGATCATACTGCAACTTAGCTAGCATTCTTTGACGATGCCAAGTCGAAGCATTGGCTCATTATCATCTAGGGGAAACCCGAAGATCACTCGATATACTTCTCGACAAGAATAATGAGCAGGTGATCCGCG
Organism: Gammaproteobacteria bacterium; assembly: GCA_012960755.1. Next base: position 4,297 of record DUAT01000046.1, read on the forward strand.
CCTGACCCAATGTGATACATGCCAAGGCCAATGTAGTAGACGGCTACTTAGGATTTCGTTTCAGTTTGTGGTCACACAGTTTGTCCTGGACGCAATGTATCCGTGTGTGCGTGTTCCGGTTAATGCCAATGAGCTCGGTGATGCTGGAAACCGGCGGAATAAAGTTGGGATAATCATGAGTTCACGATCACCTAAAATGGAGTCTCATTGACACCGTTGTAACCCGGGCGTGGAGTTCGAATATTACGAAAACAGTTGCATGCCTGCTTATATTTGTGCATGCTAGGCATTCATTTGCATTTTGAGTGAGAAGCTGTGGCTGAAAAATTGACGAGACGCGAACAGCAGGTGATGGACGTTGTTTATGCTAAAGCGCTCTGTACTGCGCAGGAGTTACAGGCAGAGATCGGTGGCTCGTATTCAGCATCTAGAGCGATTCTTTCGCGAATGGTAACAAAAGGATTGCTGAAGCAGAAATATGACGGTCCACGTTATCTGTTTTCACCTGCTAGAAATCTAACGAATCAGAGAAAGTCTGCCATGAAAGAAATGGTTGCTTCTCTATTTGGTGGGTCTTCGGTTGACGCGATGAATACGCTGTTGGCAATGTCAAAGAATACTATCGATGTTGAAGAACTTGACCGGCTCGAAGCGCTGATTCAAACGGTACGAAACAATGCTAAAAAAATGTAACATCCTGACTTAAAGAGGAATGGACGATGATAGATTTCTTTTTGGAATTTTTTGTTAAATCCAGTGTCATTCTTACCATGATCATCCTGTTAACCTATGTGCGCCACTTCTCAGCTGCCGAAAGCCATATATTGGCTTTCTCTGGGTTACTCAGTCTGCTGGTATTATTGGCGTTCGATGGGTTTTATGATTGGCGAATCGTAGACCTGGAAGGATTAAATTTGTCCCGGTCAATGGCTGACGTGGGTAAGGAAGTTATTCTTCTTTCGGCAACTGCGACACCCATGGCCGACTCGTCAACGAAAGTCGACGCGTTGGGTGATCACCCGTTCTGGCTGATAGCTGTGTATCTCACTATAGGCAGTCTGCTGGTTATCTCTGCAATCGCGAATTATAGGCTACTTTCCAGAAAAATAGTTAATCTTGAAGAACCCGGATATTCTCCAGATTTTCTGCGTTTACCTTTCATGGCACCGGTTCGATTTTTTAATCCAACCGGGACTCAACTTAAAACTGACGATTGTTCAACTCCGTGGATGTGGGGAGTAGGGCAGACTTATATCGTGTTACCTGCTAATTTTAGGGATTGGCCTATAGCCAGGCAAAAAGAGGCGTTGGATCATGAATTGGCACATTTGTATAGAGGCGATTGTTTTATTCATATCGTCAGTCATTTTTTGACGATAGTCTTTTGGTTTCAACCGCTAGCCTGGATTCTACGCAAACGGCTCCATCATCTCTCGGAGCTGGCCAGTGACGATTGGGTGTTAAGCAAAGGCGCGTTAGCACCTGATTATGCCCAGACACTGTTAGACATTGCGAAACAGAATAATCAAGTCAGCTATGCCGGAATAGGCATGGGGGTTCATCGCCACCCACTTTCCGATCGCATTGAATCAATTCTGGCGCCGTCACGACGCAGGGCCAAGGTTAACTTTGGCAAGCTGCTCACCTTGATGGCAGCCGTATTCGTCATTTCCCTTCCATTGTCGGCAATCACCAATAGCAATGTCAGGGCAAATTCACTGGGCGTAATTGACGACTATTCGACTTACGACACAGCAGCAAACAAACTAATTGTCAAACAACTTTTGGCAGATGAAATTCTCTGGCAAGATCATCTTACCGATGACGTTGTTTGGAACTTCCCTAACCGCACAATAAGAGGCAGAGAGGCGCTGAAAGCAGAAAGTAGCAAGCAATTGCAGCACCCTGGAACACCAATACATGTGTCGATTGTAGGTGATAAGAACATAGTTGCTGCTGAATTCAAGTACGTGAACGGGATCGGTGTAGATGGGAAACCTTATACCAATACCTATTGCTCGGTTTACCAGTTCACAGGCAATAAAATTAGCCATGTCACCGAGTATACAAATACTGAAGTCTTGCGGCCAGCTATCGCGAAGTAAAGTGGTCGCTGGATTTTCGTTGCATAGTGGTCGCGCTGATCCTCTTCCCATCTCCCGTGGTACAGATAAAAATTTAACGAGCTGAATATCATCCCTTCCCGTGTGTTTTCAAATTAAATGCTTATAAAAGTGCAAAATGCTTGTATATATGCACTATGCTTGATAATGTGCATTCGTGCATTGAATAATTCGTGCATTGGATATTTTGTAGGTCGAGAAATTTGAACGTTCAGATAATAAGATCAATTTAGTAAACGGGAGATTTTGCCAATGACAGACCAAAGAAAAAATTTACGCAGAATTGGGGCATACCTGGTGTGCGTTGGCTTATTGAGCAGCCTTTATGGTGGATCAGTACTGGCCGAGGAAAACGAGGAAAACGAAGAACTCGAAGAAGTCATTGTCACAGGCTCTTATCTTCCAGGCAGTGCCGAGGATGCCCCTTCTCCTGTGAAAGTCATCGGCCGGGAGCAATTTGACGAAGAAGGCGCTTTCACACTTTTTGATGTGGTCAGAAACCTGACGGTTAACAGCGGCTCCCTGGGTAACAATGAAAGTGGAGGTGTCGGGATATCCAATGACTTGGTCGGCACCGAAAACGTGAACTTGAGAGGCTTGGGTCCTAATTCAACCTTGGTCTTGATTAACGGGAAGCGATTGGCGCCAGTGGCCGCCCAAACCACCTCTGGTGGTGAAGTCGTTGATACGGGGACCATTCCCAGCATCATGATTGAACGTGTTGAAATATTGCTTGACGGTGGCTCTGCGCTGTATGGGTCGGACGCAGTGGCAGGCGTATTCAATATCATTATGCGTAATAATTTTGAAGGTCTGGAGATTGAGACTCAGGCAGGTGGTATGACTGAGGCTATTGAAGACGGCAATAAGAGAATTGCTGGCATCTGGGGCTGGGGTAGTGCCGACGACAAGACAAATTTTGTTCTTTCGGGTGAATACTACCATCAGGACGAGGTTGGTGTTAGCAAGGCCAACTTCTTTGACCCTAGCTTGCAGCAATTTATCGGACATGTTGGGTCTATCATCACGCCGATCATGGGTTTCGATGGTGAGCAGCTGAACCCGGACTGGTTAAACCAGGAAATTGTTGATCAGGCCATTGCAGAAGGCGGTCCAGGGGGGGCACGGCTTACTGATCCACTCTGTCAAACACTCACCACTACGGGAGGTGATCCCTTCTTCGTCGGGCACCAATGGGCTGGAATAGGATATCCAAGCTCCCAATGCTATGAAGATACTCGTGACCTCAGACAGATTACCACTGAATATGAACGAAGCAGTATCGCCGGTAACTTCAGCCATGTGTTCAATGATCATCTGGAGCTCTATAGCTTCTTTAATTTTGCTGATGCCGAAGCCGTTTGGGCCAGTGATGGAATTACATATTCCCCCTATGCGACTTACAATCTTGCGCAGCCCGGTGCGTTCGGTGGCGCAATCCTTGCCAGCGGATTGGAGCTAGGTTACTTTGCACCCTATGTTGTTCGTGAGGGTCGAGAGCCTCTGGCAGCGCCGACTTACATTCCGAACCATCCAGGGGCTGGATACAATGGTGGTCCAAACATTTCGGTGATTAACAATCAAACCGTTGGATTCCCACGGACGCGAAGCGATAAGCAGTCTAATCAGCAGAAAGCGACCACGGTTCAAATGGGCCTGAGGGGCGACTTTGAATTTGCCAATCGTACGTTGGATTATGATATAGGACTGTCATGGAGTGAAAACAGCCTGGAGGCGACCGGGTTACACTTCAATCGTGAGCGCACCGAGCTGGCCGCCAATGGGCTGGGTGGCCCGAACTGTGTGCCAAATGGGGTCGATGACTTTGACTTTCAAACGCCACGATATGCCTGGGGTGGTTGGAATGCCTACGACTACTTAGGTTTTGTAACGACCGGATCATCTGCCGAGAATGTTAATAATCTGCACCAGAGTATGTCTCTAGCGCTGACCAGTAACAATCAGGGTGTGGGAGACTGCCAGTTTTTGAATCCCTATCTCAGCTCTCTCACCAACCCAGAACTGGCCAATAGTGACGAGTTGCTAGACTGGATTCGTGAAGATGTCATGCTCACGGATAAGCGAAACAAGGTAGCTGTTTTTGATGCCGTGATTTTTGGTGAGTTGTTTGAAATGGCAGGCGGAACTGCCCAGTTTGCAGCGGGTGTGCAACATCGTCGAGAGAATCGTGATTCTAATGCCGCTTCACTTTTAGACCCTGTAGGAAGAGGGCTTTCTAACTGGGCCATCAAATCGTTTAATGACGATGGGCCCATCTACAATGATGAAGGGGTCATGATTCGAGAAAGTGGCACCGTTGCCGAAACACATGACTTTATCAGTAACAGCCTGACCTGTGATCGCTGTTCATATACATTCGATCTTGAACGCACCGTCAGTTCTGTGTTCCTTGAGCTCTCACTGCCGGTCTGGGAAAAGTTTGAATCACAAATTGCCGTACGCTACGAGGATTATGGTGGCAGTATTGGCGGCAACGTCACGCCCAAAATTGCTGTCAGCTATAAACCGATGGATACACTACTGCTGCGTGGCTCGTTTTCTCAGTCATTTCGGGCGCCTAATGTCGGTGTTGTTCACAATGGTCTAGAGAGCTTTGGTGCCTACGTTCAGGACCCGCTTCGTGCACAGGCAGTACGCGCGGGTATTCTGCCTCCTACGGAAGAGAATTATCGTGGCCAAGGTGCTTACTTTGTCGGAGCCCCTTCGCCTGATCTTACGCCGGAAGAAGCGGATACCTATAGCATTGGACTGCAGTGGGTGCCAGATGAGTTTTTGGGTGTCAACCTACGAGGGTTTGATTTTGGTGCGACCTACTGGCGCTTCGAATACTCAGATCGTGTCGGTCGTCAACCTGCAAACGAAGCGTTTAACGTGGAAGTAGAAGCATTCCTGATCGCGGCTGCAGATCCGGATAACTACATCCTCAATTCCACCCAACAACCTTATGGGGTGGCATTGACAGACTACAAAACGAAGTGTGACCCGATTGCATTATCTGCAGAGCATGGTGATGGACTTCCCGATTACCCCTTGGCTGATATTGCATTTCCTCTTGCGACCACGCCGAATCCTGCAAGCCCCAACATCGATGACTTTCCTCGCCTGGACTGTATCGTTGATCCTGCGACCTATTTGGTTGACACTGTCCAAAGAGCCACAGGCACAGAGGCGACGCGTGCAGCGATCAGATCAGTTTCTGCTATCTCGATCAATGCTGGCGAGATTGTGACGGATGGTCTCGATATTGAGTGGAATTACGATTTCAACACGGATTTGGGGCTATTCGGCGTTGGCATGGAATACACTCATGTGAACCAATATACCTTTAAGGATATTCCTGGTCTGGAGAACGGATTTTACGGTACGGGTATCTTCGATGCGGCAGGTACGACGGGTGGTGAAGGTCTTGTGCGTTCGCTTCCGGATAACAGAGGCCACATCCGCTTGTGGTGGTATGGAGAGAAAAACTTTGTGACTATCTTTAACCGGCATATCGGTTCATACCGGGATCTCGTTGCAGATTTTGTAAGAGAAGCTAACAATGCAGAGACTGCTGCCAGAGTGAGGGATACGGTTCCCAGTTACAATTCCTGGGATTTTCATTACCAATACCGGCACTCGTTTAATAGTGACAAGGTGGATGCCGTGATCATCTCTGTCAATGTGATGGATGTATTCAACTCTCCGCTGCCATTCCGTGAAACAGGTTCCTCAGGTCTGCGCTATGACGGACAAGCGCCGATCGATCCCCGTGGCCGAAGAGCCAATATCGTCGCTCGAGTCATTTTCTAGTTGGGGACGCCTAGTTGGAGACGCCTAGTTAGACCGAAGCGATTTGGCTTCAACATCAGGGCTGGATCAGCACTGATGCTTGACCCAAGGATGGGATAAACCAATCTGATTCTCTGCCTTTTTCTGCACGCCATCTATGCAGTCGAGTAGTTCTTGTATTCCTTCCCCGCTGTCCCCTGCAGTGGGCTGTGCAAGGCCTAAGCTCGTAGATGGCGTGTTTTTATGCGCTAGAGTTTTGTCGATTCAGGAAAAAATCAAGGTAAGAAAATCAGGTGTCTGTTAACAAAATTGATAGATAACCGAACGTTATGCGAGAGACCCACTATGACTTCTGAGCCCCTGAATAAGAGTCTTCGTGCCAAGGCTGATGCAGCATGAGCGCCTTTGTCATAGCAGCATTGGGAGCCATGATTCTATCCACAGCGATACCTCTGGCGGTTTGGTTGGTCAGTAGAAAGGCGGCGAGCATTTCCCAAGACCCACAAGACCAACATCGCGCAGTGGCGTTGCCATTCTTTGGTAACGGCAGTATTCCTCAAGATCGAGCGCTGGACCACGAGGACGACAAACACACACTCAGTGCGATCGTCAGCTTGCTGTTGAGGTCATGGCCATTCATCAAGCCACAGTTGCTGGGGACGTGGTTTGTACCAGGTGAGGGGACAGGCAGGCACATAGCCGATAGTGTCGGTGGCGGTGGTTACAGTCTGTTTTATGCCCCCTTTGCTGTGACTTCGATTGCCTTCTTTGGACCTCTGTTGGGTTTGGTGCCTGTTGACATGGTCTATCCTCTTAACCTGCTTTATTACTGTGTGTTCGGCATGACCCTAGGGATGTGGACCTTGGTGACTTTTGACACCAACGCGCGCATTCAGGCTGTCACTGCGATTGCCTTGGCTGTTTGTGGTCTCGCGACATTGCTGATTGCTGCGCTGGTGGTGGATGGTATGGCGAGTCTTCTCTATGCCGTGCTGGTGGTTGGTGCTTGCATCATGGGCTGGATGGTACAGCTAAAAACGTCAGACGGGTCAATACAGGTGCGTATTCGCGTGCACGCACACCTCGCTTACTTCTATATTATGATTGGCATCCAGGGATTCATCGCACTGGCGATGGGGCTCATCATCGCAGACCTGCTGAGTCAGTCCCTGATGTTGGGTGAACCTCTCATGCCGGGCCTGGCGAATTTCTTTGGGCATCCCGAGTGGGCGAGGGGATATGGCCTGGCTGACTTAACGATTGAACAACGTCACGAGCTAAAATACTACTATGTGTATCTTACCTTTGGCTTGTGGGTTCTTAATCTGCCGATCGGGGTTGTCACGCCCTATTACCATGTCTGGATCATGCAGAGAATCAATCAGGATTTACGATTGGCATTGGTAGAACGTTGGCATCAGCTCTCTCTGTCTTACCACAACGATCACCGTACCGGCGATTCCATTTACCGAATTTATCAAGACAGTGCCCAGGTAACTGCTGTTATTGGTCAGCTTGCCGGTGTCGTAACGACGATCTGGGGCTATTTCATGGCCTTGGTTTTGTTAACCTTCTTAAGCCCGACGATGGGTCTTGTTGGCGCAACGTTATTGGTGCCTGCCTTTCTGTGGGGGCGCTGGGCGATGCCGCGTATGAGAACCAAGAGCCTGATTTATCGTGGCGCGACTTCAGACGTTACCTCCCGTGCGCATGAAGTATTTGCATCCATCCGTTTGATTAAAGCCTACGGCGTGGAAGACAAAGCGCAAAAGGAAATGGAGCAGGATTCAATCGTCGCATTCAACGCCGCATTTCAAGCTCGATTGCTCGTGGCCTTGGTCACAATCGTCATGTTCAGCATTGCAGCCCTGTTTATGTTGGCGGGTGAATTCTACATGGCCATTATGGCTAACAGGGGCAACGAGACATTTGCCCGAGAACTTATCGCGCTAATGGGCTTCAGCTTTGTTGTCTGGAACCTAGGGGCGTTTGAATGGGCTAAGGGTAAGTTCCACGAAACCACAGGGTCTGTCAGGGGCGTCATGCGTCAATGGCTAACGGCTCAGGATATGGCCATGGGGTTAGTCAGGGTTTTTGACATCCTTGATGTTGAACCCGATATAAAGGATAGAGCCGATGCGGTGACATTGAGCGAATTCAGGCAAAACATCTGTTTTGATAATGTTCACTTTTGTTACCAGTCTGATCGACGCGTGCTGGCAGGGGTCAGTTTCAGTGTGAAGCCGAGTAGTGTGACCGCTATCGTCGGGCCGACGGGATCGGGGAAAAGCACCTTGATGGGGATGTTGCTGCGACTGTACGATCCGCAGTCCGGCGTGATCTCAATCGACGGACTGTCGTTAGATGGGTACTCGGTAGATTCTTTACGAAAAAATGTAGCGATAGCACTGCAGGAAAATGTTCTGTTTGCACTCAGCGTGCGTGAGAACATTCGCTATGTTGCACCTGATGCATCAGACCAACAAGTTGAAGAAGCGATCAAGGTGTCCTGTATGGATGACTTTGTTGCGGGCCTGCCAGAGGGAATCGACACGATTCTTGGTGATCGGGGCGGTAAATTGTCGACCGGTCAAAGGCAACGATTGTCAATCGCACGGGCCGTGGTAAGAGATACGCCGATTCTGATTCTGGATGAACCTACGGCAGCGCTGGACGCAGCAACGGAACATCGGGTGATGACCAATTTGGCCGAGTGGGGTCGAGGTCGAGCAATATTTTTGATCACGCATCGTATATCGACGATCCGCCGCGCGGAAAACATTATCTATCTGGATGGTGGTTGCATTGTTGAAGAAGGTAATCATGACTCCTTGATGTGCTTAGAGAATGGTCGTTATCGGTCGTTTGTTGAGACCGAATCGGGTCTATCTGACAGTTTAGTGGAGGTGTGAGTGTGAGTGATATCGCAGCCGGAGGCACAGATGAACAGTATAAAGAACCAGGAGATTCGTCTTCATCACAACCGATAGATAAAGATCTGGATGCAAAAGTCAGATTGCTGGACACCGATGCTGAGATGGATTTCAAGGAAACCCTTGTAATCATCGCTCGTAGCTGGGCGTTCATTGGTTTGTTCAAAGGCAGGTTCGCCCTTAAATGGATACTTAACATGGGTGGCTTGCTTTACCCCGTGTTCGTGCTGCCCTGGGGTGTCAAAATTGTGATTGACCAGGTGGTATTGAACAAGCCCGTCACCAGTACAGACGGTTATCCAAGCTGGCTGCACCCTTTGATAGAGGCTTTTTATGGCATGCCACCCATCGAAATCATGGGCTGGTTGACGGTTATTGCAATTGTTCTGGTGATAGTTTTCGGAGCTTATGCCCCAGGTGCGGCAAACGATACAACTGATGGCGGTATGGCCGAGGGAATGGACACGGCGACCCAACAGGAGAATCTGACCCATGGTGGCCACAGTTTCGCTGGTGGCATTTGGGGTTACTGTGAGTACAAGTTAAACTCACGCCTGACCCAGTCAGTGAATCACTTGGTACGTGCCAAACTATTCGCTCGCATCAAATCACTACCCATGACTGTGTTAGATGATCAACGCATCGGCGACTCCGTTTATCGTGTGATGTATGACGCACCCTCGATTAATCAGATTTTCTATGAGGTGATCAATCGGCCTACGCTTTCGACCGCTGTCTTTCTAGCAGCCATGTACAACCTCGCCAGTGCCTATCCCGATGTGCCGGAACTTATCTGGTTTCCGGCATCACTACTGCCGTTTTACTTTTTTATCACTGTGCCATTTTCCGGTTGGGTTCGCCGCAGACATCAGGCGAGCCGTTCAGCGGGTTCTGTCGTCACCAGTACCATCGAAGAGGGTATGGACAATGTGCTTGCGGTTCAGAGCCTTGGCGGCAACAAAAAGGAAAAGGCGCGATTTGGCAGTGACAGTGATGAATCATTCAAGCAATTTCGGGGTACGGTTGTTGTCGGTATCCTGATTGGTCAGGTGACAGGGCTCGCGCAGGTCTTAGTCGTGACCCTGGTTTTCTGGTTTATTATTGGCAATGTCATTGATGGAAGATTCACGCCGGGTGACTATGGTGCTTTGTTTTTCTATTATGGTTGGATGCGAGGCCCTGCAATAAGCCTGGCGACCTTATGGATACACTTGCAGGCATATGCCGTTGGCATGCGTCGGGTGTTCGCGCTGATGGACCTGCCTCGAGAGGAAGACTTAGGTGCAACGGAATTAGGAACCATCGAGTCAGGTATTCGATTTGAAAACGTTGGTTTGGTCTATCCGGATGGTCGTCGCGCCCTTGATAAGATCAATCTAAGCGTAAACATTGGACAGATCGTCGCGTTTGTTGGGCCGACTGGTGCGGGTAAGACTTCCCTGGCGTATTTAATTCCACGATATCACTTGGCAACTGAAGGTCAGGTGTTGATCGAAAGGCATGATGTCAAAGATCTTACTGTGAAGAGTCTTCGCGATCAGATCACCTATGTCTTTCAGGAAACGCAGTTATCCTCGGAATCAATCCTGAAGAATATTTGTTTTGGGAAACCCAATGCAGCATTCGAGGAAGTCGAACACGTTGCAAAGATTGCCGGGATTCATGATTTCATTACTTCTCTGCCAGAAGGCTATGAGACGAAACTCGGGACTGGCAGCAGCAAACTATCGGTAGGCCAGAAGCAAAGAGTTTCCATTGCCAGAGGGCTTCTGAGAGAAAGTAAGATACTTATTCTGGATGAGCCCACTTCGGCATTAGACCCGGAGACTGAGAAATTTCTGGTACAGGCGCTCCACGAGGCGGCAAAGGATCGTTTGGTGATTATCATTGCTCATCGACTTTCTACCATTCGACAGGCGGACACTATCGTTTTTCTCAAAGACGGCGAGGTTAGGGAGAAAGGCAGTCATGATGAGTTGATGGATATCGCTGATGGCCACTATCGTGAGTTTGTTGATTTGCAAACCAACGTGGCAGTGTAGTTCTACCAAAGCCGAGGCCATACAAGACCACACACAGGCAGGAGATGTCGATATGCAACAATGGGAAAAATCACGAGCAGAAGCCTGGTACAAAAAGCAGCCGTTTTTTGTGGGGGCCAACTTCAATCCCAGCACTGCGATCAATCAGTTGGAGATGTGGCAGGCAGACAGCTTTGACCCGGAGACCATCAAGCGCGAGCTGGGCTACGCTAAGAAGCTCGGTATGAACATGATGCGGGTCTACCTCCATGACTTGTTGTGGCAGCAGGATCCGGTGGGTTTCTGCGATCGTATCGACATCTACCTCGACATTGCAGACAAGAATGAGATAAAGACGATGTTCGTGCTTTTTGATGACTGCTGGCAGCAGACATCTGCACTGGGGCAGCAGCCAGACCCCATCCCTTTTGTTCACAACTCCGGTTGGGTGCAGTCTCCTGGTGTGGAGGTTGTGAATGACCCCGATGCATGGCCTCGCCTTGAGCAGTACGTAAAAGAACTATTGGCGCGCTACAAGAGTGATGAGAGAATCGTCGCGTGGGACCTCTACAACGAACCTGGCAACGGCATCAGCGGTGATGCAAGCGGTGGTCAGGATAAGCAAGGTGCACGCACCTTGCCACTGCTTCGAGCAGTGTTTGAGTGGGCCAGGACCGTTGAAGGCTTGAGCCAACCCATCACTGCTGGCGTGTGGCATCCCGGACCGGAGTACAAATCGCTTAGGGACTTCAGTGTCGAGAACTCCGACATCATTACGTTTCATTCCTATCTACCTCCAGCAGAACTGGGTCGAACGATCATGAGTCTTGGTAGGCACGAGCGACCGATGATCTGTACCGAATACATGTCCCGGGGTGGCGGTTCTACCTTTCCGTACTGTTTGCCAATTTTTCACAAGCACAATGTTGGGGCCATCAACTGGGGTTTGGTATCTGGTAAGACCCAGACGATCTACCCGTGGGGGTGGAGTGCTGAGAAAGGCGAGCCCGACTTGTTGTTTCACGATGTATTCAACCCGGATGGCTCCTTGTTGTATCCACACGAGGAGGCTGCTTTCAAACTGGTTGCGAATGTCGAATGTCGAATGTCGAATGTCGAATGAAGATTGATATAATGTTGTTCTGCAATCAGGGTATAGTTCGCTATGTCAGATCTCATTAAAGATGGTTGCCAGCTTTTCCCGTCGGTGGTTCCCGAAAATCTGCTAAATGCTCTGCGCACAACCACTGACGAACTCTGTCGACACAAAGATGCAAAACGATCGCAGGGCATCATGCTATCCACCATGGCGGATCCGTTATTGGCAGAACTCATTACGCTACCCGCCGCGCTGTTATGTCTTCAGACTTTTGGTTACAGCAACCCGACTTTTACCGATGGCTACATTATAAGCAAGCCCCCTCAGAGCCCGAGACTCTTTTGGCACTACGACTGGTTTGCCTGGAAAGACCCCGATGCACGGTCGCCAGTACCACAACAAGTGTTCTTCATGTACTACCTGGTCGACACGACACCCGTCAACGGTTGCCTGCGGGTGATTCCCGGCTCACACCGGCAACACAACCCACTCCATGATCAATTGGGCAGTCCCCACAGCGCAGCGTTGAGCCGGATCGACAACCCAGACGACGCAGCCTTTTCCACTCGCCCGGACGAAATAGATCTCCCAGTTTGCGCTGGCGATCTGTTAATCGGCGATGCTCGATTATTGCATGCCGCCCATGCCAATACATCAGAATCGTTACGAACAGTAATCACATTGTGGTACCAGCCTTGCTTTGATCAGCTACCAGAGAGAGTAAAAGCACAGATGGTGCGGAAGACCCAACCAACACCTGAGGATTGGCCGAAAGAAGCCAGACGTATGGTCAAGGCGATGCAGCCGACTTACGATGGCGATGCTGAGCCCTACAGCAGGGATCTGTATCAGGAGGCATAACTAGCGGAGTTGTTCTGGCACTTACTCTACGATTCATCTGCGTTAGAAGGGCGAGTGTTGGTCGAAGGGTATGACGTCAAGGATAAAGTCAATATGACATTATAAGAAAAAAATAACCTGGATCTCGTAGATGAGTAATATTGTAAAAGTGGGAAAGGGCAACAAACTGCTTCTTGCTTCAGCGTGTTCGATAGTCTCCAAAGTTGCCGGTGCCCACAACCTTGTTGGTGAGCAGTGTTGGTGAGGTACTGTGGATAGACCAGTCAGAATACTATCAACGGCGATCAGGGTAGTGCTGACCGCGCTGCAGACACATCTCGACCCCGGCAGGTGAATGCCTACAATCGTCTTGAGCCATGCGTGCATCGACGCTCCTCTTCGAGGGCTTCAGTGACAACCATGAATATAATCAGCTTAAGAACAAAAATACAGGGGCTCCCGACTAAGCGTCCCCGCAATTTTACTGGCGCAAAAAGCCGCCGCTAGAAAAAATGCATAAAAATAAGCATTATGTACATTAATAAGCATTATGTTGAGATTCGTGCTAATGTAGCACTAAATCAGTTTCAAACATTTCAGGAGAAGCAATAACAATGAATAATATCTTCCTTGGCCTGATTCTGTTCTTTCTCGCGCTGCTCTCGATTGGCGCCGCCGCAGAGATCAGTCCCGAAAAGCAGTATGTGCTTTACACCAGCAAATCTATGCAGCTCACTGAGGAACAACAAGTCTTATTCGATAAATGCCTCCAGGATTTTATGAACGATATAAGAGAGGCTCTCTACAAAGACTATCGCGCCAGTGGCGCGCGTCGGGAGGCAAAGGTTAAGCAAGCCATCACCCTTCTATGGGAAGAGTGGGACGAACCCGTGGGAGAGATTCTCAGAGAAGATCAGTGGATCGCTTTTCAGTACTACAAAGGCGCATTATCGGCGCTCCTGCTCGCAGAAGGCTATCGGTTGTAGTAACGGTTGGAGTAGCGGGTGAAGTAGTCGAGTCACAGGGTTCACATAAAAATGGCAGTGAGCTTGAACCCTGCTGATTGGCCAGTATAAACGATCACAGCAATGTAAACCAACGTGGAGGTCTAACTCACTCCATGCTATCGAACAGTTTCAGCTGAACATGAGGTAACAATGAAAAATCTAGTCACTTGGCTCTATCTTTGCAGTATGGTGATGACCACGACTGTTTTTGCAGAGACTATTAATGCAATCCAAGCAACCGTCAGTAACCCCATGGAAGCAATGGTCGGCACCTGTCCCGATAGCTTCACGCCCGAAGAGGGCGATAATCCAGATTTTGTTTCCGGTGCAGTAAAGCGTCGTTTTCATCTGCATTTGCCTGACGACCTAAGTACGCCACGTCCGGTGTTTGTGTCCCTGACTGGCACCGTGCAGCCGGAGCTTGATTTCACCCGGCAATCCGGATTGGACCTACTGACGAAGGACGGCTGGATTGTGCTCACGCCTTATCGGCGCTGTAGCAACGAGGGTCGCACGTGCAATCCCTATGCAGAAACGCGTAGGCCCGTAACAACGATGGACGGCCGCACCTGGGAACCCTGGTATGAAAGTACTCATTACCCCACTGATAATGAAGGCCCTGATGTCACTTTTATTCGTGAAGCCGTTCAGTGCGCCGCCAGCGGTTGGCCCGTCGCTCGGGATGCTGTTTATGTGGGTGGCATCTCTGCGGGTGGATCTATGAGCAACCGGATCATGACGTATAACTCAGACTTTTTTGCCGGTGCCATCCCTGCCTCGGGAAACTGGGGGCCAGGTCGGGTACCAAAAAGTCCAAGGCCTATGGAAAAATCCATCGTACTGATCATGTGGGGCGGGGCAACTGATATTTGGCCCTTGGAAAATCCAATTGCCAATTACGCGCCCGATACTAAATACGCCGGTGAGTTTTTTGCAGCCCAAGACCAGGTGGTAACGGTGTCATGCACTGGTCCACATGGGCATGCTTGGCCCGCAAATAACTATTTTCGTCCACCATTTTCCAGTGCGGATCTGAATGTACAGAATCAATTCACTTTGTGGGCTGCAAGCACGCTTTTGTCTCATCCCAAGGGGAGTGACCCTGCTGGCTTTACCTTAACTACGCCGCCGCCTGGATTCAGTTGTGTCGTTGGCGCCTATAGCGATCATTAGTGCTATGCGGTCTATTTATCAACTGACACCAATCATGGGGCTTAAAACTTCAATCCCGTTCTTCGATGGTGCAAGACAGTCGTCGGCCCATAATGAAAGCCTATTCAATCTTGTTCGATTTGTTGTAGTGCTCATATTGTCCTGTGGCATATTGTGCCAGGCAGATCGAGCGAAGGCTAAATCCGATTTGAGCCGAGGGGAAAAGGTTTATCAGAAAAACTGTGCCTCCTGTCATGACGCGAACCCACCAGGCAAGGCGCCTTCAATCGAATCGTTGAAATCTATGAGCACTGAGTCAATTGACTATGCGTTGTCCGTAGGCAAGATGCAGACTCAAGGTGCCAGCTTAACCGTTAATCAGCGGCGGGCACTGATGAGTTATCTAGCGCCTTTGACAGCTTCTGGCAACGTTGACAAAATGCATTGGGAAGATGCAATGAGTTGCACCAACGCTGTGGCGACTGATGTGCAAGTGGGCTCGCTGGATAACCCAGGCAATGACGTTGTCGTTGGGAATTTTGGTTTCAATAAGCACAACCATCGAAACTTAAGTGCTGCCCAGGCTGGTTTAACAACAAGTGATTTTAGCTCCCTTGAACTATCCTGGGTGATTGCGTTCCCTAACATTAGTACGATGCGTGGCCAGGCCGCCATTGTAGGTAACCAGCTCTTCTTACCTGTGGCAGACGCTCGCTCGCTCTACGCCATAGATATATCAGCTCGGCCCTGTTTGAGCTGGGTATTTAAGAGTGATCGGCCGCTGCGTTCTGGCGCCAGTTACGGCGTGCTAGATAATGGCCGAAAGGTGGTCTTTTTTGGCGATTCGACGGCCAGGATTCATGCGATTGATGCTGACACAGGAGAGTTAATTTGGCGAACGGCTGTTGGTCAGCATCCACGGTCACTTGGTACCGGCACGCCTATCTTTCATGGTAATCGTGTCTATGCGCCGGTGTCTCAATACGAGATTTCGATTGCGAATGACAATCGGTACCTTTGTTGTAAATCCCACGGCACAGTGGTTGCTTTAGATGCTGCCACGGGCGCTAAGATTTGGACCAGCAACACGTTGCCCGACGCAAAGCCGGTTCGTGATCGAGGCGATGGGCAAGCCATTTGGGGACCTTCAGGCGCGCCGGTCTGGACCTCTCCTGCCATCGATGAAAAACGTGGCTTACTCTATATCGGCACCGGGGAAGCGACTTCTGAACCCGCCCACAAACACACCGATGCGGTGTTGGCCTTGGACCTCGCTGATGGCAGTATCCGTTGGTCTTTTCAGGCCACTGCGAATGACATTTATCTCGAACGCTGTTTTGGTAAGGAGCGATCATTAAACTGCGCTAAGGATAAAGATACAGTATATCGGGACGTGGATTTCGGCGCTTCCATGATTATCGCGCCCCAAGTTAACGGTACTGACTTGTTACTGGCAGGTCAAAAAAGTGGCACCGTGTGGGCCCTTGACTTGGATCGGGAAGGCGAACTGGTATGGCGCCAGGATTTTGGCCTAGGCTCGGCACTGGGAGGTATTCACTGGGGTATGGCCTACAACGGTAGACAGCTTTTCGTACCAGTGAATCGTACCACGCCATTTCACCAGCAGGCCGAGCAGCGATCTGGACTGCACTCGCTCGATCCTGTCACAGGAGAAGTGTTATGGTCGCATTTCATTGACCCGGCTTGTCCGCCTGGGCGCCGAGCGGTTAAGAATTGCTGGGGTAACCGGGGCCTATCCGGTGCTGTCACCGTTATTGATGGCGCGGTCGTTAGTGGCAGCCTTGATGGTATGCTAAGGGCGTTCGATGCACAGACCGGAAAAGTGTTGTTTGAATACGACACGGTTAAATATTTTTCCAGCATCAATGGTGTAAAAGGTTACGGCGGTGCCATTGATAATGCATCTATAGTCGCAGCCAATGGGTTATTGTTCGTGAATTCTGGTTATGCAACCCACACTGGCATGCCAGGCAATATCTTTATGGCCTTTAAACCTAAACTTAACAATTGAACGAAGAGATAAGCAAAGATGCTTAATCAAACAATGCGCAATGTGATGGTATGGTCACGATATCTACTGATTGCGGTGGTAAGTTGTTTAATCGTCGCCTGCGGTGGCGGAGGTGGCGGAAATAGCCAGACACCTTCCCCGCCGAGTACGCCGCCACCCTCTACCGGTACGCCCGTATGTTCACCCGCTTCTGGGCCTTTCTCGGTGGTTTTCCCAAATGGCGACTGGCAGACCAGCTCGCCCGAATCCCAGGGTTTATGCGCTACAGACGTCGATGAAGCGCTTGATTATGCGTTCGCCGAGGGCAATGACACGGGTGCTGTGTTGATCATCAAGAATGGTTACCTAGTGGCTGAACGCTATAGCGTCGGTAAAGACAGAGATGACCTGGTGACCAGTTGGTCGATCGCAAAGAGTTTCACCAGCGCACTAGTCGGTGCTGCAGCAAGCCGAGGAGAGATCGCAGGAATAGATCAGTCCATGGCAGACTACATCCCCACCTGGGCCGGCACTGCCAAAGCCGACATTACGGTTACTCACCTCCTCACTATGCGCACTGCACTGGAATTGATCGGAGATCCAGATGGTGATGGCATTCCGGACGGTTCTGACCTCTACAACGCGGACGATCAGTTGGCGTTATCGCTGGCTCGACCGTTAGTTGGCAGCCCCGGGGAAAAGCTGTACACCTATTCCAATTCCGATGTGATGATCGCCGGTGAACTGGTGCAAGCTGCAACCGGCGTCTCCGCCAGCTATTACCTGCCAATCGCAATCGGTGATGCCATCGGCTTTTCCGGTGAGTGGTGGACAGACGCAGCGGGCAATGTACTCACTTATTGTTGTCTCGATGCAACCCCCCGAGATTTCGCACGTTTTGGTTTGCTCTTTGCGCGGAACGGTGAATGGGACGGCAATCAGGTCGTGGACGAAGCCTGGATCAACGAAAGTACGGTAGCCGCTCGCGGTGGTAACTATGGTTACTATTGGTGGCCCGCCGAGCCCGACGGCTTCACCGCCTTAGGCGTACAGGGGCAGATGATCGCCGTGTACCCTGAAGATGATCTGGTTATTTTGCGCTTTAGTAATTATCGTCGCAACGGCGACGGCAGCACAGTGCGGTCTGGAAATAACTATCACGTCACCAACCCACCCCAGAATTTTAATTCAGCGACTTTTGCTGGCTTGATCCGCGAAGCACTGCCACCCCGTACAGAAACCGGTAACACGGCGCCAATTGCTGCCATCAATCCGGATCAGGTGGCTGCCGCCAACAGCAGGGTCACTCTCTGGGCGGGAGGCAGTCACGACCCGGACGATGACCGAACCGCTCTTGACTGGGAATTGGTGCAAGCTCCCGATGGCAGCCAGGCGCTGATCGAGGGCATAGGTGATACCGTCTACATTACGCCGGTCCTGCCGGGTACCTACCAGATCGAGCTGACACTGAGTGACGGTCTTGCCGATAGCGTCACCGTCTCTACCCGCATCGAAGTGGTTGCCGATCGCGATGTCCTGGTCACGGGCACCGACAACGGCGAGTGGCCAAGCTATGCTGGCAACCTATCCAGCAACAAGTATTCTTCTCTGAACCAGATTAATGAGGACAATGTGGGTGACCTAGAAGTGTTATGGCGCTGGCGTTCACCGGACAATGACATCAGCGTAGTTCAAAACTCTGTATTCGAAGCGACTCCACTGATGATAGACGGGGTGTTGTACACCAGCACGTCGTTCAGCCAGGTGGCTGCTATTGATGCTGCCACAGGCAACACTTTGTGGGTATATGATCCGCAGTCTTATCAATTTGCTCGCCCGCCCAACAATGGTTTTTTACATCGTGGTGTTTCATATCACGAAGACAGACAGGGGAAAAAGATTCACATTGCAACCGGTGATGCGCGCCTGATCGCACTGGATGCGGTAACGGGCAAACCTATTGAATCCTTTGGTGCACTGGGTAACGGCAGCGTGAACCTGCTGACCGATGTGCCCCGTCTGAACCAGAGCACAATCATCCTCAATAATGCGCACAATCAACCCGACGTACCGGATTTGGTCGGTGCTGTGACTCAACTTGGCAACTCCTCCCCCGGTATTGTGTGTGGCGATGTGTTGGTACTGGGCATACAGGTGCATGATGGTGAGGTGTTGCCTCCATCACCCCCGGGTGACGTGCGCGGTTTTGATTTAAACACCGGCGAGTCGTTGTGGACTTTCCACACCGTCCCTCGTGAGGGTGAATATGGCATCGATACCTGGGACAACGATTCCTGGCAGTTTAATGGCAATACCAACGTCTGGGCGCCTATGAGCGCAGACGAAGAACTTGGCATGGTATACCTGCCCGTTAGTTGCCCCACAAACAACTATTATGGAGGGCGTCGGCCTGGTGACAATTTGTTCGCCAATAGCGTCGTGGCATTGGATTGCCGCACAGGAGCACGCCAGTGGCATTATCAGACCGTACATCATGACATTTGGGATTACGACTTACCTGCCGCACCCAACCTCTTAGATATCACCGTGGATGGCGAAGCTGTAAAGGCACTCGCCCAAGTTAGCAAACAAGGTTTTGTTTATGTGTTGAATCGTGAAACCGGCGTGCCGGTGTGGCCTATCGTCGAAACACCAGTACCACAATCGGATGTGCCAGGCGAAGTCTCGTCACCCACTCAACCCATACCCACCAAACCACCACCGTTCGTTCGCCAAGGTGTGGTGCGTGAAGACTTTATCGACCCTGCCTCTATAGAAGACTACGACGTGGGACCGCTCTATACACCACCTTCCACGAAAGGATTGGTCGTAACGCCTGGGGAAGGTGGCGGTGCGAACTGGGGCGGAGCCTCCTATGACCCTACTACCCAGATTCTGTATGTAAACGGCTTCGGACCGCTGACCTATGTAGTACGCTTACAGCAAGGCAATGAAGCCGATTTTTTCTACGTATTTCCTAGTCCGATCTATGGTCCGTCCAGCGGGTCACCTTATACGGGTCTCGGATCAGCTATTACAGCCTATGACATGAATGTCGGGAAACTGCTCTGGCAGAAGGCTGGTGACGCAGATCAATCGGTCATAGGTAATTCCGCCTCCATGATTGCCGGTGATCTGCTGTTCTACAAAAACAGTGCGCTGAACACATTGAATGTCCTGAACAAAAGCAATGGCAATTTGTTACGGGCAGTATCGTTAGGCGGACGGCCCACTGGTTCGCCGATGACCTATGTATGGCAAGGCAAACAATATGTGGTGGTAGCCCTGGGCCGGCAGGACGAGGTAACCGAGTTGGTAGCGCTTGGCTTTCCGTAAGTGTACGTCGTCAGCCCATTTGGGACCATTGACAGTGCATCTTAAGAGACACTATTCTGCATAGAGTTCCTGCCCGTAGGTGCCTGAGCCAAGCAGACGTGCATAGATAGCTCCATATTCACTTCACCCGTCCACATTAGTAATACTACCTAATAGCAGGAGTCCCAAAACTGAAAGTGGGGGGTACCATGGGGGTGGGGTGCGGCTTAGCTGGAAATGACTAGTGGCTTTTTTGAAAAAATGGTTACATTGGCAGTTACATTCAACCATCTTCTGTTACAAGAATTTAATGAACCCTTTAAACATGGTGGCCAGAGGTGGAATCACTTCCGTTCCCCAGCACCAACTACCTGAGTCAGCTACGCTATATCAATAGCTTACAGCTGTTCAGTTCACTGTCAAAGGCATCCTTTTGTCTACTGTGACTGTTAAAAGCTGTTAAATCCCGGCAAAGTTTTAAAGGCAGAGGGGTACGCAGGTGACCATAGCGCCTCTCCCCCATGTATATAGGGCCTCAAACATTTTGATGTCTTTTTAGGTTGTTAAGTTGGTGGGGATTTTGGAGGCTTTTCAAATAGATGATGTATTTTTCAAGGTTTTAAAAGATTACTAAGTAGTCTATTAGTTTCGGCGGGGCTATATAGACCCACTAAGGGGACAATATCCTATAAGGTATATATAGGTTCTTGTCCCCATAAGCCATCCCGAACCGGGTTTCTCTTTTCACTTACTCGTTCCGCACATCCAAGTAAAGTTAGGGTTTATTCGTCTTCAATGACCACTGCCGTACCATAAGCCAGTAATTCAGCAGCACCACCCAGCACGACTGAAGTGCTAAAGCGAGTTGCCACCACCGCATTGGCACCAAGTCGCTGTGCTTCAGCGATCATTCGATCCAGTGCTTGTTCCCTCGTTTCTGCCAGGAGCTTTGTATACTCCATGACTTCACCACCAACAAGAGTTCGGAGTGCGGCCATGATGTCACGTCCTACATGTCTTGCACGAATGGTGTTTCCTCTGGCAAGGCCAAGGCTTTTAATAATCTTCTTACCTTCAATTGCTTCTGTTGTTGTGACTATCATCGTTCTACCTCCTTATATGGATCTGTTTTGTAGCTGATCACGCGCTCTATAATAACGATACCAAAGACTACAACGCTTCCAATCACCATTGCAGCGACAGAAAACTTGCCAAACAGCATTTCACTATCATCGGTAAAAAACTCAAATAGGCCGTAACACAAAAAGCTAAGGTATCCCCCAATCATGAGGAATAGCCCCGAGTTACGCACCATCTTTCCATAAGGTAATCGCCAGAACGCCTCCAGTGCCTCATCCTGTGGTTCGCGAATGGAAAGTGAATTAAGTTGCGACGTTTCTTTTTGCAGCTCTTCATATTCACCACGACAGGCACTGCAGCGAATAAGGTGCTCATTCACCTTGCTGACTTCTTCTGGGGTCAGTTCGCCATCCAGTAATCCGGAGAGAAGCGGTTTGTATTCATCACAAGTACTCATTGGGGTTCTCCTTGATATTTTGCCTTTACGTACACATGTTGGAATGCACGTCTGGCGTGGTATAGACGACTCATGACCGTGCCGCGCGGGATGTCCAATAATTCGCTGATATCAGCGTAAGATGATTCGTGAATATGTTTCAGGATCAATATTTCTCTGAATTCCGGTTTTAGCTGCTCAAGTGCTGACCAGACATCGCGTTTATTGTCATCTCCTTCAACTACCAGCTGTGGATCATTTTTTGCGTCTTCCACATCTGTTACTTCCTCATGCTGGCGCCTTGCACGAATACGATTCAGGCAACCATTTCTGAGAATCTGGTAAAACCAGGGATAAAAGGCCACCAGCGATTTGAGTCTCGGTATGCTGGCGTATGCGCGGGCAAAGGATTCCTGACAGGCGTCTTCCGCTTCTGAAGAATTGCCGAGAAAGCCAACGGCATGATAGTAGGCTTCACGGCGGTACTGTTTGACCAGGAACTCAAATCCTCTTGGATCTCGATCACGGCAGAGTGCGATGGCGGTTAATTCGTTCATGTTCTATTAAACACAGGTGCTACAGAATTATTCAATCATCGTGACTTTAATTTCAACTCTGCACTGCAGCATGTGGGATTTACCGGGGCAGGGGCATAGCAGAATAGTGCGCCAGAGACGAATCGGCTTCCCCATCTATGGTGTAGATGGAGAGTCGATCTATGATCACTGGGATGACGGTATGCGAATGATGCATGGCTTAATGGCACATGGATTCCCGAATATGTTTCTTTGCGGCGGCTTGTTTGTGTTCCAGTTGGGTCTAAACTATTGCTATGGGGTTGATGTCCAGGCCAGACATGTGGCGTACACATTGAGCGAGTTGACGAAACGCGAGGTGCAGGTCGCACAACCTTCCACAGAAGCTGTCCAACAGTGGATGGACGATCAATTGAGCAGCGAGTCTTCACAAGCACTGCTGGTACTGGGTGGTTCACCTGCGAGTGTACGTCGTCAGCTCATTTGGCACCACTGACACTAAATTCTAAGAGACACTTTTCTGCTCATTGTTGCTCCAGTCTAGCCCGCTAATCTCAGGTTTTGTACCTTCCTCTGATTCATTGTACGAGATTTTGTGATCGCCTCTGCTTCAGTTTAAATTAGCAGAAGTGTCTCTTAGCAAACAGGGTTAGGTGGTGCCATATGGGTTGACGTCACACATTCGCACCAAACAACATACCTTTGCAGTATACCGGGTCGATGGTAAAGAGTTGCTCTTCGATAACCTTGCTGATCCCTATCAGCAAGTGAACCTGGCTGAAGATGCAGCCTTTGATGACCTCAAGACTGAACTTCGAGCGATGATGGAAGGTAAAATGGATGAGCTAGGTGATACTTTCGAAGCGTCTACCTACTATCGCGAAGACTGGGTTTCCGAAGATCGGATGATTCAGGCTACGGCGACACAGAAAGATCTAAAGGTCGGTTAAGGCTGAATTAGTCTGGTCTATGAAAGAAGTTTTTGACAAGGGTAAAGCGCTTTTTGGATCTGTCGCCGAGAAAGTGACGGCCGAGGTTGGTGAGCGGGTTTCAATGTTTTCTGAAACAGTGAATGGTTTGCCAATTTTTGTCTCAAAGGAAGCGTCATCAACCTATGAAGTCGAATACGACGAGAAACATTACTTCGTCATCCCATATAAATTAGCTGAAACGGGTTTTTCACTTCATACCATGCGCTGCTTGCCGCCGTCGGTGACTGAGCTCAATGACCTGCCGAAGCGACGAATATTTCATCTTCCAAATGAGCACTATGAATCCAGTCTTCGCAATTACTTGCTGAGATCCGCTCAGGAATTAGCCGTCTCCAACCGAGGTGAAGAAATCAGCACAATCGAAGAGTTGGCAGATAATATTGATGCATTGGATAACAAGATTACCTATGGCATGTTGTTAGTCGGCGGTATTGCCGCGTTTTTTAATCCTTTGGTTGGTGCTGGAATAGCAATAAAAGCACTCACCCCTGGTGCTTCAAGTTTGCTAAACAAATACGGCTTAAAACCTTTAGGTGAAAAGTTATCGAAGAGGCAGATGGAGCAAGCCGTAAAGGAAGCAGAAAATCATGTTCTGCAGCAATTTGCATCTTCCAGTACTTTAAAAGTTGTGAACCCTATTCTACAGGAACTTGAACTAGCCCTACGGACGACTGAAAAAGAGCATGACCCTCTCACCGATTTCAGTCTTGCTGATGGAATTATCCCAGCCTTGGATAACGAACGATGGCGTGAATTAATCGAGACAGCCGTTTACCATGTCTATGAAGAAGTCCTACATGACCCATCCCAATACGATAAGGCGGGTCTTGGGCCGGAAGATATTCGATGGTTTAAAACCATGTTCAAAGATATTGGTGACAAATAGATTTGTTCTGCGAACTTACCGGTACTTTAAGGTACCAGATTTTCCGAAATTTCTTGATTGAGTATCAGGTGAGCTTGCTGACTAACAGGTTGGAAGTTTTGAGCTGCATTCTCTGCCAACATTGGATGATCGAATGTCGGCAGAGATGGGCTGGTCAGTTACTTAGCTATAGATCCTGAGGACTGCTTCTTTTATTCGCTGACTGCAATTGCATTGATACTAACGTTGTTGATCCAGCAAAAGTTGACCGCTGAGTGCCAGCGAATCTCGACATTTTCAGCGCTTTCTGCTGACTCAGGGAGTGTGACAGAACCGGATGCCGGCTCAAAAGGGGCAACCGTAAGGAGATTCTCCCATGCGCCACCGCCGACACGAATATCGATGGTGCAGGTTGAGCTGTCGTGTTTCGATGCTGTTGACGACACCGTAATGTGGCGTAGTCCTAAACTTGAGATTGTCTTGGTTAGCGTGCCGCCTGATGAGTACCAGCTACCGCCGCTGCTGAAGCCTTGAGAGCCGCTTGCTATCATGTTGCCGGGCTGAAGACCTGTGCCTGGTCCAAGGCCTGCGATCGGGTCACTCTCTCCAGCAGAGAACTCGTGTGACCAGACTGAAACGATGTCTTCTGCTTCAACTTCTACCAACAATTTAAGTAGTGTCGTTTCTTCCTCATTGTATGGGGTGCCATCTTCGTCGTTGTGCAATATGTCGTGAGCCCATGGTACTGCGTCTTCCGGTGACTGAGTCGTCCAGGAACCCCAGCTGTATTTGGTTTGGTTTCTGCCATCGACGAGTCCCCAGCTATAAGCGCCGACGTCATTTTTTCTCATGACTGGAGCGACAGCCTGGAAAGTGCTGCCAACCTGTCGCGCCATATATTCCGTGCATAGGATGGGGCGACCGTATTCCTTTAAACCGTCGATAATAGTTTGGACGCCGTTTGCTGAGGAGTAGCTGTGGAAGCTGATGATGTCGGACGCAGCCAGCTGATATTCATTGATCGATGAGAGTGGTTCGCCCTCAGCAACAGGAAAGTTTCGCCAAACCCCTGCAGTCAGTGGCTGCGTTGGATCAATCTCTCTCGCCCAGCCGAAGGTTTTACGAAGCAGGGCTTCAGCGCCAGCATTTTTGTCCTCTGGCGAAAGTCCATATTCGTGTATACCAAAACCATCCGGCTCATTGAATAAGTCCCAGATGATGACTCGTGGGTCATCCTTGAAGTGCCCAATGATCCCTTTGACGTAACCTTCCAGGTCATCGTGCCGAGAGTGGTCTCCGAGAATTGCTTCACCTGGGCTCTGGACCCACCGCGAAGCCGTGATGTGTAAGCGAGGCTCTAGCTGTTCATACGCCTTGGTGGGGTCGGCAGGCAGCTCGCCATATTCAACCGTCTCGACGTTCGCGCCATAGGGGTTTTCATCCCATACGCCGTCAAAGAGTACTAACATGGTCCCGATTCCATGTTTATCGGCGATGGCGAGAAAGTTGTCGATTCGGTCTAAATACGCTTCTGACCCTTGATTCCAAACCACGTCGTGTAGGAAGACACGTATGGTATTCATGCCGAGGTCCGCAGCCCAACCAAGCTCGCGGTCAATGGCGGCCTGGTCGTAGGTATCTGCCTGCCACATTTCAAGCATATTAACTGCGTAGGCGGGCGTGTAATTCACACCCATTAGCCAGCCGTTGGTATTGTGCCATTCTTGGGCTTCCTCGATGGTCCAGCGTGAGGAAACTACGGGGTCGATGGCCGTGCAAGGTTCACCGGCAGTGGGGCAATCCCAACCCGTTTCAACGGAGCAAAGCTGGGAACAACCATCGCCGTCGGCCAGGTTGCCATCATCGCAAATCTCTGGTGCATTAAGTAGGCCATTACCGCAGTTAGGTTGTTGTACTGCTTCTACCACGCAAGCGTTCCCAGGCGTGGGGCAAGAGAAGCCTTCTTCGATGGAACACGTGGAGGAACAACCGTCTGTGTCTGCGGTATTGCCGTCGTCGCAGGTTTCCGGGGGTTCCACTATGCTATTGCCACAGACAGGTTGTGGCTCGCATGGGCTGCCCGGAGTTGGACAAGTAAAACCTGTTTCAATGAGGCAAGTGGAGGAGCAGCCATCATCGTTGTTTGTGTTGCCGTCGTCACAGGTTTCGGGGCCCTCTACCACGCTATTGGCGCAGATTGCTGACGATTGTTCGCGCGCGCTGGAATTTACCGGGGTATTTGTCTCATTGTTGGAGGAGCTTCCACCGCCCCCGCCACCACCACCGCCGCCACAGCCTGAAACAAGTGCTAAAGCTGCGCCTGCAACAATCAAGGTGGCAAGGCCGCGTCGCACCAGCCGTTTGTAGTTGGGGATTGGTGAGTGAGTGTTTTGCGTGGATATGCAATGGTTCGATTTCATAAGCTCCAACCTGGCGATCATGAATATCGCGTCCGTATTATAATTGTTGTACCACCAACCTTCTGTTGGCAGAGATATTCTGAATGGCGTTCCACTTTATCGCTTTATTGCAAAGAATTTTGTTCACAAGCACCATTGTTTACAAGCACCTTATATGCTGCCATTGTGCGGTGCACTCATCTGCTAATCTCACTTCGCGAGGTGCGCTTGCGCTCTACATCTCTAAGTTGGTTGTTTGATGCACAATAGTCGCTTAGAACAAACCTATTAGAGCGTCACAGAGCGAGGGTTACCGAAAGTAATTGGGACCTTGAGTGTGTAACAATAAACCTTTCAAGCCATGTCATCCATGACTTGAAAGGAATGCCTGTTACTGGATTTGATAGCTGTTGACGATTCGCCAGACACCATCGGTTTCTTTTTTAAGTTTATAAGTGAAGTGCGAAGGTCCGGCTGGCGAATTGTAGACGATCGGTGTGGCAGTAACGATGCTACCATCGAACGAGTACCCAGCATCATCTTCATTGACACTTAGGTTTAGGAATGCGCCCTGAGCTACGGCACCTTCAAAGTATCCTCGTAGCACTGCCTTAGTTGCACCTTCTGGGTTAGTCCAATTATCGGAAAATGCCGCCACCATGCCATCCACATCACCGGTTATCTCAGCTCGATGAAACTGTTTCAATGCATCGGCAGCTGCATTTGCTTCAGGTGTAGTAGGACCGGATGATGCACATCCTGCCAACAGTAGGCCGATGGCCGACAACAGGAATAGAACCGGTTTAATTGAGATTTTCATTTAGTCTACCTCTTTTTTTAATTTTTTGAGTTGTAAATAAATACAGCCATTCGCAAGCCGCGTATGGATGCATGTAACGTTTCAATCTCCTAAGTGACCAAATCTGTATCAACGTATATCATTGGCCATCCTCACACCCAGGAAGAACTGTTTAAAAACCATACCTAATGCACATTATCAAGCATAGTGCTATTGTTCAAGCAATATGCTCTTTTTTAAGCATTAAATTTTCCGCTATAATGTTCCTCTTGATCAACATGCCAGAGGAGCGATAGTGAAACAGACAGAAGTGCAAATTCACCCTGCTTACATCATTGGGGAGGTCAGTCCATTTATTTTTGGAGGCTTTATTGAACACATTGGTCGTTGCGTCTACGAAGGACTTTACGACCCAAAAAGCAAATGGGCTGATGAACATGGATTCCGAACGGACGTGATGGCTGCATTGCGTGAACTCGATATGACGATGATGCGTTATCCAGGAGGAAACTTTGTATCAGGTTATCACTGGCAAGATGGTGTGGGTCCAAAAAGCGAGCGGCCCACAGTAAAGGACCACGCATGGAACAGTCTTGAATCGAATCACTTTGGCACCGATGAGTTTATGACCCTTTGCCGCAAAATGAATTGGGAGCCGATGATGGCTGCTAACCTCGGCACAGGCACGCCTGAGGAAGCCAGAGATTGGGTCGAGTATTGCAATTCACCAGCCGGGTCCCGGTTTTCTGACATGCGAGTCACAAATGGATCCAAAGAGCCTTATGGAATCAAGTATTGGTGTCTTGGCAATGAGATGGATGGGCCATGGCAAATAGGGCATGTACCTGCCGATCAATACGCTATCAGGGCACAACAGGCAGCGAAGATGATGCGTGATTGTGACCGAAGTATTCAGAGCATTGCCTGCGGCTCCAGTGCTGAGTCGATGCCGACATTCCTCGAATGGGATCAGAAGGTACTCGAATATGTCGGCGGTCTGGCCAAATATGTCAGTCTGCATAAGTATGTGGGTAACTCTAGAGATGATAGTGCAGAGTATCTGGCTATTGGCGCTAGTATCGACAGACAGATTGAGTCAGTTGATGCCTGTTGCCGCCTGGTACAGGCAAAGAGGAAATCTCGCCGCCGGGCTTATCTTTGTTTTGATGAATGGAACGTCTGGTATAAAACGAACAAACCGGAATTTTTGGATGGTAAGGGCGAGTTTGCACCGCACCTAAATGAGGAGATGTACAACTTCGAAGACGCACTGGTTGTTGCACAGTTTCTCAATAGTTTTATTCGACATGCAGATGTGGTCAAGATTGCTAATCTCGCCCAGGTGGTGAACGTCATCGCACCGCTTATAACCCAGGGTGAAGAATTGTTGAAGCAGAGTATCTTTCATGCCTTTAAGCTATTTTCAGAACATAAGCAAGGTGACTCTCTTAAATTGGTAGTCGATGGTCCGCAATATGAATCTGCTCAAGGTGCGGTTCCCTATTTAGATTGCTCTGCAATATTTAGTCGGGAGGAAAAGCGAATAACTATATTTGCAGTAAACCGGTCTGTAGATGAATCTATGCCACTGAAGATTATTTTGAATCAGTTTCAAATTGATTGCCCTGGCGAAGCAATCATATTGAATCATGACGACTTGAAAGCGACTAACGATTTTGCAACACCCGATGAAGTAACTCCTCAAACATTTGATCAAGTGTCTGTTAACGGTACTACTCTGATTGCCGAGTTGCCAGCGGCATCCCTGACCAGGCTGGTAGTGTTTACTAATTGATGAGCGTCTCTCAGATGAGTGCATCCAGAACAAACGCATGGTAAAAAAGCACGCTAGTTGGCGCTGATAGAATCATTGGATTTACAAAGATAGGGCCAAGTTATGACAAATAATGAAATCCGTTTAAGCGCGCGGGGATAAGAAGAATAAACCACATTTTTGCTCTTCCAGCTAACTGCATCATCCCCTAGAACCTGAGTTAAGCTCCGGTTATCGTTTGAAATCTGGTGATTCTTGAGGAACTGATGGGCTGCATCATGCTGACCAGTCCGCGTTCATTGCATTGTTGGGCGGCCAAGCCGAGTTAGACCCCACCAGCGTTAGCAGACGTCAGAATAGTTTTGTCGAATGCGGGAAGAGACCCTCTGGGGGTGAACGGTTCCTAGCCTGTGATGCCTCATCCAGACCAAGATGCTTCAATATCTTTTCGATAACCACAGGGTCTTCAATACTGGCTATGATCTTTACCCTGCT
>DUAT01000047.1:0-3511 GCA_012960755.1 Gammaproteobacteria bacterium
ACTCGTAGAAGATCCGGATGATACGGGACATGTTGATCCCCTTCTTGTCAGCATCCAGGCTGACCGTACCCGTCACCGAGGTCTCGATGTTCAAGGCCTCGCCGTCAGGACCAACGAAACTCAAGGGCAAGCGAAAACCGCGTTCGGAGGTCCATTACCGCAATCTAACCATTTATCCATCGAGCCATACAAAGATCGGCGACTAAATGATAGTCACTCCTCTGGATCTTCGCACAGTTGCTTTCGTTGGCTTCTGGTTGCATGCAGCGCACAATAATTAAGCTTTGCGCTGTTGCCCTCTTCTATCCGTCGTTGCACTGTGGCAATTCGGTTAAAGACAGCGTCACTGCAGTAGATTGTTCTTTCCATTTTATTGGCTCGCTTCAGGCAATAGTCTATATAACTCTCCCCGGGCGCGGGAGGCGACATCACGTAAACGGGTTCAGTTTCCTCGGCCTGCATAATCTTCGGCATTACGTCTGGAATGCTGACAACCGTCACTCCGCCACTTTCATTTACAGTCTCCATTTGCGGCACTTCATCTTTGGCAGAGGATGCCTTTTCAGCAGACGCATAGGCAGGTACTGACGCAACCTGCAAGCCCCGCGAGACCATCCACCAGGCATCGTCTATACCGTAACGAGAATAGTCGGTGTTAACACCTGCCTTTGTGTCAAAAGGGCCCTGCACCACACGATAGTAACTGGTGCCGTTAACGTTTGCGCGAATCACAGCGACGGGATCGATGCCATCATCACGAAGTTTCTCCAGCAGTACACCCGCACTGACATCGTCGGTAAAGGACGCGAGAACCAGGAGATATCCGTCACCTAAATCCATCGCCTCAGTTTTTGTTGCTCGGTTTGAGGTCACTAGCGACGGGTTTTTCGACAGCAGCCAGGGTGACAACCCCAGATCTTCCAGGGTCTCTTTCTGGGCGGCTGAATCACTGCCTTTTTCGATAACAACTCGGTAAATATTTCCCGATTGCGAGAGCTCGACGTTCATACCGGTTACCGCTGAAAGTCGGTCACGCTCACGAGCTGCATTTTCTTCGACACGAAACGCGCCCAAGGACCAGTAGTCTGCTATCGCTTGAGGGTAAACAACAGTCAAAGTAGCCAGTAGCAGCCACAGGCAAAAGGTTTTGTTATTGATTGAGTTCATATTCGGCTCGCCCAAGAATTCGAGTAATCAGTCTACCCCAGTATGCAAAAACCTCAAACTTGAGCGACGCTGATGAGGCGAGTTGAGACAGACCTTCTAGTAGTGCTATTAGATTGTACGAATCCCGCTGTTGCAGGAATCCGGAAACAGGGTCAATAGGTTCTAGATTGCTATCAGCGCATTGCCTCACTAAAAATCACACCATCCAAGGGTTGTTGCCTCATCTAAAATCACACCCACCAGATCAAAGTGGGAAAAGAATCGGATGGGCAGGATCATGGCGAAGCAATCACGGCGAGAACTTATCTCTCGGGTGAAAATCCAGTATCAAACAGCGACGAAAAAAGAAAAGCACAAGATTATCAATGATGTGACTGCGATCTGTGAGTACGACCGTAAGTATGCGATCCGGTTGTTGAACGCACCACCATCAGTGGCGGGTTCAGCGAGTCGCACCAGGAGGCGGAAATACGATGATGAAATCAAACGAGCGCTGTTGAACATCTGGTGCGCGGCGAATCAGATTTGCTCAAAGCGATTGGTGCCATTTCTCCCGGACCTGATAGAAAATATGGAGAATAATCTCCATATCGAGCTCTCACCTCGCACCAGAGCAGCTCTCCTGACAATTAGTCCGGCCACGGTTGACAGACTGCTCAAACCTGAACGTCGTCGCATTGGTAAATCTGTATCAACTACCCGGTCCGGCAATCTTCTGAAACACCAGATCAAGATCCGCACTTTTGCTGACTGGGATGATGTAGTTCCTGGCTTTTTTGAAGCGGACCTCGTTGCTCACTGTGGCGGCGATACTCGGGGCCAATTCCTAAATACTCTTGTGCTGATTGATGTCTCGACGGGTTGGCTGGAGTTCATGCCGCTAATACAGAAAGGCGGCGGTTATGTCATCGAGGGATTGGATGTTGCCAGGGAACTGATTCCCTTTCCGCTGCTGGGTATTGACACTGATAATGGTAGTGAATTCATCAATCACGAGTTAATAGGCTATTGCAGGGACGGTTGCATCACGTTTACGCGGAGTCGTGCTTACAAGAAAAACGACCAGGCCTACGTGGAAGAAAAAAATGGTTCGGTTGTTCGGCGCATGATCGGCTACGATCGCTATGAGGGTAGAGTCGCTTGGCAAACATTGTGCAAATTGTATAGAGAACTTCGTTTATATGTGAATTTCTTTCAGCCCTCTCTAAAGCTGTTAGACAAACATAGAAATGGAGCGCACGTTGTTCGTCACTATGAACCGGCTCAGACGCCTTATCAACGCGTGTTGGGTTCCGCACTCGATCCGGCCATTAAATGCAAACTAGAAAGGCAATATCGGGTCCTGGATGCGGTTAAATTATTAAGTACAATCCATGGCCTGCAAAGGGAACTTCAAGAGCAGGCTGTAGGAGAATTTCAAACAAAACTAGAAACTGTTGACGAGTATTCGCTGTTTTACGCGAAGAAAACAAAAAAGGATGGCCGCAAAGGCCCACGACACTGGCGTACTCGCAAAGATCCTTTTGCGACAGTTTCAGACGAAATTGATCAACTCCTGGAGAGCGAACCGAGCAGCTCAGCTGCCAGCGTTCTTCAAGAATTAACCGACAGATATCCACGTCAGTTTCAGCCAGGACACATACGCACCTTGCAGCGCCGCGTCGTTGAATGGCGTCGGCAAAATGCTGGGCGAACAAAAACACTAAAACATGCAATGCTACACTGATAACGTTGCAAACATAGTTTTAGAGGCATACTCAAAAAGTAGCAGGCGACAACTAGAATAGTGACATTCTTAGATGAGGCAATAAGACCGGCCAGGGTAATTGTCGCCAAACAATGGCTATATCGCCTAAGAAAATCTTGAATCAGCAGGTCTATTGAGTCTACTAATAAACACAGAGAATGCATAGCCTGTTGACTCAGCGTGTACTATCAGGAACATGACACAGGCCTCGAACAGAGAGCATGGGCGGATTTGAATCATAGCAGGGAGCAGATTTAACGTTGCTGGTTGAAATGCGTTTCGTGCAATTCCGGTTGGTTATTGTTTCTGACTCTGGTTTCGCGCGTGCCGCAAGTCGCGCATTCTACTCAGGACTTGATCGGATAGGTGGAGTAATCGTTTGAACTATCGTGCGGAAGTGGATGGCCTGAGAGCGCTCGCAGTCATTCCCGTAATCCTGTTCCACGCTGGCTTCGAGCTGTTCAGCGGTGGCTATGTGGGTGTAGATGTATTCTTTGTGATCAGCGGTTACCTGATCACAACGATCATCCTCGGGGAGATACAGCAAGGAAACTTCAGCCTGCTGCGTTTCTATGAACGCAGGGCTCGACGAATTTT
>DUAT01000047.1:3521-5823 GCA_012960755.1 Gammaproteobacteria bacterium
CGGCACTGTTTTTCATGGTCATTCTCTGCCTGCCACTTTCCTGGTTATGGTTGATGCCAAGTGATTTTCAGAATTTCGCGCAAAGCGTGGTGGCCGTCGCAATATTTAGCTCAAATATTCTTTTCTGGCATGAGAGTGGCTATTTCTCGACGGCAGCAGAGTTAAAACCACTGCTGCACACATGGAGCCTGGCTGTTGAAGAGCAATACTATATTCTTTATCCACTTTTCCTGATCATCGCCTGGCGATTTGGACGGCATGCTGTTGTGCTGTTGCTTGTCGGAGCGTTCATCGCAAGTCTCGCCTTGGCTGAATGGACAGCCCATCACGCGCCTTCTGCTGGATTTTACCTGCTTCCGACGCGTGGTTTCGAACTGTTGATCGGGTGCTTTTCTGCGTTTCACCTTCAGCGAGAACAAAGACCCTCTCCGTCCTTCGTGCTTACTGACATATTCGCCGGTCTAGGCTTTCTTATGATCGTCACCTCGATTTTTCTTTTCGATAAAGAGACACCGTTCCCCGGTTTATACGCGTTGCTACCGACCCTGGGGACAGTGTTGATTATTCTGTTTGCGACCGGAGGCACAACAGTCAATCGACTATTGAGCCAACGATGGATAGTCGGCATAGGGCTGATTTCATACAGCGCATACCTATATCATCAACCATTGTTTGCATTTGCTCGAAGTCGGGCTCTTGGTGAGCCGGGCCTGGTACAGATGTGTTTATTGATTATCCTTTCCTTTCTTACGGCATTTCTGAGTTGGAAGTATGTAGAAAAGCCGTTTCGAATTGGTGGTGTTGTTTCAAGATCGATGGTGTTTGCCATCTCGGTATCAACAAGCGTTTTCCTGATTGGCCTGGGGATTCTTGTGAACTTCTTTGAAGGGTTTCCACAAAGACTTGAAACTCAATCACGTAATATTGTGTTGTACGCCAACGACAAAAACCCAAAGCAGGAACATTGCCTTGTTCGTTCAGGATTCGCCGGTGAACATCCGCTTCCTGGATGTGCTGAATTTTTTGTTGATGATCGTGTTGACGTGATGATGATTGGTGACAGTCACTCAGACGCAATCGCTTATCAGGTGCAACGGGTATTGTGGAAGCGTGGCATTGGTTCCTATGCGGTTTCATATCTTGGCTGTGCTGGTCTGCCTGGCTTTACTCGCGTGGGTACCGGAAGCGGCCCTGAATGTCATCAGTACAACCTGAGAATGCTTGACTATGCCCGGAATCTGCGGGTCAGGACCATCATTTTGACTTCCAGGTTTCAGTTTTATTATCACAGCACTCGGTTTGATAATGGCAGGGGAGGGATAGAGCCGGGGCCTAGAATCGTGCTGGATACTTATTCGGCTCCAGGCTCGTTATATCAAGAGCACGATACTCGAAAAGCCCGAGTTCTTGCGGGATTTAAGCTGGGGCTCGAACATCTACTCGAAGAGTTTAATGTCGTTCTTGTATATCCAATACCAGAGGCAGGCTGGAATGTTCCGGTTGCGTTAGCGAAAGTCAGACTTCGCGGTCTGCCAGACGAAGTTTTGGATACGCCCTACCGGTTGTATGAACAGAGATCCAGGGAAGTGGTAAGCATGTTTGACAACATTGAGAACTCTTCGCTGTATCGCGTGCGAACTGAGCAACTGCTGTGCCCTGATGGCGAAGTCTGTCATACAGTTAAGGATGGTGTTCCGCTTTATTATGATGACGACCATCTGGCAAACAGTTCAGGTGCGAAGCTGCTGGCTGGAGCTGTGGCGAAGCAAGCCCAGGTAAGTCTGCAAACTACAGGGAGTAACTAACAATAAAGGCCGGGATTGTTATCCCGACCGTAGCACTACACCATAACTTGAGCAGAGGATTGATTTTCCCGCCTGCGGATGTTCCTCTCTTCGATTTCAATTCGGAGTCAACTTAACTAGATGGTCTCGGTGAATCGTCCCCGGTTCTCTAGACAAGTCCTATCTTGTAGTGGACTACCCACGCTCTAGTGGTCATTCCTGCGCTAATCTTTGAGCATAGGAGAAGTCATATGTGCAATCAACGCTACACACTCGAATTCACGGAAGAAGCTGTCCGTCAAGTTTTGGAACGTGGTCATTCTGTGGCTGAGGTTTCCGAACGATTAGATGTCGCTGCACACAGTCTCTACAAATAGTTAAAGGCTGTTCAACCTAATAAATCAGTGCAGACAGAGAAAGAACTTATTGAGTCTGACCTTCCCCCCATCTTAGTACCAATCGTTCGATGAGATCCCATAACTTAAGCTGCCTGTTCTGCGAACACAACAGGCGTTAAA
>DUAT01000048.1 GCA_012960755.1 Gammaproteobacteria bacterium
ATAGGTTGATAGCCTATCCAGGGTTCGAATCCCTGTCTCTCCGCCAGATATCTCTATAAGTACTTGAAATATAACGTAATTCAGTATTAACTATTATTTTTCCCTACTTTATTCCCTACATCTATCACTCCAATTTGATATAACGAGACACCACTTGTGATAAGCGGTTTGGAACACTCATGACCAACAGAACACTCAATCTTACCCCAGGTCTTTCATTATTCTATGGATGATACCAACACCAACGGCACCCGCTATCTGACTCTCGGGTTTAGATTGAGCCTGATGGGCCAGGCATGGTGAAAATTCAGACTGAAATTCTGAACGGGGATATTCCTCTAGAACGGACATCAGCGCAGCGTCAGGAATCTCGTCGATGCGCATCCCGAACAAATCCATAGCCGTACCAAAGTGCAGCATGGAGATTATTGGTTCGTAACGATGGGCAACGCCCAAAGAAGTGTGAAGCGCTATGGAATTGTGGACCGCTGCCGCTCTCCCCTCTTCGACCTCAGCTCGCAGGCAGAAATCATGTGCCAATTTTGCACCGACCCACTCGAAAGACCCGGGCTCATCAGCGTGCTGGTCGCTAAGGCCCAAATCATGGAGCATAGCGGCGACGAAGAACGTCTCGCGATCAAGTTTCAGGTTATTTCGGTTCGCTAGAATCGCACCGAAGCAATATGATCTAAAACAGTGTCTTATCATAAAACTGGGGCACAACTCCTGAGCTGCACTTATTGCTTGTTGCACTAATCTGCTATCAGGAACTTGCCATTGAGACGGAACAGCATCGTAGAGTTCTTTAAATCCCATTCGAATTGACAGGAACCGAATCTTGTCGCGTATTTCGGCACCAATAAATCTAACTGCCAGCGTTGGCGTCGAAGGTCTTCCCGGGTCTGAAACCAAATTGTTGTTTTGTCCTTCATTCATGCCGCTACCCTCTCAACTGCTTGCCGAAGACCTTTGCCGAACATGCCTTCAATACTTGCCTTTACTCGAAAAACGCGATTAGCGAGCCGGTTTCTTCCCATCACCTCGTTCTGGAAGGATGGCCGTTTGTAGATTCTTTCGAACCATGCATACACCGATGGGTGATATTCTTTGACCGGGTAACCACATTCCAGGAGGCGCAAAATTTTCATCGACCAGAAAGGGTCGGCGATTGTTAAGTCATCGGACATTAGAAACTGCCGACCATCTTCGAGTTCAGTGTTGATCTCCGCAAATGCGGAATACAACTCCCTCAAATGATCAAAATAGACTGAGTCGGGAATAGTGCCCGTACTGTATTGGTCGTAGAACGATACCAACTGTTCCTCGTCCTTACCCTCACTTGCCAAAGTGGCAAGCTGAGCTCTTTCCTTTGGGTTTAGCATGGCCAGTCTACCTAACCCCCAATGGAACGTGACAAATCGAATAGATCGATGTAAATCTTTGGCTTGCTGCACACGGCGCATGGTTGCTTCGCGAAGTTTTTCGTCGGCAGGAACCAGACGGTCGCCACCGAAAGCATCATCCAGATATTCAATGATGTCCATTGACTCTAGATAGAGTACACCTTCATGTGCCAGCGCGGGCACGACCATATTGGGGTGAATTTCGGAATAGGCAGCGGTCATATGGTCTTTCATTGGTAGTGATACATGACGACTAACCCATTTCCCGGTTTCACCCAGGACTGAAGAAGCCGACATCGCATCAAATTTTTCTTCTCTGCCCCGTGAGAGGCCTTTCTCTCCGAGCGCGAACCGAACACGTTGCGCGCAAGGAGCACCATCATAGTGAAACAGGTGTAGACCCCGTAACTTCTCTGGAATTGCGCTTTTGGGGGTTTCAATTTTTGGCATTAGTGCGCCCTGTTTCTATTTATGTACTACTTCGCATACTATAGTATATATGTCAATATATTATTCGAATCGGTACATTAATAAAGGAAAGGAAATTGAAACGCAGTCGTGGCAGGCCAAGAAAATTTGACGAAGATACGGCACTGGAAGCAGCGCGTGATGTATTTTGGGCTAACGGTTTTAGTGCTACTTCTCTGGATGACTTAGCGGATGCAATGGAAATGAATCGCCCTAGTATCTACCGAGCCTTCGGGGATAAAGAAACGTTGTACAGATCGGCTCTGGCTCAATTTAGCTCGCAAATGAAATCAGCCATGCAAGAGACACTATTCGCTGAATCAGATTTAAGAAAAGGTCTACAGGGCTTCTATCAAATTGCTTTGGAGATATATCTGTCAGGTTCACAATCAAAAGGTTGTCTTGTAATGAGCACGGCTGTGTCTGTCGCTGTATGCCACGCCGAGATCCGGGAAGACCTTTTGAGCATCATCAAAATAATAGACAAGGGATTCGAACAACGACTTCAATTCGCGATAGATGAAGGTCAGCTACCACAAGACTTCGATGCGACGGCCCGTGCTGCCATTGCACAAAGTATTCTGCACAGTCTCTCGCTTCGAGCTCGTGCGGGTGAGAGTCGCAGGTCCCTGAACAGATTGCTTAAAGCTGGTGTTGAGACAGTTGTTTCCTGACCTGTTCCAATTCTGGCCGACCGCCGACCGTATCAACTGTCACAAAAACTGTTCGCCATAACTATAAATAGGAAGCCACAGCTGCCCTACGGGCTGTGATGCGGGACAGGTCCACTGTCGCAAGAAGCGCAACCAAAGACTCGACGCGAACATCATTCCTATGCGTAGTCAGCTAAAAGTTCACGCTCCATCTCAGCAGCGTCTTCACCAGAGATGCCAAGTTTTTGCTGCAACTGATTGAGTACTGGTAGATAAGTATCTTAAACCGCATTTTCCCCAGATTGCCAAAGTATCTTGATCAGGGTTTTTTACATCAGTATGTCAGGGTGGCAGCTTTTAAATGAGATGCTCATCTTTTCCGTTTGTTTGACGACGGATAACTCAAAACTCCAGACCTTTAGGCACACCACTGTTCTCAACCTTCCTGAGTTCCTCCATCACTTCACCCGCTCTCAACTTCTCTGCATCAGTTTTTGTCGGCATTGAGAAACCCATCTGAGTCGCATATTCACGTTTATCGCGGATGAATCGCGCGTAGTCATCATACCGACAGGTTTCTGCAAGCTGCAGCAGGTCATCATCGGTAATGACATCGTGCATTTCCTGCCATTTCCCTTCAAGTGACAGCGCATGAAGTTTCAGCCCAAGCTCCTCCAGACCGTGCAGCCTGAGAACATGGTGATAACTGCGGGTTGATCCATAGAATGACAATGGACGGCGAAGATTCTGAATATTCTTACAAATCTGGTCATCATCCTCACCAAGAATCAGATAGCCACTCAAGGACAAATCGATATCAGCCCAGGACCGTCCTGACCTCTCCAGGCCAATTTTGACGTTTGGCAGTAGCACCTCGCGCATATACTTATCTGTCATTATGCCGCCGTGGGGTAACACACCGTCAGCCACTTCACCTGCAACACGAGCCATTGCTGGCCCTACAACTGCCAAATATACTTTAGGCTGTTCACACTCAAGCGGACCGGGATTGAAATTCGGGGTCATCAACGTGTATCGAT
Source organism: Gammaproteobacteria bacterium (assembly GCA_012960755.1). Next base: position 3,565 of record DUAT01000048.1, read on the forward strand.
ACTCCTTCCCAAGAAAGTCTGCGTCCGTACCATTCTGCCAGCTATTCCAGATTGCTTTCATCATCCGGATATATTCTTTCATTCTGGGTGCCGCCGGTGACCAGCTTCCACCAAACCGACGCTCGTTGTGGCCTTTCACCTGGCTGCCCAGGCCGATTGAAAATCTACCACCGGTCATCTGTTGAATATCCCAGGCCTCCATGGCAAGCACCATCGGACTGCGCGGGAAGGCAATTGTTACCGACGTCAGCAGATTGATGTTCGAAGTGGCATTACCCGCGAGCGCCATGGTCAACATGGAGTCGTGACTAAGTTCACCACAATTTACAAAATCATATCCGAGGGCTTCCGCACGCGTCGCCTGATCAGCGGCAGCGCCCGGCCAACCGCCTATTCCTGTACCTAGTTGCATATCCAGCATTCCGTATTAAAAAAATAAGCTAACCACTCTACGCAGAAAGGGTCAACTCACAAATCTCATGCATGCCAGCAAGGTCACCTCCCGTTCCACATGAGACATGCCTATCGCTGAAACAATAAGTCTCAGATGTGCGCCTTTGCATTTCGCGATATTTAAGGCCTCGTTGTTGTTTTTTTCGCCTGATTCAATATTCTGCTATTTCTGCATCTGTCTGATCATTATTGCGCTTACAGTAACGAGCTTCTTTTCAATAAGTGGTTTTTCCTATCCTGCGATCGCTATGACTGTATTTACCGGGCTTCTATTCCTTTTCTGGTTTGATCCTATCGTAGTTCTAAGAAACACAATGATAGAAAGTTGATCCACGCAAGGTAATTTTATTGGCATTAGGATTCGCCAACGATTATTCTGGCAATCGCCTTTTGGCGTTGTAGAAGTGTCATCGATTTAAGGCAGGCACTGGTAATGCGGTGGAGTCATTGACTCACTCGTTTTGAAAGCCTGGAGGCAAATTTATCTCACCTAGGAGTCAGATTATGCCAGCAAATTATCTTGTTAATCGAAAAATTCTTGCTGAAACAAAAGTTGAGCAGACTGATGCTGCCTCGATTTCGACCGGAGAGGCGGTTTTGCGGATTGACCGTTTTGCCCTCACGGCTAACAACATCACCTATGGTGTGGCCGGTGATACGATCGGCTACTGGAATTTCTTCCCCGCGGGGGAAGGCTGGGGGCGAATACCGGTCTGGGGGATTGGCACCGTGACTGCCAGTGAGCATCTGGGCCTGGCGGTAGGAGATCGTTGTTACGGTTATTATCCCATGTCCTCCGAACTGGTCGTCAGACCCGAGAAAGTGAACGCCCGCGGGTTTATAGATGCGAGCGCCCACCGGTCAGCATTACCGGTTGTTTACAATCAGTACTCACTAATGACTGTCGGGAATGGTTTCAACCCGGATCATGACAACCACTACATGCTTTACCGGCCGTTATTCACCACGTCCTTTGTTCTTGACGACTACTTTGCCGACAACGACTTCTTCGGTGCAGAAACGATGATTCTTGGCAGCGCGTCCAGCAAAACGGCCTTTGGCCTTGCCTTTATGTTGAAACGCCGGGGTTATAACTCAGTCATTGGCCTTACTTCCCCCGCTAACATCGACTTCTGCAAGAACCTTGGATTGTATGATGTAGTGCTGTCTTATGACGACGTGGAACAGTTGCCCTTAGCAACCAGCGCCTATGTGGATATGTCGGGAAACGGCGAGGTACTGAACCGTGTTCACCATCACCTTACCGACAATCTCGTAAATAGCTGCGGGGTGGGAATTACCCACCATCAATCAGGTTTACGCCCGGCGGCAGATTCCATGCCAGGCCCTAAACCCGAGGGATTCTTTGCACCTACCCAGATCATCAAAAGAAACAAGGAACTCGGGCCTGGCGTGTATCAGCAGAGAATTGGCGATGCGACTCAAGCATTTCTCGACCGGGTTGACAGGTGGGTAACGATACAAGAGAGGCCATTTGAGGAACTCGATGACGTTTACCACACCGTGCTTAATGGTGCATCACCCGACAGGGGATACGTCATAACAGTCGCGCCATCCTGAGGCTTGCCGAAGGATCTACGTCATGCTGAATTCGGCCAGTTCAGATCCTGATGTAGTCTCGCCAGCTATATTGAAGCAACACACCCAACTAGAGACGCCATCCTGCATAGTTTTCGTGCATGCCGAATCTACCCTATGCCGGTGAACCTGCAAATTCAAATACCTTCGGTCGATGATCTTTGGTGGGAAGGTTTACGGAAAGATAGCCATGCAACTAATATGGATTACATTGCTCATCTCTTGATTGTGTGTCCGTCATCCAGATATCAGATTCAAAATTAGGACTAATATCAAGCACTCAGTTATTATGATCAGATGAATATCAATTTATTCGGGAGTACGCGTTATGGCACAAGCTGAAACGTCGGAATCAAAGGAAGATTACAACAGGTTGGCGACCAAATATGCGGAGAAACTGCACCAGGCAGGAATGGGTTTTCAGCAACACGCGAAAGATGCCAGCGTGGAAGATCTCTTTCCTCTGCATAACAGATCTGGCCTGGGTGTAAACCGTGAATATGAACGTATGGGTTACACACCTGTCTCAGATGACCTGCAGAATCGGGCGGATAACCTGGGAGTTGAATTCGAACATCTGGGTATCACTCTCGGCACGATAATTCACAACGTGGACCTGAAAGAGGTGTTGGCGGCGGAATTTGTTCAATTCATACGAGATACCCTGTTGGAACGAAAGGTTATTTTTTTTCGTGACCAGAACCTGTCAGAAGATGAGCAGGTTGCATTCGGCCGTAGATTTGGTTACCTGGATGTTTTCCCTTTTGGTAAATCCGGTGTTAACCCGTTTATCCTGGAACTCCGCCACGGTGAAAAGAGCCCAGGTGCTGAGAATGGCTGGCACACTGATGTGACATGGATGAAAAAACCGTCACTGGGCTCGATTGCTCAATGTGTTATCAGTCCGCCTGTAGGCGGAGATACCTTGTTTTCAGACAGTCATGCCTGTTACCTTGGCCTGCCCCCCGGGATACAGGAACGTCTGCAAATGCTTTGCGGGGTTAACGATTATCGCATCTTTCTGATGGGCAGAGGTTCAGCAAAGTTCTCTGACGATCTGACTCAGGAGATCAAAGATGAGATCCCTTTCGGTGTGAACCATCCTCTACTGCGCACACACCCCGAGACTGGTAAAACAGGATTGTACCTCAACGGCGGTTTTCTAAGACGTGATTCGCTGTACGATGCACGCACTGGTGAAACCCTTCCGCCAGATGAGTCCCGGGAGATTGTAGCTTTTCTATTGCAACAGCACGCAAAGCCGGAATATGTCTGCAGATTCAAATGGGAAGCTGGATCGATTGCATTCTGGGACAATCGGGCGGTTCAGCACTATGCGGCCAGCGATTACTACCCACACGAAAGGTTGTTACGAAGGGTAACTGTGAGTGGTGACCAGCCATTTTACGACCCGACATCGACACCCTGAAAATATCCTTTGAAGCTGTTTTCACCAATCTCAGCCAATTGGTAAAGAATATGCAGCAATAAACGAATTGGTGCGCTAGCTCTGGTGTTATTTCTCTTCTGCTTATGGGTTGCTCGTCCCAGGTTGTTAAAAGCGACCCCGTCATTGGTTTTCTTAAAACAAATCAAAATACAATTACGCTGCAGCTCAGGCCGAATAATCAGTCCCTTTATACCGTGCGAACCCACGCGGGACGCCTGGTTGCGACCATTCCCATTCTTGCCACATTCACGCCGAGCCAACCGCGGGCGGGGACTACGATACAATCGACTTGACCATCCACATCCATGACGCGGGGCGCCTCGTCAGCAAACGTGCCGCAAGCCCCGTAAAGACTTCAGGCCCTTCTACAACATGGGAATCTGCCGAAATAGGTTTCATCATTTCTCCAACCGCAATCTCAATCTAACCTGATCGATTGAAATATACGCGTTATGGTGCCCAGGGATATCCCTTGTAGTTGCCCGGTTGCTTACGGCATTCCACCACTGTGAAATGTGATCCAGAGGGCTTTTCTCTAGTACAAATAATACCTTGTACTTCCATGCCATAACGTTCGATATAGTACTCGGTTTGTTTCTTTACAAGTGATGTGAATTTTTCAGGAATCATTTCCAAAAGTTTTGCATGCTCCTTCAGCAACTTACGGTCCCCGGACTCGACCGCCAGCCCAAATAGCGCAGTGCCTATTAACAGGTTTTTCTGAACCGATTGCCCCTGGATATGCATCAAAGCAATGCTATGTTGGGCGCGTTTGAATCCTAGACGTGCAGGTTCAGACAATACCTCATAAGCTTTTTCATACTTACCGCTTCGGTAAAGGCTAACGCCTCGCTGTTCCTGTTCCTCTAAAGTTCGGATTTCCATATAGCGGGGGTCATCCTTTGGCCGACCTTTGCTATCCAATACATTAGTTTCCATGGATTCAATCGCGGCCCGAGTTGTTGTTACCAGTCCAGCCATCAGTAGCCCGGCGATCACCAATTTGACGGATAATGGTAGTAAGAACGACTTAGAACTGTATATTCTCATGTAATTCTTCACTATTTCAAAGTGTTGATGGTAGCACCAACAACACCCGTTCTCATTAGGGCATTCGAGAGGCTGGTTTGTCAGTTCATCCGTGATGATCATATAACGATGGCAACATAATGTTGGTCTGGATACTTTCCTTATTTCATACAGCATTTCATACAGAGTTGCATACAGAGTTGCATCCAGAATATGTAGCCAAATAATCAAAGACGTCACCTGGGGTTCGTTGAATGACATTTAATAAGAACATGGCCTTGACGCAATACGATTACATTATCGTTGGCGCAGGCTCCTCCGGTTGCGTTCTGGCGGATCGGTAAAGCGAAGATGGAGCCCATGAGGTCCTTTTAGTAGAAGCTGGAGGTAGCGATAAAAATCTGTTTATTCGCATGCCCACCGCGCTGTCCTATCCAGAGAATAATAAAAAGTTAAGCTGGTTTTTCGATTCTGAACCCGAGCCAGCTCTCGCTAATCGTCGCTTACATTGCCCCCGTGGCAAAGTGTTGGGCGGTTCTTCCTCGATCAATGGCATGGTTTATGTCCGAGGTCATGCATACGATTTTGATGAATGGCATGAACCGGGTGCCAAGGACTGGGACTATCGACACTGTCTAAGTGATCAACGCAACAGTCTGTAAGCCAGCCGCAGGTGCCTGAGCCACGCAGACGTGCATAGATAGCGCTATACCTCCCATACGGTCCCCGGCTTTGCTTCGCCTTTAGACGATTCTTTTCTTCCTATGGAGACTGTTTTAACATGCCTGATGATGGCCCATAGCGGTAAAACATCTCTTAGAGGAGAGTAAATGTATAAAACCTGCTTTCTGATCAACGCCGGTGAAGATCCTTTTCGATTCAGGGGTCATGATGCTGAGGGTGCCATCCGATCTGTGTTGCCTCGGATTAAAGGTTATGTCCAGACCAGAGCGCTGCTGGGTCAGGAGCCACCTGCGTTCTCCGGTTTGGCAGAGTTGTGGTTTGATGATTCATCGATAGCGACTGCTGCTTGCTCTGTGGGCATCAGGGACCTGCTTGCTGATGGGGCAGAGGTTCAATCCTGTCTTGTGGGTATGGAGCGTGTGGTAGTTAGGACTGCAGAATACATTACTGCAGACAGGGTAAAAGGGGTGTACCCCTTTCGTAAGCGCCCGGACCTGGAGCTGGGGGAATTCCAGCATTACTGGTGGCACACCCATGGCCCGATTGCTGCGCTAACACAAGAGGCACTAAGTTACGTACAGATTCACTCGCTGGCTGATTCATACCAAACAGTAAATCCTGCTTACGATGGTATTACAGAAATTTCGTGGCCAGATATAGAGGCTGCCGGGCGTGCAATCGCCTCAAGACAGATGCGAGAAGATCAGGGTGGCGATGCAGCCAATTTCGTGGACATCGAGAGTGTTGCGCTTTTTATGGCAAAAGAAGAAGTTATTATCAAACCCTAGGATTGGGCTAACAATAGAGTACCGGAGAACTGGATGTCTGAATTCTGGATAGTCGTACTGGGTTTGGGGATGGCGTTTCAGGGTCTGTTGATTTTGTGGGTTGGTGGACTGCCTCACGCTTTGTCTCCCGGGGAATCACCCACTGCTGAAAAGGGGTCTCCGCAAGCCTTCGGGCTGTTCTGGCTAGACCAGTACAGTTACATTGGGCTCGTTCTTTCTCTGGCAGGGCTGGGGCTGGTTGTGTGGGGAATCTTGTAATGGCTATTAATGAGATGTCAGGGTTGGTTCCAGTAACTGCGCTGTATGTCGGCTTACATGCTTTACTGGCTGTCGTACTAGCGAACTTTGTGCTGTATGCCCGGTTGCGGCCGGGTAAGGTTCCTGCCTGGCAACCCGATGCCGCACTGCGCGTTCAAGCAAATTTCATAGAGAATGTACCGATTGCATTGTTACTGCTATTGGTTCTAGAGATCCAGGGTGCCTCACAACTTCTGTTGCACGGGTTTGGCCTGTCACTTTTTGTGCTGCGACTTTTCCACGCTTTCGGGCTGGGAACTTATCCTGGGGACAATTATCCCAGGTTAATTGGCGCGCAGGGAACCTTTGTCCTTATTGCTGTCATGGCTTTTGGCTGCCTGGGATCGGCCCTCTAGCGCAATAGCTGATCGAGTTTGGCATGCCAAGCCCCTTTCCCTCGTTGAACCTGCACCCAAAAAATTACGGATTTAAACCCTATTTGCGATTGTCCTCCGCGCGTGTTCCCCTTGTCTTCAACAGGTCAAAGGAACCTGGTTTGAAATTTCCGTCCACGACCCGATGGTTGCTGTGAAAGCGGAGTAGAAATGTTTCAATGGCCTAGTCAACAAATAAGGATAACTCCCGACGCCGACGGCGTGTTACCAGTGACCTGAGTGAGGACGAACAACTATGTACATCACCTTAACCGTGTTTTTTGTTTATCTCTGCATGCTGATCGCTTTGGCGCTGTGGAGCCGACAGGAATCCCAGTCGCTCAAAGGCTACTTCCTGGCGGGTAAGAAACTCCCTTTTTGGGTGGTGGCATTTAGTACCAATGCCACCGGTGAAAGCGGTTGGCTATTGCTGGGGCTCACGGGCATGGGGTTTACCGTCGGAGCCCAGGCTTACTGGGTAGTGATAGGAGAAGTGATCGGTATAGCACTGGCCTGGTTACTCATCTCTCGACGCCTGAAAAAGCTCAGTGACGAAACTGACTCGATAACCCTGCCAGACGTGCTCGAGGCAAGGTTCAACGACAGTCGCCATATTCTTCGCTGGATATCGGTTGTCGTCATCCTGACCATGGTCTGCGCCTATGTAACCGCGCAAATGGCCGCTTCGGGCAAGGCCCTGGTCGGATTCATCGAAATAGACTACGCCACGGCGGTAATCGTTGGTGGCATCGTCATCATTGCCTACACCATCGTCGGCGGCTACAAGGCGGTCTCCTACACAGACGTACTACAGGGCGCAATGATGCTCGTTGGATTGATCATCGTGCCACTGGTAGCCATTGATGCTGCTGGCGGCTGGCACAGTGTCACCGCCAATCTCGCGGCCCAGGACCCGTCGTTACTCAGTATGACCGGCGCCCTGGATACGGGTTTGCCCGGCTGGATACTGGTGGTCAGTTTTCTGGCCATTGGGCTGCCATTTCTCGGCGTGCCACAGCTCATGACCCGATTTATGGCGGTAAAAAGTGAGGGCGAATTGGTAAAGGCTCGCAACATGTCAGTGCTTATCATTCTCCTGTTTGACGTGGGCGCCGTTACTGCTGGCATGGCCGGTCGCGCACTGTTTCCGGAAATCGCGGACGCCGAAACGATATTCCCCCATCTCGCCAGAGAACTGTTCCACCCTATCATCACCGGCGTGCTCATGGTGGTTGTACTGTCCGCCATTATGTCCACAGTTGATTCACTGTTACTGCTCGCGTCGTCGGCAGTAGTGCGGGATATCATGCAAAAGATATTCAACAGCAGCCAAAGTGACAAGGCATTGGCAAACGTGGGCAAGGTAATCACGGTAATGATCGGCGTGCTGGGCATCACCTTTGCCATCGATGAGGTGAAATTTTTATTCTGGTTTATTCTGTTTGCCTGGTCGGGACTGGGAGCCGCCTTTGGACCGGTAATCCTGTGCATGCTGTATTACAAAAAGACGACTTTACAAGGGGCAGCCTCTGGCATCGTGCTCGGTTTTGGCGTCACTGTACTGTGGATATTGCAATTCAAAGCTGACACCTTTGATCTGTACGAGATGATCCCAGGCTTTTTCGTCGGTCTGCTGACGATCCTGATCGTCAGCCGCATGACCTGGCGGGAGCCAGAGGGTAGGCAAGTCATGCACCCAACAGCCAATGGGCACCGAAAAACAGGCGCTAGCAAAAACTAGTCCTTCGCGCGGTCCCTAGACAGAATTCGTCGGAAATACCTTTTCAAGCACCAAACCGAGCGCCATACAGCTGCCATACAGCCGCCATACAGCAATGTTGCAATAGACCAATAAAGTCTCCCTTAACAGTTAACAAAGCCAGTGAACCAGGCAAACTTTAGCGTTTGAATATTGCACGCCGAGACAAAATCACCTTGAGCCTGTATTCTAACCATGATACTAGTTAACTTCTCAGTAGACGGCAGTTACCAGCGGTATGCTTGAATTTTCAGAACAATACCACTGGACCTGACAAGGAGACCCAGATGAATAACAACCCAAGCAAGGTAGAGCCAGTGCTGTTAGAAGAAACCCTACATGGTGTTCGACTCTTGCGGTTAAACCGACCTGCTAAAAAGAATGCCCTGGCAAATAGCCTGACACGCGAGATCGTACGTGCCATTGATGACGCATCGCATGACGATGCCATCAGAGTGATAGGCATTACCGGGGTCGGTGATGCTTTTTGTGCTGGCGCTGATCTCAGTCCTCGAAAATCTGGCGATGCCAAGCGTGCGTCAAGTAGTGACACTGTGGATCTCGTGGTCCAACTGGTAACCGGCATTCGAGTCCTCTGTCAGAAACCTGTTATTGCAGGAATCAATGGCATCGCGATTGGTGCCGGGCTGTCGCTGGCGATGTGCTGCGATATTCGGATGGCCAGTTCAAAAGCGCGTTTTCATCCCGGTTATGCACGAGCCGGTACCTCGCCGGACTGTGGTCTTACCTGGACTTTACCGCAAGCCCTGGGGCATGAGGGAGCGATGCGTTTTCTGCTCCAACAGGACATGGTCGACGCCAGTACCGCGCTGTCCATTGGCCTGGTCGGCGAAGTCGTTGCGGCAGAGGGATTCTTGCCGGCGTTTCTTGCTTACTGCACAAAGATTGCCGAGGTTGCACCACTTGCAGCACGTCAAACCAAACACCTGGTGACACAAATTGGCTTGCCAGCCGACATCGAAGCATTAGTGCGAGAAGAACTGCGCTACACCGGTCGGGGATTGGCGAGCGACGATGGTAAAGAAGCGGTACGGGCGATATTCGAAAAACGTAAGCCGGTATTTACCGGCCGATGACTAGACCCGATCAGCAAAGATTCTTGGCATCCTTAACGCCACAGTCAGGCAGGGGTTCCGCCAGAGCCGGCATTTTGGGATAATTCATAACTTCAGGCTTACTTCGAGACTTCTCCTTTGAAAATCGGACTGATATCAGACACCCATATACCGGAGGCAATGCCGGAACTCTGGCCTCATGTTTACCAACAGTTTTATGATGTGCAAGCAATCCTTCACGCGGGTGATATCTATGATCTAAGTGTCATCGACAGGTTGCAGGAAATTGCGCCGGTGTACGCTGCTCGTGGCAACGGCGACGATGGCTCTGCAGGCCGCTGCATTCAACCCGATGACGACAGACTGCGTGAAGTCTGGTCACTGGAATTCAACGGTTTCCGCATTGGCCTTACGCACTACATTCCCATGCCGGAGATTCCCCCCGATATCACGGTCAGTAAATGGCTTGGCAAGCTATTTCCCGAAGCAAAGCCCGATGTGCTCATTTATGGCGACACCCATGTTGAACAGATTGATATGATTGACGGGGTGCTCTGCGTAAACCCGGGTTCGCCGACCTATCCGCATAACCTCAATGTGCAATTGGGCACCATTGGATTCCTGCACCTGGATGAAGATCAGCCCAAGGCAGAGATATTGCAGTTGACTGAAGAGGGTGTTAGGCCATTTGACTGGGCAGCTTCCAGACGGCCCTGGTAGGTTTCGCTAGCCGAAATTTCCAATTCAGACAACACTAAAACAATTTATAGAACAACCCTGGAAACCGAGACGCCGCTCTCAGGATGGAGCACTACATGTGCGGCTGTCATCTGCTTGATACCAAGATCGAGATTAGGTGATCCCGAATAGGCCGCCAGGGTGCTGCCGTGTTCCATAGTGGTAAACACATGTACATGGCCCAGTGCCAGGTAATGGAACCGTGAAGCCTCGATTTCATCAGGCGTGATCAGTGACGAGTACATTTCCAGACCACGACCAACGTAATAGCCATGTGCCAGACCGATATGCCAAGCGTCATCATCATGTTCAGGTATGCCGTTAAGGGGCTTGTTCCCGGGATGATGATCGACAATTCCTCTGCCCCAGATTCGAACGCCGAGAGACGGGAAATCAACGCATCCGCCATCGGCTTCGCGAATAAAGTGGATGTGCTCACCGGCGTCCTTCGGATCGTAATGGTGGTAAACGGAATGGTCGGCCAGACAATCGTGATTCCCCGTGATCATCACCACAGGGCAGTTGATTCGTGCCAGCTGTGCTGTTGCGAACTCAAGGCAGTGATCTTTGACGCGATTGTGATCAAACAGATCACCTGCCAGTAAAAATAAATCGACGTCTAGCTCAAGCGCCTTGTCAACAACCCTGGTTAAACCGGTTTCGGCGGCGCTATTTCCATCCAGCCCGGTCCGATTATCTAGATGGATATCGGACGTATGTAAAATGCTGCAAGTCGATGTGGTCATTATCGCATCGCTTCTTATTGGTAACCTGGGCCCTTGTCAGTTAACGCACCCAACTGATTTCATTGCTGAGCTAACATTACCCCAAAGGCAGCCTGCATTAATGATTCAATTGCCGCGTAAATCACCTCGCATGCAGGCGCACTGGCACATCTTTAATGCCACGGATGAAGTTATTAGGTAAGCGAACCACGTCACCAACCAGTTCCACCTTGCTGAATCGACTGGAAATTTCTTCCCAGAGCACTCGCAACTGCATCTCGGCCAGGCGATTACCCATACAGCGGTGGATACCAAATCCAAAAGCAACATGCTGACGTGCGTTTGGCCGGTCGATGATAAATTGATCAGCATTTTCGAAAACGCGCTCATCACGGTTACCGGACAGGTACCACATGATGACCTTTTCGCCTTTCTTTATGAGCTTGCCACCCAGTTCATAGTCTTCAAGTGCGGTTCTACGCATGTGGATAACCGGCGTCTGCCAGCGAACCATTTCGGATACCATGTTGGGGATCAGGGCAGGATTGTCGCGCAGTTTTTGATATTCATCCGGATGCTCATTCAAGGCAATGACACCGCCACTGATGCTGTTCCGTGTCGTATCATTGCCGCCGACGATCAATAGCAGTAATGTGCCCAGGAACAGCCCCGGGTTCTCGTTCATTGTTTTTGTATCTTCACCATGAGCAAGCATTGAAATAAGATCAATGCTCGGTGGTGCTGCTGCGCGCTCCTGCCATATCTGGTAGAACATTGCGGCAGCTTGCATTAATTCCTCGTAGCGTCCTTTCATGTCGATACTATCGTCCCCGGTCACTTGGGGTACGTTGGTCGTGATATCCGACCAGCGAATCAACTTGTGACGCTCTTCGTAAGGAAACCCTAATAAAGTCGCCAGCATCCGACCAGTCAATTCAATTGAAACTTGCTCAACCCAATTAAAGGTCTTGCCGACAGGCAGGCCCTCAAGGATGTCGATGACACGCTCTCGAATAACCGGCTCCAGCTCGGCAATGTTCGGCGGTGCAACAGAGGGTGTGACCGCCTGGCGCTGCGGACCATGCCTGGGCTGATCGAGTTGGATGAAACTCTCACCCTGCAGTTCCTGAGACTCGATCTCTTGCGCCTCAACAATGGAAATCCCGCCGGCTTCGGAAGAAAACACCTGATGATTGGTGTCGATTTCCTTAATCAAATCATGGCTGGTCACCGACCAGAACGGCCCGTTGGCACTGTCTGCCAGATAATGAACCGGCGCTTCCTCTCGCAGTCGAGCGAACCAGGGTCGCCAGGTATCGCCGGAAAACAGTTCCGGCCGGCTGACATCAATATCTTCCAGTGGCGTGTTGGCCACCACTTCTTGTTCTTGAGTTTGATTGACGATGCTCATAAGCGTCTAGTCCTCAGGCGTAACCGGCCCGGTGCTGGATAAGTTTGAGTCTCCATTCTAACTATGATACTAATTAACACAAGTAATATGTAAAGGGCCAATATGGAAAAGTATGATGGGTTGCTGTTCGACGCGGATAACCACTACTACGAAGCGGAGGATGCTTTTACGCGTTATGTGCCAAGGCGCATGCAGAAACGCTGCGTGGAATGGGTGGAGATGAAAGATGGCAAGAAATTTCACCTGGTTGCCGGGAAACTAAACAAGTCTGTTGGTAACCCGACCTTCAATCCAGTTTCAAAGCCCGGGGTTCTCCGTGAGTATTACCATGGCAATCCGCGCGGCAAAACATTCGTTGAGTTAACGCATTCGGCGCTCGGACCGATGCCGCCAGAATACATGGACCGTGATGCTCGAATCGATCGCATTAAGGAACAGGGCCTTGAGGCTGTATGGTTATTTCCCACCGCTGGAATCCTCTACGAACAACCCATGGTTCATGATATCGATGCGATGTGCACTTTATTCGAAGGTTTCAACCGTTGGCTGGATGATGACTGGGGATTTTCCTACAAAGATCAAATCTTTGCTGCGCCCTACATCACACTCGCTGATGTCGATTTTGCCTGTCGCGAACTGGAAAAGGCATTAGAGCGGGATGCACGAGTGCTTGTTATGCGCCCTTCCGCCGTGTGTACCCGTGACGGTTATTTTGCGGCGTCGCATGAGCGCTTTGACCCTTTCTGGGCAAGAGTTAACGAGGCGGGTATTGTCGTCGTTGCGCATGTTGGCGCCAATGGCTACACAGCCAATGGCTATGGCGGAAACGCGGCACTGGCAGCGCTGGGCGGTGGCCGCAAACCTTCGGTGGCCGGTCTTATCTCCGAGAGAGCTATCTATGATTTTTTGTTGACCCTTGCCTACGACAAGCTATTCGAGCGATTCCCCAACCTTCGAATTGCCTCGGTAGAAAACGGCTCAGGCTTTCTGCGCGAACTTTTTATTAAGCTCGAACAATCTAAAGCAAGAATGCCAAAGTATTACCATCAGGACCCGGCTGAACTTTTCCGCCAACATGTGTGGATTAACCCCTTCTGGGAAGACAAGATTTCAGATGTGGTTAAACATATGGGCGCAGATCGTGTGCTTTTCGGATCGGATTGGCCGCATATGGAAGGCATGGAACACCCCCAGGACATTTTTGGCGATCTCGATGGCGTCGATCTGGCCCAGCAACAATTGATATTGCATGACAATACAGCGGCTCTTAATCAACGCAAGGCGCTGTAAACAATGGCTGGCCAGACACAAGCACAAGCAAAGAAAAGAGATACACCTGAGCAAGCCGAATTTCGTCAATACGCGCGCGCATGGTTAAGCGAAAATAATCCACCCCTGCCCGGTTTCAAACCAATCAAAAGTGGTGTTGAGATGGTGACAGACCAGCAACGGGACTATTATTGTGGCTGGCAGAAGGCCGCTTACGACGCGGGTCTAATCGGTTGTGATTACCCGGTGGAATTCGGTGGTAGCAGCCGCACCAAATGCCAATCAGTCGCTAACCAGGAAATGGCGCTCGCCAAAACCCCTGTCTTTGCCGGTATTATCGGTTTAGGCATGGCAGCACCAACAATCTACTTTCACGGATCAGATGACTTAAAGAAATTGACCTTACCTAAACTTTTCTCGGGCGAAGAGTTGTGGTGCCAGGGTTTTAGTGAGCCTGGTGCCGGCTCGGACCTGGCCAGTGTGCAAACATTTGCCAGGCGTGAAGGTGATAAATGGATTATCAACGGCCACAAAGTATGGACTTCAACGGCGAATTTCGCCACGTGGATGATTCTGCTCGCGCGTACCGACAAGGCAGACAAGTATAACGGCCTGTCATACTTTGTGGTGCCGATTAAATCGCAGCTTGGCAAGTCAGTGACCGTGCGTCCTTTGGTCAAAATCACGGGGGAAGCAGGCTTCAACGAAGTGATTTTTGATAACCTGGCGATCGATGATGGTTTTCGCCTAGATGAAGCAGGCAAAGGCTGGCAGGTTGCGATGACCACATTGGCTCATGAACGCAGCGCGGGAGAAATGACCACACCCAATGCTGGCGGGCAACGCTCTCTGACCGGTGACAAAGTATCACGTAATCAATCGCCGCTGATAGCGCTTGCAAAAAAGTGTTCCCGAAACGGGATACCTGCTATCGACGATGCTCATGTTCGGGATCAGATCATGAAGATGCTGATACGTTCTGTCGGCATCAAACAAAACCGCCGCTTAAGGGGTGTGCCTGCACTGGCCAATCCGCAAAGACTGGCTTTGCAGGATAAGCTGCTCAGTACTGAATATATGCAGGCCATGGCTGCCATTGCGATGGAGATCGAAGGCATATCGAGCACGTTGAGTCACGAAGATGAAAAGGCACCCGATGCAGGTCGTTGGCCGTTTGCCTACTTAAGCTCGTTCGGTGGAACGATCGCAGGCGGCACCAACGAAATCCAGAAAAATATTCTGGGTGAACGTATTCTAGGTCTGGCTAAAACCAAGTAGTAACAGGAAAAATCATGGCTCAAGCAACAGCCCAACCAAAAAATTTCGGTTTTGGCGAAGACGAACGTGCACTGAAAGACATTGCAAAGAAATTTTTCCAAGACAATTTACCCACCAACCAACTGCATAGCCTTGTTGCCGCCGATAGCAGTGCAATGCGAGGTGGGCAATGCTGTTGGGATCTGGGTCTGTGGCAACAGGTCGTCGACCTGGGTTGGTTGATGGCTGCAGTACCAGGAAGGGCTGGAGGACTCGGTATGTCCGCTGTTGCGGTGGCAGGGTTGGTGGAAGAGGTAGGCCAAGCAGCCTTCCCGTGCCCTCTGATATCGACATTGAATACGACCTACATTCTGAAGGCCTGTAATAGTCAACCTGCCGACCAGGCGCTTTCGTATATTGTTCGGGGCAAGTCGTTCAGTTATGCATCATGCAATCGGCATGGTTCCTGGGGACATAATGAATCTGATTTAGTGGTAGAAAATGGCGTTATCAACGGCAGTGTTTTTTTCGTACAGGACGCCCAAAAAGTCGACTACTTTTTGGTTAATGCAAAAACTGACGGCAAAGTGGTTCTTTATGTTATTGATGCAAATGCTCAGGGGTTGTTAATTAATCCAGACTCGATTGTTGACCTGACCCGGGATCAGGCGACCCTGGTTTTTAACAACGTTGCTGTAGACGCCAGTCAACTTGTTGCATCAGGTGCAGAATCTTTGAATGCCCTGGCTACCGCCACGGCTGCCTGGTTAGTCCTACTGAGCGCAGATATGTGTGGCGCTGCAGAATGGCAGCTACAGACGACCGCAGAATATGCCAGAACAAGACAGCAATTTGATCGCACCATAGGATTTTTTCAAGCTGTGAAACATCCTCTGGTTGAGTTTATGGTTGAAATTGATCAAGCCAGATCACTCCTCTACAACGCTGCCTGCGCAATTGATCACGAACCTGATATGGCCGAACAATATGCCAGAATGGCCAAGGCGGTGGCAAACGATGCAGTCGGCTTTGGATCTAGAAAATCCGTTCAATTACATGGCGGAATCGGCTTTACATGGGAATGTTATGTCCACCTTTACCTCAAGCGTCAACTACACAGCCAGGCCTTACTTGGCGATGCGACTTACCAGAGAGAAAAATTAGCCGAGTTAGTACTTTCCAGTTAAGCAGGAACCTCGATATTCGCCGGCAGGAACCTCCAGCCTCGCCAGTTCAACCGGGATGCCGCACGCATACTGTTGTGTTTAAGGCAGGTTATTAACATGGCGACCCGTTCGGGAATGGATTTATGCTGGGATCATAAATCCGGGTTTCCAGCGATTGAGTGCTTAACCGAGGAAACCCAACGACAATTCCAACTAGGCGTTTGGTTCTACATTGAGTCGTGCTAGTTCTGCCATCATGCGTAACGCCTGCTCATCGCCCGTGATCGTCAAACCAGTAATGCCGCTGTTTTCCCAATCTCTGAAGCGATTCTGAATTCTCTGTCGGTCACCGATAAGAGCACCCTGGTCAACAAATTCATCAGGTACCGCATCTATTGCTTCACCCTTACGTTTAGCAAGATACAACTCCTGGATTTTCTCAGCTGCTTCGCCGAAGCCACGGCGGATCATCATTTCCTTATGAAAATTCTTGGTTTTATGACCCATACCACCGACGTAAAGCGCGATGCCTGGTTTCATTCGATTCAGACCCGTTTTTACATCGTCGGTAATCACAACGTTGCTCATGGCCTGACAATCAAAATTATCAGCTGTCTTACCGGCTTTCTTCAGTCCAGCTTCAATCCAGGGTTTGTAGGTATCATAGTTCTCCGGCACAAGCCCAAGGGGCAGCCAGCCATCGGCAATTTCTGCCGTCAGTTTCACCGTTGCGGGCATCCCAGTCCCAAGCCAAATTGGAATATCCGGGTTCATGTGCAGGATGGATTGGAGGGGTTTACCCACGCCCATCGATCCATCACCAACAAACGGCAGTGAAATCTCCTTGCCTTCGTGCACAACCGGTTCCTCACGGCGCAGAATTTTTTTCATGATCAAAACGTAATCTTTAATTCGGTAGTACGGCCTACCCCAGGGTTGACCGTACCAGCCTTCAACAATCTGCGGCCCAGAAACACCAATACCACAGATGACGCGATTTCCCCCTGCGAGGGCGTCGATGGTCGCAATTGCCATTGCCGCATTAGCGGGTGTCCTACCTGCAAGCTGAATGACTGCGGTGCCTAATCGAATGCGATCCGTTTTTGCGGCAAGATAAGCGAGCGGGGACAGCGCATCAGAGCCATACGCTTCGGCCGTCCAAACCGTGTCATAACCCAATCGTTCTGCCAGTTGAACTTTGTCAACGGGTATTCGAAGCTCGCCGCCAGAATAGCCCAGCATTAATCCAAGTTTCATTTCAACAATCTCCTAACTAAAAAAATATGATCTTATGTCTAGGCTCAAATAGTTCGGTCACCTGCAGCAATACAACCCAGACCTGGATGAGCTTTCTTACAAATATTCTGGCATAACTAGTATCATAGATTTATAGTGATCAGCAATGCAACCTATGAACAAATAGTCTGGAAAAGAATCAATGGCCAAAAAAACCTCAACCGAAAGAGCCGCGATAAGGGTAGCACGGAATATAGTTCAGGATATTCAAGATCGTGCGCTAAGACCAGGGACTCCGCTAGACCCGGAGTATGTAATGGTGGAGAAATTGGGTGTGGCTCGCGCCACGGTTCGTGAAGCGCTACGTTTTCTTGAGTTGCAGGGCGCACTTCGCATTAAAGCCGGTCCTGGTGGCGGGCCGGTAG
The DNA here is from genome assembly GCA_012960755.1 of Gammaproteobacteria bacterium. The sequence goes on from DUAT01000048.1 coordinate 21,301, forward strand.
TGAATGTTCCCCATACAGACCATCTTGCCAGCGCCATTTCACTGCAGCTGCAGTTCGCCAATGCATCCTTCCAGGCGGTCATTGATGCCCGCATGTCAATCTACCCGGTACTGGCGGGAGAAGCGGCAAAAACTGCAACCCACCAACATATCCAAGCGATTCAGCAGAGCATCGCTCGCATGCGTGCGGCGGTCAACGATTCTGATTCACTGACACACGAGACGCGGCAGTTTCACAATCTTGTTGCTGATGCATCCGGGAATATGGTGCTGGGGTTCCTTGTTAAAGCATTACATAAAATGTCTGAGGGCGCGGGAATTCAATATGATTTGCGGCAACGAAAAGCCAGCGTTGAGAAAGCTGGCAGAGTGCTTTTGGCTATCGAAGCCGGCGATGCCGAAAATGCACGCAAGGTAACAGAAGATATGTTGGCGGCTGCACTACGGTACTGGAAAAAAAACGCGCCCGATCTACTCGACAGCCCTGTGTCATGGTTAGCAGATCTACCCCGGGGAAATCCGTTGCTTCCCGATCTTCAGGCAGCACAGCTATAGCACCTTCAATCAGCGAAAAAGAATACTTATTGCACCACCCGTTTCATAAAAAGGAGAATACAAGTGGATCCGACTGATTACGAAAACATTCGTTACCAAGTGGAGGATGGTCGCGCCCGTATTACACTGGCGCGACCGGAGAAACTGAATTCGATTTCGTACGATTTGCTCCAGGAACTGCAACATGCACTTTGGGAAGCTGACGATAATCGTGACGTACACTGCATTATTCTACGAGGCGAGGGTCGAGCCTTCTGCAGCGGATACGATTTAACAGGGCTGCCCGCGCGCGGCAGAAGCAAAGAGTCCACCCGCCGTACCGGACGCAGTCACGATGATGACGTCTGGCTGATGGAACGAAACAATCGATGTATCCGCTCTATCTGGGAGATCCATAAACCTACCATTGCTCAGATTCACGGTTACTGTCTGGCAGGGGGAACCGACCTGGTTATGGGTTGCGACATGCTGATCGCAGCCGATGACGCGAAAATAGGTTTCCCGGCGGCCAGATCAATGGGCGCCTTACCGAACAACCTGTGGATGTATCATTGTGGGCCCCAGTGGGCCAAGCGATTACAGTTGACCGGCGATTCAGTATCAGGCAAGGACGCAGCGCTAATTGGACTTGTCATGAAATCTGTGGCCGCAGATTTGCTGGAGGATGAGGTCGAGGGACTTGCAGATCGACTCAGTATCATCGATCCGGATTTGCTTGCGGCAAACAAGCGAATTACCAATTTAGGTCTTGAACTCATGGGCGCACAGACTTTACAAAGGCTTGCTGCAGAGAATGATGCCCGCGCGCACCATGCCCCGGCAGTTCGCGAGTACGGGCGTTCATTCAAGGAGCACGGACTGAAGGAAACACTGCGAAAAAGAGACGCGCCGTTTGGCGAAGGCATGGCCCATGTTCATGAGCCGGACGGACGGATTGTGCATTAGCGCCTAAAGGCCGGGGATAGCGGTCAATGCTCCGGCCTACGACTCCAACATCGACAAAAAGTTCATCGGGGACATGCTCAGATACCGGGAAGCGCCGAGCCTCACTGCCGATAATCAGCATCTGGATTACAAAGATCCCACCACAAACCCCTAAGTCTGCTGCTCGGCAGGATAACGCCGATAGTCCCGGGTGATTGGGCACAGGACAGTAGCACTGGGCAGTTCACTGCATCGCACAGTATCAGCGCGGCTGGCCTTGCAGCTTGCGCACTTTGAACTTACGGCCCTTTATTTTGCCATTGGCGAGTCGATTCAGTGCCTGACCAGCCGACTTGTGGTCAATGGCAACGTAGGCTGCGAAATCCATCACATCAATTTTACCCACCGCACTGCCGGCAATACCGCCATCACCGGTAAGGGCACCGAGGATATCGCCAGGCCGGACTTTGTCTTTTCGGCCAGCGGCAATAGCCAGCGTCACGAAAGCGGGTTCCGGCAGTACCTCATTGTTGTCAGGTAGCGCTGCCAGTGCTTCGAAGGCTAATTCTCGGTCCTGGTAGGCGAAAATAGCATCCAGTTTATAGCGCTCGGTATCGGCGAACAGCGTCAGCGCCAGGCCTTTTTGTTCAACCCGACCGGTGCGACCAATTCGGTGTACGTAGGTTTCCGGGTCGCGCGGCAGGTCAAAGTTGATGACCGCTGGCAACCCCTCTATGTCCAGACCCCGGGCAGCCACATCCGTGGCCACCAATACCCGGCAGCTCAGATGACGGAACTGCACCAGCACCTGGTCACGATCACGCTGTTCCAGATCGCCGTTCAACACCAGCGCGGCAATGCCGCTGCGATTTAGCTGAGCGCAAACTTCACGGGTGCTGTCTTTGGTGTTGCAGAACACCACGGCACTGTCGGGCCGAAAATGTCCTAAGAGTTTCTCCAGCCCCGGTAACTTGTCTTTTCTCTGACATATATAAAACTGCTGATCGATCTGACTGTTGTCGACCAGCGCATCAACACTGACTTGTTCGGGTGATCTTTGAAAACGGCTGCTGAGGGAACGGATATCATCGGGATAGGTAGCGGAAAACAATAGCGTCTGACGCGTGCCTGGCGTCTGTTTAATGATGGTGCTGATATCATCAATGAAGCCCATTTCCAGCATACGATCAGCTTCATCCAGCACCAGAGTACCCACCCGCCCAAGCGAAAGGGTTTGTTTGCGCAGGTGGTCCTTGATGCGACCGGGTGTGCCAACCACAATGTGGGCACCGTGTTCCAGCGAGCCTATCTGCGGGCCGATGGACTGGCCGCCGCACAGTACGACTACCTTGATGTTCTGTTGATAGCGGGCCAGGCGACGCACTTCACCGGCGACCTGACTGGCGAGCTCACGGGTCGGGCACAATATCAGTGCCTGGGTACCAAAATCCCGTGGATTCAATTTGGTGAGTAAAGGCAGGGCGAAGGCGGCGGTTTTGCCGCTGCCTGTTTTGGCTTGGGCAATCAGGTCTTTACCGGCAAGCCCCGGCGGCAATGCCGCAGCCTGAATGTCGGTCATCTGCTTGTAGCCGAGGTTATCCAGATTGTCCAGCTGCGCTGGTGGCAGATTGAGGGCGCTAAAGGCTAAATCGTTCACACTTCATCCTGTTCTGCTTCAAGCAGGCGTTGTTGGCGTTTTTGTTCTTCTTCCATAACCGCTTTTATCTCCAGCATCAAGCCATCCACATCAGCGGCGCTTTCGTCCTCCTGGAAAAGACCGGTCAGCATCGTCTCGGGGGTGAGCTCGCCTTCCTCGTATAGCGCCCACATTTCCTTGGCATAATTGCTGCCCAGCAGCTCTGGCGCATAGAGGCCGTAATAAGCGGTCATATTATTAACATCTCTTTCCAGCATCGACTGGGCATGGTTATTCGCCGCGGCGTCAACTGCCTGGGGCAAATCAATGATGACCGGACCATAATCGTCCACTAACACATTGAATTCAGACAGATCACCGTGTACCAGGCCGGCGCAGAGCATTTTGACTACGTAGCCCATCATTACCGCGTGGTCTTCTACTGCCTGCTCTCGGGTCAGGGCCACATCGATCAGGCGAGGCGCCACTTGCCCGGCATCATCGGTCACTAGCTCCATGAGCAGGACACCATCAAAGCAACCGTAGGGCGTGGGCACTCGTACGCCGGCACGATCAAGCTTGTACAGGGCGTCGACCTCGGCATTCTGCCAGGCTTCTTCCTGCTGCTTACGACCGAATTTGGAACGCTTTTCCATGGCCCGCTGACGGCGAGTATTGCGGCCCTTGCGGCCTTCCTGGTATTCCACGGCTTGTTTGAAACTACGCTTGGCAGCTTCCTTGTAAACCTTGGCACAGCGGATCTCGCTTCCACAGCGAACCACGTACACCATGGCCTCTTTACCACTCATTAATTGACGCACGACTTCGTCAACCAGGCCATCTTCAATCAAGGGTCGTATGCGTTTGGGGATTTTCATGGCGCTCTTATACAGGAGTTTGGCGAAGGTTGCGAATGCAGGTACACTGCTCGCCCATGAAAGATGCCCATTATTACCTCCAACACACCTATGGCTTCCAGGATTTCCGGGACTCCCAGGCCGATATTATCCAAGCTGTGGTGGACGGTAGAGATACTTTGGTATTAATGCCAACCGGTGGCGGAAAGTCGTTGTGCTACCAGATTCCGGCACTCGTTCGAGATGGTTGTGGTGTGGTTATCTCACCGCTGATCGCGCTGATGCAAGACCAGGTTGACGCCTTGCAGGAACTGGGGGTACGCGCCAGCTTTCTCAATTCGACCCAGGATTCGGCCACCGCGCAGGCGATAGAACAAAAACTGCTGAACGGTGATCTGGATTTGCTCTATATCGCGCCGGAGCGGCTCAAACAGGAGCGTATGTTAAATCTGTTGAAGACCGCTACTATCGCGCTGTTTGCTATTGATGAGGCGCACTGTGTGTCCCAGTGGGGGCATGATTTCCGCGCTGACTACCTGCGCCTGAGCATCCTGCATGAGACCTTCCCGCAGGTGCCGCGTATGGCCCTGACCGCCACCGCCGATGAGCGCACCCGCGCTGAAATCCTAAGTCGACTCGATCTGCACGCAGCAGAGAAATACATCTCTGGTTTTGACCGCCCCAACATCCGTTACCGCATAGCCCTTAAATACAATGTGAAAGCACAGCTGTTGCGCTTCTTAAAGGAGGAGCACCCGCATGATGCTGGCATCATTTATTGCCTGTCACGCAAGAAAACCGAGAATATTGCCGATTGGCTGCAGACACAGGGCTTCACCGCCTTGCCGTACCATGCCGGCCTTGCTGCCGGCACCCGGGCCACGCACCAATCACGATTCCTGCGCGAAGAAGGCGTGATTATAGTGGCAACCATTGCCTTTGGTATGGGCATTGATAAACCGGATGTGCGCTTTGTAGCGCACCTGGACCTGCCCAAAACGGTCGAGTCCTATTACCAGGAAACCGGGCGTGCGGGTCGAGACGGTGAACCGGCAGATGCCTGGATGATTTACGGCTTGCAGGACGTGATTAAACTCCGGCAAATGATGGAGAGCTCCGAGGGCAGTGAGGAGCATAAGCGCGCTGAGCAGCATCGGCTCAACGCCATGCTCGGACTGTGTGAAATCACCAGCTGCCGGAGACAGGCGCTGCTGAATTACTTTGGTGATAACTTGATTGAAGCCTGCGGCAACTGTGATACCTGCCTGGAACCAGTGAATACCTGGGATGGTACCGAAGCCTCCCGCAAAGCACTGAGCGCGGTTTATCGTACCGGCCAACGCTTTGGGGTTAATCACCTGATTGATGTGTTACGCGGTGCTAGCAATGACAAAATTATTCAAAACAACCATCACCAGCTGGCCATACATGGGGTGGGGGGCGACCTGGACAACAATCAGTGGCGCTCAGTGTACCGGCAGTTAGTCGCGCGGGGTTTTCTCAGCGTTGATATGGAACGCTTCGGCGCATTACGACTGGAGGCGAAGTGCCGGCCGCTGTTGCGCGGTGAAGAATCGATTGAGCTGAGACGCGACGTAAAGCAGCAGGAAGGCAAACGACAAACCAAAACTGCCCTGCCAGATGATATAGATGTGGTGTTATGGGAGGCGTTACGTGACCGTCGCCGCCAGTTTGCCGACGATCAGGGTGTGCCACCCTACGTCATTTTCCACGACAGTACATTACAGGAAATGTGTGTGTTGCTGCCGCAATCGATAACTGAATTCGCCCGATTGGGTGGAGTGGGCGAGCGCAAGCTGGAGAAATACGGCACAGATTTCCTGCAGGTGATTAACCAGCACCTCACAGCCTAGCCCGTGATTCAGACGGATTTACCACTGCGTTACAATCCAATAACACAGGCGATGGCTGCGGGAGGATTATTCATTGACTACTCACCTGCCCGGATTAACTGCCTGTCTTTAACACCGTGACCACCTGCTCAGCCATGATTGCTTCGTTTGTGTCCGTGTAATGACTAGGGCAGGCTGAGTTTAATATTATGGTGGCAGCACCTGCATCGATATATTCTCTGAGGCGAGCCCGACAGTCCTGCGGGTTGCCAGCAATAGCATAGCGGTGTACAAGCTGAGAAAAGTCCTGATTATACTGCCTGGACAATCGCTCAGCCGCCATTTTGATAGCCACATCCCGGTCTTCGTGTACCGCGAAAAAGATAAACAGACCCGGTTTCACCGGGACGCTGCGTTCACATTCCTGTCCCATAGCAGCAATTGCTGCCAGGCTTTCAGACAATTTCTCGGGCGTATACATGTAAGGCAGCCAGCCTGTACCGAAACGAGCGCAGCGGCGCATGGCTGCCTGACTACGCCCCGATATCCAGATGGGTGGGTGCGGCTGCTGAGTTGGCTTGGGTTCCAGCGTAACCCCGGATAGCGTATTGAACCGCCCCTGAAAGTGAACATCATCTTCCGCCCACAATCTGAGCATTAATTCCAGGCTTTCATTCGTGCGGGCACCGCGCTCCTCTACCGGTACCCCACAGGCCTCAAACTCCCGGGCGAATTCGCCACCCACACCTACTCCAAGGTTGAATCGGCCGTTACTGACAACATCCAGCGAAGTCACCAGTTTAGCCAGCAGGGCAGCTGGGTACAGGGGAATCAGGGTGATGCTGCTCATCAGTTTTATTCTGGTGGTGGCACCCGCCGCCGCTGCCAACGATATGAGGCTATTACCAATGGGTCCATAGAAAAAAACATGCTCGCCTGTCGATAGAAAGTCATATCCCAAAGCCTCGGCACGCTGCGCACTCTCGGCGATGCTATCTAATCGGGGTAGGCCTATACCAAATTCTACGTTCATCAAGGGTCGCCTTGTTCTTCCAGTAAAGACCTAAGCATATTCGGAGTAATCAGCCTCTGTCTATGCCTTAGTCGTTCCCGCTAACTGCCTAAGCAGGGGTCTAGACAGGCAACTGAACCGCAATGAGCCGATTATTTGCGATAACGCTGGGCAAGCGCAATTCCCCCTTTGTCCCAGGCAGCGCATCTCGTTGTATACGCGCTACTGATTAGGCCGGCCAATGTGGTACTTTTAAGAAAAACATGCAAAGAGAATTAAGGCAGATGAATCTACGCGATAAAATGCATTCTGAAATGGCATCGAAAGCGCTTTTTGAGCAGGCAGCTGGTTATGCATTGGATTATGCGCAGCATATCAACCAGCGCGGCGTATTTCCCACCCAGAGCGCCCTGCTTAATCTAGAGCAGTTGGTCGAGACGCTCCCTGTTGACCAGGGTGACGCAGAACAGATTCTGAGCGACTTACATAATCTCGGATCACCCGCGTCGGTTGCCACCAATGCAGGCCGCTATTTTGGTTTCGTAACTGGCGGGGTTTTACCAGTGAGCCTGGCTGCCAGGTGGTTAACCGATTTCTGGGATCAAAACAGCGCGCTGTATCTGATGTCGCCCATAACCGCTCAACTGGAAGCGGTAACCGAAAGATGGCTGCGCGAACTGTTTGGCCTGCCCAGCCAGGTGGTTGCCAGCTTTTTAAGTGGTAGTTCCATGGCTATATTCTGTGGCCTTGCCGCAGCTCGTTTTCGCATCTGCAAGAATCAAGGCTGGGACTTCAATCAGCAGGGTCATAACGGGGCACCGCCCATTCGAATAGTCGCTGGAGACTCAATCCACGGTAGTGTCATCAAAGCAGCCGCCCTGCTTGGTTTCGGTCTTGATAATATCGAATGGGTCGACTCTGATGATCAGGGTCGCTTAATCCAGTCAAAACTACCCGGCCTGGACCAAAATACCATTGTGGTTTTACAGGCCGGCCATGTCAGCACCGGTTCATTTGATCCCATTGATGCAGTCTGCGACACGGCCAGCCAAGCTGGTGCCTGGGTGCATATCGATGGCGCTTTTGGCCTGTGGGCTGCAGCGACAAAACAGCTGGGCAAACTAACCAAAGGCATGGAAAAAGCACATTCCTGGTCGGTTGATGCTCACAAAACCCTCAACACCCCCTATGACAATGGCATATTGCTGTGCAGTGACCGGGAGGCCCTGGTGAGCGCGCTGCAGCTGAGCGGAAGCTACGTCAATTTCTCTGAGCATCGAGACGGCATGCTGTACACACCGGAGATGTCACGGCGGGCCAGGGCTATAGAGTTGTGGGCGGCGCTTAAGTATCTTGGCAGCGACGGTATTGATGAGTTAGTTTACGGGCTTCATGAACGAGCCGTGCAGTTCGCCAGGGAATTGACGTTAGCCAATTTCAAGGTGCTCAATGAGGTGGTGTTTAACCAGGTGCTGGTTGGCTTTGATTGGTCAGAGGAGTCGACCGCCGAATTTATTGCCCTGGTACAGCAATCAGGCGAATGCTGGATTGGTTCTGCAAACTGGCATGGCAAGGCCGTGGTAAGGATCAGCGTCTGCTCCTGGGCCACAACTGCTGAGGATGTCAGCCGTTCTATGGCCAGCTTCATAAAGGCCCGGGAAGGCGTCGTATGCTAGGCCTGCTGCCACTTTAAAAAGCATGTCAGCACCTTACTCTGATCTACTTACGACTCGCCTACTTACGACTATTCCTTTTTCCTCAATTTCCAGACCTGCTCTGAAGGCCATTCTTGGCCCCAGCCTGCCGGTATCGAGAATTTTGCCTCCGTGCTGTTTTCCGGTGCCTGTAATTCAAGATAGTCAAGCACCTCAAACCCAGTGTTTTGAAAAAGATGGTACCAGTCCGAATGAGACAGGTTGAATTCAATACCGCCGGGGTCATGTTCAACATTCCGCCAGTCCTGCTGGTGCATCCCAAAATAAGGCCGATGCAGGCGCTCATCACAATTGGACCCGTCTTCGGGTGTCGCCATTATGGCAATCGGATGCGAGCCCAGAAATGTCAGCCAACCCCCTGGTTTAAGTAAGCGATACGCCTCTGGAATCCAAACCAGTGGGTCACACCAGATTGCTGCCCCATACTCACTGATGGCAAAATCGAATGATGCATCAGGATACGGGACATCCTCTGCATCGCCATGAATAAAGTCTACCTCCAGCTCATATTCTTTCATCAGGCGCTCTGCCGTCTTGAGTTGTTCAAGCGAATTATCGATGCCAGTCACATGAGCGCCCCGCCGAGTCATCCAGGCAGAGACATAACCGGTTCCACAGCCAAGTTCTATCGCTTTCATGCCAGTCATATCGACAGGCAGAAGCTGCAGTTGTGATTCTGGCAGCCCCCAGATACCCCATGTAGGCGAGTCCTGCTGCCAGCTTCGCTGGCCAGCACCGACCCAGTCGGACGCCATCGAATCCCAGTAGGATCTGTTTTCAGCGACATGCTCGGCCAGATGTTTATCTTTCAAGCGATGTGAGTCGCCTGAATTTCCAGAATTATCGCTCATGAGCCCCATCCACTATCAAGTCGTTAATGACTGGTCCGGCATTTTACCAGAGGTTATCAGTATGCTGAGATCAGGTTTTGGATCTGTTCGTTTTAACCAACTGTGCTGGCTTGACAGCGTGTGTCTGCCGCAAGGCTCACCAAAGGGTAGCCTTATCTTGGTCGAAACAGAAAGTCCTTGATTTCAGAGCGGGCTGCCTGAATATCCGTTGCCTTGACCTTATCTGTATCGCCAACCTCTTCGGGCACATAAAAATGAATTTGATCGCTGTCATGGTAGGCTGCCCAGACCGCCTCGGCAATGGCAGACGCAGGCATCAGGCGATAGGCACCCTGTTTGGGGAGCCGTTCTAGCATTGATAATTCAAATGGCCGTCCAGCGCCCTTGGCGCTTTCAGCACGCAGCATGGGCGTGTCAATACAGCCTGGTAACACATCGGCGGTTCTAATACCGTAGGACTCCAATTCCAACGAAAGCGCTTCGGTCAATCCTTTCACGGCAAACTTACTGGCCGTATAAACCGCTCGCATGGCATGCCCGAAGGTTGCCACCGATGACGATGTGCTCATACACAGGGCATTGTCGGTCGCTTTCATTAATGGCAGCGCAGCTCGAATACCATGAATAACACCCAGGATGTTGACATCAATAACAGATCGAATGATCTCGGTGGACATCTCTTCTAATAAGCCGCCAGGCGCGATACCGGCATTATTAAACAAAATATCCATACGTCCATCGCTGAAGTCAGAAAAGGCCTCCATAGCGGCTGTAAAGTCGGACTCATCAGTAACATCTAGCGCCCTGGTCATCACCTGGCCAGCGTCAAATTCCTTTTCAGCTGCACGCAAGGCTGCCTGGTCAACATCAAACAAACCAACCCGCCATCCTGCCCGCAGGAACAAGCGCCCTGTCTCCAGACCCATGCCACCCGCGCCACCGGTTATAAAAATTGCTCTGTGCGGCAAAGCCATCTCCTTGGCTGTTCATTGATATTGATTCAACCGCGCTTCATGTTCATGGCGGCGCAAAAAAATACTCTACTTCGCACCGGCCGCAAGCTGAATACTAGCCTTTGAGATACGATCTTACCCTGTGACTCAGCATGATGGAATCTGCCAGGACAGATCAGTTCTCTGGTTTTCAAGCTGCTTCAGGAGCGGATTGCGTGGCTCTACCGAAGTCATTGTGATCACTAGCAACCGGTATGGTTCGATGTTCTGCGCGACAACCCATGTGTACATGGCTACCGTCAGGTATCCTCACGCAGTCGATCCAAAAAGCCGGTTTCAGCGTTTACCCACCACTCATTGCCATCCAAATCAGCGACGGTAAAGCTCAGTGCAACCCGGCTTTCGGTCAACTCCATTGGCAGCTCGGCATCCTTATCAAGCACCTGCTGGTACAATGACCGGACCACGGCTTCATCGTCTACACGCAGGCCTACGCTGGTCTTTCCTGTTATGTGCTGGCCTTCACGTGTTGCATTGATGGAAATCCTGCTCCGTCCCCAACGAAGTTCAACATGCTCAACAGCACCGCTTTCATTCACTGCCCGCCAGGATTCATCTAGATTAAGGTGCTCGGTTGCCCAGTCTGCCAGGGCAGCTGGATCGTCACTATTTAGCAGGACAATGACTTCTTTGATGGGTTCTTCCATGCTGATCTCCTTAGCCTCTTATAACTTGAGTCAGGATAGCTGATAGTAGGGTGATGCTCGATAATTCAATCAACCCGCTAGTTAACAAATTCCGGGCGTGGTCCGGGGACTATCCATAAAATTCCATCCCGCCAGATCACAAGGTAAGATCAGAGATCATCCTTATCAAGATCACTGGATCCAACTAGTAAGATGAAACTATCCGTCGTTTTTCCCAACGTCATGTACAGAGAAGGTCCAGACGGCGTTCAGAAGCTGATCCGTGCCATTGAAGCCATTGGCTATGATGAGCTCGATATGTTCGATCATGTGCTCATGGGACACCCAACCAAGACCCGGCGGGCACCACTGTACTCACCCACCATGCCGATTGTCGAAGCCTTTATGCTGCTCTCCTATGCAGCTGCCTGCACCTCCAGAATTGGCCTGGGCACCAGCGTGCTGGTACTGCCGCAACGACAACCAACACTGGTGGCGAAGCAGGTGAGTACACTTGATACCCTTTCAGGTGGCCGCGTACGCCTGGGCGTGGGAGTTGGCTGGCAGCGGTCCGAATACCAGGCTCTGGACGAGGACTTCAGCACCCGTGGCAAGCGCCTGGATGAAGCGATTCAACTGCTCAGGGCCTACTGGCGCGATGAGCATGTGACATTTTCCGGCGAGCACTACCAGATAGATGACATGGCCATGGAACCCAAACCGCCCCAGGGCGGCTCGATTCCGATATGGATCGGTGGCACTAAGCCACCTGCCCTGCGCCGTGTGGCCCGACTCGGCGATGGCTGGATGGCCATGACTGTCCCTGGCGACAGCCCAATTGAGAACCGCATCGCGGATCTCCATAAATTCGCTGAACAGGCAGGTCGTGATCCAGCTACCATAGGGATGCAAATGAGCCTGTCTCCCGGACCGCTGGATAAAGAAAAACGCAAACGCTTCTATGCCGACCTGGATTTACTCAAAGAGCAGGCCAACGCCCTTCAGGTGCTTGGCTTTGACCAAATCTCTATTGATTGCGTGCCCATTTTCCAACTGGGTTTTCGTTCAAGCGACGCGATGATCGATCACCTGGAGCAGATCCACAGGACTTTGCTGCCTGAACTGGATCAACAATAATAAGCGGAGATAGCCATGAAACAGGCACAACGTACCGGGCCATTGGATGATCTAACTATCATCGATTGCACCATGGCTTTTGCAGGGCCGTTTGGCACCGTATTGCTAGCCGACCTGGGCGCAAACGTGATCAAGGTCGAACCACCCAACGGAGACAATTTCCGCCCTGTTCCGCCCTTCCCGCCCGATTACGAGCACGCCCGTAACCACGCCGATGCCGGCGTCGATTACGGCATGTCATTCGCTGGCGTTAATCGCAACAAACGCAGTATCTGCCTTGACCTCAAGAAGCCAGAAGATAAAGAGATCCTGCTGCTACTGTGCGAACAGGCCGATGCCATCGTCGAAAAC
>DUAT01000049.1 GCA_012960755.1 Gammaproteobacteria bacterium
GATAAATATCATCCTGTACCACGCTTGATTTGAACCGGTCTTCAAACAAAGCGCCACTTCGGGCGTAGTTGCGTATACCGGCAAAAATGAACAGTCATTCTGGTAATAAATGAACACCAGTTTCTAATGCATTGCCTGTTTTGTATTTCTACCCCATACGTTCATTTTGTGTCAAGCCACTCATCGTCTTGCGCAATGATTCGCCCTTAAGTTCGATCCGATGAGCGTTGTGCATCAACCGGTCTAATATGGCATCAGCCAGGGTGGCATCACCGATCGATGCGTGCCATTCAGTGGTCGGCAGCTGACTTAAAACTATCGTCGACTGATGGCCATACCTGTCATCCATGATTTCCAGAAGATCATTGCGTTGGGTCTGTTTCAGTGGCTCTAGGCCAAAATCATCTAGGATAAGCAGTTGCGTTTTGGCGAGTTGTTTGAGCAATCGGATGAAACTGCCATCGGTTCTGGCGATGCTCACGGTATCCAGTAACCGATTGGTTCTGAAGTAACGCACAGCATGTCCCTGCAAGCAGGCATGATGACCTAATGCACAGGCAAGATAACTTTTACCTGAACCACAGGGTCCGGTAATCAGCAAATTTTGATGATGGATCAGCCAATCCCCTGCCGACAGCGATGCCATAACGTTTTTCTTTAAGCCCCGTGGATGGGCGTAGTCTATCTCCGACATGGTGGCAGCGAGTTTGAGTTTTGCACCTCTGAGCAACCGTGTCAGTCGGCGGTTATCCCGGTAGGTCACCTCGGCTGTAACCAGTTGTGCAAGGCGTTCTTCAAAACTCAGGTCTGCGTAGGTGTTGGGTTGTTCTCGTTGCTGTTGTAGTGACTCGGCCATACCAGAGAGTTTCAGGCTATGGAGTTGGGTTTGTATCTGTTGCATTGGATATTCCTTATAAATCGATTATTGATATTGGGTTGATCCACGAACATTCTCGTGGTGTTGGTTGAGAGGAGCATTGACCTCCTTGGTGGTGGGTATTTGATCGAGTTTGTGTTTGAGGATATTGCGAATGTTCTTTACGCTTCGCAGGCCCTCGACAACCCCAAGGCGGCAGGCGTTTTCCAATCGCTCATCACCATAGAGTTTGTTGAGATTAAGTAACCCCAGACATGCGCGGTAGGCTTGTTCTGGATGCGACTTGGCATCGATAAACAGTTGCACCATTATTTTAGTGTTGGGACCAATGATGCCACCCCATTTGAGTAATCTTTCCGGTGTCCATGTGGCATGTGCGCGGTGATTCTCCGGCATATGGACCGGGTTCGTGGTAAAGCCAGCATGGTACTTGCGAGGATGCGTCGTAATGAGCGTATCCAGGTGATACACCTGCACACTGCTTGAACTGGCATGGACCTCAAGGTAGCCAGACAACTGATGTGGAACAGAGTAGAAGTGTTTCTGGTATTCGATGTGGTAGTCCACACCGACCCTGACTTTCTTGATATCAACATATTGATAACGATGTGTGGGTAACGGACGAAGCACGGGTTTGTCCAAAGACTCGAACTGGCTACGACGACTCCCGGGTAACTTCTGGAAAGGCTTGTTATTGAGCAGATCAAGCAGCTCCCGAATCCGGGCATTAAGACTGGCCAGGGTAAAAAAGGTCTCATGGCGGATCTTCGCCAAGATCCATCTCTCGACCAAAAGCACACTGCCTTCCGCCTTCGATTTATCTTTTGGTTTTCTTGGCCTGGCAGGAATCACGGCGACACTGTAATGCTCAGCCAGCGTGTTGTAACTTCGATTCAATTCAGGTTCATAACGGCAGGCTTTGTTGACCGCACTCTTGAGGTTGTCAGGTACCAACATGGTCGGGGTGCCACCAAGAAACTCAAACGCACGCACATGAGATTCAAGCCAGTCAGACAATGACTGACCCCAGGTTGCTTCTGCAAAAGAGTAGTTCGAGGCACCGAGAACAGCCACGAAGATAGCTGCCTGCCGGATCTCACCAGTGTCAGGATTAATCACCGGCACTGTGGGCCCGGCGTAATCTATAAAAAGTTTCTCTCCGGCTTTATGTACCTGTCGCATCGAACGTCGCTGCTGCGACAGCCAGACCTGATAGTGATGGCAATACTGCGAGTAGCTGTACGCATTGTGAGGGTGGCTCTGACAGTATTCCTCCCAGAGCGTCTGTTTCGTCACACCCTTGCGTCGCAGCTCAACCTGGGCGGTTGGCCAATCAGGGATAACAAACCTGACCTTGTGCGTGACCAGTTGATCTGGAAACAGCGCTTTAACCAGCGCATTGTGATCCATGTCGTCCGGCACCGGCCAACGGATTCCCGCCGCCACGGCCCGGGCCAGGTATTGATTAACCGATCCCACACTCACCCTGACGCTGCGGGAGATCTCGCGCTGACTCAGTTTCGCCTCATACCTGAGGCGAAGGATTTCCTTGATATAACGCACTGATAGTTTACCTCTTGCCATTGACCCCTCACGACTCTAATTAGAAAGTCACGAATGGTATCAAAAGTTATTAATTATCAATGCATTAGATGTGATTCTGGTTCAAAGTGAACGGTGATTCTGGAATCTGAACACTCATTCTGGCTGTCGCTGAAAAGTGTTCAGATAAGACCGGAATCGGTGTTTTGCAAGGTAGTTGTCGCTTTTAACTCTTATGCTGCTTCTTTTTCCGGATTTAGGTTTACAGGACCCATGGCTTGCCAATTCCTTGTCTCGCCAGACCAACGAATTGGGTTTCTCAATTTCTGTGTCTCGTAAAATGCTTTCCGGCGACTCAGTATTTCCGCATCCTCTCCTCTGTGTCGCTGTGATGGCGTAACAAAATTAATGCGACTGTGACGATGCTCATTGTTGTACCATTCGACAAATTTAAGCACCCAGGTTCGTGCTTCCTCCAACGTTTCAAATCCTTCTGAAGCCCATTGTGGGCAATATTTCACCGTTCTGAAAAGTGATTCTGAAAACGGATTGTCATTGCTGACTCTGGGGCGACTCCGGGAACTGAGTATGCCGAGGTCATACATTTTGGCCTGGAATGTCAGGCTTTTCATCGGACTTCCGTTATCCGAATGAAGGACCAAATTACTTTTGACGCACTTCTGCGACCAAACACTTCGCTCGAGGAGTTCAGATGCGTGCTCGCCACTTTCAGCTAAATGAACTTCCCATCCCACAATTAAGCGGCTGTAAATGTCCACGATCATGTAGAGATAAAAGTAGCGCCCTATGACTGTTGTTGGCAAGTAGCTGATATCCCAGGTCCATACCTGGTTGGCTGCTTTCGCTGTATGGCTGGTCGGTTTCTTCGTACTACCTCTTGGTTTGTCTCTACCACGGTGATGCAACAAGTTCTCTTCCTTCAAAATGCGATAGAAGGTTGATTCAGAGGCTATATACTCACCTCTATCAGCCAGGACAGGGACAATTTGGCTTGGTGGTAGGCTCGCAAATTCCGGTCGACAACAAACACGGAGGATCTGTTGTCGCTCATCGTCGGACAATTTGTTTAGCGGTGCCGCATGGTCAACAGTCGGTCTGCGATCGCATTGAACCTCGCCGCCAGAAGACCAGCGTTGAAAGGTTCGAATGGATATTCCAACTTCATGACAAGCTATCTTTTTTCGAGCCCCGTCATCTATTGCTTCATTGATGAGTTTCATTAGTTTTAGCCGCTCTGAGTGTGAGGTCATTCTTCCCCGTCTTCGTCCCAGAGGGCATTCAACTTTTTTCTGAGCACCAGTATCGCTGCGGTTTCTGCTAGTGCTTTGTCCTTACGCCTGAGTTCACGCTCAAGTTCCTTGATACGTTTTTTATCGGCTCTTGAGTCCGATTCAGTTTGTCTTTTTTGTTCGTTGTTTGTCATGTTTCCCTGTATACAAGATAACTTCCAGACTTTCACCTGTTCAGGGTAAAGCCCCTTGGCCCGGCAATAGTCATTCAGTTCAACTTCAGTAAAAGATGTCGTTTCTAAAACAACAGCGAACTTCTCCTCTGGAGACCATTTCTCTGGATTGGTAGCACTTGGCCCGTTATCAACAAAATCGTGAATCTGGGCTTTCCAGGCATGCAGGGTCGAAAACCCAATGCCTTCTTGTGCCGCGAACTGCCGAAGTGACAATGGACTCAATGCTAACTTTTTTAGGATTGCCTGTTTGTGTTCTTTCGTATGCCTTTTCAAAAAATATTCCAAAACCACCCCAAATGTGTAATTAACTGAGGCGACAACTACTCTGACACAGGGGGATGGCATCGAGTACGAAGTCGACTGTATTATATTTAGTACTGGTTTCGAAGTGGGTACCGATTACGCCCGTCGTGCTGGATACGATATTATCGGTAAAGATGGCCAGAAGCTCTCCGACAAGTGGTCTGATGGTATGAAAACGTTCCGTGGTCTGCAAACTCACGGATTTCCCAACTGCTTCCTAATTAATACGCAGCAAGGTGGTTTTTCTGTAAATTTTCCACATCTATTAGACGAAATTTCGGTTCATCTTGCTTATATCATCAGTCATGCTCTCGGCAATAATATCAAAACCATTGAGGCTTCAGAGCAAGCTGAAAAGGAATGGGTTGAAGGCATTATTGGGAGCTCTGGATCGGCCAGGCAAACAGGTGGTGAAGGTTGCACACCCGGTTTTTACAATAACGAAGGTAAACCCGATTCGAAGTCGCGATATGGCGCTTTTTATAGGGGCGGTTCCATCAAATATTGGCAATTACTTGCAGAATGGCGAGAAGACGGAAAATTCGAAGGTTTAGAATTTGGCGCTTAACTTCTTTCTTCCTGCAGCGCAGGGCCGGAATAGTAGTTACAAAATCGAATCACGAGAGGAGGGGATGACTGATGGATACGACGCACACGACCTATTGCCGCGCGACGGTTAACTATACAGGCGAGAGGGGGCAGGTCCCAACCGAGGTGGATATCCTCGATGGTCGCATGGCGAAGGATTCACTCGACCGGCAACAGTGCGGGTTTGAATTGGTGAGTCACGTCTCGCGTGTTGAAGACTGGCACGACAGGGCGGCGCTCGAGCTGGTTTGCTATGACGAGATCGCAAGTCTCGCCCGCTCGCTGACTGGCTGCGACGCGGTGATCTTCGACGGGGCTGTGCTGCGCAGCCGCGAGGAGGGCCAGCGCCACCCCGACCTGGGGCCGGTCAAGTCTGTGCACGCCGACTACACCGAAGGCTATCGAGAGATGATCCAGAACCCGCTTCATCCCTATAGCAAGATAATGGCGCCTTCCATGGCCCGTGCCGGAATTTCGACCGAGGACATCGTCCGGGCGGAGAGGGTACTGGTGCTTCAGTTCTGGCGCAACGTGGGCCCCGTTGAAATGGACCTCCCAATGGCCTTCTGTGATGCCCGAAGTGTTCACCGGAGTTCACTCAGGGACATTCATGCATCCGAGTTCGGTGATGTGCAAGTCGAATACGACGTACTCCTGTTGGAGCCGCCGCCGGAGCCCGAGCAGTACCGCTGGTATACCTTTCCACGGATGACGGTGGATGAGGTCGTGGTGTGGCGGGGCTACGACGACTCCTGCGTTGCGCGTGACGAGCCGTTCTGGACTCCCCATACGGCATTTCTCGACCCGAATACCGGTCCTGACGCGCCCGGCCGCGTGAGTCTGGAGATGCGGGCGACCTGCCTGTTTCATGGACACGCGTGAAACTAGTCGAGAAACGGAAATTGTCATCTTCGATTTCGATCTGTTAGCTACCGCTGTCGAGATTTACACCCACTCGTTTCTTTCTAGCATGTTGTTTACAATCTGGCAGCCTTAAAGGG
>DUAT01000050.1:0-3182 GCA_012960755.1 Gammaproteobacteria bacterium
AGTACACCATATTCCTAAACGGCTTAAACAAAGGCTTGTAAGCCTCCGCTATTTTAATCGTCATTCGCTAGGTCATCTAAACCAACGAATTCAACGCTCAGTCCGTGTTGGATAGCACCACCATCTTCGCCAGTGTGAACGTGGTGATCAGTCTCACGCCATCCGCACTGTGTCTTCATGTAGAACGTAGTCATACTCGCACTGTCGCCCGATAACGCCATCTGATACGCGGTCTGCGCTATTTTGGCTCTAGCCACCGCACCACCAATATCTAATTCATCACGGTATCTCAACTCAAGCGTGGTTTTGGACACACCGATGATCGACGCAATGTCGATTTGTCGAATGCCCAAACCAGCCAATTCTTTCACCTTCGCCAGTTGAACCTCAGTCGGCATGTGCTTGGGGTGTCCAGGACCTTTTTGTGTCGTCATCTTATAGAGACCAAGTATTAACCCAATAATCCGCGTCTCAGAAGCAGTGGATTAACGCTCCTGAGTAACTGTGATTTCAAGCGATTGTCTTTAAAGCCGCTCCCAGTTGCCCCGACGAAGGGTGCGCTTGTGACTCCACTACCCACTGGCTGCGCCTGTTCGCCGTCTGCTCCAGACAACCACTCAAGACCAGTCTCGATAGCACCGACATCCAGTGGAATGGGAGTAAACGACGGCGTGATTACGTCAGAGAATATCTCCTCCGTGTCACCATAGAACTGCCCCTCAAGCGAGGTTTGGTCCACTGGGTCATCGAAAGGCATATCGAAGGGCTGGCCTACTGACGAAGGCTCGATGTTGCCCAACATACCGTCGTTGTTGATCGTCGCATCGCCAGACATAACATCTAACATATCTGGGATTGCTGCGTCGGTGTAGTCGGCAACGTTGACTGCGCCTGCCATCAGGTTGTCAGCCACCTCATCAATTCTTCCCCCAGAGGTGTCAACCACCGGGAACATCTCGTCTATCACTATTTCGCTGTCGCTCATGCCCAAAGTAGCGGGGTCAAATGGTGCATTAGTGTCGCCGTTAAAGACCGATGGATTTTCTGTCACAAGACCAAGTCCTGGAGTCAGCCCGAAATCGCCCGTCAGGGCCATGTCAGCGGATGGCAGTGGATTGAAAGGGGCTGTGGAGTCAACCACGTTGTCGAGGAACACATCTCCCGGATTAGAGATCAACGAGAAGTCGCCGTCCAGGGCCATGTCAGCGGATGGCAGTGGATTGAATGCTGTGTTGCCTAGATCGATGGATGTAGGGGCCTCATCAAATGGATTGACCGCATCAATCACGTCACCCACCGCGTCAGTGAAATCATCTGCGACACCGCCTGCAAAATCACCAACAGCGCCAGTGAAATCATCAACCACCCCGCTCACGCTGTCGAATGCATCGCCCAGGCCAATGCTGTCTGATATGCCTTCAAGACCACCTGCGGCGGTAAACACATCTTTAGCAGCTCCACCAAGGCCACCTAAAGCCGCGCCTTTTAATATGCCCTCTAAGCCATCTCCCTGAGTAGCACCCACAGCACCGCCGGTAAAAGCGCCTTGAGCTGCTGACCCTAGCCCCAAGCCTGCGCCCGGAGTACCAGCAGCCACGCCGCCTGCCGCGCCAAACGCACCACCCACACCCATAGTCATAAAGGTTGCTGCTGCAGCTAATGCTAATCCTTTGTTTCTTTCGCGCTCCATTGCAGCTTCATGCTGCTTCTCGTTGAAGTCAAAGGTGTACTGCGCTCTGTCGCGTAGTGGTCCTAACTCCAGAATTGATCGGATGTTGTCTACGTTATCACCGCTCAACGCTTGAAAATCTTCAAGACTGTCAATCCCCAAGTCTATGCCAGCCCTCTCTGCTTTCTCAAGAGTGCGCTGATAGTCGTTCTCCACGCTGGGAGTCGAAGTCTTCAGATATGAGTCTAAGCCCTCGCGCATTTTACGCTCCTGCGGGGTCAAGCTGTCCTCGTTGCCAGTAGGGGCAGAAAACGTTGAGGGTGTTGCAACCTGCCTATCGGTAAACGTGACGAAGTTATTGTCTTCGCCGAAATCGTTCTGCGAACCGTAGGTGCTATTGCCGAGTTCCTCGCCCAACATACCGTCGCCCCCGTACCAAACATTCAACTCAGGGTCATAGCCAGAGCCGCGAGTTAAATCATCGCCATACGAGTACAAGCCGTTTGAGCCTGACACGCTTCGCTTCCACTCGTTTAACT
This sequence comes from Gammaproteobacteria bacterium, assembly GCA_012960755.1. The sequence continues at coordinate 2,209 of DUAT01000050.1, forward strand.
CTTTGCCGTAGGCCAGCGCGTTCTGTACCTCGTCAGACGTGAGATCTATGCCGCCCTTGCCAGCCAGCGCGTCAGCAAACGAAACACCCGAATTGAGTGCTAGGTCTTTAAGTAGCGTCCCTTCAGGTCCAGCCTCTATTCGGCCATTATCAATCAACAGTTGCGTGTAGTCGTCAAAAGAGAGCCTGTCAATAGACTGAGATGGGCTACTCAACAGCCCGTCAATTGACGAATTATACAGGCCAAGCTGAGTGCCAGCCCGCAGCATATTGTCTTCCCAATAACTCACAGGCCTACCCCATTGAATTGAACGTGAAAGTGATCATCCTCAAGCAAGACGAAGAATTCGCTCGTCAACGCGGCACGAATACTTTGCGCCAGCGAGACCTTGTCCGAATCGTCCAGTTCACGGCTTCGGATATCCACCGCGCAGCCCAACTTGTGTTTGGAGTTTTGCGAATGCTCACCATCTCTACATGACGTGATCACCATGTCCGCTTCATAGTCGTCAAACAGTGGCTCAATGATCATCAGGCACAGGAGCATCTCCGGCTGGACACCAGATATCAAAACGTCGGTTTTTAATTGCATATTTTTGCTCGAAAAAAAACCCGTTGGCGTTTCGGCTAACGGGCTAAGAGAGAGGGTGCATCGAATAGATGAGTGGTTAGGGTCAACTAGTGACACTAACTCAGTTACAGACTATACGCGCATTTTCATTTCACGTCAATAAAAACACAAGATGTAGTGTGTTAGCTATCCATTAGGACTAGATGTTGTGTTTGTACGTCACGGCAGTTAAATGAATTATTTAATTTCCAAAACTTCGCGCAAACCGGACAAACAGCACATCAGGCAGTTTTATGCAAAACCCTTTTTTGGTTGTTTTTTTTACCCTTGAAAAAGAGTTTAAATTTTAGTCACCAGTGAACAAATTTTAGTCACCAGTGAACAAATTTTAGTCACCAGTGAAC
>DUAT01000050.1:3357-4515 GCA_012960755.1 Gammaproteobacteria bacterium
GGATTTTATGGTTCTTTGTTAATTCCCTAATACCCTTGACTAGTTACGCCTAACCATATACAATGTATTTAAGCGTTGAGAGAGGCGCATTACTTGGAGAATTAAAATGAAAAACTTAGCTTTTTACACAAAACTAGCCGAAGACGCTATCCCACTTAATGATGATGATTGGGGTTCTGAGCGTCAAATTGACGCTTCAAATCTTCTTGGTGATGAACTTGAGCAAATACTTTCATATGATGATTTCGATGATTTTGAACTGTATGCGAATAAAGCGACAACTGAAGAGTTTTGTGCGTACGCTCTTAACATCCTAAAAACTAAATACTTCGGAGAAATAAAATGAAAACATTATTAGAAACCGAGCAAGCTAGATATAACGCATCTGTCAAGAGTGCATATCAATTGGACGAAGCAGGATTCGGATGGGTGCTATCTGAGTTAGACAATGATGCGCTAATACCTTATTTTGAAATCCCTAGCAATGAGACGCTGTGCGGTCACGCTGTAATCTTTGAGCCTAATATGGATGTGTTTGAATAATGGCTTTAACTGGCAGAGAAAAACAAGCCGCCCTGCGAAAGAGACGCTCCGCTCTTGGCTTGTCCGAGGTCAGGTCGATTTGGGCAACTGACTCAGAGACAAGGCTCATTAAAGCCTTTGCAAAAACATTAAAAAAGCCTCGGTAACGGGGCTTTTCTCAATCTAGCCGCATCAACTTTTTAAGTGCTTTTTTGGACTCGTTCATCTTGCGCCAGTTCGTGGCAATACTAACGCATAAGATCTTAGCTTGAACATCCTGACTGCGCCGTGACCCACACTCAAGACGCTCGTAGCCTAGTTTGATCACATGATACATCGGTACAGCGAGGTCATTGATCGTCACTGAATACGACTCATTGCCTCGTCGCAGCGTACTCATTGCCGCGTCAACTTTCGCATGGTCCAACAGCAAACGGACATCGGTGAACACTACCCCGCTCGGTGGCCTGCTCCCGAAGCTGGCCTCCCCTGCTCCACCATCTTCCATGCATTTGCCGATCACGGTGTTGCCGAGTTGGTGGATTCTCGATAACTCATGCAGACGCTCAAAATACTGGTGTAGAAGGTAATCAACTGTTTTCATTTCCGGCCTTTTAGTAGAGTTTCAAAAACCTG
>DUAT01000050.1:4564-5768 GCA_012960755.1 Gammaproteobacteria bacterium
CACTCGTCGCTGATGGAGTTTCTGCCCACGCCCCCCGGCTGAATGACTGAGATACCTGTCAATTTGTCTGGCCAGGCAAAATCAATCTTGCCACCCGGCACTTTCCAATCTGATTCAAATCCTGACAAGCCGGATTTCAGCAACTGCAACTTGAGTGAATGTCTGGCTCTCATTTGCCCTTCCGTTTTATTTTCTTTCTTAGTAGCTTTATTGCCCGGTGCAGCCACTCCAGTTCAAACCGTTTAACATCCGATTTGCATGACACCAAATAGTCGTACGTGCGCTGCCCAATCTTTGCTATTAACCGGGGCGTGTACTGACCGATATTGCCGGACAGGTGGCAGTTACACACAGAACACTGTTTGTTGACGTTCCATAGGTTAAAACGCAACGACGAACTATGGCCGACCGAAAAATAGTGACCAGCGTGGAACTGTCCGTGCCAATCACTGGGTTTGTCGCATGAAATACAACCGTCGTCAGCGTCCCGCAATCGGACGTATTGATTGAACAATTGCTGGGCTAACTTCATTTGCGCCGCCTTATCTGCGGCCCTGAATTCGCGTTTTTCTTTCGCCCATTTCTTCTTATCTTTTTTTGGAACACTAAGTCCTCTGAAATGGTTAACGTTATTTTGACTTCGGACAAACTGCATCACATGATTGTCGTCAGCGAAGAAACCGATCGGCAGGACCTTCGCGCCAGGATTATCAACCCGGTAATACTTACCGCAACACTTGCACCTCTTCTTGCTATTCACTATTGTTCGCTTCCGGCAAGATCACGCCCATTTCAGCCGCTATTCTGTAAATTCCCTCGATGCAATCCGAGTATTCTTCTCTGTTAGCCGCCTCCGAAGATTTTGTTCGCTCAAAGGTCTCGCCAGCAAAAGTGACTGTGTGAACGCCCAGTACATCACGCTTGATATATTCTTTGATGTCGCCCTGTGAATCGCCCGTTTCTTTGGCGAATAATCCGCACAGAGTGTGAAACCAAGCGCGTTGCTGATTCGTCCTGTTCAGCTTGAAGTCTGAAATAACGACCTTCTTCGGCTTGGTTAAATCCATGTCCTTCAACGCGGTCATCAATCCCCGCTTCACGTTGTTGATGTTTTTGTTGTCGTGGTTAAACACAAACGTCCTGCTCAATTCTTCGCCTCGCCTTGAATGCGCTCACCTATCCACTGCATCACTGGCACGGCCAT
>DUAT01000051.1 GCA_012960755.1 Gammaproteobacteria bacterium
TCGATCGTAAATCGTGTGCGATTAAGACCATGACTGTGATGGATTTACTCCGGCACTTTCCTCCGACCCCATTATTACTTACTCCGGCACTTTCCTCCGACCCCATTATTATTCCACGGTTCAGAGATTTACTTTGAATCGGGCAGAATCCCATAGGCCCTTTTCATATTGGTATCCCCATGCGCAAGCTCTCGAAGCGGTTTCCACAGCGCAGCATGAATAGAGGGAGCACGATACGGATCACTCATCATATCGAATTCCGGTGCGGGCTCTCCCCGTTCCGCAGCACCACTGAACTGGTAATCCGCAAAAGTCTGTTCTTCAGAGGTCAGAGGTAGATCAATAGGTTCAGACAAACCTCCTTTCATTGCGGCTCCAAGGAAGGTATGTGCCTCATAGATTCGTCTTTCCATGCTCACACCAACATGATCTGCCCAGCGAACCAGATGGTAGTCGTGACGGATATCATTATCCCAAAGAATCCTGTGAAGGAACTCCGCGCCGTCATGGAGATTAATGTGGTCTTCGTCACCTACTTCAAGATAGATTTCCATTCCACTGGATCTGATTTCATCGGCTTTCTGAACAACGATGTTCGCCGGGTTGTCGTCCAGGAATTCCTGGTGACTCGTCCAGATTGATTCAATACTCGCCTCAGGCAGGAACCATGAGGGACGCATGAACTGTTCCGGCCACTCAAGGATGGGCATAATCGCGGGCTCCATAGGTGCAATCGCCCTGAAACGATCTGGATACTTGAAGCCAATCTTCAGCGATCCATACCCGCCCATGGATATTCCCGTCATCAGCGTATGGTCACGGTCCGTCCGGGTACCGAAGGTCTTGTTCGCCCAGTCCGGCAGCTCCTCACATACCCATTGCTCCCAGGCACCAAAATAAAAACCAATGGGGCCACTGGAAAAGGAAACGACCACTAACGGTGGCAACATCTGCTCCTCGAACATCCGCTGATAGAGTGGAGCCTGGCCAATCAGAGACATCCGGTCTCCTCCGCCACCATGGAGATTAATCAGTAAGGGAAGCTCCTGGCTGGTATCAAAGCCTGGTGGCAATAGAACCGAGACTTTGACATTTGTTCCCATCACTTTCGATGGCACATCCAGTAATTGGCTGGTCACTGTAGCTTCTGACATTGATTATTCCTCCGTTTGAATTTCTTTTATTCACTCGCTGCCAGTCGCGAACCTTGAACTCTGTTCAATATCTGGCATTGCCAATTGTGGTATATTTGGATGAAACACAACATCACCAGACACTAGTCTGGAAATACCTGAAACGCAATGGTATCAACGTGTACGAATACTTGCGGAGGACAACCCTTTGCTTAACCTGACTCCTCCAATTCGGCGAGACCTTTAGTGACGCGTTGTGCTCTCTTATCGTCGTACCACCAGATGTCGTACCAGGCGGGGTTCTGCAGTGGAGGAGAGTCTTCGGGAATGCCGAAGCGATCCCAATAGACTAGGCGGTAGCCGGGTGCACCCAGCCCTGGTATGTAAAAGAAGTTCCACAAGAGAACTCGATCAAGGGCTTGAGCCGCAGCATAAAAGCGCTCTGGTGTCCTCGCGTTGATGATATGCGAGATCATCGCGTCGACCGCTGGGTCCCTGATGTTGCTCCAGTTCTGACCGGCTCTGGAATCAGCCGATTTGGAGCCCAGCCGATTCCGAAGCATCAGCCCCGGTGTGTAGCTGGGTCTGAAGTTATAGACACCGCCGTCAAACTTGCCTTCACGCATTCGGTACAGCCAGTTTGAAATCTCCGGTGCCCGTGCTGTGGTCGCGATACCGATGAGATTCAGGTTAGCCATGAGCGGTTCTTCCTGACGGAGTGCATAGGGGGATACGAAAACGAAATCGATGGTGAAAGGCTCACCTGTTTCAACGTTGGTCATGACGCCATCGTGAATTTCCCACCCTGCCTGGGCAAACAATTCGACAGCGCATTTGATATTTTCCCGGTTGTATCCATAGCCATCGGACTGTATACCTTTCCACTCATGGGTATATACCTTGTCTGGGATCTTGCCACGCCAGGGCTCAAGCAATTCGAGTTCCGCTTCGCTGGGTAATCCGCTTGCTGCCATCTTTGAGTTGTAGAAAAAGCTATTGGCATAGTTGTAATAGCCATGCATCAGGATCCGGTTTGTCCAGAAAAAATCAGAAAGATACCAGAGTGCCTCCCGTACACGGACGTCCTGGAAGCGGGGACGATCCAGATTCCACATCATCGGCCACCAGAGTCCCCAGGGTCGGCTCAGCCGTACAAGTTCTTTCTTAAAGAGCCCCTGGTGAAGAGCAGGGAAGTCATAGCCTTTGACCCAGATCTTCGAGACGGTTTCGTTGCGAACATCGATGACATCACCCTTGACGGCTTCGACCATAATGTTTTCATCTCGGAAATAGTCGATCTTGATGAGTTCATAATTGTATCGACCCCGATTTACAGGTAGATCGCGACCCCAGTAATTCTTGACGCGTCTCAAAAATACGTATCGTCCGGTGTCGAATTCGTCAAAGCGGTAGGGGCCACTGCCTAGCGGGGGTTTCAACGTAGTGACGGTGATATCGTGATTCTCCCAGTAGTGTTCTGGCAGGATCGGAAATCTGCCAACCGCAAATAGCAGATTGGGACTACCTTGCGAGTTGGGGCTGATTGTGAAAAGAACCTCATCTGGACTGATCTGCTCAATAGTTTCGAGTTCCCACAGTGCCGTGCGGATCGCAGCGGAACCACTTTCTTTCAGCGTTTTGAAAGTCCAGACTACATCTGCCGCGGTCAGTGGAACGCCATCGTGCCAATAGGCACCATCACGAATTTTAAATGCGAATTGCTTGAGATCGTCAGCAACCCAGACCCCGGATGCGAGCCGACCATAATAGCTGGCAGGTTCGTCGATTGCCTGTTCCAGCAATCGGTCGTAGAGCAATTGTCGGGTACCCAGAAAGTCGACACCAGCGGCAATACGCCCCTTGTCAAGTATATTGTTGAAACTGTCGTAGGTGCCGATTTCACCCGCTCTTAACAGACCGCCCTTCGGCGCGTTGGGATTGACGTATTCGAAGTGAGAAAAATTCTCCTCATACTTGAGTGGTTCGAGATACGAAGTACCATGTCGGTAGTCGTAGCTGGCGCTGAATGCGTTGCAAGAAACCGCAAACAGGCAAATAGAAAGATGGGTTGATAGAGGAAATCGTCTGGGTGTGAACTTGAGCATGGGATAAGAGAAGTTATTCGTTGATCGGGTAATCCAGTGTGTTGGCAGCATAACCCACATTTTTTGAAACAGGCAATCCATATGATAAATTCAGGTATGTGGTAACCCGCGCCGCTCTTCGTTATGGTGTTTGGTACCCGGAGTATCATTGACGGAGCCCGACATTGGGCATCTACATTGTTAAACGCCTGATCTTGCTGATTCCCACGCTGCTGGGGATCATCACCATCAATTTCATCATTGTTCAGTTCGCTCCTGGTGGCCCTGTTGAACAGATCATCGCGCAGGTTACGGTAGGTACCACTTCGACCACCTCATCCATCAGCGGTGGTGGCGATGCCGGAATCCAGAGTGACTCGGGGTCCTCCACGGCAGGCCCGGGGCTGGGAAGCTACGGACTCGACCCGGCCCTGATTGCTGATCTGGAACGCCAGTTCGGCTTTGACAAACCGGTTCACGAGCGTTTCATTGACATGGTCGTCAACTACCTACAGTTCGATTTCGGCACCAGCTTCTTCCAGGACAGGCCAGTTCTCGAGTTGATTCTGGAGCGTATGCCGGTATCGATCTCGCTGGGTTTATGGTCGTTGCTGATTATCTACGGGATATCGATACCCCTTGGCGTTGCCAAGGCTGTTCATGATGGCACGCGTTTCGATGTGTGGACCAGCTCGATCATTTTCGTCGGTTACGCAATACCTGGCTTTCTCTTTGCTGTGTTGCTTATCGTGCTGTTTGCCAGTGGCAATTATCTTGATATTTTCCCCCTGCGAGGGCTGGTGTCTCAGAACTGGGAGTCACTCACCTGGCCACGACGTATCCTTGATTACTTCTGGCATATGGCGCTGCCGATTACTGCTCTCAGCATTGGTGGATTCGCAACGCTGACCATGTTGACCAAAAATTCTTTTCTTGAAGAGATCAATAAGCAGTTTGTCATTACAGCCCGTGCAAAGGGGCTGCAACAGCGCAGGGTTCTTTATGGGCACGTCTTTCGAAACGCCATGCTGATCGTCATTGCAGGATTTCCGTCTGCCTTTGTTGGTCTGTTCTTTACCGGTTCACTGCTGATTGAAGTGATTTTTTCACTGGACGGGATGGGACTCCTCAGCTACGAGGCTGTCATTAAACGTGACTATCCGATCCTGTTCGGAACGGTGTTCTGTTTCACCCTTGTTGGACTCGTCATGCAGTTGGTGGGTGATATGGTTTATGTTCTTGTGGACCCACGCATCGACTTTGATTCAAGGGCATGATGAATCCGATTGCACAACGTCGATGGAGACAGTTCAGGGCAAACCGACGCGGTTACTATTCGTTGTGGATTTTTCTTTTTTTATTTGGTCTCTCCCTGATCGCCGAACTGCTTGCGAACAACAAACCGATTGTCATGCAACAAGGAGGCAATCTCTGGTTTCCTGCCCTGGTCAGCTATACTGAAAAGGAACTCGGTGGTGAATTGCCAACTGAAGCCCAGTATGCCGACCCTTACGTGATCAATCTGGTGCGTGAATCTGGGGGATGGATGCTGTGGCCACCAGTACCCTATACCTATAATCAATCGGATCGCTTTCTCGACTCTGCTGCACCCGCACCACCTTCAACGACGCACTGGCTTGGTACGGATGACCGGGGTCGAGACACACTGGCGCGGCTGATTTATGGTTTCCGGTTATCAGTACTATTTGGCATTACGTTGACACTGTTAAGCGCCATCATCGGTGTCACCATTGGTGCGATGCAGGGTTACTTTGGCGGTCTGGTTGACCTTTTTGGACAGCGGCTCGTCGAAATCTGGGCTGGAATGCCAGTCCTACTGCTGTTGATTATCCTTGCGAGTGTGGTCGAACCGAACGTTTTCTGGCTGTTGGGGATATTGACACTATTCAGTTGGATGCCTCTGGTGGGTCTGGTGCGCGCTGAAGTATTGCGGACCCGAAATTTTGAATATGTAATGGCCGCCCGTGCTCTTGGCAAGAGCGATATTGGCATACTGGTTAACCATGTGATGCCTAATGCGCTGGTGGCAACGTTGACTTTCCTGCCGTTCCTGTTGAGCGGTGCCGTGACCACCCTGACGGCGCTAGATTTCCTTGGCTTCGGATTGCCAGCGGGATCGCCTTCACTCGGTGAATTGCTGGCTCAGGGTAAAGCGAACCTGCACGCACCATGGCTGGGGCTTACGGGGTTCTTTGCCCTTGGGACCATGTTGACACTGTTGATCTTCGTCGGCGAAGCCGTTCGTGATGCTCTCGATCCAAGAAAGAGGCTTGAACTGATGGGGTCGGAGTGAACCTCTGTCCTTCGCAAATATTGATCCGAAGGAATTCAAGCTGCTTCTCGCCACTCATATCGATGGTGAAGCCCACCTACTTTCGCAATTTCCACCAAGTGATCTGCTCTTGAAGCCCTTTTAGATGCTTGGCGGTCAATCGGCGTTTGTTTGACCAGACCTAAGTGAGTTCGATCATTATTGTAGTAATCGAAATAGCCACGAAGAACC
>DUAT01000052.1 GCA_012960755.1 Gammaproteobacteria bacterium
CTCCGCTGTTGAAACGTTGTTCCCCTACCAACGAGGATTATGCTTTTACTGTGGGCGCCAGCTCGTAACAACTGGTGACCACATGGAAGACAATTTTGCTGATGTCGATCATTTCATTCCGTTGTCTGTAATGATCAAACAGCCTTTCCTGAGAGTGAACCCAAACGGAGTATGGAATCTTGTGCTTTCGTGCAAGGCCTGTAACCGGGGCCAAGGGGGGAAGTTCGAGTTAGTGCCTGAATCTAAACACTACAATCGTCTTCTTCAACGAAATAAATATTTTGCTGAAGAGCATAAGCATGCGATGAATTTTTCTGTGTTATCAAGCCTTGGAGTGCCTCGAAAACAGGAGCTTGAAAACAAACACAACGCCATCTACAACCATTTTTCTGTGCTTCCGAAGTGGACGCCTCAAGTTGAATTCTGGCACGAACGAACAGACGACTTGTGAGATAGGAGCAGAGCAGTGAGCGTGAAACAGTACAATAAAATTGTCAGAGACAATATTCCCAAGATTATTGAGTCGCGTGGGCGTATGTACAAAACCCGTACCGCCACCAAGGAGGAAACAATCTATTTGTTGAAGGCTCAGACTTTCGATCGAAAAGCCCTGTTATAATTCCTATCCTCTTCTCATCATTAATGGTAGCTCTCGGATCTAGGCGGGGCGTCTATATCTTCTATTCACCGTCAGGTTCTGCTGAATACTCTAGAGGACACTCCATAAATTTCATATTGACAATGCTCACATTGAGGGGGATGGTGATATTTCTGAAATCAATAAATTCAATTGGCCCTTAACACCGGAGTGCGCCTTGTGAAGCGATACATTAATTTTCTGGCTCTGATGGTTTTTTTACCAATGTCATATGCAAGCGATGATGATGACGATGCGTCTTCAGCCACTTTGGTAGAACAAGAAGTCATTTATGCCTGTGTCAAATATGACGAGAAAGAAGGTAGTCTGAAGAAAGACTCCCCTTTACGTTATACCGAGCCATTTGAAGATTGCAAAAAGAATGAGGTGAAGGTCAGCTGGAATACCATTGGGCCAGAGGGCCCGGAAGGCCCAGTAGGAGCTGATGGGATTGATGGCGCTCCTGGCGCTAAGGGTGCTCCAGGGGTACCTGGTCAAGACGGTGTTAATGGCGCAAATGGTTTCAACGGACTTGACGGTCAGGATGGTGCCGAGGGCGCTCCTGGTGCTAAGGGTGACAAAGGTGATCTAGGAATACCCGGTCAGGATGGCGCAAATGGGATTGATGGTGTTGGCTTTGATGGTCTAGATGGCTCCAGTTGTTCCGTAGCTCAAGTTGGCAGTTCTGCTGTTATCACCTGTGAGGATGGGACCTCTGCGGCACTTGCTAGTGCGGGTACTGTAGTAGTTTATCCTGAAGGTACGCTGGGCGAGGCGCCGCCGCTATCTTATCCGACTGGCGCGTTAGTAGTTGTGGATGCAACCGGTGTTATTCTCGGCGAAGCCCTGGGTGCTAGTAACGGACGATACCAAATTCTTATAGAAGTGCCAGGGTTTCCGGCCCCCGGTGGTTTTGACTATGTATTTATAAGTGATGTCTCAGCAACAAATACTGTTCAACTGTTTGGTTTAGGCGAATTTTATTTTCTGGAAGAAAATTGTCAAGGGTACCCATTTATAGCCAATCACAATCCAAAATGGAATTCCCGCACCGGAGAGTATTTTGCGTTTAACCCTTTTGCAGATGGACCTGGTTTCACATCGGGAGAAAACCTCCTTTTTAAGTCTTGGGTGCGATCCACCAACATTGTAAATAACAGCCTTAACGAATTTCCGTGTCTTAATGAAGAGATAATTGCAAAGGCCTGGCTCGGAATCCCCTTCAACCCGGCCCCGGAAATCCTCAATGCTGCTTATCCGGTATCACTTCAACAACTTCCCTAAGCTAGGTCAAGTTTTAAGAAGTTGCATTATCCACCAGCAAGTCAACCTTAAACCAGGCAGCGACTCAAGAGAGTGTTTGAACGGGCCGCGCTCGGCTCGACCTTTCTCTATGCCCCTTTGCGCCTGGGACTATGCGTGTTATCGCCGACATCACTGACCCAGACATAATCCAGAAAATTCTGGATCATATTGCAGCACGACCACCACCGTCCACCTTTGCGACCGCCATTCAATCCTAAAACGTGCCTAGATAAACAGGTCAACATCACCTCGCTCCGGCGGGGTTTTTTTATGACTGGTCTTTGGCGCGGGATGACCAGTTTACTGCTCTAACTCCTTCAAGATTCACTCCATCAACTTATGGAGAGAAGCTAATGAAGAAGTTGACCACTACTGAGTTTATTAGCCGCGCCAAAGAAGTCCATGACCAAAAATATGACTATTCTCAGAGCAAATATGTCAATGCAAGGACCAAGGTTGAGGTTGTTTGCCCTGAACATGGTCCATTCAAACAGCTCGCGCAAAGCCATTTTGATGGTTATGGGTGTAAATATTGCTCCGGTTACGGATTAACAGGAAAGGATGCACTTCGTCGATTTAGAGAAATGCACGGTGAAAAATATGACTACTCAAAAGTTGCCTTTAAAAACTCTAGATCAAAGGTAACTATTGTTTGTCCTGAGCACGGTCCCTTCCATCAAGTAGCATCTTCACACTGGGAAGGGCGTGGATGTTCAAAGTGTGCAGGGGTTGCTGAAGTTAGTTGGGAGCAGATGACTGCCAGGTTCGAGTCCATACACCAGGGTAAATATGATTACAGTAAAGCTAACTACAATGGCTTAAAAAAAACAGTCACGATTATTTGCGCTGAACATGGTCCATTCAAACAGCTCGCAGAAAGCCATGCTAGTGGGCATGGTTGTAGAGCTTGCGTCGGATTGCTCCCACCAAATCGAGACGAGGTGCTAGAGCGTTTTCGCAAAGCACACGGCAACCGCTATGGATACTCAAAAATGGTGTACCTCAACACCAAAGCTAAGGTCAAGATTATCTGTCCTGAGCATGGTGATTTTGAGCAATCGCCTTCAGGACATTGGGGTGGAGAGGGTTGCCCTAAGTGCGCAAACAAAAACCTAACTTGGGAAGAAGCGTTGCAACGTTTCAAGGATGTTCACGGAAATAGGTATAGGTATTCCCGTGCAAAAGAGATGTTTCGCGTTCTGAAAGATAAATTAACCATAACTTGTCCCGAGCACGGAGTCTTTGAGCAGATTGGAAGCGAGCACGCGGCAGGTAGAGGCTGCTGGCAGTGTTCTGGGTATGCGCCCCTCACTCGGGACGAAGCGATAGATAGGTTTAGAGCAGTACATGGCGACAGTTACGACTATAGCTTAGCCACATATCGCGGCACGAAGCGTAATATTACAATAGTCTGTCCAGAGCACGGTGAGTTTTCGCAATCACCCGTGACTCATTGGAGTGGTTCGGGGTGTCCCGCTTGTGCCAACTACGGTTTTGATTCTACTAAACCTGCAATTCTCTATTATCTTAAGATTACGAGCCCCAATCAGAGTCCGCTGTACAAGATTGGAATTACAAATCGGACAATCAGAGACAGGTTTTCTAGCCCGGAAGACCAGGCCAAAATCCAGATCCTAAAGACTTGGAGCTTCAAGTCTGGACGAAATGCATTAGATAACGAGACTGCACTACTTCGTCGATACAAAGATTTGAAGTACGCAGGACAAAAAGTTATATCTAGCGGGAATTCTGAACTATTTGTCTGCGACGTTCTAGAGCTAGACGACCACTAAAAATTGCAGGCATGGCGATTGATTTCAATGCCATAGCCTTTAGAGGCTGCTGTGAGATTGAGGAGAATAAAGCTGATATGAACTATTGGTGGAGATGGATAAATATAAATTTTACCCCGACCCCATTCTAAAAACGCATCAAGCGAATATTTTTCTAACCTCGACAAATTGCGCTCACATGACGTTTAGTCGTGATACGCTAATAGTCCAAAAAAAAGAAGGAAATTAATGATGAGAAACCTATTTTTAGCTACATGCCTCATTCTACTTTCACAATTTACATTCGCTGATGGTCACACCGAAATTGTCATACCCAGTGAATCCTTTAGCGTTGAAGGAAAACTGCTAAATGTCGAACTTTCAGATACTGGGGGCGTCGTAACGGTATCAGGCAAGGCCGGTAAGTATGGCATGTTATACCTTACCTACAACATGAAGCTCAACCCAAATAGTACTTCGCAAGGCTCTTTTACCGGCAGGGGTATGGCTATTGATGACGAAGGAAATCGCGCTGACGCGGTCAGAAATGGTGTGTGGACGCGTGAAGGTACAACCTTCACCATGCACTCGTTAGATGATCTCAGTGGCGGAGAACAAAACCTTTGCAAGTCTGTTCTGAACATTGAGTCCGGTGAGTTCGAGATGACGTTTTACCCCATTTAAAGGCAATTAGGACGGTTTGACATTCAGGCCGTTCTACCTTTCTACCGTTGTCACGTTTTAAAAAAATCCGTTCAATAAGATAATTAAAACAAGCTTGCTGTTTTAGCGTCTTCTAACCATGCTACTCTGGGGCAACAACAATATATGGAGCGTGACATGTTTAGAGTTTTTTCAATTTTTGTGGGTCTGGTTTTCACCATATCAGCGCATGCTGTAGGTGTAGATTTTGGCGAGCCTGTAGAAGCCACCTTAACTGTTTCCAATATTACGATTAACGATGAAGGCATGGCGATAACTTATTCCGGTGAAGTAGGTAAGTATGGTCTGGTGGACGCCTCTCACCAATACACCCCCTCTAATTCTGAAGAAACCCAAGGTCATTTTACGGGTACTGTTCAAGCTATAGACGACGGCGGTGCAGCTGATAGGGTGTTTACGGCAGGCTTGTATTCCAGAGATGGAGTAAAAGTTCGTCTCTACGGTTTTGACGATGACACAGATGCCCGCATCATGTGGGTCGGGGATGCAGACCTCAGAGAAAGAATCCTCAAAGTGAAAGTTTGGGAACTTGATCGCTAGCTGATTTGTCTGAGGATAAGAAGTATAAACCACATTTCCCAAAGAAGGGCCATGTATGGTGGTTGCTGAACTACTGACAAGCCCTGGCTATGGCCGCTATCTCCCCGGTGGTGGCCACCAGCCCATACTTTTCGATCAACACTTCCCACCGTTGAGCATAGCGACACCTGTTAATCGCTGGCATCCATTGGTCTGGGCCTTTAGCTCCCTTACTTCTGTTTGCCGATGATGAAGTTGCTAGAAGATTATCGGGATCATTAGCGAACGCTCTTTTCCTGGCGTCAGACCATCTATCGCCACCGTGACCATGCGCCCACTTGAGCGGAATGATGTGATCGATATCTATTTGGCTTGCACTGGTCGTTGATCCACCAGAATAGGGGAGGTTCCAAAGACCGCTAACAACCCTGCAACCCTGCCAGTAAATGGGAAGCTATTGTCTTTAAATGGCTGTGCAAGTTATAAAGAGTTCTTTTCGGGTCACTAATTAAACTAAATGAAGGTCGATATCATGATAAAAGTTATTGTAGCTGGGATTTTGCTGGTGCTAGGGGTGACTGTCTCAGCCAACCCATCTGAGGAAATTAAGCGAACGATTGAAGAACACTATGGCCATATAAATGCCGCTGATTATGCGGGTGCATCTGTTCACCACAGAAGCGACTTTACTATGTACTTCCCCGATGGCGGTCCCTTGTGGGAATCCGATTACGAGTCTGTCGCAAATCGAATGCAGGCGACTCCGAATTT
>DUAT01000053.1 GCA_012960755.1 Gammaproteobacteria bacterium
AAGAAGTGCAGATGAAACGCGAAGCCCGCCGCGGCGATTAATCACTCCAAGGGGTAGTATATTCCAATCCAGAAATGAGCCTGAAGGGAAGGAGCATTAAGCCCTTGACTTGAGTCGCTCATGGAGTTGTTGAAATAGATTATCTCGTGCTGAATTCATCTGTTCAGCGGCTTCATTGTCAGTCATTTCAGTGGCAAATGCATTCAGCTTTTTGATCGTTTCACCTGGCTTCAAATATTGGCTGGGTCGAGGCAAGGAGAGGAGTTTTTCATAGGGCGTCATCATGTCCTGGTAAAGGTACTGCTTCCGGGACTTGCCCTTATCATCCATCACCGTGGTTGGGAAATAGCAAGGTCGATGGAAGTTGATATAGCGATAGACTTGCTCGCTGTTGAGCGCTGAAAAATCATCAGCATAATGTTGTGGTATGTGCATATAGCCATACAGCTTGCGCACAACAGAACCATTCTTACTTTCAACTAAACCATTATCATTACTATGTCTTGGTCGTGATTTTGTGAACTCAATGTGCAGCTTTTCTAACAGCTCAGCAACAGTATAGTTGATGTATTCCCCGCCATTGTCTGCATGAAAACCCCTTATTTTAAAGGGAAAACTAGCCAGTATCCGGTTCAGCGCTGGTAACATAAATACCTCACTGATCCGTTCCAGGGTGAACACCACCTGGAATTGGGTGACCTCATCGACGGCATTGATATGGTAGATCCCTTTGCGCTTATCCTGATCGCCTTGATGCACTGAATCGATTCTGACATATCCAGGCTGGTTATTCGGACAGGGCTTGCGGCGCTGACCGATAGGCGCAGTCCTGGGTCGTGTTTTTGTCAAAGTACATCGTTGTCGCTGATAGGTTTTAGATACACGCAGGTTGTACAAGTGTGCGACAGATATACCGGCCAACTGTTGATACTCGACCTGGCCAAAACGTTTGAATGCACGTTCGCAAAGCTTCTTGAGCACCGCGCCGCTGGGTTGACTATGCCGCTCATCCATGGTCGCCAACAAACGAATATCAGCCTCGGTGTATGCCCGCTTGAATCCGTTACGACGAGCAAGGCGGACTTTCACGGTGCCTGTTTTTGAGTATTGCTGTATTAGTCGTTTGGTTTGCGCCCGGGAGTAGCTGGTAACTTTCATCAGGTATCGCGTAATGGTGCCCTTGTCGGCTTTGCTGAGAAGCAGATAGTTGTGCTGCACCAGCGTCTTCTGGATCCAGCGGTAGCGCTCTTTCTTACTGGTCGCCACGCTGAAGGCCACTTCCTGGGTCCCCGCTAAAAACTGCTCTATGGCAGCCAATGTCGTTAATTGTCTCAAGCTCATGATCGTTTTCATCCCACTGATCATGAACGACTACAATGGCCGCTTCAGGCTCATCTCATATTGGAAACACTTTTCTGCCTGCTTCAGGCTCATCTCATGTTGGAGAAGACTGGGGTTGTCGTATTCCGAACGTATAGGGTAGAGTAGCCACAAATAGGGCGTTTGTTTTTCCTATACTCGAAAAGGCAGGCCACTAACTGTGCCTATCCGCTCAGATTTTCTGAGTGGAGCCTGATCAACTTTACTTGCGAGCCAGACTTTTAAGGAGACGCCATGAACACATTTCTACCCATCATACAACCGGCAGATAATGCTCCAGAGCCGTTGAATATTGGCGGTTTTCAGATAACCGTGCTTGCGTCAACCAAGCAAACCGGTGGCTACGAATTATTTCGTATCACTGGCCCTGAGGGGACGGGTCCCGGGCCACACTACCATCCATGGGACGAATCTTTTTTTGTTCTGAGCGGAACGGTTTATTGCGGGATGAATGAGGAAAAAACGCTGGCAACCGCCGGTACCCTGATTCATGTACCGGGTGGAACAACACACTGGTTCAAATTTGCCGAAGGCGGTGGAGAGTTTTTTTCGATAACCTCACATGGACATGCATCGCAAATGTTCACCGCATTCAACAAGGGAGTCAATTGGGAAAATCCCGACCGTGAAGCCCTGATTGCGCTGGCCGCAAGCTACGGGCAAGTGGTGGTAGCCTAAACGCCAGGAATAATGGGGTCGGAATAATGGGGTCAGAGTAAAAAAGGGGGCTTGCCACCAAAGCGCATGATCGTGCACCCAGGAGTAGGCGCCCCAGCCGAGCAGGTAGGCTTGTGCCGATACATCATCAGGCCGGCAGTATCCGCAAAGCGGCTATCGATGAGCCGAAACGGCAGGGTTCTCTACGCCCAGATGTTGGAGTTGGTGTGAAATAGAGTGGTGAGGAAGTAGAAATGAGCTTTCATCGGGTAGCAGGTGCGATAATTCACTGTAACTCAGGCAAATGCTGACGTAAATTGAGGTTCAATACATTCGAGGTTTCGGCAATATAGCTTTAATGCTTCCTATACTCTGAAACTAGAATTACTCTTGGTCTTGTCATCGAAGTAGATAGTTAGGTGATCAACAAGTGAAGAAAGGCATGTGTAATGTAGAAAAAAAATCAAATAAATTGACGTTCGATGGACGGCGACGATTTCTTAAAAAGGCCGGTCTCGCTACACTCGGCGCCGCCCTAGGCTCGCGGGCATTGGCTGCTGCTTCTCCAAAACCAGAAAATGTCATTTCAGCCAATGAGGCTTTGGATCGCCTTATGGAAGGAAATATGAGGTACGTAAATGGCGACTCTAAACTGCACGACTTCAACGCGGAGCGTGAAGCCCTGGTTGGAGGTCAGAACCCGTATGCTGGCATCCTCAGTTGTGCCGATTCGCGGATTGTGCCTGAGTACGCTTTTGATAGTTCTCGTGGCGACCTATTTGTAGTTCGTGTCGCAGGTAACTTTGTATCCACGAACGGTCTGGCCAGTCTCGAATATGCTGCTACATATCTTGGGACTCGGCTTTTGATGGTTCTTGGGCATCAAAAATGCGGCGCAATCTCAGGCGCCATATCTGCGATTCGTGAGGGTACGGTGTTGCCTGGCCGGCTCCCGGAACTGATCGAATCCATAGCACCTTCTGTTGGTTTGGCAATCGGTCAGCCTGGAGATCTTCTCGAGAACGCTGTTAGAGAGAATGTCCGGTTAAACGTCGCTGCGTTAAGAGCCGCCTCTCCGATCCTAAGCGGGATGGTCGCCAGGGAGGAGTTGCGAGTTGTGGGCGGCGTCTATAATCTGGAATCTGGCCGGGTTGATTTGCTTAGTTGAGCAACGCCAAATGCCACCTAACCAGTGCGATCAAGTTGCTCCCTTCGGTCGCTGGACTGGCCTATCGGCCAGCACTTGTTGCAGGCGTTAAATTACAATAGGTAATGTTGTGCTAGATAATATAGCCAATTTCAAATCTACTTGGTATAAGATTCCATGTGTTTTACTTATTCTGTCTCCTTTAATTGCTCCTCAGTACAATCAGGGGTATGACAGCTACATTCAGAACCTTTTCATTTCCTTTACCTTTGTGGGCTGTGTTTGTAGTGTTATCTGGTTTCTCCAGGTCAAAAAAGTCCTTCCTAGAGTTGTCATCGGGGTTATTGCAAGCTGCTATGTGATTTTTTCGGTATTGATAATTGGCGGGTTTATTCGTGGCAGCATACAAATTTAATCGGGTAGCCGGGGGTCTCTAACCCCCAGCCCCACAGCACTGTACATGTAGATATGCATATGGCGGTTCAGGTAGGTACATGTAGATATGCATATGGCGGTTCAGGTAGGCCCAGGGCTCTGGAGGCGTTTTCCGGATTTTTCCACCAGGTCATGGCTGACCCGCGCCTGGAGGAAAAATACCGGGAACTGGCGTACCTGAAAACCGCGATGCTGGCCGGCTGCAAGCTCTGCATCGCCAACCACACCGCCTCGGCCAAGGCCGTGGGCGTTAGGGAACAGCAAATCGCCGCCCTGGACACCTACCAGGAGAGCGGCGAATTCAACGAACTGGAAAAAGACATCCTGCGCTTTACCGAGCATGTCGCGGGCGAAAGCGGAAAATCGCCCGAGCCGTTGTTGGCGCGCCTGCGCGAGGGCCTCGGCAACGACGGCGTCATCATCCTGACCCAGGTGATCGGCATCGCCAACCTGTTCTCGTGCTTCAACAACGCCCTGCATACCTACAACAGCGAAGACTACGCCTAGCGGGACGGACACGTACTATGGCGGAAAACTGGTCGAACGAGCCGGCCGTCGTGGCCCTTCGGGTGTCGCGGCAATTGCTGCGGGACCGGATTTTCCGGCCCAAGGCAGTCAGCCTGGAGGATGTCCCCTCCTCGGTCGAAGCCATTACCCCGGCCTGGTGGACGGCGATTTTTTGCCGGGATACACCGGCCGCGCAGGTCATCGGGCAGCGCCTTCTTACCCTTTCCAAAGGCACCCACGAGCGCCATCGTTTCGAGCTGAGCTACAACGATGCCGGTCAGGCGGCGGGGCTTCCCGAAGCGATCTTCACCAAATCGCTGCCG
Organism: Gammaproteobacteria bacterium; assembly: GCA_012960755.1. The sequence goes on from DUAT01000053.1 coordinate 4,450, forward strand.
ACCCTGGTGACCCGGATGATCGGCGGTTACAACGGCACGGCCCGGGCCGAGGGGCGTTTCTACATGCGCATCAGGCCGGAGCTGGAGATCGAAACCCCGCTTGGCTATCACGCCGCCTTCGATCGTCGAACACTGGCCGGCGTCAACGTGCTGGAGGATATCGCCGCAACCAGGAATGCCCAATTTTGCGACTTCCGCACCCGCGTGAGCCGGCAGATGGCCGAAGACATGGTCGATCTGCTGGCCAGCCTGCATGGCCATCTTTACGACCACCCCCGGCTCGACGCGGAGTTCCGCTGGGTCGCCAACTTCGCCGACTGGTTTCGCATCGGCGCCGGCAAGATGAAGACGGAACGTTATACCCAGGCGGCGATCAAACGGGCCGGCGAGCTGATCCCGCGCGACATCGCCGAGCGCCGCGCGCAAATCTGGCCGGCCACGATCGCGGCGGCGCGGATCCACCAGACCGGGCCACGCTGCCTGCTTCATTCGGATGTCCATATCGGCAACTGGTACCAGACTGGCGGCGGCGCCATGGGATTGTGCGACTGGCAGTGCCTGACCCAGGGGCACTGGTCGCGCGATCTTTCCTACCTACTGTCAACGGCGTTGACGCCTGAAGACCGGCGAGACTGGGAACGCGATCTGCTGCAACGTTATCTTGAGGGACTGAGCGCCGCCGTTGGCGGCGACATCGCCTTCGGTCCGGCCTGGGATCAATACCGGCGGCAAATGCTGCATGCCTTCTGGATGTGGACGATTACCTTGTGCCATTCGCCGTTCCTACCGGCGATGCAGAGCGAGGAAACCAGCCTGGCGATGGTCTCACGCATCGCCACGGCAATGTCCGACCTGGACAGCCTGTTGGCCCCCGATTGATTGATCCGGCGCCGAATTGCGACGCTCGATATTTACCATGGTAAGGTAGCGGCAAAAGGAGAGGCGAACGATGCAGGAGCTGCCGAAAATCTCCGAGCGCTACAGCGCCGAGGAGATCAAGTCGTTTTACGATGCCGGATACTGGACGACGCAAACGCTTACCGACCTGGTCGATCTCTGGGCGGACAAACAGCCCGACGAGATTTTCGTAACCGATGCCACTTCGGCGCTTACTTTCGGCCAGTTGCGCGAGCGCGCCTATAGAGCTGCCGCCGGCCTGGCCCGCAGCGGCATCGAGCCCGGCGACCGGGTCGTCATTCAACTGCCGAACTGGAGCGAATTCGTCACCGCCGTGGTCGCCGTGGCGCGCTGCCGGGCCATCGTGGTGCCGATCATGCCGATCTACCGGCACGACGAAGCAAGTTATATCGTGCAGCATTCGGGCGCCCGCGCCGCGATTACCTGCAAGGATTTCGGCGGCTTCGATTTTGCCGCCATGTACCGCGACATCGCGCCCGATTGCCCCGAATGCGCCGCCGTTTACCTGGCCCGCGCCGCCGCGCCCGAAGCTGGCGCCCTGCCGCTATCGGCATTGCTGGTTGACGGCGAACTCGACGACATCATGGCCGAACTCGGAGCCCCGCCCGGGCCCGACGACGGCAACCTGATTATCTACACCTCGGGCACCACGGCGCGGCCCAAGGGCTGTTTTCATACCTGGAACACCATGGCTTTTTCGGCCCGCGTGATCGCCCGGAACCTGGCCTTCGGCAGCAAAGACGTAGCCTTCGGTCCGTCCCCGGTGACCCACGGCACCGGCTATATGACCAGCGTGCTGGTCCCCCTGTTTGTCGGCGGCAAGAGCCATTTGATGGAAGCCTGGGATCCGGCCGAGGCGCCGCACCGGATTGCCCGGCACGGCTGTACCACGGCGATGACGGCAACGCCGTTCCTGCAGATGCTGCTCGACGCCCATGATCCTGACGCCCACGACCTAAGCAGCATGCGGTTGTGGGTGGCGGCGGGCGCACCGATCCCGGCCCCGGTGTTCGAACGCTCCCGGCAGGTCTTCCCCGGGTTAGAGGTGCTGAGCCTCTATGGCCGCAGCGAAAACTTTCTCACCACCATGTGCAACACTGGCGACGACCCGCTGCTGTCGACGACATCGGACGGCTGCGCGCCGCCCGGCATCGAGATTGCCGCCGTCGATGGCCACGGGGCAATGCAGCAGCCCGGCGTGGAAGGCGACCTGTGCTACCGGGGACCGGGCCATATGGTGAAATATTTCCGCCAGTCGGAATTAACGGCGGAGCTGTTCACGGAGGATGGCTTCTCGCGCTCGGGCGACCTGGGCACCATCAACGAGGCGGGCTACCTGCGGGTCACCGGCCGCCTGAAGGACATCATCATCCGCGGCGGCATGAATATCTCCGCGGTCGAAGTCGAAAGCCTGCTGCTGAGCCATCCGTCGGTGCAGAACGCCGCCGTGGTGGCGATGCCCGACGAGCGTCTGGGCGAAAAGGCCTGCGCCTACATCGTCCCAACAGCGGGCGCGCAACCGTCTCTCGAAGACCTGGCCACCTACCTGCGTGAGGAGCATGACTTCGCCATCCAGAAACTGCCCGAGCGGATCGAACTGGTCGAGACCTTGCCGATGACCGCCACCGGCAAGGTGCAGAAACACCTGCTGCGCGCGGACGTGGCGGAGAAGCTTGCGCAGGCTGGGGGATAAACCGGCGTCCTGTGCGCGCTACGGAACAACATCCCGCCGTATTGAAATCGCCGCGCCGGCGTGCGAATTTAGCTTCCCAAAGGCGCGCCAACGCATGACATACGAAACCATTCAGGTGAAACAACTGAACCCGGTCCTGGGCGCGGAGTTCGCGGGCATTAACCTCTCGCAGCCGCTGGGCAACCAGACCTTCAAGGAGCTGCACGATGCACTGATGGAACACCAGGTGTTGTTCTTCCACGATCAGGAGATGAGCCTGGACGAACACAAGGCTTTTGGCCGGCTATTCGGCGAGCTGCACATCCATCCGACGGGGCAAAAGACCGGGGAGCACCCGGAAATCCTGACCCTGCGGTCCGACAAAAATTCAAAAGTGGTGGCGGGCATGCGCTGGCATTCCGACGTCTCCTGCGACCTCGACCCGCCGATGGGCTCCATCCTGCACCTGCACGAGATCCCGGAAGTCGGCGGCGACACCATGTTCGCCAGTATGTACGCCGCCTATGACGCCCTGTCCGAGCCCATCAGAAACCTCGTCGATCCGCTGCAGGCGTGGCATGAATCGGCCCACGTGCACCGCGACCGGCTGGGCCACAAGGGCAAAACCTGTGACGGCGAAGGTGCCTATCCGGTATCGCTACATCCCATCGTGCGCACCCACCCGGTGACGCGGCGTAAATGCCTGTTCGTGAACGAGAATTTCACCACCCGTATCGAGGGCCTGAACAAGAACGAAAGCGATGCGATGTTAAAAATGCTCTACGAGCACATCGCCACCCCAGAATTCCAGTACCGTTTCGCCTGGCGCGAAAAATCCGTCGCCTTCTGGGACAACCGCAGCACCCAGCACCGCACCGTCTGGGACTATCACCCCAATGGCCGCCTGGGCTACCGGGTCACGGTCGCGGGCGACCGGCCGTTCTGAGGGGCCGTCACGCCGGTGCGCCGGCGCCGATATCGACGTAGGTAAACTCGTCTGCCGTCGAGACGACGCGCGAAGGCGGGTCGTCCACTCTTACCCGCTCGCCCTGCCCGTCCATGGCGATATAGAGCCTTTTTGGTTGATCCGCTGACTTCGCCATTACCGGCAAGACCAATCGAAGTGTCGGGAAACTCGCTCCGCTCGGTCGGACGTAGCTCAATTTAACAAGCGAGCCGCAAGTGTAACCCTCCCAAAAAAGAGTACCAGGTCAATTAAGAAATTGAAGAACAAAGGGCATGACAAAAGACACAAAATGGCTGAGCAAGCAGCGAGCCGGAATGATCTTGTTGCACCATTAACCTGGGCTCAACGACTCAAAAGAGTCTTTAATATTGATATCACCCTATGCCCCTTGTGTGGGAGGGCTATGCGTGTCATCGCCGACATCACTGATCCAGATATCATCCAGAAAATCCTGGATCACATCGAAGCGCAACCACCACCGACTAAACCTGCAACAGCAATCCAATCCTAAAACATGCCTGGATAAACAAGCCAAATCACCCCTGCCCGACCTAAAAGTTGCCTAAGTGATCAACCCGCTCACCTGTAAGCCAGTAGATCAGCGCCATGACAGTCATTGACCATCCAAAAGATCATTACGTCACAACGTCCAAAATTTCGGTGAACATCTACAATTGTGATACTTGACCGTTCTCCCGAATATGTGGTTTATTTGCCTTATTCTCAGAATGTTGCGCAAATGGCGTCACTGTCAAAGTGTCGCGTTGGGGAATTTCTCCATGAGATGTCCAACCAGTTAATCCAAATCCATGGTGGTATAGGCATGACAGATGAATTTGATGCAGGTTTGTACCTGAAGCGGGCACGGACATTGGAGACTACTTTTGGGAATCGATCATTTCATCGCGATCGATATGCGACCCTGGCGGGGTTCTAAGCCAAACAACCATCGGAAATCATGGGGAATGTGATGAGTGTGCAAATTCGGGCGGCCAAATTGTCTGACGAAGTACAGTGTATGGAATTACTGAATTTACTGGGAGAAAAGGCGGGCGAGGCATTTAGCCCATTGGCATCAGAAGTGTTTAAAGGGTTGCTCGATGAATCAGGTGGCCAGATATTGGTGGCTTCAGACGAAGAGCAATTGTTAGGTATGGTCAGCGTCTCGTATAGCAGGGCCATGCGATATGGTGGGGAGTATTGCCAGCTTGAAGAACTGATTGTCAACCCGGCAGCGCGAGGTAAAAATGTTGGCGCACTCCTGATGAATGCTATCGTAGATAAAGCCAGGCAAAGGGGCTGTGCCGATTTCGGACTTTATCTCATCGCAACGACTGAATCGAACCAGTCTTTTTATGAAAAATTTGGCTTTACCAAAGTGGGCTCCGAAATGCGTCAAAATCTGGGGTAACTCCGCGCAGCTAGAGCAAATCGGCTGGGCCAGCTTATTTGGCTTCCACAGAATCCTTTAGATACCTGACAAATTCCCGACCAATTCCCGACCAATTTCCCCCCCCCGGTGATCGAGACAAAACCAATCTCTACGGTGGCGGTATTTCGATAGCTCGCCGTCTCTCCAATTTCTCCTTAGTGTAACTTCCAATGATTATTTTCTGCGAATCAGCGCCCGTTGCCTGCCAAGGCTACAGAATTAGCGGCACATTCGATATCTGTTGATAAAGTTATTGAACCTGTAGACAATAACTTTGAATATCTAGTAAGATAATGATACCAACGATCCAATCTATTGGTCTCGGGGGTGAGAATTCTTAAGGAGAATGGAGATGTGGACCAACAAAATTGTAAAAATAGTCACAGTGGTTTCACTGGCCTGCATGGTACAAATGGGTGTCCAGGCAGCTGAGCAGGAAATTGAAGAGGTGGTGGTAACGGCGCAGAAACGAGAGCAAGCGGTACAATCAATCCCAATAAGCATCAAAGTCCTGCTGGGTGATATGCTTGAAACCGTCAATGCTGACAGTCTGGATGACATCACCCGGCTTGTTCCCAGTATGTCGATGACGGACCTCTCCCGTGGCGGCAATAATGTGCAGATTCGGGGTTTAGGTTCGAATGTGGCCTCGGTTGGGACTGTTGCGATTTATAATGATGGCATCATTTCGGCTAATCGCATCCAGTCCAGTGGGACCTTCGCCGAACAGGATTCAGCGCTCTATGATGTCGAGCGAATAGAGGTGCTAAGGGGTCCACAAGGTACGCTGTATGGTGAAGGTTCCTTTGGCGGTGTTATTAATATTCTCTCGAGGCGCCCGAATGCGGAAAAATTTGAAGCCTCTTTCTCAGGCACCTGGTTTGATACAGACGAGGGTTCTTCAAACAACGCAGATTATGCCGGAATGGTTAATATTCCACTGGTCCAGGACAAGTTAGCCGTTCGATTGGTTGCTTTTGACTATGACCACGAGGGTTATATCGACGCGGTTAATGTGCTGCCGCTGTTCTTTGGTGGTCCACCCGAGATGGTTGGCGAGGATGCCAATACAGAAGGTGTCACTGGCGGTCGAATTATGGTTCAGTGGTCTCCAACAGAGACTTTCGATGCAACGTTGATCTACAAATCAGAAGAAGCCGATATTGGCATCAGCAATTTTGATTCTCCTAACCTGATGGGCACTGTGAACTCCCTTGCAGGGACATCCTTTGCGACGGACCTTACCCAGGCCGTTTTCAGTCCTACCTTTGGAACGGAAACCGAAACAACAGAAACCATACTCGAAATCAACATTGACCTGCCGATGGGTACGCTGACTTCGATCACAGGTTTCGGAGAAGTTGATATCCAGAGTCTGTCTGGCCTGAAATCAAGCGGCGAAGCATTTAGTGAAGAAATTCGTCTGGCCTCAACAGCAGGCCGCGCGTTTGACTGGATAGTCGGTGCCTACTTTCGATCGGCTGAAAAAGATATCAACTTCAACGGTTCGGCCTTCAGGGGCGATGAACTCGATCAATGGTCCGTGTTTGGTGAGATCTACTGGCCATTAATACAGGATGTCACGGCAACTTTGGGTCTTCGGTATGCAGAACACGATGTTGATGTTGATGACAGGTTAAACGGTTTGGCGACCGTGTCGGATTCCTTCGACAATATTTCTCCCAAGATTGCCATCGACTGGCAGTTAAGTGAGGACACGCTCGTCTACGGTTCCATCACCAGCGGCTTCAGAGCCGGTGGTGCCAACGCTGATGAATCCCTGGGTACAGATCCAAGCTACTCCGTGGGTTTCGATGCGGACGAGATCTGGAACTATGAAATTGGTATGAAATCAGCCCTCTGGCAGAGTATGGTCACCGTAAACGCTGCACTTTTCTATATCGACTGGACTGACATTCAGATAGATAAAGCCATCACAAGTGTTGTCAGCCCGCCAGTGCAATTTATCGTGGTGAATGGCAATGACGCGCACAGTTTCGGGTTTGAAACAGATATCACGATCAGGCCAGCTGAGGGGTGGGAAATTGTATTAGGAGGTTCAGTGCTTGAGGCGGAATACGATGGTGGTGTTATTGATAGTGCATCAATCGGCCTGGGTATTCCCATCGACGGTATGACGTTACCCAATACGCCGGAATGGTTGTTCAACGCCTCGGTTGAAAAGAGTTTTGAGATTGGCAGTACAGGTATCGATGCGTATGTTCGTGGTGACTATACCGCCAGGGACAGCTCCTTCGCTGATGTGCCCAACGATCCTCCTCCCGGTGGGGATTTCGAAAGTGGATCATTTGAAATGTTCAACCTTCGTGGCGGGCTGCGCAGAAATAACTGGGAAGTTCAGCTGTTTGCGACAAACCTGTTAGATGAAGAGGGCAGCAGTTTCAATTTCTTCGATGGTGGTTTTGGTGATGTTCATGTGTTCTTAAGACCGAGGACGGTTGGCGTTAACCTGAAGTTCCGTACGAACTAGCTTAGTGCGTGGATTGGTCCGCAGGTATTGCGTACTGGTGCTGTTATTGTTGTCAGCTTCTTGCAATACATCGGACCAGACAACGACCAGGAGCGAGATGCCTGAACTGACGTTCGACAGGGTGGCGGCCAGATATGCGAAGATAGCTCAACACCGTTCCGGGACGGAAGGTGATCTGGCCACGGCAGACTGACTGAACGACGAAATGATTGAGCTTGGCATTGAATCCAGTCTGCATCATTGGCCCTTGCGGGTTTTTGAACTGCATGATTCAGTGCTGACCCTGGGAACGGCTCAAATTGATTCCATGCCGTTCTGGGATCCGTTACCCACTGGTTTGGATCTGAGGGCACCCCTGGTTGATTGGAATAGTGCGGAACCAGGTGACGATCTAAACGGTAAAATTGCGCTGTACCGGCACCTTGAAGGCAAATTTGAGGCAGGCTTTAATGTGGCACCGCTGGTTAGTAAAGCGGCCGAACGCGGTGCCGTCGCGTTTATTATGATTGTGGATCACCCGTTGGATGAGGTCTCTGCGCAGAACGCGGTCGCACCATATCATCAGCTGGCGCTTGAATTACCTGCTCTGGTCGTTGGCACCAAAAACGCCAAGTTGCTCCTGCAGGCTGCCGCAGAAGGCACTGTCGCGGAATTGTCCCTATCAGGTAGCTCAAGAAACGGATCAGCTGCCAATGTGTTTGGCAAAATTGATCGCCAGGCGCAACAGACGGTAATCATCACGACAGGTATCAGTGGCTGGTTTGAATCCGTCAATGAGCGTGCGCCTGGCATTGCGTTATGGCTTGAACTGGCAAAGTGGGCAGTTCAGTCTGATTTTGAAATCAACTTTGTTTTTGCCGCCTTTTCCGGTCATGAGCTTGCAACCATGGGTGTTGATCACTTACTGCTCGATGACTCGTTACCGCCAGCAGATGAAGTCGCTTTATGGTTGCACCTGGGTGCAGGTCTGGCGGTAGAGAATGCCTGGCTGAAGGAAACCGCAACCAGTGTCCAGTCATTGGAACCTATTCTGAAGGAGATTTTTAAGCACGATATTGCTGTGCGACCAGAGGCGAGAATGCCAACCGGGAGTGAACAGTACAAGGCAATGATCGCCGGATATCCTGTGGTTGGGCTCTTTGGTGCTGCCGGGAATATCCACACAAGACTTGATGTAATTCCTGCCATCAACCGTGAACGTTATGAGAACGTCAGGCGCAGGTTGCAGGACCTGATCATTAGAATGTCTGGTCAAGGGGTCTCACAGGAATTGTACTTCCCTGGAGGCAACAGGGATTGGGCCCGACTGGATCCGGAACAGCTGGGTTGGGATATGGACGCGCTGGAAGTGTTCTATGAATTTGCGGAACACCAGCATAGTTCCGGGGTCGTGATTCTGAAGGATGGTCGCATTCTTTCTGAAAGATATTGGCCACTCCAGAATCCTAAAATAGCCGGTGAGGTGGGTTACCAGGAAGTCTGGTTTCATGGGATGAACGAGCAGGGATGGGCCAGGGAAGATGTCGCATCGGTGCAAAAGAGTGTTATTTCCATCCTTGCCGGTATCTCGATAGACAGGGGATTGCTGAATCCGGAGGCGCCGGTTACAGAGTATCTGGGTGAGGGCTGGTCAAACGTCGATAAACAGCGTGAATCGAAAATTCTGGTCAGACATTTGATGTCCATGACGGGTGGGGTGAGTGAAACACTGGACTTAAGATTCCCCGCCGGAGAGCAATGGGAATATATCAATAAGGCATACTCGCTGGTTAACGATGTCATCCAGGTTGCCACCGGTCGATTACCAAATGAGTTTACTTCCGAATGGCTGACAGACCCCATAGGCATGAAGAGATCTGGATGGATCGAGCGATCGGAGTTCTTCCGCCAGTGGAATATGAACGGTTTTGTAACCGATGCGCGGGACCTGGCGAGGTTCGGCTTATTGATACAGGCAAAAGGGCGATGGCGGGATAAACAAATTGTATCCAGTGGCTACCTGGACCAGGCATTAAGTCCTTCCCAGGAACATAACCCATCCTATGGCTGGTTGTGGTGGCTGAATAATGAAGCGGGCTGGCGCTGGGTGGGTGGTGATGAAAATATAAACAGCGGCAAAATGATACCGGCTGGGCCTGTTGATCTTGTCAGCGCCATGGGCAATTCGGATCGCCGCTGTTATGTCGCGTCAGGTCTTGGGCTGGTGGTGACGCGAACCGGCTCAACCGGCAGATTAAATGATGATGGCAGCCCGGTGTCCGGTGGTGCGTTCGATCGCGAGTTCTGGCGGCTGTTGTCAAAGGCGCTGCCAGAATGATTTCCCGGGTTAACCGGTCAGATGAGTTGCCTGACATGATCGATAACAAACCCGGGATGTTCGTAAGGAAACATGTGCGAGGATCCCGCTGGTGCCAGTACTTTTTCGCCTTTGCCGGATAACTGAACTTGTTGTTCGTTTGATTCGTTGAGCGTCTTCCAGAAATTTGATTCCTGCCGTGGTGAAAGTTCCAGCAGTTCCCGTAATTGCTTTTCGGTACTCGCGATTTCTTCTGCAGATGGATTCGCCAGTAGCAAACGTAATGGAATGTCACCCAATGCACCCTGCCCGATGACCATATCAAATGGATTATTCATCGCTGCCCTGAAAGTTGCCGCTTCCGCAATAACAGATTTAGGTTGCAGGGAGTTTCTGTTGATGACCTCTGCGTGCTGACTTAAACACCGGTAGAAATCGCTTGTTTTGTCATCAATCTCGGGATCGCCAACCCGCGTTAACCCGAAGTGAAACCCGAGTGCCCGCCACGGTGCCAGTTGCATCAGCCTGCCAAACGAAAGATTCCCGAGGATGCTGACGTTGACTGGTGGTGTTGGATCCATCAAGACAAGTCCGGCGACCAGGTCAGGATAATGATGCGCGAAGTTAAGGCTGAAAAGACCGCCAAACGAGTGCCCGGCAAGAACGAAAGGGCCTTGTTCGCCTGCAGTTTCCAACAGATTTTTCAGGTGCCGTACTTCACTTTCGATTGTTATCGGTAAGGTGGACAGGTCGCTCCAGCCGGCACCAACCCGGTCGAAGAGAATTGATCTTGTTTCTGTGCGAATCATTTCATGTAGATGGAACATCACCAGACCCTCACCGTGCCCGCCGCCAACCCAGATGACGGGGTAATGGGTGCCCTTTTCTCCCTCGGCGAGGATATGTGTTTTGACTCCATCGACTACAAATACGCTGCCAGGCGTTACGTCAGACAAGGAATCCACCAATTTGAATTTCAGGACACCTGAAAATAATAGCGCGGTTGTTATAAACAAAATGATAGAAAATATTGCGGAAACGGGGGTAACCGCCAGCGCTATGAGAAATACCCCTGACGTGATGTAGAGGCCTGCATTTTTACCTGCAAGGAACTGGAGTATTGTATTTCGCATTATCGTTTTACCAGACTTCGCTTTTCGAACCTGACATCCAGGCACCGGCTCAGGTTATAGCGAAGCCCATTGACCTGATTCGATTCATCACGTGTGAAAAGGATCTGAACATTCGTGCTAGATGGCTCGCCGGCAATAACGCTGGTGAACAAATCTCCAGTGACGTGATTGAATTCTTTCCAGACCAGATTCCTCAAGGGTGATGTTAGTTCGATCTCCACGCCTGTATTGTGAACGGTCACCAGATGTGTCTCTTGTAATACGTCACTCCAGTACTGGCCTTCATAATCTGCCAGCTGTGTAAGGTGGCGGTCAGGCGAATCGACTGGTTTTGTCAAATTGATCACCGGTGTGTTGCCCAGTACAAGTTTAAAACCATTCCCTTCCAAAACATTCCCTTCACTCGTCGAAAGTATGATTTTCAGGGGAGAGCCTGTTTTCAAACCAATAAAGGTATTGTGGCCTGAATTTTTTAGACAATGTCTTTCTCCCAGGAAGTAACAGACCCACGCATCCTGCTCCCGGGCAGTCTCCAGAATCAGCGCGTCAGTTTCGGATGCGAAACATCCTAACGGCAGTTCCATTCCAGCTTCTGGGATTGATGACGAAACACCGGCGTGTTCAGTTTGACCCGGTATAATTCCTGCGATCTTATCTGGTGTTTCCAGCAGTCCCGGGTCAAAAACATTGGTGAACAAGATGATACCCAGGTCCCTGTCAGGGAAATACGCGAAATCACATAGATAACCCGGCATTCCCCCCGCATGACTGACTTTAAGTTCGCCGGATTGCCGCGTCACATTGATTCCGCAGCGATATTCAATCAGCTGGCCGTCGTTCAGGCGGTTCTCGGCTTCCAGGCGATGACGGAAATCAGGACCAAATAACTCATCGTTTCGATAATTGTGAAACCATCTAACCATATCATTGAGTGTTGAGACCACACCGCCGTCACCGGAAAGCTCGACCAGCATCAAGCCGTCTTCGTAGTCGCCATCTTCGTGTGGCACATAACCACGAGCCGCATGAGGTGTTGAACTTGCCATCTCAGGTGCGAGTTTCGAATTTAACATGCCAAGCGGTTCGAATATTTCAGTCTGCATAAAGTCAGCTATCGTGGCCCCTGAAAGTCGCTCGATGATGGATGAAAGCAGGACATAGTTGGTATTGGAGTAGGTGCAATTATCCCCCGGTTGAAACATCAGGGATGTGTCGCGGGTTAATAATTCGGTTATTTGCGAGCGTGAAATATTGTTTTCAACCCCCAGGCCTGAAAACAACAACATATTCAGACCATCCCTGAAGCCGCTGGTCATGGTCAACAAGTGGTTAACTGAAATTCGGGCACCAAACTCCGGCAGTTCCGGAAGATGTTGTCGAATATCGTCCTCCAGATTCAGTAACCCCTTGTTTTCGAGGATAAGAATGCAGGTGGCGCACATATGTTTGGTGGTAGAGCCGAGCCTAAGGATGGTATCGGCCGTAAAAGGCACATCGTCTTCAAGATTGGCAACCCCATATCCACGTTGATGGATAACGATTCCCTGGGAGACAACGGCCAGATTAACGCCGGGGCTGTGGGGTTTATCGTATTCGCTAAAGAGTGCATCAATCTGGCTCGAATAGTCGCCAGCTATCCCTGACTTACTGAGCGTCACGCCTGACATTTTCGTTCTGCCCTCTCTGTTCTTGTTTCCAGTTTTCGGCGGATGATATTGTGGCGACGTGCATCGATGGGGAAGTTCCAGATTAAGGGTAATGTTGCCAGTTGGAAGATACCCGGCGCGGCGACGAACATAATCAGCATACCTCTCTTTGCAAATTCCGTATTCTCATAACCTTCAGCCAGTTCGTAGCCAAATACCGCGCCTAACATGATAAGTGCCAGACCGCCTGTTGAACCGAGCGCCTTGACTGCGAACATCATGAACGCGTAATAATTGCCTCCACGATCCACGCCGGTTTTCAAAATGTCATAGTCAATGACGTCGCCCAGAATTGAAAATGGAGCGATGGCGCTAACACCGTTGCTGAGTGCGTACAGCGCCATCAGAATGTAGGTAGGGATTACAGCGGCCGGCCCCGGTTCTACCCAGAAAAACGGCACCAGGGCAAACGAATTAACCAGCCATCCCCAGGCCCAGGCACGGTGCTTCCCCAGCCACGCCGTAATCCTGATCCAGATGGGTACACTGCACAAACCCGAAATCGTCGTAACCAGAAGAATTGATGCGAATGCATCGGGAATCAGCAGGTACGTGGAAATGAAAGGGTAGAGCAGTGCAACGAAGAAGCCATAACCCGTACCGGCAATGATATAAGCCAGAATAAAACGCTGGAATGGTTTGTTGGCCTTCACTGAGTACCAGACACCAGCAATACTGGTTCTTGCTTCATTCGAGATGCCTCGTCGTGGCGCAAAATTTGCCGCCAACAGAACAAGCATCGGAACTAAAACGAGTACCGTGACACCGAGGATCCAGAGTGTGTCGACGGTATACTCGGCATCATCCAGCAGGCCAAGTGTCACCAGTGCAAGGGGGATAAGGGAAAAGAGCATACTGCCGGAATTATCGGCGAAACCTTTGAAACCAAAAATACGATTCCGATCTTCGTAGTGCGGGCTGAGTTCGTGACCCCAGGCGTAATGAGGAATAGCAAACATGGTTGTGCCGGTGAAAAAGGCGACTGTCCAAAAACCAAAGTACAACACACCTGCCTCAGGCGGAATTCGAAACAGAAACACCATACTTACCAGGGTGATAACGGCGCCTGCGATTATCCACGGAAGACGGGCACCCAGGCGGGTTCTGGTTCTGTCTGACAGAAAGCCGATTATCTGGTCCGAGACGGCATCATAAAATGAACGCAAAAGTACTATGGTTCCGATTGCTGTCACTGAAATCTTTGCATTTTGTACGTAAAGGGTTGGCAAAACGGCGTAGACGGGAACGGTAACCAGTGCAAAACCGAGCCCAGGCAGGGCATAGGCGATCAGCTGCAGGGTATTAAGTTGTCTGGCGGATTTTTCGGTCTGTGGATGATCGGTCACCATAATTCAATTGAATCATGGTTCAATAAAATATTCCACATGTTTGAATAAGTTGTCCTTTTATAAACATGCACCGAACAATTCTTTGTGGAGTACTAGACAGAGGCCAGGGTTTTGCGGGTAAGTTCGATAAAGTACGCAGTAATTTCTGCCATATCCATTTTGGAATTACCAATCCATCTGGGAATCCAGTTGAAGGCGCCCATGATGTAGCGCCCTGCCAATTCAGCGTCGCATTCTGCAATACTACCGTCCTTTATCCCCTCTTTAACCCAGTCAGTAACGCAGCTTTGTGCTTTATCGAGACGTTTGTGTAATTCCGTCCGCTTCTTTTTGTCTTCGATTGCATCAATTTCGTTCAGAAGCGCTGCGGGCTCGTGGCTGGTGAAAGAATGACTTGCAACGTACTGGCAGACTTTGTCCAACCCATTTTCACCGACTTCATTGGCATTATTCCTGGCGGTGTCTATTTCTTCCAGGGACATGAGATAACACTGGTACAGGAGGTCATTTTTGTTTTTAACGTAGTAGTAGAGAGCCGTCTTGGTTATGTTAAGGCCTGTGGCCACATCGGCCAATGAAGTGGCATGGTAACCCTTCTGGTTAAAAAGATTTGCCGCCTCCTGTAGCACCGCAAGTCGTTTCATTTCGGATTGAGCCTCTTGTGCCTTTTTCCAGGCCGTGTTGCGAGCCATTGAATTTCCTTCAGTTAATGAATCTTCAAAGCATTTATCCTACCTGAACGCAGGGTAAAAATCTTTGAATTTTGCAACGGCGATCAGTGATATCCTATTGATCAGTGAATCATAAGTATCTTATAGTTACTTAATGTTCAAACATCCTGATCTGCGGAGAAAGCTAAACGATGGTCGATAACGGAAACTGTTTTTACCCTCCCATAGAGCCCTTCAGGACCGGACGACTGAAAGTGTCCGATTTACATGAAATTTATTTCGAAGAATGTGGCAATCCAACAGGTAAACCCGTCGTGTTTCTACATGGTGGGCCTGGTGCCGGTCTGGTTCCGGTTTACCGACAGGCATTTGATCCCGGGTGTTATCGTATTGTGCTGCTGGACCAGCGAGGTTCAGGCCAGAGTACGCCGAAGGGAGAGCTGAGGGGAAATACCACCTGGGATCTAGTGGCTGACCTGGAAAAATTAAGGGAACACCTGGGTATTGATTGCTGGCAAGTGGCAGGTGGTTCCTGGGGCGGTACGCTTGCTCTGGCCTATTCCCAGACTCATCCCGAGGCGGTGACGGAAATGATAATCCGCGGACCGTCCCTGTTCCGGAAGCTCGAACTGGACTGGACCCATAAGCCAGGAGGCGCAAGTAATATTTATCCGGAGGCCTGGGCTGATTTTATTTCGCTGATCCCGAAAGATGAGCAAGGAGATCTTGAAGCCGCGTACTACCGGCGGTTGATCAGCGAGGATAAAAATATTGCAGGCAAGGCAGCGAGAGCCTGGGGTGCCTGGGAGACAGCGCTGGTGAGTCTTGTTCCTGATGCGGATTTCATGGCCCAGCATGAGGCGGTTTATGAACAAAGCCTTTCCCTGCTGGAATGTCATTATTCGGTAAACCGGGCCTGGATTAAAAGCGATTCGCAGCTACTCGATGGTGCAGGCAGCATTCGACATATCCCCTGCACCATGATTATTGGCCGATATGATCTTGTGACGCCGGTAACAATTGGTTGGGAATTGAAGCAACGTTGGCCGGAGCTGAATCTGGTGATTGTTCCGGCAGCAGGGCATGCATTTACGGAACCCGCCATTGCCCGCGAGATGGTCAGGGCATCGGACCACTATGCGAATTGTTAGGTATCTCAACGGCCGCAGAATGAATCCCGGTACAACAGTGTGCTTAATCCGAAGTAGCGTATGGACTTGCCTCGGAAACAGCATGCAGGAATTCCCGCTCCAGGATGAGAAGCGGCAGTGAACCATGACGCAACAAGAGATCATGGAATTCTGGCAAGTTAAATTGACCGCCGCGTTTTTCTTTCAGGATTTCTTTTAGTTCCCGAACTTTCATCAATCCCAGTTTGTAGGAACACAATTGGGCAGGGACCGCGCAGGAACGGTGCACGACATACCTTGCGAATTCTTCGGGCATGCCGGTTTGTTCTACAAACCAGTCGATAGCCTGTTGGCGGGTCCATTTTTTTTGATGAATACCGGTATCTAAGACCAGATTGACCGTGGATATTAATTCGGCCCGCAGCCCCAGTAAACGATGTTCCGGTGATGTGCCCTGCCCCTGGTCTAACGGCAGGGTTTCCGCGTACTTCGCCCAGCCTTCAATGTAGGCATCAAACGTGATGGTGCGGTTGAACAGGGGCAGGGATTCATTTTCCAGTGCCAGACTCAACTGCAGGTGATGGCCGGGCCAGGTTTCGTGGTAGACCAGCACAGGCAGGTTTGGCGTGTCGGCGACTAACAGGTGATGAAGATTCAGTTCAAATTTGCCGTGGCGGGAGCCATCCAGCGAGGGCGGATTGTAGGTCTGGTTTCGTGATAACTCTGTAAATTTCGGTATGGCCTCAACCACGACATCTGCAGCGGGCAACTTACGGAACCACTGGGGTAGTCGTTCTTTGACATCCTGCAATAAGGTCTTTGCCTCCTCGATAAGATGAGTTCGCGTTGCCGGGGTGTCTTCGAGTCGTATCTGGCTTTCCCGGATCAGTCGCTCAAACGATTCCTTGATGGGCATAGCAGGGTAACCCAGTTGGGCAAAACCCTGGTTGATATTATTTTGGATAACGCTCGTTTCTTCCAGCCCCAGCTGGTGAATTTCCTCCGCACTGAGCGCTGTTGTCGTGGCGCCACGCAGCAGAAATTCATAATAGTCCTGCCCGTCCGGTAGTTTCCACACACCGGCGTCATCGTTCGCTTTCGGTAAGGCCTGTTCCAGGGTGAGCAGCAATTCCCGGTAGGACTCATATATTTCCGGCAGCAGTTGGTTGAGCCGCGCTGATAATAGTTCGCGACCTTCAGGAGACAGATCAGCTAAGTCAGCCGTGCGGGCTTCGAAGTTTGTAACAATGACATTTTCGTCATTGTCAGGCTGGATAAAGCTTCTGATCTCTTCCAGTAAATCTTCAAGAATGAAATCTGGTGGTGTAATGCCTTGATCAAACTGGTCGTTAAACACAACCATGCCATCACGCACCAGACCAGGTATCTGGTTCACCCTGCTGACGTAATCCCGGGCATCCCGGGCATGACGAAACGGGTGCAGTTCTCTTAGGAATAAAGGCAGTTCTGACTGGAGCCCAACGGAAGGGCAGAAAACATATTTATGGGACAGGAAGCGCTCACCCTTTGTCCCAACCCAGTTTCGTTCCTGTGCATAGCTGAGAAAAAATTCAAACACTTCCGCACTGATTTTCTGCCCTGGGTCCAGCGTTGCCCTATCCAGAGACTTCAGCTCGGTTGTTAATCGAACTAACAGTTCAACACGACGTCGGTCAGCTGTGTCATCTACCTTACTGAACCGGTCCTGGGGACAGTGGATACCGTCGACCTCGAAGACTCCCATATGAGTCGGGTATTCAGGTACTTCCATCATTAGCTCGATGAACGCCCGTTGCATAAATTGCTCGAATGGATTACCGGTTTTTTTACGGGCTGTTTCCCTTGTTCCGAAATCAATGGCCAGTTGAACTCCCTGCAGCAATGAATTGCGCAGGTCGTCGATGACCATAACCGGTGCCGGAATCGCCGGTTGAAGTCCATAACTCTCGTATACCGTACCGTCCGGCAGGGCATAGATTTCGTTTGAGAGGGTTGTTTTCCACCCGTTTGGCAGGTGTTTCGCCAGGTCATCCGAAAAAATACCCATCGTTGGCTGGCCGACGTAGGTCACATTTGGCAGTGCGATCATACACATGGCAAGTATTTCACCGGCACTGGCTGTGCGTTCTGCGGCAAGCATGTAAACAGGTTTGGAAAACTGCTTGTTTCCTTGAGGTTCCAGGTAAAGTTGCTGAGTTGGTCCGAACGCTTCGCCCTGTCGAGCACGTTTGGTAAATGCGAGACTTCTTCGGTCGGTAAATCGATTGGCGATAGCGATGCCGATTTTGTCGAAACCACCACCATTAACTCTGATATCAAGAATCAAGGCGTCGGCGTCTGCGAAATCATGCATTACCGTGTCCAGAATTTGTTCTGCGGCTTCAAGGTCGTTTTGTAAAAAGGTCGCAAATTCATGTCGTGTTGCCGGCAGGCCGGAGGCATTTTTTGCTTCAGGTGTGTCAGCCAGGCCGTACAAACGCATCACATTCAAGTAGGCGACGCCAGGTGCAACAAATCCCCAGTTGAAAAGTCCATTACCCGCCGTCTTACCCTGGTGGTGAAGAATTTCTTCCTGCAAAAACACCTGGTAGGACTGAATGGTCTTTGCTTCTCCCAGGGAAGCCGAATCCAATTGGAATGCATCCATAAAGGCAGTTTTCAGCGTTAAGTTTTTGTCAGATACAAATTCCTCTCCCATGCCGATGAGGTGAACATGATTGTCCTGTAGCGGCGCCAGCATAGTCTTAAAGAGATGGAACAGTTGTTCATCCGTGGTGTTCTGATTCACTTCAGCGCGGCAGTTTTTGTAGGTCTGCGACCAGTCGACCTGGTGCCTCCCAAAAAATGCATAATCCTGTTGGAAGGTTTGCCAGAGTACTTCAAAATTAAATTCAGGGTCAGAAAATCTGCCTCGTTCGATGTATTGGACATTTGAAGGCATCGAGTCTATTCGATCAAATTCATACTGGGTGATGTCACCGTTAACAGTCAGCACCACGTAATCCTGTTCAATTGAAATGAGACTGAAGCCCAGTTCAAATTGACTGTTGTTTCCGCGCTCGAACTCAACACAGGATACATCTGTTATATCGTAGAGCGCATAGTGGTCCTGCTGCACTAACAGCAGCCAGCCATAACCCCTTGATTTCCATATACCTTGAATCATTGCAGTAACTGAATTTATGGTTTGAACGAAGAGACAATAACACAGAACCCTTGTTCAATACATTTGAAAGTGTATTATATCCCTTTAATTAATGCTGTAGGTAGGCGATATGCACTGGCTGAACGTAAAACAGGCTTTCATGGTGATCGCAGTGACGATTATTTCCGTTGCCGGCTGTTCTGGCGAAAGCGCTAACCAGGCGTCAAAATCGGTAGATCTTGTTAAAGCCGCCCCGGCCGCAAAGGTCCTGCCGGAACTGTTGCCACTCCAGCTGCTTCTTGCCCAGGAGGAATTCCTCGCTCCCCAGATCAGTCCTGATGGACATTGGATCAGCTATATTGCGCCCCTGGAAGATGTGCCAAATTTTTACGTTGCACCGGTGGATGACCCGCAAAATGGCAAGCCAGTCACTCATTTTACACATAGAGGTGTGCAGGCTACAGACGTCAGCGGCGAGGTAATGTATGTCTGGCATAGTGATAGCAATCACCTGATCTATCCGAAAGATTATGATGGTGATGAGAATTGGGACATTCACATTGTTGATACCACCACGGGCAAAGATCAAAACCTGACGCCTTCCCCAGGTGTTAAAACAACGATTATCGCCTATGATCGAAAATTCCCGGACCAGGTTGTCATTCAGGCAACCGAACGTCATCCCATGCTGCCGGATGTGTATCAGCTTGACCTTAAAAGCGGTGAACGGACCAGTGTCTTCGTTAATCCTGGCACTGCGTTGGCTTTCCTTGCAGATGGTGATTTGAAACCTCGACTGGGCATCGCTTTGAATGCTGCGGGCGGTATTGACATCACGCGGGTGATTGAGGGCAAAGAATTGGCGCCTTTTCTCACAATTTCTGCCGAAGATCTGCCAGCGGTAACGACGTCTGCGTACCAGAAGATCTTTCGGATGGACCCGCTTAATGAACTCCTTTATCTGTACGATGTGGAAGGTCGTGATACCACGGCGTTTATTAGCCTGAATTTATCTACGGGAAAGAAACATGCCATCGCGCATGATGAACGTGCTGATCTGGCTGGCATCCTCTATGAACCCATCACTAACAAACCACTTGCCTATGCTACAAACTGGACCCGTACAGCATGGCATGCGATAGATGACTCGGTGAAAGCTGATATTGAATTCCTGAATCTCAAGTCAGAAGGAGATTGGTGGGTCGTTAGCCAGACCGATGACAATAACAAGTGGATCATCCGCGATATGCTGTCACACAAGCCGATTCGTTTCTTCATCTACAATCGAAGCGAAAGGACTGTGGTTGATCTTTTCACCAGTACACCCGCACTGGAAGGGCTGGCGCTTTCAAAGTTGCACCCTTATACGGTTCGTACCGATGATGGGCTGGACCTGGTTTCGTATCTGATGTTGCCACCCTGGCTCGACCCGGATGAGGATGGTCGACCGTCCGAGCCGGTGCCTACGCTGGTTCTGGTGCACGGCGGTCCCAGCGATGAACGTGCAGTTTTTGCATTTGGTCCGTTCCTGCACTGGCTGGCGAATCGCGGCTATGGAATTCTGTATGTAAACTTTCGTGGATCCGCTGGTTTTGGCAAGGCGTATATGAATGGTCAAACGCGGGAATGGGGCGGCAAAATGCACCAGGATGTGCTTGACCAGGTCGACTGGGCGATTGCTGAAAAAATTGCTGATCCGAACAGGGTTGCCATCATGGGCGGCAGTTACGGTGGTTACGAGGTGCTGGTGGCGATGACCATGACACCGGACAGATTTGCCTGTGGAATCGACCTGGTTGGACCCTCAAACCTCGAAATATTTATGCCCCATTGGGATGAAGACCGGATGGGTGTGGTTCTGGGTGATCCGCGCACCGAAGAGGGTAGAGGTTTCCTTCGATCCCGATCACCCATTAATTTTGCGCACCAGACAAAGAATCCAGTACTGATCGGGCAGGGCGCAAAGGACTCGAGGGTTCCGCAGTACCAATCTGACCTGATTGTTGATGTCATGAAGGACCATGGTGCTGCCGTAACCTATGCGTTATATCCGGATGAAGGCCATGGGTTGATGCGAACAGAAAACAGTTTTTCCTTCTGGGGGATGGCAGAAGTATTCCTTGGAGAATGTCTGGGTGGGCGCAGTTATCCCATCGGCACTGCCCTTGAAGGCTCAAGTATACAGGTGCCGGTAGGTGCCGAATTTATCCCGGGATTGACAGCCGCTTTGGCTGATCTCAAAACAGGTGATATCAATGAGCCGGAATAACCAGCCGTTCCTTTCAGATATCGCAAACCTGGTTCACGGTTACACCGACCTGTCTGGCATTCAGCAGAGTGGGCCTGTCATTATCGAACGGGGCGAGGGTGTGCGCGTATTTGATAGTGCCGGTAAAGGTTATATCGAAGCCGCAGCGGGTATGTGGTGCACGGCGCTGGGGTTTAGTGAACTTGAGCTCGTCGATGCCGCTGTCGAACAGCTAAATAAACTGCCCTATTACCACACACTTGCTTCAAGGTCGGTTAATCCCGCGATTGAGCTGGCAGAGAAGCTGGCTGAACTTGTGCCCATCGATAACGCGCACATCTATCTCGCGGTTACCGGCTCAGAGGCGAATGACTTTCTGGTGAAATTTCTATGGTACTACAATAACGCCATTGGACGACCTCTGAAGAAAAAGATGATAAGTCGCCAGGGTGGTTACCATGGCGCAACTGTTGTGGCATCGAGCCTGACCGGGCTCACAAAAAATCATGGCAT
Organism: Gammaproteobacteria bacterium; assembly: GCA_012960755.1. Next base: position 26,121 of record DUAT01000053.1, read on the forward strand.
GTTTGATGTGCCTTTGCCGGGATTTTTACACACGGCAGATCCACACTTCTATCGTCATGGTCTGCGTGGAGAAACGGAAGAAGAATATGTGAACCGAATCGTGGATGAGCTGGAGGCCATGATCATCGCTGAAAACCCGGAGACAATAATGGCGTTTATGGCCGAACCGGTGACAGGAGGTGGTGGCGTGGTGATACCGCCGCCAACGTATTACGGGAAAATTCAGGAGCTTCTTAAACGGTACGATATTGCTTTTATTGCCGATGAAGTTATCACAGGGTTTGGTCGCACGGGTGAAATGTTTGGCTGCCAGACATTTGGTATCTCACCGGATGCGATGACCATGGGTAAAGCCTTGTCGTCCGCGTACCAACCTATCTCCGCTATTGCAATGTCAGATGACATTTACCAGGGATTGGTAAAAGGAAATAACGAAAATGGTCATTACTTTGGTCATGGTCAGACCTATTCCGGTCATCCTGTCGCCGCTGCCGTGGCCCTCAAGGTACTGGAAATATTTGAAAGCAGAAATATTGTCGAACATGTAAATACAGTCTCCGGTGTATTCACGCAGAGGATGCAATCCTATCTTCAGCACCCGCTGGTGGGTGATGTTCGATCGGTAGGTCTCATTGGTGCCGTTGAGCTCGTTGCCGGTAAGTCAACAAAAAACGGATTCGATCCCCAGGGGATGGTTTCAAGCTTTCTGAAGCAGCGATGTGAAACCCACGGACTGATCGTTCGACCCGTGCAGGCAGGTGATGGTGTTGCATTTTGCCCGCCACTGATTATCAGTGAAGAAGAGATCGATGAGATGTTCAACTGTTTTGACCTGGCATTGGAAGATACCACCCGTTGGGTAGAGCAAAAAAACTAGCCAGCTTTAACTAAAGTGGACCCAACCCAGGGACGCAGCCTGGTGTGGATTCAAGCGCAAAAACCCCTAAACTAAATGCCATTCGACCCGGAGGTAAATCAAATGATTGAAAATGCCGATGTTGTCGTCGTCGGTGGGGGCGTCATGGGATTGTCGGTTGCCTACCAGCTTGCCCGACGTTCAAACTTGAAAATTATTCTGCTGGAAAAGGGAGCAGGTATTGGAGAAGGATCGACCGGGACGTCTTCTGCAGTCTGTCGTTATCGTTACTCCTTTGATGAAATGGTGCGCCTGGCGCGGGATGGTATCAATACCTACACTCACTGGAGTGAATTCACCGGGGTGAAAGTGCCACGTGCTGAATATCATAACGATGGTGTTTTGTGGATGCCGGGCCAGGACTTGCACTGGGCAGCGAAGGAACATAAACGTATGACCCGGCTGGGAGTCAAGACAGAAGTGTTGGATGACCAGATGGTTTCAGAGCGATATCCCGGTTTAAGCCTTTGCACAATTGCGCCGGACAGATTAAGCGGCGAGGGACATGATTGTGAAACGGGAGGGCAGCACTACTTTGAATCAGGCGGCGGCTATATTGATCCTGTTGCTGTTGCAGAAGACCTTGCGGAAGCCTGCCGTCGGGAAGATGTTGATATCAGGTACAACATTTGTGTGGATAAAGTGGAAAGTCTGGCGTCTCAGGTAACAGGGGTCAGGATGATCGATGGTGAAGTGATTAATACCCCGCGGGTTGTCAATGCGGCGGGACCGTGGTGTAACCGACTATTTAGCGCAATTGGTCTTGAGGTTCCCTGGACCCTCGAGCCTACCCGGGTCCAGATTCTATATCTAGATCGCCCAGAGGAACTGAAAGGATCACTGCCTGTTTGTGAGGATTTTGCCGGTGGTATCTATTTTTGTCTGCAGAATCGAGGGCAGCAAATCGTCGTGGGGTCGCTCCGTGAAGAGGACGAGCAGGAAAGAGTTGATTCGTTGGATAAGTTTAATCGTTTTGCCGACGATGAATTCCTCCATCCCACGTTACATGCACTACACCATCGCCTGCCTGATTTGCCTTACCGGGGCAAGGTTCGAGGGTATTGCGGTCTCTATACAATGAATCGGGAAGATGTTCATCCTATTGTCGGCGAAACACCCGTAGAAGGATTTTTTGTTGTGAACGGCTTTAGCGGTCATGGGTTCAAACTGGCTCCCGCAATCGGTGCCTTGCTCGCAAGACAGATTACCGGAGAAGACCGGGAAGGTGATCCAGAGATACCAGATGAATTCCTGGCCTATGACAGGGCCCCTTTAGTCCTGGAATCGAAGTCGGTCTTAGCCTGATACTCCTGACGCCCTCGCAGGAAAAATCAATCTTCGGGAAAAAGGTCTCACCACCGGCAAAATTGTCATTCAGGTAAACCGTTTGTGCAGAACTTAAAAACCGTTAGCATCATAAATCTGCCCGTATTGAAGGCAATAACACTCACGGTTTTCAGGTTCCGTATATGGGCCAGTTAATCAGTCAGAAGTAACTGACTGGCCTTCGATTCCGTCAAGCGCACTATTAACAGAGTCGTGGTAACATTTTTTGCTATCCAGAAACTGTCTGACTAAGTGATCAACCCGCTCACCTGTAAGCCAGTAGATCAGCGCCATGACAGTCATTGACCATCCAAAAGATCATTACGTCACAACGTCTAAAATTTCGGTGAACATCTACAATTGTGATACTTGACCGTTCTCCCGAATATGTGGTTTATTTGCCTTATTCTCTTTGAAGAATTGGATAAGCAGTCGAAGACGCGATTGATTAAGCTTCAGCAGGATACTGACTGGGCTACCACGGCAGAGATATTTTGGCAACGATGGCGTGTAAAGATTATGAACTTCGAAGGCAGAGGTCAGCACAGGGAATTGCAAAAGCTAAGGCTCAAGGAGCTTATAAAGGTCGACCTGAGAACAAACAGTGTAATAATGGCATAGCGAAGATGTTATCTGGTGGTATGACGTACACTGAAATACAAAAAGCCACCGGGGCATCGAGAGCGACAATCGCCAAAGTTAGGTCCAGAGCGAGCCGCTAATTCCTCTATGCCAACTTGAACGAACTGAAGAGTGCAGTTAATTGCACAAATCGGCAATGGTCCTGAACTGAGGAGATAACAATTCGCACAGGACAGCGTTAGGACTATCGTGAGGTTGTAATATGGAATACTCTAATATAACTCCGACATTTGGTGTCGAACTTGGCGAAGGCACCCAGCTTGCGCAATTTAGCGACGCGGAAGTCACTGAGTTAAAACAACTGGCAGCAGAGCACGGTATTGTCGTGGCCCGAAACCAAAAGATGGATATGCAGGCCCAGGCCGAATTCGGGCACCGGCTTGGGACGCTGATGAATTCGCCCGTGAACAAAGCGGATATTCCTGAAGAGTTGATCGTTATTCATGCTGGTCCCAAATCCAAAGCTGTCGCTGGGCAGGGGTGGCATTCAGATGTCTCCAGTGAAGCGGTGACTCCCGGGCTTTCTATGCTACGAATGGAAATTGTGCCACCGAGTGGTGGAGATACACTCTTCGCAGACATGTATCAGGCCTTTGAAACATTGTCGCCGTCAATGCAGGCGTTCCTGAAACAACTGCACGCACTGCATGAACCCAGGGGACATTACCTCTACCTGAGCGGTGCCAAGAAGCTTGAAGAACTGCCATCTGCGGTTCACCCGGTTGTTCGCACACACCCGCTAACCCGTCGTAACGCGCTCTATGTTAACAACGGGTTTGTGGCGAAGATTGTTGAGTTGAACCCGCGCGAGAGCCAAGCATTGCTGGCGATGTTATATGACCACATCGCGTACTCGGTGAGTTTACAGTGCCGGGTGCAGTGGGCACCGAACACCGTGGTCTTCTGGGATAACCGTGTCGTCCAGCACCATGCTTCGTTTGATTATCACCCCGAGGTCAGGCGTGGTTACCGTGTCACTGTGGTGGGTGAAGCACCCTGCCTCGCGGATGAGGGTTGATTGATTTCCAGTGAGTTTACAGCGCCTTGAAGAGTAAACCTCCCTTTATCACGATATCGATATTTTCCAGCAGGCGAATATCTGATAGAGGATCACTTTTTACAGCAACAAGATCGCCGTAATATCCTGCCTGGAGTGTTCCCACCCGATCTTCCCATTGCATGACACGCGCCGCACCAGACGCTTGGCCGTTCTCCCGAATATGTGGTTTATTTGCCTTATTCTCCCCGCTTACTTGAGCAGACACGCGAGGCACTACTGAAAGTTCGTTTAGGTAAGTAATCTGGTTCGAATCTCTATTGGAGGTTGAACCGACGTTGACTGATATCCCGGATTGTTTACCGGCAATATTTCGGATCGGATTCAATAATAAGAAATTACCCACCGTATTCAATAGAAAATACCGTGGTATTTGCGGTATGTAATTTGGCTATACCTTTCTATACTCTGAAACTAGAATTACTCTTGGTCTTGTCATCGAAGTAGATAGGGATTTTAACCCGCATTTTTTCAAGATTGCCAAAGTATCTTGATCAGGATTTTTGCATTAAAAGAGTCAGGGGGGCAGCTTTCCGGCAGAGAATAGTCAGCTTCTGCCCATGGTTGATCATTATTGGAAGTAAATATTTTAGCATCAATGATGATCAAATCGACATTTTCTTGATCATAGTTATCTGAAGTAGATACACATGATGTGAATGTAAAAATAACTAGCCCGACCAACCATATGTGTTTTTTAAAATTCATTATCCAAACATTATGACCAATTAATCACCCCAATTCGTATACCGCTCTATGCGCCATCTTCATAGCCACTAGGGCACTGGGATAGGGTTCGGAATCACTATTGGCAATCGTTATTCGGCCAAAAGGTTGTCTTCCTCTTTTTACCATTTCCTTCATGTCAGAATCAAAAAGTGCGTTTCCACCATAGGAATAGCCGTGCGCCCAACGATTCACCGTAATGGTCTCGACATCTCTATCAAAATCAAAAGATCCCTTTGGCAGCATCCCTCCTAAATGAGACCTGAGTTCATCCTCATAGTCTTTGAACTGCAAGCTTAGCATTTTGTATCTAGCCTCTTTGAATTGCTCAATGGTTGGTGTACCGGGAATTTCTCCAGTTGGGAGGCTGGTGAATTGCATCACACATGGATCGTTGGGGGATTTGGTAAACTCATACCCTCCCATACTCACTGGGAAATCCATGAACATCACCTGGTGCATATTCCCCGGGCACAGCACCATTCCAATCTCAGCTTCTTTGATGGCGTTCCAGTTCTTTAATCCCACGGATGTGTATATCAATGGAACCTTTGACTGACGCCTCAAAGCCGCATGTTGCTCTTCAGGAAGATTTGGAACAATATGAGGAATCATCATATTGTAACAGGCCATTACCACGCCTTTGCCTTTGACCTGATATAATTTGTCGTCATTGATATAGTTAACAAAAACTTCACTTGAGCTTTGGGGATCGCCACCATGCTCAACCTTCACAACTGTGCTGTTCAATCTAAGGCGCACAATGTTGCTGGATTTATCTAATTCGTCATATTTGAATTTGGATAAAATGATTTCTTCGGCATTGTTTCCTTTGCCGATATTTGGAATCATTTTTTTCACCAACAAACGAGCAACTGTGGCATTTCCATCAGGAAAATGATGAATGTATGGATTATTCTCATCGTATTTTTCTTTAAAAACAAATCCCAATGCACCGCGTCCCTTTGCTTCAGCGATGGTCATTACGTCAGTTCCACCTCTTCCCCAGTCGTTTGCAGAATATCTGGCCATTCTCAGAACGCCCGGATCATCTACACCTAAAGTGTTTTTCAGGTAATCGTAATATGCTGTTGTATTTGTGTAATCTTCCAATTCCTCTTCAGGAACGTCTAGCAAATGCAGTCCTCCTTTTAATACATGAAGCAACTGATCTTTGCCCTTCTCACTTAATGGTGATTGCTGCACAGCCTCTTCATCTGATATTTTTATTCCTTGCAGGCCTTCTACAAAATTGGGGAAATTACAAAAGGGGTGCTTTACCAGTTTGTCTTCTCCAAATTTTTCTTTGTTGAAATAAGTGGCTGAGCCCAAATTGTGTTTTTCGTAGAAATTCACATCATAGGCAGTGTCAAACCGATCTAGATCCACGCCTATATCCTTCAAAAGGTCAAGTATGAGCTCCGATTCCTCATGCGGATGTACAAGCGTCTGTGAGCCACCATGAATGATTCGTGTGTCACCGTCTATCGTGTGTTCGTTCCTTTTGGCATGCCCGCCAAAATCATCATGATTATCCAGTATGAGTACCTTCTTGCCAGTGCCATTCTTTTGCTGATAGAAATAGGCTGCCGCCAAACCACTAATTCCTCCACCAACGACAATCAAATCATATTCTTCCTTCAAGACAGTGTCAGGCCCCCAATCCGATTTCTTACCCCATGCTTTGGCATGAGCGTGCGTATTTGATCCTATGTGACTTCCTCTCAGTCCGGTAAGTGAGGGGGGGTAATATTCTGGATCGAGTGTATCCAAAACAGCTGGACTGGTACATCCGAATGGCAACATTGAAGCTCCAGCGGCCATTAAAGTACCGTTAATAAAATCCCTTCGGGTTATTTTACTCATTATCAATTTATTTATTTTCAAGTTTACCTCCTCCTGGCCAAACACCATCGTGGACGTATACTGTATATGTAGATAGGGATTTTAACCCGCATTTTTTCAAGATTGCCAAAGTATCTTGATCAGGATTTTTGCATTAAAAGAGTCA
>DUAT01000054.1:0-3456 GCA_012960755.1 Gammaproteobacteria bacterium
CACATGTTGGCTCGATGGGTAGTCGAGCGAAGTATACGCTCATTGAGATCTACACGCAGGGCGACCCGCTACAGCGGGCGGTGATAGAAAAGGAACTCGATGAGATCCGTGACGGGTTGCTCACCGATGACAAAGAACCTGGTGTGATCGAGGAGCTACTTATTGGCTGCGTACTGTGCAGTTACCTGGAGCTGCAAGTGGCTATGAAGTTATCGCAGAACCTCGGCGTCGAATTAGTCACACTCGGTCGGTTTCATCTTAAGCTGCGGGAGTCAGCGACTAGACGGTTTAACGGCGCCATCAGATCGCTGCAGTCGTATCGGAAGCGGTAGGATCCCGGCAGTGGAAACTCCAGACCTTTGTTGTAAAAGCATGAGCCAACCGCTGATCGTTTATAGTTTCTCTAATCTTTTTAGGAAGTCTTCTTCCTCAATAGTTACCCACCCATCCGCCTCCATTACAGCGGTGGCAATGTCTATAATCTGCGTCTTTATCTTTTTAAAGGAAATGTCATTTTTGTATTCCTTTTCAAAAGATCTGATCTTCTTGCCTAGAGCTGGTATCGCGATGTTCACTCCGTTAAACCCTAAGTCTCGCCTAATCTCTCTGAGAAATTTGAGAATGTAAGCGTCGCGATAGCCCCATCCCTTCATAAGTTCTTTTATTTTATCTCGTTCTTTCTTCTGGAACATGCCATCGCTAAGTGCCATGCCAACTGCCGGTATAAACAACCAATGGGAGGCATCATAGCACAACCTGGATAGCGGGCTGCTAAAAGACTTCTTTATTTGCTCTGTATTCCATGTGGAGTATATTCTCCAGCCTTTAATGACCCCCCCAGCGAGTAGTCCAACGAGTATGGCGTTTACGATTGGAAGTGTTGGCGGCGCAACAATGCCGAGAGTAATTAGAATAGGGGTGAACCATCCTGTATTGGCAACTAAAGCTACGTACGCGGCCATGGTAAGTACCAGGGATCCGGCCCCAATACCTCCCGCGATTGGGATGCCCCACTTATCAAAAACACCTTTTTTAGCCCCGATTTTTACCCTGAACGCCTCCCGGTTTTCAAGAATGTCTTCAGTTTTGATATGTGATGTAGTAGTCAAAGGTAGCCTCCTAGTCATCAGTGGTACGTACAATTCACCCGTTAAAGAGTCTCGCTGATGGCTTGCTTGATGGTTTGCTTCATTCTCATCTCTAGTAAGTCAGCGCCCATTCCAATACTAGCACCTATCAATACTGTGATAGGTGTGATTAATGCACTTAGGAAAGGTCCAATCCATGGGATCAAGTTGAAAATTAATCCAATGACAAGACCGAAAAGAGCGCCTAACGCTGCCTGTGGGAATCTTGAGTAGAACTTTCTCGTTAGTTCCAGAATGAACTTGCCAAAGTTGTAAACTTTTGTACCAACATGTATCGTCCCGTCTACCAATTTTTTGATTAGGTTCTTAAGTTTGGCAGGTAAATCCGTATCATCGAGCCAATTTAGATACGAAGTGTCGGAATCAATCTGCGATTGCAGCAGATCCCACTTACGCAAGTCGACTTCACAGTCAGTTGATTCGGCTGTATCAGGGTTCGTTAGTTTGTGTTTCATTTTGGGAACTTTCGTAAATAAAAGAAGTTTCGCTTTCGTACTGATTTTTCTATGGATAAATTTAAGTATGCTGTTGAGTACGCCATACCCTGCTCATGTGTTCGTAGTTCCGTGACCCCAGCCACCGGGCAAGGAAACACGTTGAGACTACATTCAACCATCTTACCAAATCGCAAGGGGCTGTGCTTGGTTAGGGAGGTCCACGTATCTAGCCACCTACACAGGAGAAGGCCCGCTGGTTTCCAATTGAGCAAATCGCGTTTCGCTATACCCTCTCACCGGCCAGCGGTGCGAAAGAAAAATGCGACCGCGTGGTGAGAAATAACAAATGTAGGAAGGTCGATATGATGAGGGTATCACCCCCCTGCCCAGCATCGCGGAGGACCTGGGCGCTACATCATTTCTCTGAGTTCGCGTCCTTGTCGAGTTGTCTTTGATACGCCTCTATGTCATATCGAATTTGCTTTCGGAATCGCTGGAAAGGGTTAGTCTCCATCTCAGCAAAAAGAAAGTTCTCAGTGAAAGCTGAAACGAGGACAAACCCAATACTAGGATGCCACACAGTTCGTAATCTCGGCGTCGTTCGATTCGATGAAAAGATGGTTTATCTCAATTGTACTCGGACTTGGTACTCGTCTCGTGCGGGGCAAAATGCCATGGATTGCATCGTTGTAGAGTTGGTCACAGGTTCCCGCTTTAGAAGGTCTAATGCATTGGTTACGCTGCGCGGTCGATTCTTCTGAAATCGACGTTCAATTGCTTTATACCGAGGTTTGCTATTGCACACCCATATTTGTCCGTTTTCATCCTCAGTCTCAACATGTGGATTTAGATCTGTAAATTTAGGTTCGACGAAATGGTTTGTCTGAACCAATGGTAAAACGTCTGTTTGTCTTATGCTGAAGGTACTACCAAAGGACGTCAAAACGGCATGGTCGGTCGGTTTGACGCCAACCACATGTATAAAGAAGGGTGACAACGATTGGTAGTCCTGTAAATGCGATATGAGACTGTTAAAACTGCCAAATTGGTCGCAAGCACTTCTGACCTGTTGCAGTGCTGGCATGCCACCGAAATAGTTCATGCCGTGCGTTCGAGGTGCCTGGTTGAGTGTAACTGCCCAATGACCCGGTCTCATGGCGGAAAGCACGCCGACCATACCCACAACGCCAACCGAGAGGTAATAACGATTGCCTTTGTGAAAGCGAACCAACACCGTGTTTGTGCCCATGGTGTCGGGCATATCCCAGTCCATGTTACGAGCGAGACAGGGTTTGCCACCAGGGAGATTAACTGAGTAACTGGTACAGGCTGCTGGGCTTACGCGAGTAACTGCCTGTGTTATATCATACATTAGGTTGGCTAGCAGTAGACGGGGGTAATTGATTCCGGCGTGAGCTGCAATACCTTGGATTTCGTAGACGTAGTCTTGTCCGTAGGCTTTAACAATCGCTGACAACAGATGGCCGATTGGTCCTATCACTCCTTTGGCAAGCGGCCGTAGCTTTGGCGGCAATTCTGCAGTACGTTCAGCGATCAAGTCTTCGATATCGCTGAACATCGAGTGTATCTTGTCACCGGATTGGTCCAGTACTTCGTTCCAACGTTCTTTCGCAGGGAGATTGAGGTCAACGTTGTAAATTTCTTTTTGGATGTGAGGTAATAGTTTGGGCAACGTATTATAGACCGATTTCATCTGGAGTTAATGAATGGACTTGGTTTAGTATGGAAGCAGACAAACTTGTCATCCTTACATCGTAGATAATAAACTTAGAGTCCGCGTATTTTAATAGGCTATCATATCCTTAAGACACTCTAAAGGACGGAATATCACCGTCCCTATATCAATCTAC
>DUAT01000054.1:3636-4541 GCA_012960755.1 Gammaproteobacteria bacterium
ATAGGTCGAGGATGACTTCAACCAGCTTACCAAATCACAACACGAAGTGCTTGGTTAGGCGGTGTGTCGTATCTAGCGTTATGAGTTACGCATCCGACGAAATTTGAATGCCACATTTTGGGCAGGAATATATAAAGCCACCACGCATAGCGAGGTAAATTACACCCGGCAAGACTCCTAGAAGGAACAAAAAAATAAGTAGTATTGTACTTCCTCGTGCTTTCCGCTTTGCCTTTCCCTCGTATCCACAATTTTCATTAGGACAAATAATTTTCATGCTCAATACTCCTTGACCGATCTTATAGTTTGCTTAACCTCAGTGGATTAAACCTGTTCAGCATGGTATCTTATGAGAAATATGACCACAATAACAGAATACATAAACCGTATACACAATTTAAGCCCGTCTAGATACCGATCGCGGCATCGATTCAGCCTTCGTCAGCCGCACTACAAACTTTAGCACTGTATGACTCCCCAACCAACCGTGCTTCCACGTCGGTTTTCGGTTGGTTCGTGAGTTGGATTAGTTCCGTAGTCATCCTTGACCTCTGCAACTCTTTCCTCCCCCTCATATCTACCTTCGTACATTTGATACTCATCTCCCGCTGGGGTAGTATGAACGCTTGCAATTTCCATAAACCCACTACTAAGCCACCATGCCAGACCACGAAGACAGCCTCGGAGGTGAAACGCTTGACGGCGACGCGAAAGCGGACGCCGCTGAGCAGTCACTCGGTGACGGGGCGACCATGGGCGGCGATACCGCTGCCCATAGCCTCGGTGATCAATCCACCTTTGGCGACGCGATCGTCGACGATGAGCTGTTTGACGACGGGATGAAGTTAGAGGATCTTTCGGAACGCTACACCGAAGAAGGTGTGCTGGGTAAAGGCGGTATGGGC
>DUAT01000054.1:4648-4904 GCA_012960755.1 Gammaproteobacteria bacterium
GCTGAGCTGAGTCATACTAACATTGTGCAGATCTATGATTATGGTCGTGCCACCGACGGCCCCTTTCTGATCATGGAATGTATTCAAGGCGGTAGCCTGCTAGAAAAATGTAAAGCAGGGCCTATAGAACTGGACGAAGCCGTTAACATCTTCGGTCAATTGTGTGACGGACTGGCTAAAGCACACGCTGAGAACATCATCCACCGTGATATTAAACCAGCCAATATCTTAATGACCGAAGACGGGATACCCAAAC
>DUAT01000054.1:5048-5469 GCA_012960755.1 Gammaproteobacteria bacterium
GAGTCTGGCAGCGACGTTTTATCAGATGCTCACCGGTAAGAGTCCCAAGGTGATCAACATCGCGTCATTACCTCCGAAGCTGCAGTCGGTAGTTGCCAAGGCGTTAGAGGAATCAAAGGAAGATCGCTTTCAATCTGCCATGGAAATGCGAGAAGGTATTCTTCAGGCACATTCGGGGAAGATGGACAGGTCTCGCACCCTCGGTGAGGGTGAGTGTCCGCAGTGTGCGGCACTTAATCCCTCAGATCAGAAGTTTTGTCGGGACTGCAGTGCTCAATTACAGGTGAACTGCCTTGGGTGTCAAAATGAGATCGCTATATGGGATAATGGGTGTGGGGCATGCGGTGCTCAACAGACGCCCCTGGTAGATAAGGCCTTGGCGAACCTCAAAAAGCTACACGATCAAGCTGAGAGCTTACTC
>DUAT01000055.1 GCA_012960755.1 Gammaproteobacteria bacterium
CGGGGAGGCGAGATTTGAACTCACGACCCCTGCCTCCCGAAGACAGTGCTCTACCAGGCTGAGCTACACCCCGAACCGTAACTGAAAATAGAAGACTGGCTGGTCAGCCTTCTACGAACTTCTTTTTGCAGAAAATTCAGCTAACGTTAACATGGCTGCCTGATATTCTGAATCGGGTAAATGAGTCAGGCAGTCCATGGCTTTTTCTATTTCCTGGTTGGCGAGATCCATCGTGTACTCTAATCCACCCGTGTTCTTTACGATATCTGCGATTTCAATCAGGTTCTCGACGCCGCCGTTTAATATTGCCTGGCGGATAAATTCCTGTTGCACCGCATCGCCATTTCTCCGGGCAACGATCAATGGCAGGGTCATCTTACCTTCGGCCAGGTCGTCGCCAACATTCTTGCCAAGGTCCTGGGTTGAACCTTCGTAATCGAGCACATCGTCGACCAGTTGGAAGGCAAGTCCCAGGTGCAAGCCGTAATCCTTCAGGCCCTGTTCCTGTTCCGGTGTCGCGTTGGCAATTACCGCACCAGAGTGTGCGGCAGCTTGAAACAACATGGCGGTCTTGCGGCTGATGACCTCCATGTAGCTGCTTTCCGTTGTATCGGGGTTTCTGACATTGGTGAGCTGCTGGACTTCGCCCTCGGCAATCGTATTGGTGGCATGCGAGAGTATGGTCATGATTCTCATATCGCCAATTTCGACCATCATCTCGAACGCCCTGGAATGTAAGAAGTCACCCACCAGGACGCTGGCGGCATTACCCCAGGCAGCGTTGACGGTTTGGCGGCCTCGCCTCAGGTCGGATTCGTCCACAACGTCATCGTGCAACAACATGGCGGTGTGCAGGAACTCGATCACCGTGGCCAGGTTGATATGCTGGTGTCCGTTGTATGCGGCGGCTTTGGATGCCAATAACACCAGCAGTGGCCGCAAACGTTTACCGCCAGCGTCGATTAGGTAGCTCGAAATCTCCTCAACCAGGGGTACGTGCGAACTCAATCTGTTGATTATCAGCTGGTTTACTGATGAAAAATCCGATTCAACGACAGTGTAAAATGGATACTTCATTTCCGGCTCGATCAGGGTTATGTTAAGTTCAAGACCCTGAATGCTAGGCATGGCTCGTCAGGCTGTCAAGCGAGACGGTTGATGTAAAAAGGATTGATTACCGTCTATTTTGTATGGTCCGGCTTTTTTGAGCAAATCAGTCAAAATAGCGTAATTATCCGGTTGATTGCAGAAGTACGTTCCATTAGAATTGCGCACCCTGATTATGGGCTGGCCCAGCGATGCCCCTGCGTCGCGAGTTTTTGGGCAATATCCTTCGAACATTTATAGTAACGAACTTAGAGTAACGAACAATGTACGCTGTAATTAAAAGTGGTGGAAAACAGCATCGGGTTGAGCCAGGAGAAGTGCTTGATCTTGAAAAGCTGGATGCAGAGGCTGGTGAAACCATCAGTTTTGATGAAGTCATGATGATTGGTGACGGTGAAGACATCAAGATCGGTACGCCCCTGGTCGAAGGTGGAAAAGTGACGGCTGAGGTGGTCAAACACGGTCGTGGTGACAAGATCACGATAATCAAATTCCATCGCAGGAAGCACTATCGCCGCCAGGCTGGCCATCGACAGTGGTTTACGAAAGTTAAAATTACAGATATTTCCGGAGGTTAGGCAAATGGCGCATAAAAAAGCAGGTGGTAGTACGCGAAATGGCCGTGATTCGGAGTCGAAACGTTTAGGCGTTAAGATATACGGCGGTGAAGCGGTAATTCCGGGCAATATCATCGTTCGCCAGCGTGGGACCCGTTTTCATCCGGGTAGCAACGTAGGTTGCGGAAAGGACCATACGTTGTTTGCAACTGCGCAAGGCAAGGTCCAGTTTGCGGTACGAGGCCCAAAGAAGCGCAAGTATGTCGATGTGGTGGCTGAGGCTTAGGCGACAAGTAGATCTGAACAAGCCCTGTCATCGACGGGGCTTTTTTTTAGCTGCTAATTGATGAAGAGTCATTATTACGAGACTTTATAAAACGTTATGAAATTTGTGGACGAAGCCAGTATTAGTGTTGAGGCGGGGAAAGGCGGTAATGGGTGCCTGAGTTTTCGACGCGAAAAATATATTGCCAAGGGCGGCCCCGATGGGGGCGATGGCGGTGACGGCGGGAGCGTGTACCTGGTGGGTGATGCCGCGCTAAATACCCTCGTGGACTATCAGTTTCAGCCCAGGTGCCGCGCCGAGACAGGTGAGAGCGGTAAAGGTAAAGATTGTACAGGTGCCAAAGGGGCTGACAAATACCTCCGTGTGCCCCTGGGTACCAGCATTTTTGATGATGCGACGAATGAGTATCTCGGGGATGTGAGCATCGCGGGAGAAAAAATGCTCGTCGCTCAAGGTGGTTTCCACGGGCTTGGTAATACACGTTTCAAATCGAGTACCAATCGTGCGCCCAGGCAAACATCGCCGGGGTCGCCTGGTGAAGTCAGGGCCCTTAGACTGGAACTAAAGCTGATTGCTGACGTGGGCCTGTTGGGGCTACCCAATGCCGGTAAATCTACCTTAATTCGCTCCGTATCTGCGGCCCGACCTAAAGTTGCGGATTACCCGTTTACAACACTCGTGCCTAATCTGGGTGTGGTTCGGGTCGGGGATGACAGTTTCGTTATTGCAGACATTCCGGGCTTAATCGAGGGTGCAGCAGACGGGGCCGGGCTCGGCGTTCAATTCCTCAAACATCTGGCTCGTACGCGGCTGTTGTTACACCTGATTGATATTGCGCCGGTAGATGGCAGTGACCCGGCGTCGAATTTCAGGCTATTGGAAGAAGAGGTCAAAGAGTACAGCGGCGGGATTGCCCAGAAGCCTCGCTGGCTGGTGTTTACCAAACTTGATGTCCTGTCGGACGAATTGGCGGACGATGTGATCAAAGAAACGTTGCAAGCTATAGATCACGATGGTCCCGTATTCAGGATCTCGGCGATATCAAATCGTGGTACAACGGAGTTAAGTCATGCCATACAGTCCAGCCTGGTAGAATTGAATGAACAGCAGGTGAAAGAGGCAATCACGGAGGCCGAAGAGACGGACGAAGGCAGACCCTCTGGTCATGCCGATCAGATACGGCAGGAGGTTCATGATTATTCAACCACACGGCGTGAATTGCGCCGGACCCGGCGATTGCAGAGCAAACAAGACTCCCTCGATGATGATGATGAATTTAATGGTGATGTTCATTACGAACCGTAATCCGCATGAGTAAAGACCTGCAACGCGAACGAGACGAATTCGAAGCTGGCGAAGTTTGGGTGGTCAAGATTGGCAGCTCACTTCTGACCCGCAACGGACAGGGCCTGGCGACTGATCATATTTCCGACTGGGTGGCCCAGATCGCAGAGCTGCACAAGGCGGGCAAGCAAATCGTGCTGGTGTCCTCCGGTGCAGTTGCAGAGGGTATGACCCGCCTGGGATTAAAAAAACGCCCTGGTTCCATACAACTATTGCAAGCCGCCGCAGCTGTAGGGCAAATGGGCCTGATCCAGGCTTATGAATCCAATTTCCAAAAATACGGTCTACACACTGCCCAGGTGCTACTGACCCATGATGATCTGCGTTCCCGGGAAAGGTATATCAATGCCCGGGGCACGCTGAAAAATCTACTTGAGCTGGGCGTAATACCCGTGGTTAACGAGAACGATACTGTGGTGACAGATGAAATCAGGTTCGGAGACAACGACAGCCTTGCCGCACTGGTTGCCAATTTGATTAGTGCCAATACTCTGCTGCTGTTAACCGACCAGACAGGTTTGTTCAATGCCGATCCAAGAAAGACTCAAAGCGCCAAATTTATTGCAGTGATGGAGGCTAATGACAGTAGCTTGAACCAGATGGCAGGCGCTGGCAGTACGCTTGGACGTGGTGGCATGGTCACCAAGATTGAAGCTGCCAGAATCGCGTCACGCAGCGGTGCGAACACGATTATTGCCTCAGGGCTGGAATCACGCATCATTTTGCGAATAGCACAGGGTGAGGTTGTTGGGTCATTATTGGTAGCGAACCAGGAAGTGCTCGTATCCAGAAAGCAGTGGCTGGCGGCGTTGCCCACAGCGGGTGAAGTCACCATAGATGCTGGTGCCGTGCGCGTGTTGCGGGAGCAGGGCAGAAGCCTGTTGCCAGTGGGTGCCAAATCCGTTAATCGGGAGTTTACCCGGGGTGAGATGGTGTCTTGTATTGACGAGGCGGGTGACGAGATTGCCCGGGGGCTGATCAATTACAGCAACGTTGAAACAACCGCTATCTGCGGTCGTTCCAGTTCAGAAATAGAAAGTATTCTCGGATATGCCGGTGAAGAAGAGCTTATTCACCGCGACAATCTGGTGATTGTCTGATTTATGCAGGTATTCGATCTCAACCTTTAAGTGCTTTCACCTGGACGTTGAGTCGTGATTTATGCCGGGCCGCCTTGTTCTTTCGGATAATCCGATGGGTAACCGCTCGATCCAATACAGGCACAACTGCCTGGTAGGCGGCGGTCGCAACCTCATAGTCACCTGCCTGAACCGCCGCGATAGTCTTCTTGATGGCTGTTCGCATGGCCGATCGCTGACTCGCGTTGTGATTTCTTCGAACTTCAGACTGCCGAGCTCGTTTTCGTGCTTGTGGAGAATTAGCCACGGTTTAATACACCTCAAAAATGGGTCTGGAAAATAAGGTGCGCTACTATGCCGATACAGCCCCTGTTTGTCAACGGCGGTTTCAATGTAAATCCCCACCAATAAAGACGCTTAGTCAAGACGCTTGAATTTCCGTGTAACATAGCAGCATGAACGATACGAGAGCCTCATCAGAAGGACCGAAAAGCGGTCTGCTGAAGTCCAGTGGGGTGGTATCCCTGATGACCATGTTGTCGCGGGTGTTGGGGTTGGTTCGTGATATGGTGATCGCGAACTACTTTGGTGCCAGTGTCTCGGCTGATGCCTTTGTTCTGGCTTTTCGGATTCCTAATTTTTTTCGCCGGTTGTTTGGTGAAGGTGCATTTTCCCAGGCTTTCATCCCGGTGTTGTCAGAATATCAGGCGAAGCGATCAAAACAGGATGTTCGGGACCTCGTCAGCCGCGTCAGCGGCACACTAGGCGCCAATCTGCTGCTCCTGACGATCGTTGGCGTTGCCGGTGCCCCGTTTGTGATCAGCCTGTTTGCGGCAGGCTATGTTTATACCGGTGAAGCTGAAAAATTGAGCATGGCGACGGAGATGCTAAGGCTCACATTCCCCTATGTGCTGCTTATCTGTATGACAGCCTTTGCCGGTTCGGTGTTGAACAGCTATGGGCGGTTTGCGGTACCGGCATTTACCCCGGTGTTGTTAAACGGTTCATTGATTCTATGTGCCATTTATCTTACGCCCCATATGACAACACCAGTGGTCGCATTGGCCTGGGGGGTTCTGATTGCAGGGGTGGTACAACTCACTTTCCAATTGCCGTTTCTTGCGCAGCAAGGAATGCTGGTGCGACCCAGGGTAGACTTCAAGGATGAGGGCGTAAAAAAAGTAATGGTGTTAATACTTCCAGCACTGTTTGGTGTCTCGGTTGGCCAGATCAATCTGCTGCTGGATACGGTACTGGCATCTTTTCTGGAAACCGGTAGCCTGTCGTGGCTCTATTATTCAGACCGTTTATTGGAGTTACCTCTGGCGTTGTTTGGTATTACTATCGCCACGGTCATTTTGCCGGGACTATCGCGCCAGCATGTCGGCGAATCGGGTGAATTTTCGAAGACCCTGGTATGGGCGATCAAGATGGTGTTTCTAATGGGCGTGCCCGCATCGATTGCGCTGGTGGTGCTCTCCGAGAGTCTTATTACCACCTTGTTTTACCAGGGGAAAATGACCGAACGGGATGTGTTGATGGCGTCTTTAAGTTTAAGTGCCTACGGGGTTGGTCTGCTGGGGCATATGCTGGTAAAGGTTCTCGCCCCGGGCTATTTTTCTCGTCAGGACACTAGCACACCCGTTAGATATGGTATTATTGCAATGGTTTCAAACATGATTCTGAACCTGATTTTGATCTGGCACCTGAAGCATGCGGGGCTTGCGCTGGCGACATCATTGTCCGCTTTTCTTAATGCAGGATTACTCTGGAATGGGCTCAGAAAGGCAGGAGTCCTCAAGCTCGGCAAGGGTTGGGTCAGGTTCGTTGCTCAGGTTTTCCTCGCCAGCGCCGTGATGTTGATATTCCTGGTATTCGCCTCACCAGCACAAGACGTTTGGTTGGACATGGATTTCTGGCCACGGTTTGGTGTCATGCTGGCGATTTGTGCCGGAGGCGCACTGGTATATGGTGTGTGTTTGTTGCTCACAGGAGTAAGATTAAAAGAGATGGTTAGGTAGAGCACTAGGTAGTCGTTTTATGGAAATTATTCGCGGTCTGGTCAACCTGAAACCCCGGCACCGGGGATGCGTTGTCACTATCGGCAACTTTGATGGTGTACACCTGGGGCATCAGGCCATATTAAAAAGAATTCGGGAGCGAGCCAGGGAATTGGCTGTCCGGTCAATGTTGATTTGCTTCGAACCCCTGCCGAAAGAGTTTTTTGGCCAGGCTCCTGCGCGCCTGACACGGTTTCGTGAGAGGGTTTTACTACTCGAGGAGGTGGGGGTCGACCTGGTGTTGTGCCTCAGGTTCGACGAGAAGACCCGTAGCTTATCTGCGCAGGATTTTATGAATATTCTCGTCAAAGACATAGAAATTTGCGGCTTGTACGTCGGGGATGATTTTCGATTTGGTAATGATCGAAGTGGCAGCTTCGGGGACCTGCAGGCTGCAGGACAAAAACATGGCTTCGATGTCACCAATCTTCATACACTGACGTTTGAAGATGTCAGGGTTAGCAGTACAAGAATTAGGGAGTGCCTCGCCGCGGGTGAATTTGAGGAAGCAGAGCAGATGCTTGGGCATGCCTATTCAATTACCGGCAGGGTTGTTTATGGTCGCCAGCTGGGTCGTACCCTTGGCGCACCGACACTAAACATTCAGTTGCATCGATACCGGGCAGCCATCGATGGCGTGTATGCCGTGGAGGTCGAAGGGCTGGATAAAAGATATCGCGGGGTTGCAAACGTGGGCGTTCGACCGACCTTGAATGAGGAAACAGTAAAACCCATTCTTGAAGTTCATCTCTTTGATTTTAATCAGGACGTCTATGGTAAGAACGTGGAAGTAATTTTTCGGCACAGGATCCGCCCGGAGAAAAAATTTGCCGGCCTTGATGAGCTTAAAGAGGCGATTGCGACCGATGTGATAGTTGCCAGGCAATTTTTTACAGACCGACAATCATCATGAAGTACCTGTTGTTGGTTTTTTTTGTGATTGGGTTGGACCAGTTTCTGAAGTGGTATATGTCTGATTTGTTGCCCCTGTGTGTATCTGGTTATTGCAACACAATAGAGGTGTTACCCGTTTTCCAGTTTACGCTGCTGCACAATAGCGGCGCTGCGTTTAGTTTTCTCAACGATGCCGGTGGGTGGCAGAGGTGGTTTCTAGCTATCGTGTCCTTCACAGTGAGTGTGTTTATTAGCGTCTGGTTGTACCGTGTGGTTCGCACCGACAAGCTGTTGTCTCTGGGTCTCGCTCTTATTCTCGGAGGCGCTGTGGGTAATTTGATTGATCGTGTGATGGATGGCTACGTGGTGGATTTTATTGTAGTTCACTGGGAACAATACTACTTTCCTGCGTTCAACATTGCAGACAGCGCTATTTTTATCGGCGCCTGTGTGCTCATCCTGGATATGATTCTTAAACCTGCCGAGGCCAAAGAAACTGGAGACGCAAATGGCTGAAAGTGGCGTACCCATAGGCCCCGGTACCAGGGTGAACCTGATTTTCAGTCTCAGGCTTGAATCTGGGGAGGTCATTGATTCGACCGGTGATAAGGGTGCGGAGTTTACGGTGGGCGACGGTAATCTGTTACCCGGGTTCGAGACCGCAATGTTCGGGCTCAAAATTGGCGCGAAAAAGCGATTGCGAGTTGAGCCTGAAAATGGCTTTGGCCGGTCCAATCCCGAAAATATACAGCGTATTAAACGCTCGCAATTCAAGCTGAACATGGAACTGGCGCCGGGATTAATGATGTCCTTCGCAGATGCCCAGAATACAGAATTACCCGGCGTGATTTTGAGCGTCGATGACGACTATGTTGAGATAGATTTTAATCATCCTCTTTCCGGAAAAACGCTGTTGTTTGAAGTCGAGATTTTATCTGTCAGGCAAGTGTCCAATGAAATTTTGCGGGTTTCCTAGCCGTGAAAATTAAACTTGCCAATCCTCGTGGCTTTTGTGCTGGTGTAGATCGAGCAATAGAGATTGTTAATCGAGCCATCGAACAATTTGGTACGCCCGTCTATGTGCGGCATGAAGTTGTTCATAACCGAACGGTGGTTTCTGAATTGCGGCAAAAGGGTGCCGTGTTTGTGGATGAGTTGTCCGAGGTTCCTGAAGGCTCACTGGTTATATTTAGCGCGCATGGTGTTTCACAAGCCGTGCGCAGGGAAGCCTTGGAGAAGAATTTTCGGTTATTCGATGCCACCTGCCCATTGGTCACGAAAGTTCACAATGAGGTCAGGCGGTTCTCTAAAGAGAGGCGTGAAACGATACTCATTGGCCATGCGGGACATCCCGAAGTGGAAGGCACCATGGGCCAATTTACAGATGCATCAAGAATACATCTGGTGGAGGATATCGGTGATGTTGAAAAGCTGAAACTCCAGGACCCTTCGCATGTGTCTTTCGTCACCCAAACGACCCTGTCCGTCGAAGATACTGCGGAAGTTATTGACGCCTTGAAAGAAAAACTCCCTGATATCAAGGGACCTAAGGTAGATGATATCTGCTACGCAACCCAAAACCGCCAGGATGCGGTGAAAGATCTGGTGGGACAATGCGAATTGATCCTCGTGGTAGGATCAACCAACAGTTCAAATTCGAACCGGTTGCGAGAATTGGGCGAACGACTCGGCGTCAGGTCATATTTGGTCGACAATGAGCTTGAAATAGACCCGGCTTGGCTTACAGGCGTTAAATCTGTAGGCGTAACTTCTGGTGCCAGTGCCCCGGAAAGCCTTGTAGAACGTGTTGTCGAACGTCTGAGTGCACTTGCATCCGAAGACAGTGCAGTCTTCGATGGTCTTGAGGGAGGTGTAACAGAAGTTGTGGAAATAGTCACAAGAGAAGAAAATATTGAGTTTTCTTTACCGAGAGAACTACGCTAGCGCCCACATTTGAGAATGTTGATATGAATGTTGATATGAAGGCTGATATGAAGGCTGATATGAAGGCTGATATGAAGGTATTGCAAAGAGGATACACGCTGATTGAGCTGTTGGTAGTCGTGGCAATTATAGGCATAATCTCGGCAATTGCGCTTCCCGGTTATCAATCCTATACCTGTGATACTTACAGGGGTCAGGCGGTTGCCCAGCTCAGGGTGTGTGCCCTGGCGCTTGATCGTTATTACAGTGACGGTTTTACCTACGTTGGTGCTGTTATCAATGGTACCGCGGCTTCGGTTTGTACCAACAGGTCTCCTGTGGAAGGAGCGACCAAGTTCGATATTACTTTAGCCAGTTCAAGCGCCAGCGACTATACCGTTCGCGCCGCTAAGGCGACCGGCGAGTCCTGTGGCAACACCATGGAGCTCACAGCCGACGGGACTTTTAGCGAACTCTAGCCTGCTGACGTAGGCCGCAGAATCTGCTCGATTAAAATCGCCGTTGGTCTCTGAATAGAGCAGCCTTATCTAGCTATCACCACCCTATAGGTGGTATATCGTAATATTTCAAGCATGATCTAATTGGAATTTCGATGAAGCTTCACAATCCGCAAATTACACTACGAAAGTCTCAGGGCGTGACGCTAATGGAGCTCATGGTTGGCCTCGTTATTGTCACCATCGGCTTTACGGTGGCGGTGCCGAGTTTTCAGGGCATGATCGCGCGTAATCGGGTGGCAACCCAGGTTAACGAGATGATACTGACAATTAATCTGGCCAGGAGCGAAGCGAGCCGAACGGGCGCAAGTGTGAGTATTCAGGCACTGGATGGATCAGATACTTCTAATGAATTCGGACCAGGATGGTGTGTGGTTTTTGGCAGTCCTGGTGATTGTGATGGGGATCCGGACGCCCCGATAAGATTTTTTGACCCGCTTGTTGGAGATTCAACTTTGAACCTTGTCGCCGCAGGGGGCGGAACCTCAATTTTGTTTACCCCTCTTGGGGCAATGGTAAATAGTACCACTGTGAGTCTGGATCTTTGCTATGAAGGACAGACAGGAAGGCGAATCGTGATAAGCCCGACTGGACGTTCCAAATCTACCAGTGCCGATCCGGCACCCGCATGTTAAGGGCAGTTTGATGATGCAGCGAAAAGAAAGTGGTTTTTCGATTATCGAAGTGCTGATCGCATTGTTGATTACCGCTGTGGGTATCCTGGGTGTTGCCGGTCTCCAGGTAATGAGCCTGCAACAAAATCGCAGTGCCTTGTTGAGAGATCAGGCTTTGCAGGCGGCTAATGATATCCTCGACAGAATGCGTGCCAACCCTGCGACTGACTATGCACCGGTGGCCATGACCGACGCACCGGTATCTGATGTGAATTGTGTTGCTGCTACCTGCAACCCGGTGGAGATGGCTGAGTACGATATCGCCCAATGGAAATGCAGACTGAATCCGTTTGATAGTGGCGACGTCCTGTATGAAGTTTGTGACGTCTTTAACCTTACCCAGGTGACGCTGATTGGTGGTGCCGGGTCCATTGCACTGGTGGGTAAGATCCAAGTGATCACGGTCGAATGGGTCGATGACAAGGACGGAAGCACCAGCTCGATAGTTTTGAATACCCAAATTGAAGAGTGATTAGCATGCGTAGAAGGATTGTAAAGGGTTTCTCTCTAGTCGAATTGATGATCGCACTCGCATTGGGTTCGATTGTCATATCGGGTGTTGTACAACTCTTTGTCGCCAATTCCGATACCCATAATCTACTGGTCGGGCAATCCCGGATGCAGGAATCTGCACGCTTTGCGTTGGAGTTTATCGGTCGAGAGGTCAGACAATCAGGTTACCGGGGTTGCTTCTCCAGAGGCGATGCCTTGCATACGGTTATCAACCCTCCTACTGCAATTCCTTATGAGTTCGATATTCGATTTGGCATCCAGGGCTTTGAGGCGACCAACACGACGGGAACCTGGAGTCCGGCGCTCACCGTGTTACCTAACACGGGAACGGCAGCGAGTGTATACGAGACGACCTATGCGCCGTTTTATGGCCGTGGCAATGGTATTGATATTACCGGCGTAGCCAACGGAACAGACGCAGTTACGTTCAGGCATATGTCCAAAATAGATGCGCGGTTGGGTGGTTTTAACGATCCGGGAACGGGAGTGCTGGTTATGCCACGCAGTGCCATGCCGACTTCCTCTGAAGAAGTTGTCATAGGCGTGGATCCGGGTTGGTCCGAGTTCGACAAGGATCATCTGGTCATGATTCATGACTGTGAAAAGGCAACCATTTTTCGCGTTACCTCTGATAATGGCTGGGCCAGAAACGCAGATGGCAGCCCCGGTCCGGCACCGGGTAGTCCGGGCGACCATACCGCGGATCTAACCGTCGGTCACGATACAGTTAACATCGACGCACGTCGTAATAACGAGATAAACCTGGCGGATATAAATACATTTGGGTTGGATGCGTCAGTGTCTGCTATTGAGTCGCACACATTTTACATAGCCCCGAGTGTGGGTATAAACAATGATGGTAAGAATCAGTTGAGTTTATGGCGAAAATCGACCCTGGCGGCGCCAATAGAACTCGTCGAAGGCGTAGAGAATCTGCAATTCCTCTACGGTGAAGACACCGATTCAGATGACATTCCAAACAAGTACCAGCGAGCCGATGAAGTGACCGATTGGGCAGCGGTTGTGACCATTAGGGTAACCGTCATCGTCAACAGCATAGACAATGTAGGCTCAACTTCTGTGCCGATCTTAAGCTGCGGTGATCGTTGTATTGACGGGGAAGTTTATGACGGGTTGATCAGGAGAGCGTTCACTCAAACAATGCATATTAGGAATCGTGGTTGATATGAAAGATAGAATTATCCTCCATCGACGTCATCGCGAACGTGGTGTTGTACTGTTTATCAGCCTGGTTATGTTGCTGATTATCACCGTGCTTGGCATTTCTTCAGTGCAATCAACCAGCATGCAGGAGCGAATGGCTCGTAATGCGCGAGATACGAACCTGGCGTTTCAATCAGCAGAATCAGCCATTAAAGACGCAGAAGAATTCATCGAGACGTTTACCTCACTTGCGGGGTTTCCGAACAACGCAGAAGGTCTGTATGTTGAGCCTGATTTTGGTGAACCAAGCAACTGGACCGGAGTAAATTGGGATGGCGCGACAGGCTACCGTGACGTGGGCATTACCACGATTGCCGGGGTTGCAACCCAGCCTAAATACATCGTTGAATTCGTAAAAACAGTCGTATCCGAAGTTGACAGGCTGAATCTGGACAATATTGGTCAGAGCACCGGATTTGGTCGATCCCAGGTTTTTCGCATTACAGTATACGGTACAGGCGGTACCAACAATGCGCATGTTGTTATTCAAAGCACGTATGGGAAGAAATTCTGATCGGTTCTGCACTGCACTAACAGACGAATGGTAGCCCGCCGAAGTAGCCTTTTCTGGCGATAAACGCACTCATGGTGTAATTTAGATCCCCTTTAGTGACAAGGTCTCAGAATACATGGCAGTGAGACACTTCAGGCTGCTCATATTGTGCACTTTTTTTGCCTTAGTAAGCTCGTTTTCCGTTGCCGATGACATCAACCTTGCCGAAGACTTCGCTGGTACAGTATTACACGATCTTGATCCGCACTGCGGAGGATCATGCGTCGATGCGGATTTGGTTATTGTTGGTACTACCGGCGATGCCGGAACTGTAAATGCGTCCATCAATGTTACGACGGGTAATCTGGAACTAACGTCAAATGCGAATCTATCTGGTACTGAAATAGTATCGGTTGGTGACGGTGTCGGTGTGTTTGCCGTCACCGTACATGTTGTCTCTGTCAATGACCCGCCGGTCTATCTCAATACCTTTGTAACTC
This sequence comes from Gammaproteobacteria bacterium, assembly GCA_012960755.1. Next base: position 13,173 of record DUAT01000055.1, read on the forward strand.
CCAGCCCGAATCTGAATGAGGGCGACGGTGATATCAATATTAATCTGGTAGATGCCTTCCAGGATGCGGACCTGATCAATCCCCAGGACGATTTGTTGACCTACAGATTGACAATAACCGATACGCCAGATGAATTCCTCGCAACGTTGATGATCAATGCTTCAGGTTTTGGTGCCGGTGTCACCATTATTTCGGACGATGATGATGGATCTACCGTTCCCCGTACGCTGGTTGTGGAAACTACCAACCCGTCAATTAGTCTTGATGTCTATGAAGACGCGCATGGGAAAGTTGATGTTACTGTTCGGGCTACAGATGCTGGTCGTCCGCCAGAAGTTCCAGCAAGCGCAATACCACTGTTCGACGAAGGATCATTCAGTGTGACCTATGAAGGGGTCGGTGATGATACCCCGGTTGCAAAGGATGACCACTATGATGAAATCCCCGCTCTGGAAATAAACGAAGACAGTGATGAGATTGTCTTCAACGTGATCGCCAACGATGAAACCGGCGACAGTCCAACGGTGGTGGTTAGCGTCGGAAAAACGATTGTCACTGAGGACAATGTCATTCACACCTGGCGTACGACTTCCAGGATCTATGATCCGGAAGGGCTTGGGCAGGTAACGGCAATCAATGGCGAGGTCAGCTGTGCATTCAATGATCCGGGTGCCGGGGTGGATTGTATTTCGACGCAAACAGCGGATACGACGGTTAATGGGGCCGCCGCAGGTATTTCAGAAATTGTTTACAAACCCGGTGAGAACTTTAATGGTGAGGACCAGTTCGTTTATTGTATCCAGGACAGCTTTCCAGGTAATGAACTCGAACCGATCATAACAGAACCTCGCGAGGATGATATTCGTTGCGCAACCGTCACAGTCAATGTCTTGCCAGTCAATGACCTGCCCACGGCTGACTCGGTTATTACCTATATTATGGAGTCCGGGGATGATCTTGCCATTTCAGTTGATCAGGGGCTCCGACTGCATGTACAGGATATCGACAACACGCAGTTGGATGGTTTTGGTTGTGACCCCCTGGACTCGAACTGTACTTCCAGTGGAGATACTCTGTATTTCAACCTGCCAAACGGAAACATCACAGAATTTGGGCAAATTGAATTGTTCACGTCCGAGGGTGCGTTTGTCTACTCACCCGATAATGACTTCACCGGCTATGATTCTTTTGACTTTGAGGTTTGCGACCTGGACACCACGGCGGAAGTTGGGCACTGTGCAGCGGGTATTGTGACGATACAGGTAATACCGCAGACAGGCGCAGATGATGGGTCGACCGATGGCCTGGTAGAGTTCGACTACCAATTGTCAGAATCACCCCTCGAATTGCCCGTTGGGCCAGAACCCAATTTGCTCATCGTTAATGATGATTCAGGTTCCATGGAATGGGAGGTGACAACGCAAACCGGGTCTCAGTATAGTGGCTATGAGTTGGTCACTGGTCAGGACTTTTTGTACCTGTATGAATTTAGTAAGGGGCTCTATGGAGCCTATTATGTTGCGCCGCCGGAAGTTGATTCGCCGGGATTCGGATTCTGGAGACTAAGGTCTGCCGAATATAACTCGATTTACTATGACCCCCAAACTCGTTATGACCCCTGGAAAGGGACTAATGGCGTCGGTGACCCCTATCCACAGATTGATCCAGCCAATGCCCTGCATGAACCCAATGGCAGCCAGGAATCTGATTTGACCGTCGGGTACGACTATACCGCCCAGGGCTACAAATCGGTATTTGCCTGTACCCCAATCTGCCTTATCCGCTACTTCGGGTTCTGCATCAAGTTCGGACCAGAAGAGTGTAGCACCACGCTTCAGTTCACGAACATCGAAGTCGATGGTCTGTACATCCCAAGATATTACAACTGGATTGATCGTAACGGTGATGGTGAAATGAGTGCCGAGCCATCCCCCGCAGACCAGGCGGGGTTGAACTGCAACAATCTGGATGCCACAGCAGATGATGCAGATTGTTCCGAAGGTCAGCTGGTTGAGATAAGGAATGATGGCACCGTTTTCCCTAAAACCGTCAACCGGAGTGACTGTGCTGCAGACCCCTGCAGTTATGAAGAAGAACTCAACAATTTCGCCAACTGGTTTAGTTATTCCAGAAGACGACAGACGATAACCAAGTCAGCCATCGGCAAAGTGATTTCCGGCACAACAAATCTTCGTATTGGCTACGCAACGATTAATAAGCAGTCAGTGACGAAAGAGATTACCAATGAAGATGGTGTATCTGAAACGGTCCCCGTCGTGCCCCAGCCTATTCGTTCCATGAATACATCAACGACCTCGGGTCCGAAGAAGGATCTCCTGGATGCGATTTACCTGGCAACCACCGGGGGAGGCACCCCATTAAGGCAGGCATTGCAAGGTGCAGGTCGCCATTTCGAATGCGTCGCTGATGATATTTATGGCAGTACTATTGATTCCAGCCCGGGGGATGAAGGCTGCCCTGTCTCAGTCGCGCCTGCAGGTAATTGTCAGCAAAACTTCACGCTGCTCATCACAGATGGTTTCTGGAATGGAAACAAATTCAAGGGAACAGAAACATTTATCGGCGATGCAGATAGTAACAACGACACCAACTTCGATGGCGGAGCGTTTGCCGGTAGTAGTCGTAGGGATACACTTGCCGATGTTGCGATGCATTATTACGAGCGAGATTTGCACACCGGTCTGGACAACGAAGTACCGACGACAGCGATTGATCGTGATCTGGCGTCTACCATGGCCTTTGTAAACAGTAGTAACGATCTGATGCATCAGCATATGATCACCTACACCCTGGGGTTGGGTGTTCGCGGTGTTATTGGTAATGAACTGCTAAACCCGGTCCAGGATCCACCAACCTCCTATCAGGATCCTTTTGATTGGGGAGACCCGCTGGCAAGTGACGCGCGTAAGGTTGACGATGTTCAGCACGCCGCCTACAACGGTCGGGGAATATATCTTGATGCCAGTAATGCAACCGAGTTGACCGGTCGTTTAGATCGGGCGTTTGCGCAGTTTTCAAGCGGTAGTGGATCTGCGTCCGCAGCGAGCTTCAACTCCCAGGAGATTCTGGCCAATACGCAGATTTACCGCGCCTTGTACAATACCAAGACCAACGTGGGCGACCTGGTCGCGCATACGTTTACAACCCTGGGAGCCGGTGAACAGCTATGGAGTTCTGCTGAACTATTGGACGAAGTCTCTGCTACCAATCGTGAAATAATCACCTATAACCCGGATAGCAAAACAGGCATCCCATTCAGACCGGAATCTTTAACATTGATTCAAAGACTCGTATTTTCAGGTGAGGAGTCGCCTGCGGATGATGCAGAAATTGCCCGACGTGTAAATTATCTGCGAGGTGATAATGCGTTTGAAAGCCCTCAGGGAGATTTGCGGGAAAGACCTGTGGTCAAGGGTCGACTCGGGGACATCATCCATTCGAGCCCCGTCTATATTGGTGAGCCGGACCGATTGGGGCGTGACACTGCACCCTATCCCCTGAATGAAGATTCGTACACGTCATTCAAAGTTGATCCGACAGGTCTGGGTGGTCTTAGGGATGAAGTAGTTTATGTTTCGGCAAATGACGGCATGCTGCATGGCTTTCTTGTAGCCTGCCACCAGGATTCTTGCAAGGAACCAGGCAGCGAGGTGTTCGGCTATATGCCCAATAGTTTGATTCTCGGCACTTTCAGTCGAAACATTACCGAGTTGTTGAACACGTCTTATTCGCACAAATATTTTGTGGATTTATCCCCTGCACTCAATGACGTTTTTCTCGACCCTTCAGGTCTGGGCGGATCGAAAGAATGGATTACCATGTTGATGGGAGGCCATGGTGCGGGTGCCAAAGCCTATTTTGCGTTAAATGTAACTGACCCGAATCTACTCAATGAAGCGAATGCAGGTTCTGCTGTGCTTTGGGAATTTACCGATGAAGACGATAGCTATCCAACGGATCAGCAAGGTTTGCCCTTGACTGATGAAAATGGTTTGCAGCGCCTGGACCTGCAAATCAGCCCACAGCCCGTAAAAGATCTTGGTTATAGCTTTAGTGTGCCGACTATGGCAATGAGCAATGTCAAAGATGGTCCGGAAGACGATGCCGAGAATGAATGGGTCGCGATTATAGGCAATGGATACAATAGTACAGCAGGTATCGCGAAACTATTTGTTATGTTTCTCGATCGTGGTGTTGATGGATACTGGTGTCATCCTGACAAGATTCACAACGTAGGTTTGAATGGAAGTGTACCTGGGCAATGCAGTGCTTCTGAGCAGGACTTTGTCAAGCTCGATACAGGCTTTGGCACCCTGCCCGTGGTTCATGATGCGGATGGTGAGTATCTTGGAGGTGGTTTCCCCAACGGCCTGGGTACGCCTCGTGGCATTGATGTTGATGGCAATGGCACGCTGGATTTTGCCTATGCAGGTGATACCCAGGGTAACTTCTTCCGGTTTGACTTATCATCTGATGATTTTCACGACTGGAATGTGACTAAGATATTTAAAGCTACGTATCAGGGTGTCGATCAACCAATTACAACACAGCCAATTGTCGCCAGACATCCTACTGAACCTGATGGGTTCATTGTCATCTTCGCAACCGGCAGCTACATCACTACACCTGACGGATACAGCACAGATATCCAGTCAATTTACGGTATTTGGGATGAGCTGATAGAGGATGATTTCATTGAGCCATCAGAGATAGTACAACAGAATTATACCAATGTGTTTTCAGAATCATTTGGTAACGTGCGTACCTTGTCCAACAATGCCGTGGATTATACCCCTGCAACGCCTAAAAATCCGGATGGGGGTAAAAAGGGCTGGTTCAACCACCTTGATATCGCCGCAGCGGGATCCTTAACTGGTGAACCGGAATTCCCCGGGGAGCGTGCCATAAGGAATATTCAGCTCAGGGGTGACCTGGCATTCGTTAACAGCATTATTCCGCGAAGTAATGTTAATTGTGTTGATATTGCCGGTGGCTTCGCATTGGCATTCTGTCCAGGTACTGGAGGTCTCGAATGCCTCGATGGGAACGAAATCTTTGACGTTAACAATGATGGAGAATTTGATGAAGATGACAACATCACTGGCAATCAGGTTGCCGGGATCAGGTTTGAAGATGCGGTACCCGCAGATTCCACATTCATGCAGGACCGGCGTATCACACAATTGAGTGATGAAACGATTGTTAACATAAAGACGAATACCAACAAAGCGCCACATACAGGGCGCCTGTCTTGGAAGCAGTTGGATTCGTTTTAATGGAAGAGGCCAAGATGAAGAGAATTACTACACTGGGTTTTCTGTGCGGCTTTATGTTCTGCAGTGTTGTAGGAGCCGAGAATCTTTCACAACATGACAGGCTGCCGGATTGGATGAAGCTGACGTCCGGTATCGTGTCTAACATCAATCTATCCCAGAGAACGTTAAATGTCGATGCGATAAGATACCTGCTGCCGTCAGCGACGGCAGCAGAGCCGCTTCAGGTCAATATGTTGGGGAGTAACTATGGTTCGCTTGAGTTACTGCAGGACGGTATGGCTGTTAGTGTTTACTATAGAAAAGCCGGAAGCTACCGCTCTGCGTTAAGAATCGTTCAGATAGAGAAAAGCTCAGAGATCTAACAGCGCAGTGGTTTGCCTCGTCGGTCTATCATAATCCCATCATTGTTTCGAGTGTGCACAACTCGCGCCCGACCCTGCATGTTGATGACAATTTGCCGGGCAAAATGTAAATCCCCGTCCGCTGGGCAGTAAACGAAGTTGCCATTTTGATAATTGGTATAACCGAACTCTGTCATCTGCAGGTACTTCCTGTTGCGGAAAGCCCGCCACTTAAGGGTCCCGTCAAAGTTATCGTTCCGAATTCTTTGTACGAGAAAGTCCTTGCCGTTTAGCTTTGCGTCGCGGTTGTGGTCAGCAAATAGAATCAAACCATCGTGCCACTCTCCTGTGCATTTCAGTGCTGGCCCGGTAGACGGACAGATGGTAGTCGTGATTCGAAGATTGATTGCAGCATGGCGGGTAAAATTTACCGCACCAATGATCCAGTTGACCCCGGCAGTTGCTTTACTTCGCGAATGGATTTTGACCATGGACGGAATAACCATACCCGACATTACCGAGATAATAGCCAGCACTACCAGGACCTCTATCAGCGTCAGACCCGATCGCCTCATCATGGTTACTCTTGATCAGAATTGTTGATCAGTACTGTTGATTGGAGACAGGATAATGCAGTGCGCAAAGTGTCTATGTTGTAAGCACAAGGATTCAATCGTTGTCAGAGATTGGATTACTTTGGCGCAAGACCTTGCCTGCGCGGACTACTTACTCCAGATCGATTTATTCCAGATCGAGCTTCTTTAGTCTGTAGCGTAAAGCGCGGAATGTGATGCCTAGTTTTTTCGCAGCTGCGGTCTTGTTCCAGCGAGTAGCTTCCAGTACTTCAATAATCACGCTTTTTTCGATGCCTTCCAGATAGGATTCAAGGGAGTCTACATCCTGTGGCATGGTTGTTAACGGTTGTTCGCCCGTTTCGACGGGTGCGTCGTTAGCGGTGTGAGTATCTGTGTCGATGGCTGTTACTTCAGTTTTTAGGTCTGACGAATTGGTATCAGGCTTGTTCGTGGAGGGTTCACCAGCCGACAGACTTAAGTCAGCTGGCGTGATTATTTCGTTTTCACACAGAGTGAATGCGCGCTCAAGTATGTTCTCAAGTTCGCGGACGTTTCCAGGAAAGTGATATCCTTTCAGGGCATCCATGGCTTCTTCGCCAATCACAAGGGGTTCGGAATTGTAGTCAGCGGCAATCCGGGCCAGGAGCTCTGTTGCCAGTATTGGTATGTCATCAATTCTTTCCCGTAAGCTGGGCACCTTGAGTTCGATAACATTGATTCGATAGTAGAGATCCTGGCGAAAACGATCCTGGCCAACCTCGGCGGAGAGATCCTTGTGGGTCGCACTCAGTATGCGCACATCGACAGTGACTTCCTGCTGGGAACCAATAGGTCGAATCGCTTTTTCCTGAATGCCGCGTAGTAGTTTTACCTGCATCGGCAACGGCAGGTCAGCAACCTCATCAAGAAACAGAGTGCCGCCGTTTGCAGCTTGGAACAAACCTTCCTTATCGCTAACTGCTCCAGTAAAACTTCCCTTTCTGTGACCAAAGAACTCACTCTCCATGAGCTCACTGGGAATTGCGCCGCAATTGACAGGAATAAACGGTGCATCGGCGTGGGGACCCTGTTCGTGGATCAATCTGGCGACAAGTTCCTTACCCGTACCTGATTCCCCGCCTATGTAAACCGGCGCCTGGCTGCGTGCGAGCTTGGCGATTTGCTTACGCAGTGCGATCATGGTGGGTGTGTTGCCGAACAAGCTTAGTTCGCTAGACACTTCTTTTGACGTATCGACTGACTCAAAGTTTAGTGCTGTATCAACCAGCTTGCGGAGTAGTTCGAGATTTACCGGCTTTGAGACAAAGTCGAATGCGCCCGCTTTCAGGGCCTCGATTGCTGATTCCATATTGCCATGAGCGGTAATCATTGCTACGGGCATTTGCGGATATTCGTTGCTGATATGCTCGACCAGCTGGATGCCGTTGCCATCGGGTAACTTCATATCAGTCAAACAGAAGTCGAATTCCTGTTCTTTCAAAAGCGCTATCGCAGATTTTACATCCTCTGCTGATTTAGTTTGTATTTGCATTCTACCGAGGGTAATTTCTAGCAGTTCGCGAATATCTGGTTCATCATCAACTATCAGTGCGCTCTTTTGATCCATTGACTGTTATCGCCTCACCTGTTGAATGATGGAAATCCTGAAGCAGCTGCCACCGGTATGTGCCCTTGAGTAGCTTAGTCTGGCTTTGTTGGCTTCACAAAGTTCATTCGAAAGATACAGCCCAAGCCCAGTGCCTGTGGTTTCAGTTGTGTAAAAAGGTTCGAACAGATTCGACACAAGATCTTCGTCCACACCCTGTCCAAAATCGATGACCTGAATGTAATTTTGACCTTTCTGATCAATACCAACCCTGAGTATTAATTTCGCTTCCCTGGAGAACTTCTCACTGTATCGTAATCCGTTCTGACAGAGATTACCAAGCACTTGTGATAGGTGAAGTGGATCAAAATCCATCGTAGCTCGGTCGGGCAGGTTGTCTGTTTCTATGTCAATCCTGACCCCGTCTGGATAACCGGCAGAAAACTCATCGATAAAATCTCGGATCCAATTGTTGATAACCAGGGGCCTGGGGTCGGCCATTTTTCGGCGTGACATTTGAAGTACGTTTTCGATTACGTGGTTCATGCGGACACAATGATTCTGGACTATGTCGCTTAGCCGCCGATCTCCCACACTGAGATCTTCGGATTCACCCAGCAATTGGGCCGCATGGCTGATTGCGCCGAGTGGATTTCTTATCTCGTGAGCAATGCTGGCTGACAATCGACCCAGCGCGGCCAGCTTTAATTGTTGCGCCCGTCGCTGTACTTCAGTGCTATCGTCGATGAATATCAATCTATCGACTTCATTACCGGGTGCGTTGAGGTGCGAAAAGCTCGCCAACAAATCTGGTGAATCGTCGTCTGTGTTGAAGGTGATGGTTTCCTGATGATCATCGTGGGCGTATTCGTTAATTTTCTCCATCAGTCTTTGAGGTAGCTGCTCAGGTACTTCTGAATCACCAAGGTTGGGATAGAGCAATTGAGAACCTGCTGCATTGATAAGCTTTATCTCTCCCTGCATTGATACAACGGCCACGCCACTTCTCATCTGGTCGACGATAATCCTGTTAATTTCCTCCAGCATAAACACTTCTGACTCGCGATTGTGTAATAGCTGTGAGACGTACTGAAAGGATATATTCGCTGTGAAGAAAACGATCCCGAGTATTCCAGCCTGGAAGAAACTACTCAGTTCGTTCAGGTCGAGAAAGAACAGGTAGAATTCTGAATAGATGGTCAGGATAAAGGCAATCGCGGGAACAACAGTTGAAACACGTCCACGAATCAAACCACCGGCGAATGTGACCGTGAATATCAGGAACAAACCCAGACCAGAGGCGACACCGCCGCTGGTTGAGATTAACAATGTAAGCCCAATGACGTCTGCAATGAGAATAATGAAAGAAGGGGCCGGGTTTGAAATAAATTCCTCTGGAATCACCAACGGTGAAAGTCCAATAAGAATGTTTGTAAGCAGATAAACAAAGATGGTTGCTATAAACAGATCAGGATTGATGGCACCGACGAACTCGGCGAAATCTACGTTCAGGAATAAGAACAGGACGAGAAAGGCAATTAGAATACGGTAATAGTTATAAATACGAAGAATTGTCGACCGCTGGAGGCTGTGCTGGTCTTCCAAACTGTCGTCAGTTCCGTTCCATTCCATCTTTTTGAGTGCTTATCCCATCAGCCCGAATGAAATCATATTTAGCCAGGATTTTTCTTTACTCTTCACTGACTTTGATTTCTTGAACTGGCCTGACTTATCCAGGGATTTGTGATTCGCATAGTTGGTTGAAAGTACTTGCAGCGCTTCGTCAGCCAGTTCTGGCATGTCCAGCAAATGGTAGGCTTCAACCATCACCGCCAGAGCGTCGGGAACAGAGGGGGTCTGCTGGTACTGTTCAAACACGTGTCTTCCCCGGTTTGCAGCGGCGATATAGGCTCCTCGACGGATATAGTATCGTGCAATATTGATCTCCGATTGAGCCAGCAAATTTCGCAGGTAGATCATTCGCTTCTGCGCATCGGGGGAGTACTTGCTATTGGGGAATCGGCGGATAAGCTGGGAGAAATCGTAAAATGAGTCTTTAGCCGCGCCAACATCCCTGGATGCGGGATCGATAGGCAAAAATTGCTCGAGAAAGTTCTGGTCCTCTTCAAAAGAAGCCATTCCCCGAAGGTAATAGGCATAGTCCACGTTAGGGTGCTGTGGGTGCAGGCGGATGAACCGGTCAGCCGCAGCGCGTGCCGCTTCCGGTTGAGCACTTTTGAAGTAGGCGTAGATAATTTCCAGTTGTGACTGCTCAGCGAAACGGCCAAACGGAAACCTGGCTTCCAGCAATTGCAGCTTTGAAACGGCGTCCTGGTAGTTTCCCGAGCTCAAGCTGCTCTGTGCCGACTGGTATGCTTTTAATTCGGTTGTCTCGATGTCCGCAACTTCGTCGCTGGCACAGGCGGTTATCAATAAAATACAGACTATAGGTGCTAGTACAACGCGCATACTTCTCTCATTTCTCATTCAATGTAATAATTGGTGGCTTTTTTGGGCTGGACTATTTAACCATAGCCACTAAATTTACCCAAGCGAGCACGAAACTTAACATCGCAAGCGAGTCGTAATGCCGAACATAATTGTACATTGTGCTGATGTCCCGACCGAACTGTCCTTCAAAAGGTTAGATCGCGTTGCCGCTATCCTGTTCCCGCAATATTCAAGATCTCGCCTGCAACAATGGATCGACAGTGGCGAGCTCACCGTAGACGGTGAGACAAAAAAACCCCGGCAAAAAGTTGCGTCCGGTGTAAGGCTGCGTATCGAGGCGACACCGGATGTCTCCAGTTTTGAGCCGCAAGATATTCCCCTTGAAATTGTTTATGAGGATGAAAGCCTGCTCGTGCTTAACAAACCAGCCGGGTTTGTGGTTCATCCCGGTGCTGGTAACCATGACCGTACGGTATTGAATGCACTGCTCCACTATTGTCCCTCACTGGAGTCCGTGCCGAGGGCGGGGATAGTGCACCGACTCGATAAAGACACAACCGGGTTGATGGTGGTGACAAAAACCCTCGAGAGCCAGACCTCTTTAGTGCAACAGTTACAATCCCGGGAGGTAAAGCGGATATATGAGGCGGTCACTTATGGTCTGGTTCGGGGTTCTGGAAAGATCGATGCGAACATCGGGCGTCATCCTCATATGCGGACCAGAATGTCGGTTCAGGCGAACGGCAGAGAAGCCATTACTAATTATCGCCTGCTGCGGTCTTTCCAATATCACTCCCATGTCGAATTGTCACTGCAGACCGGAAGAACACATCAAATCAGGGTGCATATGAAATATCTTGGCTGTCCCCTGGTGGGCGACCCAAACTATGGCGGCACCTTCAGAATGCCAGCGGGTATGGCGGATATGGCATTAGTGGAATGCATCAGGAACTTCCCGCGTCAGGCGTTGCATGCGAAAAGCCTGTCTTTTGTCCACCCTGAAAAAAATGAACAGGTACAGTTCGGGATTAAAACTCCTGCCGACATAGCGAACTTGTTGGATCTGCTGGCAAAAGATATGGCTGGGTAGCGTCACATGGCAGCCGAGCAAATCGAATTCATTCATCCTGTATGGCCTGTCGCCGGTGCCGTCAGTGCGTTGGTGACAACGCGATCAGGCGGGTGTAGCGATGAACCCTATACAAGCCTTAATCTGGCGACTCATGTTGGTGACGAGCCAGGCCAGGTCAGGTTGAACCGTCAGAGACTGGTCTCGGCGTTGAATATTTTGCACGAACCGGTCTGGCTAAATCAGGTTCATGGTAATCGAATATACGATGTAAAAAGCGATTCATTCGGCGTTTTACCAGAAGCAGATGCCTGTTACACCCGGGAGCCTGGTCTTGCGTTGGCCATCATGGTGGCTGACTGCCTGCCAATACTGTTGAGCAGCACCAGTGGCAAAGAGATCGCTGCGGTACATGCAGGTTGGCGAGGTCTGGCAGGTGGCATTATTCGGCGCGTAGTAGAACATTTTGAATCAGACAGTGACAGCATGGTTGCATGGCTCGGCCCAGCTATCGGACCCTGCCACTACGAGGTTGATGCATTGGTCAAAGATGAGTTCAACACATCAGCTGCTTTTACCAACACTGGGAAGGAAGATCGCTGGATGATGGACCTGCGCGCCGAGGCATCACAGCAATTGTTTGATGCGGGTGTCAAACAGGTTTTTGGAGAGGCGCTTTGCACCTTTTGTGAAAATAAGTTTTATTCTTATCGCAGGGATGGTCGCACGGGTAGATTTGCGGCACTCATCTGGCTGAAGAATCGCGAGTGCGACTAGCCCATGCTAACCTACGCAGTTTTCGCGAATTACCTCTCTGGCTTCATCAGCTTTTGCCTGCTTCTCGTCTTGGGTAAGAAGCCGGTTCTCGCCATTGTCGTCGTTGACACGAATCCGCCGATGGCCTTCCAATTGGACCAGGTTTCGTTTACCGATCTCACAATTCGAGGCTTTTACCGAGGCAATTTTTGCTCTCAACGCGTCTCGTTCTTCTGCTACAAGTGCATCTGGGTCGACAGACGTGTTGTCACTGGCACTATTTGAAGCTACAGGCTCGGGGGTTTCATCACGGGGCTGAATTGGTTTACCAAAACGCTGGTTTCTGGTTACGAACTCCGCTTGGTACCCGGGCGGGTTCCGCTCGCCATAGTTAGTGACGCCATTTTCATCCACCCAGGTATAGTAGTCTGCGGCTATCGCAGGAGTTACCGTGAAACTTGCAATTATCAGTATGGAGATCAATGTTCTCATGGTACGTCTCATGGTGCTTAATATCAGGGACAATTTAGCCAAGTTTACTGCAAGAATTATTGCTTTTCGACTATTTGAAGCAGCAACTTTCATAGCCATGGCTGAACGGTGCATTATTCAGTATCAAATGATCTCAAAATGCTAGAGTTTGACAGAATAAGGACGGATGAAAGAGAATGCCGGCCCTTATATGCCCGCTACCTAATTGTGAGATCAGCGGGGGTCGGGGCTAATTGTGAGATCAGGGGAATCTAAGTTGGAAATGTTATCTGGTGGCGACATATTGATTCGCGGACTCCAGGAGGAAGGTGTCGAGCACATCTTTGGGTATCCGGGCGGCGCGGTTTTGCATATCTATGATGCACTGTTCAAGCAGAACCAGATTAAACATGTGCTTGTGCGGCATGAACAAGGTGCAACGCATATGGCGGATGGATATGCCCGCAGTACCGGGCGTCCCGGGGTGGTTTTTGTGACTTCTGGCCCGGGTGCGACCAATGCTATTACAGGTATTGCCACTGCCTATATGGACTCTATTCCCATGGTTGTCATATCCGGACAGGTTCAGAGTCACCTGATTGGCTCTGATTCGTTTCAGGAGACTGACATGGTGGGGATCTCAAGGCCCATCGTAAAGCACAGCTTTCTGGTAAAAAGTGCCGGGGAGATACCGGGCGTTCTTAAACGGGCCTTCTATATCGCAACGACAGGTCGCCCGGGTCCGGTTGTTGTGGATATACCGAAAGATATTACTAATCCAACTGACCTGGTGGAGTATGAGTATCCCAAGGAACTGACCATACGATCCTACAATCCTGCGACCCGTGGCCATACCGGGCAAATCAAGAAAGCCATGAACATGTTGATCGAAGCAGAGCGGCCAATGATCTACAGTGGTGGTGGCGTGATTCAAGGCGAAGGTGCGTCCCTGTTGACGGAACTGGCAAGGTCAACCGGGTTACCGGTGACGAACACATTGATGGGCCTTGGCAGTTATCCTGGGACCGACAAGCAATTCCTGGGAATGCTGGGTATGCACGGAACCTATGAGGCAAACATGGCCATGCATCATTGCGATTTAATACTGGCTGTTGGTGCGCGGTTTGATGACCGGGTGACGAATACAATCTCCAAGTTTTGCCCTTATGCAAAAATAATCCACGTTGACGTGGATCCTGCGTCAATTTCGAAGAATGTCGAGGTTGATGTGCCGATAGTCGGGCCCGCGAGCAGTGTTTTGACGGAGATGATCGCCCTGGCTGAGCTTCTGGTTAAAAAACGAACCAGGGAGCAGAAAGAACGCCTCACTGAGTGGTGGGATCAAATAGAAGGTTGGCGAAAACAGGACTGCCTCAAGGTTGAGAGAAAACCGGGTAGCTCGGTTATCTTGCCCCAGGAAGTGGTACAGGCCGTGTACAAAGCCAGTGGCGGTACCTCTTATGTGACCTCCGATGTTGGTCAGCACCAGATGTTCGCCGCGCTATACTATCCGTTCGATGAACCCCGCAAATGGATTAACTCCGGTGGTCTGGGAACCATGGGGTTTGGGTTGCCTGCCGCGATGGGGGTTCAGATTGCGTTCCCTGATGCCGTCGTAACCTGCATTACCGGGGACGGGAGTATCCAGATGAACATCCAGGAACTGGCTACCTGTACCCAGTATGACCTGCCGATTAAAATCGTCAGTATCAACAATAAGGCGTTGGGCATGGTCAAACAGTGGCAGGATATGCAGTATGAAGGTCGGCATTCTCACAGTTATATGGATTCACTTCCGGACTTTGTCAAACTGGCGGAATCTTATGGTCATGTTGGTTTTGTCGTCGACCATATTGAAAAGCTGGACGGCGTCCTCGAAGAGGCTTACTCCCTGAAAGACAGGCTGGTCTTTGTCGATGTGCGCGTTGACCCGGAAGAGCATGTTTATCCCATGCATGTTGCGCCCAATGGTTCCATGCAGGATATGTGGCTGAAAAAGGGAGTACGAACCTGATGAAAAGAATTATCTCGGTGTTAATAGAGAATGAAGCCGGTGCCCTGTCACGGGTGATCGGGTTGTTTGCACAACGGAACTACAACATTGAAACCCTGACCGTTGCGCCAACTGAAGACGCCACGTTATCCAGGCTGACGCTAACCACGGTGGCGAGTGATAAGGAAATTGAACAGATTACCAAGCAACTCAATAAGCTGATCGAAGTGGTTAAGTTGGTGGATCTCACCGATGGTGAACATATTGAACGGGAGCTGATGTTGATAAAGCTAAAGGCTACTGGTGGCCAAAGGGCAGAAATCAAGCGAACTGCAGATATATTCAGGGGCCAGATTGTCGATGTCACGAACAACGCATATACAATTCAGTTGACAGGCACGACCGAGAAGTTGGATGCTTTCATTCGTTCCATGAGCGAGTCGATTGTTCTCGAAGTGGTCCGATCTGGTGTTTCTGGTTTGTCACGAGGCGAGAAGATACTCGCACTGTAATACAGTCATTGATATTCAAATGAACAATCTGCTAGTGAATAGCAATAGAGAACTTAGCGGAGAATCAAATGGATCGATCGGACAAGAATTCAAAAGCGTCAGAAGAGCCAGCCGGTAGTCAGAAGGCTGACGTCGAAAGCACGGTTTCCTCGCTTTTCGAGGTTAAGGACGGTGAGAGAGCGGGATTGCGTCGGGGCATCTATCTGTTGCCAAACCTGATAACTACCGGTGCATTGTTCTCCGGATTCTACGCTATTATTGCCGCCATGAGCGGTACCCTGGGTAACGCGGCTATTGCCATCGTCATTGCCGGGTTCATGGACGCCCTGGATGGTCGGATTGCCAGAATGACCAATACCCAGAGTGAATTCGGAGTCCAGTATGACAGCCTGTCTGATATGGTCGCTTTCGGTGTTGCACCGGCAGTTTTGATGTTCAGCTGGGTCTTGTCTGATCTGGGTAAAATTGGCTGGATGATTGCTTTTTTGTACATGGCTTGCGCCGCCCTGCGTTTGGCGCGATTCAACACCAGACCAGACAGCCGCGTGTTTTTCGGTCTTGCCAGCCCTGCGGCTGCAGGCACCATTGCAGCGACAGCCTGGGTATGGATTGAATACATGAAGGTCCCGGCAGAGGTGCAGTACGCTGTGCCGCTGGCATTCCTCACCGCTATTCTCGCGTTATTAATGGTGAGCAATATCAGGTATTACAGCCCCAAACAGTTAAATATGAAAGAAGGTGTTCCGTTTGCCTATATGCTGGGGATCATTACCTTGTTCGCACTGGTCTTCGCCAATCCTCCGGTTGCGCTTCTCGTCATCGGCGTTTGTTATACGCTGTCAGGACTCATTCATGCCCTGGTGAGGAAAAGACCACGTCGTCACAAACAACCGGAGTAAGATTCTTTTCCAGCAAGTGGAATGATGATATGAAAAAAAGACCCTGGCAGTTACCTGAATCGGAAGTCACAGACAAGGCCATTTACCTTAACAGGCGGCAGTTTGTCCAGGGCACGGCAACAGGATTAGGTTCGCTGGCGCTGTCTGCGCCTGGGGCTTTGGCAAATCTGAAGAACGTCGAGGTGTTGCGTCATAGTTTTCCGCCGCGCTATGGTGATAAGGCATCTGTCTGGTTAAATTCAAAGGTCGATGCCACCAGACCTGGTGAGTATCGGGTTGACGAAGATGTGACGCCTTATCAGTACATTTCCCGGTACAATAATTTCTACGAGTTCGGTACCGACAAGGGTGATCCCCTCGACAATGCGGTGAATTTTCGGACTGATCCCTGGAGCGTTGAGATTTCCGGTGAGGCTGAGTTAACGGGTGTGTTCACGCTGGAAGATATTCTCAAGCCTCATGATCTGGAGGAAAGGATATATCGCCTGCGCTGTGTGGAGGCATGGTCAATGGTTGTTCCCTGGATCGGGTTCCCCCTGGGAGATCTTGTAAAGCGCTTTAAACCTACATCGAAAGCCCGCTATGTCCGATTTAAAACCCTGCTTGATCCGAGTCAAATGCCCGGCCAACGGAGTACTTTCAGGTCCATCGACTACCCGTATGTTGAAGGGTTGCGCATGGATGAAGCGATGAACGAACTGGCGTTTCTCAGCGTTGGACTTTATGGCGACGTCCTGCCGCCGCAAAACGGAGCGCCACTGCGATTGGTTGTACCCTGGAAATATGGTTTTAAAAGTATCAAGTCCATTGTAAAAATCGAGTTTCTGACTCGGCAACCGAAGACGACCTGGGAACTATCGAATTCCAGGGAGTATGGCTTTTATGCCAATGTTAACCCTGAAGTGAATCACCCGCGGTGGAGTCAGGCAACCGAGAGACGCCTGCCCAGTTCGCTTTTTAGTCCCAACCGTCGCGACACGCTTATGTTTAATGGTTATGGGGATCAAGTCGCTGCTTTGTACAAGGATTTGAATTTAAAAAAGTACTTTTAGCAGCTAATAGTCAGTAGTCCTTCAAAATGAAGCGAATTGTAAAACCTCTGTGTTTTGTCTTAGGTAGTTTGCCGTTCCTGTATTACCTGTGGCAGGTCTACCTGTATTCCCGGGGGCTGAACCACAATTTGAGTGCCGACCCAGGCAAGGCGATTGTTCATTTCAATGGGACAACGGCACTGATCCTGCTGCTGGTAACGCTTGGCATTACACCACTTTGGAAACTCCTTGGTTTGAACCTTGTCTACCTGCGCAGGATGGTTGGCCTGTTCGTTTTTTTTTATGCCTGTGTGCATCTTACGGCCTACCTGGTTTTTCTTCTTGAACTGAACTTTGGCGGGTTTGTAACAGATGTCATCAAAAGACCCTACATTACCGTCGGAATGCTCGCCTTTGCCGGGTTGATTCCACTGGCTGTGACATCTAATCGGTGGTCACAGCAAAAACTCAGACGAAACTGGAAGCGTTTACACCGGTTGATCTACCTGAGTGCCATATTTGTAATGATTCATATTATTTGGCAGGTGCGTAGTGACTTCACGGAAGCGCTTCTGTATAGTGCGCTGCTCTCGTTGCTACTTGGTTATCGGGTAGCTGCATTCTACAGGAATCGCTAGACGAGACGGGCACTCCAGAAGATCGTAAAATAGTTTGTTTATTTCTCGATTTGAGCTTGTAAAGGATCTGGTTGACCGTATAATACGCTCCCTCGATCGGCAAGATGTATTTTAAACAGGTCGAGTTAAGTTGCCAGCCAGCAACTTAAAAGGATTCTAAGATAGAATCCACAGGCGTACATTTGAAGCAGTTTGGAACCCACTGAATAGTATCGGTGCGGGGCTTTTCGCGCTGAAAAGAGGTCTGAAATAGCTCTTTAAAAATTTGGAAACACGCAATAGGTGTGGGTACTTGTTTAGTTGGATACTTAAATTATCCAGCGCGTTCATAACTTGCTTCGGCAAGCATGAACAAATAAGTTACCGACATATTATTTGGTTTAAGTTATGGCTCGCGTAAGCGAACATAGCGGACAACATACTTGATAAACGTGAAACAGATGGAAGCAATTCCATCATGTCACAACGGTAATTTGAGTTGGAATGCGGAGCTTGTCTTCTTCGAAGGCAAACACTGCATTAATCAGATTTGCGAACTTAATTCGCAACTAATGTCCCGAGGGAGTTCCAAAAGAACGTAACGAGGGAGATTAGAGATATAACTCTTAAATTGAAGAGTTTGATCATGGCTCAGATTGAACGTTGGCGGCAGGCCTTATACATGCAAGTCGAGCGGAAACGAAGGGAGCTTGCTCCCAGGCGTCGAGCGGCGGACGGGTGAGTAACGCGTAGGAATCTGCCCAGTAGCGGGGGATAGCCCGAGGAAACTCGGATTAATACCGCATACGCCCCACGGGGGAAAGGTCGGGACCTCTTCGGAGACCGATCACTATTGGAGGAGCCTGCGTTGGATTAGCTAGTTGGTAGGGTAAAGGCCTACCAAGGCGACGATCCATAGCTGGTCTGAGAGGACGATCAGCCACACTGGAACTGAGACACGGTCCAGAC
>DUAT01000056.1 GCA_012960755.1 Gammaproteobacteria bacterium
TTTAGACGAGTTGCCCGCGATTTGGCCAACCTTTTCTCCAGGTTTGTCAGCGCCAGTCGTTCGGCTTCACTCAATCCCGCCGCTTTCAGCCTTTGGGTCGTCAATTGTGTCGACAATTCAATCTGTTCACCCATGCCCCTGGTACAGCCCCTATCGGTAAACACCCATTGTCCATTGTCTGCCTGACAGCGATAAATATCTGCCGATGCACTCAAAGCTATCATGAGCAGCAACGCTAACGTACTGGTCTTAAAACACATTCATCATTTCTCCCCGTGTGGTCATCAATGGCAATAATGGATGGCCAGCAGGTTTGATGAAGCAGCGATAGTCTTTATTTATTGTAGGAGAACTTCCACTCTACCTGTTCAGAGTTTCCTCTGGTAAATCAGCTCACCATCGAGAATGGTCGCCCTCACCAGGGAACTGGACAATTCGAGTCGTGCCACATGCCAGGGGGCGTTGAGCAGGCAGAAATCCGCCGCTTCCCCGACGGCGATTGATCGAGGCTGCGCAGGCCGTTCCAGTTCGCCTAGAAAGCAGCTCAGAGCAGCTTCAGCTGTCATCAACTCACCTTTTCCCAACACATCACCGGACCCGGTCTGTCTCAGGGTTGCAGATTTTATGGCTACCCATGGATCGGGATTGCCAAACGGCAGGTCTGTTCCAAACGCCAGTGGCACGGATCGGTCGATCAGACTCTGGCATCGGTACAACCATAGGTGTTCGTTCTCCGGTATTTCCTCCAGGTAGGTTTCACCGCGGTCAAGTATAAAATTCGGCTGGGTAACGACACATAAATTAACTTCCCTGATCTGTTCCAGCACGTCTGGCGGCACGACCGATGCATGCTCGATACGATCCCCGGGCCGGATACCTGCCTCACGCAGCGCCGCCAGAGTAAACACCAGTTCTGTTTCAGTAACGCAATGAACTGCAACGGCGCGATTCAACCCATGGCTGCTGCTGATGATCCGACACAAGTGATAAAAATCAGGTAAGTCAGACTCGTGCAGGTGTATTTTGGTTTCGCCTATTTGGAGTTTGCTGTTGGGTGGCAATCGGGCGTCCGAGCTGGATTCAGACCTTGATTCAGATAGTTCTGAAGTTCCTGAAAGTCTCAGTTTTTGTAGCAGAACACCCTGATCCTGCAACCCGGAAAACCACCTGAAGGTATCCAGGTCGTTGCTGGCTGTCATATCATTGATACCAGTGACGCCAAAGGAAGCAAGATTCTCACTGGCTTTCGCAATCGGCAGTGTCGCGCTTCTGGTAACTTCCCTTAGCAGGTCATCAACATCATAGAGACGCCCATTTTCAACATCCAGCATCGATCTGCGCTCAGCGGACATCTTGCCCGTTGGGGTATCCCGAATCACCTCCAGTGCCGGCGAGTTCAAGATCCACAATCGGCCAGTCCGGTGCTGGATCCGAACAGGTTTTTGGGGGCCATGGGCATCCAGCCAGCGTCGGTCGATATCACCGGCAACCGACTCATGATAACCAATCCCCCGAAACCAATGATCTGCCTGATTCGTCTCGTTGAGTTGTTTTATGAGTGCAGTCTCGGTGGAAACCTCAGGCGGGCCGCAGAAAACAGACCTCAGGGAAGCAGCATAGGAGGCAATATGGACGTGGTGATCATGTAATCCGGGCAACAGCAGAGCGCCAGCCGCATCCATTACCTTTTCTTCGGGTGCTGGTGTGAGCTTTCCCATGGCGACCACAATACCCTGGTCGCACCGAACATCCTGCTGACTCAGGGAAAAATAGCGGTTCGGGCTGGAACCCAGGCATTCCGCGTTTTTGATTAACATGGCTGAGTGCTGCTAGCGACTCATTCAAACCAGGTTTTAACAACCCGGCGCAGTAGTTTACCGGTATCGGTATACGGCAATTCACTCCTGAATACAATGACTTCCGGTACCCGTGACGAACGCAGTTCGGCACGCAAGCTTGACTTTATTTCATCTTCAGTCATCACTGCGTTGTTCTTTAAAACCACCGCGAGGGCCACAGCTTCACCCCACTCTTCCGAGGGTATTCCAACGGCTGCAACGTCACCAATCGCCGCGTGATTATGCAACACATCTTCTATTTCTGCAGGAGATATATTCTCCCCGCCGCGAACAATCACATCGTCGGCTCGACCGGACAGGTAGAGGTAATTGTCATTATCCAGATGCCCGGCGTCCCGGGTGGGGAACCAGCCATCTTCAATCAGGGCATTTTTCTCAAGGTACTCACCGGAAACCTGGGGGCCACGGACATAGATCTCTCCCGCCTCTAACGGACCCAGCACATTGCCATCGTCGTCGCGAATTTCGATTTCAACCGCGGGCAGTGCCTTACCTACTGAGCCCAGTCTT
Organism: Gammaproteobacteria bacterium; assembly: GCA_012960755.1. Next base: position 2,370 of record DUAT01000056.1, read on the forward strand.
GACCGGATCGCGGGATCGTCGTTCTCCAGCGCATGGCGATGGTCGTCAGGGTCCAGCAGTGTAATTGTGGAGCTGGTTTCCGTGAGACCGTAGGCATTGGTGAAATTGATATGTGGCATTAAATCAAGCGCGCGTTCAATCACCGGTACAGGCATTTTTCCTCCACCGTAGGCAATCGCTTCCAGTGCATTGAGTGAATCCGTGTCAAACCCGGACTGTTCCATTTCCTCGATAATACGGGTCAGCATGGTCGGGACGACAAAGGCGTTGCTGATCTTTTCATTCGCGCATAGATTCAACCAAACCGCAGGATCAAAATTAGGTAACTGGACAATCCGCCGACAAGCATAGATCGAACTCATGACGGCCGAAATCCCTGCAATATGATAGGGAGGTACAGCCACCAGGGTCGCATGCTCCTCGGCAGCCCCCATGAATTCCACAGTACCCAGGATGTAAGATACCAGGTGTTCATGTCTCAAAATTGCTGCCTTGGGAGCCCCGGTTGTGCCGCTGGTAAACAGTTGGATGGCTACTGCTGATGGATCTTCTGCCCAGGTGAACTCAATGGAGGCGGAGGATTCCAGGGAGCTGAGAAAATCCTCTCTGCCACGGACAATCGCCCCTGCCCCTTTAAAATCATCGATTTTCCCGTCGTCGACCACGAGATAGGCAGGTTCTATACGTACCAGTAACTCATTCAGTTGCCCGGGACTTAACCGGTAATTGAGTGGTACATAAGGGATACCGGCCATGGCAGCTCCCATCAACGCGACGGGAACCGCAGGGCTGCTCACATCCAGCACTGAAATAAACTGGCAGTCACTGTTTGAGAACAATTCAGCCGCTTTTTTTGCTGAGTCAAACAGTTCGAGGTAGGTGTAGTGCCGTCCCTCATAAGTTAGCGCAGAGCGATCAGCGCAGACTTCAGCCGCCATCTGCAGAAACATAGCAATATTCATGGTATCAGTCCGAGGATGGCAGTTTTTTGGTGTCTTTGGTCATCAGTTCATCACCATTGTAATAAAGTGAACCATCACCGCTTTTTACACACAGCAGCTCAACCGTTTGCGCTTCATTGACGTATCGTTTGCCAATCACACAGCCGTTCATATGGTCCTCTTTGGGCGTTGTCTTTTCCTGCGCTTCGGCGCTGAGCGGTTCACCGCCACAGCTGAGCTCGTTTCCATCAGTTGCCTTGATGACCATGATCTCAGCATCGCATACGGTGCTTTTTAGTCGTAGACCTGGTTTTAATTCCATCGCTTATGGTTCCTCAAATTGATTTAGTGTCTTACTCTTTATAGCCGGAGTTATAGCCGGAGTTATAGCCCGAATCAGAAATGTAAAGTATCTTGCCCTCAATGTCGATTACGCCACCTCAACAGATTCTAGGAGGCTGCTTGTCCCAGTGCGCCATTCTCCTGTAGCACCGAAATACGATCTTCGTCATACCCTAATTCTTCCAGTATTTCCCTGGCGTGTTCGCCCAGTTCAGGGGCGCGACTGGGGTCAACCTGCGGGATATTCGATACTTTTATAGGGTGGTTGATAATCAGCGGCGTATCAATATCCGCAGCTTGCGGTTTAATGGCCATTTCATTGACAAAAATCTGCGCGTCATCGATGGTTTCTTCTACTCTCGCCACCAGATTCACCGGCAGGTCATAGGAGGCAAAAATGGGGAGCCATTCATCCTTGGTTTTGGTTCCAATCACTGCCTGGAGTTCGTTACCAAAGTCCTCGCGATGTTCATATACAAGCTCCGGGGTGGCAAATCGTTTATCTGCCAGTAAATGTACCGCTTCCATGGCTGTCAGCAGCAAATCCAGCAGTGCTTCATTTCTGACCATATTGAACTGCAGCCAGCGGTCGTCTTTTGTGCAGTAAGGTCGCATCATAGGGTGATCAATCAGACGAAGCTCGCGATACAGTGGCATGTCACCACCTGCCAGCACACCCTGGGCAATACCAGCCGCAGACCAGAGTCCATTCGCCAGTAGCGAAGTATGTACCATCCCTCCTTCACCTGTTCGCTCGCGATTCAACAATGCAGTGACAATACCGGCATACAGCGCCACACCTGTGGGGTGATCTCCCATACCAGGCAAGCCTTGTGTCGGCCTGGTGCCCGGTTCGCGCATCAGATCCATAAGACCGCTCCGTGCCCAGTAAGCTAACTGGTCAAACCCTTTGCGCTCACGTTCATCACCTGCTTCGCCGTAGGCGGTCAGCGATGCGTAGATCATTTTTTCATTGAAGGGCTTTAGTGATTCGTAGCTAAGACCAATAGAATCGCGAACGCTATAGGGCTGATTGGTGATAAACACATCACAATCAGCGACCAGTTTGTGCAGCACTTCGAGCCCGGAACTTAACTTAAGGTCAAGCGTGATGCTGCGTTTGTTGCGCCCATCCATCTGCCAGAACCAATTACTGTCTGCATACGGCGTACTCGGGATGCTGGCAAGCATGCGAAGCATATCGCCTTCGCCGGGTTGCTCAATCTTTATTACATCAGCACCAAAGTCAGCGAGAATCATCGCTGCTGCCGGAGCGGCGATAACTGTCGCGCAGTCTATGACTTTCAATCCAGAAAACAGGTAATCACTCACAGAAATCCTCGTTCAGTGTTTTTCGTATCGCCCTAACAGGCTGCTGAAAAAGTGCCTGTTAGATGCAAGGCAAGACCTGTTAGCGCCCAAACATGTTCAGATCTACCTCTTCCAGGCCAAACAACTGCCAGCCCGCGCGGTTATTCCTGAGATCTTCCCCTCCGACGGATAAACCACTGCCAGGGGTTGTTTGAAGTGCCTGCTGAATCCCCCACTTGGAGAGCCCCTGTACCGCTTCCATGGCAGCAATCTCCTCCAGGGAAAAAAACCCGGCAGCGGCGATCTCGTCACCATCGTGCCGTGG
>DUAT01000057.1:0-1318 GCA_012960755.1 Gammaproteobacteria bacterium
TTGAAAAAATGCGGGTTAAAATCCCTATCTACTCCCCATGTACAGTAATGGACCCCTAAAATTGGACAACACTATAAGTGCTTTCCATGGTTACGCGGCCTTTAATGCCGCTGTCTCATAGTAAACTTGATCCGGTGTTTGCCGGTCAAGCGATTGGTGCCTTCTTTCTGCATTGTAAAAATTGAAGTATTTGCCCAGCGAGTTTCTTGCTGAGCCTATGTCGTCATATGCGTTGAGGTAAACCTCTTCGTACTTGACGCTTCGCCATAGCCGTTCGACAAAAACGTTATCAACCCAACGACCTTTGCCGTCCATGCTGATCTGGACCTCATGTGCCTTCAGAACGCCTGTGAACTCGTCACTGGTAAATTGACTACCTTGATCCGTATTGAATATCTCCGGCGCACCATGAAGCTCAATCGCTTCCTCAAGGGCTTCAATGCAGAAGCTCGTGTCCATGGTGTTCGATAAACGCCAGGACAACACGCGTCTGGAATACCAGTCCATCACCGCAACCAGATAAACGAAGCCTCGCGCCATGGGTACATAAGTGATATCAGTAGACCAAACTTGATTCGGGCGGTCAATCACCAGGTTTCTCAACAAATAGGGGTAAATTTTGTGTGCCTGGTTCGCCTTGCTCAGATTCTGTTTCGGGTACAATGCCGCTATACCTATCGTTCGCATCAAGCGTTGCACGCGTTTTCGATTCACACGATGACCTTGGTCTTCAAGCCAATAACGAACCCGTCGACTGCCATAGAAGGGGTGCTTCAGATGGCACCGATCAATCAGTGTCATCAGGCTCAGTTCTTCGTCTGTAACAGGCAATGGCGTATGGTAGAACGTCGAACGGGGCAACCCTAACAATTCACACTGCCGAGTCACTGACAACGAATCCTTTCGATCTACCATTTCTTTCCTCTGGGCCCGTGAATCCGTTCGAGCCCGCGTTCTAAAAAATCATTCTCCATCGTCAACTGACCGATCTTTGCATGTAATTCCTGAATGGCCTCTTCTGAGTCTTCAGACTTGGTGGCTATATCACCGAACACATCCGGTGCCCCGCTCAGCAACTGCTTCTTCCATTCAGTTATTTGGTTCGCATGAACATCAAATTTCTTTATCAGTTCTGCCATCGTCAGTTCGCCTTGAATGGCTGTTAATGCAACCTTGGCCTTGAACTCTGGTTTATGGGTTCTTCTCTTTCTTTTCATTTCTTCCTCTCCTCAGCAATAAGCTGATCATGGAGGAAAACACTTATATTCGTCTAGTTATTGTCCGATCAATGGGGTCCACTTCTCTCGTTCGCCTTTTT
>DUAT01000057.1:1328-21680 GCA_012960755.1 Gammaproteobacteria bacterium
ACTAGGAAACCTCTGAATAAGTCCTGATATTATGGCATAATTCACCTAACGGTAAAACGAAGGGGTAGTTGTGGAGCAGAAAACATTTGCAGAGTTGGAATACGACCATAAGAAGCGGAAAACTCGCAGAGAGAAGTTCCTGGAACGAATGGATGGGCTGATTCCCTGGAAACGATTGGAAAAGCGTATCCGCCGATATTATCCCAAGTCAAATAAAGGTCGCCCACCTTATCCTTTAGCGGTGATGCTGCGTATTCACTGCGTTCAGCTGTTCTATAACCTGTCGGATCCTGCCATGGAAGATATGTTGTACGAGATTGAATCAGTCAGGCGCTTTGTGGGACTCAAGATCAGCGGTCCAATACCGGATGAAACGACCATTTTGAATTTCCGCCACCTATTGGAGAAGCACAAACTAGGGAAGAAGTTGTTTGCGGATATCAACAAGCACCTGGATGAACAGGGGTTGGTGTTAAGAGAGGGGACGATAGTTGATGCCAGCATTATCGCTGCACCCACATCGACAAAGAACAAAGACGGTAAACGAGATCCTGAGATGCATCAGACGAAGAAGGGAAACGAGTGGTATTTTGGTATGAAAATGCACATTGGCACGGATGCAGAGTTAGGATTGGTACATAGTCTGACAACGACTGCAGCGAATGTTCACGACATTACCGAAGCGGTAAACTTGTTGCATGGCGATGAAAAGGCAGTCTGGGGTGATGCGGGCTACCAGGGCATTGATAAACGTGGAGAACATCAAGATCGTGACCTGGACTGGCATGTATCGATGCGTCCCGGCAAAAGACAGCAGTTGGTGTCAGATAGTCCGGAGGCGATTGTTGAGAAGTCCAAGGCGAGCGTAAGAGCCAAGGTTGAACATCCGTTCCGCTACGTTAAACGTATGTTTCAGTATGCGAAAGTTCGATACCGGGGGTTAGAAAAGAACAACGAGCGTTTGCATCTGCTGTTTGGATTTACCAACTTACTGATTAGTGATCGCTACCAGGTGGCTTAAAGGAGTAGAACTGCGTCTGTTAGTTGGGAATAGAGCAGATTGGAATGTAGAAACGATATGAAGTGCAGGATTATGGTGTGGCAGATGTATGAAAAACTCGTGTGACACTATACTGCCCGTGTTTCACCCGTTAATCAGAGGTTCCCTAGGCAAAAAAACTGACTGACCAGGCTTACGCCCCTTTGGTATTGCGTTGGTCTGATATCGAAATAGCTGGTCGGGGGAAGAATACTGCTTTATAAGTATTAGGCACAAGCATCCGGCATTGACAATGGGCTGCGAGCCCATAACCATTCGCCCGGCAAGTCATACGAGAAGGAACTAGTTGCAATATTCTATTGTCAGACTAGTAGTCCTTCAAGGTGAAATTGCCATGTTCAGAATGACCCAAATGATTCAAGACAAGGCGCAGTGTGCAGGGAATGGCAATTTCAGCTTGAAGGACTATTAACAGCGATGAAACAACAATTTTACAGGCAAATCCATGATAAAAGTTGACAAACTGGCCGTGGTTCACGAAAACGCAGAGATTGCAGAAAATTGCGAAATCGGACCCTTCTGCACTGTTGGCCCGAACGTGAAAATCGGGGCCAACAGCAGACTACGCTCCCATGTGGTCGTTGAACCTCATACCGAGATTGGCGAGGACTGTGACATCTTTCCCTTTGTCACCATGGGCATTCAATCCCAGGACCAGAAGTACATCCCCGGTACGATAACCCATACAAAGGTGGGTTCCCGAAACGTGATTCGGGAGTTCGTCAGCATACATAGCGGCACTGCCGAAGGCACAACAACGACCATTGGCGACGACTGCGTGATGCTCGCTCAATCCCATGTTGCTCACAATTGCACAGTCGGTAGTCATGTCATCATGTCTCATGCGGCCACCATTGCAGGGCATGCGTTCATCGATGACTATGCAAACATCGGTGCCCTGGCAGCGATACATCAATTTGGGCATATTGGTCGGGCAGCGATGATAGGCGGTATGTCACGGGTGATTCAGGATGTGCTCCCTTTCACCATCGCAGAAGGCTTTCCTGCCAAGATGCGGGTTATCAATAAAGTGGGTATGGAACGCGCTGGGTATAACGCAAAAGAAACTGCCGAGGTGAGAATGGCATTTCGAATCCTGTTTATGCGAGATCTTCGTCTTTCACAGGCCGTAAAACAACTGGAAGAAGACTATCCCGACTCCGCCAACATCAAGCTGATGATTGAAGCAATCAATCAATCCCAGCGTGGTCTTGCCAGGCCAGAGTCCGATTCAGTCGCTCTACAGGACTTCGATCAATAGATCTGTTATCGGGTGTATCAATTGCCTCAACGCTTTGATATACCAGTATTTCTATCATTCCTTAAAAAAGGCTCTCAATGTTCAAAGCAGTATTGTGGGATTTTGGCGGCGTAATCACCACCAGTCCTTTCGAGGCGTTTAATCGTTTCGAATCAGAGAACGATCTCCCTGTCGATTTCATCCGTTCGATCAACGCAACGGACCCGGAGAACAATGCCTGGGCTCAACTCGAAAGTAGTGAAATTACCACTGAAGAATTTGATGAAAAATTTGCCAGGGAAGCAGCAGCACTGGGTCACGAGATCAGGGGGCAACAAGTCCTGGCACTGCTGTCGGGCACAGTCAGACCCGAGATGGTGAACGCCCTTAAGCTGATAAAGGCGAAAATGAAGATTGGTTGTATCACCAATAATGTAAAAAATGCGGGCACGGGACCAGGTATGGCCAGTAATCTGGTAAAAGCCAATCAGGTCGCCAATGTAATGGCGTTATTTGACACCGTGATTGAGTCCAGCAAGGCCGGTATCCGCAAGCCGAATCCAAGAATTTATGAAATTGCCTGCGAATCCATGGATATCAAACCCAAAGAAGCTGTTTTCCTCGATGACCTGGGTATCAATCTGAAACCGGCCAGGGCATTGGGAATGACGACAATTAAAGTACTCACTGCCGATCAGGCGTTAACTGAGCTGGAGTCACACCTTGACATGACACTGCGATGAAAATCCTCTTAACAGGGGGGGCCGGTTACATAGGAAGCCACACTGCAGTTGAGTTTCTCCTCGCAGGTCATGAAATTGTCGTCGTCGATAACCTGTCAAATAGCTCCGCCACGGCAATTAGTCGCGTGGAACGGCTGACCAACGGGCACATTGGTTTCTACCAGGAGGACGTTCTCGACGGGGCCGCTTTGAACAATATATTCGAAACAGAGTCCATTGATGCGGTGATTCATTTTGCAGGTCTGAAGGCCGTGGGCGAGTCCGTCGTACAGCCGTTGGATTATTACCATACAAACATCAATGGAACCCTCAACCTTTGTCGACTGATGCTGAAACACCAGGTTTCCCGCCTGGTATTCAGCTCATCAGCGACAGTCTACGGTGAGCCAAAAAAAATGCCGATAGACGAATCAACCCCGGTCACCGATGCGGCCAATCCATATGGCCGAACAAAATTAATGATTGAAAGAATCCTTGAAGACATTGTTAACTCAGAACCAGACTTTCACGTCGCAAGACTTAGGTATTTTAATCCTGGTGGCGCTCACCAAAGCGGTGAAATAGGTGAAGATCCCAGCGGTATTCCAAACAACCTGCTGCCCTATATCACTCAGGTTGCAATTGGTAAACGAGAAAAATTGGTAGTCAATGGAGACGACTACCCGACGAAAGACGGTACTTGTATCCGTGATTACATCCATGTCGTTGATCTTGCCAGGGGACACCTGGCTGCCCTGGATAAGCTGATGGCAAGTCCCGGGCTGGTGACTTATAACCTGGGTACTGGTACCGGCTACTCTGTCATGGATATTGTCAGAGCATTTGAAAAAGCCAACGACATCACCCTGCCGCTATCCATCGGACCGCGTCGCGCGGGTGATATTCCAACGAGCTACACCGATCCCAATCTTGCCCTGAAGGAACTAAACTGGAAAGCCGAAAAGACAATCGAGGATATTTGTCGCGATGCCTGGCACTGGCAGCAGAAAAACCCCAATGGCTATGGTTAACGCAAAAAAAAACCAACAGCCGGTGAGGAACATGACTGCAGTCTATGAAAAAATAGGAACTGACTACGCAGCCAAACGAATGCCTGATGTGCACTGGATTGACCAGCTTAGTCAGCATTTCAGGCATCAGCGAACATTGATCAACATCGGCGCGGGTACGGGATCATATGAGCCTGATCAATTGAACGTGGTTGCCCTGGAACCTTCAACTGTCATGATTCAACAGAGGTCCTCGACGGCTGCGCCGGTTATCCGGGGTATTGCTGAACAATTGCCCTTTAAGGACCAAACCTTCGATATTGCACTGGCGATCCTCACGATTCACCATTGGACCGACGCCTGCAAAGGGCTGGCTGAAATGCGCAGAGTATCCAGAAAACAAATCGTCTTAACCTGGGATCCGGTTTTCTTTGCAGAACATTTCTGGCTGGTACGAGACTATTTACCACAAGCGCTCGAACGAGAATCTGGTCTCGCAACACTCGGGACTGTTAAAGACCAATTTGACAACGCGACTGTTCAGTCACTCAACGTACCTGCGGACTGTTCAGACGGTTTCTTTGGGGCGTACTGGAAACGGCCTATTGCGTATCTTGACCCGCTATCAGGGGTGCCATATCCGGGCTTGCGTTGCTGCACAAGGAAACTGTTTCACGGGCGATGAAAAAACTGGAAGTCGACCTGGCCAGTGGCCACTGGCATGAGCGTTATGCCGATTTAATGTGCCAGAATGATCTGGATTTGGGATATCGACTGGTAATCAACGAGTCGTGATGATTTACTATTTTGTTGCTACCACTAAACTAACATACTAAAAGAGTGGCATAAAACTGAAACCAAGTCTAAAACCAAATCTGGCGTTTATCAGCAGCTTTGTTCTCGGCGCGAACTTGGTATGTGGACAGGTGTTTGCCAAAGAGCCGGACTTACTTTTCCAGTCGAACGAATTACTCAATATAACTATTCAGGCACCCATTGAGAAAATAAAAAGGAAGAACAAAAATTCACTGAAATTCGATGGCACCCTTTCCTATCTGGACGTGGACGCTGAACTGATAAATGTTGATATGAAAATTGAAGTAAGAGGTAACCACCGCCTGAAGAAAAGCGTCTGTAGATTTCCACCCCTCAAAATCAGTTTTAAGAAACGTAAAACAAAGGGAACCTTGTTTAAGAAACAGAAGACCCTCAAGCTGGTTACCCAATGCGACGCCTATAGGAATATTTACACCGACTACCTGATGAAGGAGTATCTGGCCTATAGAATACTGAACATCATCACACCCCAGAGTTTTTACGTCAGGCTGGTGAACATAAACTACCAGGGTGAATCCTCATCAAAAACCAATTTTGCCTTCTTCATTGAACACAAGAAGCGCCTGGCTAAACGCCTTGGTGCCCGTTCGCTATCGATAGAAGGGACATCGGCGGTCCATCTTGAGAGTATTCACCTCAACCAGGTCAGCCTGTTTCAGTTGCTCATCGGCAACATCGACTGGTCAGCCACGTCGGGCGGCAGAAGCGAGTGTTGCCACAATATAAAACTATTCGACAAGGGAGGCGTCGATGATATCCTGGCAATACCATACGATTTCGACTTTAGCGGACTGGTAAAGGCCAAATATGCAGTCCCCAGTAAAGACCTGAGGCTCGATTCAATTACGGATCGCCGATATCGCGGCTACTGCCGAAACAATGAACATCTGGATGCAAACATCGAACTGTTTAATCATAAGAAACCTGAAATACTGGCCTTGCTGCAGGACTTCAGTCACCTGAGTGAAAAACAGAAAAAATCAGCCTCCATTACATTGAAAAGTTCTACAAAATCATCAATGATCCAAAGCGAGTTAAGCGAATGATTTTTAACTTTTGTCACAAGTCATACTTCATCGAAGTTGACGAGGCCAGCGGATAGAATGAGTCGCCACCTGGTCTGTCTCAGCTTCGACTTTGATGCGATCTCATTGTGGATGGCCCAGGGCCAGACCAGCCCAACGCCCATATCCCGTGGAGAATTCGGTCTTGTTGGCGTCGCGCGTATTCTAAAATTGCTGGCAAGGCATCAGATTAACAGCACTTTCTTTATACCGGGCATTACGCTACAGACCTATCCTGATGCCTGTCATGCGATCGCGGATGCGGGTCATGAAATCGCTCACCATGGATTTACCCATACCTCCCCCAGGAATATGACAAGAGATGAAGAGCAACAAACCCTGATAAAAGGTAATGAGGCAATCAGTGAGATCACCGGTAAACGCGCATCCGGCTACAGGTCTCCTGCCTGGGATCTGAGCCCAAACAGCATCGAGCTGCTGTTACAGGAAGGCTTTCTCTACGATAGCAGCATGATGGCACACGATTATCTGCCTTACCTGGCAAGGTCGGGGGACGAAGTAGAAAGCGAGCATATTAAGTTCGGCGAGGACTCGACGTTGGTGGAGTTACCCATCAGCTGGAGTATGGACGACTTCCCGCATTTTGAGTATTTTCGAGGCGGTGGCTTGCAAAACGCTGATCATGTCATGGCCAATTGGATCGGCGACTTTAGTTTTATGTGCTCCGATACCCACTGGGGTGTTCTGACCTATACCTTCCACCCTTTCGTCATCGGCAGAGGACACAGAATGCTGATGCTGGAAAAATTTATTGAAGAACTGAAAGCGCTCGGTGCCGAGTTCGTCACTGCGGAATCTGCAGTACGGGAATTTCAATCACGGTCAGCTTCCTAGACTAGGAGGCTGACTTATCCACCAGCGACAAAATGCAGAAAGTGCACTTCGGTGTCTGAACTGAGGGGTTCAAGCAGGGGATCAACAATAATGACCCCGTCAATCGCTACGGCCAAATCCGTGAGTTGATCGAAGGATAAGCGAGAATATTTGGCAACCAGGACATCAATCAGAACCCGATAAGAAGTCGCAGAAACTTCCGTACGTTCTTCCCCAGTGAATTCCTGCAATTCACTGGAGAAGATCACTAGTGCCACCTCTGTTAACTATTCTCCTGAATAACTTTCAGCACGCTCGGTGGTGAACAAGGCAAGTCTCTGATGGGCGCATCAATCGCCTGGCTGACTGCATAGGCGCAGGCTGCCAATGGTGGAATAATGCCGGATTCGCCCACGCCGCGAACCCCGAAGGGATGAAACGCGTTAGGTACTTCAACCACAATGGAATCAATCATCGGCAGATCCGATGCCAGTGGAACCCGGTAGTCCAGAAAGCCTGGATTTTGTAGTAAACCGTCATCACCATAGACATATTCTTCGTTAAGCGCCCAGCCAATACCCTGAACAGCGCCACCCTGAAGTTGTCCCTCGACATAACTGGGGTGTATTGCCTTTCCGGCATCCTGAATGGCTGTATAACGAATCACGTCCACCTTGCCCGTGTCCCTGTCGACTTCGACGTCACAAAGATGAACAGCAAAGCTGGGACCCGCGCCCCGCGCGTTGATGTTTCCCCGGCCGGAGATTTGACCGCCGGTCCGCTCGGCACCTTTACATATTTCCGCTGCCGTCAGGCGGTCTTCGCCGGCTGTGTTAATAGCAACGCCATCTGCCCAGTCCACCTGCTCGGCAGTGACATTCCAGACAGCTGCCGCGCGTTCCTTCATCTGGCGAATAACATCCTGTGCTGCCTCAATAACCGCCATACCGGTTGCGAAGGTCGTCCTGCTGCCACCGGTACCGGCGCTGAAAGCGACGTGTTCTGTATCTGCGACAATGGGTCTGAAGTTTTCAGCAGGCATCTGCATCTCTTCTGCAGCCATGAGCTGCATGGATGCACGGGAACCTCCGATATCAGGTGAACCCTCGACAATTGTACCCGTGCCATCGGGATTCATGTTCAGCGTAACGCTTGACTGACCACCAATGTTGAACCAAAAACCCGCCGCAAGACCCCTGCCCTGATTTTCTTTCAAAGCGGCTTTGTAATGGGGGGAATTTTTTGCTGCCTCAAGACATTCCACCAGACCTACAGCCTTGAACTTAGGTCCATAGATCGTCTGGGTACCTTCTTTGGCGGCATTCTTTAGGCGTAGTTCAATAGGATCCATGCCAATCTTTTCTGCGATCTCATTGACGACCATTTCAGCTGCATATTCAGCCTGTGGCGCTCCTGGGGCGCGGTAGGCCGCAACCTTTGGTTTATTGACAACAACATCAAAACCCTCGACATACATGTTCTCGACCGCATAGGGCGTGAATGCCGTCATGCATCCCATCATCATCGGCGAGCCTTTAAAAGCACCTGCCTCATAATGCAATTTAGCCTGCATTGCGGTAATTGTGCCATCGTTTTTGGCACCGATCTTTACCCAGTTACGGGTGGCTGATCCGGGGCCCGAAGCCTTGAACACTTCATCCCTATCCATCACCATCTTCACCGGGCGGCCGGACTTCCGGGACAATACCAATGCGACAGGCTCGAGATAAATAGTCGTCTTTCCGCCAAATCCACCGCCAATCTCACTGGCGATGACTTTCAGTTTGCTCAGATTCATACCTAAAATGTTGGCTGTTGAACCACGAACGTCGAAGTGCCCCTGGGTGCAGCACCAGATCATCGACTGACCATCTTCGTCATATCGAACAACACAGGCATGGGGCTCGATATAGCCCTGGTGAACCGTCGGGGTATAGTAATCGCCTTCAACGATGACATCGGCTTCCTTGAAACCGGCTTCTACATCACCCATCTTCATTTCTAAACGGGTGGCAACATTTGATGCAGTCGTGGGCGCTTCGGCATAACCTTCAGTGATCATGTCTTCATGCAGCAAAGGCGCATCGGCCGCCATGGCATCGCGAATGTCCATGACCGGCTTCAGTACCTCATAATCAATGTCAACCAGATCCAGCGCGCGTTCGGCAATTGCGGAAGTCGTCGCCGCGATACCCAGAATTGCATGGCCGTGATAGAGCACCTTGTCATCGGCGAGGATATTTCTCGCCAGGTCCGCTTTCTTATCCGCCGTCGGGAAATCCTGGTAGGTGGCGACTGCAAGGACACCACTCAACGCCTCAGCTTTCGACGTATCGATATTCTTTATTTTGGCATGGGCGTGCGGGCTCCGGAGGATCTTGCCCCAGATCATGCCGGGTAACGTCATATCAGCACCATAGTTGGCGCGCCCGGTTACTTTATCAAACCCGTCAGGCCGGATGCTCCGCTGGCCAATATACTTATATTCTCGTGCTTCACTCATGATTAAGCCGCTCCTCGCATCGTTTCCGCCGCGTCCATTACAGCGCGGATGATCTTGTCATACCCAGTACAACGGCAAAGATTTCCAGCAAGATAATACCTTGCCTCTTCTTCCGTGGGATCCGGATTCTCTTTCAATAAGGCCTGAGTCGAAACAATCAATCCCGGTGTACACACGCCACATTGCAGGGCTGCGTGCTCCAGAAACTTCTGCTGAATAGTGTGTAGTTGATCTTTATTTGAAACGCCTTCAATAGTTCCAATTTCAGCACCTTCGGCTTCCGCGCCCAGTACCAGACAGGAACAGACGAGTCGATCATTCACGGTGACCGAGCAGGCGCCACAATCCCCCGATGCGCAGCCCTCTTTGGTACCCGTTAACTGCAAGTCGTTTCTAAGCACGTCCAGTAAGGTTTCATGGGGTTCACAAAGAAACTCCACCGGCTCACCATTAACAGAGGTGTTCACATGTATTTTTGCCACAATTACTTCTCCTTCGCTCGATCTGCCGCAATCTTCGCGGCTCTTCGGGTTAACACACCTACAACATGACGGCGGAACTCAGCGGTGCCTCTGCGGTCTGAAATTGGTTTAGATGCCTCAGAAGCCGCATCTGCTGCAGCCTGTAGCGCTGCATCATCAATTGAAGTACCAATCAGGGCATCAGCCGCCGCCGTAACGAGCAACGCGGTTGTCGCTACAGCACCAATTGAGACTCTGGCTGCAGTACATTTACCGTCAGCATCCAGGGTCACACTGACACCAGCGCCTGCTACGGCAATATCCATTTCAGAACGGGGTATGAAGCGCAAGTACGCATCGGCCGTACCTGCAGCGGGTATTGCGATCTTGATTGCCGTTAACAGCTCACCGGTGGCCATGCAATTTGTCCCGACACCGGTAACAAAGTCTTCGACCGCAACTGTGCGCTCTCCGTCAGGACCCTGGATAACGCATTGGGCAGCGTTAGCGCTAAGTGCTGGAATGGTGTCCGCCGCCGGGGATGAATTACAAAGATTGCCACCCACACTACAACGACCTTGCACCTGGGTAGATCCAATCAGGTAAGCGGCTTCCACCAGACCCGGAAACTCAGCTTTAATATCCTCTCGAGCCGTGAGCTCTGCGCAACTCATCGAAGGTCCAAGGGTAAGTCCGTTACCATCCATCGTCGCTGTCATCATGCTGTCAATCTTCTTGATATCCACAGCGATGACCGGATCACTATTCTGGGCTCTTAACTGGATTATCAGATCAGTTCCTCCTGCCAGTACCCGGGCTGTCTTGTCAGTGAGCATTTCAACAGCTTCACCCACAGACTGAGGCACTTTGTATTCTACAACCGCCATCACTCACTCCTAGTTGTGTCGGTAGGTTCACCTACCGGAAAAATAAAGAACGTTTTTATATCATGGCCCCGTCTTCCCACCAAGCATTGCGCCAGCTCAGAGCCCGATTTCCAAAAAGATTAACTACTACATATAACCGTCACCTAAAAGAAATGTACCACAGCCCCTGCCAATGCACCAATCACCATCAGGTAACTGGGAATAATGGAAAGCAGAACACCCGCTGATCGACTGGCGGGATCTTTCACGTAGGTAACTCCATAGATCAGTCGACCGATCAGAAAAACGACTCCGAATCCTGCAGCCCAGTATTGACCAATGTAATATCCAAAGGCCCATAGTGCAGGAAGAAAAATAATCAGTTGTTCCAGGGTGTTGTAATGTACCCGGTAATGACGCTCAAACATTTCATTGCCGGTTGTGGCAGGTGCAGTTACTTCATACTTGCCACGTGCACCCCCCACACGAATGCCAAAATAAATAAACTCAATCAAAGCCAGCAGAGTCACAATTGTTAGTAGTTCCATAATTTCCTCTTTTATTAGTTTTCCCGGTGTTACCGGTTAAAAGCGCAGCCAGTGGTCGACTAAAATTCTATCAAGACTGGCACCCTGACGAAATAGGCGCGTATTCACGACGCCCATTCGACAAGATCCGCTAGAAAAAGCGCTGCAGTTCGGTTAATGTTTTAAAAACGGCACATCCAGACGCCTGCCTTCCACACTGGCAAAGACTCTTTTCTGGTCACCTGGCTCATTCCCTGAACCTTCAAATCTTCCTTCAGAGTGGAACCCGCAACAAGCGTTTTTTAAGAACGCGCTATTTAAGGACATCACTATGTCTGCGCAAATCTATTCCGAAACAAATCTGCCTACCGATTTCGGTACACTACGCTTGCGGGTCTATCGCGATGATGATCAAAGTGAACCGCTGGCCATGATCAGTGGTTTCATCGACATCAACGAACCCGTCAATGTGCGTATACATTCCTCCTGCCTAACTTCAGAAGTTTTCGGCTCCTGCAAGTGCGACTGTAAGCATCAGCTTGACTATTCACTGTCATACATTAGTGAATTCACTGGCGTCGTCATCTACCTGCAGCAGGAAGGCAGAGGTATTGGTCTGGGAAACAAGATCCGGGCCTATGCGTTGCAGGAGCAAGGTTATGACACCATTGAGTCTAACCAGATGCTCGGTTTCCCGGTTGATTCAAGAACCTATGGACACGCCTTCGACATACTGAATGATCTGGGGATTACCAGGGTGAGGCTGTTGACTAACAACCCGGCGAAGATACAGGCCCTCGTTGATGCAAATATTCAGGTTACGACAAGAATTCCCATCCTGAGCCCGACAAACTTGCATTCGAAACACTATCTCGATACGAAACGGTCTAAAATGGGTCATTTACTCTGAGACTCAACCTGAGAGACACGCCATGGTTCAACTAAAGACGGATCTGGACGCCCTGTACCCAGCGCATCTTGCGTACGTGAAAAAGCTTTATGACACCGCGTCCCGTGCCGCTGGAAAAGACGGCGTCCTGATTGCCTCTGGCGCGTTGAAGTACACTTTTCTGGATGATCATACTTACCCGTTCAAGGTGAATCCTCATTTTAAAGCCTGGCTACCGGTTACTGATGTTAATGACAGCTTTATCCTGTTCCGTGGAGATGAAAAACCCCAGCTGCTGTTCCATCAACCGGAAGACTACTGGCACAAAACCCCGGAGGATCCTGCTGGCTATTGGGTGAATGAGTGGCAGGTACAACCCATCTCCAACCTGCAGGATGCTCACAATCGCCTCGGAGATGTTCGTTCCCTGTCCTTCATCGGCGAGGAAACCGATATGGCCAAGCAATGGGGTTTTGACTGTGTGAACGACCAGACCATGCTGGATCAGTTGCATTTCGATCGCGCCTACAAAACCCCTTACGAGCTGGCCTGCCTCCAACTGGCGAACCTGAACGCCGTCAAGGGTCATCAAATGGCAGAAAGGGCATTCAGGAACGGGGGTTCAGAATTCGATATCCAGCATGCCTACCTCGCAGCCATCGCCCATCGGGAACAGCAGGCGCCCTACTCCGGCATCGTGGCCCTCAACGAGCATTGTGCTGTGCTGCACTACCAACACTACGAACACAAACACCATCCAGAGCCAGAACGTCATGCCATGCTCATCGACGCAGGCGCAGAATGTCATGGCTATGCCGCAGATATTACGCGAACCTACGCTTATGCAGATGGGCTGTTCGCTGATCTCATCGAATCAATGAACGAGGCGCAACTCGCTATCATCGGGGAAATTGAAATAGGTCTTAACTATGCTGATCTGGATGCCAGGATGCACATGCGTCTGGCAGACATCCTCAAGCAGTACAACCTTATCGATATGTCAGTTGAGGTAATGATCGAAACAAATATCACATCCACTTTTTTGCCCCACGGCCTGGGTCACTTTCTTGGATTACAAACCCATGACGTCGCTGGATTCCAACAATCGAGGCAAGGGGACACCAAACCGGCACCGGGGAATCACCCTCACCTGAGACTGACTCGACCCATCGAGAACAACCAGGTGTTTACGATAGAACCCGGATTGTATTTTATTCCCCTGCTGCTGGAGCGGCTTAAGCAGACAAGGTATTCCAGTGCGGTGAACTGGCCACTTATTGAATCGCTTATACCCAGCGGTGGAATTCGAATCGAAGACAATATCGCCATGGTTAACAATTCCCCCATCAACCTGACCCGTGAAGCCTTTAACGAATTATGAACAACCCGCAGTTGACCCTTGACCGAATTTTTGGTGACCCGGATATCAACGGGGTTGCTCCAAAAGGACTTAAGTTCTCACCAGATGGTACTTCAGTCACGTTCCTCAAGAGTGCTGAGGACAATTTTGAACAACTCAATCTGTGGTCGTATGATATCGACCAGGCCCAATCCCGCTTATTGGTAGATGCTTCCGAATTAACACAACCCGGGCGGATTCTGTCCACCGAGGAGAAAGCGAAGCGTGAACGGCTTCGCATCACCCAGAGCGGTATCGTTGAGTACTACTGGTCACCCAATGCTGACGCCATATTGTTCCCTTTGGATGGCAACCTGTATCTCTACCATTTGAATCGGACGGCGACACCGACCCAGCTAACCGACTCGGAGACCTTCGAAACTGATATCAAGTTTTCACCGGACGGGAGCCATCTGAGTTTCGTCCGAGAACAGAACCTTTATATCATCGACCTGCGAAGCAGTGATGCAGGCCGCTACGAATCCAGGCAGCTCACGACAGGGGGTGGCGATGTGATCTCCTATGGTCTCGCGGAGTTTATCGCCCAGGAAGAAATGCATCGATACAACGGCTACTGGTGGTCTCCTGACAGCAAACAAATCGCCTTCACCCGCGTCGATGAATCGGCCGTCGAACTCTCCCAGAGATTTGAAATTGATGCCGATTCGTTCAGTGTTTATGATCAGCGCTATCCCTTTGCCGGTACCAGTAACGCGAATGTGACGGTAGGGGTTGTGGATATCAGTAGCGGTGTCATTACCTGGGCTGAGATTGACCGCGAGAAGGAAAGTTACCTGTGTCGGGTTAACTGGTTACAGGATAGCTGTCAGCTGGCAATACAAATTCAATCGCGCGATCAACAACACCTGGATCTTGTTTTCTGGCACTGTGAAACTGGCAATTCAAAAGTCATTCTCAGCGAATCCAGCCACACCTGGGTAAACCTGAATAACAACTTCCACTCCCTGACCTCAACAGCGACCGACAACAAATCGGATCTCGGGCAATTTATCTGGGGTTCAGAACGCACCGGTTTTAATCATCTCTACCTGATTAATCATGATGGCACCGTTGTCAGTGCAATCACACAAGGTAACTGGACCGTCTCAAGCCTGAAGGGAATAGACAGTGACAACAACCTGTTTTTCGACGGCTATAAGGATTCCGTGCTGGAGCGGCATCTCTACAGGGTCAACCTTAAGAAAACAGATTCAGTCACACGAATCACGGAACGGGGGTCCAGTCACCTGACCGAATTGAGTAACGACAAGAGTCATTTTATCGACCACAGTTCGTCAGCTCTTCATCCACCGTCAGTCATCTTAAGAAATGCCAAGGGCGGAATGATCAGCAGGCTGGAACCGAATAAGCTTGATGAATTCCACCCATTTTTTCAATTCGCCACCCTCCGGGGAGAAGTCGACTACGGGGAACTTACCGCAGACGATGGCCAGACGTTACACTACAGATTGATAAAACCCCGGGGACTGAAAGCGGGTGCGACCTGCCCGGTCATCATTTCAGTTTACGGTGGACCTGGCGTTCAACGCGTCACAAACGAGTGGATCCCAACCTGGAATCACTATATGGCCCAGAGAGGCTACGGCATAATGTCGCTGGATAATCGCGGCAGCAGCAACCGTGGCAAGGCATTTGAAGATCCTATCTATCATCAGCTGGGCGAAATTGAAGTCATGGATCAGCTCAAGGGCCTGGAATTTTTACAGCAGCTGAATTGGGTAGACAACCAGCGAATTGGTGTCTTTGGCCACAGCTATGGCGGTTATATGACGTTAATGATGATGATGAAGTCAACCGCGTTCAAGGCTGGCGTTGCGGTCGCGCCGGTCACCGACTGGACCTTGTACGATACTCATTACACGGAACGTTATCTGGCCCACCCGGGTGAAAATCCAGAAGGTTACAGCGCCAGCAATGTACTTCCCTATGCGGACAAACTGAATGGCAAATTGCTTCTTATACACGGCATGGCGGATGATAACGTGTTGTATTCAAACAGCACAAAACTCTACAAGGTTCTGCAGGATCTGAATATTGAATTCGAGATGATGAATTACCCGGGTGCCAAGCATGGAATTGCAGGACGCAAGACCAACATTCATCGCTATGGAACCATGGATCGGTTTTTTAATCACTATCTGATGGAACCGAGTAGCCCTTCAAGGTGAAATTGCCATGTTCAGAGCAACCCAAATTATTCAAGACAAGACGCAGTGCGCGAGGCGAGTCCTTTCCAAGGACTGCAACGCCGTTTTGGATCATTTGGGTCGCTCCCTTCGGGCGATTCGGGAAGCGCTCGTCCGCGGTGTTGTGCCTCTTGGAAAGGACCCGCCATTCCCTTCGAGACGCGCCTTGCGGCCAAACGCTGAACATGGCAATTTCACCTTGAAGGACTACTAGACATGCAAGTCAGGATAGCGACCTTAAAAGATCGTGAGATCATTGCCCGGTTTAACCAACAAATGGCACAGGAAACTGAAAACAAAGTTCTGCCGGATAATGTTATCAATCCTGGTGTAACGCAGCTGATAAACTCCAGCAACAACGGCTTCTACCTTGTCGCAACAGATGTTGCTACAGATACCGGTGCTAACCCGAGTGAAGAAGAAAAAATTCTTGGTTGTCTTGGAATTACCTTTGAATGGAGTGATTGGAGAAACGGCTTATTCTGGTGGATTCAATCGGTGTATGTTGATAAATCGGCGCGCCGACAGGGAGTTTTTAAGTCCCTGTATCAAACTGTTAGCGAACTCGCAAAAAAAGAGGGCAACGTCTGTGGTATTCGACTCTACGTCGAGAAAGACAACACCACGGCACAGCAGACTTATCTTAATTTCGGTATGATAGAAACTGAATATCGAATTATGGAAGTTGACTGGGGATCAGCCCGGTCTGACTAACGTCAGAGATCTGCCGACGACTTCCTTGCAACTGTAGGAACAAAATGGACCTTAAGAACTACAAAACCCCGCATGGTGTGTTCGACGAGTTGTTAACCCGGCAAAATCGCTCGCGGCCGGGTCTGGGACAACTGGTCAATTTCCTGAAAAAGAACAGTCTGATACAGTTAAATGAACGAAGGTTCACTGCAGAACTGGCGATCCGTACCATGGGAATCACTTTTACGGTTTATAGCGAAGGAGAGAATATTGACCGGGAATGGCCCTTTGACATCATTCCTCGCGTCCTACATCAAAAAGAATGGCAAACGATTGAGCGGGGATTGAAGCAACGTCTTCAGGCGCTGAACCACTTTATTACCGACGTCTACAATGATGAAAAGATCATCAAGGATAAACGCATACCCCGGGATATCCTGGCATCTTCCAAGGATTACCGGAAAGAATGTCGTGGGATGAAACCCGTATTCAATACCTGGGCCCATATATGTGGTACTGATTTGATTCGAGACGGTGACGGAACGATGTATGTTCTGGAGGATAACCTGCGGGTTCCCTCTGGCGTTTCCTATATGCTGGAGAATCGCAACATCAGCAAACGCATCATGCCAGAGCTGTTCGAGGGTCATGCCATCCTGCCGCTGGATGATTACCCGACTCAATTGTTTGATACCTTAAGCTCTATTTCCCCGAGACCCCTGGACTACCCGGAAGTCGTTGTGTTGACACCGGGTATCTACAATTCTGCATATTTCGAGCACTCGTTCCTGGCTCAACGTATGGGCGCCGAGTTGGTTGAGGGTTCAGACCTGATCGTGGCAGAAGATGACTGCGTCTACATGAAAACCGTCGAGGGCTTATCCCGGGTCGATGTCATCTATCGACGCATTGACGATCTGTTTCTGGATCCGGAGGTTTTTAACAAGGATTCCGTGCTGGGAGTTAAAGGCCTGATGCGAGCCTGGCTGAAAGGCAATGTCGCTCTGGCCAATGCACCGGGTGCCGGGGTCGCGGATGATAAGGTAGTCTACACTTTCGTTCCTGAAATGATTCGATACTACCTGGGGGAAGAACCGATCTTACCCAACGTCCCCAGTTATATGCTCTCAGACAAAAAACAGCTACAGCATGTCGTCAAGAACATTGAATCCCTTGTGGTGAAACCGGCAAATGAATCTGGCGGCTATGGTATGTACATTGGACCCAGGGAATCAAAACGCAGAACGGCTGAGATGAGACGATTGATTAAGGCCAATCCGCGTAATTACATCGCACAACCGATTGTCAATTTATCAACAGTACCTACACTCTGCGAGAACAGTATCGAAGCCAGGCATGTTGATCTGCGACCGTTCATTTTGCAGGGCAGCAAGTCTTATGTCACTGCCGGGGGCTTAACACGAGTGGCGCTGGTAAATGGTTCGCTGGTGGTGAATTCGTCCCAGGGTGGTGGTAGTAAGGATACCTGGATTCTCGCTGGGTAATCGGAGGTAACGTTTGGCAGAGAATAATTGCAGTTTCCTGGATCGCACTACAAGTGTCACGATATCCTTTGACGTTGCTCATAAAGCATAGGCACGTGGGAGCGAAGGGTGTGGTATGTCTTTATCAGGACGTGTTGCGGGGTCGCCGAGGCAGGGATGCAAAACTTGAGTGCACAAGGATTTGCGGTACGGGTCCAGATAAAGACATACCATACTCGTAGCGGCTTCCAGAGTTGATTTTGTCAGATCAGGGTTAGGAAGTGACGGAGGTTGGTACGTTGAGTTGCGTGAAACTTACTGTCAGATCTAGGCTAATTGCCAAACGAGTATCGCCTAAAATACAGGAACAAATATGCTCTCAAGAGTCGCGGAAAGAATGTACTGGTTTGGTCGTTACCTGGAACGGGCGGAGAATATTGCCCGACTGATCAGCGTCAACACCAACCTGGTGCTCGACCTGCCTCGTGCCAGACATATCTGGAGTAGCCTGATAGAAATTACCGGGGGACAGGAGCGATTCAAGCACCGATTTAGCATTGTTGATGAACGGAATGTCATCAAGTTCCTGCTGGACGATGAGCAAAGTTCGATTCGATCATCGATTCAAATGGCCAGGGAAAATGCCCGCACCACCCGAGAAATTATGCCTACGGAGGCCTGGCAGCAGGTGAACGAACTCAACCTCTATCTGAAGAAAAATACCGACAAGGGAATCAGGCGCGACGGCAGGCACGTATTTCTTACGGACATCATTGGCATGTGCAACCAGCTCACCGGCTCCCTGGTCGGTAGCATGAGCGCAGACACGGCGTACAACTTTATCAAGATAGGCCGGAATCTTGAACGGGCTGATATGACAACCAGAATCGTCGATGTGGGATGCCTGACACTTCTTAACCCCAACGAAATTGAAGCCCACGAGTATGAAACTATTTTATGGATGAATGTGCTGCGCTCTCTTACGGGCTACCAGATGTATCGCCAACATGTAAAGGATCGGGTTAATGGAGCGGATGTTGTCGATTTTCTGTTGAAGAATCGTAAATTTCCGCGGGCTGTCGCGCATTGCCTGAATGAAGTAGCGGATTGCTGTCGTCAATTGCCTCGAAACGATAGCGCCCTGCGCAGCATCACGCACGGACAACGTAATGTCGATCAGAATGATGTGACAAAACTTTTGAACGAATCACGCTTACATGATTTTATCGACGAGCTGCAACTTGACCTTGCAGACATTCACAGCGAACTGTCCGGCACATGGTTCCAATACGAAGCAAAAGCCCCGGAAGCGGAGTACAACTAAAGCAGAGGTTCCAGTGCTTTCACTAGTGCCTGGACGTCGGCCATGTCGTTGTAGTGGGCCATGGACACCCTGACAACGCCTGCGTCCGGGTCGAGCCCAACGGCATCCAGTAACCTGGGTGCATAATAGTTACCGTGTGACAGCATCAGATCCTGGTCCCAGAGTATGTGCGACAGGTCGGCAGCAGAATCACCTGACGGGGCAAACGACACCAGTGGGCAGTGATCCGAATTCGCCTCAAGACTACCCAGCACCCGCACACTCTGAACCGAAGCCAGAAACTCAAGCAAGGGTTTGATCAGCTCGATTTCGTGGCGTTGCCAGAGACCTGAGACAAACTTAACGCTGGCCCTGAGATTATCCAAGGGGCCGCCGTGGTGCGCAGCAAGGGTCTCAATATAGTCCAAAACACCCCGGGCAGCGGCTATCTGGGCATGATCAGGACCTGCAGGAACCAACAACTCATTAACGTCCAGCACAGACTTAAAATAGTGTCCCTGTTTTGGTAACTGTTCCAACAAGGATTCCCTGATAACCATCAGGCCCTGATGGACTGAATAGACCTTATAGAGCGAAAATACATAGATGTCACAATCCAGAGATCCAATATCGGGGATGACATGCGGCACGTAAGACACACCATCCACCAGTGTCCAGGCACCGTGATCATGTGCCAGTTTGGTAATTGATTCGGCGTCGTTTTTTTGTCCGGTAATATTTGAGCTGTGGGGAAAGCAAACCAGCCTGGTCGATTGTCCCATCAGGTTGTGCAAATCAGCAATGGATAAAAGTCCTGATTGTGGGTCGACCTGCCATTCCTTCAGGGTTGCTCCGGCTGTTTCCACTGCTCTGCGTATTGCGCCTGTATTGGACTCGTGATCCTGGTTGGTCACAATCACCTCATCACCGGGCTTCAGTAGTTCCCGAAAAGCATTCGCCAGAACGTAAGTATTTTGTGATGTTGACGGTCCAAACCCCACCTCATTGGCTTTAACTCCCAGGGCTTCGGCCCACCGCTGTTTGGACAACAACATCTTGTCCATACCATCCTGGCTTAGCGGGAAGCCATACCCGGGTTGGATTTTGTTGTGACGGTAGAAAGAATTGAGAGCTTCTATGGTTTCCTGGCAGGGAAATGAACCACCCGCTGATTCAAAAAAATGGCCCTGGACGCGGGTTTCACCATTAAAAGCGGGGAAGTGCTGCCGTACAAACTGGACGTCCAGGTGCTT
>DUAT01000057.1:21690-49420 GCA_012960755.1 Gammaproteobacteria bacterium
TTGATGCTCTTGTAAATAGGCGTGCGCCAAATCACCACCATCATTACCGACAGTCATCATGTAAGGGGTAATTAAAACCTCCAGGTGCTTTTCCATTCAGCTCCATTGGGGATCAGGAATGTTGTTCAGTCTGATCCCAATTAGCACTCCACGCAATGGGGGGCATGCTGGAAAATGCGTCTTTCAACCTTGCATCCCAACTTTTGTTAATCTGGCGCAAGTACTCACTGGACTCTTCGAACCGGTACTTTCGATCTATTACTAGCGAATCAGTTGGATAGACAATGACATCAATCGGCGGACCAACCGTCAGATTACTCCGCATGGTTGAATCCATTGAAACCAGGCCACACAAGACAGCGGTATCAAGACTGGATTGCGGCTCAATGATACGGTCCAGAATAGGCTTACCGTACTTGCTTTCACCAATCTGCAGGAATGGCGTATCCGATGACGTCGTGATGTGATTGCCTTGTGGATAAACCAGATACGCCCGGGGTTTATGACCGTGTATTTGCCCGCCGATGATAAATCTTGCTTCGTAGGTCGAACCCCCGCCGGTATGTTTTTCCTGCTGGGCTACATTCAACTCACCAAGGTAGTCTGCGGCATCTTCCAGATGCTGCACATTGAGTAAATTGATGGCTGCTTCCTGGCGAATATCCTTCTTTATGTGGGCCACTACCCCCTGGGTGGTTGCCAGGTTACCGGCGGAAAGCACCACGAGTTGACGCTCACCGTCTATGCCGAAGGCGTGCATCTTGGAATAGGTACTGACGTTATCGACACCGGCGTTGGTGCGGGAGTCGGATATAAAGCAGATTCCGGAATCCAGCGATATCGCCACGCAGTAGGTCATTGAATATTAATATCCGGAAGTTTGTTGAACGGTTTTTGTTTGAACTTGCTTACCGTGATACTACCGGATTGGGACATCGTTGCAATACGTGTTCTGGAAAATTAGTGTTTTCCTTAGCACTACATCGTCGCGGTCGAATTGGCTGAACCAATACTCCCGGCGAGAAATGTTTCTATTTTATCTTTCGCGATATTGTCAGGGTCACTGAACTGAATTCCCACCCCGGGCGTATGCGGGCTTTTGACGCCCTTCTTCGCGATCCACACCACTTTACCAGCAACGGGGATTTTCTCGGACTCATCCATCAAATTGAGCAAAATAAAAACGTCATCACCGATATCGTATTCAGTACGGTTGGCAATAAACAGCCCGCCATTTTTTACATAAGGCATATAATAATTGTGCAAAACCACCTTGTCCTTGATGGTCAGGGCAATCATGGTTTTCTTCGCTCCGCCTCTCGCCAACTTAGCCATTGAAACTGCTCAGGAAATCGTGTGTTGAAAGTCTGCCCTATGGTTTGCCGTTCTACAAGCTGAATTCTGTCAACGGTCGAGTTTGCCGACTATCATCGCTGCCTGCTGAAAAAGTTCCTGTTAGATGCAAGGCAAGGCGAAAATTGCTGAAAGAGCGGAGTCTACACGCAGTAAAGTGGGCTTCTTGAGGTAATTTTCAGAATGCGCTAACAGGGGCTTTTTAGCAGTCAGCCAGGTCAATCATCAGGCTTTCGAGTAACAGTGCCTTGTTGGGATTTGAGGTACTGCGAGCCACTTTTAGATCTGCATTCGCACGATCGAAGGCTGAAAATAAGAAATTTGTCCCGCAATCCCTGGAAACAGCCGAGATCTCAGTCTCTACATCTCTGTTTTTTAGAGATTTTACGCTCGGGCTCAATTTGTACTTCAGACTATCGGATAAAATACCCAAAATGATCTCCAATACTTCGTCCATTTCGAATTTTAGTAACACAGTGGCACTTTCCAACGGAACGCCTGTGCCTGTCAGCACCTGGGTAACCGCTGTAATTACCTGCTGGCGTCGATCCAGGTAGTCATCGCCAAACCGGGTAAGTACCGCCAACGGCGCGCCACCGCTGATATCCAGCATCAAGGACGAATCCGGACCGGGATTCGTTTGCTGTTCAAGCCACGCCAGGGCAATCTCTCGATCAGGTGCTGAGAAATTATAAGCCTGGCAGCGACTACGAATGGTAGGTAACAGACTGCCAGGACGCGCTGTAACCAGGAAAATCAGCGTGTTTGGCGCGGGTTCTTCCAGGCATTTAAGCAACGCATTGGCGGATTGGTGATTCATCTGCTCGGCAGGACTGACAATCGCAATCTTCATACCGCTTCGCTGGGCGGTTTGACTCACCCAGCCAATCAAATCCCGGATCTGGTCAATTTTTATCTGTTTTGAGTCTTCCGGCTGAACAAGCCGCAGATCCGAGTGGGTACCGGCCCTGATTAAAAGACAGGACGGACACGCACCGCAAGCACCGGATTCAGCTGCCGCAGTACACAAAAACTGCTTCGACAGGGCTTTGGCAAAGTCAACTTTACCCAGAAATTCAGGGCCGGCAAACAGGATTGCATGGGCCAGTTTCCTGTTGTTGAACTGTTGTGTGATGCGCTCTCGAAAGGATTCATGCCAGGGGTAGTACTTCATTCCTGCCAATCCCTGATGCAGGTCTGGACAATCTTACTGATCTGCGCCTGGACCTTGTCAAGGGATTGGTTTGCATCGATAACCCTGAATCGATCCGATTGCGCGGCTCTATCCAGGAAACACTGTCGAACCCGGATGAAGAATTCGATTCCTGCACTTTCAATTCGATCAAATTCACCCCGGATTTTCGCTCTTTCAAGCCCGACTGCAACCGGCAGATCCAACAACAGGGTCATATCCGGACGGAAGTCCGCCAGGGCAATTTTTTCCAGAACTGCCACCGGATCTTTACCCATCTCCCGGCCTGCGCCCTGATAGGCATAGCTCGAATCAGTAAATCTATCGCAGATTACCCAGTCACCATTTTCAAGTGCTGGCTTTATCAGCTCCTGTACATGCTGGGTTCTTGCAGCAAACATCAACAGCAACTCCGTCATGTCGCACATGTTGCTGTCGTGCTTGTCGAGCAATAATGTCCGTACTTTTTCCGACAATTGTGTCCCACCCGGTTCCCGGGTCGTGATGTGGCTGATTCCCCGCGCATCAAGCAGGGACTCGATCAGTTCTATATTTGTAGACTTTCCGACACCCTCGACACCTTCAATTGTGATGAACCTACCTTTTGACATATCCACCTATCATCTATTTTAGCGCGCTAGCGTAGTGTCCTATACAAAACGCACTTTAAGCAAGCCACTAAATGGCCAGATTATGGCGGGCTAGATTAGCATTGAATTTATGAAGAGCCGACCTACGACAACATGGATAAGATCACCGCTGTCCCTTTAGCGATTCACCCTACGGATGATCCTCAACTTCGCCACAGCCGCGTTGTATTTCTTGAAAAGGTACCTACATTTCCTGCGACTTTCCGTGAAAAGATTGGGCCTTGCTGTGACACTTCCTGTGAAAAAAAGTGAGAACCACGTAAAGCACGTTTTGTATAGGACACTACACTAGTCGTCCGGTGTACTGCGATAACCATCTACCCTACCGGCTTTTTGGAATCGGGTAACTGCGGCATTATGCTGCGCCAGTGTCTCGGAAAACTCACTGCTGCCATCGCCCCTTGCGACAAAGTAGTAATACGCTGACGGGGCTGGGTTTAAACTCGCGCGAATCGATGCCAACCCCGGATTGCAGATCGGCGTCGGCGGTAATCCCTTGATGACATAAGTATTGTACGGAGTCCTGGTTTTCAAATCACTGCGCTTCAGGTCACCACTGAAATCCTCCAGACCATAAATTACCGTCGGATCCGACTGAAGTCTCATGCGTTTTTGCAAACGGTTATTGAAGACGCTGGCGATGGCCAGCCGGTCCGGCTCATAGCCTGTTTCCTTTTCAACGATAGACGCCAGCACCAGGGCTTGTTGTGGTGATGTAAGTGACAGACTTCTGTCGCGGTCGTCCCATTCCAGCTCGAGTACCTGTTTCATACGTGCATGGGCACGCCTTAAAATCGACTGATCCGTTGCACCTCGAGTAAAACGATAAGTGTCGGGGAAAAATTGACCTTCCGGAGACGATAGAGAACTTTCAATCCCCTGCATGATGTTTGAATTCTGGCTGAGCGTCTGGGTCAGGTATTCATTTGCGCCCAGGTGGTTGACCCATTGTGAAAAATCCCAGCCCTCGGGAAACGTGATCTGCCGCTGCAGGACTTCTCCTTGCCGAAATTTCAACAGCAGCGTTTTGGCGTTTAGTTCCTTTGTTAACTCGTACTCCCCTGCCTTTATTGTCCCCTGATATCGCGTTAGCAAACCGTAGAGTTTAAAGACTGGTTCCGGAATGCCTAGAACAGCATTTGATATCAGGTCGTTGCTCAAGGCGTTGAAACTCTGCCCTTTGGGGATTAAATAATAGCTGCCTGGGCTAATATCTATGGGTCGTTGCAACAAGGTATTGCAATAAAGCCCCACACCAAGCGCAATGCCGGCCAGGACCATTACCATTTTGATCAACCTGGCCATACCTACCTGTACGAGGAATTATGTGTTAACGGAGGCTGCATTGATGGATTAATCGATCACGCGAAAAATCAAGCTGCCGTTCGTGCCCCCAAAACCAAAGGAGTTTGAAATTGCGGCATCAATTTTCATCTCCCGTGCCACATGTGGTACGTAATCGAGATCGCATCCATCACCGGGATTGTCGAGATTAATGGTGGGTGGTGCCAACTGGTGTTTTATGGCTAATGCGGTTATCGCAGCTTCCACCGAGCCAGATGCACCGAGCAAATGACCAATCATTGATTTCGTCGAACTGATGGCAACGCTGCCAGCGTCCTGACCCATGACCGTTTTGATTGCCATGGTTTCTGCCACATCACCCAGGGGGGTCGAGGTACCGTGCGCATTTATGTAGTTGATTTCTGACGCGTTCATTTCAGCACTGTAAAGGGCATTTTGCATCGACCTCGCCGCGCCATCACCATTTTCGGATGGCGAAGTCATATGACTGGCATCGGCACTCATTCCAAACCCCGCCAGCTCGCAATAAATTTCAGCACCCCGGGCTTTGGCATGTTCATGTTCTTCCATTACCAGCACGGCAGCGCCATCACTCAGGACAAAGCCATCCCGATCCCTGTCCCACGGGCGACTGGCAAGCTCTGGTTCATCATTGCGGGTGGAAAGCGCTCTCATCGCAGCGAACCCTGCCATGGTAGTCGGCGATGTAGACTTTTCTGCACCACCGGCAAGCATGACTTCGGCATCACCTGCTGCGATCATCCTTGCCGCAAACCCTATATTGTGAGTACCCGTTGTGCAGGCGGTGGTGATAGCGATGTTGGGACCCTGCAGCCCAAACATAATCGACAATTGACCAGCGACCATATTGATAATGCAGGATGGAACGAAAAATGGCGTGACTTTTTTTGGGCCGCGATTCAAGACGATGTCATAACACGTTTCAATCGTCACGATGCCGCCAATACCCGAGCCAACGGCAACACCGATTCGGTGCCTGTTTTCATCCGTAACTTCAAGACCAGAGTCTTTCATGGCCTGAATTCCGGCTACCATGCCGAATTGGATAAAACCATCCATCCGCCGGGCTTCTTTTGGAGACAGATACGCGTCCATATCGAATTCCGGGACAGCGCCACCAAAACGAACTGGATAGCCTTCTGTATCGAATGACGTTATCGGAGTGATGCCACTTTTACCTGCTATTAGTCCTTCCCAGGAGGTATCCAATGACGCACCTAATGGACTTAACATGCCCATACCGGTGATAACCACTCTGCGATTATTCAATGTCTCCTCCTGAAAACGCCCGAATATAACAAATCGACACCACACATTAAGACGGCCTGGAAGACCGGACTCGAAATCTATTTCTGAACCCGATCTGGCATCGGCCAATTTTGCGCTTTTTCTAAAACAAACTAAAAAGCCGCATTTACCAAAAGCAAATGCGGCTTACAAAGCGATTTATCGAGCCGACTACGTGTGACTTTCGATGTAATTAAGAGCTTCTTTTACGGTCGTTATTTTTTCAGCTTCTTCGTCTGGAATTTCAGTCTCGAATTCTTCTTCAAGAGCCATCACGAGTTCTACTGTATCCAGCGAATCTGCGCCGAGGTCTTCGACAAAGGAAGCTTCGATGGTGACTTCTTCCTCCTTAACTCCTAACTGTTCACAGACCAGTTTACGGACTCGATCTTCAATGGTGCTCATTCTCAGGTTCACTCCTACACGTTGCAGTCAAAAAGCTGCGCTAGTTTAATGAAATGCCAGTTAACGTATCAAGTACTTTCTTAGCTTGAATGCCTGGCGGGTTAATATTGGTTGTCTTCATGACTATGGCCTAACCGCAGGCTAGGCCATATACATTCCACCATTTATGTGAATTGTTTCTCCACTTATATATCCAGCATCATCGCTGGCAAGAAAAGCGGCAAGCGACGCGATCTCCTTCGACTCGCCAAGGCGGCCTGCGGGAATTTTCGCCAGGAGCAATGCTTTTTGCTCTTCAGGCAGTTCATCAGACATATCTGTTGCGATAAAACCGGGAGCAATACAATTAACCGTAATGTTCCTGGAACCCAGTTCACTTGCCAGTGCCCGGCTGTACCCCTCCATACCTGCTTTGGCCGCCGCATAGTTACTTTGACCAGCATTACCCATACTTCCTACCACAGAGCTGATATTAATAACTCGCCCCCAACGAGCCCTGGTCATTGGCCGGAGGCAACTCTTTGTTACCCGGTATATCGAGTTTAGATTGGTGTTAATAACATCATCCCACTCTTCTGCCTTCATCCGAAGGGCGAGATTATCTCGGGTAATACCCGCGTTGTTAACGAGTATGCTCACCGCATCATATTCTTTAACGGCGCTGAAAAAGCGTTCCACAGACTCTGGCTGGCTTACATCCAATACCAGCCCAGCACCGGAGGCACCGAGGCTAGCTGAAATTGCACTGGCGCCATTTTCTG
Organism: Gammaproteobacteria bacterium; assembly: GCA_012960755.1. The sequence goes on from DUAT01000057.1 coordinate 28,665, forward strand.
TGGTGGCTGTACCAATGACAAACGCCCCCTGCTGTACAAATTCTTCAGCAATGGCCCGGCCAATACCCCGGCTTGCGCCGGTTATGATTGCCGATTTATTTTCCAGCTTCATTCACTTAACCCCGTGATCGTACTTTGCAACGACTCAACTGAGTTGATTGAAAACGACTGTAACGTCTTGGAAATCCGTTTGTTCAAACTCGAAAGCACTTTACCCGGCCCACATTCTACTATGATTTCAACACCGTCCCGGGCGAGATTTTCTATCGTCGATGTCCACAACACGGCACCGTGCATTTGCGACACCAGATTCGCGCGGATGTTGTCAGGGTCTGATTCGTATTCGGCATTCACATTCTGGATGATTCTAATCACCGGTCTATTGAGGGAGACTTTTTCAAGTTCAGTTGCCATTTTGTCAGCAGCAGGTTGCATCAATGCACTATGAAAGGGTGCGCTAACAGCCAGGGGTATCACTTTTCTCGCGCCAGCTTCTTTCAAAGCAGGCTGCACTTTTTCGAGCGCAGCATTGTGTCCGGAGATCACGACCTGCCCCGGGGCATTGAAATTTGCCGCCTGGACGAGTTCAGTATCCGTCGAGAGCTGCTCGCAGATGCTTTTCACATTGGCGTCGTCCAGTCCAAGTACAGCCGTCATACTACCGAGACCCACTGGCACTGCGGTCTGCATAAACTGGCCGCGTTTTTGAACCAGGCTAATTGCATCAGAAAACTCAAGTACACCCGCTGCAACCAGTGCAGAATATTCACCCAGACTGTGCCCCGCGACGATATCAGGTTGCCTCGCACCTTGTGCCAGTGCAACCCGCCAGAGCGCGATACTCGCGCACAACAATGCCGGTTGAGTAAATTCGGTCTGGTTTAATTTTTCCTCGGGATCATTCTGCACGAGTTCCCACAGGTCATACCCAAGGAGTTCCGACGCATGTGAAAAACTCTCTCCAACCACAGGGTACGCATCGGCTACATCGCTGAGCATACCAACGCTCTGGGATCCCTGACCGGGGAAAACATAGGCTATCTTAGTCATGTAGATCCTTGTTCATACAACGGCATTTTACTGATATCCGCTCAGAGTCGCGCTGATACGCGCTTGCAGCACAGTCGGTAAATCCTGCTTTACCGCTTTCATGGCTTCCCGAATAGCCTGATAGAATCCTTCAAGGCTGGATCGGCCATGACTCTTTACCACAATCCCGTTTAATCCAAGCATACTTGCACCATTGTAATTGTCAGGCTGTAGTCTCTGACTCAGCTTCTTTAGCACCGGATTTGCGATGATCCCGGCTGCCTTTGTCGCCAAATTCTCACGGAAAGCCTGATCGATCATTTGCGACACGTACTTTGCCAAACCCTCACTGGTCTTCAGCGCAACATTACCCACCCATCCATCACAAACGATGACATCAGCATCACTCTGGTAAATGCCATCACCTTCAATGAAACCAATATAATTAATTTCATCTTGCTGTTGGAGTAGATCCGCCGTAATTCGCACCTGATCCTCACCTTTGAGCTCTTCTTCCCCGATGTTGAGTAAGCCAACCCGAGGTGACTCAATACTTTCAACGGCCTGGCACATCAAGCTGCCCATGGCAGCAAACTGAAGCAGGTTCTCTGCATCACAGTTGATGTTGGCACCAAGGTCAAGGAGATAACATCGCCCCTCTACTGAGGGGATAGCCTTGATTATGGCCGGTCGATCAATACCGCTCACGGTTCTTAACAGAAGACGACCCACTGCCATTAAAGCCCCGGTGTTACCGGCGCTGACACAGGCATTCACTTCGCCATCTCGCACCAGTTCTATAGCCCGGTGCATGGAAGATCGCTTTTTCTTACGCATCGCGATAGAGGGCCTGTCAGACATTCTGACCACCTCATCGGCATGCACAATCTCAATGTTTCTGTGACTTGCACCAATCGTTAAACAATCGTTTATCGCCGTCTCATCGCCGACAAAAACAATGCTGACTTCATTAAACTCATTGGTACAACGGACACCAGCAGACACAATATCGGCTAGATTCTGGTCTCCGCCCATAACATCGACGGCTATCCGCATCGTTTAATCGTCTGGTGTATGGACTACCTTGTTACCGCGATAGAATCCGTCGGCTGATACATGGTGACGACGATGGGTTTCACCCGTGGTTGAATCTTCTGACAACGTCGGTTTACCCAGTGCGTCATGTGAACGGCGCTGGCCTCGTCTGGAACGAGTTACCTTACTTTTTTGAACAGCCATCGCTAGCTCCTTTTAATTCATTCTTTAGTTCAGCCAGATTGGCGAACGGTCTGTGCGTTCCGGATTTTACGTTTGAATCATCATTTTGATGCTCAAACATCGGCTCACATTCATCGGCATCGTGTTTTGCGACCATCGGCAAATTGAGGATCAGCTCATCTTCAAATAGGTCGACCAACCTTATCTTGTCATCCGGACAAACTATCCCTTCGACTTCATCCGGCAAGTCAAGCAACGCTTCGTCATCGGTCACCACCAGATGTCGAAAGCTGACATTTAAGTCAAAATCCGTCACTGCCAGGCATTTCTGGCACATTAATCCTACTGTTGCTTTTGCGTTACCGATGACCAGTGTTTTCTGCTTCTTTCCTTTTCGGAATTCCAGCGTTAATTGCACTTCGGAAGCATCTGACGCTAACGCTTCTACCAACCTGACGAATCTCGAAACCGGAATGACACCTTCCAGTTTGCTATTTCTAAGCGCAAGTTTTCGATGATCAATCTGCGCTGGGAGGGAGCCTGTAGACATAAGGGGCGCATCTTAGGCATCCGACTGTACACTGTCAAAAGAAAAATACATTATTTACAAGAAAGTTATATAAATTCAGTAAGATAAGTCACTTTGAAGGTACCCCATGTCCACAAAGCTGGTCCTTGCTTCCACCTCTGCATATCGTGGCGCACTGTTGCGACAATTGGGTCTGGAATTTAACCAGATAGATCCTGGTGTCGAGGAAACTCTGGTTCAGCGGGAATCTGCAGCCAAACGGGCGACACGCCTCGCTCGGCATAAAGCCAGCTATGGCGCGCTCAAATATTTAGAAAACACACAAGACATCAATGATACAGGCCAAGCCAACAACGGCACTACCGCTTCGAGGATAGTGATCGGTTCAGATCAGGTAGCCCATCTCGGCAATACAATACTTTCCAAACCCGGCGGCTTTGACCCGGCTTTTCAACAACTAACTCAATGTGCCGGTCGTTGGGTAAAATTCAGCACGGCAATCTGCCTGGTAGACGGCTTCGGACAAGTACTTGCAGAGGGCATAGATACCTATGAAATCAAGTACCGAGACCTCTCGGTGAGTGAAATTCAAAAATACCTGCAGACTGAGCAACCCTATGACTGTGCAGGCAGCATCATGGCTGAACAACGGGGGATTGCGCTGATTGAAAAGTCAAAAGGCAGGGACATCACCACCCTCTTCGGTCTTCCCTTGATTCTACTGACTGACCTGCTGATAGAGTCTGGCTTCAGTGTAATTAATAACTTTAATTAACAACTACATCCTATTGTTATTTAATAGTATTTACTAAGTTATCAAACCGGTCACCAGCTTCTGCTTCTACCTTGATCAACTTATCTCCAGTGGCAGACGCCGGAATTGTTAAACGGCTGGCATGAAGCATCAGTCGACCGAATCCTTGCTTCTTTAGCAGTTTGTCTTTTTTTTCGTTGCCGTATTTTTCATCACCGACGATGGGATACCCGGTATGCGCACAGTGAACCCGGATCTGATGAGTACGACCAGTTATTGGCCTCACCGCGAGAAGGCTGAACTCATCATTTTGACAGATAACATCAATTTCAGTGCGCGAAGGCTTTCCATCTGTCGCCACAATACTCATCCGTTCACCCGACGAAAGGGTGTTTTTGCGCAATGGCAGGTTAATATGCTGCTTTCTTTTCGGCCAACGGCCGTGAACAATGGCCAGGTAGTGCTTCTCCAACCTGGTTTTATCATTCAATAATTGCTGTAAGTTTTTTAGCCTGCTGCGTTTTTTTGCCACCATGAGGCATCCCGATGTATCCCGGTCGAGCCGGTGGACCAGCTCCAGAGATTTATCATCAGCTCTTAATTCCCGCAGTGCTTCGATAACCCCAATGCTAATACCACTTCCACCATGCACAGCGATACCAGCAGGTTTATTAATAATCAACATCATGTCATCTTCATATATTATTGATTTATATAATATATTCGTAATTTTTTGAGATGGTTTTGGTGTTGTCGATTGGCTCTGGCGAACAGGTGGAATACGAACCTTATCACCAATTTTTAGCTTCGTGCTGGCTTTGACGCGACCGCCATTGACCCTTACCTCACCCTTTCTCATGCAGCGATAGATTTTCGATTTTGGCACTCCCTTGAGATTCTTAAGCAGAAAGTTGTCGATACGCTGACCATCAGAACTTTCATCGATTTCTACGATTCGCACGGCATTTCTTGGGCCAGTTTCACGGCTGGACATACGAAGTTTTCCAGGATAAAAATATTAACGCTTTGAAGCACTTAGAGTTTATTGCTATGATTGTATCTGGCATGCGGAATCCATGTTCTGTTGTTAACAAGCAAAAAGATGATTCCATAAGAATCCGTTCCATGACACATATCATGTTATGTCATCGATTTCAGCGCTGCCAGACCCCAGTCCAACAAGACAGGGTGAAATGAGATTATCTCACAAATGAATTAATACCGTTCCAGCGTTTCACCAGTGGAAGCTCGTACAATGCAAGATTGAGCACATACTAAAGTTCGCTGGGCATAATTTTAACCGCGATCGATTGAACGCGATGGAAAGCCAAATCAGTTTACAGATCTAACAGGAAAATTCGTGCTGTTAATGCGCACAGTTAAAAAGAGTTATACAAAGAAAGAACATCTCTTTTGCCATGGATGCATCAACATTCACAACGATGGGTAAAAAATCATCTTCCCTACGACACCAGGGATACCCATGTTTGTACAGGAAATACACTGTTAGCTGGAAAGAGTATAGGTATTGAGAGACTTTTAGCACGGGCTCAAGTTACTGGGTCTGACGAACTATAGATTTGGCGATATCCAAAGCGCGATCAATTGGTCGGTTTTACAAAAGTGATATCGTAATGAAAAGAATGTTGATAAATGCAACTCACGAAGAGGAGTTGCGCGTTGCCCTGGTCGATGGGCAAAAGTTGTACGACCTGGATATAGAAAGCCGGGCTCGCGAACAAAAAAAGGCAAATATATACAAGGCACGCATCACCCGGGTCGAACCGAGTCTGGAAGCTGCCTTTGTTGATTTCGGTGCCAGCCGACACGGCTTCTTACCCCTAAAAGAAATTTCTCGGGAATACTTCTCAATTCCTCCCTCAAAAATCAAAGGCAAGGTGAATATTGCCCAGGTTGTGAAGGAAGGCACTGAAATTGTTATCCAGGTCGAGAAGGAAGAACGAGGCAATAAAGGAGCCGCACTCACGACCTTCTGTAGCCTCGCAGGACGCTACCTTGTACTTATGCCCAGCAATCCTCGAGCCGGGGGCATTTCTCGCAGAATTGAAGGCGAAGAACGTGACGAACTCAAGACAGCCATGTCCCAATTGGAGATTCCAAAGGATATGGGCGTTATTGTCAGGACCGCCGGGGTAGGTCGCAGCGCTGAGGAACTCCAATGGGATCTGAATTACCTGATCCATCTTTCCGAGGCAATTGATACTGCTGCCAAGGAGAAGTCCTCACCATTTCTGATCTACCAGGAAAGCAATGTAATAATCAGGGCCGTTCGTGACTATCTGCGTGAAGACATTAGTGAAATTCTCATTGATACGGATGATGCATTCGACCAGGCGATCCAGTTCGTGGAACAGGTCATGCCCCAATTCAAGAGTCGCATCAAACGATATGAAGATGCAGTTCCCCTGTTCAACCGGTACCAGATAGAGGGCCAGATAGAATCCGCATTTCAACGGGAGGTTAGATTGCCGTCTGGTGGCTCGGTTGTCATTGACCCGACAGAAGCACTTGTCTCTATCGACATCAACTCTGCCAGGGCTACCCGGGGTAGCGATATTGAAGAGACGGCGGTGAATACAAACCTTGAGGCAGCAGAAGAAGTTGGTCGCCAGTTGCGTCTGCGAGATATCGGCGGACTCGTGGTCATCGACTTCATCGATATGATGTCGCAAAAAAACCAGCGAGCTGTTGAAAACAGAATGCGTGATGCGCTGCAGGTTGACCGGGCGAGGGTTCAGGTCGGTAAAATTTCCCGATTTGGCCTGCTGGAAATGTCTCGTCAACGCCTGCGACCCTCCCTCGGGGAAACCAGCGGGATTGTCTGTCCAAGATGTAGTGGGCTGGGCTCAATCAGAGATGTTGAGTCTTCAGCGTTAGCCGTTATGCGACTGGTTGAAGAAGAAGCCTTAAAGGATACCAGCAGTGAAATTCGGGCATTTCTGCCCGTCAGTGTGGCCTCATTTCTGCTCAATGAGAAACGTGTTGGTTTGAGTGAAATAGAACAACGCAATGAAGTCAGGGTTATCGTCGTTCCCTCACCCGAAATGGAAACTCCACATTATCGCGTCGAGAGAATCCGTTCCTCAGAAGAAGACGTTAGTGAAGCAAGTTACGAGATTTCACTCGAAGAAGAACCCGAAGCCAAGGATAAACCAGCACCAAAGGCCCCGGCGGTCGAGAAAGCTGCGGTCAGGGCTATTCAGCAGACAACCCCTCCTGCAGCAGCTAAGGTTTCCAAAGCTGCGCCAGCAGTGAAAAAGCCCGGCTTTTTTAGTCGCCTGCTTACGAGCCTGACTGCTAGTGAAACTGAAGCAAAAGTGTCCTCGCAGCCTGCCCAAAAGCAATCGAACCAGAATCGTTCTTCCAGCAGTGGAAATCGAAACAACCGGCGCCCGCAACAAGAGCGAAATCGTCGACGCCCGAATGAAAGAAACCAGGAAAACAGGGCAAGAACCGATAACAAAACCAACAAGACCGGTGAAGACCGCAGAAACAAGTCGTCCAACAGACCTGTAAAGGCCGATGAAAACAAAAACAGATCGGCTAACAAATCTCCGAGAAGCACAGATGAAAAACAAGGCAGTACCGGGGACAAGCGTAACCAGGGTAATAGGAAACGAGGTCAGCAGCGGCGACGTAGCCAGTCCAAAAATGAGGTGAATCCGAGTCAGGACGAGGCAAAATCGACACCAACAGTGACGGGTGAAAATACTGGCATTGCAACTCAAGCTGAAAAATCGGCCTTGCAAGAAAACGCACCGACGAGCACCCTGGTAACAGATCCATCCAAAGATTTGACGCCAACGAGGAATGACGCTACCCCGGCAACCAGTGATACGGAAGCTGCTTCGCGCGTTTCAGAACCTTCCGCTCATAACGAGCCTTCCGCTCATAAAGAGCCTTCAGCTAATAAAGAGCCTTCAGCTAATAAAGAGCCTTCAGCTAACAAAGAGCCTTCAGCTAGTGAAAAGCCAGCTGTTAAAGAAGCTCCTGTTGAGACTCAAAGCGAGACAATACCGGCTTCATTGGCTGACGAAACAGTAGAAACCACTACGACACACCCTTCACTCCGGGGGCGGGCATTAAACGACCCACGTGCTGCACCTAAACCGGTTGCGGAAGGATCAGTCTTGACGAGTGTTCAGTTAGCACCTCCAGTCCCCGCCTTGATAGCCGAGGCGAGAACGGTTGATGTCGTACATCCCAGTACCCGTGGAAGAGCCGATAATGATCCACGCGGCGGATCAGAAACAGAATCAGTAGCAGAGACCTCAATACAATCTGATGCGCAAGAAGCAACCCAATCGGAGCCTGATGTAACCGCGCAAAAAGAAGAGGCCGCTGTCGCCACCGATAATCTCGACAGCCCTGAGCTTATAGACAGCCCTGAGCTTATAGACAGCCCTGAGCTTATAGACAGCCCTGAGCTTATAGACAGCCCTGAGCCTATAGACAGCCCTGAGCCTATAGACAGCCCTGAGCTTATAGACAGTCCTGAGCCATTGGATAACTCAGAGACCAGGCAAGGGTAAGGTTCATAAGAGACTTCAGATTATCTGAAAGCCGCTGATTGACTACAGGCTTTTATGAAACAACAATCGGTTCAACTTCGAGCGTGACGTTGAACCGATTTTTTACTGCTTCAATCACCTTGTCCGCCAGTAGTATGACATCCTGCCCTGTTGCTGTTCCTTGATTGACAATAACCAGTGCATGCTGGCGTGATACCTCTGCAGCGCCCTTCGTCATGCCTTTTAGACCCGCTTTGTCGATCAATGCCGCCGCTGATACCTTATGGATGCCACCGTCCATTACCCGTGAATTCAGGGTATCGTCCCGGGCGCGTAAATCATTCCATTGTTCTGCCGAAATTTCCGGGTTCTTAAAAAAACTGCCAACATTGCCAATCTTCTCCGGATCCGGGAGCTTGTTCAACCTAATGGCAATGACGGCATCCCGTACATCCATAGCACTGACCTGTCCTGTAGCCTGAGCCGAAAAACGTTGCTGCAGATCTGCATATTCAAGTACCGGGCAGAACTCGCCATCCAGACCCAGGGTGATCGAGGTGATTATTAATTGATCGCGAAGCCCATGCTTAAAAATGCTGTCGCGATACGAGAACTGGCATTGGGTTTTATCAAGCACTAATGATTCGCCGCTTGCTTTATCAACAGCCGATAGTTGCATAAAACGATCCGATAGCTCTACGCCGTATGCACCTATATTCTGAATTGGGGCAGCGCCGACGAGACCGGGAATGAGTGAAAGGTTCTCCAGTCCATAAAGACCCTGCTCGATTGTCAGTTCCACAAACTCATGCCAGTTTTCACCAGCCATTGCAGTCACTTGGTGACCGGAAAACTCACAACCAGTGATTTCCATGGAAATCACCAGAACATCAAGATTCCTCGCCAGGACAATGTTGCTCCCTCCTCCCAGGATAAAGGTATCCAATCCATGGTTACGCGCGTATGCGAGGGCATCTTTCAATTCTATCTCGGACCTGACCCGACAATAGCGGAGAGCTTTAACGTCGAGGCCAAGGGTATTTCGATTTCGAAGTGAAACATTCTCTTCAACAACTAGTGTCACGTCTCAACTGCCCAGCTTGGAAAATTAGAGTATAACCAGTTCCGGACAAGAACTAAGAAATCTCTGGCCAAGCCAATCCCGAACTCTATTTCATGCAGCGAAGGAACGGGCAAGGTATAATTCCGGCCGGTTTTTTACCCACGTATTGAGAACATTATGGATTTAGAGAAAAAGGTAGCTTTTATCACGGGTGCAGCATCCGGTTTGGGATTTGCAACAGCAGAAAATTTTATCAAGGCCGGTGCCAGGGTCTGCATATTTGACCTAAACGCAGAAAATGCCGAAAAAGCCGCAGCCACTTTAGGTGAAAATGCGACTTTCGCCGCTGGAGACGTCGCCGACGAGGATGCCGTTGCAGCGGGTATTGCCAAAGCCGTTGATACGTTCGGAGCCATTCACGTTAATGTGAACAGCGCGGGGATCGGCGCGGCAGCTAGAACCCTGGGCAAGGATGGGCCCATGCCTCTCAAGACCTTTGAGTTCATTTTGCGCGTCAACCTGGTTGGCACATTCAACGTCTTACGTTTGTGTACCGAGGTAATGGCCAAAAACGAACCGGTAACCGATGATGGTGAACGGGGGGTCATTATTAATGTCGCGTCCGTGGCTGCTTTTGACGGTCAAATTGGCCAGGCAGCCTACAGCGCCAGTAAAGGTGGCGTGGCTGGCATGACGTTGCCGATTGCTCGCGACCTGGTAAAGCAAGGCATTCGAGTTGCGACAATTGCACCTGGCATTTTTGAAACCCCGATGATGCAATTTGCGCCGCCCCAGGTCAGGGAGCCTTTGATTGAGATGACTCAGTTTCCCAAAAGATTAGGGAAACCGGAAGAATTTGCCCAAACCGCGGCTTTCATCGTGACCTGCGGTTACATCAATGGCGAAACCATTCGCCTGGATAGTGGCATACGAATGCAGCCCCGATAGGGAATCTCTGATTAAGGTCGGTATGTCGCATCACTGTTTCCGGGGTTTATACCGGATTCAATCACCTCCCGGGTTCGTAGCAGGTCTTTTTCTGTATCGATGCCGGGAGGAATCTGTTCAATAGCCTGGTCCACATGAACCTTAATACCTTGCCTAATCGCTCTGAGCTGTTCCAGCTTTTCCGTTTGTTCAATCACATCCGCAGGCCAGGTTACGAACTTGTTAAGTAACGACACTCGATAGGCGTAAATGCCGATGTGTCGCTTGTGCTGGTTTAATGACCCGTCCCATTTGTCAGGAAAGCTCTCTCGATCCCAGGGAATGGGCGCACGACTAAAATACAAGGCAATATCATTCTCATCGGTTACCACCTTGACGATATTCGGATCCAGTACATCTTCCAAACTCTCGATAGACTCACACAGGGTTGCCATTGGAACCTGGTGTAGTTGCAGGTTGTCCGCGACCTGATTAATGACCGCCGGTGGAATCAGGGGCTCATCTCCCTGAACATTGACGATGACTGCGGAATCCTCCATTAATTGCCGACGCGTCACCTCCTGAATACGATCCGTACCTGAGTGGTGATCCACCGATGTCATGCAACTCTGGCCACCAAATGCACTGACAACGTCAGCGATTCTCTGGTCATCAGTTGCAACGACTACCTGGGTGGCTGCGCTCTTACACGCCTGTTCGTAGACCCGCTGGATCATCGGCTTACCGGCAATGTCGAGCAGCGCCTTGCGAGGTAATCGCCGGGACCCATATCTTGCTGGGATAATGACCGTAAATTCCACTAACGGTCCAATTTTTCATCAGTGGTCAACGTACGTGCCTCTGAATCCAGCATGACTGGAATGTCATCTTTTATGGGGTATGCCAGCCCATCGGCGAAACACCAGAGTTCCTGAGCCTCTTTCATGTATTCGAGGTTGCCCTTGCATATGGGACAAACCAAAATCGCGATTAACTTATTGTCGATTGCCACCTTCTTCCTCACCCTTCCTTACAAATTATTGTTAACAACGATTATCAGAGGTTCTTTAGACAACGTTGACTATTCCAGCTTTTTTCATGACTGCTGGTAAAAACTCGTCTGAGATCTCAACATCAACCGTCAAATACCAGAAATTGTCATGTATTACCCTGGGGTTCAGCAGTCGACACTTGGTGGCATCCTTTTCCGTCATAACGACGGGTAAGTAGTCCCCAAAGTTGAGGTCTGTTAATTCAAAGCGATGATGATCCTCAAACTTGTGTTCAATCACCCGAAATCCACTTGCTCGCAAAGAATCAAAAAATCTGTCCGGATTGCCTATGGCTGCAATACCATGGATTGTGTTCTCGGAAAGCTCATCTTCGACGGGTTGATCCGTCGACAGGTTAACAAGGAGCTTTGGCACCATTTTCATTTCCATGGACTGGCAGTTGAGCCGGAGATTTTCCGGACCGTTAACAACTACAATATCCACTTCCTGCAGTCTCGATGCTGGTTCCCTTAGTGGTCCGGCAGGTAAGCATAACCCATTACCCAGCCCTTTGCGGGCATCTACCACTGCGATTTCAACCTCCCGTTCCAATGCATAATGCTGCAGGCCATCATCGGAAATCACGACATCGCATCCGTAGATCGCCAATAATCGACGAACTGCTGCCGGGCGATCCGGGTCAACCACAACGGGACAGCCGGTTTTTCTCGCCAGCATCACTGCCTCGTCCCCAGCAATCATCGGATCAGTCTGAGCCGTCACCTCACAGGGATAGTCCGGTGCCCGACCGCCATAACCACGACTGACAATTCCGGGTTTAGAACCCACTCTGCTGAGCTGCTCTGCCAACCAGCCCACCAGAGGTGACTTGCCGGTACCCCCGACATTGATGTTACCCACCACGATCACGGGTACTGGGGCCTTCCAGGAATTTGTCGTTCTTCTTCTAAGCCATGCGATAGCTGAAAAAATGATGGACAAGGGCGCCATCAGTTGCACCCAGCTCCTTCTCGAATACCAGCCGTTGACGAGTGGATTAAAACCTTCGAAAAGAAAACGGGAACCAGCACCGTTGTTTACTGGAACGGGCGTAAACCGAAGCTGTTCGGTAACAGGTGGTGGAGGCTTTTCCGAGTCTTGCTGGTAATTATGCAGGCTCGCGTAGTGTTGCTTTTTTTGCATCAGCTCAACGTGAGTGCCCTGCTCGACGATCTCCCCTTGATCAATAACCAGGATTCGATCTGCTTTCTCGATCGTCGACAGGCGATGGGCAATAACAATCGTGGTTCGGCCAACGCTAACCGCTTCCAACGCTGACTGGATGTAACGTTCGGATTCAGAATCCAATGCAGATGTTGCCTCATCCAGAATCAACACCGGCGCATCCTTTAGAAATGCCCGAGCAATAGCCAGGCGCTGTCTCTGTCCGCCGGACAAGAGAACACCATCATCTCCTACAACCGTCTCTAAACCATTTTCCAGTGCTTCGATAAAGGACCAGGCATAGGCTTTTTCTGCAGCCTTTTTTATATCCGCTTCACTGGCATTGCGAAGCGCACCATAAGCGATATTCTTCGCCACCGTGTCATTAAACAAGTTGACATTTTGGGTCACAATCGCCAGTTGCTGCCGTAAGCTGGAAAGCTTGATCTCATTAATGGGTTCATCATCCAGCAGAATCATGCCTGAATCTGGGGTATAAAATCTCGATATCAGACTGGCTAGGGTGCTTTTACCGCTACCGGACCGGCCAACTAATGCGATGGTTTCTCCCGGCTCAGCGATAAAGCTCAAATTCTTTAACACCGCTGCGTCGGCTTTATCGTAGGCGAAGTTCACGGATCGAAATTCCAGTTTACCCTTCACCGAGACCAGTGTTTTTGTACCTTTATCGATCTCCGGTTCTTCGTCGAACAGCTCGAAGATATTTTCTGCTGCAGCCAATCCTTTCTGGACTGTGGAGTTTACTTCGGACAATTGGCGAATTGGTTTGGCCAACAAACCGCCCGTGACGATAAAGGCGACGACATCTCCCGCGCTCATACTTGACAACAAGCCGGGGTCGAGCGCCAACCAGACCAAACCGGCGAGAGCGCATGAAGTGAGCAATTGGATAACCGGCGTCGCTATTGCGGAGGTCACCACCATTTTCATCGACTGACGGCGGTTGTTATTGCTGACCCCGTCAAAACGCTGTCGCTCGTATTCAGCGCCACCGAAGGTTCTGACTTCCTTGTATCCCTGGATCGTTTCAGAGGCAACATGGGTCACATCTCCCATGGAATCCTGAATTCGAGTACTAATAAGACGAAATCGTTTTCCTGCATATCCTACCAGTAGCGCGATAAAGGGCCCCACGGCGATGAAGATGAAGGTCAGCTTCCAATTCAGGTAAAACAGATAGCCCAGATAGGCGATAACGGTAAATCCTTCACGGACAATCACTTTTACCGCATCGATCGCTGCTCCTGTCACCTGGGTGACATGAAACGTCAGCCTGGCAACAAGATGTCCCATTGAATTCTTGTCGTAGAAGCGACTCGGCAAAACGAGCAAATGCTCAAACAGTTCGAGTCGTAACCTGTGAACCAACTGGGTACCGACATAGGCAATAAAGTAATTGCCGATGAAAGTACCCATACCCCGGGTGATGGTAATCAGGATGATCAATATAGGCATGACCGTTCTGTTAAGTTCATCGGTATCACCAAACAAATCCCTCAAATAGGCCGCTAACTGCGTACCTGCCAGAGGGTCATTACCCCCCAGGGAATCAACGATATAACCAATCAGTTGGGCGAAGCCAACATTGGATATTGAGTAAAGCGCAAAACCAATCACACTGAGCAAAAAGGCAAGCCAGTAGGGAATCACATAGGCCAGCAACCGACCATAGATTTGCACATCGGTAGATTTCGATTCAGGAATCTTGATCACCACTGTTTCTGGTCGTAATACTGAGACGAACAAAACCCAGTTGACCTGCAGCATCCATTGCCCGTACCACAGACTGATGAGGTGTCGCTGAGTCGGCTGTGATTATCAGGGGTATTGAATTGTCTCCTGCACTGACTTTTTCGATTGCCCTTTTCAGAGTTTCCAGCTCATTGTTCACCAGTACAACCTCATTCACCGCATACTCACCCAGACGGGTGATGGTAACTTCAACTTGTTTCTCACTGACGCGGGATGGATCTGCGTTCGCTTCGGGTAAATCAATGGTGAGTTGCGTGTTTTTCGTGAAGGTTGTCGACACCATAAAAAATATCAGCAGTAAAAACACGACATCAATCAAGGGGGTCAGGTTTACCTCGACTTCCGGGCGTTTTCGTCGGGCAAACTTCATGGCGCTTGAAATCGGGTGGGCGCTGTGTGCATTTTTTCGGTTCCGGATAGCAACAAACTACTTTGTTCTGTCAATTCTGTCGTTGTCTAATACTTCGACCAGCTTCAACGCCTCCTGCTCCATGCTGATGACGAGTTCGTCGACCCTTCTTTGAAAAAACCGATAAAAAAACAAACTCGGAATCGCGACCGTTAAACCTGCGGCAGTCGTTATCAGTGCTTCTGAAATACCGCCCGCCAACACAGCGGCATTGCCTGTGCCTTCCAATCGAATTGCCGTAAATACTTTGATCATTCCGATTACCGTACCCAACAACCCAAGCAAGGGCGTAATTGCAGCCACCGTTCCCAATGTGTTGAGGTAGCGCTCCATCTCGTGGACCACCTGATTTGCAATCTCTTCGATTGCTTCTTTCATCTGTTCACGACCACGGCGGTGGTTTGATATTCCAGCGGCCAGGATCTGGCCCAATGGGGAACCAACCCTAAGCTCCCTGAGCCTATGGTTGTCCATATCGTTGTTTTTGATCCAGTTCCAGACTTGTGACAGGAGGTTTCTCGGGACTATCTGCGTAGTCCGCAGAGTCCAGAACCGTTCAACACAAATTGCAGCCGCAATCACCGAGCACACCAGGATCGGGATCATTAACCACCCGCCTGCCTGAACCAACTCAAACACCGGCTCACTCTCCAAATTTGATTTTTGCTACTCTACCACAAATCGAGAATATTGAGATGCACGATTCCTGCTCGCCCAGGGGCAGTTTTTCAATAGAATCAATTGATTCCGAATATGCCTTGCAGGAAGGAATTCAAGAACCGACCCTCTGGATCAAACTGCGCACGGATCTGGCAGAATCTGTCGAATTGCGGCAGCAGTCGACGCAGATCGGATGCCTGACGCGTATGGATTTTACCCCAGTGGGGACGACCATCGTATCGACCAAATACTTCTTCAACTGCAAGGAAAAACGACTCGAAGGGGTATTTTCGACCTTCATGGGCTGAAATTGTCACGCTCTCCCGACCCGAGGCAGAACTCAACAGCATGTCATCTTTCTTGAGTGTTCGATACTCAATGGGCCAGCGCACATCGGGAAACTTTGTCTTCATGAGATTCCGAATTTCGAGAAAGCAGGCCCAACCGACATCGGCGGGAACTGAAAATTCGATCTCATTGAATTTAATCTCACGGTCTGAGGGAATTATGCGATAGTTTCGGCCGATGACTTCATTATCATTCAGCTGTACCTCTTCTTCACGATCTGTCATGTTCAGCGTCTTCATCGCGCATGTATCGGAAGCCGGGTCCCAGAAGAATTCCCAGTGTCGATTCTCTTCAATCAGAGCCTCACGTTGCCCGGCACACTCGTCCACCGATGCGGCCCAGTTCTTCTCGTGCAAATAATAGGCAGGTAACAGATTAAACGTCGCCTGGGTTATGACGCCCAGGGACCCAAGACTGACCTGAGCTGCTCTGAACAATTCATCATTACCTGAATCGATATCAAGTATGTGGCCATCGGCACGGGCCATTCGCAACGATGCTAATTGGCTGGGAATATTTTGCAATGTCTGACCCGTGCCGTGGGTACCGGTACTGACTGCACCAGCGATGGATTGCCGGTCAATGTCGCCCATATTTTCCATCGACAGGCCATGCTCCCAGAGCACGTCGCCCATCTCATGCAATTTAGTACCCGCCCAGAAGGTTGCTTGTTGTGTATCTTTGTCGCATTCAACCAACCCTTTCATATTGTCCAGGGAAATCAGAAAGTCATCGGTCCAGAACGGGACAAAGGAATGTGCTGAGCCGATCGCCCTGATCTTTCGTCCTGAGGTTGCTGCCATTTCCATTAACAGGCAGAGCTGCTCTTCCGACCCTGGTTGCTCGAATCGTTCTGCAAGATGTTGCTGACTACCGGACCAGTTGCTCCACTGAATTGCCATAGTGACTCCTTGTTTTTGCATTGCTTGCCTGGACAGTCTCAGAGCTTTCCCTGGGCAACGATTTTCTGGTCGTGTAATGATCCAATCTGTTGCGGCGAAAGCCCCAGGTCCTCTGCCAGTATCTGGTCAGTATGCTCACCCAGTATGGGTGCTTTCAGGGCCGGTACATTACTCGACTTGTCGAACTGTATCGGTGATCGAGGGACAAGATATTCACCAACTCCAGGCTGATCCAGCATCGAAAATAACGGGTTATCCGCAGAACAGTCATCATCGCCTTCAACCATTTCCCGAAACGTCTGATAGGGTCCGAAGCAGACCCCATTTTCCTGAAGTGAGATGCGCACCGCTTGGGCATCATTTTCCGCGAACCAGGGCTCAATCAACGACGCGAGTTTTGCCCGGGCCTTGAATCGTTCACCTTCGAGTTTGAGATCGACTCCAAGTTCGAAGCCAAGCTGTTCCACTTTCTCCGTGATCCCGGTTGATCTGGTAATACCCTGCCACTGACGCAGTGTGAGCCCCACCAGCATGAACCGCTTGCCGTCTTTACTGACAAAATCCCTCCCAAATCCGCCATATAAATAGTTACCAGATTTTTCACGGTCAACATCGTTGACCATCACTTCCGAGATATTCCCAAGATGCCCGGCAGTAGCCATCGCCACATCCTTCAGCGCCAGTTTGACCAGTTGCCCCTCTCCTGTTAGCCGCCGGTGCCGCTCTGCAGCCAGCATCGCCACCGCTGCCATCTGCCCGGTGATATTGTCCCAGGCTGGCAGCAGGTAATTTGTCGGATTCTGATTGCCTGGTTCACCGGTAGCATCCGCAAATCCAACCGCGCAATTGACGGTATAATCAACGGCGGTACCCCCTCTGCGGTCACCGAGTATGTTGACGTAAATCAGGTCACCTCTTTTTTCTCGCAAGACATCAAACGACAGCCAGCCGCGCGCAGGGAAATTTGTCAGAAACAGGCCTTCGTTTTCGCCCGACCGGCAGATCAGGCTGGAAATCAATTCCTGCCCTTCGGGTTTTCTAATATCAACCTGGATCGAGCGCTTGCCTTTATTCATTCCATGCCAAAAAAGACTGGTGCCTTCTTTCGTCACCGGCCAGCGACGATAATCCAAACCGCCACCGATCGGGTCGAAGCGGATGACATCGGCACCTAACTGCGCAAGCGTCATTCCACCTAATGGAGCTGCAACAAAAGCGGATCCTTCAACGACGTGCATACCCGATAATATCCCGTTCATACCTGTCCAACCCTCTCGCTACAGTTTTAGATCCACCATTTTTTGATGCAAAACCTTTTTTACGAACGGGGTTTATGCAAACAGGGCTGCCAGATGCCAATCCAGGACCTTGATGTTATCACCGGTTTCCGGTGCTTCTTTACCCCTGGTGACAAAGGTTTCGATATGGAGCATGGCAATGCCTCCGGACGGTAACGGATGGAGGGCTTCGATGGTGATTTCTGTTCGTAATATGTCCTGCTCAAACACTGGCGCGACATGATCACACTTAAACCAACCCAGTATGGTCATCATATTTGGCATCACCCGGCTAATCTGTGCAGCCGCCATGGAAATCGTATGGCCACCATAGACGAGGCGTTTTCCATAGACACTTCGGGTCGCATCCGTATGAGTCATCGCCATATTGAGTGTCAAACGAACCAGTTCCGGAGCCATTGTTATGGTATCTCGTGCTTCAACGACAAGATGATCACCCACACTGAGTTCTGCAAAGTGCTCTCCCTGGACCAACTCCCTAAACGCAACACAGTGATACGCCGTTGCCGCTGCTTCAAGATCTGATATTTTCAGGGCCTCTGGCATCATGTCGAAATCATCGGCATGCCCGGTATCAGCGTCAGGATCTTTGCAGAGAATCATCGGGCATCGCCAAAACAGCATAATCGTTTCATCACGCTGGTTGGTTACATGCATCTCCAGCGCCACCATGCCTGACGCGGCCCTGCCCGGCTTTAATTTGTTCTGTCGCAAGGCGACTACTTTTGTATTTGTCGCAAGCGTATCGCCAATAAAAACAGGCTGTCTCAGGATCAAGCCCCGGTAGAACAGATTACCCATCACTCTTTGTGACGGGATAGTGGTTTGGCCTATCCCGAGATTGCAGACAAGAGAAGGATTAACAACGGCGCTATCTGACATGAGTACCGCTTTGCTCAATCCATGATCGAGGGGCAGGCGCAGACGGTCCCCAAACATCGCCTGGTGCATTACCCCATAACCTTCAGTGATCGTAACCGATGGGACCTGACTAAAGTCATCACCCACAATAAAGTCTTCGAACCAGGGCGCTTCATTCATTACTGCGATCGTCCTCTTGCGCTAATGGGCCAAATTTCCTCTACCACACCATCCCGATAGGGATAGTAATAGTCATACAGGTTGACCGTCGGATCACAGTGGGGTGTGATCACCCGTAACTTGTCACCCAAATTAATCTCAATCGAAGGATTATTGAGTTGGATAATGCCATGTTCGTCCCCTCCGAAATGATAAACAACACCCTCTACGTCTCTGAATTCCGGGTAGGCGGTATCTGTTGCCAAACTTTTTATGCCTGCATCGAAGGTAATCAACTGGTCCTGGGGTTTACTGATTGCTGTCGCCAGAACGAACAGTGATGGCTCAAAATCCACAAAATGTTCGCTATCGATGCCTCCAATGTCACGATACTCAACATCCATGAAAACATAAGAACCTGCCTGCAGATCTGTGATCTCGCCAATAGCGCTGTCGATATTAAAAGTTCCTGTACCACCACCGGTAAAAACCGGCACTTCGATTCCTTCAGCTTCAAACAGCCTCTTGGTATCAATGCCTTTCTGCAGTAAATGAGTGTACTTGTCTCGCCTCTTTTCAAAACCATTGGTGTGCATGCAGTTACCAATATACATTTGCAGCCCACCAAACTTCAGATTGGGACATTCATCCAGTATATGCCTGACCAATACCAGCGCTTTTTCGCCAGGGGTCACTCCGGTTCTACCCATTCCTGGATCAAGGTCTATCAGCACCGGCATTACAATACCCGCCTGCGACGCTAACCTGTTGAAGGCAGTCGCGCCTTCGATATAGTCAACAACCACTTCGACGCCTGATGAACGATTCGCCAGGGCAATAACACGTTCGATTTTCTCTATGGTCACCACAGGTGAGGTAATCAAAATTTGCTCAATGCCACCGGCAAGCATGACCTCTGCTTCACTGACGGTTGCACAACAAACACCCACCGCCCCTTCGGAAATTTGTTTCTTGGCGACGATGGGTGATTTATGCATTTTTGTATGGCTGCGCAAACCCATGCCATTATTGGCGAGGTGCTGCTGCATTTTTTGCAGGTTTAACTCAAATACATCAAGGTCAATGATTAACGCCGGTGTTGGTAATTGCTCAACGGTGACTGGTTGGTCGAGTCGGATGGGTTCAAAAGACAGTTTTGAAACTGTTTCATTAATAAACTGATTCAGCGTAGGCATCTAATTGTTAACTCGTGGATGTTATTTCCCCGAGTGTACCTTAATCACAGTCGTTATTGGGGCAATCAAGGTCCTTCTCTACCTGTAGTGTCACGTGATGAATATTGAAGTTGCGGGACAGCTCCTGGCTGATCTTTGCATAGCTGTCTTCTGAATCCCACAGCGTGTTCTCCGGCATAACCAGATGCGCGGTGAGGCAGTTTTCATGGGTGCTCATACCCCAGATGTGCAGGTCGTGCACCTCAGTAACGCCTGCAATACTCTCCAGGAACCGTTTGACAGATGCTCGCTCGATGCCCTGGGGTACGGCATCCAGAATCAGGTTTACGGAGTCTCGCAAGAGTCCCCAGGTTCCTGCCAGAATAACAAAGACGATGATCAAGCCCACAACCGGATCAATCCACCACCATTGTGTAAAGTAAATAATTGCCGCAGCGACAACCACCCCGGCAGAAATAATCGCATCATAAGCCAGATGCAGATAAGCTCCTCGTAAATTCAGGTCCTTCTTGCCACCCTTCATGAACAACATGGCAGTACCTGCGTTGATAAATATCCCGATGGTGGCCACGACCATCACCGGCCCTGTGGCGATAGGCGTCGGCTCAAATAAACGCTCTACGGACTCAATCGCAATAAATCCTGCGGCTAAAACCAGCACGATGGCATTGGTCATGGCCGCTAGTATTGTGGTACGGCGAAAGCCAAAACTGTAGCTATCACTACTTTTTTTTGTGACCAGATAGGCTGCCCCCCAGGCAAGCAACAGCCCAAGCACATCGGATAAATTGTGCCCAGCGTCCCCCAACAAACTAACTGAGTTAGTGATGAAACCGTAAACTGCTTCAATCACTGTGAAGAGCAGGTTCGCGCCAACGGCGA
>DUAT01000057.1:49430-108334 GCA_012960755.1 Gammaproteobacteria bacterium
GCTGATGTTAATGTTCTCGAACTTAACCACCCCATGATCATGGGTGTGGCCATGGGCATGACTGTTCGGATCGCCTGACTGATGGCTGTGATCGGTTTGAGTCTGCATCTTTCTAATCTGTTACCTGAAGTAACCTAAAGGTCAATAGCTTTCGTTCAAAAGGTCTCGCACATATTCCCCAATCGCCAGGCTGGATGTCAATCCAGGGGATTCAATACCGAATAGCTGGACATAATTCGGTACCCCATGATCCGGACGAGATTGTATAACAAAATCCCGAACCGTATCTCCGGGCCCTTGTAACTTAGGGCGTATACCCACGTACCCCGGTTGCAACTGGCCGTCTTGTAAATCCGGGAAGTAACGCCTGATCGCACCATAATAGGCTTCTTCGCGATCCGTAGAAAGTGAATAGTCTTCTGCATCAATATACTCCACATCCGGGCCGAATTTTAACTGCCCTCCGAGATCAATAGTGGCATGAACGCCAAGCCCGGCACCCGATTTTTCAGGAACGGGATAAATCAGATGGTTAAAGGGACTAGAGCCACTGAAGACGTAGTAGCTGCCTTTGCACAAGTACAGGGTTGGTATATCTGTGGTTTTTATAAAGTCACTTCGGCTGGCCAAATCCTGAGCGCCAAGCCCGGCGGCGTTGACCAGAACCCTTGTGATGATGCTATAAGGTTCACCATCAATCATACAAGTTAATGTAAACCCCGAGGTTTCCCGTGTCACAGATATGACTTGCGTGTTTAAGACAAGTTGCCCCTGATGATTGGCAATATCCCCTGACAAACTACTCATTAGTTCGTGACTGCTGACAATGCCTGTCGAAGGCGAGAACAATACAGATGTGGCGCGAACACTGGGTTCCTTTTTCTTAAGTTCCTGTTCCGACCAATAGGTAAGATCCTCGACCCCGTTGTCAAATGCGGTTAGCCGAATTTTTTCCAGAGCCTCCTCTTCTTCCGGTATTGTCGCAACAATAAGCTTGCCGCAATTCTGCGCTGGTATATTTCTCTGCTCGCAGTATTCGTAGAGTAACGATTTACCCTTCAGGCAGAAAACAGACTTCAATGAGTTTCCTGGATAATAAATTCCCGCGTGAATCACCTCGCTGTTGCGACTGCTCACCCCCGTACCAAAATCATCGGCCTGCTCCAGAACCAGCACATCGCTGGCGGCCTGGGACAAGGCGCGTCCTATGGCGAGCCCGATTACACCACCGCCGATTACGCAGGTATCTATGTGATCAGTCATTGGCGGTTGACCGTCTGACCGGGTTGATTAGTGTTAAGAATTCGGAACACAGCAACGATGAAACCCATAGAAAAGTGATAACCTTAGCATTCACCGGATACATCAACCATAACCAACCTGATGAGCAACAATAAGCAACAAACCAAACGGCTGCTGATTATCAGCGGCATTGTCGATATTGGCCTGGGCATCATCAAGATCGTCATCGGCATGATTTCAAACTCCTACGCCCTGGTAGTGGACGGCATACATAGCCTTTCTGACCTGGCGACTGATGTAATGGTGTGGTTCTTCAACGAGATCGGTGCCGAAGGACCGGATGACGACCATCCCTATGGCCATGCAAAATTTGAAACCTTCGGCACATTCCTACTCGGTTGTCTGTTAATTATGCTTGCCGCTTTTCTCGTCTATGATTCAATAACCCGACTGTTGAGCCTGGAGGACTATACGACGCCAACGTGGCCTGCACTTGCTGCGGCGTTCATTTCTATTGCAGCAAAGGAATGGCTCTATCAGATCACCGCGAAAATAGGTCGAAAAACTCGTTCGCAGTTACTCCAGGCTAATGCCTGGCATCACAGAACCGACGCACTGTCATCTGTTATCGTCTTTGTTGGCGTTGTTGGCGCATTGCTCGGATTCCCCTGGCTGGAATTACTGGCCGCCATTGGGGTCGCATCCATGATCGCATTGATTGGAGGATCCCTGACAAAACAGTCAGTCGCAGAACTGGTTGATACCGCCTTGTCAGAATCCTATGTAGACGACATCCGCAAACATGTGCAGCATGTCGAAGGGGTTAGCGGCGTACACAGTATCCGTACCCGGCGCATGGGGCCGGATGCACTGGTTGATATTCACCTGCAAGTCGACCCTTCCATCAGCGTCTCTGAAGGACACCATATTGGCGAGTGGGTCACGAAACGACTGCTGGGCGAGTTTCCGGAAGTGAACGATGTGATTGTGCATATTGACGCCGAGGACGACGAGTTGGTGGAGGAAAGGGCTACCAACGGCATTGCTCCCCTCCGCAGGGAAGTCAGAAAAAGCTTGTCGGAAGTCTGGGACGACATACTGCCTGCCGCCCACATCGAAAAAATGAACCTGCATTACCTGAATAATGGCGTCAATGTGGAGATCTTTCTGGACCGGTCGATAGATAGGAAACTGGGCAAGAATCTGGACCATCGGCAACCCGGAGAATCAGGTCCGGGCGATCATAACCTTTCGGGTCTTCAGGTCAAACTCAAAAATGCAGGTGAACATCTGCCGTGGCTTGAAAAAATATCAATCTGGTACAGGTAATACTTGTCTTGGTTGTTTGTGACTAAGGATTAAAACAGCAGGGAAAACTGCTTGTCATGGCTGCGCGCTACTTCGATATGCATGGGTGATACCCAATATCGCCCCAGCGTACTTTGATCCCTGCCATGTCCATGCCTTGATCCTGGTTTGGCAGCCGTTGATTCATCAGCCAACATTTCCAGCAAGTGCTGACAAATGATCCGGCCATTTTTTTCTTTCTGACGGGATCTCGGCATACGTTTCGCTGCTTTCATTGCCAATTCTGAATGATCTTTTATCTTCATGACTGTCTCTTCACGACTGTCTCTTCATGACTGTCTATGCTCGCACTGTATATACGCACAGTACCCGATTACTGTGCATTTGTACAGTGTTTTAGGGAACCTCTGATTAAGATCGGTATGCTGCCCCATCGCTATGAACTGAATGCCAGCGAATCACCAACCCGGTCAACATTGATCTGTTGATCCGGGACGAAATCGCCCGAAAGCAGCTCCTGCGCCAGTGGATTTTCGACATACTTCTGGATCGCCCGCTTCAATGGTCGGGCACCATATACCGGGTCATAACCGACATCGACCAGAAACTGGAGTGCGTCGTCTGACAGATTCAGACAGATATCCGATTCTTTCAGGCGGGCCTGCAGTATCTGCAACTGGATCCTGGCAATTCCCATAATCTGATCCTTTTCAAGGGGGTGAAAAACCACGGAATCATCAATTCGATTGAGGAATTCGGGTCGAAAATGCTGTGCCACGATTCCCAAAACGGCTTCTTTCATTTCCTCGTAATCAACTTGAGTTTCCGCGTCCGAGGCCAATGTCTGGATCAAATCTGAACCCAGGTTAGAGGTCATGACGAGCACCGTGTTTTTGAAATCAACGGTTCGACCATGACCATCGGTCAATCGTCCGTCGTCAAGGACCTGCAGCAAGATGTTGAAAACGTCCCCATGAGCTTTTTCGATTTCGTCCAACAGAATCACTGAATAAGGCCTGCGACGCACAGCTTCTGTCAGGTAGCCACCTTCTTCATAGCCAACGTATCCAGGTGGTGCGCCTATCAGTCTTGCCACCGAATGCTTTTCCATGAATTCGGACATATCTATACGAACCATGGCGTCCTCGGTATCAAACAAAAACCGGGCAAGGGCTTTACACAGTTCAGTCTTACCAACACCCGTCGGTCCAAGGAAGAGAAAGGATCCGTTGGGACGATTGGGGTCTGAAATCCCCGCACGTGATCTTCTCACTGCATTCGAGACCGCGTTCACTGCCTCTTCCTGGCCAACAACCTGCTTGTGTAGTTCTGATTCCAGATGGAGCAGTTTCTGTTTCTCACCCTCCAGCATTTTGTTCACCGGAATCCCGGTCCATTTGGAAACTACCTCAGCAATTTCTTCCTCCGTCACCTTGTTACGCAATAGTTGCATGTCCATCATTTCAACCTGGGAAGCCATTTCAAGCTTCTTCTCCAGACTTGGAATATCGCCATACTGAAGTTCTGACATTCTCGTCAGGTCACCCGCCCTTCTCGCGGTTTCCAGGTTGGCTTTGGCTTGTTCCAGCTCTTCTTTGATCTGTTGGGCACCGTGCAGCGCTGCTTTCTCTGAATTCCAGATCTCTTCAAGATCTGCAAATTCCTTTTCAAGCTCGTCTATATTCTCGTGCAGGGATTCCAGACGCTGCAGAGAACCTTCATCGGTTTCATTTTTAAGCGCTTCACGCTCAATTTTTAACTGGATGAGGCGACGCTCCAGGCGATCCATGTCCTCGGGTTTGGAATCCATTTCCATGCGTATGAGGCTACCGGCTTCATCAATCAGGTCAATCGCCTTATCTGGCAACTGACGATCGGAAATGTACCGGTGGGACAGGTTTGCCGCAGCAATAATCGCCGGGTCCGTGATATCGACGCCGTGATGAATCTCGTATCTTTCCTTCAAGCCGCGAAGTATTGCGACGGTATCCTCAACGGTTGGTTCATCAACCTGGACCTTCTGGAATCGACGCTCCAGAGCAGCATCGGATTCAAGATACTGACGATACTCATCCAGGGTTGTTGCACCCACGCAGTGTAATTCACCTCGAGCCAGTGCAGGCTTAAGCATGTTCCCTGCATCCATTGCACCTTCTGCTTTTCCGGCCCCGACCATGGTGTGCAGTTCGTCGATAAACAGAATCACACTACCCTCTTCCTTTGCCAGTTCGCTCAGGACGGCTTTAAGGCGCTCTTCGAATTCCCCCCTGAATTTCGCCCCGGCGATCAACGAACCCATGTCGAGAGAGAGGATTTTTTTATCCCTCAGACCCTCGGGCACTTCACCATTTATGATGCGCTGGGCCAGACCTTCAACAATAGCCGTCTTACCAACACCAGGTTCGCCGATGAGTACCGGGTTGTTTTTTGTGCGACGTTGTAACACCTGAATAGTGCGACGAATTTCATCATCCCGACCGATCACCGGGTCGAGTTTTCCTTGTTCTGCCTGTTCCGTCAGGTTCACGGTGTACTTATCCAGTGCCTGGCGGGTATCCTCAGCGTTGGGATCACTGACGGCTTCACCGCCACGCATCTGTTCAATCACTCGTTCAAGGGCGTCTTTTTGAATGTTGTGCTGTCGGAACAGCTTTCCAAGATCTCCCCGATCTTCTGCGGCTGCTAGAATAACGAGTTCGCTGGAAATAAACTGATCAGAGCGCTGTTGTGCATATTTGTCGATAACATTAAACAACCGGCTTAATTCCGGTGACATCTGAATATCACCATAGTTGTCTCCCACGACTGGCATATCGTCGAGCATTTTTTCGAGTGACCCAATGAACTTTTCGACGTCCACACCCATTTGCCCCAGCAAAGGTCTGGTTGACCCGCCTTTCTGGTTAATCAACGCCAAGACCAGATGGGTCGGAGTAAGGGAATTGTGGTCTTTTCCGGCGGCTAAAGATTGGGCGTCGGCCAGTGCACTCTGAAGTTTGCTGGTAAATCGATCGATTCTCATATTAAGTTCCCGGAGAAGCTTGATTCATTATGGTTCGCAGCTTATTTTGGGGATGACTTTACCTAATTCAAGACACCCAAACCCCTGATTTTGATTCGTTTGCTTTGCTACCTCTTATATGGCAGTTTTGGCCGCTTTTCCGGTCATTAAGACGCACTGTTACTACTGGACTTGTAACATGGATTATTTATGACGAGTAAGGTTTATATTACGCCTGCGGGCGCGAGGCGACTCAGGGACGAGTTGACACATATCTGGAAGGTTAAACGGCCCGATGTTACTCGCAAAGTAGCCGCTGCTGCCGCTCTCGGTGATCGATCAGAAAATGCTGACTACATTTACGGCAAGAAGCACCTGCGTGAAATAGATAAAAGAATTCGCTACCTGACCAAGAGACTCGACAACCTTGAAATCGTGGAGAGAAAACCAGACGACCAGGAAAAGGTATTCTTCGGCGCCTGGATCAAGCTTGAAGATGAGGATGGAAATGTTAAACAGCTTCGTATTGTGGGTGCCGATGAGTTCGATCTCAGTCGAGGCTGGATCAGTCTAAATTCCCCTGTGGCCAGAGGTCTGTTAGGAAAGCGAAAAGGTGATGATACTGTCATCACAAGTCCCGAAGGTCCTAAAGAAATGTATATTCTCGATGTCAGTTACGAAGACAGTAACGAATCCAGCTAGGTTCAGATGCTGCGCCCTGGTCTGGAAGTTCTGCTAAGCTCCATTAATTATCAGTCGACGGGGTACCGATGGGGTTTGAGCGAAACAATATTCATGCAATGCAAGGTTATGTATCAGGAGAACAGCCGAATGACGATGAAATAATCAAGCTGAATACGAACGAGAATCCGTATCCCCCCTCGCCTGAAGTCGACAGAATCATTCAGGGGTTTTCAGCGAGTTCACTTCGGCGCTATCCACCCTCAAAGGCCGATGATTTTCGGGCAGTGGCGGCAGAAATTCACGGCGTCAGACCCGAAAATATTATCCCGACACGTGGTGGCGATGAATTGCTCAGACTTGTGATCACAACCTTCGTTGACCCCGGTGAAACAATTGCGATGTCTGAACCCACCTATTCACTCTATCGGGTCCTGGCGCAGATACAGAACTGCCCTGTCTACCAATTGCCATTGAACCGGGACTGGAGCTTGCCGGAAGGATTTGCACACAAGGTTAATCAGGAAGGGGCAAAACTTACTTTTATCGTAAATCCCCACGCACCTTCCGGTTACCTGACCGATGCCTCAAAAATCCGCCAACTTGCATCAGATCTTGACTCCATTATTCTTGTAGACGAGGCCTATGTGGATTTCATCGCGCCTTCTCGCGAATACGATTGTTTGTCGATGGTGGAGGAATTCGATAACCTGATTTTTCTGCGTACCTTAAGCAAGGGATATTCCCTGGCGGGGCTCAGATTCGGTTACGGTGTTGCCCACCCCGACCTGATTACGCCCATGATCGACAAGACCCGGGACAGCTACAACCTTGATCTCTTTAGCCAGACTATCTCTGCAGCAGCATTGGCCGACCAGAGGTATGCCAAGGACACCTGGGGAAAAGTTCGGCTTGAGAGAAATCGCTTAAGTTCGAATCTTCGCCAGCTGAATTTGACCCATGCCGAGAGTAGTGCCAACTTTTTACTGGTGAGCATCGACAACGCATCCGGCGGGCGAAAGAAGATCACGGCACGCGATATGTATCTGAAACTGAAACAGCAGCGCATATTTGTTCGCTATTTCGATGCACCCGGGCTTGATGACAAGCTGCGCATTACCATCGGTACTGCAGACGAGAACGACCAGTTGCTCGCTGCCTTGCGAGAGATTCTCTCGATATGAGACTCGCGATAAGACAAGGTGTCTTACAACTCGCCTATATTCTGACCGGGAAACTTATCAAACCAGAATCTGCGGTACTTCGAGCGCGCAGATTCAATTTTTAACCCCCCCGCTGTAGTAACAGTAATAGCACCACTGGTTGCTGTATTCAGTATCCCGATATCTCGCGCCTGATATCTGGCAAGTACTCTCGGGTGCGGGTGTTGGAATCGATTCAGGTAACCTGCCGAGACAATAATCAAAGAGGGATTGACATGGTTCAGGAACGCCGGAGTCGACGACGACAGACTCCCGTGGTGCGGAGCAACCATGATATCAATAAAGGGTAATTCAAGTTGAGTGAGTATTTCTTCGGAAAACGCCTCGATATCTCCAGGCAGCAACATGGCAAAATCGTTAGCTTCCACCAGCAGAACACAGGACTGGTTGTTGTCGCTCGCCTCCAAGTTTCCCAGAAGTATACTGAACCTTACTTGATCCAACTGCCAATCTTGCCCCAGCCTGCAACCTAATGTACTGCCAGTAGTGTGACCGGTAATTTTCTGCCGCACCGTGAGTTGTCGCTCCAAACCCCGGACCCCTCCGGCATGGTCAATATCACTGTGGCTCACAACCAGGGTATGAATTTCGTTTGAGCCCTGCAGTCTCACACTAGGTGCCACAATCTGTTCGCCCGCATCGAACCCGGCGCCAAAAGCGGGCCCTGCATCATATACGACAACATGTTGCCGGGTCTTAATCACAACACTCAAACCCTGGCCGACATCGAGTACATTAACAACCACCTCACCTGGCGGCACTGTCGATTCAAGGGTTGTGATCAACGGCAGCAGCAGGACCAGCCCTGGCCATCTTGGCACCAGGCCCTTCGGCAAGAGGAGGATCAGGCTTCCCAGACTGGCGAGCGCAACAAATAACAGATTAGTGCTAGGCTTGCGAAACACCAGATCAAAATCAGCGACCCACCGAAGCGATTCAATAAACCACCCCAGTAATTGATACGCAAGCTCAAGCAATACAAAGCCCGGCTCAATACCGATAAGCAGCAAAGGTAAGCAAAGCAGCAGCGTGGGAACAATACAGATTCCAACAATGGGAATAGCGATCAGATTAACGATGAATGCAACCAGAGAAACCTGCATCACCCAACATATCAACAAAGGCGCCATGGCAACAAAAACAACCCACTGGGTTTTAATCAACGCCCGCAATTTTTCGATTAATCCATCTGCCCCTTCACGACGACCCGAAAAAACGAATATCAAACTTGCTACAGCACCAAAAGATAACCAGTACCCTGCCCCTAATGAAGCGAATGGGTTAATGACCGTGACAGCCAGCAGTGCATACATAAACATCAGCCAGACCGGGATGTTTCTCCGCACCAACAAACCCAGCAGGCCAATTGCCACCATCACGAGAGCCCGTTGCACTGGTAACCCCAAGCCTGCAATCGACCCATAGATAAAGGTCAATCCCAGAGCGGAGAGTCCGGCCAGCGGTTGCCAGTATCGCGTAATCGGCCGAATCAAAATCCGGCACAATCCAAGAACAATTCCCGCCACAAGACCTATATGCAATCCCGAGATGATCATTAGATGGTTGGTTCCCGTGTCTGACAAGGTTTGCCAGACTGACTTGCTGATCTGGGCACTTTCACCAATCATCAATGCCAATAGCACACCCCTGATGGAATCGTCTGGAAGTCTGGTTTTGATAATATGCCTTAGTTTTCTCCTGACCTGATGGTGCAGGGAATTGAAACCCGCCGTGGTAATCAACCTGTTCCTTACATCTTCCCGGACGTATCCGGTTGCCGAAATACCATTAGCCAGGAGCCAGCCCTCATAGTTAAACAACCCTGTATTGATGGATCCGTGGGGACGAACGAGTCTCACCAACAGCCGCCATTTCTCACCGGGTCGTGGTAACCGCGCCGACCCGCGTGAATACCAGCTGAGACTGATCAGGCAGGGTGCAAGCTTTGCATTTTTTGCCCTGGAATCAACGATCTGGAAAATGAACTTAACGGATCCAGTGCGTATCTGCGGCAAGGACCGAACATATCCCTCGATCAGAATGTTCTC
Source organism: Gammaproteobacteria bacterium (assembly GCA_012960755.1). Next base: position 58,934 of record DUAT01000057.1, read on the forward strand.
GCCCTGGAGTTCAACGGATAGCCTGTTTTGTTCCGCGTGGTGTGCGGCATTGAGAGAAAATGTTATCCCGAGAACAAATCCGCAGAGTAGTCGCAGGCGTGGAAACATGAGCCCTAAGCCACAGATCGACAGCAAGATCGCCAGGAATCTAACATCAGGTAAAATGGGTAGTAAGACAACTGCCATAGTTGCCAAAACAAAAGCGATGGTTGCGTGGTACATATGTAGTTCTATTTAGCACCACAGGCAATGCCAGAGCTTCAGCTTTCTCTGATAAAAAGCTTCAGCTTTCTGTGATAGAAGTTGTAGGACATCCCTTCGTATCTTCGGCTGGTAATCAACAACAGACAAGGCATAATATCCCACTTAAATGTGTTTTCCTGATAAATGCGATTTAAAAAATACCTGCCGACCAAGGACCAGCTTCGAAACACACGGTCGCTGAAATTTCTCGGCGAGGTCATGTTCGAACCTAACCTGTGGCATTTCAACCGGCACTCTGTGTCCTATGCCGCTTTGATCGGAATTTTCTGTTGTTTCCTGCCTATGCCATTCCAGATGGTCCCATGCGTGATTCTCGTGGTTTGGGTTCGGTGCAACATGCCCCTCGCCATAGGCCTGGTATGGATCAGCAACCCGGTGAGCATGCCACCCATGATGTATTTCACCTATCGAATCGGTACCTGGATACTGGACACGCCCCGTCTTGGGGAGGATGTGGAGATTTCTGCACAGTGGTTGACTTCGCAACTCTCAGTTATCTGGCAACCCCTGTTGCTCGGTTCCTTTGTAACCGGGTTAACACTGGGCACCACGGCTTTCATTCTCGTTAGGATCTATTGGCGCTGGAAGGTGAAAAAAGACTGGTCTATGCGGAAGTTGCGCAGGGGCCTGAGGAACAGAAAACGAACAGGTTAGCCTTATTCCGCACTTAACGCTGTCGCTGGTTCCACTCGTGCTGCCCGGTACGCCGGGTACAGCGTTGCCAGGATACTGATCAGAAAAGATACCAAGATGATGACGACAATATCCACGAACCTCACATCTGTCGGGACCCGATCAAAATAGGTGCCCGCAAGCATGCGGCGACCGGCTATATCCTCAAAAAAACTAACGACCTCGGTCACATGGTAAGCAAGTGGAATTCCCAATACCACGCCCATCAACGTCCCAACAAAACCAATAAGGCTGCCCTGAACAATAAATATCTGCATCACGCGTCCGCGAGACAAACCCATCGTTCTAAGTACCGCAATTTCAGCCTGCTTTTCTTTAACCATCATGCTTAACCCGGAGATCGTATTAAAAGCAGCGATCATCACGATGAGGGTGAGCAAAATGAACATCATCCTTTTTTCCATACGAACGGTTTCGAAAAAGTCCCCGTACTCCCTTGTCCAGTCGGAAACCTGCAGATCCTTGCCAAAATCGTGGCTGGCCAATGCCTGCCTGACTTCGCCCACCTTGAAGACATCTTTCAGCGTCAATCGAATATTCGCCTCGTTATCTGAAATTCTCTTCAGATCTTCCAGGTTCATCAACACCAGGGTGTAATCCAATTCGGATCGCAGCTCAAATGTCCCCGCCAGCTTTACCCTGGCGATCCTGGGCACAACCGTGCTCCCCTGTTGGGACGGCTCGGGGATTAACAGGGTAATCGCGTCATCAGGCCATAATCCAAGCTGGGTCGCGAGGGATTTGCCTACAATCATCCGGTTGCTGCCTGGCTCGAGTTCAAGAATGTTTCCGTCAGTGATATGTTCAGGCAGCACCGAAGCGCCGTTTTCGATGGTTGGATCAATACCATATACCGCCACAAGACGATTGGTTCTGGCCTGAATCAGAATGCCATCACGTTTTAAAAATGGCGTTGAGGCAACAACTTCATGCTGGTTTTTAACCACAGCCTCTATGGAGGAAATCACTGCGGGTGGCAAATCTCCACCAATGATCATATGAGGCACTGCGCCCAGTATCCGGTACTTTAGCTGGCTATCGAATCCGTTCATCACCGATACAACCACAATCAGGGCGATGACACCCAGGGTGAGTCCTATCATGGACACACGGGTAATAAATGACAGGAAAGCACTGCCCTTCTGGCTTAGTGAGAATCTCAATCCAATGTAGACCGGAACACTCATGCCTCAATTTGTCCGTTATGCAATCGACAGATTCTGTCCATCTGGGATGCGAGGGCCAGATTATGGGTCACAATGACAAAACTGGTCTCAAACTCTTTGCTCAGGGAAATCATAAGATCATCGACCTGGGATGCTGTTTCTTCATCGAGGTTGCCGGTTGGCTCATCCGCAAGGACGCAATCCGGCCTGGTAACCAGTGCTCTCGCAATCGCAACTCTTTGCCTTTCGCCACCGGACAACTGGTTGGGCTTGTGCTCGGTCCGGTTCGCCAGCCCTACCTTGTCGAGAATTTCTTTAGCAGAAGCCATTGCAGATGATCGACTCTCACCCCGAATCAGCAAGGGCATTGCCGTATTTTCCAGTGCAGTAAACTCCGCAAGTAGATGATGGAACTGGTACACAAATCCCAGCGAACGATTGCGGAGCTGACAAAGTCCTTTTTCATTCATTCTGTGCACGTCCTGACCCTGTACAAACACACTGCCCTCGTTGGGCGTGTCCAAACCACCCAACAGGTGTAACAGGGTGCTTTTGCCGCTGCCGGAGATGCCGATGATCGCAACCCTTTCACCTCGTACAACTTCGAGATTCAGGCCCCTGAGCACATGTAACCGGTTGCTGCCTTGCTGATAATACTTATGCAAATCGGTCACTGCGATAACTACATTACTCATACTGCAGTGCCTCGACAGGATTTGACTTTGACGCCATTCGTGCCGGGTAAATGGTAACAACCAAGCATATAAAAAGTGCGACGGAACCAATAAGAAGAAGATCATCGACCAGGATCTCGGTCGGTAGATAGTGTACAAAATACTCGTCCATCAGTCCCAGCTGAAATACGCTGTCGAAAACGCCATACAGCTGTGTCAAATAACTGGTGAGGAATACCCCGAGCACTATCCCGAGCACTACCCCTATCCCGCCGATCAAAACCCCGTGTAGAATGAAGACGTACATAATCTCCCTGGTGGAAGCACCCATTGTACGAAGAATAGCGATATCAGGCTTTTTTTCGTTGACCACCATGACGAGATTCGAAATGACATTAAAGGCCGCCACCGTTACCAACATTAACAACAATAAAAACATGGTCGTTTTCTGCATTTGAATTGCGTCGTATAAATTGAGATGACTGCGCATCCAACTACTTGCGAATATATCCATCCTTCCTGAACTCGTCACAAGTTCCCGCAGGACTCTGGGTGCTTCAAACAGCTCGTTGGTCGTAATCCGGATCGCATCGACTTTTACTTTACGGGCAAGTTTTAACCCGTCCTCAAGATTGATCAAGATTTGACTCTTGTCAGCATCGGAGCCGACTTCAAATACCCCGCTTAGAGTGAATCGTTTGGTACGTGGTATCGGCCCCGCCATCGTCAATTGAACATCAGGTAAGATCAGCGTCACCTTGTCACCGGTTGCTACTCCCAGCTTGTCCGCCAGTGTTCTCCCCATCGCCATCCGAAAGGTTCCAGGTTCAAGAGATGACATTTCACCTTCCACAAAAAAGTCACCGATGATTGATACCTTTTGTTCCTCGTCCGGCGCCACGCCAAAGTAACTCACACCGGAAATCACCCCATTGGCGACAACCAGTCCACCTCCCTCAAGAAATGGTGCGGCTGCAGACACTTCAGGATGGACGGCAAATCCTTCTGCGACTTCTCGCCAGTCATCATAGCCGTTTGACGCAAACACAATACCATGTGGCAATATGCCCAGAACTCGCAATCTCAACTCGCGCTCGAAACCGTTCATGACAGACAGTACGATAACCAGAACCGCGACTCCCAGTACCAGACCAGAAACCGAAATGAACGACATAAAGGAAACAAGGCGATCGCTGGCGCTTGATTGGGTGTATTTAAGCGCAATGGTAAATCGCCAATCTGACACGTATGGGTAACCCTTCTTAAGTTCCACGCAGTATACGCGATCAAAGGCAATGAATATTAAAATACCTGCCAGATGTTTCAGTCAAACCGATACAATAAAGCAATACTGCAGAGCCCTTAACAACCGGGAAAGATTATGATCGTTATTCTGAATCCAAATATCGCGGATACCAGTCCCGAATATGCTGAGACCATTAACTTTTTGCAACAACTACCCAACATTGAAGTCAAGAAACATGTCGTACTTGGCGCAGAACAACAATTAACCGAATTCTATCTTCTGGGGGACACTCATCAGCTGGACCAGGAACCTATAGAGGCTCTGGATGCTGTAGAACGGGTCGTGAGAATTTCCCAGGAGTATCGAATTCTAGGTCGTCACTCAGACGAGAATAGAGTCAGCGGATTCAGTTACAACGGCGTGAAATTCAACCAGGAAAACGCCCACGTGTTCGCCGGATTATGTGCCGTTGATACACCGGAACACGTAGAAATAATGATGAAAAGCCTGCAATCCTATGGGCAGGTCTGTACTCGAATGGGTGCCTACAAACCGCGAACCAATCCCTATTCTTTTCAGGGGCACGGAAGTACCTGTTTACACTGGGTATTTGAACTGGCGGGTAAATACGGAATCAAAGTGGTCGCCATGGAGGTAACCCACGAAAGCCATATTGAGGAAATCCACGAGGCACTTGAGGCAACCGGTAATCCCACCGGGGTCATGTTGCAAATCGGCACTCGCAATACCCAGAACTTTGAACTTCTTAAATCAGTCGGCAGGCAGAGAGTCTACCCGGTGCTATTTAAAAGAGGCTACGGAGTTACGTTAAATGAGTCCCTGAATGCTGCGGAATATCTTGCCAGTGAAGGCACCTCGAACGTCATTTTTTGTCTGCGGGGGATGAAGAGTTCAGCCGGTGCGCCCCATAGAAATATGGTGGATTTCGGCCAGGTGCCTGTCGTAAAACGACTCACCCGAATGCCCGTTTGTGTCGATCCTTCACATTCCGTTGGTACCCGTGAAACCTCCTCGGATGCCATCCTTGATGTGGCTCACACAGCAGCCCAGGGACTGGTTGCAGGTGCCAATATGGTACTGGTAGATTTCCATCCTGAACCCTCCAAAGCGCTGGTAGATGGACCCCAGGCATTACTCATGAGCGAGCTGTCCCGATTTCTTGAGGATATGGCCGCAAGTCATGAATTCTATAAAAAGAGGCTTGAGATATGGCACGCTGATCCCTAGCCAGCATACGGCTAGTGGCGCGAATCAGGAGGCGTCGTAAAACACATCGTTAGATCGGGGTTTGTCTTCCTTGCTGATCTCTTCACACTTGCGGGTATCTCCGCCGCACAAGTCACAACCGCCACCGACACCGGCGCTGTTAAGGCCGCCACAGGAGCCGGAGATCGGCGCGCGTCCACGCATGACTCCCACAGCCATGGCCAGCACCACTGCCAGTAGTATAAAGAAGCTCAAGAGGAACTCGGTCATATCGCTAATTCCGGTGTATAAGTCATGTTTTTCGGATAAATCATGTGCCTAATTAATATAGTTAGTTTACGAATCAATCCCACCTAACCGAGGAAATAGCACTCACCGTTCTATTTCCAGCCAGGAACAACGCGCTGTTCCCTGTCGATAAAGTCATGTTTTCTGGATAAGTCATGCGATGAGGTGCTTTTATTCACGCCGCAGATAGGTGGCAAAGGCTGAACTATGCCGTTCCGCGAACCCATCTTCCGTATTGATTATAACCAATACCGCCAGATTATGCTGCTCTGCCATTGTGAGCCCAGCCTCGACCCCCATGACGTTGATAGCTGTCGCCAAACCGTCTGCCATGGCGGTTTCTGTAGTCAGTACCGTGACCGAGGCAACATTGTGATCAACCGGGTACCCGGTCGTCGGGTCCAGGGTATGTGAGTACCTTCGCTCCTTTACTTCAAAGAAATTTCGATAATCCCCGCTGGTCGCCATGGCCTGATTCCGAACATCGATCGCCTTGAATGGTGCGCGTTGAAATACATCCGGCTTTTCAACAGCTATTCTCCAGGGCTGACCGCGATCATTAAGTCCATGGGCACGCAATTCTCCGCCTATTTCAACCAGGTAGTCCTCAATACCCCTGGCGTCCAGTATGGCTGCAATCTCATCCACACCGAAACCTTTGGCAATTGCCGACAGATCGACATAAGTGTTGATCGATTTGGTGATGTAATTGCCTTTCAGGTGAAGTTTATCCATGCCCACCCTGGTCAGGGCCGTCTCAATCTCTTCTTCAGTTGGCACAGTCTGATCACCTGACTCGGGTCCAAAGCCCCACAAATTGACGAGTGGACCCACGGTCACATCGAACTTTCCGTTGCTCATCTGGTTTACCTGGATAGCCATTTCCAGTACCCGGCGAGTTTCAGCAGATAATTCGAAAGGCTCTCCAACGGGAGACTGATTGAACCGGGAGAGTTCCGAATCAGGCAGGTAGGTAGACATCAGGTTGTTGATTTTCTGCAACCTGGTTTTAATCTCTGCTTCCAAAGCACCTTCCTCGGCACCAGCCGCAGTTTTTACACTGTAGGTTGTCCCCATCGTGTTACCCCTGATGACAAGGGGCTCATCCCGAGAACATCCGACGAGACAGCAGATGAAAACCAGCACAAGAACCTTCAAGCCGAACACTCCAGACTATTCCCCACAATGATAACGTCTAATTCTGGAATCAGCATTGTTAATCGTGTTTAACTAGGGAACTTCTGAAGGTAACAGCTTGAATAGTGACACTCCCATATCCTCAATAGAATTGTTAGTTGAGGCGTACCACACACTGATCCCCATTAGTCAGCATATGGGTATCACCGTGGATGCTTATGATGGCAATAGCCTGACTATCAAGGCACCACTCGAGAACAACATCAATCACCAAAATTCTGCCTTTGGGGGCAGCCTTTTTTCCCTCGCTGCCCTGGCGGGATGGGGGATTATCCAGTTAAAGCTCTCCGAGCTGAATCTATCTGCCAACACCGTCATCGCTGGTGGTGACGTGAGCTATTCTGCACCGGTATTCGAGGAACTGGTTTGTCAGTGCAGGTTACCAGATGAATACGATACATTCGTCGACCGTTTAAAAAGCAAAGGCAGAGCATCCATCACATTGCAATCGAATTTTATGGTCGATGCCAGTATCGCCATGGCTTTCTCAGGTAGGTATGTCGTGTTGCCAGAAGGTCAATAGTCCAATGAATGCACTGATTGAGGCCGCCAACGTTCCGAGAATACAGCTGGCCAGGCTACCTACCCCCCTTGTTCCCCTTCGAAGATTTAGCCAGAAGCACAACATCCCCACTATCTGGCTCAAACGTGATGACCTCACGGACACAGCTGCCAGTGGCAATAAACTGCGCAAACTTGAATTTACCATCGCCCAGGCACTGCAGCAAGGGGCATCCACGCTGATCACGATTGGCGGGGTTCAATCCAATCATTGCAGGGCTACGGCGATCATCGCCAGCCAATTAGGTTTGAAATCCCACCTGGTTTTACGGGGCAGGAAGACTTCACCCGCTGACGGCAATCTGCTGCTGGATGAACTGGTGGGTGCCAGAATTACTTATGTTTCAACAGCCGAGTACGCCGATATCGACCAGATCATTTCCGAGCTGATGAGGGCATATCGTGAACAGGGCGAAGTGCCTTACGCGATTCCAATAGGCGCGAGCGATGAGATTGGTTTATGGGGTTACATTGAAGCGAGCCGTGAACTTCAACTGGATTTTGAAAATGCCAATATTGAACCCGGCTACGTGGTCTCAGCCGCTGGTTCGGGGGGTACGGCAGGAGGCTTGATTTTAGGTCACCAGCTCTATGCGCTGAACAATGAGGTTTATTCCTTCAATGTTTGTGACGATGAGGCTTATTTTATCCGGAAAATTGGCGCTGATTTCCAGTCCTGGCGTAAAAGATATGAAATACCCATTAATATCAATAATTTAAAGATAAATATTGTCGACCGATATGTCGGTCCGGGGTACGGTAAAGCCGAGCCTCCGGTTATTGAATGCATAAAGGACCTGGCGAGAACCGAAGGTGTGATTCTGGACCCGGTATACACCGGCAAAGCATTCCAGGGCTTGATGACTGAGCTCGGCAGCGGCAGCTTCTCAACCTCGAACGACATTGTGTTTATACATACGGGTGGGATATTTGGGCTTTTCCCTCAAAAAGACACATTTGTGAGTTAAGCCTGCCCGGACGAAGAATTTCGATTTCCCTGGTGTAATATCCTATGCAAAACGCACATTAAACAAGTCACTAAATGGCCAGCACACCGCACTAGACCCACAATTACCCTGTTGTCTAAATTAAATCTATGATTGAATCCACCCTCCACAAAGTTGGCAGCAAATTGCGAGTGCAACTGGCAGTAGAGCGAAAAAAAGGCGGTAGCGGCAGGATTTTTATGAAAAAGCTCAAACAGAGTCTTCTGTTGATGTGTATTATCTCAATGACCGGGTGTTCATACCTGGGGGGTGTGTTTGACCGTAATAAATGTAAGGGTGGCGACTGTGAAAGCGAGAGCTTGCTGAAAGACTCGACCGCAAACCAAAAATGGTATTGCTATGGCAAACAGGGTTCGAGTGAGTGGCAATGTGAGAACACTCGAGATGCTGGCAAAATCGCTGCTATAGTGCCTGAGGCAACGCCGCCGGATTCCGGATATCGGACAAATCGCACGCTGGAAACTGTACCGGAAGCACCATCGGAACCAGTTGTACAGCAATCAGTAGCCGAATCAGAACAGGAACCGGGACAGATACCGACTGAGCTCACAGCTGAAAGCATAATAGCCCCGAATTCATTGCAGGATCATCCAAGAGAAGCCTACGCAGTCCAATTGCTCGCTATGCAAGACGAAGAAAAAATCCTCAACTTTGCTGAAACCAATGGCATCACAAAGCCTCTTTACACCCGCATTAGCAATCAGGGTCGCGAGTGGTTTGTTTTACTTCTCGGTATTTACCCCGATCGCCATGCAGCCATCGAAGCAAAAGAAACTTGGGTACGAACCAGGAGCCTGGAGACGGAACCGTGGATCAGGCTGCTCGGCCCACTTCAGGATGCGGCACAATCGGCGAGAGACGGTTAACACCATGTCCAATTCGACGCTGTCGAAGTTACCGGCCGTTGACAAGTTACTGGATCAGGCAACAGTGCTGGTCGATCAATATGGTCGACCGCTGGTGACTTCCTGTCTGCGTGAGGTTTTAAACGAAATCAGGTCTGGTGTACAGGCCGGAAAGATGGCTATCCCGAATTTATCCGTTATCATTGAAATGGCCACAGTCCGCTTGAAAAATACCCACGCGCCCAGCCTGAAACGAGTCATCAACCTGACGGGAACGGTTCTGCACACCAATCTCGGCAGGGCACCCCTACCCACAGCGGCCATCGAATCAATAGTCCAGGTCGCCGCGGGATACAGCAACCTGGAATACGACCTGCAGCAAGGTCAAAGGGGCGACCGGGATACCCATATTGAATCGCTGATAAAAGACATCACAGGTGCCGAAGCTGCCACCGTTGTTAACAACAATGCGGCGGCGGTTTTGCTGACGCTCAATACCCTGGCACTTCAAAAAGAAGTACCCGTCTCCCGTGGTGAGCTCGTCGAAATTGGCGGCTCATTTCGGATTCCGGAAGTAATGCAGCGAGCGGGCTGCCACCTTGTTGAAGTAGGTTCGACCAACCGCACCCACGAATCCGACTACGAAAACGCCATTACTGCCAACACCGCGTTGCTGATGAAAGTGCACACCAGCAACTACGAAATCATGGGATTTACCCAGGATGTCAGTGATGAACAGGTTGCCAGGATTGCTGCTAAGCATAATCTGCCCTTCGTCACTGACCTGGGCAGCGGCACCCTGATTGATTTGAGGCACTGGGGATTGCCCTATGAACCCACGGTTCAGGCCACCCTGGACACAGGCGCAGACGTTATTACGTTCTCCGGTGACAAACTGTTGGGGGGCCCGCAATGCGGCATCATCGTGGGTAAGGAAAAGTTCATTTCCCAAATCAAAAGCAACCCAATGAAAAGGGCACTTCGGGTCGACAAAATGACCGTAGCGGCATTGTTCGAGGTCCTCAGACTTTATCTTGATCCGGACTCACTTGCTGAACAGTTACCGACACTTCACTATCTTTCCAAATCAGTTGACAAGATAAAGCAGATGGTTGATATCATTGTGCCTCGACTCAACGAGGCACTGGGCGGTTTCGCGGATGTATCCGGTGAGGCTTGCGAAAGCCAGATTGGCAGTGGTTCGCTGCCGATCAGCCTGCTGCCAAGTTACGCTTTAAAAATCACTCCTTACGCTTCCGATCGAGGGCTGACAGATCTGGCGAGCAGCTTTCGATCCCTGCAAACTCCCATTATCGGCAGAATCAGAGATGGTTCACTCTATTTTGATCTACGAACACTCGATAACGCAGATCTGTTCCTAATGCAGATACAGGACTTAAACCAGACCCAATGATTGTCGCTACCTCTGGCCATGTCGATCACGGCAAAACGCTTCTTGTACACGCCCTGACCGGCGTTGAAACTGATCGACTGGAAGAGGAAAAAAATCGCGGGCTCACCATCGATCTCGGTTTCGCCTATATGCACGATGATGAACAGAGCGTTGGGTTCATTGACGTCCCCGGACATATCAAATTCATCAGCAATATGCTGGCGGGTGTTGCCGCCATTGATTTTGGCATGCTGGTGATCGCGGCAGATGATGGTCCGATGCCGCAAACCCTTGAACACCTGGCCATACTTGATTTGCTGGGGATTGATCGTGGGTGTATCGCACTGACCAAAGTGGACAGGGTAGACGGACAAAGATTGTCCGAGGCCAAGGTCGAAATTCAGAATCTTTTAAAACACACCGGATTTGAAGGCGTAGAGGTCTACCCGGTTTCCAGTGTATCCGGCGCTGGAATAAAATTGCTAAAAGATGCCCTGTGGTCTGCTTCCCAGGATATTCAATCCAGATCAAATGAAGGCAATTTCCGCCTGGCAATAGATCGAAGCTTTACCGTCAAGGGTTCGGGAAATGTGGTTACCGGTTCAGTCTTCTCAGGAGAGGTATCGGTCGGGGACGAACTCTGGTTGCTGCCGCATAAACGCCGTGTTCGTGTTCGCGCTATCCACCGGCAGAACCAAAATTCCTCCAAAGGACTCAGCGGTGACAGGTGCGCGATTAATATTACCGGCAATATAGACCTGGAACTGATTAGTCGCGGTAACTGGCTGTCAGGGACACCGGACAGTCCACTGTCGAGTCGAATAGATGTCCATTTGAAGTTGCTCCCGGGCGAGTCCAGGCCACTACGACACTGGACGCCGATCCACTTTCATAGTGCAGCCAGTCATGCCACAGGCCGGGTTGCCACTCTGGAATCCAGAGCCATGCAACCGGGCGAAGAACAAATGGTGCAAGTGGTACTCACAGAACGGCTCAACCTCTGTTTCGGCGACAGAGTGATTATCAGAGATCAATCAGCTTCCCGGACTCTAGGTGGCGGCACGGTCATTGATCCGTTTTCCCCGAATCGAGGTCGGGCAAAACCAAACAGAATCCGCCTGCTTCACACCATGCGCAACCCGAAACTGACGGATCGAATCCGTGAAATGCTGGCAATCAGCCCGGTGGGACTCGACGTTGAACAGCTAAAGGCAACTTTCAACCAACCACTCTTCTCTCCTGATGAACTTGGGACGATCGACGCAAACGGACTGCTGCACAGTGCCGATGCGATGAATAACATGACAAACACGATACTCACCGTCATTGGGCAGTGGCACAAACAGCATCCCGAGGATCACGGTATCACGGAACCTCAGTTACTTGGCCAGGTAGATTTACCCAGAACGCTGTTGAAATCTGCGACAGAACAATTAGTCAAAGACCGGAAACTGTTCCAGGTCGGGAACAAGATAAAGTTAGCCGATCATCGAGTGGAAATCGCCGGGCCGGAAAAATCACTGTGGCAGAAGGTTGAACCCATACTAAGAAAAGACCCGATGCGACCACCGGTAGTTCACGAACTCGCCAAGGCAGTCAACCTGCCTCCAGCTGCTGTCGATAAGTTGCTGAACAACTGTGTAAAATTTGGCTTGATTATGAAACCAACTAAAAACAGATTCTTTCTACCCGAGGCTATCGATTCATTCAAGCAATTCGCGCTGGATCTCGCGGGTAACAGCGCCGAAGGTAAATTCACCGTCATTGAATACCGGGACAAAGCGGCTATTGGCCGAAACCTGGCGATTGAAATCCTGGAGTACCTGGACCACATCGGATTTACCCGGCGTTTGCAGGATTACCGAATAATACAGGATCGTTCTCGCTAACGCTCGTGGCCAGCCCTGGCTACATGCTCAGTCCTAGTCGTAGACCCTGACATGGACAAGCTGTACACTAATGAAAATACCCCTTCGGGCCGATTGACATGGCTATTAAATGTACGCCCATGAGATACATGCTCCTGTTTTTTTGTTGCATGCTGCCGAGCATGGCAAATAGTGCAGTAAGCCAATTGCTGGATCGGCAGAATTTTCGTGCGTCGGTCTGCAACATTGCCGATCTGAAGGTTGAATTCCAAATTGATGAGGCGTTCGGGGAACCACTGGTCACTTCGAAAATGCGCTGGCTGGCCGGTCCGAATACCAATGCCAACTGCCTGTCCAGCCTGACTCACCTCTGGCTGAAGGTTCGAACCGAATCAAGCTCGCTGCGCTACATAAAAGTCAGCCCGAAGATTACCGAATCCGGCGAGGCTTTTGGCAGGACGGCAACCGAATCCCCGAGCTGGAGTATGCTGTTCTGCCATCAGCCAACAGATTCTGCGGCTTGTGAGTCAGCAGTCGATGCCGAAAGATTGTATGCCAGTCATCTCAGATTCGAGGGTGTCGAGGTCGTAACCGAAGCACAGGCTGTCTCCAATAGAACAGCACCCCAGGATCAGCCAGTGGCCAAGGGTCAGGCAGAGAGTGCAGGTTTTTCACTTGATTCACGGCTCTCGGATGTCATCGATAATGCTATGACCACGACGGACGCCAACGATGAACAAATCGGGGCCAAAGAGCCCGCGACGCTTGAAACCGATGAAGAAAAGGCGGTCAGATTCGCCACCCAGCAAGAGGAACATGCCGTTGTTGCAATGGACAATGTGGTATCTCTTATCAGCTCATCGTTAGCACAGTACCGGGCCCCCGCACATGATTGCGAATCAGGCAGGACCATCGGAAACTGGGTTCAGGCCCAGGGTACATGCAATGTAAAATTTCGCAGTGAAACTGATCATCAGTACCTCTGTACTGACAACGGTTCACCAAAGGCGATTCGTTCTACCCAGAACGTCAGCATCAACCTTCGAACAGACTTGTCTCAAATTTCTGATATTCGTGTTTCAGAGGACGGCTGGGCTGCACTGGTTCTGGAACTCAACAGTGACCTGCAATCCACATCAGAGGGTAATTACAAAACAAACCGCTGGCAACTGGTGGTCGACTTTTCTTCGGACCAGCAAAAGCTGGACGATCTGGAACGATTTGCCAGTAGTCTTGTAACGCTGAAGGAGTTTTGCGAGGCGAGTCCTACATAGCAGTCAGGTGTATGTTTCACGGCTGTCGCCCCATGGGAAGAAATTGCGACATCGGCGAACAACTAACCTGGAATTTCACAATAACCAGAACAATAAAGAGGTGGTGTTTTTTGAGGACAGTAGTAGCGAGATTGCGCAGGCAGAGTGTCTTAGCGAGTATTTTTCTCACGTTAACGTTGAATACCGGCTTCGCCGTCGCAGAATCTGTGGCAATTTCTGAAAACCTGTCATTAGATGTTCAGGTCGATTTGTTGATGACCGAGTTGGCTCAGTACCTCAAAGTCGATGACAATCAGGGTATCGTGGATCTTGTCCCCCGCATTCGTGCCCTGGATATCGAAATACCCAATTCACTCTACTTTCTGGAAGCAAGGGCACTTTACCGCACGGGTCGCGCACTGGCTGCACGTGATCGTCTGCTCGCATATCTGGCCAATACCGGCAGAGAGGGTCGATACTATGATCAAGCGACTGAATTGCTATTGTCAGTAAGAAAAGAAGCAGAAATCCAGGAAGACCGGCGACGGGAGCAGGACCGCATAAAAGCGGAAGAACTTGCCCGGTCGGCTCAAAAAGCCCGTGGCCTTAGGCTGAGGGAAGCGCAATACTATCTGCAGCAGATTGGGTTTCGTCTTGCCACCGTCAATGGCCCATCCGATAAACCGACCCGGGAAGCATTAGCGGTCTACCAGGTTCGAAGAAGTTTAACCGTTAACGGTGACGTTACCGACGAAACCCTGGAATTGTTAAAGACCGAAGTACCTGACACCGATAATTGTGATGCCCTGGCAGCCTATGCGCGTCTTCCCGGGCAATGGGCAGTTCCACTGGAGCAAATTGCCCATGTTGCCGCTGTGCCTGCCTGCAACGATGCACTACGACGCTATCCGGACGTGATACGATTTCAGGTTCAGTATGCGCGATCACTGCTAGCTGCTGGTCGGTATGACGATGCACTAGGCGCAGCCAAACCCGCATCACACCTGGGTTATCCGGAAGCCGACACATTAATCGGCCAGATGCACGAAATGGGCGGATTCTCGAAAGCCGGTAAACCCGATTATTTCGAGGCGCTGCGTTGGTACAAGGTCGCAGCTGAAAAGGAATATCCTGAGGCGATCCTCAGCCTGGGTCGATTCCTGGAGCAAGGACAGGGAGGATACAAGCGTTCGACCACAGCTGCCCTGAATCGATACCTGCAGGCCGCGTACAAAAATTATCCACCCGCTCAGGTTACGCTGGGAAGCAGATACTCCAGCGGTACTGGTGTCTCAAGAAATTATGCCCGGGCCCTGGAACTATTCAACAGTGCCGCCATAGCCGGTTACCCGGACGGTCAATACAGACTTGGGGAGATGTATGAGAGAGGCCGGGGTCTAAAGCGCGACAAGACTGCCGCAATCGGCTGGTATCGTAAAGCAAGTGACCAGGGACACGTCGGTGCGAAACAGAAGCTTAGTCGTCTTGGTGGGCGCTAACGCCCATCTGGGCGAGATAGCTGTCTATCAGCCATCTTGAAATAGCAACCTTACCCGGAATACTGGGCAGCTGATCGATCTCGTACCACTGGGCATCGGCGATCTCTTCTTCCTGCAGCACAATCTCGCCAGAATCATATTCGGCTAAAAATCCCAGCATAAGAGAATTGGGAAATGGCCAGGATTGGCTACCCATGTACGCAAGGTTGCCCACGTTAACGCCAACTTCTTCTTTCACCTCTCGCCTCAGTGTTGCCTCTATTGATTCACCAGGCTCTACAAAGCCAGCGAGCGTACTGTACATACCGGCTGGGAAACGATGATTGCGTGCCAGCAGCACCCGTTGTTTATCATGGACCAGGGTGATAATTGAAGGTGACAGTCGAGGATAGGAGTGAATGCGGCAACCCTCGCAGATCATGGCGCGATCCGTCTCGTGCTGAACCGCTTTCATCCCACATCGGCCACAGTATTGATGAGTACGATACCAATCCAATATCTGAATGGCTCGCCCGGCAAGACCAAATATCAAATTGTCACACTTCCCAAACAAGCTTCTCAGGTTGTCTTTTTCTGAAGCACTTAAGTTGGTTTCGACAGCGAAACAGGCTGTACCTGTTAGATCACCCATGTAGTGGGATTGGATCAAGCCATCACGAATGGACTCGCTCAAGGTATCCACGGGAGACCATTGGCCATCGGAATCAAAATTCTGCAGTATGTCGGAACCGTCAAAGACAAAAAAATAGCTTTTGTCAATCTGCTCAGGTGCCATAACCTCCGCTATAAAACCTGTCTGTGCTACGGGCCAATTAGTCATTACGGCAATGCCCTCCAAACTGAACGACCGGATAACTTGTCGATTTCGTCCAGTTTCTCTTCGTGCCTGGCGACTTCCTCAACACTGGCCTTTATCACCTTAATTCTTGGACGACTGGTATCCAACCGATGAATCTGCTGGCTGGCCTGACTGTCTGTTTCTGTTCCCAGACTCAGCGAAACCTGTCCACCCGTTAGCAGCAGGTACACATCCGCGAGTATCTCAGCATCCAGCAGCGCACCATGCAACTCTCGCTGGGAGTTGTCTACCATATAACGTTTACACAATGCATCCAGATTGTTTTTCTGTCCGGGATGTTTTTGTCTTGCGATTTCGAGGCTATCAATTATTCCGCAGTAGTCAGTTAATTTACCGAGAGACTCAGATACCAATTTCATCTCATGATCAACGAAGGCAACATCAAATGCCGCGTTATGAATGACTAACTCGGCACCTTTGATAAACTCGCAGAAACCCTCCCAAACGTCTTTGAACACCGGTTTGTCGTTCAGGAAATCACGGGTAATGCCATGAACTTCCAATGCGCCGTCATCAATATCTCTTTCGGGGTTAATGTATTGATGGAAGTGCCTTCGGGTGAGTTTCCGGTCAATGATCTCAACACATCCTACCTCAAGGATCCGATGCCCCCGCTCTACTTCTAATCCTGTTGTCTCAGTATCCAGTACTACCTGTCGCACCCTACTCCCCAATGAATTTATCAATTCCACGATTAGCCAATTGATCGGCTATTTCGTTTTCAGTGTGACCGCTGTGGCCTTTGAATTTCTATTACCCGGCCCAAATCAGCCTCCGGTAGGCAGGTTTCTGGGCGAAATTGCACGACCTGCGGTTGGTGGCGCTGGTGGCACGACACTCAGTTGGCCGAAGGCGTGTCTTCGAGTCCAGACAGGCTTCATAGGAATCATCGTGCTCACCTGCTTACGTGCCACAATCACATAAACCGCGCCAAATGGCCAATTGGTATAACGGCTCAAACCTTGTGAATAATCAGCCGCGGATGATGAGGGCTTACGGGTAATTGGCAATCCATAGGTGCAATATTGAGCACGGTCTATTTTGAAATTGAGCAAATTAAGCCAATCCATCAATCGACCCGTGCGCATGAAATTGCCATGCCAGGGCGCTTTGTTTCGAATGGCGCCAAAAGGTTTCCACAATCCCCAGGTACTCATCGGATTAAAGCCAACGATCACCAGATGTCCCATGGGAAGCGAAACCCTGGCCACCTCACTCAATAACCGTTGTGGTGAGGAATGAAAATCCAACAAATGGTGGATCACCATCACATCGATACTATCATCCTTGAAAGGTAAACTCTGACCGGTTCCGACAAATGAGTTTTTGTCGGCCGATTGTATCTGGTCAGGAAATCCCTGGCCTGCTACTTGATTACCAGATAGCTGATGATCAGGTACATCGGGTTCCGATATATCTGCATCCGGCAATTCGTCCGACGGTGCAATTGCAAACTTATGTCCAATGGGGCTGCATTCGAACAAAGGCTTGTCCTGAATACTCATCTGCAGAAGATGGTAACCAAAGTAACCAGGTAAGATCTGTTCCATCACCGCCAGCTGTGTGTTGAACACCTGTTTACCCAAGGTTGAGCTAAACCATTGACCCATGTCTTGCATACTATGATTTTGCAAACTGTGATCTTATATGCTGCGATGTTACGTAAAGCAGGTATTCCTGGCGAGAAGCAGGCTGTTTGATCGATTGAATCACAGTATTAAACAATTTATTTGATACAATCATACGGTTCAAACCTATTGATAGCCTCCGAATTGGGGCCTAACCCACGAATAATAGACATCTATGCGCACCAATCAGCAGTTTAGCATTATTGCTTTCATCGTGGTCAGTTTATCTGCCTGCCAAAGCAACGTACTTCAGTCATTTCTGCCTCAAGCCGAGGATGAAACAACTGGCCAAACTCAACCAACAGATGCTGAGTTATCAAAATTGGTAAGCGAAGAAATAGTCATCGCCGCAGCAATGCCTATCACCAAAGATGGACAGGATGATCTTCTAGAGCGTGAAAATGACCCGCTACCAATCGAGGCTGAAGAAGAGCTATCTACCGAAGATCTTTGGGCCAGGATTCGAAATGGATTCAAGCTTGAGCGCCATCTTGACAATTCCAGAGTCAAGGCTGAACTAAATTGGTTTCAGCGCCACCCTGACTACATCGATAGGGTAGCCACCCGCGCGACCCGCTATCTATTCGAAATAGTCAATGAGATAGAACGCAGGGATCTACCTATGGAGCTTGCCCTGCTTCCTGTAGTTGAAAGCGCTTTCGATCCATTTGCTTACTCCCACGGCAGGGCATCGGGACTCTGGCAATTTATACCTTCGACAGGGAAACTTTACGGGCTAAGAATCGATTACTGGTACGACGGCCGCAGAGATGTTGTTGAAGCGACAAAAGCAGCCCTAAAATACCTCAATGCCTCACACAACTCACTCAATGACGACTGGATGCTAGCCCTCGCGGCGTACAATTCCGGCGAAGGTAATGTCCGTTACTCGATGCGCAAGAATATCAAGGCCGGTAAGCCCATCGATTTTTTCTCTTTAAAGCTGTTCCGGGAAACCAGGGCCTACGTTCCCCGGTTGTTGGCAATATGCGAAATCATTGCTAATCCGGAAAAGTATGGCATCGAATTGAAGACCATTTCCAACGAGGCTTACTTCGAGGTGGTTGACGTCGGTTCCCAGATTGACCTGGCTCGCGCAGCAGATTTAGCGGACATTTCTGTCGAAGAGTTGTATCTGCTGAACCCCGCTTTTAACAAATGGTCAACTCCGCCTGCGGGACCACACCGTTTACTGATCCCGGTTAATAAGGTTGAGAACTTCAGCGAAAATCTTGCTCAACTCCCTGTAGAACAACGGATAAGCTGGGCACGCCATAAAATCAAGAATGGTGAAAGTCTGAGTACGATTGCGCAGAGATACAAAACCACAATAAAGACCATTCGCCAGGCTAATGACATCAGGGGTAGCAGGATCATCGCTGGAGATTCTCTGCTTATCCCTGTGGCAACCAGCTCCAGCGATCATTACCAGCTTAGTGACAGCGAGCGGTTAAAAACTACCCAGGCCTACGTCGAAAAGAAGTTTGGCAGTGAGCCTGAAAAGTACGAGGTGCAGCCCGGAGATAATCTCTGGGATATTTCGCGGGAGTTTGATGTTTCTGTGCGATCCCTCGCCAAGTGGAATGGTATGGCAACAACGGACATGCTCCATCCGGGTCGTGAACTGTTGATATTCGGCAGTAGCAAATCTGTTCAGAATCTCGCGTCCTTGTCAGGATACAACCAGGTAATTCGGAAGGTAAACTATAAAGTCAGGCGCGGTGAATCACTCTCAAGAATAGCTAACAAGTTCAACCTTTCGGTTAACAGTATCAAGAAGTGGAATCACCAGATCAGCAAGCAGAAATACATCCAGCCGGGTGACAAAATTACCTTGTATGTTGATGTCACCCAGACTGAATAGAAAACTCAAAGAGTATCGACTGACCCGGAAGCGGCCAGATTATCCCGGAATTCAGAATAATCAATTGCGCCCTGCTGGGAAGCAAGTGCCCGGGAAAAGTTTGATAACTCCTGCCGGGTCACGTCATTTTGATCTTTGTTGTTGACGTTGGTGACACTGATCACCGCCGAATCTCCATCGGATAAAATTGCATAACCAACCGACTTGTTACCCTCTTCCGGGCGAGGTAAACCAAACGCCTGACGATTAATCTCCCTATCCATCCCGGGTTGAGTCCGGGTAGCGTCCGCCACCACCGTCCATACCAAACCATACTGATCAGCAACAAAGCGCGTAATCGAACCATCTTCGAGCATGGCAACCATTTCTTGTGCCTGGGATTCCGCAAGTTCAGCTGATTTTTCCAGGGCTATATCCGCAGTTACCACTTCCGTGACAGTCTCAAGTGCTTTTATTTCCCGGGGTTGATGGGCAGTTACCCGCACCACGATATGATGGTTGGGAGTGATTTCCAGAAGATTGCTGTTGTTGCCATCAAACAGGACATCGGGGCTGAACAGGGCATCTTTCACCGCCTGACTATTTGCTACGCCCGTGTTGCTACCGGTCCTTGCAACTTTTCCCATTGTTTTCAATTCAAGTTCCAACTCTTCAGAGGGTCCCACAAGATCCGGTGATTCATAGGAAATTTCGCTCAACCTGGAAGATTTGTTTACAAATATCTCTTCAGCTCCAAGCTCTCGGAACTCTGCCTCAACTAATTCTCGGACTTCGGCGAACTCAGGCTGCTTTGCCGCTTCTAGATCCAGCAGTTTTATCAGATGATATCCAAACTCGGTTTTCACCGGTTCAGATAACTGGTTCATGGTCAGGATGTTCGAGACTGCTTCAAATTCCTCAACAAAAGTACCCGCATCGTTAAACCCAAGATCACCACCATTTTCCGCGGAGCCCGGATCATCGGATAACTCTATTGCTAACGCCTCAAAACCTTCCCCTGAGGTGGTAATTCTCGCATGGATTTCGTCTATTTTTTGCCTGGCGGATTCTTCAGAAACTCCATCATTGATTTCTATCAGGATGTGAGCAACTCGCCGTCGCTCTGGTTCGGCGTACGACTCACTCGTTTCTTCGAAAAAAGACGACAATGCTTCTTCAGAGACTTCAACTGTTCCAAAAAAGTCATCTCGCTTCAGTTCAATATAGGCAATATCCACCGTTTCCTCTGTCATAAAGTCACTCTGGTGTGCCTGGTAGTAAGACTCAATCTCTTCTGTACTAACGTCTACTGTCTCACTCAGGGCGGCGACATCAACTCTTAAATAGGCGATATCGCGAGTTTGCTGCGCGAGGCTACTCGTTCGCGCGACTTCATCGTTGGTAAAAAAAGAGGTGCCCCTGATACCGGTGTCGAGTTGAGTGAACAGCTTGTCCCGGCGTATTTCGTTACGATAGGATACGGGGCTGTAGCCTGCAGAACCTATGACAAGTTGAAACTGACCAGGATCGTAAACCCCATCAACCTGGAACACGGGTGTTGCAAGGATGTCCGCGTCCAGGCTTGTATTGCTGAACTGCAGTCCCATCTCATTCGCTGCCTGTGTCAGTAACTTTCGCGTGATAAGAGTTTGCAGCACGCTCTGCCGAAGTACATCTTCGTCAATTGAATTCGGATCTCGATTACGTGACAACATAATACGTCGATTTCGTTCAAGCTCAACCTGCATTTCCTGGGTAGTGATGTCTTCACCATTAACCGTTGCAACCTTAGGTACGGGTGCCAGGAATGTGGTAATCGATCCCATACCAAATAAGGCAAAAACAACGATTATCAGACCGACGATAACTTTGGTTACGACACCGCCCGACCGGTCCCGTATATCTTGAATTGACATGTTTAACCTCGTAAAAACAAATCAGCTTGTATTACCTGCATGGTCTGCCCGTTTAGTACGAACAAAACCCCCGGAATGTCTTTGTGTTAAAAAATGTGGACGAAAAATGGCGCATCAATAATGCGCCATTCAATATTACTTAATTAACTATACCGCTGTCACTCCAATACTACTTAACAATATCACTACGTAATTGTAGTCTGCGCTAAGAATCAGAAGCTAACAGCAATAACCCAATAATCCCCGATCAGTTGACGGCGTCTTTAAGGGCTTTACCTGCCTTAAATGCTGGTACCTTAGCGGCTTTTATCTGGATTTCTTCACCCGTCTGAGGATTGCGACCGGTTCTCGCCGCACGATCCCTGACATTGAAAGTACCAAATCCAACCAGTACAACCGAATCACCATTCTTCAAAGCACCTGTAACAGAATCGATCATTGCATCGAGTGCCCGACCCGCTGCTGCTTTGGTGATATCAGCTGATGTCGCGATGTTTTCAATTAGTTCTTGTTTGTTCACTCTGTACCCCTTTAGGTAATTAATTCTAGTTTTTTAACGATTAGAACCGTTTCAAGCTGGCCCGTGGATCCTTCGCAGATATCCCGTACCATGTTATACCAACTGGACAAAATAGCTGTCAAGCCAAAACTCCTAATGTGCAGAGATTCTGTGGTCTGCATCACTTTCTACCCCTGTTTCGGAATCACTTGTCACTGTCGTGGCCACTGGCTCCGGTGCTCGCTGTAATGCAATTTCCAATACCTCGTCTATCCACTTGACCGGCTTGATGACAAGATCACCCTTAATATTGTCAGGGATTTCCTTGAGATCTCTTTGATTTTCATCCGGAATCAAAACTTCACGGATGCCACCACGATGAGCAGCCAGGAGCTTTTCCTTCAGCCCACCAATCGGCAACACCTGGCCACGCAAGGTTATTTCCCCGGTCATTGCCACATCTGCTCTGGCAGGAATTCCGCTTAACACCGACACCAGAGCAGTACACAACGCGATACCAGCACTGGGGCCATCTTTTGGTGTGGCGCCTTCTGGCATATGAATGTGTAAATCATATTCTTCATGGAAGTCTTTTGGGATACCCAGTACTTCAGCCCGACTCCGGACAACGGTTATGGCAGCCTGGATAGATTCCTGCATGACATCGCCCAGGGACCCTGTCTTGGTTGTGCGGCCTTTTCCTGGTACTGCAACTGCCTCAATAGATAACAGCTCGCCACCCACACTGGTGACGGCGAGACCGGTAACCTGACCAATTTGATCCTTCTCTTCTGCCCTGCCGAAACTGAATTTGCGAACGCCGGAGAACTCTTCAAGGTTGTCACTTTCCAAAGTATGCAATTTTGTCTCATTTTCCTCTACAGCCATCGCACTCTGCTTCACGACCTTACGGCACAGTTTGGCAATTTCCCGCTCCAAACCGCGAACCCCAGCCTCTCTTGTGTAGTAGCGAATGATGTCCAGTACAGCCGAGTCCGCAATTTCCAATTCGTTTTTAAACAGGCCATTGTTCTCCATTTGTTTTGGTATCAGGTACCTCGTTGCAATATTGAGTTTTTCGTCTTCGGTATAACCGGGAATACGAATAATCTCCATCCGGTCTAACAACGGCGCGGGAATATTCATGGAGTTCGAGGTACAAATGAACATCACCTCAGAGAGGTCATAATCCACTTCCATGTAATGATCGTTAAAGGAATTATTTTGCTCCGGATCAAGCACTTCCAATAAGGCTGATGCCGGATCGCCCCGATGGTCCTGACCCATCTTGTCTATTTCATCCAATAAAAACAGGGGATTCCTGACACCTACCTTGGACAGTTTCTGGATAATCTTGCCAGGCATTGAACCGATATAGGTTCGACGGTGACCTCTTATTTCAGCTTCATCACGGACCCCGCCGACGGCCATCCTGATAAATTTTCGATTTGTTGCCCTGGCGATAGATTCACCCAGTGAAGTTTTACCCACCCCTGGAGGACCGACCAGGCACAACACCGGTCCCTTGATTTTCTTGACTCGTTTTTGTACGGCAAGATATTCAAGAATACGTTCCTTGACTTCATTCAGACCATAATGATCGGCTTCCAGAACTTCTTCTGCCTTAACAATGTCAGTCCTGACTTTTGAGCGTTTTTTCCAGGGAACAGACAGCATCCAGTCAATGTAGCTGCGCACGACGGTCGCCTCAGCAGACATGGGTGACATCATTTTTAATTTGTTTATTTCCGTTGCCGTTTTATCTTTGGCTTCCTTCGGCATACCAGCACTTTCGAGTTTCTGCTGGATCTCTTCGATTTCGTTAGGTACATCATCAAGATCTCCCAGTTCTTTCTCGATGGCCTTCATCTGCTCGTTCAGGTAATACTCACGCTGGCTTTTTTCCATTTGTTTCTTCACCCGGCCACGAATACGTTTTTCAACATTGAACAGGTCTATTTCGGATTCCAGCAACTTCATCATATGCTCGATGCGCTCACCAAGGCTGGTCATTTCAAGAATCTGTTGCTTCTCATCGAGTTTCAAATTCATCTGAGCGGCAATCGTGTCAACCAGCCTGCTGGGATCATCCACATTCGACAGGGATGTCATGACTTCTGGCGGCACTTTTTTACTTAGCTGGACATACTGGTCAAAAGCAGACATCAGTGAGCGAAGAAGTGCTTCGGATTCTTTCGCACTTAGCGGCTCGTCCTCGATTACATTGACATTGCCGGTAAAATATTGGTCGACATCATTGATATCTGTTACCTCTGCCCGGGATCCACCTTCAACCAGGATCTTTACAGTCTTGTCCGGGAGGCGAATGAGTTGCAGGATAGTGGCAATGGTTCCGAACCGATAAAGATCCTTTACGCCAGGCTCCTCGTTCTCAGGATCCCGCTTGGCAACCAGCAGTACCTTTTTTTCCTTATCGTTTTTCTGAGCGTAGTCGAGTGCCCTGATAGATTTTTCTGTACCAATGAACAAAGGCTGAACACCATGAGGATAAACCACCATATCGCGGAGGGTTACTATGGGTACATTGGTGAGGGTTGCCATAAGCACTCCTGATTTAAATGGGTCAAGCTATCACCGATAATTATCAGCTGCCTGCGTTCTCGCATGAAAGACAAAGACAGAGTCTGAATGTTTCATGCATATCTTACAAAGAATAAGCGACCGCCTGCTCCTTTATTCCCGTTATTTGTCCGATTAATACTGTTGTTGATCGGATCCGGGGCGAAAAGCAACGCTAGCTTCCTATATGCGTCCTGATTCCCAAAGAAAAAGGGGCAAACGCCCCTTTTTATCACCTTGTCGAACTGGTCCTCTATTCCGGCGCCGCCTTTACCTGTTCGGGATTTTCGTAAATCAATAACGGTTCAGAGGTGCCAGCAATGACACTTTCGTCAATAACAACCTTGGTGACATTTTCTTCGGACGGAATCTCATACATGATCTCAAGCAGAACCGCCTCGAGGATGGATCTGAGACCCCTTGCGCCGGTTTTACGCTCCATTGCTTTCTCTGCAATGGCGGCGAGCGCTTCTTCCCTGAAATCGATCTCAACGCCTTCCATTTCAAACAGCTTTGAATATTGCTTGGTGTATGCATTCTTGGGCTCTTTGAGGATTCGTACCAAAGCCGCAGCATCCAATTCGTCCAGTGTCGCAAAAACTGGCAAGCGGCCTACAAACTCTGGTATCAGGCCGTACCTGACCAAGTCTTCCGGCTGTACAGTTCGCAATATGTCCCCGAGGTTCTTCTTGTTGGCAACAGTCTCAATGGTCGCTCCAAATCCAATACCACTTTTTGAGGAACGATCGAGAATGACTTTATCGAGCCCCGAAAAGGCGCCTCCACAGATAAACAGAATATTTGTCGTATCAACCTGCAGAAATTCCTGTTGAGGGTGCTTTCGACCACCTTGCGGTGGAACCGAGGCTACAGTGCCTTCAATCAGTTTTAACAGGGCTTGCTGCACACCTTCACCGGACACATCCCTGGTAATTGACGGATTGTCGGACTTTCGAGAAATCTTGTCGATTTCGTCGATGTAGACGATGCCGATTTGTGCCTTATCCACATCGTAATCACATTTCTGTAACAACTTCTGGATAATGTTTTCAACATCCTCACCCACATAACCGGCTTCGGTCAGTGTAGTCGCATCCGCAATGGTAAATGGTACATCTAACAAACGCGCCAGCGTCTCGGCAAGCAGGGTTTTACCAACCCCCGTCGGACCTACCAGCAAAATATTACTCTTTTGGAGTTCAACGTCCCCTTTCTTGCCGGAATAATTCAGCCGCTTGTAATGATTGTAAACAGCGACAGACAGGACTTTCTTCGCCCAATCCTGGCCGATAACATACTCATCAAGGATGTCTTTAATTTCGTGTGGGGTGGGCAGGTTTTTCTTTTCAGCTTCATCGCTGCTCTCCTGCAATTCCTCTCGAATAATGTCGTTACAGAGTTCCACACATTCATCACAGACATAGACGGATGGCCCGGCTATGAGCTTTCGAACCTCATGCTGGCTTTTTCCACAAAAATTGCAATGGAGTAATTTACCATCACCACCATCGTGTTCGTCGGACATTACAACTCCTCTTTAATGCTTATGTTCAACATACCTGTCGCATTGATGCTTAAATTTTATCTAAAAGTGGTCCAAATGAGAACTCAAATAAAATTTGAGTGTATTTCGTCTGTCCCCGCCGATCTCTCTTTCTATCGGTCCTTGACTGCAGCCAGCGTCATACGTGCCTCTTGAACCCTGTCAATCAGACCATACTCGAGTGCCTGATGAGCGGTCATAAAATTGTCTCGCTCGGTATCGATAGCAATTTGCTCCACGCTCTTACCTGTGTGTGAAGCCAGTATTTCGTTCAGTCGAGTACGTAAGAACAGAATTTCCTTCGCCTGAATCTCAATGTCAGAGGCTTGACCCTGGGACCCCCCGCTGGGCTGATGTATCATCACCCGGGCATTCGGTAAACAGAACCTCTTGTCTTTGGCTCCACCGGCGAGCAGGAACGATCCCATGCTTGCTGCCTGACCAATACACATGGTGCTAACGTCACAGTTGATGAGTTGCATGGTGTCATAAATCGCCAAACCAGCAGTGACCGATCCACCGGGTGAATTAATGTACAACTGAACATCCTTGTCTGCATTTTCGGATTCTGCAAACAGCAACTGGGCAACGACGACATTGGCAATATTGTCGTCGATAGGACCGACGATAAATATGATTCTCTCTTTGAGAAGCCGGGAATAGATGTCATAAGAGCGTTCGCCGCGGGCAGTCTGCTCCACGACCATGGGTACAAGCCCCAAGCCACGGGTCTCTGGGAGGAATTGATCTTCGAATTTGTCGCTCATTTGTACCCCTTATCTAAGAATGCGCCCCTAAGAGACGTCGCTTCGGATTCTTTGCCTGCCGTATAACCATATAAAAATCATGGCCTTACTCATACGACCGCAACTCCGACCTGACTAATATTGCGGCATTCTCGCAAAACTTCAATGCTTTACGCTGACTATTTTGCAATCGTCTGTTCCGATTTACCCAAAACCACGCTTATCAGACGAATATAATGGGTCGGGGGAACCATTTTGGGTACGTCCTTTTAGGAAGGAGAAGTTCCTGCTGTATCGTCATCGTCACCGCCAGCTCCTTTCGTCTTGTCCGTTGTTTCCTCGTCTACGGATGAGTCATCCGGCAGCTCCACGGGTTGCGGCGCGGATTTGATCGCTTCGTCATATCCCTGCTCGACGTCTGTTACAACGGCTTTGGCAAGAATGGTATCAACAACCTGTTCTTCAAGTACCATGTTTTGGATCTGGGCAAGTTGCTGCTCGTTACTGTAGTAGAAATTAATGACCTGTTCCGGATCCTCGTATGAACTGGCCATTTTCTCAATCGTCTCTTTTACCTTATCATCGTCGGTTTTGACGTCATATTGCTCGATGACGGCATTAACCAGAAGACCCAGGGATACCCTCTTTTTGGCCTGTACGGTAAACATTTCCGCCGGTAGCATTGAAGGATCGATTTTGTCGTGACCGCCAAACTGATTCACAGCTTCATGTCTCTGTCTGTCAATCTCTTGCTCTATCAGCGCTTTTGGCAAGTCGATCGTGTTGCTGGCGAGCAGGCCGTCCATCACCTGGTTCTTCACCTTGTTTTTGATGGTTGACTCGAGCTCTCTTTCCATATTGGATGTGACTTCGGCACGGAATGCTTCAATTCCACCTTCCTTAATCCCAAAGTTTTCAATGAACTCATCATTCAATACCGGCTTTACTGCTGCGGACACGGTGTTGACCTTGATCTTGAACAAGGCTTGCTTTCCGGCCAGGTCTTTCGATTGATATTCATCGGGGAAGGTAACTGTTACCTCTTTATCTTCACCCTTCAGGGCACCGACGATGCCATCTTCAAACCCGGGGATCATGCTGCCGGACCCTAGTATGAGGTCACTGCCTTCGGCTTTACCACCTTCAAATGCTTCACCGTCGACGAAGCCCTCAAAATCCACATTAACCTTGTCACCTTCACTACAAGCCCCGTCAACCTCTTCAAATTCTGTACGTTGTTCAACCAGGGTATCGATCATCTTATCCACGTCTTCAGCCGTAATGTTTGAAACCGGGCGATCGATGGCGATTTCAGCAAAATCAGACAAGGAAATCTCCGGGAACACCTCAAAAATCGCGGTAAATTCAAGATCCTTACCGGCTTCCATGCTGACGTCTTCAATCTGCGGCGTACCGGCCGGTGAAACAGATTCTTTCTCAACTGCCTCAAGGAAAGAAGACTGCATGACTTCAGAGCTTACTTCCTGGCGAATACCATCGCCAAAACGGCGCTTTACTTCTCGCATCGGGACTTTTCCCGGACGAAATCCCTTGATTCGAACTTGTCCTGCCGCCTGTTTCAATTTCGCAGCCACCTGGGTGTCCAATTGCTCGGCGGGCACCGAAATTCGCATACGACGTTCCAGGCCGGAAGTGGTTTCGAGGGTTACTTGCATCGATCAGTACCTACTATAGTTGTGCTGTATTTCATAGCCTAAACTTCATTGCTGTTCGCCAGGCTAAGCCGCTTCTGGCGGGTGTTAACTGGCAGAGCCCTGTTATACATTGCGTTTTTGCTTCGCAAAAGCCGCAACCTGATGTCTCTTGCACTGGCAGTGATATAGTATCCGTTGCGTTTTGCTTCGCAAAGCCGCAACCTGATGTCTCTTGCACTGGCAGTGATATAGTATCCGTTGCGTTTTTGCTTCGCAAAAGCCGCAACCTGATGTCTCTTGCACTGGCAGTGATATAGTATCCGTTGCGTTTTGCTTCGCAAAGCCGCAACCTGGTGCGAAAGGAGAGACTCGAACTCTCACATCTTTCGATACTGGAACCTAAATCCAGCGCGTCTACCAATTCCGCCACTCTCGCATCTGTTACTATCAGCTACCACACTTTCCAAAATGCTGCACAATCAGGAGTGCTATGTCGCCTGCATTGATAATTGCCATCTGGAAGGGGCGCGATTATAGACAGGCAAATAGGCTTCATCAAGTGTCAAAACCAGACGAATGACATTAGAGGCATAACTCCTGGGATCCAAATCAAAGTTAGCGGGCCATACTAGATATTAGGCATATGATTCATGCACTTACGTTGAGTCACTTTCGAGCAAAACTTATACAACTGCCTTATTCCGGCAGAAACTTAATGAACTGAGGACAACATGGATCTAGAAAGCGTTGATTTGGTCCTGAAAACGGCACGTTCAGTTAGGAGAAAACTGGATTTTGATCGCCAGATTCCACTGGCGGTTATTGAAGATTGTATCGATGTGGCAACTCAGGCGCCTGTGGGATTGGCAGGTGAAAATTGGCGTTTTATCGTCGTCACGGATCATGCAATAAAAGCAAAAATCGCAAAACTTTACGCCGAGGTTTTAGTTGACCTCACATCAGACCGTGGTATCGAGCTTAAACCTACCCATAAGGCACTCATCGATCGACTTCACGAAATTCCGTGCATGATTTTCGTATGTGCCATCGGCCTGCCTGGAGACTCGACTTCGCAACAAATCGCCTATTTTGGTTCGATTCTTCCCGCTGCGTGGTCCCTGATGCTAGCGCTCAGGGCGCGGGATATTGGCACCACATGGACCACGCTCCTGTCATCGCAACAGGAGCGAGTTGGCCAGATTCTTGGGTTACCTGAAGGTGTGTTACAAATTGTGATGTTCCCGGCGGCATATACGAAAAATGCTGTCATGCGAGTCGCCGACAGGATGCCTGCCCGCAAGCTCACATACCTGAATCGTTGGGGAGAATGAACTATCCAGGCATAGCTGATACGTTAAGTTAATGGGTTAAGTTTTTCTCAGTCGCCAAAAAACAAAAATGAATATCACGAGAGTAAACAGAACAATCAAATGGAGGGTATAGCCAGGTAGATAGTCTGATCGTCGAAACGAATCGCTGATGCCAACAACACTCCACAAATTGCCGCTGCCATTTCCTACCACCAGCTGACCCTTCATGCCTTTTTCCATATGTTGAGCCATATCGCAATGCACCAGATAAGTCTTGTGATCACCGGGTACTATAAATGTCCCTCGCACCTGTTTTCCAGCCATGGCTTCCAGATGAAACATCCCGGTGGGGTAAAGATACGCCGGTAGCCCATGGACCATCCATTGATGGCGAACTTCATCTTTATTGACAAACGTCACGGTAATTCGGCTACAGGGTTCTACTTTATGCTCATGTTGGCTCATGCCGAATACCATTCCGGGAACACCCCTGGCATATTCCCGGCCTGCCGAAACGACAAATTGATGTTCTGCGGATATTTCCGCACAATCCCAGGGCAACGTGTGATGATTGTTATTCATCACCAGGCCACTCTCAGAGAACATCATTCGATGGTTGGTGTGATCGTCTTCGGCAAAAACTACAGACAGCGGTGAGCTCAACAGAATCAGATACGCAAAGGCACAAGTGCCAGATATCCTGGGCATGAATTAAGTCTTTTTCCTGCCGGTATAGTTGACCATCAGCATCGCACTGATCGTCGCCAATGCCAACGTCAAAACAAGAACCCGACCCAACATAAGCCAATCGTTAGCAGGATCAGAAAATAATCCAGGTGCATAACTTTGCCAGACTGGTATTTGTTTTTGGTAGTATTGCTCAGTAAAAAATGGTTTGTAAGAAACTCCCTGGGTTTTAGGCCAGCCATTTTCATCCAGAAACTCGTCGTAAACAATGGCGCTGATGTTACCTCCCGGCCCAATGCCGTCGGTGGTGACTCCACGTCTCTGGTGATCGTGGAATGGCCAAATTCCGGGGCCGTAACTGTGCAGCCCATCATTGTAGGTGGAAAGCGCAAGATCTATTCGCTCCGCGCTCGCCAGCCAGACCACGTCCTGTAATGTTTGACTTGCCGCAGGTAAAAGTACGCCGTCCTTATGGGTTACGGTAAATTTGTGGCCGTGTGTGTGGAACGCGATCCCCTCGCTTCCACCATTGAGTATCCTGAGTTTTATGTTTTCGTCTCCGCTGGTTAAAACAAGTGATTCTCGAAAGGTATAAGGGAAGGAGCGCCCGTTAAGTGTGAAATAATCCACCGTGGCATCGGTGACATCATACTCCCGGTGCATTGAGCGGGTGACCTCCCTCGGGTCGTTCGATGATTGTATTCGTACGCCCAGTTCTGCATCCAGATCCGTATAGTGCAGATCGTACTCCCGGGAAAACGATTCCTTCACCGCCACGGATGAAGCGCGAACAAATCCTGCGCCAACATTCATCGTTTGCAACCAGTTATTGGGGCGATTTTCTTCGATAATAAAAAGACCCTGTAACCCCATCGCAACATGAACATGGGGTTGTACATGACAATGATAAAAAGTCGTCCCAGCGTTACGTGGTTGCAATTCGTAAGTACGGGCCTCTCCCGGCAGTACCGGTAGTTCACTCGTGATGGGCACGCCATCATTGCCCTGGCCATTCGAAAGAGCGAATCGATGATCAGCACCATGCAGGTGCAGTGTATGTGGCATGTAATGGGTATTTTCAAGGGTAATTTTGACCCGGTCACCCTGTTCAACCCGAATCGCGGGAGAAGGCAGACGAAGGTCGGCTCGGGCATTAACCGATTCAAAGTTTTCCCGGGCCATACCCTGGAGTTTAGGTGCAAACACCCATGAGCCGGGTTGCACGCCCGGCGCAATCGCATATTGGGTGACTGGTCTGTTCGACTCGGTTGATACACCGTTGAGCTCTGCAACTTCAAGCCGAATGTGAATTTCGTCCGGGTCTCCATCTCCATCGAGATCCCGCCCCTTCTCTATCGCATCAAGCGTTAACCCGCTTCTCATTAACGTGTTGTGACTAACATTATTTGTCCCTTTAACGAATGCAGCAACAGCATAGGGGTTATCCGCGACACATAACCCTGATTCACTGATGGTGACACCTTCAATCTGATGCTGCTTACGCCGCCCTGACAAATCCGGCGGACAGAATACTTCCGCCTGAACTGAATCCGCCTGGCGGGAATCAGGAAGCGACCGATAAGACGGCGCACCGAACCATTTTGTTAACTGAATCCTAAAAGCTTGTGGATACCACGATGGTGGATAGGCCACGATTGAAATGAGAATCATTACGAGCAACAACAATCGACGCTTACCCGTAATCACGATCTGGCAATCCCCAACTTGTCTCTGGCAGTTTTAAACCAGCTATCGCCCAGCATAAACTGAATCTGCAGAACCAAACCCAGCAAAATGATTATCGGCCAGTAACCGTACCCGGTGTTGCCAACCTCGAATGGGAAAACTGCTCGATACATTATGTTTTTGCTGGGATGCGGCGCGGTGACGATGCCTATGAATTGTCCCGATTCAGCAAATGTGTGTTCCACGTTCATTCTCTCATCGGGGTATATTTCTCCTGGTTTAAAGAACACGGTCTGTGCGTCCAGGTCCCTGATCTGCGTGATGTTCTCCCAGCGAACGAACTGGCCAAACTCCTGATCATCCCTGATGATTCGAAAGTCTACCGGTACTTCTTTTAAACTGGCATGAAGATAATCCAGAATGAAAACCGTTTTACCGGCATCGGGTAAGTCCTCACAAAAAACTTCGTTGGCACTTTTCTGTGGCTGAAAGATGGAGAAGTGCGCGGTGTAGAAGCCAATTTCGATCATGCAGCTTCCAGCTTCACCCACCACACCACCGGCTGCGAAGCCTCGCCCGCAAGGCAATACGACACCCAGAAGCGCAATCAGCGCTACAGTTTTGTGTATTGTCACCATCTCATACAATCTTTGGTTAAGGTCCCCGGTTAGCTTACCGCAGAAACCCGATTAACAAGAAATTTCTACAACCACGTTCATCCAAACCGTTGACTTAAAATCGGACTACAGTTAGTTTACGCGTATTGGTTGACCATGAACTTTTCGTGTTACCTGTTTTACTGCCTGTTGTTTAGAGACAGTCGGTTTTTAAGTCACGACCTGATTGACCAAAACGAAGACGTAAACGTACCAAAGGAAAGAAGAAGTATGTTCGTTGCTATTGTATTGGTTTTACTTGTAGTCGGTTCAGTTATTTTCCATTTTGCAAGCCCGTGGTGGTTTACGCCCCTGGCTTCGAACTGGGGAGCTATTGACTTCACCATCAATGTTACTTTCTGGGTGACCGGCTTCGTTTTCGTCGCCGTCAACCTGTTTATGGCCTACGCACTTATCAAGTATCGTCACAGGCCCGACGACAATCAACCCGCCCATTACGAACCGGAAAACTCCAAACTTGAGATGTGGCTCACGGTCCTGACGGCTGTGGGTGTTGCAGCGATGCTTGCACCGGGCCTGTTCGTATGGGGTCAGTTCGTGACCGTCCCGGAAGAGGCCTGGGAGGTGGAAGCAGTCGGTGAACAATGGCGTTGGACGTTCCGACTACCGGGCAAG
Source organism: Gammaproteobacteria bacterium (assembly GCA_012960755.1). Next base: position 92,359 of record DUAT01000057.1, read on the forward strand.
GACGGCAAACTTGGCACCTCAGATGTTACCCTTGTCAACATTAACAACCCTTTTGGCGTCAATCCCGATGACCCGACTGGCGCCGACGATATTCTGGTTACAGACAACCAGGTTCACATACCCATAGACAAACCTGTCAAGTTCTTGCTTCGATCCAAGGACGTATTGCACGATTTCGCCGTTGCTGAATTCAGGGTAAAAATGGATCTGGTACCGGGTCTTGTTTCATACCTTTGGCTCACGCCAACCCGAACCGGCACCTTCGAGATCCTTTGTGAAGAGCTATGCGGGATAGCGCACTTCACCATGCGTGGTAAGGTCATCGTCGATGAGCAGAAGGACTTTGATAACTGGCTGGGCAAACAAATAACCTTTAAGGAATCGCAGGCCATCGGGGAAGGCGATGCGATCGCAGGGAGATCCTCCTATATTATTTGCAGTACCTGCCACGGGCCCCAGGGCGAAGGAAATATAGCACTCAATTCGCCAAAGTTAGCAGGCAAGAGTCCCTGGTATCTGCGCAAACAAATCGCCAATTTCAAACATGGTATTCGGGGTGCACACAAGGATGATACTTATGGGCAGCAGATGGCACCAATGGCTGCTACCCTGCTGGATGAAACTGCAATTCGAAACGTTGCCGCATATATTACTACGCTGCCGGAAAGTCCAGCTGAAAGCAGTGATATGGACAAGGGGGTGGATATCGAACATGGTCAACAACTCTATCGTACCTGTGGTACCTGCCATGGCGCTAATGGTCAGGGCAACTACGCAATGAACTCCCCTCGATTGTCTGGTCAGGAATCCTGGTACATGATCCGTCAGCTTCAAAACTTCAAGACTGGTGTTCGCGGCGCGCACCCTGACGATACCTTCGGGCCGCAGATGATCAGCATGTCAAGATTCTTAAGAAGCGAGGATTCGGTCAAAGACGTGGTTGCCTACATCGGCACCTTGTCGGATCAAGGGGGAATGGTCGCGAAAAATACCCAACAGATTGAGAAGACCGTTCCTGAAGAGCCAATTGCAGAAGAGTCAATGGCAGAACAGCCAATTGTAGAAGAGCCGAGTCAAGAAGTAACAATCCAAGAAGAGATTGACATTACCGTTGCGGGAGCGAATTAATGGCTTATGTAGCACTAGCCGACCAGGGGCAGAAACTTTCTCACCCCCATAGTTTTTTTACCAAATACATCTATAGCCAGGATCACAAGGTCATTGCGATCCAGTACGGACTAGTAGCGATTTCCGTTGGTCTGGTTGCATTGGTGTTGTCGGGCATAATGAGATTGCAATTGGGATTCCCGGATACATTCTCTTTCATTAATCCTGATCAATACCTTCAGTTCGTCACCTTGCACGGCATGATCATGGTGATCTACCTGCTTACCGCCCTGTTTCTTGGGGGCTTTGGTAACTATCTGATCCCGCTGATGGTTGGGGCTCGTGACATGGTGTTCCCCTATATGAACATGCTCAGTTTCTGGGTCTACCTGGTATCGGTGATTATTCTGATGACCAGCTTTTTTGTTCCAGGCGGTCCAACGGGTGCAGGTTGGACGCTTTATCCACCCCAGGCAATTATGCAGGGAACCCCAGGTGTCGACTGGGGGATTGTGCTGATGCTGGTTTCATTGGCGGTGTTTATTATCGCTTTTACCATGGGTGGGCTGAACTACGTTACCACGGTTTTGCAAGCCAGGACCAATGGGATGACCCTGATGCGGATGCCACTGTCTGTCTGGGGTATTTTTACCGCAACAGTGCTTGGCCTCCTCGCCTTTCCTGCCTTGTTAGTCAGCGCAATAATGATGCTGCTGGATCGCTTATTGGGGACCAGCTTTTTTATGCCTGCCATAGTGTCAATGGGTGAGCAAACAAGCTACGACGGTGGCAGCCCTATTTTGTTCCAGCATCTTTTCTGGTTTTTCGGCCACCCCGAAGTTTATATCGTCGCACTGCCCGCATTCGGAATTGTTTCAGATCTGTTGAGCACCCATGCAAGAAAGAACATTTTTGGATACCGTATGATGGTATGGGCAATCGTCGCAATCGGCGGACTCAGTTTCATTGTCTGGGCGCACCACATGTATGTGAGTGGTATGAACCCTTATTTTGGTTTCTTTTTCGCCACCACGACTCTAATCATAGCGGTGCCGACCGCCATCAAGGTCTATAACTGGGTACTGACACTCTGGCGTGGGAATATCCATTTCACTGTACCGATGATGTTTGCTATCGCGTTTATTTTTACGTTTACACATGGTGGCCTGACGGGAATATTTCTTGGCAATGTGGTCGTCGACCTGCCGCTCTCTGACACCTATTTTGTCATCGCGCACTTCCATATGGTGATGGGTGTGTCACCCATTCTCGTGGTGTTTGGCGCCATCTATCACTGGTTCCCCAAGATGACCGGTAAGATGTTTAACAACCGACTCGGATACATACATTTCTGGGGTACATTCCTCGGTACCTATGCAATATATCTTCCTATGCACTACCTGGGTTTCCTCGGTGTACCTCGTCGATACTTTGCCTACGAGGGCATTGAGTTTATTCCGGAGTCCGCACAAACCCTGAATGCCGGTATTACCGTCGCCGCCCTGTTCGTCGCGGCGATGCAAATTATCTTTTTGATCAACATAGTCTGGAGTTTATTCAAGGGCAAACCTTCCGGTGGCAATCCGTGGAATGCAACCTCACTCGAATGGCAAACACCGGAAACACCGCCTGTTCATGGCAACTGGGGACCGAAGTTACCGCAGGTTTACCGTTGGGCCTACGACTACAGCGTTCCAGGTGCATCCCGTGATTTTATTCCGCAGGACCAGCCACCTGATGGTCCAGGCGACGGTGACGGACCAGACATCGAGCCAAAGGATGAAGATGTAACGATGAGTGCTTCGTGACTGCTATTCTTCTGTTTATAGTTATTGCAGTGGTTGGTTCGTATTGGTGGCTATGGCGTCATCGGATAACAGAAAAACCCTGGGCGACGGTGGGTGTCACCGTGGATCATGAGGACTCAAGTCGATTTCTTCCCCCTGGTAAAATCGGGCTGCTCTTTTTCCTCGCGGTGGTTACGAGCCTCTTTGCATTATTTGTCAGCGCTTACTTTATCCGAATGGGTTTGGCGGACTGGATACCTCAGAAAGAACCGGGACTACTCTGGTTTAACACGTTCATGCTGGTACTCGGCAGCGTTGCAATTCAATGGGCCTCCTATAGTGCAGATCACAATGATCCAAAAACAACCCGATACGCATTACTCGCCACGGGCCTGTTTACTGGGGCATTTATTGTAGGACAACTTTGGGCCTGGCAGGGACTGGTGGATCAGGGTCTGTATATGTATTCAAACCCTTCCCTGGCATTTTTCTATCTGTTTACGGGTGTACACGGATTACACATCATCGGCGGGCTTTGGGTTTGGTGTCGCACGACACTGCATGCCTGGTCCGGTGCACAGATGTTTGAGATCAGGCTCAGTGTAGAACTGTGCAAAACCTATTGGCACTATTTACTGCTTATCTGGATTGGAATATTCGGGTTGTTACTATCCACCTGAAAAAGAATTACTTAAGAACGAAAAGGGGAAACTATGACTGACACGTCTATCGCAGCTGCCGGACCCGCCACACTAGCCGACGGATTACACGGTATTGTAGAAGACTGGTCTGCAGAAAAGCAGACATTCCAGGTTCCCTGGGGAAAAGCCATGATGTGGATTTTCCTGCTTAGTGACACCTTCATTTTTAGCATCTTCCTAACGAGTTATATGAGTGTGCGCATGTCGACTACCGTCCCCTGGCCGGTACCGAGTGAAGTCTTTGCGTTAACCATTGCTGGCGAACATATCCCTCTTTTATTGATTGCGATCATGACTTTTATCCTCATCAGCAGTAGTGGCACGATGGCGATGGCGGTGAGGTTCTCTCATACCCGTGATAAGAACAAGATCGCACTTTTGATGGTGGCTACTGCCCTATTTGGTGCCAGCTTTGTTGGCATGCAAGTGTTCGAATGGAGCAAGCTTATTCTCGAAGAAGGCGTTCGCCCCTGGGGAAATCCCATGGGAGCCGCCCAATTCGGATCCTGTTTCTTTATGATTACCGGGTTTCATGGATTTCACGTGAGCGTTGGTGTCATCTATTTGCTGGTCGTCGCTTTTAAAGTCTGGCGAGGCGATTACGACAGAAAGGACAATTACGAGATAGTGGAAATAACTGGTCTGTACTGGCACTTTGTGGACCTGGTTTGGGTGTTTATTTTTGCATTTTTCTACCTATGGTAATTTCCCGCACGAAATAACAAATTTGTTTGAGGATTGTTTATGGAAGCAGCGGCAGATACACAAGAGCACCCCATTTCTATTTACTTTAAAGTATGGGGACTGCTATTTGTACTGAGTACTTTTTCGTACATGGTTGACTATTTCGAATTCCAGGGATATTTGCGTTGGGGACTCATCCTGCTTTTTATGTTTCTCAAAGCAGGATTTATTATCGCTATATTTATGCATATGGCCTGGGAGAGGCTAGCGCTGATGTATGCAATCCTCTCACCTCCCATTGCCATAATGGTCTTGATCTTACTCATGGCCCTGGAAGCAGATTATGTCAACCTGACTCGTTTGCTGTTCTTCAGCACATAGATTCAGTTCATAAAGCCCCGGTGATGTGCTAACCATATGGACCAGACTCTACGAACAACGAGCGCTACCTGGCGCGATTTTCTCGAGCTGTGCAAACCCAGGGTCGTACTTCTCATGCTACTGTGTACGACTGTTGGCATGTTCCTGGCTACCACCAGTCTCGTTCCTCTGGATATTCTTATCTACACCAATCTGGGCGTTGCCCTGGTTGCTGGCTCTGCGGCTACCGTTAACCACATCGTCGACTCACACATCGATGCAAAAATGGCACGAACCCACAGTCGCCCCATCGCACAGGGTAGAGTCTCGGTTAAATCCGGTTTTATATTCTCCGCTCTTACAGGGATTCTTGGGCTTTCAATACTCGCGACACTGGTCAACCCACTCACGGCCTGGTTAAATCTCGCGTCCTGGATAGGTTACGGCATTATTTATTCTATGTACCTGAAACGGGCAACCCCTCAGAATATCGTTATTGGTGGGCTGTTCGGCGCAGCGCCACCTTTGTTTGGGTGGACTGCAATCACAAACCAAATTGATCCTGGTGGCGTCCTGCTGGTCATGATCATCTTTACCTGGACACCGCCGCACTTCTGGGCCCTGGCGATTGACAGGAAGGAAGAGTACGCCAAGGTTGATATACCCATGCTTCCCGTTACTCACGGGGAGCGAACAACAGGTCTGTATATAATGGCCTACACCCTGTTGTTGCTTGCTGTCGGCACCATGCCCTATTTTATCAACATGAGTGGTCTGATTTATCTCACCGGCGCAATGGTTCTGGGGCTGGTATTTTTATACTGGTCTATTCAAATTATCCGCGGTGTGCCGAAGGCACCCATCAAGACGTTCAAGTACTCAATTGTTTACCTGATGGGGTTGTTCAGCATACTACTGGTCGATCACTTCTACCTGATTCAAAGTTCCAGATTCTAAATCAGAGTCAAAGTTTCTGACTTTTATTTCCCAAGAGTCAAAATATAAGCAGCGACATCCTTCACCGCCTGATCATCGGTTAACGTCATGGCCATTGGTCGCATTTGCATACCATAGACATCTTTCGAAGTACCACCCCGAATGCCTGATTTGAAATTGTTAATTTGACGCACTAAATACCAGTCCTGCTGGAGCGTTAAATCAGGGGAATTCAGGTTTGCCAGCCCTTTTCCATCGATGCCGTGACAAGCTGCACAAACCATGTAACGGGCTTTACCAGCATCGGCATTTCCACCGGTTGTAGATTCCGGACTGATGGGGCTCATCTGGTTAATGTAGTCCGCAACATCACTGACCATCGCGTCGGTCGCCAATGTCATTGCCATCGGCCGCATCTGCATACCGTATATGTCACTCTTGTGAGTTCCTCGAATCCCTTCCTTGAAATTGTTAATCTGGGTTTTCAGATACCAGGCCTCCTGCCCGGCCAATGCCGGAGAATTAAGAGCAGTGTTACCTTCCCCGTTTGCTCCGTGACACGTAACGCAAATGGCATAACTGGATTTCCCATCCGCCAGGCCTGTTAGAGGTAGCACACACATCAACAGCAACACAACTGCAATCATCTTTCCCATAGTTAAAACCTTTTTTTAGACAAAAAAATCCTACTCCAGTTTTTCTACTGGAATTTTGAAACGATTACCGCGACTTACTTGTGGCGAAGTTGCGAATAACTGAAGAGATTACGATCTATAAACTCAAACAACCGATGCCGCCAGGCAAAGATCCAGTGAGCCGGGCCAATTTCTGTACCCTTTTCTTCAAGCCCGGGATGATTCTCTAGCAGCTCTTCCAGTATTGGTTCCTGGTCTGGATCAAGTTCAACGATAAAGACATGTTTGCCATCGTTCAGGGCGCTTTCAAACCTTTCATAATGGTAGTTAGGCTTCTGGAAACCTATGAACCCACCCTCCCAGGTACAAAATCCGAAAACAACAATGGAAAGAAAGACATAAGGCGTCCAACCCACGTTCATCTCCGGTAAACCCAGATAGTAAGCCACCCCCAATACAAGCGATGCCGCGATCCCACCGGCTACAGCGCCGATTATCCCTGAATGTATCACGTCATTTTTCAGTAACGATTGAACAGCGTGCAAATGAACATGATTTGCAACGCCTGTATCGTCATTACTGAGGACATGGATTTGCGGGTTTTCAACTCCCCTGGATTCCAACTGTACCTCCAGAAGGTCGAGGTCATCCAGATCATCACTGATAAAGTAGTGTCTTAGCGTATTCATTAAGTCTCCCAAAAGAATGAGTTAACCGTACTGACGTCAGTTAGATACGCCATTTCAGCTTGCCGAGACCCGACTTCAAAACCACTTTCCCTGGGTGTTTTGCAATACGAAGGATACATATGACTCATTTGACACGGGTCATCACTATTCTAACAGTGTGATCTTTATGATCAAGATCAAGCTCGTCAATACACGAATATACGCGCTCGAATTCTTACAGGACGAAGGCAGGTCGGAAATCGCCGTACAGTCCGCCAACTCCCTAATCGAATTGACGGAATGCATGGCGTGTTGAGGATTTACATGGAGTAAACGCCTCTCAGGTACCAGTAACCTCCTTCATAATTAGCAGCACTCCTGCGAGGATACTGCAAGCCTACGCTAAGTCGGTTGGCATTTGGTGGACCAATTTCATCGATAAACTCATCAAATACATTAATTGCGCCCAGCGTCAGTCTCATATTGTCATTGAACTGGTAATTAATTTCTGTATCAATGTAGATCGTCTCGTCAATCTTCGCACTGGGATCGACGGGGGCATCAATAGTGCCTCTTTCGTCGTAGTGATCGCCATAGTAATTGGCTCTTATCATCCAACTCCACTGATCGGTGAAATAGGTGTTGGCAGTTAACACAAAACGATGGTTGGGATAGTTGTTCTCAATATCTTGAATTATGCTGTCTGACACGGGATCAATACCCCCGACTGCCGACTGTCCAGTAACCGTAACCTGGTTATTGCTGTAAGCCAAACTCATATCTGTAGACGCCACAGAACCCCAATCCCAACCGGTGGTAATCACAAGATCAAGACCTTCTGATTGGACATCGAGGGTATTGGTATAAAAAGAGACGTTATTGCCGTTGGAGACAATGTCCCGAGTACGGTAGATTTTGTCGTCTACTTCAATGTGGTATAAATCGAAGGTGAACGTCGTGTTATTTCCTAAATTCGCTGTTACACCAAGACTGACGTTAAACGATTTTTCCTCTGTCAGCGCCGTACCACCAGCTGCAACCGCATCAGGATCTGTTGGCCGAATAAGCCCCTCTTCAATCTGAAGACCCGTGGTACCATCAAAAGTTGTAATGGTCGTTTTGACGTTGGACTGGCCAGGGGTCGGCGCATGGAAACCATTGGAAATCGCACCCCGTATCGCCACATCTTCAGAAACATGGTAACGGACGGCAAACTTACCATTCACGGTGCTACCGAAATCTGAAAACTCCTCGAAGCGAATTGCGTATTGCATCAGCAGGCGATCAGTCACATCGTGCTCAAGATCAGCATAAACAGCATAGTTATCACGATCAAACGAACCCGCGTCCTGTGTACCAATACCATTTAAACCATTTGAACCTGCACCAATAAACGAATTGATTTCACCCGCTTCGGCAACGTATGTCTCTTCTCGCCATTCCGCGCCGAGACCCACGTTGACATTATCGGAGACTGGGATAGAAAAATCAGCGTTGAGATTTATTTCCTCCTGTCGATAGGCACCTACATCGAAATTGCGTTGTGCAGGCTCACCGTTAACAAGACCCAATGTCTGGTTGATTGTATTGTTGAGGAAATACTCAAGTTCATTTTCCCCATAAGCTACGCTGAAGTCGTAGAGTATACCGCCAGAAAACTCACCCTCGAATCCACCAACTATACTAAAGTCGGTTTGATCGCCGTCCAGAAACGGTGTGTAACCAGCCTGCAGACCGGTGAACCCCATTGCCCTCAAAGGCAGCAGGCTGGAATGATCCGGCGTCCGGTAGAAAAAACGATACCGGCCTTCGGTACTACCGTAGTTGGCAAACACGTACAGGTTGGCAGAATCAGTTAATTCAAAACTGGAGTTGGCAAAGAAACGGACCCCGCTGTATTCGGGTCTACCCCAGGTCTGCAGCAAAGGCTCATCATCAAAAGGCGTGTCCGCCCCGATTCCAGTGACACCTGCTGCCTCCAGGGCTTCTGAATTAACAAATCGCTGTACACCCCGTGACAATGCTTCGTTATCGACGTATTCCAGGCTGAGGTTGATAAAACCATTATCACCAACCGACAAGCCCAGATTACCCGCGAACTTGTAGCTCTCTTCGCCTTCATAGTACTGGCCATACTGAACCTGGAACTCTCCCCCTTCAGAGGCGTCCTTGGTAACAAGGTTAATAACACCGGAAATTGCGTCCGAACCATATTGCGCTGCAGCACCATCGCGCAGGACTTCTACCCGCTTAAGTGCTATGGCCGGTATCATGCCTACATCGGCGCCATGTGCACCATTACCTGCCGCCGGTGCGAAAAATTGTACCAGCGCGGAACGGTGACGTCGTTTGCCATTCACCAGTATCAGTGTCTGGTCAGACGCCATCCCCCTGAGTGAAGTGGGTCGAACAAAGGCACTACCGTCACCTGTTGCTGGTGTTGCTGTGTAGGATGGCACCAGTGCACGTAGATTGTCTGTTATATCTGCTGACCCCCCAATAGTGTCGAAATCATCACCCCCGATGACATCAATTGGCACCGGTGAATCCGATGCAGAACGTTCCTTCGCACTACGGGTGCCAATGGTAATCACAGTTTCCATCAAATCATCGTCATCTGCGGCGAACACTGGCTGGTAGGAGAAGGTGAGTCCGATTGCTACGACGGTAGCGAGACTCATAGTTTGGATATCATGCTTCATTTGAACACTCCCTTTTTCTAATAATTCAACTCATAACGAGCTGCAGCCAGTGTATAGAATTCTCTCGTTCGTACAAGCTCAAACAGGCGTTAATTTGTATTTATCATTGATACCAATGTGAGTAGTGGACGTCAGAAATGTCATGAATAGCACTCGGAAAATTATCCCGCGTGCAGTTATTGGCCAATGCCACAACCTATGAGAGTCTTGTCAGGTAATCTTCCAACCTGTCACAACCTTTTACCAGTCTGGGAAACAGCCTCAGCAGCTCGCTTTGATCCAGTGATGGCCCAGTAAACCCCTTCAGTGCCTCGGCACCATCGTAGTCAACGGATGTGACCCTGGTTCCAAGATGACTTTCCGGCAGATAGAAGTCCGAAGCCGGTAATAGTGCCACATCGACTTCATCCAGGATGGATTTGCACAGTTGTGCAGAAGTGCGGATAGATCTGCGCTTTAGCTTTTCCCGAAAATTTTCAAAATCCGGGAAAAGGTAAAAAGCCCCTTCCGGCCTGGGGCAATTGAGACCCATTTCAACAAACCGACGATGAAGATACCCCCCTGTAAACCTGTGTATCTCGGTACAACGTTCAACTTCTTCACGAACTTCATCACTGTACTGGTAAGCCGCGAGGGCTGCATATTGAATAGGCGCGCTCACAGCGCTAAATGTTTCACTGACGAGGGACATGAGTGCCCGCATTAACTGATCCATCTCCCTGGGTATGATCATCAGGCCCAATCGGTAACCACCGGCAGAAAATGCTTTCGACATCCCGCCGGTGACGATCGTACCTTCTGGATAGTAGTGCACTAGAGACGTATGATTCCTGCCACTGAAGTCCACAAGACCGTAGATCTCATCGGAGATAACGATCGCGTTATGCCTGCGACATACCATTGCCAGGTCTTCAAGTTCGGCTTTTCGATGAACACTGCCTGTCGGATTATTCGGATTGTTGAAGATAAGAATTTTCTGGCCTTTCCCGACCTGATTGAAGGCCTCTTCCAACTCGTTAGCCTGCAATTTATATTCGTTTTCTGACTGGGTTTCAACGGTGATTACTTTCTTGTTTCTGATGGTCGCCTGGGGGCCATAACTGACCCAACTCGGTGCCGGTATCACCAGGGGACCGTCGAGAAGAAAAATCGCCTGAAATATCAACTCTTTGCTGCCCGGACCAATGCAAACCTGGTCTGCTGAAAAAGTGTAGTTGCATTGTGCCTGGTAAAACTCCGCAATGACGTCAAGGAGCTCCGGCAGACCGCGAGTCGGCAGGTAGCTTTTCTTATCTGTATGATCCTTGAGTGCGCTTTGAATGGCATCGGGCACCGGAAACGGAGATTGCCCAAATCCGAAATGGCAAATGTCCCTGCCCTCTTGCCGAAGTTTCTTCACCTGCTGGTTAATGGCCAGGGTTGCTGATTCTTTAAGTTTGAGAACGTTTGGATTGATGGTTAACTGCATGGGGGAGAGTATCCTGGGAGTCGAGAGGAAAGAAAGAAATTTTAACGCCAACCAAAATCATTGTCAGGTGCCCGGAGGTCCCGCAATGTACTACAAATGTAACAGGGCTGCTTGAGTATATAGGGCGGGAGGGGTTTAGGCTGCTAAAAGGGCATCAGGATACTTTTAATTTCATGATAACTGCTCGGGGACACGTGCATTTTTTCCAATCCGTTTTTAATGCTGTGCATTGCCTTGTCAGGGCTATCGACAGATTCTATTCGAAATTTTTTAACCATCTCCGCTATTTCTTCCGATTCCACTTTCTTTGAGCGAAGTAAGACTATCAGTTTATATTCCGGGGCACTGACATTCTCTTCAAAAAGATCCAGGACCAGACCGAGTTCGTCGTACTCCTGAAATGCAGCTAACGAGGGCTTTGAGAAACCCATCGTGGCTCTGATCTGTTGATCATGGAAGCCGAGTGAGTGGACGATGTAGTCTGTGCTGGTTCGAAAAAGGTCACACCGTTGAGCAAATATACCGACTGCTGCACTGTAGAGCATAGTCACTCCGTGAATCTCTGCGATCGTTTTATATACCTGCAGATCGATACGAGAGAGAAGAACCTTTCCTAGTTCAGCGTCCCAACCCTCATTTATTTCCCTTACTATTAACCGCCTTAAACTTACTGCCATCAATCGCGACAATTACGTCTGTGAACATATTCATTTCACGGCAAAGAACAATGAATGATCCGCAGGTATTATTGTTACCTTTACTATTGTTCTTTCTAAAATCAGCTATCGTGTCCTGCGCGAATTATTATTTTTCTAATAACAGGAACAACGGTTTAGCTCTCGCATATCGAACATGTAATAAAATCGCAGGAATGCTTGAATTCATCGAATTGGTAATCCACTACTGCGTCACGCTGATCAAACTCCTGAAACCAGGCGCAGTAAAACTGGCGATGACCGAATCGATCGCAATATCAGCTTATTCTCATGAATCGTACCAGAAAGAGCTGACTTCGTTGGTCACAAGAAATCGAATCCTTTTTGGTTTGTTAACAATTATTAATCGGCGAACGCCGCCAGCAGAAAGTTGGCGTCGTCCTTAAGCCTGCACTGACCCTTGCGTTTCACAAAACACTTGTGAAACGAAAATACCGCAACTTTGTTCGAATCGGACTAAGGAAATCCAAGCCAGAAAAGCACAGCAACAAGTTTGGATTGATTTTTGGTGATTGAAATGAAAAGGCGCAATCCGTCTTTCGGCTATGGTCGTATTTCGAAGCGAATATTTGAAGCTTTCGAGGTTTCTACAGCCCTTTATAAATGGGGTGAGCGACGGGGTTTGAACCCGCGACCACCGGAATCACAATCCGGAGCTCTACCGACTGAGCTACGCCCACCATTTCATTCGTTTCTTTCGTTGTATTGGTACGCCCGACAGGAATCGAACCTGTAACCCTCGGCTTAGAAGGCCGATGCTCTATCCGATTGAGCTACGGGCGCAGAACTTCTCATCAAAATACCCGACTTACCCGTCATCTATTCACTAGTTAAGTCGCTCACGAATAAGTCGGCCACTAGTAATTGGTCGGGGTAGAGAGATTCGAACTCCCGACATCCTGCTCCCAAAGCAGGCGCGCTACCAGACTGCGCTATACCCCGAATTGACTGTTGCCAATGGCACCTAGAGCACCAGATAATACACAACATCTCAAAAGTGAGAAGCGTCAGGCACTCGCTTTTGAGAGGGCGCATTCTACTTAACGAAACCCTGAGACGTCAAACGCTGTAGCGAATTTTTCAAAGATGACGCCAGTAGTACTCTCTAGCCGGAAATACACTATGACCATATTGTTCATCTCTGATCTTCACCTTGATGAGACACGCCCGGATGTTACCCGCTCTTTTTACTATTTTCTTAAGGATAAGGCCGTTGATGTTGATGCACTCTACATCTTAGGCGATTTTTTTGAGGTCTGGCTGGGAGATGATCACGAAACGGAATTTAATCAGGAAATCATTACCGCACTGGACAGACTCGATATTCCGCTGTTTCTGATGCATGGTAATCGTGATTTTCTACTCGGGCAGCAGTTTTGCCAACAAACCGGGGCAACGCTGCTCGACGACCCGACAGTGATCGACATCGACGGGGATTCAGTACTGCTGATGCACGGCGACAGCCTTTGTACCCGTGATGAACGCTATATGCACGTTCGGCAGCAGTTACGTGACGAAAACTTCCAGAGGGATTTTCTTTCAAAGACCATCCCCGAACGACAAGCTATTGCCAACAGCATACGCAGTGAAAGCCAGGAACTCACCCGGCAGGCCGCCAGCGACATTATGGATGTAACCCCTTTAGAAGTTGAAAATGTCATGCGGGCACATGGCGTCAGGACCATGATCCACGGTCATACTCACAGGCCAAAGGTACACGACCTGACCCTCGATGGCGTCGCCGCACAACGCATTGTGCTGGGTGACTGGGACGCACTCGGTTGGTATCTTACGAGCACTGACGGTGACCTCAAGCTCACTTCATTTGAGATTCGTTAATTCCTACCCTGAATTATCCTCCTGATTAACCGGGCCACTCAGGAATCGAAAGACATCGTCGGGTTTTGTCACCAGAAGCTGGTCTTCTTTTAGAAAAAAATCAACCCGGCGATCAATAGACACAGCTGAGAACTTTCTCGCTAAGTTCAGGTACAGCTTATAGTGACGTGCTTCTGACTTGAGCAATGACGTATAGAACCTAGCCAATTCGTCGTCCAGCACCTCAATCAGCCGGGAAAACCGCTCACAGCTTCTTGCTTCGACGATAGCGCTGACTATCAATACGTCAACCAAGCGGGCAGGTTCGTAGGTCCGTATGCCTTTTCGCAGCTCGCCTGCATACCGGCCGGGTGGAAGATGACGATATTCAATGCCTCTTTTCTGCAGATGCCCCAGCACCTGCTCGAAGTGCCGTAACTCCTCTCTCGCCAGTTTTGACAGTTGTATCAGCATGTCCGGCTTATCAACATAGCGGTAAATCAGGTTCAGTGCAGTAGAAGCTGCTTTCTTTTCACAATTGGCGTGGTCAATCAGCAATACCGCCAGGTGCTCATTGACCGAAGCAACCCATTCATCAGGTGTTTCACAAAACAGGAACTTTTCTACATTCATGACTCTGGTCTTTTCAATCTACCGGCCCACTTAACTTATTAGTGCTATTCGGGTACACTCATGGCCCCATTTTTAGGGGGCTAGCCGTCAGCCCAGCCCCTGATTTTTCACTAAATTAGAGGATTTACGTTGTGCTAGAAGCCTATCGTCAACATGTTGCCGAACGTTCAGAACAAGGGATAGACCCAAAACCGCTATCTGCGGAACAGGTTAACGGCTTGATCGAACTTTTAAAAGAACCCACTGCCGGTGATGAAGACTTCATTCTCGATCTTCTTGTCAACCGAGTACCGGCTGGCGTCGATGACGCTGCTTATGTTAAGGCTGCATTCCTCACCGCAATTACAAATGGAGATGCCTCTTCCCCCTTGATTGACAAACAAAAAGCAACCGAACTCCTGGGTACTATGCTGGGAGGATATAACATCGATCCATTAATCGCTTTACTCGACGATGATGAAGTAGCACCCACTGCGGCAGCTTGCCTGTCAAAAACACTGCTGATGTTCGATGCGTTTCATGATGTTGTTGAAAAATCAGAAACTAACGAACATGCCAGGGCTGTCATTGAATCCTGGGCCAGCGCCGACTGGTTTACCTCGCGACCAAAAGTGCCTGAACAGATAAAGATCACAGTCTTCAAAGTTGAGGGCGAGACCAATACAGATGACCTGTCCCCTGCAGGAGATGCCTGGAGCCGGCCGGATATCCCTCTCCACGCTCTGGCTATGTTGATAAAGCGTATGGATAACCCACTTGAAACAGTGCAACAACTCAAAAATATAGGCAATCCCGTATCTTATGTGGGTGACGTTGTCGGTACAGGCTCATCCAGAAAATCCGCCACCAATTCAGTGCTCTGGCATATGGGAGACGATATTCCATTTATTCCGAACAAGAGAAATGGCGGCGTCGTGTTGGGCGGCAAGATTGCGCCCATTTTCTTCAACACGATGGAAGATTCAGGTGCCCTGCCAATCGAGTGCGATGTCAGCAAGCTGAATATGGGCGATGTTGTCACAATTTTCCCCTATGAAGGAAAAATCACCAACGAAGCGGGCGATGTTATCTCAACCTTTGAACTGTCAACCCAGGTATTGCTGGACGAGGTCCAGGCTGGAGGCAGAATACCGCTGGTCATAGGTCGTGGTCTCACAGAGAAAGCCCGTGAAGCGCTGAGCCTGGGTGTTAGCGAGATATTTCGCAGACCTGTTCCGGCAGAAGAATCTGACAAGGGTTTTACCCTGGCGCAGAAAATTGTTGGCAAGGCGTGCGGCGTACAAGGCGTTCGACCGGGTGTTTCCTGTGAACCCAAAATGACCACTGTGGGCTCACAGGATACAACGGGACCCATGACACGGGATGAATTGAAGGAACTGGCATGCCTGGGATTTTCAGCAGACCTTGTGATGCAGTCATTTTGTCACACGGCGGCTTATCCAAAGCCCGTCGACATTGATACCCAACATACCTTGCCAGACTTTATTCAAACTCGCGGTGGTGTCGCCCTGCGACCAGGTGACGGTATTATCCATTCCTGGCTAAATCGTATGCTGTTGCCGGATACTGTGGGTACCGGTGGTGATTCACATACACGGTTCCCCATGGGGATCAGTTTCCCCGCAGGTTCAGGCCTGGTTGCATTCGCGGCCGCTATTGGTGTTATGCCACTGAATATGCCGGAATCTGTGCTGGTTCGGTTCAAAGGAGAAATGCAGCCCGGCATCACCCTTCGGGACCTGGTCAATGCCATACCATACG
>DUAT01000057.1:108469-229898 GCA_012960755.1 Gammaproteobacteria bacterium
GGGTTGTACAATTCGGCGCGGCATCGAACCAATGATCGAATATCTCACTTCCAATGTGACATTGTTGAAGTGGATGATTTCAGAAGGCTACGGCGACTCTCGAACCATTGGACGACGGGTCGAAGCGATGCAGGAGTGGCTTGCCAACCCGGTCCTGCTCGAACCAGACGCTGACGCAGAATACGCAGAAGTTATCGAAGTGGACCTGAATGAGATCAAAGAGCCACTTTTAGCCTGTCCGAATGACCCGGACGATGTAAAACCTCTGTCCGAGGTGACAGGTGCGAAAATTGACGAGGTCTTTATCGGCTCGTGTATGACCAATATCGGACACTTCCGTGCTGCAGCGAGTATCCTCAGCAAAGCAAATGCCATTCCCACACGTCTGTGGATATCCCCACCGACCAAAATGGACGAGCATCAATTGAGGCAGGAAGGCGTGTACAACACATTTGCTACAGCGGGTGCAAGAACAGAAATGCCTGGTTGCTCACTGTGTATGGGAAACCAGGCGCGCATCGCCCCTAACAGCACCTGCGTCTCAACATCTACCCGGAATTTTCCCAACCGACTGGGGGATGGCGCAGATGTGTATCTGGCATCTGCCGAACTGGCAGCGGTGGCTAGTGTATTGGGTAAGTTGCCAACCCCGGAAGAATACCTTTCCTACACTAGTGACCTGGATACCATGTCCGGTGACATTTATCGGTACCTGAATTTTGACCAGATCGAGTCATTTTTAGAAAGTGCGAATTCGGTTTCCATTCCGGTCACCAACATCGTTGAAGTGGCGTCACCGATAATTAACACTGGTTGATTCGCGTAGCAAGCTGCTAGCGGGTAGCGGTCAGGGTTCTAAATCTAAGTGCCCTGACTGCCTTCTTCAAATCGTGAACACTGGCGGTATCCGGGTGGATATAGTTTTTCTCGACATAGGCTGAGGTGACGTTGTTGATCTGCTGCCGTAGTTCGGGCTTTTCCATGCCAATTCTCTGTGCATAATCCAGGGGGCCTTCGCCGGTTCTGCGCCCGATTCCCCATTTTTCCATCAGACGGCAAAATTCCAGATATTCGTCGTCTATGGGCGCCAGGACCGTGCTACTTTTTTTCGCCAGCATCACGACGCCAATAATACCGAGAATGCTGAAGAACACTGTTAACATAATCATTCCCAATCGCTTTCGATCAAGATCACCAAAAAACTTTTCCAGCACACCCATCTGAGTTTCCGGCGTATAGCCAACAACCCAGGTATCCCAATAGTGTCCAACAGCATCCAGCCGTAACCTTAAGTCAGTCAGCCATAATAGTTGACGGTACTTGAAAATTGACAATGGTGTGTCTTCAAGAAAAGTGTCCTCCAATTCGACGGCGGCTTCGAGCCCACGTTCAATCCGTTCGGGTGCGACCGCAGCCGTGGGATCGATCCTGACCCAACCACCGTCCTCAAGCCAAACTTCAGCCCAGGCGTGGGCATCAAATTGCCTGACAGAGACATAATTCCCCCTCGGGTTATATTCCCCACCCTGGTATCCCAGCACAACTCTGGCCGGAATCCCTGCCGCTCTCATCATAAAAGTAAAGGAACCGGCAAAATGTTCACAAAACCCGCGTCGTGACTCAAACAGAAATCCATCGACACTATCATCGCCGAGCAATGTAGGTCTGAGGGTATAAACAAATTCTTCCAGGTTATACATTCGCAACACATTGTTAATGAAGCCAGGAATTGAGCCTGACTTTTTAAACATCTGTTTTACCAATACCTGGGACCGGGGATTGCTATATTTTGGAATGCGTGTATTCCTGTAACGTGAGAAATCACTGAGTTCTCGCTCCACCACATATCTGAGGTGTGATTTCACCTTGTATCGCAATCGTTGCCTGACAACCGACCGGGAGGCAATTCGATAGTCATGCAGTATTTCCAGGCTGGGATGATCAACGAGTGTGGGCACTGCAAGACTGAATAACCACTTCTGCTGGGTGGGTTCAAGAACGATTTCATAGCGTTGTTCATCACCTTGATATTCAATATCTGACACCCAGCCTGGCACGGTTGCGCCGGTGCGCCATGAATTCTGTGTCAATTGTGCTTCTCTTGACCAGGTTTGCCCATCAAATTCTGAAAGCACAATCCCACGCCAGTACAAACGACTGAACAAAGGCGGTGTGGATTCAAACGTGGCCTTGAATGCCAGACCGTCTGATTGCGTTAACAGCGATATATCCCCGGGTGTCATACTGTCCGTAACTCCGGTTCGGGCAACATTAGTCGGTAAGGGAACGGTCCATAATGGTGATATCCTTGGGAAGAGAACAAACAACACCATCATCAAAGGCACCGATTGACCTAACAACAGTACCGCTGTTTTAAGTGTTTCGGTAGGACGAACATGGGATTTCGTTTGGTGCAATCCAATCAGGGCTGCCGTAATCATCGTCACCGCAATCAGCATGTAAAGTGTGTAAGGGATAGTCTGGTAGAAAAGAAATTCAGTGATGGCAACAAAGTAGGCCAACAGGATGACAATGTAGGCGTCTCTTTTGTGGTGCATCTCGAGTAATTTCAACACAAAAGCGATAATCAATAAGGCTATCGCGGGTTCGAGTCCATAAAACTTCTGGTAACCCAAAAGTATGCCGGTAACACCGATCAGGACAAAAACCACTTTCACCCACCGCCTCGGGTAGGACCATCGACCCTGGTAAACCATCACCCGCCACAGACCACAACCGACACACACCAGGGTGACCCAAATCGGCAAACGGACGACGTGAGGTGCGATCACCGCCGCCTGGGCAGCCAGCATCCAGGCTAGAGAATTTCTTGGGATCGCGAAACCAACCATGAACTAGCCGACCTCTATTTCAAACATCGCCAACTCAGTCAGCACCCGGTTCTTGTGTTCGATACCACTGCCAGGTGCAATCTCAACACCGGGCAGGCGCAAACCATATTCATCCGTCGTTCGGGACAACTGAACCACCCAGTAACAAAGTCGGCTCAAACGAGCTTCACGGTCCATGCCCTGAAAAAACTCCCAGTCCAGCCAAACGCGGCGATCAACATGGGCCGCAAATTCTTTGACCAGCAGTTCCTCTGTGCGGGCAAATGACTTCCAAGCAATGTGCCGTAGCGAGTCACCTGCCCGATACTCTCTCAAACCGTGAAAGTCATCCACACCCTGCTTCTGCATCATTTCACCCTCGTCGGTCGTGCTCAAGGCCAGAGGAATATCACCGGCAATAAGAGGCTGAGGGTAAACAACCGAAGACATATTTAAATCAACCCAGGACCAGGCACGAAATAGTCCCACAGGATAGTAAGTCTGTATCAGCATCCGGCCCGGATTCATGATGCCACGTTGTGAAGTTTCGACAAACAGTTTGACCCGGACCTCCGTACCTTCCAGTAAGTCTGCACCCTGCAACAGATCCGGATTCCAACCGAGTACAATCGCCTCGAAGGTTCGTTTTCCATGCCGGATCAGGCGGACGTCGAATTCTGCATCTTCACCAGCGAACGCAGCCTGGGTCTGACCAGCCTGAATCGTGAGTCCGGACAGATTTCGAAAGGTGTGCAGGATGCTGACCATCAACATGCTGATGAGCAGGAACGCCAGCGCATAGACCAGGCTGTTCTGATAGTTGATTCCCGCCACCAGCATGAAAAAAATCAAAATGAGAAAGTACAGACCCTGTCGGGTTGGCAGGATAAATATGTTGCTCTGGTTGAGAGAGATGGAATCTGACGGGGGCAGGCGTCGATTCAACCAGCTCTGAAACAGGTTCGAGCGCCACAGGCGGCTTTTTGGTACCTCGTATTCAGGTTCAAGACTGGTACGGTCAATATTGCCCTTGTTTGAATCCTCCATGCCGGTAACCTGGTTTTGCTGCCCCTACCCTATGATGTCAACTTTTGTCAGTAATCTTTGCGCCAATGCACTACCACCGTGGCCAGTAAAATCCGCGGTCTCCCTCAGGCGGTGTTCAACTACCCCTGGCAATACAGCCTGTACATCTTCCGGCACGACATGTTTACGATCATCGAGCAGCGCCCAGCTCTTTGCGCAGTGAAGCAATGCCAGCGCACCTCTCGGAGACAGCCCATAGGCGAATTCAGGGGATTGACGTGTGTACTGTACCAGGCGCTGGATATAGTCAATCAAAGCTTCTGAAGCTTTTACCTGACCACTCAGGGTCTGGATCTCGATCAATTGTGACTTCGACATGGCGGGTTGCAGACGCGCCAAAACATGGCGACGATCTTCTCCTCTCATCAGCGTTCTTTCAGCCGCGGGATCCGGATAACCCAGTTCTATTCGCATCAGGAATCGATCAAGCTGCGATTCAGGCAGTGGGAACGTGCCTGCCTGGGTATTTGGATTTTGGGTCGCTATTACAAAAAACGGAGCGGGCAGAATCCGCGTTTCACCTTCGATTGTGACCTGTCGCTCTTCCATTGCCTCCAGCAGGGCACTCTGGCTCTTCGGGGTTGCCCGGTTGATCTCGTCAGCCAGGATCAGTTGACTGAAAATAGGACCGTGATGGAATATGAATTTGCCACTTTCCTTGTCAAAGATTGATATCCCCAGAATATCCGCCGGTAGCAAGTCGCTGGTGAACTGGACCCGGTTAAAACTTAAACCCAGCGTCCTGGCCAGAGCCTGGGCCAGGGTGGTTTTGCCCATTCCCGGTAAATCTTCAATGAGGAGATGACCACCCGAGATCAGACAGGTCAGTGAGAGTTTTATCTGATGCTCTTTGCCAAGCAGAATCGTTCCGATCTGCGTGATGGTATTACGAATGACATCTTGCATAGCTTAGAAATCAGGCCTGATTGTGAAGATCGATAACTTCTGAATCGACATCAATATCCGCAGATTTTGCATCGTCATTTCTCTTCGACTCCAGCCTGTGGAGATAGCTGTCATTCACACCACCGGTTACGTAGTGACCGTCAAAGACGCTGCAATCGAACTGGTGAATTCTATTGTTAACGCCCAGCGCACATTGTTGCAGATCTTCGAGATCCTGGTATACAAGCCAATCCACGCCAATATACTCTGCAATCTGTTCTTCAGTGTGGCCATGAGCGACAAATTCATTCGCTGATGGCATATCGATACCATATACATTGGGATAACGGACCGCTGGTGCGGCAGACGCGAGATAAACCTTGTTTGCCCCGGCATCTTTTGCCATCTGCACAATTTGCTTTGATGTGGTCCCCCGGACGATGGAATCGTCAACCAGCAGTACATTCTTACCCTTGAATTCCAGTTCGACCGTGCTCAATTTCCGCCGTACCGATTTCACCCGTTCTTTTTGATCAGGCATAATGAATGTCCGACCTATGTACCTATTCTTGACCAACCCCTCCCGGTATTTAACATTCAATCGATAAGCCATGGGTATCGCTGCCGTGCAACTGGTGTCTGGGATAGGAATCACTACATCGATATCGTGATCCGGATACAATCGTAGAATCTTATCCGCCAGCTTTTCGCCCATTTTCAGGCGCGCCTTGTAGACTGATATACCGTCAATCACAGAGTCTGGCCTGGCAAGGTACACTTGTTCAAAAATGCAGGGATTGAAGTCATGGCTTGACGCACACTGTCGGGTGTGTACCTTTCCGTTGGTCTGAATAACAATCGCTTCACCGGGATCGATGTCCCTTACCAATTCGAATCCAAGCACACTTAACGCGACGCTCTCGGATGCAATCATATATTCCGTGCCGTCTGGCATTTCGCGCTTCCCAAAACACACCGGGCGAATGCCATTCGGGTCCCTGAATCCGACTATGCCATAGCCAATAATCATCGCCACCACTGCATAGGCTCCAATGGCCCGTTCATGAACCCGTTCTATGGCCTGGAAGATTTCTCTGTGGTCCGGACGCATTCCGGCAACACTCTGCAACTCATGGGCAAATACATTCAGTAACACCTCGGAATCCGACGAGGTATTGATATGCCGTCGATCCGTACGAAACAGGTCCTCGTTGAGTTCGGATTCGTTTATCAGGTTGCCGTTATGCGCCAGGCAGATTCCAAACGGTGAATTGACATACATCGGTTGTGCCTCTGCGGAACTCGATGTACCTGCAGTGGGATAGCGAACATGGGCAATACCCATCTTGCCTCTAAGCCGGTTCATATGACCTTGGTGGAAAACATCCTGCACCAGGCCATTACTCTTGCGTTGAGATAAACTATCGCCTTCACAGGTCACAATCCCTGCAGCATCCTGACCACGATGCTGTAGTACGGTGAGTGCATCATAAAGATCGTAACTAACATCACTTCGACCAATCATTCCAACTATGCCACACATATTGTGTCACCCTGTGTTAATTTATTCGGCTGATGGCTCTTGTTCGGCTGATGGCTCTTGTTCGGCTGATGGCTCTTGTTCAGCTGATGGCTCTGCAAAATCATCAGCTTGTTCGCACTTGCTGCATTAAATCATCTGCGTTGTCCCATCCGATCATCTGTATCCAGTCCCCGAAAGCCATAAATTTGGGAATCAGCAGTGAATCCTGCCACCAGTCATCTTCAGCGACACCCGCCCTTGCCAATACGGCGACGATAACAACGACGACCAGCGCGCCACGGGCAAAACCAAAAAACATCCCCAACAGCTTGTCCATGCCATCGAGTCCTGCCACCCTGACAAATTGGGCAATCAGCGTATTTAACATGCTCCCTACAATCAACGTGACGAAGAACAATCCCACATAAGCAGTTATGTTACGCACCGACTCGACTTCAATCAGGTCTACCAGCAAGGCAGCAAATGACGGACCGAAAAATCTCGAAACGATCATCGCGGCTACTAAAGTAGCCAGGGACAACGCCTCTCTTACAAACCCACGTTTGATACTTATCAACGTGGAAAATCCGACGATGGCGAAAATGATCCAGTCAACTAACCCTATCGATGCCACACACTCTCCTCATTCGACCCTCGAGTAGCGGTTGGATGCTACCAGCCACCCAACTGGTTGCCATCTTCCTCAACCTGAAAACGGATAATTCGCCCCTTCAGGTCAAAATCAGCCTCTATATCCTCGGCAAAACCGGACAACCTGGTCTTACTGAGCATTGGCCCGACGAAGACCCGATAAACCTGACCTTTGGTGGAATCAGCCGTTAAAATGTACGTTCTGAATTGTGCTTCCCGAAGTGACTGCCTTAACCTGGTTGCATTGTTTCGGTCTGCGAAGCTGGCTAACTGTAATGTCCAGCTGACGGGCAGATCATTCTGGTCAAGCTGATAGGTTTCATTCTCTGCTCGTTGATCGTCTGTTTGTTTGTCGGCTGCCTGATCGTATGTAGAATCAAGCGATGGGTCTGTGCCTTCTGCATCCTGGATCTCTACCGGCAGGCGGGCAGCACTCTCCTGCTCCATTCTGGCCATGTTCTGTTCGATCTCGGCAATGCTCATGCTTTTGAGTTGAATTCTGGGAGGGGCAGGCATCGTCGCTGACACCCGCGCCCGGTCTTCTGCTGAACCATCTAACAACATCGGCAGAACGATAATGGCCAGTGTGATTAGAATGACTGCACCAATCACTCGTTGTTTGAGCTTTGCTTCCACCTAAACCCTATCTAAGGTCGTCTCAAGATATTTCAAGACTGCTGCAACTACGGGAAACGAACCAAATACAAGGATAACTTCGTCTTCGTTCGCAGCTCGCGTCGCAGCGTCATATGCGAGAGATACTTTACCATAAGTCTCACCACTTAACCCACAACTCGACGACAATCGTTGCCTCATTTCGTCGCCCGACGCTGCTCGTTCGTCGTCGAGATCGCAGAGGTGCCATTTCGCAACCAACGGGGTCAGGACTCGAAAAATCTGTTCAATATCCTTGTCCCCATACATGCCTGTCACCGCTTGAACACTGGAAATACCTTGATCATGCAATTTTTGACATAAGTATTCGGCGGCGCCCGGGTTATGGGCAACGTCCAGTATGGTTTTTCTCGACCTCTTTTCCGACCTCTTTTCCAACATAGGCAAAACCTGAAACCGGCCATCTAGTCTGGCTTTGCTCATGGCCTGGTCAACAAGTTTCTGGGTAAGTTTAAAACCCGCTGCCAACGTGCCACAGACAGCCGCAACAGCGCTCGGTAATGGTAGTTGAAGATTCGACAGTCGAAACTGATGATCCCCTACCGTTAATAATTCGTCCTCAACGGAGAAGCCCTGACCCAGGGACTGAATTTCAATCCCAAGTTCCCGGGCCGCGGAGAATACTGAATCCGGAGGTGCCGGATCGACACAAATACCGGGTCTGCCTGCGCGCAGGATACCCGCCTTTTCACGGCCGATACTCTCCCTGTTGTCACCCAGCCATTGCTGATGATCCACATCAATCCTGGTAATGATGCATACCTCCGGGTCAACAATGTTCATGGCGTCCAACCGACCGCCCAGGCCAATCTCTATGATCGCAACGTCTAAATGTTTTCGGTTAAAAATATCCAACGCTGCGAGAGCGCCGAATTCGAAGTATGTCAGCGAGATTTTATTGCGACTGTGCTCAATTCGCTCAAAAGCATCACAGATCTCCTGGTCAGCCACCTGTTTACCGTCAACAATGATTTGCTCGTTATACTTCAGCAGAAAAGGTGATGTCGTTTTGCCATAGCTAAGCCCAAGTGCATGACATAGCTGGGCCAGGAATTCACAGGTCGACCCCTTGCCGTTGGTACCGGCAACCAGAAAAACGGTGGTTGCAGGTTTTATCACACCCATCCGTTCGCCAACTTCGCCGACCCGCTCAAGTCCCAAATCCCACTTGACTGGGTGAAGTTGTCGAATCTTGTTCAGCCAAAGATCCAGTGTCATGACACAGTTTCAGCATCCATGGCATGACGCATTTCGGTGAGAAGTTTGCCGACCTCGAGCGCAATTTTATCCGGCTCACCACCTGAAGATTCGAACAGACTCACAACAGCGGTCCCAACGACGGAACCATCGGCAAATGACGCCACACGCGCTGCGGATCCACCATCCTTGATGCCAAAACCTACCACCATAGGGATTTTTGAATATTGTTGCAGGAACCTGACCCTCTGCTCCACATCATCCATATTGATCAGAGAGGCACCGGTCGTCCCTTTTAGCGATACGTAGTAAATAAATCCGCGACTCTTGCTGCAAAGATACTGTGCTCGCAGGTCTGTAGTTGTAGGTGCCAGCAGATAAATTGAATCCAGCCCATGGGCGATCAGCGATTGTTCCAGTAGTTCCCCTTCTTCAGGTGGAACATTAACTATCAGGGTTGCGTC
This sequence comes from Gammaproteobacteria bacterium, assembly GCA_012960755.1. Next base: position 117,781 of record DUAT01000057.1, read on the forward strand.
AACACCGGCGATGGACGCTGACTCGCCGAATGTTTCATAACCCATGCGTTCGATCGGGTTCACATAACCCATAAGTAAAACCGGGGTAACATCATCTGTCCTGCGAAATTCCGCAACCATCGCAATCGTGTCTTTTAGCGACGTACCATGCACCAGGGCCCGTTCGTGTGCCAATTGAATGACCGGACCTTCTGCCTCCGGGTCTGAAAAAGGAACGCCCAATTCAATAATGTCGGCACCTGAGGCAACCATCGCGTGCATAATGCCCACAGTGACTTCCTTCACAGGGTCCCCGGCTACAATGTAGGGAATCAGTGCTTTTTTATTTTCAGAAAATAATCGCTCGAAACAAGCGGCAATACGGCTCACTACTCAACCCTCTGTCTTAGTCCCTGACAGGACCTGTGATGTGCAAATAAGTCTCTCAATCATGAAATGGAAATACCGTCAATGCTGGCCAGGGTAGGAATATCCTTATCTCCCCTGCCAGAAAGATTAATAATCACAATTTCATCCTTGCTCATCTGGCTCGCCAACTCTGCTCCGTAGGCCACGGCATGGGACGACTCCAGGGCCGGTAGAATACCTTCAAGTAAATTGAGTTGTCGAAAGGCATGAAGTGCCTGCTGATCAGTGACAGAAACATATTCTGCACGCTTAATATCTTTTAACCATGCGTGTTCAGGGCCAACACCGGGATAGTCGAGCCCTGCGGAAATAGAATAGGTATCCAGTATCTGACCGTTTTCATCCTGCATTAAATAGGTTTTATTTCCATGCAACACGCCCACTTCGCCCCGACTCAAAGGTGCAGCGTGCTCGCCGGTTTCAAGCCCATGGCCTGCCGGTTCAACGCCAATGAGCTTCACATCCTGGTGTTCGAGAAATGGATGAAATATTCCTATGGCATTCGAACCACCGCCGACACAGGCGACAATAGCATCCGGTAAACATCCATACATGGCCTGACACTGTTTTTTGGTTTCACGGCCGATAACCGACTGGAAATCCCGCACCAGCATGGGATATGGATGTGGACCTGCGACAGTACCGATGATGTAGTAGGTGTCATCTACGTTGGTAACCCAATCACGCATTGCCTCACTTAACGCATCCTTCAGCGTCCTGGAGCCACTGTCAACCGCGACAACATCCGCCCCCAATAATTTCATCCGATAAACATTCAGACTCTGCCGCTGGATATCTTCACTACCCATGTACACCTGACATTTCAGTCCAAACCTTGCTGCGACGGTGGCGGTCGCCACACCATGCTGACCAGCACCGGTTTCAGCTATTACCCGCGGTTTACCCATGTATTTGGCGAGTAATCCTTGTCCGATACAATTGTTAATCTTGTGTGCACCGGTATGATTGAGGTCTTCTCGCTTCAGGAGGATTTTCGCGCCCCCCATTTCTTCCGTTAGACGTTGGGCAAAATACAAGGGAGATTCCCGGCCAACATAGTTCGCAAGATCACTCTCAAATTCAGCAGTAAAGCCAGGATCGCTTCTTAGTCTCGCATACTCGTTGGTCAGCTCCTCCAGCGCAGCCATCAATGTTTCGGGTACGTATCTGCCTCCATATATCCCGAAACGTCCGTTTACCCCCGGCATTGAAGTCAATTCTGCATTGTCTCCCTTGCTCTTTTCACTCATATAGCTAGTTCCGTCCTTAAAATCATGTTTTTCGGATTAATCATCAGGCTACTTAATGTAGTTAATTTACAAATCTAGCTAACTACTCCGATCTGCTGCGGCTACCGATTTAAAAAATTCCTGGATTTTCTTTGGATCTTTTTTGCCTTTTGACATTTCGACCCCGCTACTGACATCCACCCCGTAAGGCCTGATCTGGGCAATCGCCTCACTGACATTCTGTGGATTCAATCCACCCGCAAGCAATATTTTCTGGTTCAGGACAGGCAGCTTCTGCCAATCAATCACCTGCCCGGTACCGCCAAATTGATTCTTCACATAAGCATCGAGCAATATGCCACGACTACCAGGATAACATTGAATTTCCCGCTCCAGAATCTGCGCATCCCTGACGCGAATTGCCTTTATGTATGGCAGGTCGAACTGTCTGCAATATTCATCGGTTTCATCGCCAGAAAACTGCAACAGATCAAATCCGACCCGGGCGCAAATTTCCCTGACCCGCTCAGCTGATTCGTTGACAAATAGTCCGACACTGGTCACCAGGGGAGGTAACTGGCTAACCAGCTTCCTGGTCTGATCAGGATCGACAAAACGCGGACTCTGCTGATACTGGTTAAATCCCAGCGCATCAGCACCTGCGTCCAGTGCAAACCGGGCATCTTCATTATTGGTGATCCCACATATCTTGACTCGTGTGCGCATTCTTTACCTTTTCCAGGCACCCCAATCGAAGGGGCGAGAGTGTACCAGAATCGACAGTGGGATATCCAAAGCCAGGTAACAACGGTTCTTAGGTGAGGTCAATCATTGACAGCAGGTGTGGTAAATCCGGCCCTTCCGGTATTTCCGGATAGTCAGGATATAGAACGTCCACTAAATACAGACCATTGGGGGCTGCGGTCACACTCGCCTGCCTGCGATCACATATTTTAATCAACTCTCGGGTCCAGCTCACAGGCTGCTCAGAGGCACCTATGTCCATCAAAACCCCGGCGATATTACGCACCATATGATGCAGGAATGCGTTTGCCTGCACGTCAATCACAACCAGGTCACCCCCTCGTACAACACTGAGGTGGTGGATATTTCGCATGGGGCTTCTGGACTGGCAATTTGCTGCCCTGAATGAACTAAAGTCATTTTCCCCAAGCAGGTATTGCGCTGCTTCATGCATACGTTTCGGGTCGAGGGTTCGATGTTCCCGTGTATACAGGTTGGGAAACAATGCGGAACGAATCCGCTGATCGTATATCAGGTAAACATAGCGCCTGGCTCGGGCTGAGTGCCGGGCATTGAATTCACTCGGCACTTCCCTGCTCCAGGTAACAGATACGGAGTCTGGTAAGTGGGCATTCGTACCCATCACCCATGCCTTCAACGGTCTATCGACATCGCTTTGAAAGTGTACGACTTGCTTTGTTGCATGGACACCCGAGTCTGTCCGACCAGCACAGGCAACCCTGACAGGCTTGTCTGCTACCTTACTGAGAGCAGTTTCAAGACAGGCCTGTACTGTAGCAATAGAATCGCCCTGAAACTGCCAGCCGTGAAACGATTCGCCGCTGTAGCTGACACCAAGAGCTATAGTATGGAGATTGGTATGTTGCGAAAGCGAGCTCAGTCGATCTTCTCAAGCAACTCATTGGCTTCTTTGACTTCAGAGTCGGTACCTTCGCTGATCACTTTTTCGAGCACACTTCTGGCCCCATCACCGTCTCCCATATCAATATAGGCTCGTGCCAGGTCCAGTTTGTTGCCTCCATCATCTTCCAGGTCATTACCGTCGTCGTCATCAAGATCCAGCGTGATTGCACCATCATCATCCAGATCCAGGGAGAAATCATCATCATCCAGTGCTAGCGCGCTTTCATTATCATCCAGGTCAAGTGAGGTTTTGTCATCGCCCAGATCGAGCGAGATTTCATCGTCATCATCCAGGTCAAGAGAGATTTCATCGTCATCATCCAGATCGAGGGCGATCTCATCATCATCCAGATCAAGGGCGATCTCATCATCATCACCCAGATCAAGAGAGATCTCATCATCATCATCCAGATCAAGGGCGATCTCATCATCATCCAGATCAAGGGCGATCTCATCATCATCCAGATCAAGGGCGATCTCATCATCATCATCCAGATCAAGGGTGATCTCATCATCATCATCCAGATCAAAGGTGATCTCATCATCATCATCCAGATCAAGGGTGATCTCATCATCATCATCCAGATCAAGGGCGATCTCATCATCATCATCCAGATCAAGGGCGATCTCATCATCGTCGTCGAGATCAAGAGATATTGCGTCTTCGTCATCAGTGCCCTCGTCCAGGTCCAGGCCATCATCCAGATTCAACCCATCGTCTTCTGTTTCAGAACCAAAATCATCCAGGTCGAATGACAGATCTTCATCAGCAGCCTCCTCGGGTACATCACCTCGCAACGCTTGAGCCTGCCGAACCACATCGGCGTTGGCGATCAATTTGAGTTGATCAAACAACTGATCGAAAGCCTCGGTGTCTTCCGTCTGGACATAGACTTCAAGTAACTTTAACTGGATGTCCAGCCGTACAGGTTCGGCCTCCATTGCTGTTTGCAAGAATGTAATCGCCTCTGGGAATCTGCCGTAGGCGATGTATATTTCTACCTCGCTAATTACATCCCCGGTTTCAGGTGAAATTCCCTGGTCCTGGTCCTGGTCCTGGTCCTGGTCCTGGTCCTGGTCCTGGTCCTGGTCCTGGTCGTAGTCCTCGTCTTCATCCTCGCCTTCTGGTTCTTCGAAATCTTCTTCATCGTCGTCATCAATCATAGTTTCCATGACAACGTCTTCTTCCAACTCGTCGTCATCATCAAGGTCTTGACGACGTCGGCGCATCAGGATCAGTACACCGGCTACACCACCAACAACAATGAGCCCCAGGACACCGAGAACGATGGGATTAGACAACAGAGAAAGGTATTGATTTGCGACGGGCTCTGTCACTGGCGGTGGAGCGCTACCAGCATTACTCGCATTGGACTGTAGTTTGGTGACCTGTGCCTTTAACGCAGCCAGTTGGTCATTCTTAAGGACCAGAATCTGTTGGATGCTATCTAACTGTTCTTCCAGCTCATTGAACCGGCCATTTAGTTCGGTGTTCGCTCGTCGGGACCGGCTTAAATCCTCTTCCGCGAATAAAAGTTCATTTTCGAGCTCTTGCACTCTGGCATCGCCATCTCCTTCACCGGCGCGTTCACCGCTGGATTGATCAGGCGCAAGCAGTTTCAGCTCACCATCATCAACAGTCTCACTGGCTGAATCCGTGGACTTCCGGCGACGGGAGGCATCAAGCTGTGCCAGACTGGTACCACTTTTATAGGCTTCAAATTCTTCATTTTGAACCTTTACTTCAGCGATTGCTGATCCGGCACTGGTAGCTCTCAATTCCCGTTCGGTTGGAATCCGAAGTACATATCCCGCCTTTAGGAGATTGATGTTATCACTGATAAAAGCTTCAGGATTGGCATCTTTCAGCGCCAACATCGTTTGCTGGATCGAAACGGAATCAACCGATCTGATACTGGCCGCAATTTTCCAAAGTGTGTCGCCGTAACTGGTTATGCCGTACTCACCCGAGGTTAACTTGCCCCGCTTTTGCGCGGGCTCGACGGGTTGTCTGGCTCCGGGTGGCGATATCCGGGCGGTCTCTGGTTCGTCTGGCTGAACCGGTGTTGCAGGTCGTGGCGCTGGCGTTCTTTGCTGCGACCGACTTATCCCTATAGGTTCGACGCCACCTTTATCAAACACGGGGGGGTCAAGCAGCACGGTGTATTCTTTTAAAATCCGGCCACTAGGCCATAGCACTTCAACAATAAAATCAAGAAATGGCTCAATAATAGGCTTGGTACTGGTGATTTGGACGTACAACTGACCATTTGGCCTGGACTCAACCTTGAACCGAAGGTCGATAAGCACAAAACCCCTTTCGACTCCTGCACGCTTAAAATCGTTCTGGGTACCCAACTTCGGGAGTATTTCCTCAACCGTAAGACCACGCACATTTGTCAGCTCTATCTCTGCGTGGAATTGCTGATTTAACGCTGACTTTAGTTCCAGCTCGCCCAATCCCAGTGCAAAGCATGTGGGTGCTGTCAGGGTTAGGACGAAGCTGGCAAGAAGCCACCTGAGCCTTTGTGTCATTTTTCTTCCTCGTCACCAATAAATAACCAGATCCGATCCAATCTGCGCCTGCCCACAATCAACAAATTGAGGTCCAAACCTAGAAACGATCTCCGGTTGTTGCGATAAGTATCGCTTATTTATGACGTTTTATCAAAAATTCTGCGATTTGTACACTGTTGAGAGCTGCGCCTTTGCGGACATTGTCAGCTACAATCCATAGGTTAAGTCCATTTTTGACGGAAATGTTCTGCCGAATTCTGCCCACATAGACCGGATCTTCTCCTGCAGCATCGGAAACTGCTGTGGGATATCCGCCGTTTTGACGTTCATCAATCACGCTGACACCCGGTGCCTGCGACATTAACTTTTTTGCTTCATCTACACTGATGGGCAACCTCGTTTCTATACTCACTGCTTCGGAATGCCCGTAAAATACCGGGATTCGGACACAGGTTGGGTTCACCTTGATGTCTTCATCTTCAAAGATTTTTTGAGTTTCCCAGACCATTTTCATCTCTTCATTGGTAAACCCATTGTCCTCGAAGTCGCCAATATGGGGAATTGCATTGAAACCTATCTGCCTGGTAAACACAGAGGGCTCATAGGTTTGACCATTCAGCAGTCGTGCTGTTTGTGAAGCAAGCTCCTCGATGCCTCTTTTCCCCGCACCGGAAACCGCCTGATAGGTCGACACGTTGATCCGGGTGATGCCGACTGCATCGTATAGCGGTTTCAGCGCTACAAGCATCTGAATAGTTGAGCAGTTTGGATTGGCAATAATATTTGTCTCCTTGAAATCCTTAATCCGGTGTGGATTCACCTCAGGTACAATCAAGGGGATCCTTGGATCACGGCGAAAAAACGACGTGTTGTCAATCACAATACAACCCTGGGATGCTGCAATGGGTGCGTATTTCTCGGACACCGACCCCCCGGCAGAGAAAAGTGCAATGTAGGTATCTGAGAAATCAAACGTATCCAGATTTTCAACCATGATGGATTTACCAACAAACTGAAGGCGGCTACCGGCTGATCGCTCACTGGCCAGAAGAGACAGTTTTTTTACGGGAAAACCGCGTTGTTCGAGCATTTCCCGCATGACTTCACCCACCGCGCCGGTTGCCCCGACGATCGCAACATTAACCTTTTCCAATTGAATTTCTCCGCATCGTAGCTTTCAGAATAAATGACAGATTAATGCTATGATCATTTTTCGCATAACTCAAATTCATATTATTTATCAATTTGATAAGCAATTGGAATAATAAGACGGCATGATAGATATAGATGGCATAAAAGCATTTGTGGCTGTCGCAGATACTCAATCCTTCTCCCTTGCTGGCAATCGATTACACCTCACCCAACCTGCCGTCAGTAAGAGAATTGCTTTGCTTGAGAGCCAAATGGGCGTACGTCTGTTTGACCGTATTGGCAGAACTGTAAATCTCACCGAATCAGGTCGCACCCTGGAGCCCCGTGCGCGCGATATCCTATTCAGAATAGAAGATACCCAGCGGGTCATCAGCAATCTGGGTGGTCATGTTGGCGGAAATTTGTCCCTGGCAACCAGCCATCACATTGGTCTGTGGCACCTGCCACAGGTTCTGCGAGCCTATTCCGAGGCGCACCCGGGTGTAGTCCTCGATTTACATTTTATGGACTCTGAGGTTGCTCACGAGCAAATCGTCCAGGGAAACCTCGAACTGGGCATCATTACCCTGGCCCCCACATCCCATGAGCGCCTGGCATCAATCCCCATCTGGCGTGACGAACTGGCATTCGTGTGCTCAATTAATCATCCCCTGACTCAAAATGACCGGATCTATATCGAACAGCTACCGGAGTTTCCGGCCATTCTTCCGGATATGAGCACTTTTACCGGTCGTATCGTCAAGCAGTTGTTTGCAGAACGTGGTCTTGCCCTGAACGTGACCATGTCCACGAACTATCTGGAAACGATCAAAATGCTGATTACCGTTGGACTGGGATGGAGTGTCCTGCCGGTTTCGATGCTGGATGACTCACTGCAAGTGATCAACGTCCCAAACGTCACAATCGCCCGCCAGCTGGGCGTAATACACCATGTCCAAAGAACTCTGTCGAATGCAGCAAAGGCTTTCCTGGAGCTGTTAGAGAGCCAGAAATCGCCATCGGTGTAAGAAACGTGCGGGCACCATTGTAAAAGATCTGTACGCTTACCTGAGTGTCGGTCCAACATCCGCTACATTCATGTTCTGACCGCGATGCCTCAACAAATGATCCATGATAACGATAGCCAGCATGGCTTCTGCGATTGGCGTCGCTCGAACGCCGACACAGGGATCGTGTCTGCCTTTGGTGATCACCTCCGCAGATTTACCCTCGACATCGACCGTCTGCCCCGGTTGCGTGATGCTGGATGTCGGTTTCAGAGCGATATGCGCCACAATATTCTGTCCGGTTGAAATTCCACCGAGGATTCCCCCGGCGTTATTTGAAGTGAAGCCATTGGGTGTCATCTCATCCCGATGCTTACTACCCCGATGGTTGACTGCATCAAATCCTGCCCCAATTTCAACGCCTTTTACCGCATTGATGCTCATCAGTGCATGGGCGATCTCGGCATCCAGTTTGTCAAATACCGGTTCGCCCAGGCCGACGGGGACGCCTTCTGCAATCACCGTGATCCGTGCTCCGATGGAGTCACCATCACGTCGCAAGGTGTCAATCAGCTGTTCCATCTCTGCAACTTTGGTACTGTCCGGGCAAAAAAATGGATTGCGGGGTACCTCATCCCAGTCAAGGGTCGCTGGTTTAATATCTCCCATTTGCGACAGATAGCCTCTTACCAAAACACCATGTTGCTGATGCAGGTATTTTTTGGCAATCGCTCCGGCTGCAACACGCATTGCTGTTTCCCGGGCCGAGGCACGTCCACCACCACGATAATCCCTGATACCGTATTTCTTGAGGTAAGTGTAGTCCGCATGTGCAGGACGAAAAAGATCCTTTATGTCGTCATAGTCCTTTGACTTTTGATTCTCGTTTTCGATCATCAGGCCGATCGAAGTTCCCGTCGTCTTGCCTTCGAACACTCCGGAGAGAATCTTCACTCGATCACCCTCTTTACGCTGGGTTGTATATTTTGAAGTTCCGGGTTTACGGCGATCCAGGTCCGGTTGTATGTCAGCTTCGGTCAACGACATGCCCGGTGGACAACCATCAACAATGCATCCCAACGCAGGGCCGTGGCTTTCACCAAATGTCATGACGCGAAATAGGTCACCAATCGTGCTACCGGGCATGTGACTCTCCTGTTTCGTTTCATTATACCGACAATATCAAGCTGCACGTCCTCCCTGACGGTAAATTATTTTTGACCAATCAGTGATGATGCCTTAACTTAGCCACCCTTGTTTTTTCAATCGGTAATATTTTTCCATGGCAAACAATATGCAACAGGCATTTAAGTCCATTCTCGAAACTGTCGGTGAAGACACCAGCAGAAGTGGGCTGCTGAATACCCCCGAACGTGCAGCAAAAGCCATGGAATTTCTCACCCGGGGCTATCAGCAGACACTGGACGAGGTCGTCAACGGTGCTCTGTTTGAGTCAGAAACCAGTGAGATGGTGGTGGTTCAGGATATTGAACTTTACTCCCTCTGTGAGCACCATATGCTGCCATTTATTGGCAAATGCCACGTAGCCTACATCCCGACGGGAAAGGTTCTGGGCCTGTCAAAAATCGCACGTATTGTTGAAATGTACGCCCGGCGACTACAGATCCAGGAAAATCTCAGCAAAGAAATCGCCGAAGCGATTAAGTCGGTCACTGAGGCATCCGGTGTCAGTGTGATTATCGAAGCAAAGCATATGTGCATGATGATGCGAGGTGTAGAAAAACAGAACTCGGTAATGAAAACCTCAGTGATGCTCGGCGAATTTCGGGAGAATGTTTCGACCAGAATGGAATTCCTGTCCCTGCTGACACTGGCCAGTTGATCCAGCCTTTTTTCACCAGCGCTTCATGGACAAAACTCAAGGTGACCCGGCGATTACCACCAGTTCAATCCGGCTGGTTCGAGTCAGGTCAATCGGTGCGATAGGACCGGCACCATAGGCCGAGAGATCCACATCTGCCATCCCCATTTCGATCAAGCGGGACTTCAACGTTTCCGCAACCTGTTTTGTCCTTTCAATACCAGCATCAACAGACTCTCCTGACTGCAGATTATCATGCGCCACCAGGGCCAGGCGTCGATAAGCATTGGCATTGATGGTATCGATTATCGCGGTCAACATTTCCTCGCTCGCATCGACCCGAAAGCTGTACTTACCGAGAAGTTGCAAAGCCGATCCAACGACTTTACTGTCTGTTGCCAGCGCACTATCTTCAACAGTAATGATTTCAATATGCGTATAAAGCTTACCTGTGCCTCGCTGAGCCACGTAGACAATGACAAATCGAGTCCCATCGGTTGAAATTCGCCCCAGCATACTATGTTGATATTGCTCCGGACCATACAGGATCGATTTCCTGAAGACCGTATTTGCCCAGTAATTGCTGCTGCCACAAGTCCGACCCTGGCACTCGAATACGATCTGCCCCTTGTTTTGCAACTGCTCTCGATAGAATGCCGCCACATCCTCAGTTCGTTGTGCATTGGGTGTTTCCAGCGTCGTGATTCGTTTCCTGCCCTGCACATGTTCAGAAGATTTAGGGACCATTTGGGTATTAACCCGGGCGATAGAACCGGTAATGATCTGGTAGGTCCTGATTTCATCATCGCCACCTTCAGACACAGTCCTTGAGCCTGGAAACATCGAAATTATTTCTTCCGGCGCCGCTTCAACCAACAGCGGCGCCATAAAAATCAATATGTAAACTAAGCGGGAATGAGCCATTCTAAATCACCACAATTTTGTCCCAGAACATCCATCGAAATACAGGCAACGCTCGCTGTATCCATGAATACCTTTCTATTCGTCAAGTACTCGACGAAATTGCTAACAAACGGCTGATGGCTGACCAATAGACACAGCGCCTTCTCGATTTCAGCCGACAGCCGTGCAACCACTTTTTCAGGATTACCTTCAGGTGAGATTTCATCGATCGTACCGAACGATTGATCGAGTTCAAGTTCACCGAGGACCAATTCGGCCGTCTGCTGGGCACGAACGAGTGGGCTGGCAAAAGTCCTCATTGGCACTGAACAACAGGCTAACAACCCCGCAGCACTTCTTTTAACATCCTCAGCACCCTGCCTGCTCAGTCTGCGATCGAAATCCCTGATCGCAGATTTCGCTGCGCCATGACGCATTATTAATAGTTTCATTATAAAACGAACTCTACATCATCTGGCTGATCAGACATCATTACATCATGAATAACAGATTCCACTGACCTGGATTCAAACAAAATGCTATACAGACCGGTAACTATCGGCATATATACCCCCATTTCAGCAGCCTTGTGCTTGACCGTTCGCACCGTATTGACGCCTTCGGCGAGCCTGCCTAATTTCTCCGTCGCCATATCCAGGCTCAGCCCCTGACCTATGAACATTCCCAATTGAAAATTACGGCTGAGGGGTGAACCACAGGTGACCATAAGATCGCCCACCCCTGCCAGTCCCAGAAACGTTAGCGGATTTGCACCCATGATATTCGCAAACCGACTCATCTCCGCCAAACTCCTGGTCAGCAGCATGCCCTGGGTATTTTGCCCAACGCCGAGCGCGCTGGCAAAACCAGCTGCTATGGCATAAATATTCTTTAAGGCGCCTGCCAGCTCGACACCATAGGTGTCTTCGCTGGCGTAAACCCTGAAATAATTCGTGTGTAGAATCTCCTGCACAACAGAAGTTACCTGCCGAGACTCACTCGCGATCACCGTCGCTGTAATTTGCTTTTGAACGATTTCCTCTGCCAAATTAGGCCCACTGAGAACACCCCGCGGATTATCGGGTAATTCTTCCCTTATCACCTCGCTCATCAGCAGGAACCCATCAGGTTCGATACCTTTTGTCGTGCTGATGACCATTGCGGACCCGGATATGTATGGTCGCGCCAATCTGATTACTTCTCGAAATGCCCCACTCGGGACGCTAAAAAACGCAACATCGCAGGATCTTAAGCACTCCTCCAGGTCCGAAGTCGGCGTAACGCTGTCGTTTATGCGATATCCGGGAAGCGATTTCTTGTTTTCACGGGTAGACTTAATCAGCTCCGCGTGCCTTTCATCCCTGGACCAGAGCAAGATTTTTTGGCCATTCTCGGCAAGAATATTCGCAATTGCAGTGCCGAACATCCCTGCTCCCAATACTGAAATCGTACGCTCCATGGTGTTTATCCGCTTTCGCCAAGACCCCATCACTATAACTTATGCGAGAAAATTACCCCATAGTCGGATTGACGTAGCCTCACACCTCGAAATTAGCTAACATAGTGACCGTAAACGCCTAGATTATATGAAAATGTTTATTGAAGACAGACCTTTGGGTACCCATTCTATACAAAGTATCTGGATAGGTTTATCTTCAGTCAGCATAGAAATCAATACTGGTTAATTTGTGTCAGAGATAATTGATAGATTACAACAGAGTACGATCGGTTCGCTGAAACGCATGATTCAGGAAGTTCTCACCGAGAATGACCAAATTACGGCGCTCATGCAAAATCGTGACGACATTCTGACGATTTTTGTTGATGACATGAATCACGGATTCGACCGTCTTGAAGCTCTGCAGGATGAAGAGGAAGAACATGTTGATTTCGAAACAGTGTCCCTGGTACAGAACGAAGAATTGACGACCCTGGTCGCGTTCGAAAGTATGGTTGCTTCCGCCCGCAATCTGAACTTGCCCAGTTTTATCAGTTTCAACACACGTCTCAATGCACTGTTTGCGAATACTCAAATCGATGAAACAACTAACCCATTGGATCCGCAACAAATTGCCTCGGCATTTTCCAATGCCGTGAGAGATCAGGAGATCAGCGAAGATCATACCAGGCAATTAAATCGAAGCCTCAACCAGCTCGTTTTGAGAAAGCTGGACACGGTGTTGCTCGAAGCCAATCAACTCCTTGTCAAGCACGGTGTGTTACCGGGCCTTGGAATGGAAGGAGGAGCCGGAGCCTCAGGTCACGCAAAATACACCACGCAATTAGAGCGATCAGAACGAGGGGGGCAAGGTGATGCTGGCTTTTCTCAGGAGTACAATCCATTAGCAAACAACACCGTTCCAGGCGATATGCCGCAGAACAACCTTGTCCCGAACGATATGCTGCAGAACAACATGATCCCCGGCAGTATAGCGCCTGGCAATATGGTGCCGAACATCATAGCGCCTGGCAATATGGTGCCGAACATCACAACGCCTGGCAATATGGTGCCGAACATCACAGCGCCTGGCAACACAGTGCCGGGCAATGTACCGGTTAACAACGCGGGCCAACCCCAGGTGTTCTCGACGATACAGAACCTGCTGCACTACGAGCCTATGCCTGTCGAGTTACCGGATCTTGCACCGGGGCAGCCTGCTCCGGAGCAACCTGGAATCGTACCAGCCGATCAGCCAGGGATGGTACCCGCACAACAGTTTGCCGTGCCTGCATCAATGGTCCCACTATCAAATCAGTCACCCGGAATAATGCAACCATATCAGCCTGCACCCGGGGAAGAAGTACAGGTGGTGGATCAGGGCCAGCTAATGAATATTCTGACGAATATTCAGTCCGGCATGGAACAGAAGAGCACGCAGGAAGCAAACATCCCGACCAATTTGGATGAGCTGGAAACCCTGGACATATCCGAGAGCCTCGGCGAATTAATGCAGGAAGATCAGGAAGAAGGCGTGATCTCTGCCCTCGACCAACAATCCTCGGACGTCATTAACCTGGTGACCCTGCTCTACGATGCGATCTTTCAGGATTACGCCGTGCCAATTCCCATCAAGGAATTGATCGGCCGGACTCAAATTACGATAATGAAAGTGGCCCTTTCCGATACCGCTTTTTTTGATCGAGAAGACCATCCGGTTCGTACGCTGCTGAATGATATCGCAACAGCAGGAATCGGTTGGACAGAAGTGGATGACCTCGCCGAGGATCTGCTTTACAAGAAAGTCGAGGAGATTGTTCGCAGAACCCAGCAATATGATGGCGAAAATTCACTTTTTGAAGACCTGATCAAGGATTTTAAAACATTCAGGGCGAGAGAAACTGCAAAAACACACAGGTTAGAGAAGCGGATTCTAAAATCCACGCAAAGCCAGGACCGACTCGATGATATTCACGAGTTGGTGACCCAAAAAATTCAGGAACGAATTCTTGATGTTAAGTTGGACGAATTTATCGTCGATTTTCTAAAAACCTATTTTTACAAGTTTATGGTGATGCTGGTACTTAAAGAAGGCCCGAACAGCAATGCCTGGAAACAGTCGCTGAATACAATCGATGTTTTGCTCTGGACTGTCGAGCCCCATGACCAAAAAGATGACCGGGATCGGCTGGAGGTAGTTAATCCCCGCTTGACAAATAACCTGCGAAAAGCGCTACGGATCGCCCAGATCGAACCCGAACAGGTCGACTCACTAATGAACCGGCTCGGAGAAATTCAGGAAGAGTCATTTCGTCCCGATGAGATCGAAGAACTACTAGTAGACTTCTACGCTGACCGCGATGCTTCTGATTCCAAATCAGACAGTACTAATGTTACAGACGCGTCACCTACGGAGCCAGCAGAGGTTCCAGACGACGAATTGGCGGAGGATGACCCAGCCTTCGCCGAGATTGACGCATTAACCGTGGGAACCTGGGTCGAATTCATCCACGAAGGAGACAAAACCACCCGCTGCAAGCTTGCTGCGAAAATCAACGCCATCGACAAGTTCATTTTCGTCAATCGCCAGGGTGCCAAGGTGACTGAAAAAACTCGTCTGGAGCTGGCGACTCAGGTAAAAAAAGACACGGTTAAGATTATCAATGAAGGTCCGATGTTCAGTCGTGCGCTCGAATCCGTTATCAGTGACCTCCGGAACAGCCAACAGCAACAGCAGACCGGTGGTGCTTACCAGCCCGCTGAATCTGATTGAATCCGACCCTAATTACTTAGCACAAAACCTTTTTTTTCAAGCAGAGTGTCAGGAGCTCAGTTCCAGCAATAGTTTATTCAACCGTTGCACATACCCAGCTGGTTCTTCCAGGTGGCTGCCCTCGGCAAGTATCGCCTGATCGTAGAGGACCAGAGTCAAATCCTTAAAGCGATCCATATCTGTTTCGTCGTTCAATTTGGACACGAGCGGGTGCAGGGGGTTGATCTCAAATACCCGTTGGGTTTTCGGCACTTCTTGACCTGCTGATTCCAAAATCCGTCTCATCTGCATTCCCATCTCATCATCGTTGACAACCAGACAAGCAGGAGAATCAGTTAGCCTGTGAGTGATCCTGACCTCTTCCACGCTATCGTCAACCACTTCCTTGACTCGCTCAATCAGGCTCTTGAATTCGTTTTCTACCTTTTCATTTTCCTTTTTGGTTTCCTCATCATCAAGATCTCCAAGGTCCAATGCACCTTTAGCGACATCCTGGAACTGTTTGCCGTCAAATTCCATCAGGTGACTCATCAGCCATTCATCTATTCGGTTACTGAGGATTAACACCTCAATGCCTTTCTTGTTGAAGACTTCCAGGTGCGGGCTGTTCTTGGCAGTGAGGTAGTTTTCTGCGGCAACATAGTAAATTTTCTCCTGACCTTCCTGCAATCGTCCCAGGTAATCGTCAAGTGACTGGTCCTGGACTTCTGATTTACTACTGGTGGTAGAGAATCGAAGTAACTTCGCAATTTTTTCCTTATTGCCAAAGTCTTCTGCCGGACCTTCCTTGAGCACCTGACCAAATTCGCCCCAGAATAACTGGTATTTTTCAGCGTCGTTCTTTGCCATTTTTTCCAGAGAATCCAGCGTACGTTTCGTCAATGCATTACGCATTGACTCGATGGCCGGATCTTTTTGCAAAATTTCCCTTGATACGTTCAGTGATAAATCGTTTGAATCAACCACACCTTTGATGAACCTCAGGTAAAGCGGTAAAAACTGCTCGGCTTCATCCATGATGAACACACGTTGTACATAGAGTTTCAAACCTCTGGGCGTTTCACGCTGCCACATGTCAAACGGTGCTTTAGAGGGGATGTAAATCAGGCTGGTGTAGTCCAGTTTACCTTCTACCTTGTTGTGACTCCAACTCAACGCATCCTGGAAATCATGGGAAACGTGTTTGTAGAATTCCTGGTATTCCTCGTCTGAAATATCGCTTCTTGAACGAGACCACAATGCCTTGGCAGCATTAACTGTCTGGTACTCAGGGACCGGCTGATCCTTGTCTTTTGCACCTTCACCCTTAACTTGGTCATCCTCCCCTTCATCATCATTGCTAACAGGTAAAGGTTGTTCCAGCATTTGAACCGGGACAGAAATATGGTCGGCATATTTTTTTACAATACTTTTCACGCGCCAGTCGTCGAGAAACTCTTTCTCGTCAGCTTTCAGGTGCACAATGACAGAGGTGCCGCGTTCTTCACGCTCAATTGACTCAATATCAAACTCCGCCTCACCAGTTGAAATCCACCGCACGGCTTCATCAACACCCGTCGAGGCAGCACGACTCTCTACAATAACCTTATCGGCAACGATGAAGGTGGAGTAAAAACCAACTCCAAATTGTCCGATCAATTGGGCGTCCTTCTGCTGATCCCCTGTGAGAGTTTCCAAGAATTGCGATGTACCTGACTTCGCAATGGTACCCAGATGGCTGATGGCATCATCGCGAGTCATACCGACACCGTTGTCAGTGATCGTAATGGTGTTGGCTTCACTATCTACATCAATTCTTATCCTGAAATCTGTATCGTCACCCAGGAGCTCTGCATTGGACAGACTTTCGAAGCGTAACTTGTCGATGGCGTCCGAGGCATTGGAAATAAGCTCACGAAGAAATATCTCTTTGTTGCTGTAAAGAGAGTGAATCATGAGATGTAAGAGTTGTTTGGCCTCTGACTGAAAACCGAGGGTTTCTTTCTTTGCTTTAACAGCCATTTGAATATTTACCTCCAAATTTGTATTCACAGCGATACTGTGGGAATTGATCGTAACAAGAATGTCTAGATGGGGTCTCAGTCACAGATTTCAAGGGATGGACCCAGGATCACGGCCAACAAAAAAGCAGCCTGCCAAGGCTGATCCTTGTGAGTCCCATCACCCCAGCTACCAGCCCTACCAACCAGTGACTTCCTTTAGCGTGTTGCCTATTTCAGCAAGGCTTTTTACCGTGGCCACACCAGCCGCCTGTAAAGCAGCAAACTTGTCCTCAGCAGTACCCTTGCCACCAGCGATAATTGCCCCCGCATGCCCCATCCTCTTGCCGGGAGGCGCTGTCACACCGGCAATATAGCCGACCACCGGTTTGGTGACATTCTGCTTGATAAACTCGGCTGCTTCTTCTTCGGCATTACCTCCGATTTCTCCAACCATAATAATTGCTTCGGTGGCAGGATCTTCCTCAAACAGTCCCAGTATGTCGATAAAATTGCTACCCGGAATCGGATCGCCGCCAATACCAACACAGCTACTCTGACCAAATCCCAAATCTGTTGTTTGTTTGACGGCTTCGTAGGTCAGCGTGCCGGAACGAGATACGATGCCGACTTTGCCGGGCAGGTGAATCTCACCAGGCATAATACCAATCTTGCACTCACCAGGAGTGATAACCCCAGGGCAGTTGGGTCCGATCAAGCGAATGTTACGCGCATCCAGGCTTGCCTTTACTATCAACATATCCAGTGTCGGCAGCCCTTCTGTTATGCACACGATCAATTCAATGCCTGCTTCGGCGGCTTCAAGAATGCCATCTTTCGCAAAGGGCGCCGGAACGTAAATAACCGAGGCACTCGCACCGGTTTCTTCAACCGCATCTTCTACCGTGTTAAAAACAGGTAATCCCAGGTGTTGTTGACCGCCTTTACCCGGGGTAACACCTCCAACCAGTTGAGTGCCGTAGGCAATCGCCTGTTCTGAATGCAATGTACCCTGAGACCCGGTAAATCCCTGGCAAACTACCTTGGTATCTTTGTTAACCAATATACTCATCTAGGCACCCCTGCAGCTCTGACCGCTTGTTGCGCAGCATCGGTTAAACTTGTCGCTGCAATGATATTAACGCCACTTTGTGCAAGTGCCTCGACACCCAGGTCTGCGTTGTTACCCTCAAATCTGACCACCACCGGGACTTTCACTCCGACTTCTTTTACGGCGCCGATAATGCCATGGGCAATGATGTCGCATTGAACGATACCGCCAAAAATATTGATCAATACCGCTTTAACATTACCATCGGAAAGGATGATCTTGAATGCTTCACTCACTGTCTCTTTAGTGGCTGTACCCCCGACATCCAGGAAATTCGCCGGTTCACCACCGTGCAACTTAACAAGGTCCATGGTTCCCATAGCCAGTCCCGCGCCGTTAACCATACAACCAATACTACCTTCCAGCGCAACATAGTTGAGATCATATTCAGAGGCTTCATTTTCTCGATCGTCTTCCTGGCTTGGATCACGCATCGCCTGTAGTTCTTTCTGGCGGTAGAGTGCATTGCTATCGATAGAAACCTTTGCATCAAGACAGTGAATATCACCATCTTTGGTAACCACTAATGGGTTGATTTCCAAAAGCGACAGATCTTTTTCAACGAACATCCTGGCGAGGGTGGTAAATACTGTCGCAAACTGGTTGATCTGTTTACCCGCCAGACCTAACTGAAACGCAAGATCACGACCCTGGTAGGCCTGCGGACCAAGGGCAGGATCAATCACTGCTTTGAGAATTTTCTCTGGTGTTTCCTCTGCAACCTTTTCAATTTCACCCCCACCTTCTGTGGAAGCCATAAACACCACACGCTGAGACGAACGATCAATTACTGCGCCGAGGTAGAGTTCCCGTTCAATGTCGGCACACTCTTCGACATAAATTTTGCTCACCGGCTGTCCATTGGCGTCGGTTTGAAACGTGACCAGGTTGGTACCGATAAACTTGTCACAGAATTCGCGGACCTCTGCTTCAGTTGATACCAACTTAACACCACCAGCCTTGCCGCGGCCACCGGCATGCACCTGCACCTTGATTACCCAGATGTCTCCATCCAGTTCTTTTGTCGCCGCTACTGCTTCGTCTGCCGTGTCGACAGCAAAGCCTTTGGAAACAGGCAGTCCATATTGGGCAAAGACCTGCTTCGCCTGATACTCGTGGAGGTTCATAACTTATATACCTTAGAGTTGATAGTTCGTGATCATTTTTTCTTTCGGCGGTTCGGGATATGAATAGCATGACCCGATACAGCCAATGCCGCTTCATGTAGACCTTCCGACAGGGTCGGGTGAGCGAACATCGTCAGGCCAAGATCTTCCGCACTTGAACCAAATTCCATCGCAATTACAGCCTCGGCGATTAATTCTGATACATGAGCACCCACCATGTGGATACCCAGAATTCTGTCTGTTTTACCGTCCGCCAGTACCTTGATGAAACCTGTCGTATCATTTGCCGCCATCGCCCTGCCACTCGCCAGCATCGGAAATGATCCGGCATTGTAGGGTTCACCACCGGCTTTTAGCTCCTGTTCGGTCTTACCAACCCATGCGACTTCGGGATGGGTGTAGATAACCGAAGGTACGCAGTCGTAATTGACAAGGGGCTTTTGACCTGCGATTCGCTCAACCACCATAAGCCCCTCTTCCATGCCCTTGTGAGCCAGCATTGGCCCACGAACCACGTCTCCTACCGCGAACACCCCTGGGGCATTGGTAGAACACAAATCGTTGACGTAAATAAAACCACGCTCATCCAGATCGACACCACTGTCCGGGGCCAACAAATTCTCCGTAAATGGCCGACGGCCCACCGCGACAATCAAGCTGTCGAAGACTTCATTTTTCTCGCCTTCACTGTCGCTGTAGGTCACGGTGACCTTTTTCCCTTTAACACTCGTGTCGGTGATCCTGGTTCCGAGGCGAATATCAAGGCCCTGTTTTTTGAATTGCTTCGCCACTTCCCTCGAAACCTGCTTATCTGCCATCGGTAAAAAGTCTTCCAGTGCTTCGAGTACGACCACCTCAGAGCCCAATCGGTTCCAGACGCTGCCTAATTCAAGTCCAATGATGCCAGCACCGATAACACCCAGGCGTTTGGGTGTCGACTGAAAATCCAGGGCGCCGGTCGAGTCAACAATCAAGTCAGAATTTAAGGGGCACGGTGGGATCTCCGCCGGTACTGATCCCGTTGCGATAACAACATATTCGGCTTCAATAGTTTCAACCTTACCGTCGTGCGACGTGATTTCAACACTTCGACCCGCATTCAATCGAGCCGCACCATTAAAAGTCGTGACACCATTGGACTTGAGCAATCCGGCAACCCCTTTGGTGAGATTCTCGACGATCTGGTCTTTGCGCGCGATCATTAACGGTACGTCTATCTCAACTCCTTTTGTCTTAATACCAAGGGTGCCAAAATCTTCCTTTGCCTCTACATATTTATGGGAAGTATCCAACAGGGCTTTGGAGGGAATGCAACCGACATTCAGGCAAGTGCCACCGTAAGCGGGTTTCCCCTGCTTGTTAATCCACTTGTCGATGCATGCGGTATTCAAACCCAATTGTGCAGCCCTGATAGCCGCATGATAACCGGCAGGACCCGCTCCGATCACAACGACGTCAAACTTATTACTCATTTTTTTCTCCTGATCCTTTAACCCTGACAACTGGTCACGACTGTGACTCTTAGGGAACTATGTGGGCACTAGATATCCAGCAAGATGCGGGCTGGTTCTTCCAAAAAGTCCTTGATGGTGACGAGAAACCGAACCGCTTCCTGACCATCAATCAGCCGATGATCATAAGATAAGGCCAGGTACATCATGGGGCGGATTACGACTTCACCATTGACGGCCATGGGCCGTTCCTGGATCTTGTGCATACCCAATATGCCGGTCTGGGGAGGATTCAGAATCGGTGTAGATAACAACGACCCGAAAACACCACCATTGGAAATAGTAAACGTGCCGCCCATCATATCGTCCATGGCCAGTTTGTTGTCCTGGGCTTTCGCGCCAAGCATGCTGATCTGGTTCTCAATTTCAGCCAGGGTCAGACTATCTGCATCCCGCAAAACAGGCACCACAAGACCGCGGGGAGACCCAACCGCAACACCAATATCCTGATAACCATGATAAACAATGTCATTGCCATCTATTGAGGCGTTAACCGCAGGAAAACGCTTCAGTGCTTCTACACTGGCCCGTACGAAAAACGACATAAACCCGAGCCGGGTCCCGTCGTGGGCCCTGGCGAACGCTTCCTTGTATTGAGCCCGCAGTTCCATAATCGCTGACATATCCACCTCGTTAAAGGTGCTTAGCATGGCCGCTGTTTCCTGAGCTTCTACCAATCGCCTGGCAATGCTGGCCCGCAAACGGGTCATGGGAACACGTCGTTCGACCCGACCCTCAGCTGCCGCGGGTTCGTTGGCAGCCAGGGCCACCGGCGGTGTCACTGGTTGACTCGCGATGCTGGCGACAGCTTTGAGGACATCTTCCTTGGTAATGCGGCCACCCTTGCCCGTTCCTTCAATGCGGGTAACGTCAATTTTATTTTCGACCGCAATTTTCTTTGCCGCAGGGCTTGCCAGGGTCTCTGGCCTGGCATCGTCGCTCGCGCCAGGGCTTGCGGCAGCAGCACTGGCCGAGGTCGATTCTGTAGCAGGCTGGCGGGCACCGCCTTCGAAGATACCCAGCACCTCTTCCGCAAGAACAGTCTCTCCCTCTTGCTTTAAAATCTCGGTTACTACGCCATCCTCTGGCGCTACAACCTCAATAACCACCTTGTCAGTTTCGATATCAACCAGAATCTGGTCGCGCCTGACACTTTCACCGATCTGAACATGCCAGGCAGCGATTTCGCCATCTGCAATGGATTCAGGAAATTCCGGTGCTTTTATCTCTGCCATAATTTTTCCTTACTCCACTTTTCGCCTGTCGTTACCGGATCGCTAATCAGTTCGTTCTGTATACAGGGCATCGTGTACAAACTGTTCCATTTGTCTTACATGCAGCAACATATAACCGGCTGCAGCAGCTGCAGACGCCTCTCTGCCCACATACTGCAGGTACAGTCCTGGAAATTTCTCATGAATAACCTTGCGCATATGATGCTGGCTGCTATACCAGGCACCCTGGTTCATGGGCTCTTCCTGACACCAGACTGCACTGGCGATATTTGGGTATCGCGCCAGGGTTTCAAGCATGTCGTCTTCCGGAAACGGGTAGAGCTGTTCCACCCTGACAATCGCTACGTTCTTAAGGTTATCTTCCAGCCGTTTGCTATCCAGGTCATAGTAAACCTTACCCGAGCAGAAGATTATGCGGGTTACGTCATAATCGGTTCCTGCTTGTGGCTCCTGAATGACCGTCTGGAACGCCCCATCACAAAGATCTTCCAGGGTACTGATGGCCAACTTGTGTCGTAAAAGACTTTTGGGGGTCATTACAATCAACGGCCGACGCAAAGGTCGAATCGCCTGACGACGCAACAAATGGTACATCTGTGCAGGTGTCGTCGGTACACAAACCTGGATGTTGTGCTCAGCACACAACTGCAGATAACGTTCCAGCCGCGCAGACGAATGTTCAGGTCCCGCCCCTTCGTAGCCATGGGGCAGTAACATGGTTAAGCCACAAAGTCGTGCCCACTTGTGCTCACCGCTGGTAATAAACTGGTCAATCACCACTTGGGCGCCGTTGGCAAAATCACCAAACTGGGCTTCCCATACCACCAGCCCTTCAGGCGCCGTGGAGGCATAGCCATACTCGAATGCCAGAATCGCTTCCTCAGATAAGAAAGAATCATAAATGACAAAACTGTTTTCATGTTCTCCAAGTTGTTTCAGGGGAACGAAGTCTCTACCTTCTTTCTGGTCATGCAATACCGCATGACGGTGGGCAAAGGTACCACGGCCAACATCTTGCCCCGTAACACGAAGATCATGTCCCTGTGCTAACAGGGTTCCGTAAGCCATAATTTCCGCATACCCCCAATTAATCGGGGTCGCACCGGCTGTCATCTTTTTTCTGTCATCAAATATCTTGCCGACCTGTTTTTGCAATACAAAGCCTTCAGGCATATCGCTCAATTTGTTGGCAAGTTGCTGAAAGTCACGCAGGGGATACCGGGTATCACTTTCTACCGTCCAGTCGTGACCAAGGTACGGTTTCCAATCGACGAACATTGACGTATCCGGTTCCGTCAGATGGTCCCACGCCACCGCATTCCCCGCATCCATCGCGTCGCGATACGCTTCAGTTCGACGAAGGTACTCTGCCTCGTCTATTGCACCTTCGGCGATCACTTTTTCAGCGAACAGGGTGAGAGTCGTTGGATGCTGACGTATTTTTTGATACATCATTGGCTGGGTTATAGAAGGTTCATCACCCTCGTTGTGGCCACGACGTCGATAGGAAACGATATCGATGACAACATCCTTCTTGAATTCCATACGGTAATCGATGGCTAACTGAGAAACAAAGATAACCGCCTCAGGATCATCTCCATTGACATGGAAGATAGGCGCCTGCACCATTTTTGCGATCTCGGTGCAATAGTGTGTCGAACGGGCATCTTCCCGTTTACTGATGGTATAACCAATCTGGTTGTTAATAATGACGTGAATCGTACCACCCGTGTAGTAACCCCGGGTCTGGGACATTTGGAAGGTTTCCATGACCACGCCCTGCCCCGAAAAAGCTGCATCACCATGTACATTAATAGCCAATACCTTGTCACCGGTTTTGTCGTCGCGGCGATCCTGGCGGGCGCGCACAGAACCTTCAATCACCGGCGCAACAATTTCCAGATGGGATGGGTTAAACCCGAGAGCAAGATGCATTTCACCGCCCGGCGTCATCAGGTTAGATGAAAAACCCTGGTGATACTTCACGTCACCGGAACCAAACCCCGGCGTGTAGCGACCCTCAAATTCATCAAACAACTCGTTAGGCTTTTTACCCATCAAATTAACCAACACATTGATCCGGCCGCGATGCGCCATGCCTATGACTGTTTCCGCCACGCCCGCTGAACCTGCTCGATGAATAAGCTCAGCCATACAAGGGATAAAACTCTCGCCACCCTCGAGTCCAAATCTCTTGGTACCCGGGTACTTGGTACCGAGGAACTTCTCAAGGCCTTCAGCGGCGATTAGCCGATCAAGAATCCGCCGCTTGACACCGTTACTGTAGCTCGGATTAGAGCGGGCACTTTCCATGCGTTGCTGCACCCACAGCTGTTCTGCCTCATCAACAATATGGATATATTCCGCCCCAACGGAATCACAATAGGTTTGTTCGAGCACGTCAATAATTTCACGAAGCGGCGCTTCTTCATTTCCAAAGAACAAAGATCCGGTCTGGAAGCGAGTATCGAGGTCCGCTGCTGAAAGTTGATGATATTCCAGCTCCAGTACCGGTACTGGCAATATCTCTTCGAGTTTCAACGGGTCAAGACTGGCTTTCAGATGCCCGCGACGACGATAGCCTGATATCAATTCGCCTACCGCAAACTGCTTTCGTTCAAAGTCAGAATGTACTGTGCTGGCCGCAACGGGAGACACCCTGGATTGGTTTTTTGACAGCAGTAAAAAATGAGCCCGGACGGTTGAATGAGATATATCCGGGGTCAGGGTACCTTCAACCAATGGCAGGGTTTCGAAGTAACTGCGCCATTGATCCGCGACGGAGGAAGGATCTTCAAGATAATTTTCATAGAGTTCTTCAACGTAAGATGCATTCCCACCTGAAATGTGGCCGCTACGCCACAGCTCTTCCATTTTGGTTTCCTGCATATCGTTACCTCCAGTTTATCCCTTTACATTTCGAGACGGCCGTATATGGCCATCCACTACGACTTATGCAATATCATCCAGGGACAGTTCGTGTGCTCTTTTGGCGTAGCCAGATTCTATATTGCCCGCTTCAGCAGCATATTTCTAATATGGCCAATAGCCCTGGTCGGGTTTAGCCCTTTCGGACAAACGCTGACGCAATTCATGATTCCCCGACAGCGGAACACACTGAATGGGTCTTCGAGATTTGCAAGCCGCTCTTCTGTTGCTGTATCCCGGCTGTCAGCCAGAAACCGATAAGCCTGAAGCAGCCCCGCAGGACCAATAAACTTATCGGGGTTCCACCAGTAACTTGGACAGGCTGTGGAACAACAGGCACACAGGATACATTCATAGAGCCCATCAAGTTTTTCCCGGTCCTCGGGTGACTGCAAACGTTCCTGAGTAGGCGTGGGTTCATTGTTGATCAGATAGGGCTCGATTTTCTTGTACTGGTCGTAGAACTGTTCCATATCAACCACCAGATCCCGTATAACTGGCAACCCCGGTAGTGGCTTGATAGACAGTGCATTGTTCCTGATCACTTCTGAAATCGGCGTGATGCATGCCAGACCGTTCTTTCCATTCATGTTGATGCCGTCTGAGCCACAAACCCCTTCACGACAAGAGCGGCGATATGTCACAGACTCATCCTGCTCTTTCAGCAGTTCAAGCAAGTCCAGGACCATCAGGTCCTTTCCACCAGGGATTTCTACACTGAACTCCTGCATGTAGGGTCGCAGGTCTTTTGCCGGATCATAGCGATAAACACTAACTTGCATTTAATAGACTCTCTTTTTCGGTTCAAAAATGCCCTCGGGCAGATCATCATCTGTACCCAGGATACCAGGACTAAAGTTGACGGCACGCTTGCGCAGGGACTTGTCGGTGGGGTCATATATTGAGTGACATAACCAGTTGGTGTCGTCACGCTCCTGGTAATCATCCCGGGCGTGGGCGCCTCGGCTTTCTTTACGGGCTTCGGCTGCGATGGCTGTTGCTTCAGCCACCTCGAGGAGGTTATCCAGTTCCAGTGCCTCAAGCCGGGCAGTATTAAATGCCCGGCTCTTGTCTGAAATGCTCGCAGCACCAATCCTCTCCCTGAGGTCAGCGAGTTTCTGAATACCTTCCAACATGGGTTGTTCTTTTCTGAATACACCAAAATTTAACTGCATGCAGGACTGGAGCTCTTTCTTTAATACGGCAACACTTTCGCCATCGCTCGACTCATCCCAGCGCCTCAAACGCGCAGTGGCAGCCTCCATGTCACTGGAGGAAGGCTGTACAGAATCCATACCCTGGGAGAGAGCTTCAATAATATGTAAACCTGCAGACCGACCGAAGACCACAAGATCGAGCAGTGAATTACCTCCCAGACGATTCGCTCCGTGAACTGATACGCACGCGACTTCTCCAACAGCGTAAAGCCCTTCAACGATCTTGTCGGTTCCATCTGCATCAGGCACCAGGGCTTGACCATGAATATTAGTTGGAATGCCGCCCATCATATAATGGCATGTTGGCTCTACCGGAATGGGATCTTTAACAGGGTCAACGTGGGCAAAGGTTTTTGACAGTTCAACAATACCGGGGAGTTTAGAGTGGAGCACATCCTCCCCCAGGTGATCCAGCTTCAGCAGAACGTGATCACCATTTTCACCCGCACCCCTGCCGTCGAGTATTTCCAGAATCATACTCCTGGCGACCACGTCTCGACCCGCAAGATCCTTAGCTGTCGGCGCGTAGCGTTCCATAAAACGTTCGCCGTCCTTGTTTATCAGATAACCACCTTCACCACGGCAGCCCTCTGTGACCAGTACACCGGCACCGGCGATCCCCGTGGGATGAAACTGCCACATCTCAATATCCTGGACGGGTAGTCCTGCCCGTAACGCCATGCCAACACCATCGCCGGTATTCATTAACGCATTGGTGGTGGACTGATAAATTCGACCTGCGCCACCGGTCGCGAACACGGTGGCCCTGGCTTTGATGTAATGGCTTACGCCGGTTTCCATGCAGATTGCGATCACACCCACGACGGCACGGTTCTGGTTCATCACCAGGTCAACCGCAAACCATTCGGAGAAGAACACCGAACCGGCTTTCATATTTCCCTGGTAAAGCGCATGTAACAAGGCGTGACCTGTTCGGTCCGCAGCAGCACAGGTCCGCTCAGCCTGACCACCTTGGCCGAAGTTTTTTGATTGACCACCAAAGGCTCGTTGGTAGATTCGGCCACTGTCAGTTCGAGAAAATGGCAACCCCATGTGATCAAGTTCGTAAACCGCCTGGGGTCCGACACTGCACATGTACTGGATCGCATCCTGGTCACCAATGTAATCCGAGCCTTTGACGGTGTCGTACATATGCCAGCGCCAGTCATCATCAGGATCTTCGCTGCCAATCGCACAGGTAATACCACCCTGGGCAGACACCGTATGAGACCGGGTTGGAAAAACTTTGGATATTACTGCGGTTTTGCGTCCCGACTCGGCTAACTGCAGAGCAGCACGCATTCCAGCACCACCGCCGCCAATGATAATGGCATCAAATTCCAGTGTTGATAGGTCACTCATTAACTATTTTCCCGTCCCAAATCATTATCAGCCATACTATCCCCAAAGGATCGCCACGCTCCAAATCAGGTAGACCGCCAGCGTGATGATGCAGAATACCTGATAGACAAACCGAATCGCATCGGCGGCATTGCCGAAGTAATGTTCCCTGATATAGTCAGTACCAATTGTCCACATTCCGACCCAGGCGTGCGCGCAAGTCGAGGTAACTGCTAACAGGGTAAATATTTGCATCCAGGTCTGGCCGAATAACCCTTTCCACTGCGCATACGACAAATCACCATTGATGAGCAGAAACCCAACGACGACGACAGTATAGGTCGCTAGGATGACAGCTGTAACCCGTTGCACGACCCAGTCGGACAATCCACTGCGCGAAAAACTTGTGACTTGTGTAACCATATCTATCCCTTATCCCTGTACGACCCACACACCGGCGAGGAAAATAAGCATCGCCGAAAGTAGAATGGTCACCTTGGCAGCGAATCGGCTACCGTCCAACGTTTCACCAACACCCAGATCCAGCAACAGGTGTTTAATACCAGCCACGAAGTGATATGCCACAGCCGACATTAATCCCCAGGTAACAAACATGCCGAACGGGGACTTGATCAGCCCATTCAGTTTGTTAAACCCCGCTTCTGAAGAGAGAGAAATGTCCAGCGCATACAGCCCAAACGCAACACCCACAAACAAAACAATGCCAAATGCACGGTGAGCGAGGGAAGCATAAGCGGTAATTGGCCAGGCAAAAGCCCTTAAATCCGTCGGATAGACATTGGTGGGACGTTGGTCGTTTTTCACAAAAAAGTTCTCATTCTAAGATCCACCCGGCGCATTAACAGATCCATGATCGACAAATGTTCGCAATCGGCCATGATGCCCCGGGGGTATGGTTTTAAGCCTGGCGCACCTGGAGAGCGCCATTATTTACGCGCGCTAATGATAGTGAGTTTGGACTCAAAAAACAAACCAACAACCTGACCTAAGCCGCAACACACAAGGCTTTACAAGGCAGGCTGGTTTTGGAATGATGGGCGGCAAGTTGTCACCTCCGTCAGTGAACTCATCCAGTGATACCGGCGGTATCCAAGTAATCAGCTACCAAATGCCTGTGCGGTAACCCGGGAGTCCAAAAATGACGCAAACAGTTACAATCACCATCGACGGTAAGTCAACGGAATTGCCCGTTCTGGCGGCTTCCGAAGGCAAAAACGTCGTCGATGTACGGGGGCTCATTGCCGAAGGTATTTTTACCTATGATCCGGGATTTTTATCAACCGCTAGCTGTGACTCCAAGGTAACCTATATTGACGGCGATGCAGGTATCCTCATGTACAGAGGGTATCCCATCGAGCAGTTAGCGCAGAAATCCAGCCACCTTGAAGTCTCTTACCTGCTGTTGAACGGCGAACTGCCCAACCAGTCTGAGTATGATGCCTTCGAAACCAGTATTAAGTCACACCAGAGTATCGACGCCAAATTCCAGAATATATTCAACGGCTTTGCCCAGGGTGCACACCCCATGTCAATGGTGAGTGCCGCAATAGCCGGCCTGGCCGCCCTGTATCATGAAGATACGGATATCACCGACGCTTCCGACCGTATGACAACGGCCCACAGGCTGATCGCAAAAATTCCAACCCTGGCTGCAATGGCATACAAACATGGAAGAGATGAGGCATTTATTGAGCCAGACCCTGATTTATCCTATGCCGAGAACTTCCTTCATATGTGTTTTGGTACCGCAGGAGAAAACTCAACTGTAAGCCCAACAATTGCCGGTGCCATGGACCGGATCTTTATTTTACATGCAGATCACGAGCAAAATGCCTCCACATCAACGGTGCGAATGGCGGGTTCGACAGACTGCAATCCTTACGCCGCTATCGCCGCAGGGGCTTGTGCACTCTGGGGTCCAGCCCATGGAGGAGCGAACGAAGCGGTGCTTAATATGTTAAACGAAATTGGTGACGAATCCAGGGTTGAGGAGTACGTTAAGAAGGCCAGGGACAAGGATGACCCCTTCAAACTCATGGGATTCGGTCATCGTGTTTACAAGAACTTTGACCCCCGTGCAACAGTCATGCAGGAATCATGTCATGCGGTAATGGCCGAGCAAGGTGTGGAAGACGAACCACTGCTCAAAATAGCCCAGCGACTGGAAAAAATCGCCCGCGAAGACGACTATTTTATCGAACGAAAGCTCTATCCTAATATCGATTTCTACTCGGGTATCACGCTGAAAGCGGTTGGCATTCCGACCGAGTTATTTACGGTGATATTCACCCTGGGACGTATGCCGGGTTGGATTACACATTGGACAGAAATGCTCAGCGCCCCTTATAAAATTGCCCGACCAAGACAACTTTATCTGGGGGAATCCGCCAGGGACTATACAGGGATAGCCTCCCGCTAGGAGGCTGACATCACTTTTAAAAGCACAACAGGAAAAACCATTGGACATTACAGCACAAATAGAAACGTCAAAAGGCACCATTAATATCACCATGTTTGCCGACCGGACACCCGTGACGGTGGCAAACTTTACTAACCTTGCCCGCAAGGGTTATTACGACGGATTGAAGTTCCACCGCGTTATTCCCAATTTTATGATCCAGGGCGGTTGTCCACAGGGTTCAGGTACCGGGGGGCCCGGTTACCAGTTCGAGGACGAGTTTGATTCGTCATTACGACACTCAGCACCTGGACGGTTGTCGATGGCCAATGCAGGACCAGGAACCAATGGCAGCCAGTTTTTTATTACCCACGTCCCCACACCACACCTTGACGATGCCCACACGATATTTGGCGAGGTGAATGGCGCGGATGATCAGGCCGTTGTCGATGCCATTGCACAAGGTGACCTGATCGTGTCAATTTCGATGAGCGGTGATGTTGACGCCCTGCTCGAGGCGCAGAAAGATCGAGTCGCGCAGTGGAATAAATAGAACGGGTATAAAATTGACTTCTCGAGATTAAGGCATGGCTTTTAATGGATTAGGGCTGCATATGGGCAATATCAGCCAGCTTTCGGATGCAGAGAGTCGGTCCATCAGTCCGGAAAATTTTACCGGAGGCAAGGGTAAGGGTGGTATGGCCACCGAAGGCACCGGTGCCCAGGCTGCCCGGGACCTCGGCCAGGGATGGAAGATTTCACCCTCGGTGCGAGTTGAAGCCGGAGAAACATTTACTCTTGTGGACATCAAGGAAGAGGGTGCAATCCAGCAAATCTGGATGACACCAACCGGCAACTGGCGCTACAGTATTTTGAGAATCTACTGGGACGATCAGGAACATCCCAGCGTTGAATGTCCCGTGGGCGATTTTTTTGCCATGGGCTGGGGCAAGTATGCACAACTCTCTTCCCTGGCCATTTGCGTCAACCCGGGCAGCGCTTTTAATTGTTACTGGGAGATGCCATTTAGAAAGCGATGCCGCATCACCCTGACCAACATTGACGTCGAGCCCATGGTTCTCTACTACCAGGTAAATTACACACTGACCAGTGTCCCGGATGATTGTGCGTATTTTCATGCCCAGTTTCGACGTACCAATCCCCTTCCCTACAAAGATGTATATACGATTCTTGATGGTGTTGAAGGCCAGGGGCAGTTTGTTGGCACCTATATGGCGTGGGGCGTCAATAATCGTGGCTGGTGGGGGGAAGGTGAAATCAAGTTTTACATGGACGGG
Source organism: Gammaproteobacteria bacterium (assembly GCA_012960755.1). The sequence continues at coordinate 148,843 of DUAT01000057.1, forward strand.
GATGACGAGTTCCCGACAATCGTCGGTACCGGCACGGAAGACTACTTCTGTGGCTCATACAATTTCGACCTGGGTAAGGACCCGGCATTAAAAAACGGTGGCGGTTATACCGAGTTCACAACACCCCAGGCAGGACTCCACCAGGTCATTCGCCCGGACGGCCGATACAGCAGCCAGCAACGGTTTGGCATGTATCGATGGCATATATCCGACCCAGTGAGGTTCAGACAGAACCTTCGTGTCACCATGCAGGCGTTGGGATGGCGCTCCGGCAGGCGATATTTACCGTTGAAAGATGACATTGCCTCGGTAGCCTACTGGTACCAGACCTTGCCTTCTGTTCCTCCTCCCGAAATTCTGGAAAAAGATGGGCTGGAGGTTAACTAACCATGAATCTAACCACCACAGGAGACAATCGTGTCAGATCTGGATCAATTTAGGCAGGACACCCGTGTCTGGCTTGACGAAAACTGCCCCCCTAGTATCAGAACACCCATGGTTGAAAATGAAACCGTTTGGGGTGGCCGAAACGAAACCTATCTGAACCCGGACTCCAAAATCTGGCTTGATCGAATGGGCAGCAAAGGGTGGACCTGCCCTACCTGGCCGAAAGAATACGGCGGCGGTGGACTAAACAAAGACGAAAATACAATACTCTCCGAAGAACTCCGGCGCATTCGCGCCAGGTCCCCGTTGACTTCATTCGGCATTAGTATGCTGGGGCCTGTGTTGCTGGAATATGCCAACGAAGAACAGAAGCAGACATATCTTCCCAGTATTGTTCGAGGCGAAATCCGCTGGTGCCAGGGTTACAGTGAACCGGGCTCTGGTTCTGACCTTGCCAGCCTGCAAACCAAAGCCGTGCTTACGGGGGACGAGTATATTATCAATGGGTCCAAAGTCTGGACCTCATTTGCCGACCAGGCAGATTGGATTTTTTGCCTGGTAAGAACAGACCCGGATGTTCCAAAGCACAATGGCATCAGTTTCATCCTGTTTGATATGGCCTCCCCTGGCGTAAAAACAAAGCCGATCAAACTGATCAGCGGGGCATCACCTTTCTGCGAAACGTTTTTCGATGAAGTCAAAGTTCCTCGACAAAATCTGGTGGGAACGTTGAATGAAGGCTGGACAATCGCCAAGCGGCTATTGCAGCACGAGCGAACCATGATCTCTGGCATGGGTATGGGCGGTGCTCGCAGCGGATCCGAGTTCTCCATGGAGAACCAGGCAAAACAGTATATCGGTGAGAACAACCACCGAATTGCCGACCCCGGGCTACGAGGCAGGATAACCACCCACAAAATGAATGGTGCAGCTTTCGCTTTGACCCTGAAAAGAGCGGCTGAAGAAGCTAAGTTGAGCACCGGACCCAGTGCAACCTCATCGATGTTCAAGCTCTACGGTACAGAACAAAACAAGGACCGGTATGAAATCATGCTGGAAATTCAGGGCACCAACTCACTGGGTTGGGAAGGCGAAGGTTTTACTGATCGCGAACTCTCAACCACCCGTGAATGGCTACGGTCGAAAGCCAATTCCATTGAAGGTGGCACGTCGGAAGTTCAACTGAATGTGATCGCAAAGCGGGTACTGGCATTGCCGGATTAGTGTTTATGCGATTATACACTTCGACATAGGCCATAGCAGATGCCACAAGTGACATTCTGTCAAAGAATAGGCGGATCACCCAATTCGCCGTTGGCTATCATCTAGCCAGGTACCTCATGGCCTGCTCAATGCCGTCGACACTGAGATGGTACATGTGATCGTCTACAAGCCGCCGGATCATCTCCGTCGTATAGGAATCACGCCATTTTTTCTTTTCAACAGGATTGAGCCAGATAATTTTCTTGAACTGATCCTGTATCCGACTTAGCCAGACTTCTCCCGCATCCCCATTAAAATGCTCGACGCTGCCTCCTCGTTCCGCGATTTCATGCCGTGCCATATTGGCGTCGCCGACAAATATAATTTTGTAGTCACTCCCGAAACGCCGGATCAGATCAAACGTGTTCAATTTTTCTTCCTGCCTGCGGTCATTACTGAGCCAGATGTTTTCGTAAATGAAGTTGTGGAAATAGTAGTACTCCAGGTACTTGAACTCGGATCTAGCGGCTGCAAACAACTGGCTGCACAATTCGATATGATCATCCATTGAACCTCCCACATCCAAAAATAACAGGACCTTTACGGAATTGTGACGTTCCGGAACTTCCCTGATATCCAGAAACCCACCATTTCTCGCTGTACATCGAATCGTATCCATCAGATCAAGTTCCATCTCAGCAGCCGTGCGGGCGAACTTTCTCAGGCGACGTAAGGCCATTTTGATATTTCTGGTACCCAACTCGACTTCAGGGTCGTAATCTTGATATTGACGCTGATGCCAGACCTTCATCGCCGATCTCTGGGATTCCATTTCAATATCGTCTCGAATGCCCTGCCCGGGATCCTCACCTGCCCCCAGACCCTTTTGGCCGTTCAGACCCTCACCTTCTTTGCCCTCTTCCCCTTCTCCAGACTCACCGCCCTCTCCTTCTCCTTCTCCTTCTCCTTCTCCTTCTGCTTCCTCACCCTGTTCAATCTCTCCACCATCCCCGGATTTAGCTTCCTCGCCTCCCGGATTACTATCATCGAACGCCTCGCCTTTTTCAGGCAGTTCAGGTTCCACAGCGCGATCCCGGTCAGATTCTTCTCCTCTACTCTTTGCCGCTCCGGGTTGATTTTGTTTCGATTGAGAAGAACCGGCATCGTGTTTTTGTTTCTCGATGGCTTTTCCAAATTCGGTAAACGCTGAATTTTTTTCCTCTGCTGACAGTGCAGGGAAATGTCTCTCAAGAATTTCGTTCAAAACAGCCAGGGGGGCTTCTTCTTCAAACACCGCGGGATCACTTTCGACATCAGAGAAAAATGCACTGAATGCCAAATCAAAGCGATCGAAGTATTTCTCGTCTTTGACCAGAGTCATCCTGCTCAGGAAATAAAAATCACCCATATCCGCAAAGACCAGTCGTTTGTTCAGCACAGCAAGGCAGTCGAGCAGTTCACGCACAGAAACAGGCACTCGAAATTTTCGAAGGTGGTCAAAAAAACAAAGCAGCAATTGGGAGGCCTAGATTAGTTATGTACTCAAAGTTGGTGGGGGATACCCAGGCGATAGGACGATAACCTGCGTTGGTATGATGTTTTATACGGCGCATCCTGAGGTAATTTCTCTATCATCTGTTCCATTGTGTTTATCGCCAGATCGAACCGGCCTAACCGTGCATAAGCAGCGGCCAGTGAATCCTGATAACCAGGGCTCGGTTGTACCTCCAATGCTTCTTTTGCCAGTTGTAGCGCTTTCAAACCATCGCACACATTGTCTGTTGGGCAACCGGACAAAATCCAGGAGAGTCGATTTTTTGCCTCAACTATGCCCTGATCGGCCGCTTTTTCGTACCATAAAGCGGCCTCAGACATATTCCGGGGGACGCCAATTCCTTGCCTGTACAGGTAACCGAGCGCATTCTGTGCTTCTGCATGCCCGCCCTCGGCTGCTTTGCGATAGTGGTTCCGCGCAGCTGTCAGATCCAGATTCGACCCTTTGCCGGTTTCGGATGCGATACCCAGCGGGTAATGCGCGGCCACCACGCCTGCATCTGCAGCCTGGGTGTAAAGCTCCATCGCAACTCGCAGATTCGTCTGCGTCCCCTGCCCGTTGAAATACAAGTTACCAAGCGGCAGGTAAGCAAGGCTATAGCGTTTTTCAGCCGCCGCCTCATACAAGCTGAAAGCTCTGACGTAATTCTGATCTATTCCAAGGCCCTGGACATACAGATTAGCCAGATTGACCTGGCTGGCAGCATAATCAAGGGCAACCCCCTGTTGATAATACTCTGCTGCCTGTCGGTAGTCCTGATCAACCTGCTCTGAAAGCAAGCCCATATGATTCAGCGCCAGTTTGTTTTCCGGCTCCCACTTGAGTACCTGATATAGATCCTGTCGCGCAAGTCCATTGGCATCCAGCAAGCTGTACGCAATGCCACGATTTGAATAGGCGACAATGGCTTCTTCCGGCGTAAGCTCGCCAGCGTCGATAGCCTCAGAGAGCATTTGCACGACTTCGCGAAAACGGCCCTCTTTCGCAGCTTTTTGCACGGTTCCGAAATCTACAGCAACGCTCGAAAAAGTGAGGCTGAGCAACGCAACCGACAGGGTCCAACGGAATTCGCCTTGCACCTTATTCGCCCAGCACCTTATTCGCCCAGCACCTTATTCGCCCAGCACCTTATTCGCCCAGCAGTCTATTGCTCCAACACCGACCGTAATTCCAAAGCAACCTGGCTCAGCTTCTCCTGAATTGCACGGGTGTTTGTCGGCCCCATTCGAATCATTTGTTTCTGGACTGAACTCAATGCCTCCAGTCGCTTATCTTCAAACTCGTACATGACAACTGGCCTGACGAGTCGTACCGGTTCTGTCATGAGTGGTGTTTCCAACAGGCGCCCTATCGCCTTAAATATCGCATCGTCGAATTTTACATTGGAGTAACCGAGCTCGTCGTAAGCCTCCTGGAACAATGGTCGCAACAAAACGTAAAATTCAACGGCCCGTCGTGTGTCAAGCGATACGAGGACTGTCGTCACCTGGTTATAGCGATTATAGGTTGCATCATCCAGCACGTAGAGTTTTTCTGATACGGGCGTTGCTGAGAAAGACCCACGGGGGGCCAGGACCGACACCGGTTGCCGCGCAATGCTTCCGTTAGCGACATTGTCAACAAATACGACGATTTTCCTGACCAGTTCATTCGGCGCCAACCACGCGTGAATACCTTCATTGCGGGTCAAGCTGACAGCCCCGTCCCTCAGCAGTTGATCACTGTCATCTAAAAGCGGTAAGACAAATGTGGGTTTAGGTGGTTCTGGTTCGGGTATAGGTTCGAAAGACTCAATAACTTCTGGTTCAGGTACGACAGGAATTTCTACTATGGGTTCTTCGACGACAGGTTCAGGCTTAATCGCAAGGGGTTGAGTCACCACAGGTTTTTCCGGCTCCGATGCCGTGAAAAGGTAACCCAGATACCCGATTACCACTAGACCAACAACGGCCAGGGAAATAATTAACGGTTTGTTTTCAGACATGTAGATACCCAACATCCAGCTAGGACGTATTGTTAGAGATATCAGCCAACATCACAATAGCTGAACAATGCAATCCACTATTCTTCCATCTTCCACTCACAATACCCATATCGATACATCGCACCAGCTTTTGATTGTTTGCACCAACCAGCGAAGATAGTGCAACCCTAAGTCTAAGATTGTGACGCGTTGGGAAAATAGGATCGAATAATGTCAGATCAGGCGAGTCCCTGTCCAGAAAGTTATGTTTTTTGAATGCCTCATGCGACTACGATTTTGGCATCAGCCAGGGTATCAATCAGCAGCATGCCGGTGCTGCCTGGGTCAGGTCCGTAACACACTATCCCGTCCTCGTGGCCCAGCATACAAAATACACCGGTTTCTGACTTAATCAATCCGGTGACTGCATCTGCCATCTCAACAGTGCCGTAGGGAACATCCGCGGACGTGGTCGACAAGGCAAGTATGCGGCTTGCTCGCCAGATTTCCGGGCTATGCACATGAAATACACTATTGATGGAGTCATTGCATTGATAAATCGTGCCGTGGGTCATGGATTCAGAGGATGGAAGCACCCTTCCTCTTGAGTTGATTTTGTTGAGCTGGGACTGACAATCGACCACCTCGGCAAAGTCGTGGATAGACATTCGACCGATATGACCGGTCTGCGAGCCTGTAATGACAAAACCAGCACCGGTCCGCTGGCTTATGTTTCCGAACCCAAGCCCACCATATCGATTCGCATTTTCTCCGATGAGACCAAGGGGTAACAGAATCTCTCTCCATGCAATCAAGGCATTCACATCCAGCTGAGCGATATCGCATTCTTCGTGCTCCAGGATGAATTTGGTAACACCTTCCCTTTCCGTCATAACGATTCAGTCATGAGAAATCCGCAAACCACTACCCGGAACCCAGTTTTGACAGTTTGACTTCATCCGGATAATCAACAATTCCACGGTCGGTAATCAGCCCGGTCACCAGGGACGCTGGAGTGATATCAAACGCCGGATTAAATGTCTTTACTCCGCTCAAGGTTACCTGTTGCTTACCCAGGTACCGTAATTCGCTGGCGTCTCGCTCTTCAATAACGATCTCGTCTCCGGTGTGTGTATCCCGGTCGATGGTCGACATGGGGCAAGCCACATAAAACGGGATTGAGAAGTAGCTGCTCAGAATAGCCAGGTTTAACGTGCCAATCTTATTGGCAACGTCTCCGTTTGCCGCGACGCGGTCAGCACCCACTATCACTGCATCGATTCGCCCCAACGACATGACGTATGCTGCCATATTGTCGCTGATTAACGTATTGGGCACCCCATTCCGGGTTAACTCGTAAGTTGTCAGGCGTGCGCCCTGTAACAAAGGTCGTGTTTCATCCACATAGACATGAACCTTCATTCCACACTGATGGGCCAGATAGATAGGCGCAAGAGCAGTCCCCAGTTCAGACACAGCCAGGGCACCTGCATTGCAATGGGTCAACAAACGAGAATGCTGTTTGACAATAGGGAGCCCGATTTCGCCAATCTTTCGGCAAGCCCGGATATCTTCATCGTGGATTAGCTTCGCTTCGGTTTCCAGCAAACTGACATCGACCGTTGCCTGATTCAGGTGTCGTGCCTGCTCCATGACCCTGTTGATTGCCCATGTCAGGTTCACGGCGGTCGGTCTGGCTGAAATTAAAAGCCGAGCCCTCTGTTCCATTGTTTCGACGGAAACCAGTCCGCGCAGTCCGACGACCAGACCATAGGCCGCAGCCACTCCAATAGCAGGTGCACCGCGGACCCGCAGGGTTTGAATAGACTCAAAGACTGTTTCTATATCACAACATTGGACAATATGCTCATCAAGAGGCAATCGCGTCTGGTCAAGCAAGTACAGGACACCATCATCCCAACGCACTGTTTTAGGCAGTGCGCTCGTAAGTGTAGTGTCTGGTATAGATGGCACTTTAAGTGGCCCTCACTTTTTGTCACAGGAAGTGTCACAGCAAGGCCTATTCTTTTCAAGGAAAGTCGCAGGCAATGTAGGTACCTTGTCAAGAAATACAACGCGGCTGTGGCGAATTTGAGGGCCACCCTTCGGGCAAGCCGCTAAATGGCCAGCTGCGTTGTTGCACTTGCTCGACTTATGCCCAATAGGTCTTCGCAAGCGCGCCTACCATCTGACCATTTAGCGACTTGCTTAAAGTGCTATCTATACCGGATACTACACTTGCATCCTGTACAGGTGGCACTCCACTAGGCTCTCAAGCTGGCGATCATTTCCTGCCGGGTTTCGCTGTCAACAAAATGGAACCCACCGTCAATACGCTGGGTAATATCGCCATAACGGCTCTTAATCTCGGCCACCAGGCTGCCTGGTTCACCCATCACACCAAATATGTTTAACATTTCATCGGTGATAAGCTCGCCCATTTCCTGCCATTTGCCCTGCTTCGACATGCCATTGAGATCTGACTGTAAATCTCCCCAGCCGTGTACCCCTAGCACCTGTTTATATGCCGGTGTTGAACCATAAAAGGCAATCCTGTTTTTGGTGGCAGTTTTATTCGCTTCGAAGGTTTCTTCGTCCTTGCCTGAAATCAGGAAGGGCGTATAGGAAATTTCGAATTCATCCAAGGATCGGCCGGATCGATTAAGACCTTCCTGCACTGCCGGTAAGGTCACTTCACGAATATACTTTTCATTGCTAAACGGATGGATTATCAACCCGTCAGCCACTTCACCGGCTACCCTGGTCATGATCGGACCAACCGCTGCGAGGATCACCTTTGGAGCACCATACTCTTTGTTTTCTGGTGTAAAAGCCGGAGTCATCAATGTGTGATTGTAGTACTCACCCTCAAAACGGAGAGGTTCTCCCTCATACCAGTTTGCCCAAATCGCGCGCATTGCCATAATCAGTTCTTTCATCTGCTTGGCAGGTGCACCCCAGGGCATGCTGAACCGTTTGGTGATATGCGGTCTAATCTGGGAGCCCAGTCCCATGGTGAACCGACCCCTGGAATAGGCATTGAGATCATGCCCCAGGTTCGCCAGGACCATCGGGCTACGGGCAAAAGCAACCGCTATGCCTGTCTGTAATTCTATTTTCTCACTGTGTTCTGCGGCTAACATCAGTGGAAAAAACGGATCGTGGTTCATTTCCGCTGTGCCTGTACCGTCATAGCCATCGGCTTCGAGCTTTTTAATTTGCTCCGGGATCTTGTGCCAGTCAGGTGTTAAATGAGAATCAACTTTCATGTGGTGCTCCTATTCTTAATAATTTCTTCAGGTTCCGTATCGTCGACTTCGCCAACAAATTCAACATGTCGCATGAGAACGTACTGATAAGCTTCAATCAGCGCATTCCAACTCGCCTTGATAATATCGACATTGACGCCGATAGTGCCAAAAATCTCTCCCTCGAAACTGTGCTCAAGATACACCCGCACCTTGGCTGCAGTTTCCTGGCTACTGTTAATCACCCGTACACTATAATCAGTCAGGTGCAGATCCTCCAATACTGGAAACTGGGTGACGAGGGCTTGTTGGAGGGCTTTGTTTAGCGCGTCAACGGGGCCGTTGCCTTCTGCGGCCTGTAGCCGGATGTCGCCAAGTACCTCAACCTTAACCGATGCTTCGATGAGACCGTCAGTGTCCTTGTGCTCTTCGTTCGAAGGGCTATAGATTCGATAGTACAGTGGTTCGAACTGAGGTTGATACTTGCCGATGTGCTTTCTCACCACAAGATCGAAACTACCGTCCGCATTCTCGAATGAATATCCGGCATGCTCCTTCTGCTGCACCTCTTCGAGAATGGATTTTACCGCCGCAGAGTCATCCAGTTCAGCATAGCGATTGGCCAGTTTCGCCCGCAGGTTAGACCCGCCGGACAATTCGCTGATCAATATTTTACGAGAGTTGCCTATCAATTCCGGTTCGACATGTTCGTATGTGCTCGGATTTCGCTGTACCGCACTGACATGCACGCCTCCCTTGTGTGCAAAAGCCGACGGGCCAACAAAAGGCTGGCCTAACGGACCTGTTATGCCCAGGTACTCCCACACAGTTCTTGAAAGATTAGTCAGACCCCGCAGCTTGCCTTCCGGTAAACATTGATAACCAAGTTTCAATTCAAGATTACCGACAACTGATGTTAAATCAACATTTCCACATCGTTCGCCAATACCATTGATCGTGCCGTGTACCTGAATCACACCTTCTTCAATTGCTCTTAGTGTATTGGCGACGCCCAGTCCACCGTCATTGTGAACGTGGATTCCCAGTTTAATACCGGGTATTTCTTTTCTCGCTTCCCGAATTGCATTGGCAAGTTCGTGGGGCATTACGCCCCCGTTGGTGTCACACAGGATCACCCTTGAAGCACCGGCATCCACCGCCACCTGAATCGTTGCCAGGGCATAACCCGGATCGCTCCTGAAACCGTCGAAAAAATGTTCTGCATCATAAAACACGGGTTTGTCAGTAGCCTCGGACAAATGACCAATAGAACCTGCGATCATGTCGAGATTCTTATCGCCGCTTACTCTCAGTGCCTGTTCAACATGTAAATCCCACGACTTACCAAAAATGCAGGTGATATCAGCTTTGGCCGTGACCAGCTTCTGCAGGAAAAAGTCGTCGGAGGGTTTAACATCTGAACGGTGGGTAGAGCCAAAAGCGACGATCTTCGACGTCGTTAATGCCAGATCCCGGGCGCGGATAAAAAATTCGTCATCCTTGGGATTGGAACCTGGCCAGCCACCTTCGATGAAGTCGATCCCCATGGCATCCAGGGCTCGTGCGATATCCAGTTTGTCACCCAGGCTCAGGTTAATGCCCTCACCCTGATTACCATCCCTCAGGGTCGTGTCATAAATTTCTATTTTCTTCTTAGCCATTGCCTTCTCTGCCCGGGATCGGTTTGATACTACAGGTAGCCCAGACGCCTCGCTGTTGCATCAATCCTTTCTTTTTCCGAAAGCAAAGTGTCGAGGGGATCATAGGTCGCTGCCAAAAGTGCTTCACGTGCTGAATCTTTCATGGATATATCATAACTGTTGTTCGCGCAGATAACTTTCAAACTCTCAAGGTCGATGATTAAGTCGGCTTCCGCATCTAACTCGATCGATTCAACCAGCTTCTGCCGATCTTCCTGCCGCATTACAACACAAGGGATCCCAAGGGTCGTACAGTTACCATGAAAAATTTCTGCAAACGATTCGGCGATCACTGCCGAAATGCCAAATTTCTGCAGTGCCTGGGGTGCATGTTCACGGCTGGAACCGCAGCCAAAGTTGACATCTGATATCAGTACCTTCGCTCCCTTGTGCTGGGGCTGGTCCAGGACATGATTTTTAGAATTGCCCTCTGCATCGAATCTTACGTCGTAGAATAGCGATGGACCGAGTTCATCGAAGGTGACACATTTAAGAAATCGTGCTGGAATAATTCTATCCGTGTCGATATCGTTTCCCGGTACGTACACACCCTTACCGTTGATTTTTGATATTTTCATTGTCTTTACTCCAACCCAAACACGACTCGCGCGTCCGCAACTTCACCCTCAATCGCTGCTGCAGCAACCATCAGAGGGCTCATTAGTATTGTTCTCCCTGTTGGGGACCCTTGCCTGCCGATAAAATTCCGGTTGGAACTCGATGCGCAAACTTCATCACCCACCAGTTTGTCGGGATTCATTGCCAGACACATAGAACATCCCGGCTTGCGCCACTGGAATCCTGCCGCTTCGAATATTTTATCCAGACCAAGCGCCCGCGCAGCAACATCTACCTTCTCTGAACCCGGTACTGCAATGGCCTTTACATTCGACGCCACTTTCTTGCCTGCAAGAAACTTCGCAACAGCTTGAAAATCACTCAATCGACCATTGGTACAGCTGCCAATAAATGCAACATCGATACCCGTTCCCTTAATAGGTGTGTTGGGTGGCAACTGCATATATTCCAGTGCATCAGTAATCAGGCTCCTGTCCAGACCTTCAACTGCCTGTGGATCCGGGGTTACTTCGGTGATTGATATGGCCTGCGCTGGGGTAATACCCCAGGTAACGGTCGGCTCGATGTCACTTGCCTGAATCTCGACTTCATCATCATAAGTCGCATCGGCATCAGATGCACAGGACTGCCATTTATCAACCAGGGCATCAAATTCAGCCCCTTCCGGAATTCGTTCTTTGTCCTGCAGAAACTCGTATGTCGTCGCATCTGGATTAATGTACCCGCAACGCGCCCCGCCTTCGATGCTCATATTACAGACCGTCATTCGCTCTTCCATGGACATCGCTTCAATCACTGAACCGGCATACTCATAGGCAAAACCCACGCCGCCATTGACGCCCAGGATACGAATAATATACAGAATTACATCTTTTGCCGTAACGCCTGGACCGAGCTCTCCCTCGACGCGAATTCGTCGCACCTTCAGCGGATCCATCGCCAGAGTCTGGCTGGCCAGAACATCCCTGACCTGGCTGGTGCCAATTCCCAGGGAAATACAGCCAAATGCACCATGGGTAGATGTATGGCTGTCACCGCAACAAATGGTCAGTCCAGGTTGAGTCAGGCCCAATTCCGGCCCAACGACATGCACAATCCCCTGGGATCCGGATTCAGGTGCGAAAAACTCGATACCATGCTCCGCCGTCGCATCACTGAGTACCTGGATCATCTTTTCAGCCATATCATCAGCCAGTGGCCTGGTCTGATCATCTGTGGGGATAATATGGTCTACCGTGGCAAACGTTCGATTCGGGTACGCAACTCGCAAACCCTTGTCACGTAGCATGCCAAAGGCCTGGGGGCTGGTGACCTCGTGGATAAGGTGCAAGCCAATAAACAACTGGTACTGACCACTGTCGAGCTGACCCACGAGATGGTTATCCCACACTTTTTGAAAAAGATTCTTAGCCACGAAAAACTCCAGAAATCCATGCCGATAATGAAGGACGGCGAGTTTAACACGAAAAAAAGGACGCTTGATTCCAATTGGGAATCGTCGAAATTACCTCTACAGGCGCAGAACGGCAGGCTGTTGGACTTTTTGGAATCAGAGATTCCCTAGAATAATTTACGACGCGAGGCCTTCAGCACTTTACTCGTCACTTTTGAGTCCGGCATCACCTCGTAGAAAACGGCATCACTTTTGGATCGTGTCAATCGCTCGTTTTTCCACAACCCAATCTGGCCCTGGCGAATAACAAGGTCCCTCTCCTTACCATTAACATCCGGGAATTTGCCAACGAACATGGTTTGAAGGCTGCCGTCAAACTTCATTTCGTATTTTTTTAGTCGGATTTCAGATTTTAGTTTTTCGAATCCCGGATCCGCAAGCAATACGCCATTGACGTTGTAACGAACAAAAGCCTGGCCCTTCTCACCCTTGGTCTGTTCGCCCTCCGCAATCTTGAGGACTTCAACGTTATTAGCGTTATTCTTAAAGACCTCCCTTAAATTCCAAGAGCAGGAAGACAGACGATCAGCTTCACCTATCGCCGGTGAAATCATAATGGGTCTGTTTTCGTCGAAAAGAAACAGAGCCTTGTCGTCGCAATAGGAGATGCCAATACCAATCTCCAGCGTCGGCAAGCCGGTTTGTTTGGAATGGCTGTTCTTCGAGTAAACGATTGACACTATGTCTCTGGCGATACCACAAGCTCGGGCTACCGAGTACCATTGCTCCGGTTCATTATTCTTCTCATCAATATTGAGAATGATTGCATCTCCCTCAATAAAAACCTTCGACGCACCGTACTTTTCTAACAACTCGTTTATGGGGTTAAAAAACCTCAGGCTGAAATAGGATGCAGGGTTCAGTCCCTGCCTGACAAGTTCACCTATCACCTTGGTAGAGCCCCTGACATCTGCCTTGATGATGGTATGTTTGATGACCTCTTGTTCTTCGGCGTTTAAATCCATACTGTCACCAGGACCAGTCAATTCATACAGTTTGCCACCTGCCCTGGCCAGTTGGATTTCCTCCGGGTCAGAGATGATATTGATTCGATTCAGCGCCCTATGACCAAACCTAAAAGACTTGATATGCAAACGGTATCGGCTCAGATCGACCAGCAACTGGAGGAACTTACTGTCTGATTCTTCAACAAATTGTTTGTTTAGTTCTTTTGCCAACCTGTCGAGACGTTTGATCAGTTTTTCTGCACCGCTTTTTGATCGGTCAATTCTGCCAAGTATCTTTCTGGTATCATTCCCAGCGACAAAGGCACAGGCTGATCGTAGATCGATTATTCTTTCATCAGCGGTCGACCAGTTTCCTTTTAACAAATATCCGGCCATCGTTTCTTTCAATTCACTGTCCGTGATAAGTTTCTTGCGAACTTCTCTTAAGCTCTGCTGCAACTTGTTCACAGCAAACTTCAGCCTTAAACGGCGAAATAGCCCAAGGTGATTTTCAGCATTAGAAAGTAACTTTTCATGGGCAGTTCGACCAAACAGCAGACGTAAATGACTGGGCTGCTCCAGCCAGCATAGCTCTTCAACAATCCTCTTATTCTGGTTTTCGCTGGGACCCAGTATATTCTGCGACAGGAAGAGCCCTCGAAATGTGTCATACACTTCTGAAGCGGGGAAGCCTTTTGGGTTGCGAGTTTTCAAAGCCGTCACGTTCAATTCTGAAATCTGTTTTTGTATCAGAAGTTCGAACGTGCTGTTGAACTCGTTAAACCCTTCGCCGCCTTTTGGCCACAGGGCATAAGAATCCACCAACAACATCAGGTCCTGGGGATTAGCCGCTGCCAGCATTGGGTTGAACATTACTTTGAGCAGGTCTGCACCTTCATCACCTAATAACAGGCGACGCACATCCTTTAACCTGTTGCTCTCTTCCTTGCGCAATGGATCCAGTACTGCCCGGTTGGCCAGGAACAGAAATTCACCGTAGTGCTTTCGCAACCAGGAAAATCTTTCCTTCGAGGGTAGAAGATTGCGAGAGCCAGAGAATTGTTGTTGGGCGACACTCTCTTCCAACTGGCTCACTACCTCGTCCAGTTGCTTTCGAACTTCAAGGAGTACGAACTTAATAATGCCGAACTGGAGAAACTGGATTTCATCGGCCCCCAGGTCTTTTTTCGCCCGATGAAGCATCGTCTTCACCATATCGGCATATGCTTCACGGAACACCGCTGAGTTGGATGGTCTGGGTCGTGTTTCGGCAACGACCTGCCTTACAACCTCTTCGCTAGTTTCTTGTGCCCTGGTCACAAAAGTACTACTCAGATAGACATCAACATGATAGTTGTCAATACCACGTCGAAGCTGGCTACAATCCAATGATAGGGGTTCGATGTCCCGAATTTGGCCGATTATGCCCTTTCTTGAAAAGATGTAATCAGTCATGTAGTAGAGTTCCTTGCCCTGTTCCAGTCATAGACTCGCCTGATCGCCCGCGGTTAGGCGCCTAACCTGATTGGCTGCCGCTTCCTGCCCCACTCACCGGGCAAATTTTCAAATACGCCGTTGATCACCATGTTGCAGTATTTACAACAGCCTTGATCCGTCGAGGTATCTATCGCAACACCCCACTTTCCCAACTGATACCAGTCACGTTCAATCAACAGTGCTTCGCAATTGCTGCAGAACGTCGAACCGCCATCAACATCATGTACATTACCCGTATAAACATACTTTAGCCCATTAACTCTGGCAACGTGCCTGCTCTCACTCAGCGTCGTGGCCGGGGTGCTGGTTTTGTCCAGCATGCGGTAATCGGGATGAAAAGCCGAGAAGTGTAATGGGATATCCAAACCGAGATTATCGGCAATCCAACGCGTCATTTGATCAATTTCCGCCATGGAGTCATTTTCACCCGGAATCAGCAAAGTTGTCAGCTCGAACCAGACAGACGTCTCGTGTTTTAGATACAAAAGGGTATCCAGTACATCATTCAGGTGGCCTCCGCAGATTTTGTGGTAGAAATTCTCGCTGAACGCCTTGAGATCAACATTCGCTGCGTCCATATGGCGAAAAAACTCCCTTCGCGGGTCCGGGCAAATATAGCCAGCAGTCACGGCTACCGAGTTAATTCCAGCTTCCTTGGCAGCAATAGCGACATCGATCGCATACTCGTGAAAGATCACCGGATCGTTATAGGTAAAGGCGATGCTCCGGCAACCGGTCTCTTTCGCGGCTTGTGCAAGTAATTCCGGCGACGCGGCGTCGGCCAGGGTATCCATTTCGCGCGATTTGCTAATGTCCCAGTTCTGGCAGAATTTGCAGGCCAGGTTGCAACCCGCGGTACCAAAAGACAGCACAGGTGTTCCCGGCAAGAAATGGTTTAGTGGCTTTTTTTCAATGGGATCCACACAAAAACCGCTAGAGCGACCATAGGTCGTGAGTTTGATTTCACCATCCAGGCACTGACGGACAAAACACAACCCCCGTTGACCTTCCCGAAGTTTGCACAAACGCGGACACAGATCACACTGGATTCTGTCATCTTCGAGCCTGTGCCAAAACCGAGTGCTTTTGACCTGGTCTGTTGAAGTGTTGATTGACGACACGCGACTTTTAAATCTCACTCAAGTCATTAGAATGGGCATTATCGCACAAATAGTGGAAATTCCGCCCAGGTCACGATGAATAACATCCGCCAAGCCGCAGTCTCTGGCAGCTTCTATCCATCAGACCCGAATCTGCTGCAATCTTCTATCGAACAGCTGCTGGCCGAAATTGACAACCCGGCAGATAACCCGGTGCAAAAAGCACTTATCGTTCCCCACGCAGGATATGTCTACTCCGGTCCCATCGCTGCCAGTATCTACGCAGGACTTACTTCAGTTAGGTCACAAATAAAACGTGTGGTTTTGCTAGGGCCTTCACATCATGTTGGTTTCAAAGGCATCGCGGCCTGTTCCTCAGACGGATACCAGACGCCGCTGGGACTGGTCGACATTGATCAGACAGCCGTCGATGCCATCATTGACCTACCCAATGTTGCTTATCTGGATGAGGCACATTTAAATGAACACAGCCTTGAAGTGCATCTACCATTTCTGCAAATAGTCCTCGACCGTTTCGAATTGGTTCCCCTGGTCGTCGGGGATGCCACCAAGCAGGATGTTGCCCGGGTATTGGAAAAACTCTGGGGCGGACCAGAGACACTGATCGTGATTAGTTCTGATTTAAGCCATTTCCACACCTATGCTGAGGCTCAACAGCTTGACAGCACCACAGCGGATAAGATTCTTAATCTACAAAGCAATTTAACCGGTAGCGAAGCTTGTGGTTGTCGTCCCATCAACGGACTGCTTTACCTTGCCGAGCAACGTGGATTCGGCATTCGTCAAATTGACGTTCGAAATTCTGGCGATACGGCCGGATCCCACGACAGGGTCGTTGGCTATGGTGCCTTCTCGCTGACACAGGAACCTTTGACAGGGGAAGCCATGGTGAGACAGGAACCGAAGGAAGACGCTATTGAAAAACAGCGGTTCTCTAATGACCTGCGTGCGCGAATACTTAAGATAGCGCGGCAGGCAATTCTCCACTCTCTACAGGGAAAGGGCAATTTCCAGCTTAACCTTGATCTTTTTCCTGACCCGTTGAAAGTCGATGGCGCTTCATTTATCACTCTCAATCTACAGGGTCACCTGCGCGGTTGTATTGGCAGCCTGGAAGCACATCGCTCACTGATCCTCGACATTGCCAACAATGCACAGGCAGCTGCATTCAAAGATCCGCGATTCAAACCATTGTCTCTGCAGGAATATCACGCAATGGAGCTACATGTCTCCATCTTGAGCCCTCCGGAGTTACTGCCTGTGAACTCCAGGGAAGAATTGCTGGCGATTATCCGCCCGGGAAAGGATGGGATCATCATAGAAGAATCCGGCAGACGAGCCACCTATCTACCCTCCGTGTGGGATCAGTTACCGGATCCTGACCGCTTCATTTCGGAACTCCGCAGCAAAGCGGGCCTCGACGCCAGTCAATGGGGACGTTGCCAGGTGTTCAGGTACACCACCGAGGAATTCATGTAACGAGGGGAACAAGCCTTTTTATGTTCGCGCCTGCTTGTCGAGTCGTTTCTCGACCAGCCTTTGCACCCGGGCATGCATATTGGCAGTTAATGGCCAGGTTGCGCACAGGTACAACGCGACGACAAAAACAGCAGTGGGGACTACCGCGTAGAGTATACCTAACCACCTCAGCTCATCAGGACCATTGACGGATCCGCTGGCCGCAGAAAACCCCACCAGGGACAGGATGGGTAAACTCAAGCCCCCAAAGGAAGCAGCACACTTGGTAACAAACCCCAGGATAGAAAAATAGCTCGCCGGGCGTGCATGGCCAGAGCGCACCGTGTCTAAATCTACCACATCGGCGAGCATGGCTCTGGGAAGGTAGGCAAAAGCGCCAAAACAAAAACCTTTAAGTGCAAACAGCACATAAAATTCCGTCACCTGACCATAGTCCAGGCTGAAACAACCCAATGAAACTGCACCGACAAAAATCATCGCACCCGCAAGGGATATGTGTTTACCAAACTTTCGAGCGATAAGGTCCCATACCGGTATGGCAGCCAGACCCACACCAAAATAGATGACATACAACCTGCCAATGCCCTCGGCACCGATGTAATCCTGGATAAAAAATAGTGACAGGGTATTGCGAAAGTTCTCACCGCCAGCGATCAGGAATTCGATGGCCAATAACCGTGAGAATAACTTGTTCTTGTACATCATTCCCAACGATTCCTTTAAGCTGGTTTTCGGTACCGACACAACAGGTACTTCAGGCACTCGCCAGACCACGAGGAAAGCAGTGAGGGGCAGGATCGTTACAATCACAATAGAAAAGTTACTAAGAACGAAGCTCGCGGAAATGTCATTCCACAATTCCTGGGACAACAGCACGATAAATGATGCTGTCATCAACCCAACCATCACATATTTTTCCCGTGCGGACTGAATCAACGTCCGGGTATGGTACTGCGCTGACAATTCCAGACCCCAGGCAGCGTAAGGGAGACCGAATATTGTTGTTGAGGCCCGCAACATGATAAAAAAGACGCCAAGGTATACTACTGTTACGCCAATACTGGGATTGAGTAGCATCCACACAGCGAACATGTAAATTGGAACGCCCACAACCATCCAGGGACGTCGTTTACCCCAGCGAGTCTGGGTTTTGTCGCTAAAGAAACCCATCACCGGGTCAGATAAAGCATCGAAGATCGCAGCGGAGAAAATAACCCAGCCTATCAGAGACAGGCTGATGCCCATTTCTGTGCTGTATAGCCTGGGTATCCAGACACCAATCGGATAGCCAAGAATCGCCAGGGGAAGACTGACGGATCCGTAGATCCAGACCGTCGATCTCGAGATATCCAGTGCCCCGGAAGACCCATCGCGTGCTTTAACCATCATTGCACCATCTGATTATCAGGGTTTAACAATACGAGAATTGATACGACACGCATTCAACTATAAGAAGAGTAAATAGCTAAGCATAAGTTACAGAAAAGGGTCAACTGGAATAATGTCTTTCTTCTGCCCTATCCAGGCACCTTAACAGCCTCGACAGCCTTGACAGCCTGATACGGTGCTACCATAGTTCGGTTTTGTAATATTTAAACCTTACAGGGGTGTGACAATGAGTGAGTCAGCAACGACATCGGATAATCAGGCAGAGATCAATCAGGAGATGCAAATCATCCTGGACAGGCAGAAAAAAGCCTACTTACGGGAAGGCGCAGTAACGGCAGAGACTCGCATTGATCGCATAGACCGGACGATTGAGCTACTCCAAAAATATGGCACAAAACTTTGCGATGCCATGGCAGCTGATTTCGGGCACCGGTCGATTCAACAGTCAAAGATGACAGATATTGACGGATCCATCGGTCCGCTGAAAGATGCCAAAAAGCATCTGCGTCAGTGGATGCATCCGCAAAAACGCAAAGCCATGTTCCCTCTGGGTATTTTCGGTGCGCGAGCCAGGGTTGAATACCAGCCTCTCGGGGTAATTGGCTGTATCTCACCCTGGAACTTTCCGGTGCAACTCACTTTTGGACCCCTGGCTGGTGTGTTCTCCGCTGGCAATAGAACAATGATCAAGCCCTCGGAATTCACTCCTGCAACATCCGAGTTAATGAAAGAGATGTTTGCTGAAAGTTTTGATCTCGAAGAAGTGGCCGTGTTAACCGGAGGACCTGAAGTCGGTAGCGCCTTTAGCAGCCTCCCCTTCGATCATCTGCTGTTTACCGGAGCGACGTCCATCGCAAAACATGTTATGCGGGCTGCTGCAGAAAACCTCGTACCGGTGACCCTGGAATTAGGTGGAAAGTCACCGGTGGTTATTGGTAAGAGCGCCGATATCGAAATGACTGCGGCCAATGTAATGACTGGTAAAACCATGAACGCAGGGCAGATTTGTCTTGCACCGGATTATGTGTTTGTACCTGAAGATAAAGCTGAAGATTTTATCAAGGCGGCAAAAGCCTCCGTTGCAAAAATGTACCCCAACCTGAAGGACAACCCTGATTACACGTCCGTGATCAATGAACGACATTTCGACCGGATTTCAAGCTATATCGAAGATGCTCGCGAGAAAGGCGGAGAGGTGATTGAAATCAATCCTGCGGAGGAGGATTTCAGCCAGCAAGAACACCATCGCATTCCACCAACACTCATCATCAACCCAACGGAAGATATGAAAGTAATGCAGGAGGAGATCTTCGGGCCGGTGTTACCCATTAAGAAGTATTCTGATATCAACGAGACCCTGGACTACATTAATGATCATCCTCGACCGCTGGGGCTTTATTACTTTGGGCAGGACAATGATGAACAAAGAAAGGTACTCACCCATACAACATCAGGCGGTGTGACGGTTAACGATGTGGTGATGCATGTTGCCCAGGAGGACCTGCCCTTCGGTGGTGTCGGACCCAGCGGTATGGGTTCCTATCATGGTCATGATGGTTTTAAAAACTTCAGTCATGCCAAGGCTGTGTTTACCCAGTCAAAGACCGTATCGAAACTGGCAGCAGCTATGCGGCCGCCCTATAAAAAGGCTTCGTAGAAAAGCTTGCTCTACCAGTCCTAGTGTAGTGTCCTAGCTGTTCCCTGGCATCAATATAGATACAGAATTGTCGTGGGCATTAAAGAGATACAGACCGCTGCCATTACCGCGCACATTCAAGAGTGCCATGTCGCCATTTTTCGAATAGTTCAGCACGTCGACCCGGCCACCATTGAAGGCGTTCGCCAGACCTCTCAGCCGCGGCACCTCGACATGCTTGGAGAAAAAATGTGGTTTGTTTGACCCGTCCAGATGAACACCAACAATGTCGCGGCCCGATGAAAAAATCAGGTCATCTGCGCTGATGTCGATCTTGGGGTGTTGATACAAAACCCTGGTTTCCCCGGTTTGCACATCCAGGTAGCTGAGTCCATTGGTACCATGTTCCGGCTTGGTGAAATAAAACACACCCTTGTTGGCGGAATCAAAACCAACAATGGGGTTCTTGTCTATTTGTTGCTTGCGAGAGACATCCGTCGGGAAACTCCCCACTTCAACCCAGTCCTGCCTCTCACGGTCCAGATGGGAGATATTCAAAAAACCCTTGCGGTCAATTGAATAAGCCAGTCGCAGCACACCGGCATTATCTGCTACAAACCCACCAGAGGTGTAAGGGCTGTTAAATTTATCCTGCAATCTACTGTCAAGTACACTCGAACCGGTGTCTTGTTTGTATCGCTTGTAGATATCAAGTGAATAGGCAATGGGGTTGCTCAGGGCCAGGCGACGGTTTCGAATATCACTGCGAATCACCCAGATGCGTTCATCGTCTACTGAATTGGAATCGAGAAAGTCGTAGTTTGCTTTATCACCTGCTGAAAACCCCGCCACGGCGAATTTCAGTGTGTTACCAATATTTAACGCGAACAATTCACCCTTCAGTACCGGGTAATCAACGAGTGCATTTTTTATGGCCATGTTAACGACGACGCGTTCGTTATTCGCCCACCAGAATCCGAGGATATCCTGGTTACGATTGGTACCGAACGCGCTGACAACCTGCATGGTCTCAATATTAAATATTAACAGGTTAATCTGTTTGTCTACTTCTGCTGTGAGGGCAAAATGCTTCCCGTCCGGTGATAACAACGCTTCGTTATAGGCATCACGCTCACCTGGATTGTCGTCTTTAATTCCAGCATTGGCACCAACGACAAACATCATTGATGCGCTTAAGACAAAAGCCTGGCACCATCTTATTCCGATTTGAACCTGCGAATTTCTCATATTTGCCTCATTAACTTCTTCTTCCTTCCCCCTTAGACGCAGGAAGCTGAGACATAGTTTGAATAACAGGCAAATTTTTTTCAGGCAGACTCGATGAGCCGAGACTCATTCGGGACAAGACGATGCAATTTGTTCTTCTGGTGTTTAACGACCAGTAAATTCAGGCTTGCGGCGCTCAAGGAATGCCTTAACACCTTCTTCGAAATCTTCACTGGCGAACATTCCACTCAGGTGCACCATCAAATGATCCACAGAAGTATTGTAAGATTCTTCGAGACCCATTCTCATCATACGCTTGGTCGTCTGGACAGCCAGCGGGGCGTTATCTGCAATATCAGTCGCCCATTCCATGGCTGTTTCCATCAGCTTGTCATCTGCAACAACGGTGTTGACCAACCCAATTTCCTGGCACTCCTGGGCAGCGACGACCCGACCCCGGTAATACAACTCAGATGCCTTGGCCCATCCTATCAGGCGAGGTAACAGCCAGGTACCGCCACTCTCCGGTACCACATTTCGTTTCGCTGTGACTGCTGCCATCTTCGCGGACTCAGCCGCAATTCTGATATCACAAAGCAGGGCGATGTCCATTCCGTAACCTGCGGCTGCGCCATTCAACGCACAAACAATCGGCGTATCAATACTCCACATAACTGTGATCGGCGCATCACGCAAATCGAATAACTGTCGTGGGCGATTACTGCCCTTGCTGTCACCGCTGCCGATGCCACCTTCTCCAACAGCAACCAAATCGAGCCCCGCGCAAAATCCACGGCCCGCACCCGTTAGAATGATGCAGCGAATTTCGGGATCCTTATCGGCTTCAACCATCTTTGCAGACAGCTCCTGGAGCATATCGCGGCTGATGGCATTGAGTCGTTCGGGACGATTCAGGGTCATGATTGCAATCTTGTCTTTCTGTTCTACGAGCAATTCCTCGGTGGTGGATTCACTTAGTGCCATTTTTTTGTCCTTGGTTGGTAATTTCAGTTACATCGTTCCTGTGTCTGATAGAAACTCTACGACATCTTTGACCACAGGGCTACTCCGACGATGCAATTGTGTAAAGCTCAATAGAATACCAATATGATCGGTGTTTGCGTATACCTCTCGCTTCGCATCCCCTCCGGCAGCCTGGATCTTCTCCATCAGGCTCCTGGAATGCCCGCGCCTGACTCGCATGTCTTCGTGACCGTGCAGTAGATACATGGGCGGCGCATTCGCGGAAACATAGTTCACCGGCTGGGACTCCGCGTAGCGTTCCTCGGGTGAAAACAAATCCCAATGGTCATCCTCGGTAAACGGGAAAAAGTCATAGGGACCCGCCAGTCCGATAAAGCCATGAATAGGTCGCGTACTCTCAGACCCGCATTGCAATAGACTATCATTCAGACAAATGAGTGCACCTAACTGAGCACCTGCTGAATGCCCCATCAGATAAAGTTTTTGAGTTTTGGGCAAATTCTCCAGTGCCCATTTTGTGGCATTTACTGCGTCTTCCTGGATCGTACTAAAACGAACCTCGGGATACAGTCGATAATCTGGAATGATCACGTTAAAACCGTTGCAGGCCAGTGTATCTGCGACGAAACGATAATCTGCCTTTTCGCCGCTGCGCCAGTTTCCACCATAAAAGAACAGCACCGTGGGCCGGTCCGGATTCCCCTGTGCAAGATAATAGTCCAGCCTGTTTCTGACTTCATCCCCGTAGTCTATATTTCGGCGCAGTTGATAATCACCACGCCTGGCGAGGGTATTGACTATCCTCAATCCAAGATTCCGGTACAGGGTTCCGGTGACTTCTTTAATTTTCAATGGTTTGTAACTTTAAATTCAAGTAGTATTGCGCCGCGTTCGTGTAACAACAAAGCTTGCAGGCCCAGACGTTACCCAGCCTTCCGCAAAATCACAAGCACGAATTCGAAACGGATGTCCTCAAGTCTACCGATCCATAAGCCAGGATTGGTGTAGCAATAAAACCAGTTAACCCAATATCTACGATTGAGATTTTACTCGTCTTGAAGTTAAGAGATTTACTTACGCTATTTGTTCTGCTCAGTTTCTATTGCCAGACCCTGAACGCTAAAACCTATTCGATGTCTCCGGTAAAAATCACCCGGGCGGATACTGCGGAAATAAAAATCGTCCTCGACGGCAAACTGGAAGAGTCTATCTGGCGAAACCTGCCTGCCCAGGACGACATGGTGGTTGTGCAACCTGATACGCTGGAAGATGCACCACTTGAGACAAGGAGCTACTTTTTTTATACCGACAAAGGGCTTTACGTTGGCGTCTGGAATGAACAGGACCCTGACCTGTTGATTTCCCGACTCAGTTCCAGAGACAAATTCATATCCCGGGATAGTATTTCCATTACTATCGATCCCAGTGGGCAGGGTTTGTACGGCTACTGGTTCTCAGTGAGTTTAGGTGGCACGCTCGGTGATGGCACGGTCATTCCGGAACGACAATACTCAAACCAGTGGGATGGCCCATGGCAAGGTGCGTCGGCGGAGCATGAAGAGGGCTGGTCAGCAGAGTTTTTTATCCCCTGGTCGATGATGACCATGCCGAACGCCAGCAACAATACCCGAACCATGGGTTACAGCATTTCAAGATCCGTGGCTTACAAAAATGAGCGCTGGGCCTTTCCCCCATTGCCAAGAACAGAGAAGGTGTTTCTGTCGAAATTACCAAAAATCCAACTGGATTCCATCAATCCCAAGCAGCAGTTTACTTTTTATCCTTATGCTTCTTCCAGTTACAACAATGTGAGCGAGGATGACCCGGGAAATTTCAAGGCAGGATTCGATGTGTTCTGGCGCCCAAACACCAACACACAATTAACAGCAACGGTTAATCCTGATTTCGGCAACGTGGAGTCCGACAATGTGGTTGTCAATCTCTCCTCGTTTGAAACCTTCTTTCCCGAGAAACGTGCCTTTTTTCTCGAGGGCCAGGAGATCTTTGTCACCACACCCCGCGCCAATGGCCGTCACGGTGTTCCCACCACCATCGTCAATACGCGCCGCATTGGCAGTCGGCCCAAGAGCACCGATATTCCTGGGTTCGAACTTCCGGCTATCGAAGCAAACCAGCCCTCGGAACTCTACGGCGCGGGTAAAGTGACCGGACAACAGGGCGATTTGCGATACGGCGTATTGGCCGCGTTCGAAGATGATACAGAGTTGAACGGCAAGCTGGATGGTGCTGACTTCTCTACGGTTCAGGACGGTCGGAACTTTGCCGTTGCGCGATTTCTCTATGAGGATACCAGCCGTGGTTCACGACATTCAGTTGGCTGGATTTCAACGCTGGTGGCGCATCCCGAGGAAGATGCAGTGGTACACGGAGTAGACGCTCATTACCTTTCCCGGGATGGCCGCTGGAACACCGACGCCCAGATGATGTTCTCAAATGTTGACGGCGCTACGGGCAATGGCGCGTTCGTGGATCTGAGCTATACACCAAAGAGAGGGACCACCCACGATTTCTCTTTTGACTACTTTGATGATGAACTGGACATCAACGATTTCGGGTTCCTGAGAAGAAACGATAAGATAAGCGCCAGATATCGCTACAATCTGAACGAGAGCAACCTGAAGAAGCTAAAATCCAGGTATACAGGGATAGGGGTAGGCTACGCCCGGAACAGCGAAGGCAAGATGATCGGAGGTGGTTTATCTTTCAACCAGGATCTGGAATTCAGCGACAATTCCACTTTGTTTTACAGACTCAACTATTCTCCGGGACGCGTCGAGGACAGGGACAGTCTTGGCAATGGCAATTACCGCATTCAAAGACGCTGGAATCCGGGGATTAAGTACAGAACCGATCAATCCCGCAACCTGAGCCTGGGAGCCGGTATTTTTTACTCCGATGAAGATATCCGGGGCGGCAGAACATTCGAGTATGAACTGGAGGCCGCCTGGCGCCCAACAGATCGTTTCTCGTTACTTGCGAGCGTCTCTTATGCCGATAAGAAGGGCTGGTTACTACACGACTCCGACCGCGACTTTACCGCCTTCAATGCTGACGTCTGGCGACCAAAAATCGAAATGAATGTCTTCTTCTCAGCGAAGCAGCAATTCAGGGTCACGGCACAATGGGCCGGCATTAAAGCAGAGGAAGATGGCCGCTGGGAGGTCCCTATCGGCGATGGATCACTGGATCCAATTCTAATTGGCCCAGGCGACAGCCCACATGATTTTTCCATCAGCCGGTTGACTTTTCAGGCGCGATACCGCTGGGAAATTGCTCCCCTATCAGATCTTTTTGTGGTTTACACCCGTGGTTCCAATCTCTCGAGTATGCCGGAAGAGGATTTTGGTGATCTCTTCTCCCGTGCATGGACCGACAGGGTCGTCGACGTGTTTATCATCAAACTACGCTACCGCCTCGGTGGTTAGCCATTGACTGCTGATGGTTGATACTTCCCTATGGGTCTTCGGCTACGGTTCTCTTATCTGGCGTGCTGATTTTCCCTTCAGTAATAAACGACCAGCCTGTATCAAAGGCTGGGCACGCAGATTCTGGCAAGGATCGACAGACCACAGGGGCGTACCAGGTGCACCTGGAAGAGTAGTCACCCTGATCGAATCGACCGATGAGATCTGTTGGGGCATGGCTTACGAACTACGGACTGATTCACAACAATCTGTCATGGCCGCCCTGGATCATCGTGAGAAAGGCGGCTACGAGCAACTGACACTCCCCTTGTTTTTTCAAGACGGGCCAAGTATTCATGGTACCACCTACCATGCTGGTCGGGGAAACCCTGACTATCTGGGTGAGGCTGATGTTACCGGCATCGCCCGGCAAATACTTGATGCAACCGGTCCGAGCGGCTCGAACCTGGAATACCTGTACAATCTGGAAGCTGCATTGAGGGAATTCCCCTCACAAGATCCGCACGTGACAAGTATTGCCAACAAGGCACGTAATTTACAACAGCGCAGTCTCTTGTAAAAAGGCCAAGTAAATCCAAGTCGGGTAAAGCCAAATTGCAATCCTGCCATGAACCCCTTACATTGCACCTACGCAACTCCTATAAGAATATCCAAGAATAACGCTATGAAAACCATCGACTCCATTGAAGGATACCAGGCTGAAATGACGGACTGGCGACGAGATATCCACGCCCACCCGGAGATCGCTTTCGAAGAACACAGAACTGCTAAAGTGGTTGCGGACAAACTGGCCAGTTTTGGAATCGAGGTTGAAACCGGCATCGCCGGTACCGGTGTTGTCGGTACAATCAAGAAAGGACGAGGTAACCGGGCTATCGGCTTACGTGCCGACCTTGATGCACTCCCCATTCTGGAAGCTAACGACTTTGCACATGCTTCCAAATACCCGGGTAAAATGCATGCCTGTGGTCATGATGGCCACACTATCATGTTGTTGGGTGCGGCCAGGTATCTGATGGAAGAGGCAGACTTCGAAGGTACTGTACACCTGATATTCCAGCCCGCAGAAGAGAACGAAGGTGGTGGCCGGGCAATGATCGAAGCCGGTTTGTTTGAAAAGTTTCCTGTGGAATCCGTTTTCGGCATGCACAACATCCCCGGTATGCCCGTTGGAACATTCGCTATCAAGTCTGGTCCCATGATGGCAGCATTTGACATATTCAATGTCAAAATAGTGGGCAAGGGCGGTCATGCAGCCATGCCACAGTTCACAATTGATCCGATAATCATCGGCAGTAAAATTGTCGAAGCCTATCAGACAATCATCAGCCGCTTCATTGATCCGCAGCAACCCGCCGTGTTAAGCGTCACCCAGTTTCATGGCGGAGATGCTTACAATGTGATTCCCAATGAAGTCGAGATCAATGGATGTACCCGTTGTTTCTCACCCAAAGTGCAGGCTCTGATGGAAAACAAGATGAAGCAGATGGCGACGGACATCTGTAGTGCCTTTGGTGCAACTGCTGACTTTACTTATGAGAAAAGGTACCCAGCCACGGTCAATTCCGAATTAGAAACCGACATTGCCGCACAGGTGGCGTCCAGCATAGTTGGCCCGGAACGGGTCAATCTGAACCCCAAAGCAGCCATGGGTTCCGAGGATTTCGCTTTTATGCTGCAGGAGAAACCCGGTAGTTATATCTGGATCGGTAACGGCGATGGTGAAGGGTCCTGCTCTGTCCACAACCCGGGTTATGACTTTAACGACAAGGTACTGCCTATTGGTGCCTCGTACTGGGTCAAGCTCATTGAAACCTTGCTGCCGCCTATCAAATAGAGTCGGCAAGGACAGATGTGAATCAACGGGCGTCGGACATTTCCTGGATCAGCTTTTTTATTTCGTCAGTTGCAATACTCCCGGGTGCCTGCCCTTCTCTCGCCGCTGTTGCAGCCAGTACTTGTAATACATGATTTGCAGGCGTTGGAATATTGTGAAGTCGACCCAGCGTAACGATTTCTCCATTTAAGAAGTCACTTTCGATATCACCTTTGTTGTTTGCCAAACTCTGCCAGGAAGACCCCCCTGCCCGCCTTTGTCCCTCTATACGTTTCATCTGTACCAGGTTGCCCCGGCGATTTTTTTCTTCATCGTCACTGGCCCATTCGATACCTGCAGCTTTGTAAACTGCCAGTGCTTCTTCATGCATCTGCCTGGAAATGTCCGCTGTCTCGTCATTTATCTCACCCACTGCCTGCAATGAATTCCCCAGATTCATCAACAGCTTTTTATATTTCCATCGCATCGCATGGTCATCTGGTTTTACACTGAAACTGCACCGTTCAAGGCACTCTGCGACTTCAACAATCAAATCATCAGTTCCCCGGGGATACCGACCCGTGTCGAGAATCCCGTAACTGGAACTGGAAATTGCATTACATTCCACCACGCCCGGTTCAAAGTGATTTGCAGGTAAAAATACCAGCATGGCATAGACATGCTGGAACAACCGAATCGCCATACGTTCATTCTCGACCCCGTTCTGACAACAGATTATTGGTATAGCCGAACCGGCGACTGCGCGCAGGTCCAGCATCGCGT
The DNA here is from genome assembly GCA_012960755.1 of Gammaproteobacteria bacterium. Next base: position 177,256 of record DUAT01000057.1, read on the forward strand.
TCCAGCTATGCTGTGACTTCATCGTTAAAAACACGACATCATCCGCCTGAAAATCAATCTCATCGGGATGGGCAACGACAGGGATGGGTTGTACGAGCGTTTCTTCCGGTGCACGCAGAGTTAATCCGTTGTCCCGGATGGCATCATGATGAGCGCCCCTTGCTATCAGCAATACCTGGTAGCCATGCTGAAATAAACGTGCGCCGATGGTACCGCCGATACCACCTGCACCGTAGATAATAAATCTCATATTCTTCTTCAATCGATAATTGTTTGGGCAGATTATCCGTAATCGGCCGTCAATTTGATAGTTTTGCTACCCGCCAATCATTTCTAACTCCGCGCTACCTATTCTTCCATTGAAAAAGTCGGTCCGATTAGCTTTACTAAAGCCATGAAACCAGACCCCACAGAACTGCAGAATGTCGCCGTTTACGGTGACTCAAAAACAGGCTGGGATGAAAACACTCCCGTTAACGAAACTGTCGATGCGGACGGCAATCCTTTCCCCGAGTCAGTGGGATTTGGTGTTCCGGACCCCCATGCACCCAAAACGAGAGCCTACGACGATCCGAGTGTCGTCAAATTACGCCAGCATCTACGTCAAAACAATGGCATTTACGGCCTTGAGATATGTGCCCCGGATGAAGTCGATCGCATCGCCAGAATTTTCCACCGGGATGGATTTGTCGTGGTTCGGGATCTGCTCAACACCGACCAGCTCGACAAGTTCAGGGTAGGTTGCGCCCGGATGCTCCGGCAGATCCTGGAACTGGGAGGTGATGGTGATCGCAAATACATGACAGAAAGTTTCCGGCTGCCACATCGCTATAGTTATGGCACCTCTTCGGCGTCGCGTCAGCTGATGCATGATCAAGCCTGGACAGATGTCATTGACCTGCCAACAACCACACCGTTGCTGACAAAGATATTCGGCTCCGATAACTACCGTGTCTGGGGCGGTGGAGGCGATCTCTGTCTGCCAGGTGCCGTTGAATACCAACATCTGCATTCTGACCTGTTTGAAAAGCCATGGATTCCCGAAGCTCGAATTGAGCAAGCCGAACAACTCGGGCTGAAATTGAAATGGGAAGACGAAACAGAAGAACTCGATCTACACACAAAACAACACATCATGGAACTGACACCATCGATGGTAACGATAAACTTTGTGATGTCAGACCTGACCTGGGAGAATGGCCCTATTCGGCAGATACCCGGTACCCATACTGCCCGGCAATACCCACCTAAACCTGTGGATGAACCGGAATGGATGCGACTCTCGACGCTGGTTGGGGCTAAAGCCGGTGCAGGTGTTATCAGGGACAACCGGGCATGGCATGGCGCCACACCAAACCTGAGTAAGGAAATCCGCGCCCTGCCGAATATTGAATATTCTGCACCCTGGACACCGAGAGAACAAAGTATGATTACCATGCCTCACGAAATCTGGGAAACCCTCTCACCCCACGCTCAAAAGCTTTGCCGGTATATTAAGTCAGACCCCGGTGAGTGGCCCAAGGGTGCCGGTATAATGCATCCTTTCGCCAACAAACGAAAAGAGGCGTATGAGAACGGAACGCTTTGAAATGTTTATGCTATTTTATTGACCTGAAACCCTAATCTCGGAAAATGCACAGCCACCTTTCCTACCTGCGGGTCCTCCCGAAGAAGCGCGAGTTCTTCCAGAGACGCGACCAGTAACTCCCCTGAAGTGGGTTGCAGTCCATAATCTATGGGCATGATTTCAACCGTGTCACCTGACGCCAAACCATCACTACCCATCGCTGCGATTTTCGGCTGGGTCACTGGTTCCACATTCTTCGCAACTTCCAACGCATCAAGTGCACTCATTTCAATCAGGTCTCCCTCACCAAATGCTGACATTCGTTCGCGCCAGGCCAGAACATTTTCAAAAGGTTTGAAACCATCCCTGAGAACTTCATTGTTGTAGACAAACCAACAACAATGGTAGGTCGAGAAATCAACGATGCTTGGCTGATCACCAAACATAAACGAGTGGTTGGCTAATTGTTCGTCCAACCGCTTCATATGCATCAACCAGTAGGGTTTTACCACCCCTGGCTCCATGGGTGCATCCTTCGAACCTTTTCTTAATTCTGCCCTGTCAGCCACAAACGCAGCTGCCACCTCAGGATCTGAAAACAATTCATGGTTTTGCATCACCTCAGGCTGAAATACCATGCCTACGGATACCATGAAGAAAAACGTGTCAGTCCAGTGCGCCATTGCACCCAGTGACGCTTCGAATTCAGCGGGATAAATTGAATTATCAGGAAACATTCTATCGATCAAACGGCAGATTATTGCTGTATCGCAATAGATATCAGCACCTATTTGTGCCACAGGTGTTTTTCGGTATCCACCAGTGAGTGGCATCAATCCAGGTTTGGGCATAATCACCGGGATAATGACACTTCGGCAGGCTTGTTTCTTGTAGGCCATTAACAGGCGGACTTTTTCAGAGAAGGGTGATGCAGGGTAATGATGTAATATAAATTCGCTCATTTTTGGACCACCTTTAATTATTTACCGTTGGAGACCGGACCTGGGATCATAGCACTACAGCAAAATATTTCTTATAGTGGCTTACAACAAAAACTGTCATTAAAAACTGTCACTAAAACAAGAGTACGGAGCACCCATGAGACTGTCCAAACCAAGAATCAAACCGCTGAACGAGGAAGACTGGAACGAATCCCAGCAAAAGGTTTTCGAAGGTCAGAAAATGCGGGGCAATGTACAGAATATTTTCCGCACCCTGGCAAATCATGAAAAACTGGCCAAACGCTGGTTGGTTTTTGGCAACCATATACTGTCAAAATCCACCTTACCGCCCAGGGAACGAGAGATCATCATTTTGCGCATAGGCTGGCTGTGCCAGTCAGGTTACGAATGGGGCCAACATGTGGTTATCGGTAAACGGACAGGTATTACCGAAAAAGAAATACCCATGATCAAGCAAGGTGCCGACGCTGGCTGGTCAGAGCATGAAGCCCTGCTGATTAAGGCAGCAGACGAATTACATGCTGATGCATTTATTTCAGACGATACCTGGGCTGGTTTAGCCAAAACCTACAGCGATCAACAAATGATGGACCTGGTGTTTACCTGTGGTCAGTACACGATGGTTTCAATGGCATTGAATTCTTTTGGTGTTCAGTTGGACGACGACATCGAAGGGTTCTAGCAAAGTGCTGAAAAAGCTCTTGCTAGAATGCAGGCATTTTGAATAAATAGGGGTGTGCCACAGCAAATATGGCATAAGTAGCAACTCCGATAACGATGACCTTAGCATCTGCAGAGGCTGGTAATCGCTCTTGCTGCATCGTTGCACCGCGCTGGTTTGCCGTAACGATGTGAATCATCGCAAACAACGCCATCGGCGCAAACAGAATAATACTGGCCTGGTCACCGTTCGCTGCAAGGTGGGTTAATGCCCAGATCATGACCGCCCACATCATCGGGTGAGGGGTGAAGCGTTTGATGTTACCGGGAACATTCGCCCCCACAATCAGAACCAGTGCTGGCACCATCATCACCCAGGCCAGATACCGCGCCCATTCTGGCGCGTCAAAGACAGGAATATAATCCGCGACCGCTTTTCCGTAGATGATGAGCCCCAGGCCAACCAGGGAAATGATTGAGTAGACGCCTTTATAAGGGCCTTCTCCCAGTTTATTGAAGATCGCTGTTCGTAGCGGAACAACCGATGGCATCAGATGAATCAATACAAACAAGCTCACACCAATAACCAGTATTGTCATTTCACACTCCCTGTCGGATCTTTGGGTACATAGTTCGTTGAGTCGCTGCTACGGTTCGCATTGCTGTTTCCGTCAGCTTACTCCACTATCTGTGTTGATACGAAGGTTAATGGCGCCCTTAGGCGCCAGGCCGAGACGACAGTAGGGAACAAAGAAATGATTGTAGGTATTCACCACATCGCTATCGGTGTTAACGATATTGACAAGGGGCGAGCATTTTACTGTGAAGCCTTTGGTTTCGAAGTGGTACAGGAGGCGAGCTGGGATAGAAACAATCCCCTGGCAGATCAAGCCATTGGACTCAAGGATACAGCAGCTCAAATGATCATGCTCAAAGGTCCGAACGCCTTTATTGAACTATGGCAATATTCCAACCCGGATCCCGAGGACAAACGCTCTCGACCCTGCGACTATGGCTATCCTCATTTTGCGTTGCAGGTGGATGATATTGAAAGCGAGTATCAGCGACTACAACAATGTGGCATGGAATTCGTGGCCGACGTGGTGAACTTTGGTACCGCTTCTGCTGTTTATGGCAAAGACCCGTTTGGTAACATCATCGAAATTTACGAAATCCGTACGCCTGACCTTGCGCAGCTTGAGAGACACAAGGGGTAAAAAACCTACATGTCATCCAGATTAACGCTCTTGTCAATCTGCGCCCATGCAATTTTTGCCATGTTAAACGCGCCAGCGCCCGCCATCTCTGCCTGTTTGCTGGCAGCAGTGCCATCCACCACACGTTTGGCAATTCCCTGCAGAATCGCAGCAAGGCGGAACATATTAAACGCCAGATAGTAGTCCCAGTTGTCGATGCCATCCCGGCCTGTTCGTTTGCAGTAGGTCTCTACATATTCCTCTTCTGACGGAAGCCCCAGCTTTTTCAGGTCCGCATTCCGCAATGCATCGCGATAAGGACGGCACAAGTAGGCAAAGTCAGACAATGGATTGCCAAGGGTGCTCAGCTCCCAGTCAAGGATGCCAATGACTTCATTTTTCTCCTTGTGCATCATCATATTTGCGATCTGTAAATCACCGTGAACAATACTGCAGGAATCATCATCGGGGATATTTTTTGGCAGATATTCGATCAGGTTATCCATGTAGGGATTGTCGACGGTTTTGGTGTATTCGTACTGCCCACCCCACCGCTTGAACTGTCTGGCGATATAGTCGGTGTGCTTACCAAAGTCTGACAAACCGACAGCCTCAAAATCCACCTGGTGTAATTTGGCAACCGCTGCGTTTGCCGTATCCCAGAACTCACCCTTGGCTTCTGGCGTATAAGGGCCCAGAGCTGCATCCCAGATCACCCGCCCGTCCAGGTATTCCATGATGTAAAAGATGGTACCAATGACAGATTCATCGTCACACATGGCATAGGTCTTTGCTGTTGGGACATCAGTAGCTTGTAAGCCCGTTAGCACCTTGTATTCACGGTCAACCGCGTGGGCGCTTTTAAGCAGATTACCCGGTGGTTTGCGACGCAGTACATATTGCCTGCCATCAGCATTTAACAGGTAGGTCGGGTTAGATTGTCCACCGGCAAACTCTTCGACACCGAGTTCACCCGAAAAGCCCTCAACATTAGCTTGCATGAATTCCTGCAATTTTTTCACATCAAACTGGTGTCGCTCCTGCACCTCAATCGTGCCAACATTATCCAGGGATTCAAAATCTGACATGGAACTCTCCTACTACAAAATCAGTTGATTATATTTGTGTCACAGTTCAAATGCAGCCAACGGCGGTATCTGCATGTAAAGAAACGCTTCTGCGAACCGGCGACCTGAAAGAGAAAACGCTGATGACAGAAGAACTCCTTGAATCTAACTCAGGTTGTTCAGTAAGGTACTCGCTTTGCCAGTGCTTTTCTATGCTGGTATGCGCTATCTTTAGCGTGCGCTATCTTGAACGTGCAAAACAATAACCAACAACAAGCACAAGAGGATCCATGGTCGAATCAACGGACTCGGAACAACCACAAACAGCTGACAATAACAAAGAATCCGGACCCCAATCTGAAATAGGCGGTCGCTACGCCAAGTATGTTCTTGGGGTTCTCATCCTGGTTTACGTCTTTAATTTTATCGACCGCCAGATCCTCTCCATCCTGGCCGAGGATATCAAGGCAGACATAGGCATCACAGATGCGGAAATCGGCTTCCTGTATGGCACTGCATTCGCTGTTTTTTATGCTGTGTTCGGCATTCCGCTGGGCAAGCTGGCCGACACATGGATTCGGAAAAATCTTATTTCCCTTGGTTTGCTGTTCTGGAGCGTGATGACCGCCCTATCCGGCACAGCCAGAGGGTTCGGAGCCCTGGCAACGTTTCGAATCGGTGTGGGTATCGGTGAGGCCTCTGCGACCCCAGCCGCATTTTCAATGTTATCTGACTACTTCCCGCCACGCCTGAGGGCAACCGCCCTGGCTGTGTATTCCAGCGGTGTCTATATCGGTGGTGGTATCGGTATTTTTCTGGGCGGAATTATTCTCGATAGCTGGGCATCACTCTACCCTGATACCAGTGTTGCACCTTTCCAACTGAAAGGCTGGCATGTTGCCTTCTTTGCGGTGGGTATACCGGGCATTTTGATGGCACTGTGGGTCGCAACGTTAAAGGAGCCCCTGCGAGGACAAAGCGACGGCATTGTCACACCAACTGAGCCGCACCCATTTCGAGAGACCTTTAAGGTATTGGCCGCATTGTTACCCGGGACCAATATCTATGAGCTACTCAGGAACGGCGCGGGTGTAAAAGGCGTGATTATTAACCTGGTCGGGTTTGTCGTTATCCTCATCGTCTGCGGGTTGCTCTACAGGGTGACCGAATCAACCGCACAATGGGCAGCGCTGGCGATTGGTCTGTATGCTTCCTTTTCCTGGGCACAGAACCTGGCCTATTCAGACCCGGCGACCTTTGGCATGATATTTCACAGCAAAGCTATTATGTATTCTGTTATTGGTTTTCCCTCGATTGCTTTCGTTGGCTACGGTATTGGATTCTGGGGTCCTCCCTTCTTCCAGCGGGTTCACCAGGTCAGCGCCGCCGAAACCGGCATCGTTCTGGGTTTAAGCACCGCTGTCGGCGGATGGATGGGCGTCACCCTGGGGGGAGTGATAACCGATCAATTGCGTGAAAAATATGCCCGTTCAAAATTCTATGTAGGCATGGCAACAGTTATTTTCTGCTTTCCCGTGGCTGTCGGTATGTTAATGACAGAGAATTTGACGGTGGCTTATGTGCTGTTTTTTTTCTTTTCCATCACATCGGCCATGTGGATTGGTCCTGCGGCATCAACCATCAACGATCTGGTGATGCCCCGCATGCGGGCAATTTCGTCGGCATTCTATATTTTGATGGTGACTTTTATCGGTCTGGCCCTAGGTCCATACACCATTGGATATCTCAGTGACACGTTCGCAGCAAGTGGACCTGACTCCGCCGAGGCACTGCGCCAGGCAATGATCTGGGGTACCTCAATGCTGGGCCTGGCACTCGTCACACTCTATCTTGCTTCCCGGCATGTCGCCGTCGACGAAAGCTCGAAGCTGGAAAGAGCGAGAGCGCTGGGAGAACCTGTTTAGGTTGTTACTACCCCTAATTTTGGATTTTCTTAGTCCAGTCCTCAATAACAAGGTGTTTCTTCAGTTGCAGAAATGCTTTGTCATTTGTAACAAGTATCGCGCCAACGGCAACACTGTGTGCTGCTATCAACATATCCATGGCACCCAGATTTTTTCCTTCTTTTTCACAGGCAGTTCTTAACTCGGCATAAGCTCTTGCTGCTTTAGAATCCCAGGGGAAAATAGTAACTCTCAACAGAAACTCATTGACGGCAACCGGTAAGTGTTTCGCTTCCGGTTTTTTTGCAACACCTCGTAAAAGTTCTGCTTCAGTAATGACAGAAATGCAAATATCTGACAGTGCAAACTGCTGCAAATTCTCTCGAACTCTTGCTGGTTTACCTTTTATGATGTAACTCACGGTATTTGTATCGAGCAAACGGATATCCGCCATCAAAATGGATCCTTTTCCTCTTCGATCTTGTTCTCTCTGTCATCCATGAAGTCTGCCGGTATCTCTTTGCTATCAACTAGCTCGAAAAACTCATCCCAAGTACCACCGGGCTTTTTGCTAATAATGACATCTCCTGTCTCAGGGTCTTTGCGAATGAACACCTCGGTACAATCAAAACGGTAATTTGCGGGTAGCCGAACAGCCTGACTGCGGCCATTTTTGAATAATTTTGCTGTGTGCCTCATTTAGTAATTCCCAGTCAATCGCATACTCAGGTAATATATCAAAGTATATCACGAATTTGTCATATATCAAGGTCTATTACAGCACAAGGAAATCTTAATCAATGAGGGCGTTGGGCCAATCGGTGACCATAACCGGATGATCGATATACTCAATATCCAATAGCGCGAATTGACCTTTCTTTGTTGATACGTCGTACACATCGCGTACAAAACCTGGCGGGGTTCCCACATCATGAACGATGGTGGGTTTACCTAACTTGATACCACCACCAACCTGCGTCACTGGCACTCGCATCAGTCGATTGTACGACATAAGGTACAATGAGGTGCCGTCGGCGAACCACTTGGGTCAATTTCCGTTGGCAACAGGAACCCGCTGCCTGAGGCCGCCATTAGGAAATCGTTCGACCCACACTTCCGGCGTTCCTGTTTCGTGGCGAGTTACCGCTATCCAGGCATTGTCAGGTGAGATGTGCCCGGAAGTGGTAGCAATCACGTCATTTTGTATCACACTCTTCACACCATCGTTCCTGATGAAGTAAAGGTCGCCCTGGGTCTTCTTATTGATAACAACATAGAGTATACCGTGGCTATTCCTTTTCATGACCCATGGACGCCGCATAGGGTTCGTTGAAATAAAGGGAATTAAACGACAGGGTCTGAGTCGAAAACCAGACGTCATCACCGTCCGTAATCGTACGGCCCCAGTGATGTTCAAATACCTGCCCATCCTCGAAGTCTTCAAAGCGATTGCCTTTCTTAACCAGCGTTGCCCTTTGCTTGAAATCTTCTCCGCTCATATTTTCCCGACTCCAGAAGGTTCTTCCAGGACTGTGTATCGCACCAAGATTCTCTGACCCCTGTCGCCTCCTTTATCAAGCTACCCTGGCTGCACCATTAAAAAAGAGCTGCAAGCTCTGGTTGTACCGAAAGAAGGTATCAATCTGCAGCTGATCCGGGCCATCGACAACCATGGGATCATCGGGAAAGGTGAGATAGTTGAGCGTGTGCTCAAGATCCGGTTTCCCGTTACTGATGATATTTTCAATCATCTCTCTCCAGATTTCCGCCGTCGCCGTTATCGTGAAATGTTCGGCGTCCGCGTCGTCAATGCTTTTAAGATGGCGGATTGACTCCACACCGTAAGATCGGAACCGGACTTCGAAAAGCTCAGGTGAATCCAGTAGTTGCACCACCATGGTACAGTCAATGGATCCAAGAGGTTCAAAGGACGATCGATCCTCACCCATCGTTTGTGCCAGCGCGGCAAACCATTCCATTGAGGGGAAAGTAGTTGAACTGTTCATTTTCAATTCCTCGGTGATTATGCAGCAAGTCCCAGATCCGGGATCTCCAGCGGGATTGTAATGCGTGAGCTTCGATCAAGACCGGCTACCTTCAATCGGCTCATGTATTCTTTAACCTGTTTCTGGTAGATGAACGCCATTCTGGCCATGCCGAGTTCAATGTTTTCCATCCCGCCGCCTGCAAGAATTGCGCGTGGTTCAGATGTCTGGGGCTCAATGGTCAAAGCGAAAATCGCCTGTTCCCCAAGGTCCAGAATCTTGTGGATTTCCGCTTCTCTCTCGGGATGTCTTTCCAGCAGATACTGTAGATGTTTTACACCATAGGCCACGTGACGCGCTTCGTCCTGCATGCACATACGAAATATTGTCTTTTCTACTTCCGTTGGCGCGAGGAATTCACCTTGTCTGAACAGCGTCAGTACAAACCCTTCGCCGAATATGTGCATCAGGGCGCTTGCTGTGGTGTAGTCCTTAGCAGTGAGTATTGCACCCAGCAAGTCCTGGTTGGCTGGTGATGCGCTTAGCAGGCCACCACCATTTGCCAGGGCTCTTTTCCTGAACACGTCCAGATGCCTGGCTTCATCCATGATCTGAGTCGCGAGGAAAAGTTTTACCTCATGAAAATCATGATTGATCCTGCTTAACCACTGCGCTGGCATGTCACCGGCGACGAACTCCACTTCCGTTAAGCCAGTGCACATTTGGCAGACGGATTTTTCGATATCATCCGGGAGCTTTTCCAGCTTGTCCCAGGGAATATCCGTAACGGAATTCCATTGTCTGACAACAGCCTCGTCGTAAAGGGCTGCCGCATTTTCAGACCAGACTTCTGACATTTCGTTTAAGGTGTATTGATCAAGTCCTGGCGTTTCGTCGGGAACGTAACAGCCTCTTGGTGCCATGCTGCCGTGAAGGGACCCATGCTCGGGAACTTTTGCATAGTGCCCTTTCTCAATATTCACCAGTCGCAAACCATCTGCGCTGCGCTCGACTTTCTGCCCCCATCCCTCGGGGTTTGAGTCCATCCATGAAAGGTCAAAGTTTCCTCTGGCCATCTCCCTCATTCCATCAATGCCTTTTTCTACTGTTGCTGAGTACTTAGCCATTTCGAACGCCCTTTGCATAAAGGGAAAATTTAACTCCCAAGGCAATGGTCATTTCCATGCGGTAGATCAATTTTAGTGTTGTTACTCGAAATAATTTCCGAAACGGAAATGAGTCTCTGCGACGCAGTACGCCCCGCTGATCTATGTCAGCGTCAAAGTAGTAGTTGCTTGATCAAATAGGCTACAGGTACCCGTGGGTGGGGAGCCCCCAGGAGAACACGCCATGAAATCTTGTCAAGTTAGCCCTTGGTGGAAGAGCCTGTTTAGGGAGCCTGTTGAACCCGTATTCGGTTTCCCTAGCCCACGTTCCAGGTATGGCCACTTCTCAGCAGATCGTTCACGTTCGCTGAACCTTTACTTTCCCTGACTTTGATACGCTGGGCATAAACGTCAGTAATGTAAGCATCCGCGGGTCTGTGGTATAGCACGCCAACCGGGATTGGATATTCCGGGGCTCGTAACTCTACCAGCATTTGTGCCAGGACCTTGTTGGTTTCATCGTGAACCAGTACATCTGCCTCAGTGACCCCATCTTCACCGATGGTCACCACTTCGAGCTTCAACTTCTGGGTGTTGAGTCTCAAGCCTTTGTCATTTTCCTTACCGAAGATCATCGGTGCGCCATTTTCAACCACCAGACGGGAATCCGCTGCCGTCTTTTTGTTTTTAACATTCTCAAAAATCAAGTCGTTGTAGACCGGACAGTTCTGAAGAATCTCAACGAATGACGTACCGGTATGGGCATGGGCACGGGTCAGCACACTGGTTAGGTGCTTCATTTCAGTATCAATAGACCGGGCGACAAATCGTGCCCCGGATCCAATGGCAAATGTGCAGGGAGACAGGGGTAAATCTACAGATCCATCGGGCGTTGAAGGCGACCGGGTACCGACCTTGGAAGTGGGTGAATATTGTCCCTTGGTCAAACCATAGATCTCGTTATTGAACAGCAACAGATTCAGGTCAACGTTCCGTCTTAGAACATGAATCATATGGTTTCCACCAATACTCAAGCCGTCACCATCACCCGTGATCACCCAGACATCCAGTTCCGGATTAGCCAGCTTGAGGCCAGTGGCGATTGCCGGTGCACGACCATGAATCGTGTGGAAACCATAAGTGTTCATGTAATACGGAAAACGGGAAGAACAACCAATACCGGAAATAAAAACACTATTTTCTTTCGGGATCCCCAGTTCAGGCATCAGTTTCTGAATCGTCTTTAAAATCGCATAGTCTCCGCACCCGGGGCACCAGCGAACTTCCTGGTCCGTCGCAAAATCTTTCAGCGTTAGTTTTTCTGGTGCGTTCACTTCATTGCCTCCAATTGAGCTTTGATCTCGGCGTCGATTTCCTTGATCTTGAAAGGTTGCCCGGACGTTTTTGTCAGACTGCTGGCATCAATCAGATATTCGGAGCGGATAATTTTTACCAGTTGGCCGGTGTTCATTTCCGGAATCAGGACCGACTTGTATCCAGCCAATAAGTCACCCAGGTTTCGTGGCAAGGGCCACATATGGCGAATATGAATATGCGACACACTGAGTCCTTCTGCCCGACTTCGCTTCACCGCCTGGTGAATAGCGCCGAAAGTCGATCCCCAGCCGACGACGGCAAGATCCCCTTGTTCGGTACCGAGTACAACCTCCTGCAGAGGAATGTCGTTGGCGATACCATCAATCTTCGCCTTGCGGATATCGGTCATTTTCTGGTGATTTTCCGCATCATATGAAATATCACCAGAATCATAATCTTTTTCAATACCGCCAATACGATGTTCAAGACCCGGTGTGCCAGGCTTGGCCCAAACCCTGGCAAGGGTTTCAGGATCACGATTGGCAGGTGAAAAACCTTCCGGCTCAGTCTCAAACTCCACCGGAAATGGCTTGTACTCGTCAAAATCAGGAACGTGCCAGGGTTCCGAGGCATTGGAGATATATCCGTCACTCAGCAATATAACCGGTGTTCGATACTTGGTGGCAATACGGATCGCTTCGATCGCCACATCAAAACAATCAGAGGGATGAGACGATGCGATAACCGGCAGGCTCGTGTCCGCGTGGCGACCAAAAATAGACTGATTCAAATCAGACTGTTCCGTTTTGGTTGGCAAACCCGTGGATGGCCCGCCTCTTTGGGTATTCACAATCAACAAAGGCAACTCTGTAGCACAAGCCAGGGAGATTGCTTCAGCCTTCAGTGAAATACCAGGTCCTGAACTTGAAGTTACACCTAACGAACCTGCAAAGGAGGCACCGATAGCGGCACAAACAGCGGCTATCTCATCTTCTGCCTGGAACGTCACCACATCAAATTGTTTCTGGGACGAGAGGCCATGCAAAAGCCCGGATGCCGGTGTTATGGGATAAGACGCAAACACAATCGGCAAATTCGTCAATATTCCGCCAGCGATAATTCCGTAGGTTAGTGCTTCAGTTCCTGTGGTATTGCGATAAAGACCAGGCTCAACAGCAGCCCGGGGTACCTTGTATACCCCAACGCCCGTTGGCAGTTCGGCTGTTTCACCATAGGCGTGACCAGCATTAATCGCCGCCACATTGGCCTCGGCAATATCTGGTATTTTTGAAAACTTGGCACGCAGCCCTGCGATTGCTGAGTCTCGACTTCGATCAAATAACCACATGGTTAAACCAAGGGTCCACATGTTTTTGCACCTGGCGGCGAATTTATGGCTTAGCCCGAAAGGTTTGACCGTAGCCAAAACACGTTTGGTAATGCCGATAGCCATCAGCCGATAGCCATCTAACGAGCCATCTTCGAGAGGGTTACTTTTGTATCCAGCCTTGGTCAGGTTCTTGGCCGTAAACGCATCTGCGTCTGCGATAATTAGCCCGCCTGGAACCAGCTCGTTTAAATTCGTAATCAATGCGGCGGGGTTCATGGTTACCAGCACATCGACATCATCACCGGCGGTGGTGACATCTTCTGAGCCAAAGTAAATTTGAAAAGCCGAGACACCAAAGGTTGCACCGGCCGGTGCGCGAATCTCTGCCGGGAAATCAGGAAACGTAGCCAGGTCATTTCCGTAAATTGCCGTCGCCTCGGTAAAATTGTTACCTGTTAACTGCATCCCGTCCCCGGAATCCCCAGCAAAACGAACCACAACATCGGACAACATATTCGCCGAATTTTGTTCGCGAACTTCTTCAACTACAGACATAGTCCATTCCTAAATTAACACTTGCAATCTATCTTCTTCCCAATAAGAAAGCACATCACAGGCAGGATTCGACCTGCTACTGGACATGCAATATTTAATGGAATTTACAAAAGATACTCACATTTACGGCTCGTGACCTCAAACAACTGCGACTGGTGATCACAGTTACCCCTTGGTTCAACGCTTCTTTTGGAAGCCATCCCCCAAAACCCCGTGATTTTAACAGATAAATCAAGGATTTAAAGTTCTCTTGGTTCTATATAAATTCCGTTAATGGGTTGCTAACAAGCTACTCGTTACCCGAAACGTCCAAACGATGGCTGATACAAGGCGAATTCCGGGGATTTTTCGCAATCCATGCAAACATCCAGGGACAGGTTGTGAAACTGAGCCCGATCACGGGCGAAAAAAAGGCGACTTGGTTTTAAAACAGGCGTATGATTTTGCTCCCATTTTGCTCCTGTTAAATCGAAGGAAATTACACCATGAGATTCAGTTTCTGGCCACAACCCTCCCAATCATTCGAGATCATGCAGAAATTGGGTCACCACGTAGAACAATCCAGTTGGGACGGCATCTGGCTCGCTGATCACTTCATGCCTGATGCCAAAGACACGAGCAGCCCCATGCCTGAAGCATGGACAACACTAGCTGGCCTCGCCGCGACCGTACCGCGAGTAAGACTCGGCACCCTGGTAACAGGCAATACCTATCGCCATCCCGCGGTACTGGCCAAAATGGCTGCCACCGTTGACCATATTTCAGGGGGTAGACTGGTACTCGGTCTGGGGTCCGGGTGGCAGGAAAATGAACATAAGAAATACGGCATCGACTTTCATACCGTCAACGGCAGGTTACGACGCCTCGAAGAAGCCTGCCAGGTAATCAAGGCCCTGTTTACGGAAGGAAGTGCCAGTTATCAGGGTCAATTCTACCGACTGGATGAAGCGCCTCTGGAGCCAAAGCCGGTGCAGGCTAAACTGCCGCTATTGATTGGCGGCGGTGGCGAGAAGGTGACACTCCGGATCACAGCCCAGTACGCAGACGAATGGAACGTCTGGGGGACCGTCGATACACTGAAACACAAGATGGCAATTCTCGATCAGCATTGCAACGAGATCGGACGCGATCCGGAAAACATTCAAAGATCCGCCGTTGCCCTCCTCTTCCTGTCAGATGACGCTTCATTCGTTAAAAAGATGCGAGACAACGTTGCCCGCGCAACCATTGCAGGCAGTGTTTCTGAAGTGAGAGATATCATCGCCGCCTATCAGGAGATTGGCGTCGACGAAGTGATCATTCCGGATTTCACTCTGGGCCTGGATTGCAACGAGCAGAAAATGGATACCCTGGACAAGTTTATTGAGGATGTGGCTCCCGTCGCTCGGTGAGGCACCACCTGGGCCTAAAATGATATGCCTGGAAACCTCGCAGACCGGGTATCTTTAATCGGTTGGTTGGTGGATTGGTGGTATGTGAACACCACCGACAACTTGGTCTGCTCGCTCAAGTTACGGCCCGCCGCATGAAACAACCGGCTATGGAAAAATAACACGTCACCCTGCTTCAACTCGACCTGAACGGACTGCGCTATCATCGATTTGTTTTCTGCCAGATCCGTACGCAGAAACAGGGAGGCATCAAACCGGCCTGGTTCCAGCTCCAGATGATGGGAACCCGGAATCACCCGTAAACAACCGTTCGCACGGATTTCGTCTCTAACTGCCAACCACACACTGATCAGGTTCTCTTCATCAAAAGACCAGTAGCGGTTGTCCTGGTGCCATAGGGTTGCACTACTGTAGCCCGGTTGTTTCGTCATGATACAGTTGTGATGACATTGGGATAACCGGATCTCTTCCGCCCCGAACAACCGCCGCAGGGTTTGCTTTAGCTCATCACAGGTTGACCAGTCCCGAAATACTGAACTTCTTGAATAAGCATGCAGCAGGCGTCGAATCGTTTGTCCACCAGAGGAATCCCGGGATTCTGGCGAACCGGGATACTGGACATCAACCTCGTATTCGGCGGGCGCCAACTGTTGCCTAAGGTGTTCCAGGGCAACGGCTCGGATGTTTTTACAGATATCGGGATCAACCATTGCCTGTTTCACAATAAAGCCGTCGCGCATAAACCTGGCAAGGTCAATATCTGATAATGACTCGGTTGCAGAATTCACTGACGTTGCTCCCCGGTCGCTGTCTGAAAACCCGCAGCCTCTAGTTCCCAGCTTTCTTCAATACTGTCCCGGTATGCGGCAAGTCGACCCGCGAGTTTTTTGTCCGGCGAGTCACGCAGTATACTCGCCAGGCAGCGAGCGACCTTTGTTCTCAGATGAACATCGTCAGAATTCAACATGGGGCTCAGGGTATTTTTGATCGACGGGGCTTTTGAATCGAGAAATATTTCACACAGACCCTCCACGGCTCGGCGCTGTTCTGATGGACGCCGTTCATCGCTCGAGGTCTCTTTAAAGTAAGCAAAAACCACATCGTTTTTATAGAGCGACAATGCCACCATTGCTCGACCCCGGGTATAGGCAACCATCGAATCATCCTGCGCAATATCAATCAACGTAAGGTAAGTATCGGCGGCCAACGATTGAAACCTTTCCGGGGAGAACTGCCATTCGTAACCTGACAGCAGACGGAGCACCTGTGCTTTCTCCGCCGCTATGTCCTGGGAAGCCTGTAGTGGTACGATCACACAAAGCAGTACTGGCAAGATGAACCGTCGCATTTCAATCTGTCGCATTCAATAATCGGGATTAATCATTATACCCTGCCCTACTATCCGGGGAAGTCTAATCAGAGGTTCCCTCGCCAAAATTATTGTACAGTGACACTCTTGGCCAGGTTTCTTGGCCGGTCAGGGTTTAAACCACGGCTCACTGCAACGTAATAGGCGAGCAACTGACACGGTATGATGGCACTGAGTGGAGAGCCATCCCCAGGCATTGTGATCCACACGTCAACTGGAGAGTCAACAAACTTACCGCCTGATTCAGCGTCAGTGATGGCGATTACATAGGCGCCTCGCGCCTTTACTTCGTTCGCTACCCCCAACATGTAAGTATCTCCTTCCGGGACGAAGAGAATTACGGGAATTCCCGGTTCAATTAAGGCAATGACACCATGCTTCAGCTCTCCCGCACTAAATGCTTCGGCATGCAGATAACTTGCTTCTTTGATATTCAGAGCGCCGATCAGCGCAGTGGCAAAGTGTTCACCCCGGCCCAATAAGAAAAGATGCTCCTGGTTAGCCAGGTACGCTGAAGTTCCCTGATACATTCCCAATTGTGATACGACCAATTGCTGACTCAAGAGATGGCTCAATCGATCGATATGCTGCTGCGCTTTGCCTCTATTGCCACAGAGGGTATTAGCCAGCAGATAACCGAACGCAATCTGTGCCGACGCTGATTTAGTAGACAAGACACATTCTTCCGGGCCCGCATGGTTGTAAAAAACAAAATCTGAGACGCGGGTCATTGTTGACATGGGCATATTAACGAGGCAGGCGATTTTCATGCCCCATTTACGCGCGATTTGAATCGCGTGCAAACTATCGGCAGTTTCACCACTCTGGCTGAGTACGATCAGGACATCATCCTCTTCGACAAGGTTGTGTATGTTTTCGATGTCGTAAGCAGCAACATCCATTGCTTTGATTCCGGCGATCGTTCTTAACAGCCAGCCAACTTGTCTGGCTGTGTATGAGGCCCCACCAGCACCGGTAACAAAAACCTGCCGTGACCCCTTGATGACCTCAACGAAAGGCTGAAATTCCAGTTCATCAAGAGCCGTTTGGGCGGGAATCGTACGCCACTGTTCAAGCACTTCCCGCAACATACAATGCTTGTAGCCAGATCCGGATGATTCATCATCAACCGGTTTTAGCTCATGGCTGATCGAGCTGGTTTCAACCCAGTGCGGTGCAACAGGATTACCCGCTGGGTCGACAATCAACAGGTTTTGCGCCTTGATCGAGACAATCTGGCCATCCAGCAAGGGCACCGAACGAAAGGTCTGGTCACCAAAGGCAAGAATATCCGAGGCGACATAGAGTGCTTTGCGTTGATCGGGTTCAATTCCACCACCGACAGCTGCTTCACTAACAACAAGGGGCGACCCTTGTCTCACCCCCAGCAATTCGCCGTCCGCAAACAAAAACAGCAGGGTATTTCGCCCCTTTATCATCTTTTGTAACGACATCAGGGCACACATCCGGTCTGCTCGCTCTTCCAGTGCCATCGACATCAGGTGCACCAGGACCTCTGTGTCGGTCGTTGTCTGGAATTGAGTGCCTTGTTCAAGCAATGACGCCTTCAGGGAATCAAAATTACTGACAATGCCATTGTGCACCAGGGCAAATCGTCCCAATGGGTCTGAATGCGGATGGCAATTTTCCACACTAACCCCACCGTGGGTTGCCCATCGGGTATGTCCAAGCAAAACTCGACTATCAGGTAATGAAATGAGCCCGGGTTCAAAATGATCGATACTTCGGCAAGCGTCCAAACCACCAGCCTCGGTGATATAGGCAAACCCGTAACTGTCATAGCCACGATACTGCATCCGCGACAATGCCTCGATTACTACCTCCTGACCCTTGTCAACACTACTACATGCAACTATTCCACACATTGTCACTCCTAAATTGACATCTATACTTCTCGAAAGGCAATATATATGCATATATATTAAGAATAAGCCTATTTGTCATCAATTATTTGACATATATTGGCAATTTGGAGCTCGCCGATGATTATCCATGAAACCTTGCAACATCTGGGTGTTTCAAACAAAGAAACGGACATCTATCTCGCCCTGCTAAAGCAGGGACCTTGTTCAATCAGGGATGTAGCCAGTGCATCAGGTATCAACCGCGGCACCACTTATGAACTTCTAAAATCCCTGAAGGAGAAATCGCTGGTCAGCTATTTTCCTAAGGGCAAACGTCGATATTTTTGTGCCGAGCCAGCCGAATCATTGCTGAATATCGCACAGGAGCGACAACTCCAGCTCAACGCTGCCGCCGAATTACTCCAATCCGAAATCGTACCGGACCTGCAAATGTTAAAGTCCCAATTTGACTCCCCAACTGTTCGGCACTATGAAGGGGATGACGGGGTCGAATATGTTCTGAAAGACATACTGCGGACTGTCAGTACACAAGAAAACAAGGAGTACCGTGTGTATAGCTCAAAATTGATTCGCAAGTACCTGTATCGTCCTTTCCCTAACTTCACTCGCCAGAGGGTACAGAAGAACATTTACGTCAACGTGATTGCAATTGGTGAAGGAGGTGAAGACGCTCCCCTCGCCAACAGAAAGTGGATTCCAGCAGAAAACATCAACCCCGGTGCCAGTTACGTCGCAATATACCCACCAAAGTGCGCGATGGTCTCACTCACGAGGGGAGACTACCCCACCGTGGTCATTTTAGACTCCGACAGCATCGCACAGGCACTGAAGCTGTCATTTGATACATTATGGGAAAGACTCTAACGGACTGCCAGGCAATAAATGACGAAAATATCCACCTAAATCAGGGCTTCCATCGATATTTTAATGATTATTTCTATCAGTACTTTATAATTTCCAGATACAACATGATTTATCAATTCCGCGTATGACAGTACTATCCAAGTTAACAAAGCTGCTCGAAACCATCGACAGCGCACTTGAGGAAGTGGAACAACAACTCCTTCAGGAGTTTGATCGTATTCGTAACACCCTGTCTGATTCCCGCTTTGAGCCCATCGACCGGGGTATAAAAGTTGCGTTGTGGGATGTTGTTGAGGAACTTCGCCACATGCTTGAGAACAGTGGTGACAAGGTAAATTTGGAGTTACAGACCCGTCAACACGAAACCGTCTTCGCCCGTCTGATCGTGCTGCGACAGCTACTTAATTCCAGAATCCCCACTGCTTTTCTACATGAAGCTCACCAAGAACTGGAAACTGCCCGCAAAAAAGTGGAGAGGGAGTTAGCGGTCCAGCGTGGCGAAACCAGTGTCACCGAGGTGGCAGACGAAGCACAGAACAGAATAGAAAAGCCCGGCTTCTTTAACTTCTTTAAGAAATTGTTTTCCACCAGGCATCCCGAAAAAGCTGGTTCCAACAAGTCTTTAGTGGAGCAGAAGCGTTTTGAGCTAATGGAAATATACCTGGACAACGGGATCTATTCACCTTCCAGGGACCTGGCAATTATTTCAATTCGAATGATCGAAGCCGAGGAAAGTGGCGAACTGGACGAGTTGTTAGCCAGTGAAGACAAGGAAGCCAAAATGAGACTCGCATCCGGTAAAGCCCAATTCAGATCCCGTGAACTGAGTGGGGAAGCCCTTGAGGCTATAGAGAAAAAAGAAAGAGAAATGGCACGATCCTACGGTAAAGCACGCTTCGAGTCCCGTGAGTTAAGCCGTAAAAGACTCGAGGAGCTTGACAAAAAACAGCAAAACCCTGCGACCAGGGGTGACATAGCCCAATCCCCTGAAGAGATCAGAAAGAAACTTGCTACCCGGGACAGAACTGCAACAGGAAAAGCCTCATTCAGTTCAAAAGATATCAAACATGAAATGCCCGCAGTACCTCTCAGACAGGATGAGATCCCGACAAAGCAAGAATCACCTTCGAGCAAAGCGGTATTTAAATCAAAAGATGTTTCGAAGCCCCGCAACCCAAAATTTAAACGTTAGTTTGTTTGCGTTACTCTCGTCGCAAATTGTCTTCGCAAGTTACCGTAGCAGATTGCCCGTCACAAATGGCTGTCGCCAATAGCTACTGTAAATAGCGTGCTTCGAGATGCGACTTGAAATAACCTGCGTCTAACGTATCGCCTGTTGCCGCCAGCATCAGTTCATCGTAATTCAGGTACTTGCCTTTACCGTGTACCTCGGTCCGTAGCCAACTCAACAAAGGCGTGAAATCACCCCGACTGATACTGCCAAGCAAATCATCCACCTGTCCCATCGCCGCCGAGAATAACTGCGCCGCGGTCATGGCACCCAGGGTATAAGTTGGAAAATACCCGAACAATCCAGAGGGCCAGTGAACATCCTGCATGCAACCGTCGTGAAAATTACCCGCCGTTGAAAGATCAAAATATTCCTGCATTTTGGCATCCCAGGCATCAGGCAGTTGCCTGACTTCCAGTGAACCTTCAATCAGGTCTTTCTCAAGTTCATAACGCAGAATAACATGCAGTGGGTAGGTCGCCTCATCGGCATCAACGCGAATATAACTTCGTTTCACTTTTGTATACAGTCGATGTAAATTTTCAACATTCCATGCAGGATCATTGCTCAACCCACCAAGAAATATCCTCTGGGCGATGGGAGTGAGAAATTGCAGAAACTGCTTTGTCCGGGCTACCTGCATCTCCATCAGCAATGACTGGCTTTCATGGGTTGCCATACTCAGCGCCCTCCCCACGGGCTGATCCCTCCATCCTACAGGCAATCCCTGTTCATACATTGCATGGCCAGTTTCATGGATTACACCCATTAATGACGTCACGAAGGTATCCGTCTGGTAGCGAGTGGTAATTCGCACATCATCTGGTACACCGCCGCAGAATGGATGGTGGCTGACATCAAGGCGACCATGGTCAAAATCAAATCCCAGCGACTCCATAACCGCCATACCCAATTCCCTTTGCTTGGCAATACTGAAATCACCGCTGACGGGTAACAGTGTTTCTGAAGATTGTTTTTCAATCACCGCTTCAATAAAGCCGGGCAGGAAACTCTTTAAGTCGCCAAACACCTCATCTACCCGGGCAGAGTTAACATTGGGCTCATAAGTATCCAGCAGTGCGTCGTACTTCGACAACCCAGTAGCTTCAGCACGCACTGCTGCTTCTTTTCTCGACAGATTAACAACCTCCGTGAGCAACGGTTCCATATCCGCCCAGTTGTTATCAATACGATACTGACGCCAGGCTTGCTCTGCAGCGGTCGTCGCCTGTTCCAGTCTTGCTACCAGATCCGCAGGCATACAGGTTGCCTCTCGGTACACGCGCTTGATCTCGCGTAGGTTTGCGGATTGCCAATTATCGAGATCTTCTGTCACAGCGGCTTCAAGCCAATCTGCGATTTTTGGATCTGTCTTCAGGCCATGAATCACAACCTGCAGTGCCGACAGTGCCTGACCCCTCACTTGCCCACCCCCGACGGGCATCATCGACGCCTCGTCCCAGTTGGTAATAGCCAGAACATGCTGCAGATCGTTGATTTCCCGAAAATGATCATGGACATTCTGGTAAGCGCTCATATCAAACCTTCTTCACTTAGGTCGGCATCGCGACGCTATCTGTTTCAAACAGGTGCGCTGAGTCGTTAAAACGCCTGACGGTAATTTGCCCATCCATCAGGACGATATGGCTAATGGACCCATTGTCACAACCATTAAAGGCAAAGGGAGTTGATCCCGTCGCTTCAGCGAGTATGTGGCCCACAATACCCCCGTGGACAAAAGCGACAACCAGCTGGTCGGGGTGCTTCTCCGCAATTCTACCCAGGGCTCCGGACACCCGGGCGCGCAAACTGTCATGGGACTCAGCTCCGGGAATCGCATCCCATCGCTGCTCGCGTTGCATTTGTTGATAAACGGGATCGTTCTCATAAGCCTTAATTCGAAACACACCACCTTCCCACTGTCCCAGATGAACCTCTCTCAGTTCCCGTTCCTCAACGGGATTCATAACCAGGTGTCGCGCCAGGGGTGCAGCGGTCTCGTGAGTTCGGCACAAATTCGTCACGTAAATAGCATCTATCGGCTGATGCCTTAGACGCTGGCCGACTCGTTTCGCCTGTTCGCGCCCTGCCTCTGCCAGCTCCGGATCACCCTGACCGTCGATTAACGGGAACGGTTCACCAGGTAAGGCAGCCCTGCTTTCGCCATGACGGACCAATAGCACCTCAGTGGCACCGGGGGGTCGGCTAAAACGTTGCTGGCGATATTCTTTCATGGTTTATCCTGGCGTTGTATGCCCGGAGATACTACCAGATTCCAATTCACATTTTGTGTTCAGACCGGCAACTGGTTTAGGATCAATTTTAAGAATTCGCTATGAGGATTGAAGATGGGTTGGGATAAAGAAATCGATGAGCTGAAACACCGGAATTCGCTGGCAGAGAAAATGGGTGGTGCGGATAAAGTAGCGCGCCAGCATGAGTTCAACAAGTACACGATCCGGGAGCGAATTCAGAAAATCGCCGACGCTGGCTCTTTCCATGAAATCGGCAAGCTCGCTGGCGTTGCAAACTACGACGAAGATGGCAACCTGGTCGATTTTACTCCCTCCAACTTCATCTTTGGTACGGCAGAAATAGAAGGGCGACCATTAATCGTATCGGGGGACGATTTTACAGTCCGCGGTGGCAGCGCGGATGCCTCAATTCCCGGAAAAAGAGCACAGGCAGAAGGCCTGGCGGCAGAGTTACGATTACCGCACGTCCGCCTGGTAGACGGCATGGGAGGTGGCGGTTCGGTAAAAACAATTGAAATGTCCGGACGCACCTATATTCCAGGACTGAGCGGATGGGAAGTTGTGGTTAACCATCTGGGGATTGCGCCATCGGTTTCACTGGCACTGGGCTCCGTGGCCGGAATTGGCGCTGCCAGAGTTGCAACCTCTCACTATTCCGTCATCGTAAAAAAGAGTGCACAGATGATGATTGCCGGTCCTGCTCTGGTTGATTGGGCAAGTCTTGGGAATGTCAGCAAAGAAGAACTGGGCGCAAGCAAGATCCACACGCGTAATGGTGCGATAGACGACGAGGTGCAATCTGAGGAAGAAGCCTTTGAAAGAGCGATGCAATTTCTTTCCTACCTGCCCACCAGCGTGGATGAATTATCGCCTCGATCCGAAAATTCAGATCCGGTGGATCGGCGAGACCAGGCACTGCTGTCAACTGTGCCAAAAGATGCCCGCAAGGTTTATAAAATGAGGCCCGTGATCAACTCCGTGGTAGATAACGGTTCTTTCTTTGAGATAGGCAAGAAATGGGGCAAGTCTGTTATTTGCGGTCTGGCACGTCTGGATGGCATCGCCGTCGCCGTCTTCGCAGAGGACCCGATGGTTTATGGTGGTGCCTGGACCGCCGATGCCTGCCGTAAACTCATTCGCCACTGTGACCTGGCCTCAACATTTCACCTGCCGCTGGTTCACCTTGTCGACTGCCCTGGATTTTTAATTGGCAAACAATCAGAAGACAGCGCCACTATACGAGTCGGCTCCCAGGCACTGGCGGCTCTTGGCCAGACAACCGTGCCATTTTGCAGTGTCGTGATTCGGAAAGCATTCGGTGTTGCCGGTGCTGCCAATAGTAAACCCGGCAGCCAACATTTCCGCTTTGCCTGGCCTTCCGGTGATTGGGGTTCGTTGCCTATTGAGGGAGGTATCGAGGTCGCTTACAAGGCTGAAATCGCCGAGGCCGATGATCCCGATGAACATCTCGCAAAAATTAAGGAAAGACTCAACAGGCTTCGCTCACCTTATCGGTCTGCAGAATTTTTCGAAATCGAGGAGATCATTGACCCGAGGGATACGCGGGTTAATTTATGTCGTTGGGCAAATCTGGCAGTAAAGACTTTGAAAACAGGGCCAACCTCATTCAGCTATCGGCCCTGATTCAGGGTTTAGGCTTTTCTCCACCACTCTCCGATGATCTTCAACTGAAGGCGGCTGCATCAAGCGCCTTTGCCGATTTGTGAGATCAGGATACTTGTCCGGATCATATCGAAGTTTGCTCCAGCTGGAATGAGGTGGGCTGTATTTGTATAACAAGGTGCGCCGTTCATGTGCCAGCTGCCAGGGTGCTGTGCCGTGAATAAGGGCTTCAGTAAAGATCAACACATCGCCCCTGTTTAACGCCGGTTGCACCACATAGGGCTCACTCCTTCTAAAATCACGAACGTCATCCGGTAAATTACGGATAAAGTTGCTCTTATGACTACCCGGGATGCATGTAAATCCCCCAGCACCCTCGGGTGACGGGGTTAGATTGTAAGTCACCACTGTCAGCCCGTTACGCATAGTACCGTCCTGATAATAGTACCAGTGGTCTGTTTCAAACAATCTCGGCCCACCGTGCAATTGCATCTTGCTGTCACTTTTGTCCATAAATAGACAATACTCATGATCTATCCGGACTTTTCTCCCGACCAGTTCCACAACATATTCCAGCACCACGGGGTGATCCATCAGGTCAATAAAGGGTTGCCCCCACTCGGAAATAAAGTCTTTTCTTCGAAAGGCAGGATCGGAAGGTTGCCGTGGCCAGGTTTCATCGGCCAGACGTGAATAATGGTCACATTCATCGTGACTCAGTACATCAGGGATGACGATAAAACCCTGGATATCAAATTTGAACTTCTCTTCGTCACTCAACGGCATACTACAAATGACCCTTACCCAGTTCGAGTTTACCTTTTGCCAGGTTAATCCGGAGTAGATCGCTGGCGCCTTCGACCAATCGCAAGGATCTGACCTGCCGATAGAGTTTCTCCAACGGATGACCGGTCACCAACGCCTGGCCACCGACCAGTTGCACGCCGCCATCAACGACTCGCCCGGCAGTTTCGGTACAAAATACTTTTGTTGCAATGGTCTCGTTGACAGAGTTCTCACCGCTATCCACCCATCGAGCAGTGCGATACAAGGCACTGCGACCCACGTAGGTTTCAATCCGCATATCGGCGAATCGCATTCGAACCCCCTCCCTGTCACCGAGCGGCGTACCGCTACGGTGCGGAGCCTTTAGGTGTTGTTCCACGAATGCCAGCACCCATTGACACATTCCCATGGCCTGGGCAGAAACCATCAGGCGTACGTTACCAATATTACCCAACGCCCGGGGCATGCCCTCCCCAATCTTTCCGATCACCTGGGCTTTTGAAACCCTGACATTTTCGTACTTCATGGAACTGTGACCGCCTCCTTCCATGGAGGAAAATTCCCTTTCAATCGTGACCCCTTCTGCTTCACGATCCACCACAACCATTGCAGTGCCCGCTTTGCTGCCGTCTGCCTGCTCTACATTGACTAATATCGAAACGAAGTCTGCGGATGATCCCCCGGTAACATAGGACTTTAGACCCGTGATTAATAAATCATCCCCATCGATTACAGCATAGGTAGGACGCGTGGCAGTATCTGGCTCGGTAAAACCAAAGGCACCACGTTTTTCGCCCCTTAACACAGGTTCAAGATAGTCAGTCCTGAGTACGCCCTCTGCTGAATGGAGCACACCAGGACCCGGGCCAAATACAACACCCGACAGGGGTGAATTGGCAGCGGCCAGCATTTCCCTTAACATTGTTAACTCGAGGGTACCGGCCGGAGAACCGCCAAAGTCTTTCGGTTGTGTCTTGTAGAAGAATCCGGCTTCCTTGGATGCCTGTCGAACTTTCGCCTGCAAATTCCCGAATTTCTGGTCACTTATTTCGACGGGAATGGGTCCGAGGTACTCACTGATGAACTTTTCCATTTCGGATTGTGTCTCGAGTAGATCCTCAGGTAGATTGTCTGGCATTTCGTTACTCCAATTACTTCAACTTGGATTCACTTTATCAAACTAGTAGCCGATGAGCACTGATAACAGAAACAACACTCTCGGTGCTTTCTATACCACGGGTGGATTACGGGAGTTAGTCCCAATTTATCCTTTGTACGCCATTATGTTTGGCGCACATGGTATTTCGGCTTTTGAGCTGTCTTCGCTATTTTTCATCTGGGCCCTGGTTGGTCTGGTGACTGAAGTGCCCTCCGGAGCCTGGGCAGATACCTACTCACGAAAGTGGATCGTCGTCGCCAGCGGCCTGTTTAAGTCGGTGGGATTTCTCTGCTGGTTTTTGTGGCAGGATTTTGCCGGTTATGCGCTTGGCTTTGTTTTCTGGGGACTGGGATCGAGTTTACGATCCGGGGCATATGAGGCACTACTACATGATGTACTCGCCAGTTGGGACGAGAGCAAAAAGTTTACGCTGCACTATGGCAGGATCAGGTCTCTTGCTACTTTCTCTGCAATGTTCGGTGAAATACTCGGCGGCTTCCTGATTATCTATGGTTATGACCTGGTTCTGCTCGTGAGTATGCTGGTTCCACTGGTGGCAACAATTCCGTTTATACTGTTCGTCTCTGATGTCAAAAAGGACGGGCCTACGGCAGACCCGGACTACCTTACACACCTCAAGGGAGGTGTAAGGGAAGCCATGGAAAACAAATCTATTGCATTTATCTTCCTGGCAACCACATTCCTGATTGTTGCCTACGGTGTATACGATGAATACGTGCCGCCAGTAATGTTCGAGAAAGGATTTTCGCTATCGACGGTTGCTTTTTTGGCTGCTCCTGTCTTTATGGCGCAAGCCCTCGGTGAGTTTCTGGCATACCGCTTCTCTGGGCTCAGCTTCGATCATCTGTTGTTACTGATGATCCTGGGCAGTGTGTTTTTGTTGCCGGTGTACTGGTTGGAGGGATATTGGGTTCCCCTGGTCATGATGGGGTTCTTCTTTACCTTTGGGCTGGCAAGCACATTATTTGCGAGCCAGTTACAGAAAAAAATAGCCGGTGCTTCACGGGCGACCGTCACATCGCTGGTAGGGCTGGGAGACAGTACAGGTGCGATGATCTGGTTTATGATCTTCGGGGCAATCGCAGAATTCACATCCATGTCAGGGTCGACCAGCCTATTCACCTTGTTGATTATTTTTGCCTGCCTGGCAGCCCGCAAACTATTGAGACTATGGAGAATCTAACTCCATACAGGGTTGTGTTCACCTAGCTTCGGGGATGGGATACTCCAGCGAGGCGGTGTCTCAGACATGGTTAACACCGGACCCAGGAATCCAATAGAACCGTGAGCGGATTGCTGTTCCTGCAACACCGCTTCAAGCTCTGAAACGTCGATTCCCAACTCCTGGTCGCCGGATTCGACTCGCGGCTGTCGCTGCAAAAACATTGCTGATTGACATAGCGCGGCACGAACATGGTAGGAACCACCCATCCTCGCTCGTAAACCAAGCGCAAGTAGCGTTCCATAGGCCGCGAGATAACCCGTGGAGTAATCACATGCCGCAGCAGGTAGTAAACTCGGTCGGTCACCGCCATGTTCATGGGCAATCCCGGTCACCGTCTGCGCCAGTTGTTCCCATCCCGCCCGATCCTTAAATGGACCCTCGTAGCCATAACAGTTCATCGACGTGTATATAATGCCCGGCCTGATTTCTGCCAGTTGCTCTGCGGCAAGTCCCAGTTTCTCCATCGAACCCGGACGATAGCCCTGGGAAAATACGTCTGCGTTTCTGACCAGGGATAGTAACTTATCCTTCTCATCAGCAATCGTCAGATCAAGATAACAACTGCGTTTACCGTGACTGGTATCTTTTACGAACCGATCGACCTGGGGCAGATGTTCGGCGGTCACCATCAATACATCAGCACCGTGCTCAGCCAATGTTCTGGCACAGGTGGGCCCTGCCAGGATGCGTGTCAGGTCCAGTACCTTAACACCCGACAATGGCCTGCTCGCCTTTCCAGAGTCGCTCAGTGGGACAGGGTCACTGTCTCCAATCCTGGTAATCTCAATCACCGGTCTCCTGACCATCAGTTCACCATGGGGGTGAGACAACCATTCCTGCTGACTTCGAACCATGGCACCGCAGGCATTGACCTCTGCAACGGCATTTTCCAGGTCCAGTGCGTCCCATTGTAATAGCGCTTTTTTGACTGCCTGCAACTCGTAGTCACAATCCAGGATCTTGAGGATTCGTTTCGCCAGGTGTGGCATGCCCATATGAGGGAGGAAATGCCTGCCATCCCTGGTTGGATGTGGCAAGGAGATACCCGCTCTTGTTTGCCTTGCCAGCCAGGCTTCTTCTGTCGCGGCACCATGATCCTTTAAGTACTCGAAGCTCTTTAAGGTGGCGGCCGCATGAGTCACATCAATACCCAGCTGTTGTCGGTTTCCGGTACGCAGTTCCCACAGATCGTTAACCGCGACGCCGATGGCGGAAAAAATCGCCGCCGTCGAATCACCCAGGCTAAACCGGGTCGGCAGAATCGGGTCCTGGCCCGTTACCATAATCTGCTCTGACGGCATCTCGAGTTGTCGCAGGGACATCAGTTCTTCAAAAGCAGCATTGCGCATCACGAATTCCATGGTCCGTTGAGGTACCCATATCATGCCTCGAACCGAAGTTGCTGGAAAGAGCATCATTTTTCCTCTACTTCCCAAACAGTTATGCTGCACTGCGTTCATCATTTCATGGTTAGAGAGGAAAATGGATATTTATCATATCTGGTGTGACCTGAAACCCGGTGTCAAAGATGTGGATTTTGTTGACTCGGTAGATCAGTATCTAGGCGGGCTGCAGCAAGCCGGTAAGCTGGAAACATTCCGTATCACCCGACGTAAGCTGGGTCTGGATGGGGTTGGTCTCGGAGACTTTCATATTCAATTGGAATTTACCGGTCTGGCCCAGCTCGATGATGCTTTTATCCAGGTATCCACTCGAGATGATCCTGTGGAAAGTTTTCATCAGGCGGTAAACAGTAAGGTGCAGAACGTTCAGTTTTCTCTTTACCGGGATTTTCCCGACCAGCATCGTAAACAAGGAGAGGAAAAGTTCTGATGGCTATCAAAGGCAGTTGTCGCTGCGGATCCATCACTTTTGAAATCGACAAGGCCAGTGGTCCCTTTGAGCTATGCCACTGCAATCGATGCAGAAAAGTCTCTGGATCAAGCGGGATGGCGGGCGTGGGCGTGAGGACCGAGCATTTTCACATGCTGACCGGAACTGAACTGGTGAAATGTTACACCGCTCCCCTGCTTGATTCCCCACCGGTCTACCAGGTTTACTTTTGCTCCAACTGCGGCTCCCCGGTTCCGAACCCCAGCCCGGATGGTGATTGGCTCGAAATCGCCGCGGGACTATTTGATGCACCGCTGGGGGCAAAGCCAGACAAACATATTTATGTCGAATTCATCCCGCACTGGGATACCATCTCGGACTCATTACCCCGGTACACGAGCAAGGAATTAGTCGAGTACCGTCTCACCACCAACAACAGGTAAGGATCAGATGGCAGTATCAGATCACGTTGATATCGAGCAATTTATGGCGGGTGTCGAACGCCGCAACCCTCACCAAACGGAATTTATCCAGGCGGTGAGAGAGGTGGCTGAGGACATATTCGAGTTTATTGAGAACAAGGAAATTTATCACGAGTACCAGATTCTCCGGCGAATCGCAGAGCCCTACAGGGTAGTCAGCTTTCGGGTCTGCTGGGAAGATGACAGAGGCAACATCCGGGTGCAACGAGGTTGGCGAGTCCAGAACAATAATTCAATTGGTCCTTACAAGGGCGGGTTACGTTTTCATCCAGATGTGAACGAGAGCGTACTGAAATTTCTGGCATTCGAACAGACTTCCAAAAACAGCCTGACTGATCTGCCTAAGGGTGGTGGCAAAGGCGGTGCTAACTTCAATCCGAAGGGAAAATCAGACCACGAGGTGATGCGATTCTGCCAGTCTTTTATGACAGAACTTTATCGCCATGTCGGTGATGATGTTGATGTGCCCGCAGGAGATATCGGTGTCGGGGCACGTGAAATCGGTTACATGTTTGGCCAGTATAAAAGGATCACGAACAAATTCACCGGTGTGTTAACAGGCAAGGGACTGGAATTCGGTGGCAGTCTCGTCAGAACTGAAACCACAGGCTATGGCGCCGTTTATTTTCTGCAGAACATGCTTGAGCAAGTTGGCACCAGTATTCTGCATAAGACCGCTGTAATTTCCGGTTCCGGCAATGTGGCTACCCATGCAGCTGAGAAAATCATCCAACTGGGTGGCAAGGTGCTCACCCTCTCCGACTCAAAAGGGTTTATCCATGACCCTGATGGTATTGATCAGGTAAAACTGGATTGGATCAAGGACCTTAAAAATGTTAAGCGT
Source organism: Gammaproteobacteria bacterium (assembly GCA_012960755.1). The sequence goes on from DUAT01000057.1 coordinate 207,874, forward strand.
GGACGCATCTCTGCCTATGCAGCCGAGTTTCCCGGCGCTGAGTACCATGAAGGCAAACGACCCTGGGGGATTGCCTGCGATATCGCACTTCCCTGCGCAACCCAGAATGAACTCGATGAATCCGACGCCAGAACCTTGATTGACAATGGCTGCATGGGTGTTTCGGAAGGGGCTAACATGCCGACCGACCTTGAAGGTATCAAAGTATTTAAGGCAGCGGGCATCTGCTATGCACCAGGTAAAGCATCTAATGCGGGAGGTGTTGCCGTATCTGGCCTGGAGATGAGTCAAAACTCTGCTCGCCTGCACTGGAGCGAAGATGAATTGCAGGAACAGCTTCGCACGATCATGAAAGGGATCCATGACCGCTGCCTGGAACACGGCCTGAAACCTGATGGTACTGTCGACTATGTTAAAGGCGCCAATATTGCCGGGTTCGTCAAGGTGGCGGATGCAATGATTGCTTTTGGGGTGGTTTAGCAATATATCCAGTAAATCTGTGTCAAATACGCAGTAATGTGGTCTCGCCATGACAGAGCCATTGCGAGTTAAGGTGTAGCGCCTCTCGCAACAAGAACAAGAACAAACAAGAACAAATTGAAGGGTCTTTTTACAATGAGACATATGTTTGCTGCGCTGATGCTGGTTTCTTTTTCAATCCAGGCTGAATTTGAAATCACATCGGCAGATTTTGATCGCCAGGCCATCACCCTGGCACTTATACAGGAACCGCCACAACTCAATAGCATGAGGGCGACGGATACCGTTAGCATTTTCGTTTTAGGTCATATCATGGAGGGCCTGGTTCGTTATGACAGGCGCGGCAATATTGCACCTGGCGTCGCCGAACGATGGGAGATAGATGCCAAGGGAGCAACATTCTGGCTGCGGGATAATGCACTGTGGAGTGATGGTGAACCGGTAACAGCACACGACTTCGTTTTCGCCTGGCAAAATGTGCTGGCACCGGAGACTGCCTCTGAATACGCATTTATTCTCTATTCGCTGAAAAATGGTGAAGCGATTAATGTTGGGGACCTGGAACCTGGCGATCTGGCAGTGAAAGCGATAAACGATAAAACCCTGAGGGTAGAATTCGAAAGGCCGAGCGGATATTTTTTAAAGCTGGCTGCGTTTACCACCTACCTGCCAGTGCGAAAAGACTATTTCGAATCCAAGTTAGATCGGTACGCTGCCGAGGCGACCGATATGCTGTACAACGGGCCATTCAAACTTACCCAGTGGGTTCACTCCGCATCTTTGAAGATGGTCAAAAATGAGCGCTACTGGAATAAGGAGAACATATATCTGAATGAGATCAACGCCGCCTATATCACTGCAGACTCCAGGGCGCGGCTCAACCTGTTTACAGACGGCAAGATTGTGCACACCCGATTGGACGGAGAAACTTACAAGGACGCATTGACACAGCGATTTCGCATCAGGAGTTTCGCCACCGGCACAATATTCTACTTGGGTTACAACCATCGACCAGAGCGAGTCACCAGCAATTTGAATTTGCGCAAAGCCATCCAGCATGTTTTTGATCCTGAAGAATTTGTCAACAAGGTGCTCCAGACCCCTGGCAATCTGCCCGGTAGAAGTATTTTCCCAGTTTGGTTGGACGGAGTCGATAAGAAGTTACGCCAGGAATATCCGGCACCTGTGATCGAGGTTGATATTGAGAAGGCGAAAATCTTCCTTCAGGCTGCCAGACAAGAAATAGGCGTAGACAATATCCCCCCGATGGTTTTGTTGGTGAGCGATACACCAACCGCGACGAAGCAGGCTGAATACCTGCAGGGCTTGCTCAAAGACAGGTTGGGTTTGGACATTAATATCGACATTCAAACATTTAAGCAACGACTCGCCAAAATGACGGCGGGTGAATATGACATGGTCGGTGCCGGTTGGGGGCCTGACTATGACGACGCGATGACATTCGGAGATTTATTCGCTTCCTGGAATCTGAACAATCGTGGTCGATATAACAATCCGGAGTATGACAAGTTTGTTCGTATCGCAATGAACAGTTCAGAACCCAAAGTACGTATGGATGCCATGGCTCATCTACAGAGCATTTTAATTGACGACGCAGCGATATTGAATCAGTACGAACAGGCTGTTATTTACCTGTTGCATCCGAAACTGCGGGGCGTCGTTCGCCGCGTAGTGGGTCATGATCCTGACTATACTTATGCCCGGGTCGTCAAGTAACAGCTTCACCTCAGTGGTTTACAACGCATTAAAATGCGGAAAAGGATAACAGCATGGATAACGACATAATAGATAGAAGTGAATTCGACTCCTCTGGTAATTGGAGCTTTTCCAACGCCTTTCATATGATGAAACTATCCTACGCTGTATATGCTGGAACCACAGATAATATTGGGTCATCGGAAGACTGGTCGATTACGGAGACTTTGGTCAATAGCGCCGGTTACGGCATGAAAAAGATAGAAGCGCATGAGGGTATTTATGAACCCAATGCGATGATTTGCTGGGACGAGCACAATGTTTTCTTAATATTCCGGGGAACGGAACCGCTGTCCTGGAAAGGGGCGACAGATGCTGATTTATCCAAGAAACCATTCTGCATTGGTGAAATTCATCGTGGCTTTGCCACATCTGTAGAATCAATCTGGCAACAGATCATGGAAGCTCTGAAAGAAGTCTATGACGCGGAACACAAACTATTATTTGTAGGCGGCCATAGTCTAGGTGCCGGGATGTCTCAAGCAACCACGTCCAAACTGGAGTTCGAGGAATCTATCAATCCCGCTGCAATATACAATTTTGGGTGCCCCAGGGCCTTTAATGTCGATGGTGCCGATCTTTATAATCAAAGACTGGGCTCAAAAACGTTTCGAGTTGTAAACAACAATGATGTGGTTTGTAACGTCCCATTCGAAAACATGGGGTTTTCTCACGTCGGTCAGTTTAAATATCTAACATCCGATGGGGAGTTATGGGACGATCCCTCCTCTTGGCGGCAGATTGTCGATAGTGTATTGGGAGGTGCCCGGGCACTCACTGAATTGAATCCCATTGATTCCATTACGGACCATTTGCCACAAAATTATACAGCGTGTCTTAAGAGCTAGCTTTAACATGAAAGTGCCGATGATCCGGTGAGCAAAAATTCCACCGTGAAAAATCAAGCAGGTGTTTACCCTGGCTTCCTAACTCTGCCTGAAAATGGCTGTATTGGAAACAATCCTCAAACGGGTGATGTCGTTGAATCGTTTATCAAAATTCGTCTTTATGTGATTTAAGAATAGTGCGCCGAATTCGACCTGACGACGCCCCTGATTAACGCCTCAAAATCTTCCATAATGATATAGATACAGGGTATCAAAATCAGCGTCATGGTCGTCGCAAACAAAATACCAAAGGCTAACGCTATCGCCATGGGCATCATCAACGCTGCCTGAAAGCTCGTTTCCAGTAACATTGGCGCCAGCCCTACAAAGGTTGTCAGCGACGTCAGCAGGATCGCACGAAACCTCGCGACACCTGACCTGACGGCGGCATCCTTTCTCGACGCACCGGCTTCAACTTCCCGGTTGACGAAATCAACCAGGATAATACCATCGTTAACGACGACCCCGGTTAACGCAATCAATCCCATAATCGTCACACTGCTAACCGCGTAGCCAAGAATATAATGCCCCAACAATGCACCAATCAAACCGAAAGGAATCACTGACATGACGATCAGGGGCTGGACATAAGATCGCAACGGAATCGCCATCAAGGCGTAGATAATGAACAGTGAGACGGCGAAATTCTGGGCGAATTCTACCAGTGAATCAGATTCTTGTTCACTTCCCACGGTGGGTGACAACTTCACATGGGGAAATTCCTCCGCAAGAAAAGCGCTGAAGGTCGCAAAAACTGATTTATTGATCTCAGCCGGGGTAGAGGCTTCGGTGACGACGTTGGCTGACACGATAATGACCCGTTCACCATCCTGACGAAAGATTCGAGCCGGTGCATCTTCATATTCCATCGTTGCCACCTGATCGAAGGGTACCTCGTCTCCCATCGGGCTGCGAAACCACATGCCCTCAAGATTACCCACAGACTGCCGCTCGTCTTTGGGATAACGAACCATGACGCGGATTTCCCTCCGGTCCCGATTCACCCGCTGCGCTTCGACCCCATAAAATGCCTGCCTCACCTGGGTGGCCAGTGCGACCTGGGTCAGTCCCAGGGCTTCGGCACCGTGTTTGATTTGTAACTGTAGTTCTCGAGGTCCTGTCTCGTGAGAACTCTCAATATCATAAACGCTGTCATAACTCCTTAAGTGTGACATCAAGGCTGCCGCTGCTGCAGCGGTCTGGGCAGAGTCTTTGCCGGTTAACTTGAACCCCAGGGCAGGCCCGCCGCCTGAACGAGATCGAGACTGAATACGCATGGATTTTGTGCCCGCCACTTCACCCATTAATTCTCGCCAGCGACGCGTGACTTCTTCAGGGTTAATATCCCCGGCACTATTCTGCACAATATCAGCCACGGCTATGATCGTGTTTTCCGGCGTCAGGACCGTCATGTTATTACCAACGATACTGTGCTCCAGATTGAATTGTTCGCTGACCTCTTCGCCTGCCTGCAGCAGTGTTTCCCTGAGCCTTATGGCAATGGACAGACCCAGTTCTTTCGGCACACCTTCGGCTAATTCAACTTGCGCCATCGCCATCTTGTCGGGGATTTGGGGAAAAAATACATACCGGATAATACCACCGGCAAACATCCCGCCGACAAGAATCAGCATGGCAACAAAAATGGCGACGGTGACATAGCGATACTTGATCGCCAGGACCAGTGTGGGCTGGTATCGGTTGACAACAAAGGACCTTAACCTGGCCGCGACCCAGTCCTGAACCCTGTAAATCGCCCGGGTAATCAACCATCGCGGCGGCTTATCGCTGATATGAGCAAGGTGTGCCGGTAAAATCAGTTTCGATTCGACAATCGAAAATAGCAGACACAGTATCACCACCCAACCAATCACCCGGCTAAAGGCGCTGAATCCGTCCGTCGAAACCACCATTGGTGCGAATGTGGCAATGGTGGTCAGCACCCCAAATGTTGCCGGAATCGCCACTCGTTTCACGCCGATGATCACGTTATCGATCGATTGACCATTTTTTTCAACTTCCGTGTGAGCGCTTTCGCCAACGATAATGGCATCATCCACGACGATACCGAGGACCACAAAAAACCCGAAGATACTCATCATGTTAATGGTCAGATCGAACCCCGGTAACGGCATGACCATACCCGCGCCCAGGAAACTGATGGGTATGCCCAACATGACCCATCCGGCGAGTTTCAATCGCAGGAAAAACCCCAGCACAAGAAAGACCAGCATCGCCCCCATCATCAGGTTCCGTACCATCAGATCAACACTCTCGTCAATGAACTCCGACATATCTGCCCAGGTATCCAGTTTCACGCCCGCTGGCAATGATTTTTGTTTTTCTTCCACATAGCGCCTGGCGGTTTGCGAGACGTCAATCTGGCTCTGGTCGCCAACCGCATGAATTTCGACCATGACGCTTTCATCGCCGTTGAACATCGCATAAAAAGGCACATCGACAAAATCATCTCTGACCTTGCCAATATCTCCAATGGTTAAGCGCGTGCCGTCGGGTCGAGTAATCAATACAATGCGTTCGAATTCTTCGCCTTTGTAAGCCTGACCCACCGTTCGAATTCGAATGTCGCCACTATCACTCTCGATCGCGCCGCCAGAAATATTGATGGAACTGTAACGGATGGCACTGGCCACCTGGTTGAGCGTCAGACCATATCGGCGCAACTGTCGGGATGGAATTTCAACCGATATTTCGGTAGATCTCACGCCCTGGATATTGGCCTTGGAGATTTTCGGCAAGGCTAACAATTCATCCCGAATTTCTTCCGCCAGCGCTTTCCTTGCACGCTCGTCCAATTCACCGGAAATCTGGATTCGCAGCACACCCTGTTGCCAGCTCGCCGGTGTAATCACTGGTTTTTCTGCCTCCGCAGGGAACTGACTGATGGTCGCAACTGCTGCCTCGACCCGGTTCATCACCTGGTCAACGCGATATCCATCATTGGTTGCGACCTTGATATTCGCAAAACCGCCTGATTGAGTCGCAAAGGTATCCAGTGTTTCGATGCCTTCGACATCTTTGAGAGCGACCTCCAGCTTCATCAGGATGCCCTGCTCGACTTCCTCCGGCGCGCTACCAAAGAAGGGAACGGAGATGTTGATATTAGTGACAGGGAGCTTCGGTTGAGCTTCCTTTTTAAGCAGCAGCAGGGACGAACCGCCGACAAGAATAATCAGCATCATCAGCAGGTTCGCGGCGACGTGATTGCGCGCGAACCAGCTGATCAAACCCTTATTCGGATCAAGGTTCATCGACTATCCTCACTCGCGTTCCGGGCAATGGATTATCAATCGGCGTCACGCAGACCCTCGCCCCGGCTTCCAGGCCTGCGGAGACATAGGCCATATCAGCATCGATGTAGGCCAGTTGCACACTCCTGGGACGAATGCGTAATTCATCGTCGATAATCCAGACTCGATTACCAGGTTTCAGCATATGCCTTTCAATCGGAATAACCTGTCGAAGGGTCGGGCCAGGAATCGTCACATCAACAAATGACCCAACGCGCAATGGTTCTGTTTCTTCCCCGGCTTCTTCCCCGAAAAGATAACCATAGGGATCTTCAACCCGGGCAATGGCGTACAAGGTGCGTGACTGGAGGTCTAACACACCCTCTGTTCGCACCAACTTCGCTGCCCAGACCTTGCTACTGTCGCTGGTCGTGACGATGACCCGTACCGCGTTAGAACCATCCAGGCGCAGACGAGGCAGGGATAACTTCTTAACTTGCGGAGCAGACAGCGGTAGACGCACCTCGACAAAATCTACCGCAAAAATAACCGACAATGGCGTTCCAGGGTTAACGTATTGACCCAGATTGGCGCGCTTTTCCCGAATCAGACCGGCATAGGGCATCCGAATTTCCGTTCGGTCCAAATCACCATTGGCACGTACCAGCTGCGCTTCAGCGGCCACCACCTCCGCCACCGCGCGCGTTAACTGGGTCTTCCTGAAAGCCAGGTCGGTTGCGGCGATATCGGGATTGTCCGCCCTGCGCTGTTCAAAATCGCCGCGCTCGTATATCGCCAGGGATTTTTCCTGTGCCAACTGGGTCTTGGCTCTGACCATTGCAGCCTCAGCACGCTTGAGTTCGGCCATATGGTTACGCGGATCTATTTTTAGAATGACATCGCCCTTGTTCAAAAACCCACCGCTGAAAAAAACCGGCGACACTTCGACGATGCGACCGGTGATTTCAGCAACCAATAGTGTTTCTGTATGGGGCGCCACTGTACCACTGGCGATGACTTTGATGGATACATCCACCGGTTGGACAATAAAGCTATTGACCAGTAATGTCGGCGGCTCTGGCGGTTTTAAGCTGGCTTCTGGTCGCATGATGACCATCACCCACGAAACGCCAATAGCACTCAGTATGATCAGCGCAGGAATGCCAATTCTTATAATGTACTTCATCAATTGAGTATATCAAATCGCAACTAACGTGGCTGGGATCTAAATCCGCAAGAACAATTTCCACCAACTCGAATCCAATTGGCACCCCTATGAGCTTCAACACTATCCAGTGTGGTTTGTTACGGTACCCTTATTCAACTTGGCTGTTAGTATTTCTCGAAGACTTGGCACACTTTCCTCCAGAATTATTTATGGCTCATGACCTATAACACCGATTAAAGGCTACTTGTCTCCCTCAAGCAATGCCTTCCACGCATCAAAATCTTCTCCCAAGTTATCAGCTCGGTGTACTGCTACGATTCCTGTTTCCGATACCAAGTCGTCCAGGTAGCTCGTGTACTTGGCGCCATAAGTATTACGATTGAGATTCCACCATGCTCGAACGCCTGGCCATACAAGCATTTGATTGCATAGCGTTCGTTCGTAACCTTTGAAAGATTCTTGATCCAGCACTCCTTGATTGTATTGATAATATTGGCTCTCGAAGTCAAGGAAGAATCCAAAATTTCTGGTAAGTCGAAGCATCTACGTTTTGAGAACCTAAAATGCATTAATCGAATGCTTCACCGGTGTCCGAGCCTGCGACTGCCAGAAACCAGTCCTGCCAAACAGAAGTGTTGTTTAAGAATGTCGAAGCATTGACTGCTTTTGTGTTTTGTTTCGTCTGAAAAGCCAAGTATCCAACCGTTGCGATTACCCCAAATGCACCAACGATTTCTCCGATTGCTGCCGCAGCATCCCAGTTCATAGTGACACCTCACGCCGCCATAATTGGCGCGTAGTCGTAGGCGGAGCATTCACTCCAATGTGTATGACACGTAACGCCCAGGTAAGCGAGTGCGCGTAGCGCAGCCGCTTAACCTACTTGTTACGTATGATAAATTTAAACTGCGACAACTTTATTTGCGCAGGGACCTTTCGGACCCTGACCTACTTCGAACTCAACGGCCTGACCGTCATTCAATGTTGAATATTCGCCCCCCGATTGAATTTCCGAATGATGAACAAACAAATCTTTACCGCCATCTTCTGGAGTAATAAAACCGAAACCTTTATCTGCATTAAACCACTTTACTGTACCTTTACTCATAACTCTCTTTACCTTTGGTGAAAAAATAATTCTGTTTTTGCTATCACCATTACAAAATCAGCACTTGAATCTAGTTCAGCACATAAAGTCCGCATAACCGGATTCGCCATGTTTTGAGGCGCGTAGCAGCATAGCTGCGAATCGTTCTAACGACCGTAGGGAATGATAACAGTATTTTGTTTTGCAAGTTGATGTTATGCCCATTTAACTGATTCTGGTATTTCGCGCTCTAGCCCATAAAGGTGTCGAATGATCTGGCCTTCATGCATGACTTCATGTTCTGCCAAGGCCATCAAGTATTCTTCGCGCTCTTTCGTCCAGTCTTTGACACTATTAATCGCTTCCAAAACTTCTGTAGAAGAGCTGCTTACCTTTTCACTAAAACTTGATTGCGAAAAATCTGTAGTGAACAATTGAACCCTACCCAAGATCCAGCTTCTATTGCCTTCGCATAACTTTCCTCATTTTATATTGCATAGCGTTTACATAAAGCGCTCGCGATTCTTTGCACGTCCAGCCACATACGGCGTTCATTAATATTCTTGTTATATGTTTTCTTTAAACTTTGGCCACCGATTGTAACCTATGTCTGGGTTGTTTGATTGAAACTCACGGATGAATTCCACCCCTTTGGTTGACAACGCAGACTCTTCACAATCAGGCGACTCTCATAATATTTCTCATCAGAATTATCAGTAGCGTTCCGCCATGGGCCATGGCATAACTATTGGAAGCGCCAAGTATGGTAACTGGCATACTGATCAGAGCCCAGAGCCCTGATTTACACAAATCGTTCATAGCGGATTAGTCCCAGCCACCCAGTGGCGAATTGATGGCTGTGCTAGGCACTCTTTACTCTCAGGTTATCAAATAACATGGATAAGGCTTCGTCTGATTCTTTACCAATTTCCCAGCAGTCTGCTATCGCTTGACCCAACTTCGCAGCTGACCAACAGCTGGATACTACATCAGCACCATAACTGTACAATTGGATTGCCTCTTCAAATTCGTCTTTATCCACGATTAGAGCGGCCCCTTCTCTATCCTCTGTTTTGGATACATCAAGTTCTAGATCGACATATACAAGCTCGGAGTCAAAGTCTTCCATTGGGGCAATGACATTTAGATAGATTTCACGTAGCTGACAGTTTGGCTCGTATACTTCCAGGAGGTTCAGTCTTGCGCTATAAACAAAAAAAGCGCGTACATCCGCATCTTGTTCATAGAGCAATTTTTGACCATCAGAAACAGGTGTTCCCAAGCGCGTCCAAACTACACAGCCTTGATCGGTGCGAAGCTCCAATTCCGCTTCACAAATTCGGTGAATTGACCCGTCCGATTTAAGTGCTTTGACGAGAATTTTGTGCATACTATCGATGCCTAACGCCTCAGCGAGCCAGCTTTAAGCTTAGCGTAAGGGTTTTACTTCCCTTTCATTGTCGAAAAATCGTAGTGCTCTCTCATTTTCTATCACTCCAATATGCTTTTTCCTCGTCTTTGTCAGCTTTCCTCGCCGGAACAATTCTCACGACCGCCCTTCTCTCTGAAACAATGACAAATTACCAGAGTATTCAGTTTGAAACTTACACCCAGTAATAAAACCCGATCTTCATCTTCAGAATTGTCTGGGTAGTAGGGGTTATCTCCGCCATTTTGCCGTGAGACGGTTAGACGGCCCCTTCCGTCGATCGCGCCGCGTGGGCTATTACACGGCAAGCGATGCTACTAGTCTCCCAATCCGAGAATTACCTTCAAATCAGGGATGGCTGCTGCAATAGTAGCCCTGTGTCCATCAGGCTTCTCGCGTACCGTTGCCCCACGCTTTTCCAGGAATGAAGATTCCTCTGGTTGGAGGCGACCGACCTGTTCATCATCTGCACCAAAGATCTGCGTAACGTTCGACAAGTCGACATGTTCAAGGAGTTCCGTGTAGCGCCTGTACCCCAAGCCCGCAGCCAGTCTCATCATATTGCGATCACTGACTTCGCTGTCACCGCCCATTCCAGCTTCCTCTAGCGTTACGGTTACGACAGTCTCTCCACCTACAAAGCCAACTGGATTTCCCCTGGCGACTCAGTCGCGACGACGGATATCCTTTTTTGATGATTGTGTAGGATAAGAAGAGAGTCTTCTGATATCAACGAGTTGTAGTCATACATTGCTGTGTAAATTTTTCTCTGAACTATCAATAAGACCTGGGCATATTCAGCACATGCTCACCAATGAAACTCAGAATCAGGTTCGTCGATATGGGCGCTATCTGGTACAGACGTGTTTCGCGGAACTTGCGTTCAATATGATATTCCTTCGCAAAGGCAAAACCGCCAAAGGTTTGCATGCACACATCCCCGGCTCGCCATGACGCCTCAGAAGCTAACATTTTTGCCATGTTGGCTTCGGCGCCACAGGCTTCTCCGGCATCGAACATATCGGCTGCCTTCTCTACCATTAACGAGGCGGCTTCAATATCAGCGTAACAGCGCGCTATGGGAAACTGGACACCCTGGTTTTGTCCAATCGGGCGATCAAACACCACCCGTTCCGTCGCATAAGCACTGGACTTATCGATAAAGTAACGGCCATCACCAACGCATTCAGCTGCAATCAGTATTCGCTCTGCATTCATGCCATCCAGGATGACCTTAAAACCCCTGCCCTCTTCGCCCAACAGGTTATCCGCCGGAATACGCAGGTCGTCAAAAAACAATTCGCAGGAATGATGGTTGATCATCGATTCAATCGGCTGGATGGTTAAACCGTTACCCTCTGCGGCGTGAACATCGATCAGGAATGCCGACAGACCGGCTGTTTTCTTCTCAACATCTGCTTTCGGCGTGGTCCTGGCTAACAACACCATCAGGTCGGAGTGTTCGATCCGGCTGATCCAGACCTTTTGACCATTAACAACATATTCATCACCTTCTTTTCGGGCGAATGTCTTCAAGCTGGTCGTATCCGTGCCGGTAGTAGGTTCGGTGACCCCAAAACTCTGTAATCGAAGCTCGCCCTTGGCAATCTTTGGCAGATAGTGTTTTTTCTGAGCTTCGCTACCGTGCCTCAAAACTGACCCCATCACATACATTTGGGCATGACAGGCTCCTGCATGGGCACCGGACCGGCAAACCTCTTCCATCACCACCGCTGCTTCGCGTACACCAAGTCCGGCGCCGCCGTATTCCTCAGGGATCAGGACGGTCAGAAACCCTGACGTAGTGAGTTCTTTGACGAACTCCGTTGGATATCCCCTGGTTCGATCAAGTTCAAGCCAATAGTCTTCTGAATACTGGCTACATAACTGCTGAACTGATTCTCTTATTTCCACAAAGTCCTGATTACTCACACACGGGTTCCACTGTTTTATTGACGCCGCAGATTCTACCGTATTATTGAATTGAAGCGGGTGCTTTTCGCCGGGTGCTCCGGATCTTTGTCGATGATAAGATCAGAAGCTCGTAAACAAGCTCGCAATAAAAGGGGAACAGCGATGAACCAGTGGCAAATAGGCAAGGTGAAGATCACGCGCGTTGTAGAAATGCAGGTCACCGGCGGTAGCCGATTTATTCTTCCCCAGGCAACCAGGGATGCCATCAAACCCATCGGTTGGTTGCAGCCACACTTTGCAGATTCAGAAGGAAATCTGATCATGAGCATCCACGCCCTGATCGTGGAAACACCCGACAAGAAAATTGTCGTCGATACCTGCATCGGGAATGATAAAAAGCGCAATATCCCTAACTGGACCAATCTGCAACTACCTTTTCTTGAAGATCTCCAAAAAGCCGGTTACGACAGGATGGATATAGATACCGTACTATGTACCCATCTGCATGTTGACCATGTCGGCTGGAACACGATGCTTGTCGATGGCATGTGGATACCTACATTTCCCAATGCACGTTACCTGATGGGTGATACAGAATTTAACTACTGGATTGACCAGGAAGATACCGATTACGGTGATGTGATTGGTGACTCAGTGAAGCCCGTTTTCGAGGCCGGACTGGTTGACCTTGTGGATCTTAATCACCAGGTTTGTGAAGAAATTTATCTCGAACCCACCCTCGGACATACACCGGGTCACGTCAGCGTGCATATAGAATCTGAGGGCCAACATGCGCTTATCACTGGAGATTGCATCCACCACCCCTGCCAGATAGCGAACGTCGACTGGTCCAGCAGTGCAGATTTTGACGCGGAGCAGGCAATAAAAACCCGCAAAAAGCTGCTGGCGGATTATTCAGACAAGGACATTCTTGTGATTGGGACCCATTTTGCGACGCCCACTGCCGGACACCTCAAAAAAGATGGGGATAATTACTGGTTAGAGGTCTGAATGCGAATCCCAATATCAATCAGACTCTGGTTAGCGATGGACAGTACCTGCCCAAAACGATCCATCACGAACCGATTGAATAATGGCAGCAACATGATCCGTTCTTCGTAGCTCAGGTTCAGCTTTTCCGTCGCGTACCAGAAACACCGTTGGAAATTTACGGGTAACAACGGGTGATAAACCAGATCCTGACCAACCAGGGTACTGAATCTTTGCCTCAATTCTTCGAGTAAAACTTTGAAGTGATCCGTGTTACCGGCAGCACGGGCTCTAAGGACTATACTTAGTTCAGCGCCCGGGTCAGCAACAGCGCACTCGTCCTTCGCTTTAATCAGATTTGCCCAGGAACGATTCATCAGGATCGAAAACTCTTCCCGGTACACCCGGGCCCGGGTTTTCAATGCCCGGGTGATATTAAATTGACGCTCCAGCAGATGTTGCTCATGCTCTGCTTCCTCGAACAAGGCATCGGCGGCGTTCATGGTTAACCCGTTAAACAGGTAGGTCATTCTCTCATCGACGGCGCCTTTAACGCGTCTCACGGCGCGAATATTAAAATTACGGTCCGGGATTGGTTGTTGCATGTGTTGTGTGACAAATCGACTGGCTTGATGGGACATAGTGCTCAAAATACGCGGTAGCTCTCTGTAGTGCAGATGAAGTAATTAGATCACTCTACCTGCTAAATTCCTACCAATGGATCAACTAATGTCTCAAACCGTGCACTTCATCACATATTGATTTCGCTTCATCGGAATTTCTCCTAAATCAATGCGAGTTGGCACGTCTAATTGGATTGTTGCCGCAGCAAAACCGCGTTACCAACGCAACAATTGCCGATAGTGTATGATGGCTTCCTTTTTTTGTGCGTACCTAGATTGAATATGACAACTACAGAAAACTCGCTGACCTATCCCTATGATGAGCCCCCGCCTTTTGGCACAACCAGGGAAATTGCCCCGGGCGTCAGATGGTTGCAGATGCCTCTGCCCATGTCACTGAAGTACATCAACCTCTACCTCATAGAAGAAGACGACGGCTGGGTAATCGTCGATACCGGTATTCGGGGTGAAGAAACCCGCGACCTGTGGACCAAAGTTATCGACAACGAGCTCGGCGGTAAACCTGTGTCACGCGTGATCTGTACCCATATGCATCCCGATCACACAGGGCAGACCGGATTTCTCTACGAGCTATGCCAGGTGCCCTTGTACATGAGTTACTCAGAGTACTATCAAGCCAAGACCATGAATAACATGATGCGAGAAGGTGGAAGCTGGCAGATGTCAGAATATTTTCTGCGGGCTGGCATCGAGCAGAGCTTCCTAGAAGAGCTACGCGATATGCGCAGTAGTTTTGCACCTGACGCTGAAGACCTGCCATTACCGTCTTCGTTTATTCGCTTGTCCGATGGTGACACCCTGACATTGGGTAAACATGACTGGCATATTGTCACCGGTACAGGTCATTCACCAGAGCATGTCTGCCTGTATTGTCCAGCGCTGAAATTGTTCATTTCCGGAGACCAGATCCTGCCCGTAATCACCTCCAATGTCAGCGTTCACCCAACCGAGCCTTTCGCTAACCCGATGGTGGGTTGGCTCGAATCCCACGAGAAGCTGATTGAACTGTTACCCGACGATCTGCTGGTGTTACCAGCACATAATTTACCCTTTTATGGCATTCACGAACGTCTGCAACAATTGATCGACCATCATGAGGATCGCATGTTGATCCTGGAAGAAAACTGTATCGAGCCCCGGATCGCCGTCGACCTGCTACCCTACCTGTTCGCCCGCAAGCTCGAAGACTTCACCAGGATAATGGCACTGGGTGAATGCATTGCCCACCTGCATTGCCTTATTACACGCAATCGAATAGAACGGATATTGGATGGCAACGTGTACAGGTACAAGTCAATCGACCCAACCCTGAGCGAACGGGCAAGACCGGGTCAACACGAAAAACCGGACGACGCACCGGGTATGGTTTAAGCGGGTAAACCCGTCTATCGCTTTTCGATACTGCCTACGGGAACCTTATCCACAAAAAAACAGTCGTCAACCGATCGCCGGGTAGGCTTGCCGTATTTACCCTTCGGCCAGCCAATAGGGATCAACGCACAGCTCGGTGTATCTGCGGACAAGCCCAGATACCGATCTATCTCTTCGGCGTAGGCTCGATGGGCGGTTGTCAAAGAAGCGCCCAGACCCACGGCCCTGCAAGCCAATAGCACATTCTGAATGGCAGGAAACAAGGCCTGGCTCTGGGGCGCTCCGCGGCGCGTCCAGCCTGCAACAAACAGGTGCACGGGTGCCTCGTGCAGGTGCTCAGCCAGATACGTCGCAGCTTTCATATTACGTTTTTTAGCCTCCGGGTAGTCAGGTCGCGTCGCTGCTTCCATAGCCGGTGCTATATACTGTAAAAATGTGCGGCGATATCTATCAGCAATGTAGGCTCGCCGTTCTGCGTCCATCACGGCGATAAAATACCAGGGCTGGCGGTTACCACCGCTGGGAGCGAAAGTCCCGGCTTCACAAACCTTTCTCACCAACTCAACCGATACTGGGTCGGATTTTAATCGTCGAATGGCCCGGGTAGTACGGAGCCCATCCAGAAGCTTTATATCTTCGCCAATACTATCAATATCTAATCCAGTTGCTGACATCTCAGGCTCCAATGAATGTCTGGTTGTGTTTTACTACTCGCCCTGCTCGCTGGAGCCGATCGAGATGCATGGTCATGCTCCGTCGCTCAACCTAACTCCCTTCTGAACCGGGTCTGAAAACAATTCGGTGGGCAACAATATCTTCAAAGGGCCAATGTCCCGATCTTCTAGCAACTGGTTCATCACGTGTAACTCCTGTTCTTATTTTTTGGTGACGTAACTAAATGAACCGATCGGACCTGGAAATACAACCGGGCTCTCTATGCCATCCTTGCCAACACTGGCGACGCCAAAAATATAATTGTCGATAACAACATTCTTCAGGGTTAACTCAGTGACATCGCCGGACTCACGGCTCCATTGCCATTGGGATGCCGTTGTGAGTCGCCAGTAGACTTTGTAGTTAACAGCGCCGGGCACTTTCACCCACTTCAGTGTGGTATCCGGCGAAACAATCCCCTCAATAGATACATCGATCGGCGGCGCGGGAGCCAGTGCCATGGCAGCGAGACTGACGGCATTAAGCGCCGTCATTTTTGCGGCGTAATCAAAGTTCACGCCGGATAGAACGTCGCCATATTCACGGCCATTCTCGGTTCGAATATCCTGGTGCTGCCGATCATAATGCTCGTTGGTTTCCATAATTCGAACCGCAGGATAACCAACTTCATTAAAGGGCCGATGATGCCCACCACGACCGAAACGATCCAGCCGGTAGATCATCATGACGTCCAGGTTTCGAATGTAATCATCTGCAACCTTGTCAATGTATCGGGCCACATTACGAGACGGTGAGTCTACTTCGCCTCCTGTGAATCGTCGGGTCCTGGCTTCAATGCTGGTTTCCATGGGGCGCGTTGCTTCAGAAAACACCCTGGCTGTTACGTTGTTTGTCACGCCGTTTATCCCGGTGATATTTCCTATCATGTCGTTGTTGAGTACAGCCTCAATCTGCCAGTCATCCTCGCGAGCCTGTTCAGCCATTATTTTGCCACCGAACAAACCTTGTTCTTCTCCGGACAGACCGACGAATATTATCGATGCCGGAAACTCATACTGACTCAAAACCCTCGCGGCCTCGATAGTACCCGCCATACCAGAAGCATTATCATTCGCCCCCGGAGACTCATCCGATGCATTCAAAGGGTCTGAAATTCGCGAATCAATATCTCCTGACATGATGAGGTAACGGTTCGGATCTGAAATGCCGGTGAGCACAGCAACCACATTAACTACTTCTGTTGGCTCGGGAATTCTTCGCTGATTTTGAAACACACGACTCTGGGTATACACCTTGAGACAACCGCCACAGGCTTTCGAAATAGTTCTGAATTCTGCCTCGATCCAGCGACGGGCCGCCCCTATCCCCCGGCTGTCGGACTGAGTTTCCGAGAGTGTATGCCGGGTGCCAAAACTGACCAGTTTTTCAATATCGCGCTGAATTCTTGTCGCTGAGGGTGCGTCGGCGATTTCGTGAAGCCTGGCTCTGGATGCTTCAGCGCCCGCAGAGACTGCAAACAATGCCAGATAAACAATGAACTGGATTCTGGTGATCATTACAATTTTTTCTCCTTCTCAGAGGCCGTACTTTCTACAACATCCGGTGCCGGTTCAGTTTCAACGGGCGCTGATTGTGATGCCGTTAACGCACGACCCATTCCACGGTACCCCCACCAGGACAAGGTGCTGAAACAAGCGGCCACTAAAAATATGCCAACGCCTATTCCTTCGAAGTCCGGCAGGAACACAACGTCGCTCCAGCCCAGGTACAACAGGATACCGACAAATGGTGCTATCGCCCCACGAATTCCGGTTAGCGTAACATGTGCACCCATATAGGCCGCCAGCAGCTTCTGGCTGGCAAAATCATTATGACCAAGATTCCAGGCGAGTGATCCACCCCCCCGCGCGATCCCGAGAATGAATCTCCCGAGCCCTAACAACAACAGCGATGCACTGAACGCACCTAAAAACACGATTAGCTGGTACAGCACCCAAAGACCACTCTGCCGCGCCCGGAAATGTGTTACATGATTATTGTCGAGATATCTTGCCCAGACAGGCAGTGTCAGCATGGTGACCAGAAAGGGCGTAACAACCGTAATGGCAATACTCAGCGTGTAACTGGCACCCAGTTGATTCGACACCAGATAAATCAAGGGCGCTTCCAGCATCATGTTCGAGGTACCAGCGAGAAACTGATACAACTGATAGCGAGCAAAATCCCTATCCTGCCACAGGATGAACCACAAATTTGTACCCTGACCTTCCTGATCCTCGTTGTTTTCCAGGGCGAGCTGTTTGTCCTCGTCAATCACTTGAATACCGGTGAATGAGCGGACGCCCACAAGACCAATGAGTGCCGCCGCGCAGAATAGCCATCGAAAGGCTTCCGCATTCGCGTCCAACGCGAGACTACCTAACCCCACAACTATCAACATGGTAAGGTTGTTTATGATGATGAGTCGACCTGCGATTCTCGCTCGCACCGAACGACCGTAGTTCAAGCTCCATACCAGGCTTCTTGCTGTAATCTGCCCGGTCATCAGCAAGCGCACGATAATCACTGCTGATACGATCAGCACCACCCCCTCGTCGCCTGACGGGGCAAAGGCAACGATGCCTGTAAAAAACAAAACAAGGTATTGGATAATAACGATCACCGGTACTTTCGGCCGCCCCTTAATCAGCTTCGCCCATAGGAAACTGGACAAGTTGCTGAACATGGGGGCGGCCGTGATAACAGCAATTACCCACGGGGAGACCTGATATAGCTTGTCTGCAATAACACCAATAAAACCACCTTCCATCACCGCAAAGGACATGGGCAAGGTCGCCTCTGTGATGAGTTCACGGCGAAAGCTGTCCTGCACCACTGAGGACTGACCACGTAGTTCGAGAAATGTTTTTAGCAAGGACATTGCCGGATACACTACCTATTGCAGGCTCCGTTGGCAAAGTTCATCATTCCATGTTTATTCAACAAAACGACAAAACTTGCGCCAGGTACTCTTAAACAACCTCCAGCAAACCGTGACTGAAGGTGAATTACAAATCACTTCGTTACCCCTGTGTCCCCGTATATCACTCTACCTGCTGTCGGATCACTTTCCCAAGGGTCGGCTGGAATACGAAGAAATGATGGCGATCATGAATGCACCTGCTTACTGGGCTTTTTGCTGGGCCAGTGGCCAGGTGCTCGCCAGCTACATCATCAATCACCCGCGTGAGTTTCAGGACAAACAAGTTCTAGATTTTGGTTCCGGTTCCGGCGTTGTGGCTATCGCCGCCTGCCTGGCCGGTGCATCCCGGGTGATTGCCTGTGATCTTGATCCCCATGCACTGGATGCCTGCCGAGCGAATGCCGAACTGAATAATGTTGAGTTTGAACTGCTTGATGATGTACTTGCCCTGGAAGGCAGGGTCGATCTGATAATTGCCGCAGATGTTCTCTACGATCAAGACAATATTCCATGGATTGAGAAGTTACCTTCGATGGCGAATCACGTCCTGATTGCTGATTCTCGCGTAAAGACCGACAGGTTATCCGGGTATCGGATACTCGACCGCGTGACGGCAACGACTATTCCGGACCTGGACGAATTCAAGGAATTTTGCGATGTTCGGATTTATCGTAAAAACCAACCAGTTCCTCTTCCAGAACCTTGACAAAGGCTTCTCTAATCCTGACGTCTTTCCGGCAAGTCTCACACTCACGCTGGTGTAATGTGAAATCGTCAACCTGAGAACCTACCAGATCCTGCTCGAAAAAACGGTCAATTATTCGGTGGAACTCAACATAACGATGATTCATGAAATAGCCTTTACTACTATTTTCTACTTTACTACTACTCTCTAGTAGTATGTGCAGTCAGAGCCGGATTTATCTCACCTGAAGCCGGTTTTTTCACGGATAGGACGCATAGCTCTATAAAACCCTGCGATTGCGCTTGTTTCGAGCCTTGTTGCAAAGCCTTGTTGCCCCAACTTTTTGCCTAATCGACTAGCTGGCTGGACCTTGGTATCTTATCGGATTGCCTTGAATGTCAGATGCCTGAGTGAATAGTAAGACAATAAACCCTCCAGACGCGATGCACCTGCCCGGTCTGATACACGCCTGCCTTTGCTTTGTGGGTTTACTGGTTTGGATCAGTGTTGGCATCTTTATATTGGATGCCGGACTGCACGGTATACTACTGGTAGGGTTAACCTGGGTAGCGCTGAATGTGATGGCACTGGGTTTTGACTATCAGCAATTGCGCATCGCGATGTTGACAGGCATGGGGCGTGCCATGCCAGCGCTATTTATATTTCTGTTGATCGGCGTGGTCATTGCCACCTTCATATTAAGTGGCACCGTGGGCACGCTGGTTTATTACGGCTTGATATTCCTGCATCCGGCCATCTTTCTGCCCGCCGGGCTGATTCTTTGTAGTTTGATGTCCCTGGCTACAGGTACTTCATGGGGCACCGTGGGCACAGGCGGAATCGTGTTAATCAGTATAGGTGGCGCCATGGGCATGCCGTTACCGCTGGTGGCGGGGATGATTATCTCAGGGGCAAGCTTTGGTGACAAAATGTCACCCGTCTCCGACACGACCAACCTCGCCGCGTTGTCGGCTGACACTGATCTGTACGCGCATATCAAGAGTATGATGTACACCACTATCCCCAGTTATCTCATCGTACTCATCGCCTTCTCCTGGATGGGTCTTTCCTTTGCCGAACAACAGCTGCCCGACGCTGAGCTCCAGGTTTTACTCAATGGCCTGGATGCCACTTATGAGATTAATCTGCTGATGCTCTTGCCGATGGTTGTGTTAATGGCGCTCGCAATTCGCAAGGTCGCAGCCGAAGCAGCCATGATGGTAGCTTCTCTTGTAGCGATGCTGCTGGCAATCCTAGTCCAGGGTGCTGGCGTCGGGCAGGTACTGACGAGCCTCTTTGACGGCGCCTCGGCTGAAACCGGGATTGAAACCCTGGATATACTGCTGAATCGTGGCGGCATTACGGACATGGCATGGACATTTACGCTTTCCGTGATAGCAATTTCCCTGGGCGCACTACTCGAACACTTTGGTTTCCTTAAAGTGCTGTTCGACGCTGTATTGAGTGGACTGAAACGTCAGGCAGCGATTGTTACAGGCTCAATTCTCACCGCACTAGGCGGCAATATTGTCTTGAGTGAATCCTATATATCGATCATCCTCGGGGGACAATTGTTCAAAGATGCCTACAACAAATCAGGCATTGACCGTTCGGTGCTGTCAAGATCCCTGGAGGAAGGCAGCACCCTGACAACTGCACTGGTGCCATGGTCAACAACCGGTGCCTTCTATACCGCAACCCTCGGTGTGGCGACGCTGGACTATGCGCAGTGGTCGCTTCTGAATTGGATTAACCCCCTGGTAGCCATACTGTTCGCTTGGCTGGGAATTGCACTTTTTCAAACACGGAGCCGGTATGAATCGACCGAGCCTTAACTTCAGCCCCTATTCAATCCGAATAGTTGCTTTGCTGATCTGGAGCATCTCACTGGTTTTGCCGGAGCGACTACCGACTTTCTCCAGAGCAGCCAGCGTTTCCTGACCACTGATAATCTCACCAAAGATGGTGTGTTTACCGTCCAGAAATATCGTCGGAACAAACGTTATAAAGAACTGGCTGCCGTCCGTACCAGGGCCCGCGTTAGCCATACTCAACAGACCCGGACGATCATGGCTGGTGCTGCCATCGAATTCACCCGCGTAGTTGTAACCGGGTCCACCCCTGCCTGTACCCGTTGGGTCACCGCCCTGGGCCATAAACCCCGGTATTACCCGGTGGAAGATGACATCGTCGTAGAATCCGTTTTCAGTCAGGTAGACGGTGCTTGTTACATGCATGGGTGCACTTTGATGGAACAATCTAAAGGACATGGCACCCTTGTTGGTCTTCATATCCCAGAAATAGGATTTACCGGCCTCAAACGACATCAGATCCGGCTGTTCAAGGCTCTGTTTCCATCCCAGGTCAGACTTGTCGATGCCTGAAGCGGCGATTTCAGGTTGCGCCTGTTGTTCATCTGACACTTCAGATTCCATCGGTGCCGTAGCTTCCTGGCTGGATTGAACACCGGTATCTGTCGGACCGGGCTTATCACTGCAAGCACTGACAAATAATAAGATCACAACGCTGAGTACAGAAAACCTTGATTTCATTTTTCCACCTTGATTCTTGATTTAACTAATCTCACAGCAACGCTGCTGCTTTCACATAATATCCGGACTGGCGAAATACTACACTAGGGAAGCTAGGAAACCTCTGAATAAGTCCTGATATTATGGCATAATTCACCTAACGGTAAAACGAAGG
>DUAT01000057.1:229908-597323 GCA_012960755.1 Gammaproteobacteria bacterium
TGCTCCACAACTACCCCTTCGTTTTACCGTTAGGTGAATTATGCCATAATATCAGGACTTATTCAGAGGTTTCCTAGAAGTATTCGGACAAACCCAGTCGATATCCCTTTTCAGTTCGTGTGGCCCCATCCCGGGTGTTGGTAAGCCGCTCACTGCCATCTGCTTTGAATTTCAGGGAAAGTAATATCTCAAGTGCCGGAGTATCACCTTCAGCAAGCCAGCACAATGCGGATTCAAATCCCCTTAATTTCAAAATGCTCAAACCCCTGACCAACAATTTGCTACCCATTCCTTTGCGACGATATTCAGGCTTGATATACAACGCGATGATTTCCCCTTCGCCAGCGGAAACAAACCCAAACGGCTCAATGTCTTCGGCCAGGTAAGTAAAAAACTTTCCCGATGCCGACAGATCTATCTCCACATCGTACAGTTTTCGTAGCACCTCCTGATCATCAGCCTGTGCTCGTCGAATCGAGACCAGGTCAAGTGAGATGACAGCCACGGTTTTTACAGTCTACTTATCAACCCAGCACCAGCTCCGCCAGGGTTTGCAAGTGCTGCTCATTCCTCGCACTGACCAGCAGAGAGGTTACCGAAGATTCTCTCCATGCCTGAATACGATCCTTAATCCTGTCCACCGGACCAACCAGGGAAATCTCATCGGCAAACTGACTCGGCACGGCCATTACAGCCTCATCCTTTTTACCCGCCAGGAACAAATCCTGGATGGCTGTCGCTTCTGCTTCAAACCCCATTCGGCCCATGAGCCGGGTATGAAAATTGTGTTTTTTAGCACCCATACCACCAATATACAGCGCCAGATTGTTTTTCACTGGAATCAGGCCTTCTTCAATGTCATCACAAATATTGATTGTTACACCCTGGCAGATCTCAAATTCGGGTCCGGCATCTTTGATCTGGTCTGCATAGACATGCTGACGATAGGGCGAGTAATAAAGGGGTAGCCAGCCGTCGGCGATTTCTGCCGCCATGGCCACGTTCTTCGGTCCCTCTGCACCCAGAAAAATCGGCAGGTCCGCGCGTAACGGATGAGTAATGGGTTTTAAGGACTTGCCCAGACCCCAGGCGCCCTCACCCGTATAAGGCAATGGGTAATGTGCACCGTCAATATTGGCCACGGGCGCTTCCCGGCTCATCACCTGGCGGATAATATTTACGTATTCCCGGGTTCTGGATAGAGGTTTTGCAAAGGGTTGACCATACCAGCCTTCTACGACCTGGGGGCCGGAAACACCCAAACCCAGGATCATCCGCCCACCAGACAAATGATCCAGTGTCAGGGCAGCCATGGCTGTCGCAGTAGGGGTTCTGGCTGACAATTGTGCAACGGCAGTCCCCAACCTGATACGGCTGGTATGAGCACCCATCCAGGCCAGGGGCGTAAATACATCTGAACCCCAGGCTTCTGCCGTGAAAATTGCGTCGTATCCTAATTTCTCCGCCTCAACGGCCATATTCACAGCATTAGGATTGGGACCCGCGCCCCAATACCCCATTTGGATTCCCAATTTCAGATCAGCCATGTCTCTCCCCATCAGATTTGCATTCGAGCATGCCGTAAACAGAATTAAAAAATCAATCACTTTTTCAATATCCAATCACTTATCATAGACGCTTGTAATCGAAGAGAATGGCCTCACATACATACTTTAATCCCAAGGACTAGCGTAATGATCAACGAAGAATCTCCCGAATCCCAACTACCATCGATGCCGAATCTGAATTTCCTGGACGAGAAGCTCTTCAAATCTCGTTCAATCTCTAT
The DNA here is from genome assembly GCA_012960755.1 of Gammaproteobacteria bacterium. Next base: position 231,698 of record DUAT01000057.1, read on the forward strand.
CTTTGGCCAGATTGATGAGAAGATGGCTCGTTCGGTAACGGAGAAACTCCTCGCCCTGGCCGCTGAAAGCGATGAGCCTATTGACATATTTGTCAGCTCCCCAGGGGGTCATGTCGAGTCTGGCGACGTCATTTATGACATGATCAAATTTGTCAAACCACAGATACGGGTTATCGGCACGGGTTGGGTTGCCAGCTCTGCGACCAATATTTATCTTGCCGCGAAGAAAGAAAACCGATATTCACTGCCGAATACTCGCTATCTTGTCCACCAGCCTTCCGGTGGTTCACGGGGCGATGCCACCGATATCAGTATCCAGGCTGAAGAGATCCTTAAAACCAAAGCACGGATCAATAAACTCATCTCTGAAGAAACAGGCAGGCCGCTTGAACAGGTAGAGAAGGACACGGATCGTGACTACTGGATGTCAGTGGATGAAGCCATCGAATACGGTATCGTTACCAAAGTGATTTCGTCAATCTCAGAGATCCAGTCCTAGGGCAACTTAAATTCGAAGGCGATCGTGGCATGGATACTAGGGTTGCGGAATCAGCCGAGCAGTCGGTTCTTGCAAAGGTTCTGGTGCGAGCATTCGAGGAAGATCCAGTCTTGCGCTGGATCTTGCCCTCGCCGGTTGAATACCAACGGGTCTCTCAAACATACTTTGAACTCGTTCTAAAGCAGTCACTCTCGTCCAAACGCTGCTATACAACGGATGAGCAGTCAGGTGTTTCACTCTGGGAAGAACCAGACCATCTACCTTCCGCGGGATCTCAGTTACTGCATTTTCTTCGACTCAGCTGGTTGCTGCGAGGCGATATCAGTCGGGTTCTTGATTTACAATCCCTCATGTCATCCTACCGGCCACCGAAACCCTTCTGGCACCTGACCTACATTGCCACGGATCCCGCACGTCAAGGCAAGGGTATTGGTGCCAGCCTGATGAAACCCGTAACTAAAATTGCCCGGGAACAGAACATTCCCATCTATCTTGAATGTTCTAATCGGGCCAACCTGTCATTTTACCGTGCCCACGGTTTCCGACTTGTGGACGAAGTGTCCTACCCGGGAGGGCCAACTATCTGGCCAATGTTGCTGGATCGCTAAGCATTACTTTTACCGGCTGCCAGTTTTCACGATTACCCCGATAACCCGGTAACAACCCCTCTAACCATATTGGCGTGATTCGAATCAGCAGATAGTCATCTGGAAAATTCGGATAAAGGCGAGGGTTGTCTGCCTCTCGACGCAATGATCGCTTCGATTGATCGTCTTCTATCAGTTCTGCCTTGCCCATAATCGAGACATAGTTCTTGTCCTGGGGATCAAAGTAAAACAGGGTAACAGCATCATGCTGCCTGATCTGTGCCACTTTTCTTGTGTTCGGCCGGGTCGCAACATGGACGACGAAACTATCATCGGGAATGAAAGCATCGACGATACGAGAGCGGGGTTGACCTTTGCTGTCTACCGTAATCAACGCAGCATATTGCACCCGTTGAATGACATCCCTTGCCAGGCTCAGAATTCCCTGATCATCCTGTTCAGAATGACTGACAGCTGGAAAGCCTGCAAGCAGACAGAAGCACCCACATATCAATATCGGTTTGTTCATCATCGTTGTTGGTCTCCCCTGAATTGGATCATCCGCTCATCGCAGCGGGGCTAATCATAACCCCTTCCCGGCTGCTTATGCCGCATTTGCATTAGTATCACAACCTTGGCAAAGTGATACCAACCAAACAAACAAACACACTGACAACAGGCCTCGACAGGAACCAGGCATATGGCATATGAAATCAAACGTTTCCCTCACCCCGGTACCATTGACGCCGATGGCCATATACTGGAACCAGCGGATCTGTGGGAGAATTACCTCGAAGACCAATACAAGCACCGCGCCCTGCGAATAGGCGTGGATGACGAGGGTTATGAATACCTGGAAATCGACGAGCAACCCTCGCAACGATCACGCAGGGGGTCCCTGGGACTTCTGGGTGCCATGGGTGAAGAGGATATGCGCCCCAGCCCGGAACGACGCTATTCGGACAATATGCCTTTTGGTTCCTGTGATGCGGATCAGCGACTGGATCTGATGAAGCAGGAAAACCTCGAATGTAGCTTGCTCTATCCAACCATCGGCCTGCTGTGGGAAGTAGAACTGACCGACCCTGAACTCAGCCTGGCTTATTGTCGCGCCTACAATCGGTGGATAGCCGACTTCTGTCGCGACTCAAAAGGCAGATTGGTCCCCATCGCGCAGTTAACGCTGCTGGACGTTGAAGGCTCCGTGCAGGAACTGGAGCGCGCCGTAAAAGATGGCTGCAAGGGAGCCTGGGTTAATCCCTTTAACCACCACAAAATAATTCACGGCGATGAGGCACATTACCCCCTGTTCCAGAAATGTGTGGAATTGGATGTCCCCCTCGCGATTCACCCAACGTTTACTCCACATGGCGCTGCGGAAGGAATATTCAAGTGGCCACGTCATGGCAGGGCCTGGGGTGAGGCTATTTGGCTGCGAGCCATTGTCCAACAGGCACTTATCTCGTTTTTTTCACTCGGCACATTGGAGAAATTCCCGACCTTGCGCTTGGGTGTACTGGAAGCCGGTTCAGGCTGGATCGGTGCCATGCTCGACCGCATGGATGCATTCTCGGAGTCCTTGAATATCAAACGGTTCTCCGCCACCGAGTTGTTCCGTCGGCAGTGTTTTATTTCCGGCGATCCTGACGAAACGACGGCGCCGCATATTATTGAACATGTGGGTGCAGATTGTTTTATGTGGGCGACAGATTATCCGCATCCGGATCATCCACATACCTGGGTGGATGATTTGACGCGCTATGCTGAGAGGCTGTCTGACGACGCTCGACCGAAAGTTCTGGGTGGGAATGTTAAACGGATTTACAAGTTAGAGTATTAAGAGTGTAGTGTCTTACACTAGAGTTCTGCTGCCAGAAAATCCAGGGTCCGCTGATAAGCACCGGAATCAGTCGCAACAATTGCGGCACTGAAGTCCGTCACCCCAATATCGCTGAGTTGTTGAATCGCGGTTCGCAGCTGAGCCTCTTCCCCGATAAAAGCAAGATCCGAAGGGCCAGCAGCGCCTTCGCGGTCCAGCATGGCCCGATAAGAAGGTAACTGGCCATAAATCTGCAGGGTCTCATCTATACTTTTCTTCGCTGCTTCAACATCATTGGTCAACACAATTGGAAAACCGGCCACGACTACCGGGGTCGGTTTACCGGCCGAGTCAGCACCCTTACCAATGCTTGGAATGATGTGATTCTCAAGAGTTTTTGGACCTGTCATCCAGGTGATGGTGCCATCAGCGAGCTCACCGGTTAGTTTCAACATAACCGGGCCCAGCGCTGCCACCAGCAAGGGAACCGGTTTACCACCTGGAATATCAATCTTGATGTTGTTGACGTTGTATTGTTCGCCGGAAAAACTGACAGACTCACCTTTTAGCATGGGTCCCAGGATACTCAGATACTCCCGCATATGCCTGGCGGGCTTGTCGTAGGAAAATCCCAACATGCCTTCAATAACCACCTGGTGCGACAAGCCAATACCCAGTGAGAATCTGCCGTTCGCGGCCGCGCCTGTCGTCATGGCTTGTTGCGCAATGGCGGTGGGATGTCGCGGGTACGTAGGCGTCACTGCAGTTCCGAGACCAATTTTACTGGTAGCCTGACCCAGGATAGCGAGTGTGGTAATCGCATCCAGGCCAAAAATGTTAGCCATCCACAGGTTGTCAAAGCCCTTTTCCTCTGCCTGTTGAGCGACATTGACCAATCCATCAAGGGTTCCGTCAGGGCCGTCACTAGCACCAATCATTAATCCAGTTCGCATTTTCTACTCCTAATTATTTTGACCAAAAAACAGGGCCGCAGTATGCACCAGGCCACCGTCAAGATCGAGCCGCGTCTAGCCACGGCGCCAGGCATGAAATTTTTCGGCGATGTTCAATATCCAGTCCGGCTTATGGGCCTTGCGCCATTCACTGGCTGCAAATTTATTCATTTCGGCAAGGGTCGGATAAATATGGATCGTCCCCATTATTTTTCCTAAACCCAGGCCGTGTTTCATCGCCAGGACATATTCGCTTATCAGGTCACCGGCGTGGTCCGCAACAATAGTCACGCCAAGAATTTTATCTTTTCCCGGTGGTGTTATAACTTTCACCACACCATTGGCTTCTTCATCCGCCAGTGCGCGGTCCAGGCCTGAAACGTCGTAAGTTGTTACTTCGTATTCAACGCCCTGTGCCTGCGCTTCTTTCTCATTGAGCCCGACTCGCGCAACTTCCGGCGAAGTAAAGGTCGCCCAGGGCACAACCCGGTAGTCCACGGCGAATTTTTTGAACGTACCGAATAGTGCATTGACCGCCGCATACCACGCCATATGGGAGGCAGTATGGGTAAACTGGTAGGGTCCGGCGACATCTCCAATGGCATAAATATTCGGGTAGTTGGTTCTCAGGTATTCATCAACCGCCACCGTACCCCGCTCTGTAATCTCAATCCCCAGTTCTTCAAGCCCGAAACCCGTAACACTCGCCTTTCGACCAAGCGCAATAATCAGCTGATCGAACGCTATTCGCTCCTGTTTACCTCCAATCTCAATCAACAGGAACTTATCGGCTCCTTCGACTATTACCTCGGTCGCGCGCGAATCGGTCAGCACATTCGCCCCTTCAGCCTTTAAGTGCTTGATCATCATTTCTGAGATTTCAGGATCTTCCCTGCTCAGGATGCCCTTTGTAGCCTCTACTTGTGTTACCTGGCTGCCTAAACGGGTGAACGCCTGAGTGAGTTCTGTTCCTATAGGTCCACCCCCCAGCACAACCAAGCGATCAGGTAGTGTATCGAGTTCCCATATATTTTCGGAAGTCAGGTAATCAACCTGATCCAGGCCTTTAAACGGCGGCACAAGTGGACCTGCCCCCGAGGCAATAATGATGCTGCGGGTCGTCAGGATTTTGCCGTTAACTTCTACCGAGTAGGGCGAGAGGATTCGCCCTTCGCCAATTTCACAATCAACGCCCAAGCTTTGATAACGCTCAACAGAGTCATGAGGTTCGATAGTCTTTATGATTCTATGCACCCGTTGCATGACGTCAGCGAATTCGAATGCAGGTTGCATGGTCTGGAACCCCAAATCCTTTCCACGTTTAATATCCCAGGCCAGTTTTGCGGAGCGAATCAGGGATTTACTGGGTACGCAGCCGGTATTGAGACAGTCACCACCCATTTTATTTTTTTCAATCAGGGTTACCTTACCCTTAACAGTGGCGACGATTAAGGCAGCCACCAGTCCGCCAGATCCAGCGCCAATAACAACGACATCTCTGTCATATATTTTCGGTTTCGGCCAGACACGCTGCAATCTGGTGGCCTTGACCTGGTCGCTGATTTTTTTCGCCACCAGAGGAAAAAAGCCCAACAAGACAAATGAAGCGATTAATCCGGGAGACAGGATACCACCCAGGGTTTCAACTTTAGCCAATTGGGTGCCTGCATTAACGAACACCACAGTCGCCGCCAACATGCCAACCTGGCTGACCAGAACATATACCGGCACAGAAATTTTGGTTAAACCCATTAAAAGGTTGATAACCCAGAATGGGAACGCAGGGACCAATCTCAAAGTGAACAGATAAAAAGCACCGTCGGTTTCAATGCCCCGATCTATTTTCTTCAGTTGGCTGCTGAACCGTTTCATCACCTGGTCTCGCAATACAAACCGCGAAACCAGCATTGCCAGGGTTGCGCCAATAGTCGAGGCAAAAGAGACCAGCAACACACCCCACCACAGGCCAAAAATTGCGCCACCAGCGAGGGTCATAATGGCCGCGCCCGGCAACGACAGTGAGGTAACTGCGATATAAATGACGAAGTAAACTGCGGCACTGACTGCGGGATTTTCCTGCACCCGTTGATCAAACTCTGCCTGTTGCGATTTTATGTATTCCAGACTCAGGTACTGACCGACGTCGAAATAGAAAAATGAACCGACCAGCACCAGAAAAACCACGACAACGATGATCCGACTCTTCATTTTTCTAACATCCTGTTATTTTTAAGCACTTGAGTATCCCTCACTTCCGTCAATAAATCTTTTGACGCATCAGAGGAACAGATGTTACAAGTATCCTGACCAGTTTTGACAAAAAAGACTAAGAAAAAACCAAAAAAGCAAACAGAGAATTCATGGACATTGAATACACAAACGATCATGGCAGAATTGACTGGGAAGCGCTGAAACAGGATCTTATTGCTGACGACTTCCACAATGGTCGTACAGCAAGGCAGTTAAGATTATCTTTTGAAAACAGCAAAATCGCTATTTATGTGATGCACGAAAACCGCTGCATCGCGACAGCCCGCGCCCTATCAGACGGCGTTTGTAACTGTTATGTGGTCGATGTCTGGACTCAAACCAATTATCGTAACAAAGGCATCGCCAGTGAAATGATGCGCCGAATTATCAATCAGTCAGCCGGACAGCACATTTACCTGCAGACCGACGATGCGGTTCCATTTTACGAGAAACTCGGCTTCAAGAGCCAACCAGAAGGCCTGTCCCTGGTATCAGGTGAGTGGCTGGTAAACGAAACCCGCTAACCAACTTCTTTCTATCCTAAAACTACAAATCTTCGGCTCCGACGATACTCAGCACCTCATTACAGCCGTCTTCGATCATAGACGCCCGGGCATCCCGCATGATTTTCTCTATCGGGTATTCCTTACTCAAACCATTGCCACCAAAAATCTGTACGGCTTCACTCGCGACGTCAAACGCCACCTGTGTCGCATAGGTCTTTGCAGCAATAGCATAGTGCAATTGCCCCTTATCTGAAGCGTTGTTGAGGATGGATACCCTTCTGGCGAAGTTACTTGCCGTTTCAACCTTTCGATACATGTCGAATAGCCGTAATTTGACGCTCTGGTGTTGACAGATGGGTTTTCCACCCTGAATTCGTTCCTTCGAGTACTGATTTGCCAGCTCAAATGCCGACCTGGCAACACCAGAAAAGGTGACGCTCATCCAAGAGTTCGCCATCGTCAACGTTCCGTGCAGTGCCGTCTTGTAGGTCTCCTGATCAAATATCATGTAATCTGCCGGGATTCTGACTTCGTCGAAGAACACCTCCCCCTGCGGCATTGAACGCTGCCCTATCTTATCGAGGACGCGACCCTTGGAAATACCTTGAAGATCCAATGGCACCACTGCAATACCGCCACCCTCGAAGCCTCGATCGCCGTTTATCGTGCAGTAAAGTGCCATTACCGTGGCAATAGGGGCGGCCGAGACCCAACTGGATTTTTGCCCCCGGATAAGATACTCATCACCATCTTTGGTCGCGATACAATTCGCTTTTATTGTGGAATCATTAAAGTGGGGTTGATTCATCGCAAGGGTGTCACTGCCGTGGTCAGGCTCGGTAATTGCCCAACAGCCGATTTCCTCCGGGTTGCTGCCGCCGAACCTTTTAATCAGCTCTGTGTGGCCGCTCAAATTGGCGAGCCAGCTGACCAGTCCACCACCTTGGGTGGTCAACGTAAGTGCAAGCCCACCATCTCCCCAGCCTAACTCTTCTGAAATGATGGCGTTAATCCTGGCTCTCTCCACCGGTGACATGTCTGAGTCGTCTGTCGACAGGGTATTGATACCCAGTTCCCGATACTGCGCCATGGCTTTCCAGACTATGGAATCTTTTGCGATTGTCTGCTGGGGGTCAGGCATTCTGTCCAGCTCCTGACCTGCTGGTCGCATTACTTCCTCTGCAAAACGGTGTACGGTGTCCACCATTGCTCTTTCTGTTTCGCCAAGATCGAATTCAAAGTCTATTGATGACATGCTTATTCTCCCCAATATCGGTGGTTTACGCAGTGCTAAAGACCATTAGTTTTAACCTGCGAAACCTATTATTTCATTGAGCGAGATCAAGAACTGTCATTCCATAAGGGTCATTTTATTGAATCAGGCAAAGGGTGCCAGGTCAGCAGCGCAGAAGAGGACGTATCTATTGGAGAATGTTGAGTTGGGGACGCCTAGTTGGGGACGCCTAGTTGGGGACGCCTAGTTGGGGACGCCTAGTTGGGGACAGCAAGCTTGAACAAATATATAATTGCGCCAGCTCTGACGCAATTACATTGACATTGATCGATTGTTTCTTAGGTTTATTCCTTCGGTGTTTCAATCATAATACCCAGCGCTTGCGTCACGGTTATCACCACAATGTCACCAACACTCGTCCGGCGAAGGTTATCCGGATTCTGTGCCTCAAACTCCTCTATAGTTCCGTCAGGCGACTTCAGCTTGAAAGTATTGCTCTCAAGATTTATTTCTTCTACTACTGCAGTCATTACAGTGGTATCGAGAATCCCGCCAGCCGGACTCGCCCCTTCCTTGGCCTTCGCCAAAGCTACTACATGGGCGGACTCCACATCGACCGTACCGGGAGCATGAACAGAAACCGTAACCTCCTCGACAAAATTAGCCAATACGCCATCTCCCACAACAACCTGATCAATATTTCGCATTGCATCACTGGCGACGAATGTTACTGAATTCCCTTCCTCACCTTTGAGCGTTACCACACGAGTTTCATGGTTGATCGCTTCAACTACGGCATGTATGGTCAAGGAACGACTTGCTCCAAATGCTGGTTTGCCCTCGTGATGGTCGGCACTGGCAAGAAAGGGAGTGCTTATAAACGCGAAGCAACTGATTAAAACAAAAAGGTGTGATTTTTTCACGAGTTCGCTCCTTAGAGTTGGTAAAAAAAAGATAGCTTACACAGCTTTGCGAGAAAACAAAACATTTAGTTCATGGGGCATCCTTTCAAGGCTCCTCAATCTGAGCTTTCGACTCGTTAGCCGCCGATCCATAGATGCCCTTGGCCATCAGCGAAGATTCCTGTTGACGGCGGTGCTGGTAGACCTCTGCACGAATACCATGGATATATTTATTCTCCGGTTCGGCCAGTGCGGCCATTTCTGCGAGATGACAGGCCAGTCGAGGTGATTCAGCAATCAGCGCCTGGGCTCTGCCTGCGAGCTTGTTGGCACCACCTGCAAGCGCTGACAGTTCGGCAGCCAACTGAACATCCGGTGCAGGTTTCAGATTCGCCGGATTGCCATCATACCAGCCGCCATACAGTCGCCAGATGTTGCGTACCACGAATTCAGGTTCGTCGTAGATTGGTTTTAAGTATGGTTTCTCTAATACTTCCGGCGCTATCTTGACCTCGTTAACGATCTCACTCAGTCTCGCGCCCTGGTTCATCCGATCAATCGTTTCCTTAACCAGAAACTCGAGTGACCCGGCAACATCCTCCAGAACATTGCGGATTCTTTGCCTACCTTCAATAGGCAAACCGTGGGCAGGGAGGAACAGTTCTGCACCCTGGTTGGCCATTTTTCGCATCGCCACCGCCCACTCCACCGGATACCTTTGAACCTTCTGAGGGTTGCCCGCATTGGGGAAACACCAGATAAAAAAATCACCCGCACAGATCGCTTTGTGAGCAGGAATCCAGGCCCAGGTATGATCATCGGTCTCACCCTTGTCATGGTTCAGTATGATCTCCATACCCCCGATGTTAAGCGTCAGCTGCTTGTCATAGGTCACATCCGGAGATGCGGCTGCCTGCGGCAGGAAGCTGTTGCCATCGGAAATATTGTAGCCGCGTCTCGAAAACTGACCAAATTGTCTCTGGTTGATGACCAGGTTGTAGCCGCTGGTAAGGTCGTATCGGTCGAAACGTCGGGGGACATTTTCGTGACCAATTACTTGTGGTCTTGGCACTCCGTTAACTTCAGCATCATTCATAAAAGCGCCACAGCCACCCACATGATCCAGGTGACCATGGGTGTACACCAGGGAGTTAAATTCCTGCTTGCGCCAACCACGGATCGCATTAACCACTTTTTCGCCACCCTGAACACCGCTGGTATCAAACGCGACGAGCCCATCATCCGTATCGAATACAATACAATGAGAAAACGCTTCCACCATTGCGATTTGATCCGAGAGAACCGAAAGCTCAAAGTTGATCCGGTTCATAGGCCCAACATCCTCGGCTGCAGACGTGCCATCGATTACTGCTGTTGATAATGCCAGTAGATCTGCCATTGAATCCTCCGTTGATTCTTCCTTTGAATTGCGTTCGGTTAACCGGGCCACCCTGTCGCAAACTGGGCATCCATTTCGAACTGCTCGCGGATGATGTCCATTCGGGTTTCCAGACCCGCCAGCATCGCCTGGAATGGTCGTTTGGACATAAGTCCCTGCATTGCAGGATCAAAACCCGGCTTCCAGTGTTCACGCCAACCCTCGTCGATCGCCCTTTGCAGGGAGATTAACGCCGCCTGGTCTTTTCCCCTGATCGCAGCAACCGTTGCCCTGCGATACCACGCCGCTGGATCCACAAGACCACCTTTTTCAAGTTGCAGATCCAGAATCTGCTCCACCGCCGCCGTCGTTTTCAGCGACTTCTGCTGCTGACCCATTTCCTTGTATGCGTAAGCTGCAGCAATTTGCGCATCCAGTTTCAATGCAGCATCCCATCCATCACGACCCATATGATCCATTGCGAAGTTACTGGCTTGTTCGAACGCCGCGACCGTTATGTCATAGTCACCATTAAAGTAGGCTGCCAAGGCACGCAGGTATGAATCCGATGCAGTGCGGACGGGTGCCTGCAGAATTTCGTCAATAAAAGGCTGAACCTCTTCAACATTTCCCTCCGCCGCATAGCGATAAACCTTTAGCCAGGTGAGCCGCATCCGGTACTGTTCGGGGAGGGAATCCTCAACCCTCGAGATCCAGTCGTCAGCGTTAGAAAAATCCCCAACATCTGCATAGAGTTTGGCGATTTTGGCTGCGATGGATGGATCATTTTGTAAATCATAGCTCCTCTCCATCTGCCGAATGGCCTCGACGAGACGACCATGACGGTCATTGATATTACCAACCAGCAAATAAGCCCCGGCATAAAACGGATCAGCCTCAACAATCTGGCTGAAAAGCTGCATCGCCTCTGAGTCCCTGCCCTGCTCCACAAGAATCTTGGCAACATTGTACCCCGCCACTGCTGATCGCGGATCCAGTTCAGATGCTTTCTGGTAATACTCCAGCTGCCGATCCGGGTCCGACAGCATGCTCGCGTACCACATAAAGGCCATGGCATAACTCGGATTAAGCTCCATTGCTTTGTGCAGGGCCTGCTTAGCTTGCTCCTTAGTATCCATCGTTTGACTGAGTAGCAAACCGCGGCTCGCCCATGCAATCCCCAGATCCGGATCAATAGCCAGTGCCTTGTCAATTGCCTCCCTCGCAACATCCAGGCCTTTTTCTCTGTCCTCAAATCCATAATTCACCAGCAGTGTATTCGCATCAGCCAAACCCGTATACGCCAGTGCGTACTGATCATCTCCGGCTATTGCACGCTCAAAATATCGTGCTGCATCCCTGAAGCCCTGCTCAGTCCTTTTCGCCAGCTCCGCCTGTCCCATACTGTTGGCAATCATCACTTCCGGGCTAACGGATGCGTGCCGGGGCACATTGCCTGTTCCACCTTTCAGCGTGACCCGTAAATGATCCGCAACGGCAGCAGAAATCTCATCCTGAATTTTGAAAATGTCAGTGAATTGACGATCAAAGCTCTCCGACCATAGGTGCGCACCGGTTTTTACATCGATCAACTGCGCCGTTACGCGGATCGTATCGTCGATATCGTTTTTCCTGACACTGCCTTCAAGTATGGTCGCGACATTCAATTCCTGGCCTATGATCTGAACATTCTTGCTGACACCTTTGTAGGCAAAAGAAGAAGTTCTGGCTGCTACGCGAAGGTCGGTGATTCTGGATAGGACGTTAAGCAATTCTTCCGTAAGGCCATCAGCAAAAAACTGGTCACGGGATTCATCACTAAAGGAGACAAACGGCAGTACCGCAATGGAATCATAGGTTACGGTTTGCTCGGTATCAGGTCTCCCAATTAATTGGGCGGAATTGCCAGTATCCTGCACAATGTCCATATTCATCTGAACCAGAAAAAGACCAATCACCAGGACTACTAAGGTCGCTACAAAGGTAAACTCGCTTTTTGAGCTGAACATCGCTCTGTGGGTTTGACCGTCATCGCGTTTGATTCCCTCGCGATTTAAGTCGTACAGCCAGGAAAAAATCACCACAAAGGGCATGGCGCCGAAGAAAGCAAACACCAGATATTTCATAAACGAGTCAGGCAAGCCCAACGCGGGGGTGAGGATATCGACAACCTGGACAATGGGCCAGAATGCAATGACGTACAGCGTCGCAACCCGAATCACCCGGCGACGTTTTAATTCTTCATAAAACCCCTGTAATCCACTATTAGCCATTCATTTCTCTAATCGAATGTCGCCTGAAACAGTACGGATGGAGATCCTGGCACTGCCGTTACCTACGGTCATTCGCAATTTCTCCCCACCCGGGAATGAACTCGAAGATTCATCATCCGATATTTCGTTATAGATCTCACCACCCATGCCTGCATCAAGGTCGAATTGGGCATCCACGTAGCCGTTGATTTCCAGTTCTACGTCACCACTGACACTGCCCAATTCAACACTGGCACCTTCCATCAGATTCATTTCTACATCGATTTCGCCGCTCACATTTTGAGCCCGCAACCGGTCCGACTTGTCGCTGGACAGTTCAATTTCACCGGAGACTGACTCCAGGTCAACATCCCCGGTATGGGACTCAATATCGAGATTTCCGCTCACCGTTGAAGCGCGTAAAGAACCCTCACTGGTTTTAACCCTCAGTTCACCACTGACCGTGTTAATGATTATCTGATCGTGGATTCTGTCGGCAATCACATCACCACTAACGGATTTCACTCTTAAACCACCCTGGATATCGACAATAGACAGATCCGTGGAGACACCTTCGAAGTCGACCCGGCTGCCCCGGGGAACGTTTATTTCGAGATCCGAACCGTCGCCCCAACGAATGTTACGTTTGGGCAATTTCACCTCTATCTGGATGAAATTTTCCTCCACTCTAAATACAAGCTTCTCAGCCAGATCATCCAATTCTCCCCGGATCGCGATCTCATCTTTTTCCCAGCCGACGATATCCACATCTCCGCGGACGTTAATGATCCTGACCATGCCCTGGGGGGATGCTGGTTCACGCAAATCTACTTCCTCACCGGCACTAACGATACCTGAAGCTAAAAAGCTAAATACTATTATAATATTCTTATTCATCTTGTTGTTTACACAGGGCTGCCATTTACATTTGGACGTTGGCAGCTTCTTGATGGTTTAGATGGCGCCCATGCCCGTCGTCCTCTTGGTGTATGAAATAAATTGTCAGAACTAATACCAGAACTAGTCCGCGGATTTCGACATTCGTCGAAGCATTATTGGCAGAAACAGTCCCAGCACTGAACCCAGGGCTCTTTTAAAGAAACCAACCGCTGGCGTGTAACTCGCGGAGCTGAATTCGTTGATTCCAAGGTCATCCCGCATACCGGCGGTCACCATCGCCACCGGAGCATCCAACGGAATGCCAGCGCCGTCGGCAATTCTTACCATACGTTGAAAGTTTGCGATGACCGCCGCAGCATCAATCATGCCATCCGTGCCAATTTTCTGTTCAAGATTAGACCGGGCCGTTGATATTGCCTGGGTATCCTGGCCCAGGGCTGCTTCGGCAAAATCAACCAGCGCTTTTTCCTCCGGTACCCCGCCGTCAACGTCCAACCCTGAAGTAATGATTTTAAGGTCAACCTTGTCCCCTTCCAACTTGCTGCTTTCACGAAGCATCAGAGAATGTGCGGCGGTTCAGTAGAAACAATCGCTCAATGCTGAAACTCTGCCCGCCAACAACTCCATTTGAGCACGGCTGATTTTTCTATTAGCGTTTTTTGAAGGGTTTGGCACATCACTCAATTTAAGGTACTGAACCGCGGACAAGGTCTTTAGCAGTCGAACGGAATCAGGCACCAGGCTCATGGCGCTGATGACATTCCCGGTTTGTTTGCTGCCATCGTAAAGGTCTGACTCCTGCCCGTTAGCAGAGGCCGGAGGAATCATGGGCACCCAGGCATCGCCATCAACTGCTGTGTCCGGGCAATACTGATCGGGCTCGCCAGGATTCGGTGTGGGAAGAGGTTCCAGCTCGATACCAAGAGCCCGGTGGAAACCGTCGATACTGACGACAGCAACGACGACGCCGAGCAATTCAACATACTGTTCAAGGCTTAAGCCCTTGCGCTGGCACTCGCCCAGCCAGCTTTTTGTTAGACGTGAGGCATCCGTGGTCAATCGATGAACCGCATCGATCACCGTATCGGGCAGGTTAGTCACAGACCTGTGATTCCCCGTCACTGAAAAGGGCGACAGGGCACTTTTACGTTCCAGGCATAGATCACATTGCCAGGCTGACCGGACTTCTGCTGCAATGGAAACCCTGTCCTGACCCGGAAACCAGTTACCCGGGGACGCAATCTTGTCCCACACCTCCCGATACGCCTGAGGCAGGTCCTGGCGAATGCTGTATTTCGCCTGTGAATAATCAAAATGAAGCGCTGCCTCACTCATGGGATCCTCCCTCTTATTGCATCCATCTAGAACAGTCTAAAACTACCTGTCTTCAACAAATAAATCACGACATGCCATTGCAGGTTTGACGCGACTGTGATTTCCGTTTTATCTTGCTCTTTTTCAACGTCTAACCGACACGAATAGGAGCATCGAAAATGGCATATGAGCAGATAACCAGTGAACGGGACGGAAACCTCCTTATTCTCACCTTGAACAGACCGGAGCGATTGAACGCCTGGACTCACAAAATGAATGCAGAACTTTCAGATTCCATCGTTGCAGCAAACGAGGACCCTGAAATCGGCGCGATTGTTATCACAGGCTCAGGCAGAGGGTTTTGTGCCGGTGCTGATATGCGAGACACCTTTCAGTCCAACCTGAAGGACGCGGGTGACGGTAAACGTGCGACGGGCTGGGTAAAACTGCTGCGCCAGAGTAAACCAGTCATCGCCGCAGTCAATGGTGCATCCGTAGGAGTGGGCGCCACCATGATTTTGCCTTGCGATGTGATTATTGCCGCTGAAAGCGCCCGGTTCGGTTTTGCCTTTGTGAAGATGGGCGTGGTCCCTGAACTTGCCTCATCGCACCTGCTGGTGCAAAGAATTGGCTTTGGCAAGGCGAGTGAGGTCTGCCTCACCGGAAAATTGTACAGCGCCAGTGAAGCCAACGAATTTGGATTACTGAACCACCTGGTACCCGACGAAGAGCTCATGCCTACAGCAATTCGGGTGGCAAGGGAAATAGCAGCCAATCCGTCTCCACAACTAAGGATGATCAAGCAACTGTTGACAGATAATGGGTCGGAAACAGATCTCGATCTTATCCAGAAACGCGAGGGTGAGGCCCTGGCTGTTGCTTACAAGTCAAAAGAACACAAAGAAGCCGTGCAGGCATTCCTGGAGAAACGAGAGCCAAATTTTGGAAATTAGAAAACTAACCAGAATTGTCACCTTTGGCTAGGGTCTGGTCTTATCGACACCCAGCCAGCGGCAAACATTATGAGGTGAGGAGCGCCGGTTCATCCCTGCGCCTGTACACCAATGGCGCCTTTCACTCCCAGTTCAGCCCTAAGCACCTCTTTACAGGCGCGGTTTGGGATCTGTTGAGTATTCCTGCGCTGCTCATTCCACAGCGTAAACGATCCAGGATCCTGATGCTGGGCGTCGGTGGTGGCACCGCAATTCACCAACTCAACCGGTTGTTGAACCCCGCACAAATTGTCGGCATCGAACTGGACCCGGTGCACATCAAGGTGGCAAAAACCTATTTCGGATTGACCGCTACAAATATTAAGCTTATTCAAGCCGACGCTTTTACCTGGATGAAACAAAGTCGACGCAAGTTCGACGTTATCGTTGATGACCTGTTCGTTGATGCACCGGGAGACCCCGTGCGCCCCTTCAACACAAACCGGTTATGGTTGAACAAGTTGCAGTCCAGCCTGACAACTCGAGGCGTGTTGATTCAAAATCACCTGTCGCCAAAATCTGCAAAACTGTCCGCAAAATCGGCAGACTGGTTTAGTACTGCCTTGCTGTTTACCACTCCTCAGTACGAAAATGCTGTCCTGGCACTTTACCAGCAACCAGTTGAAGTTAAACCGGCACTGGCTGGTATGAAAACGTCGATTGAACAGATTGATAAAAGAGCGCTGGGGAAGCTCAAATATCGAGTGAAGCGTGTTTAATCCTGAGAACGAAAGCTCTTCAATCCAGGCAATCTCACACCGGCATCATAAAACTGCACATAGGTCCGGTCGCTCCACGAAGCTTTCTGTCCAGGGTCGCGAGTGGGTAGTCCAATCCCTCTGCCAACGCCACATACCAGGCATCATAGCTGGTTAGGTTTTTGCGTAGATCGCAAATCCGGTGAGCAAAGGGATTAAACGGGAACAATTCGAAGTCCAATGCCAACCATCAAATCAAAATCACACTCGCCCTGGGCAGTCTTTCCATCATCGAGGCTGCACAGCACCAGATGGTTGCCGCCTCTGAGTTCGAGTACTGCAAAGTCATCCCGCGCAAAGATCTCACGCATGCTTCACCTGGTTCATGGCGCATCCCTGCTGACACGCACAATAGTCATCGAATAACACTATTCATCTAAGCCGCCAACTGACGCAATACATAGTGAAGAATCCCGCCGTGCTGGTAGTAGGCAAACTCGTTGTGGGTGTCTATTCTGATATCAGTCTTAAAGAAATAATGTGTGCTGTCCGGCCTCTTGACAGCAACTTCTACCATCCGCTGGTCTGCATTAACCGCCCTAATTGTGAATTCTTCCGCTCCGGTGATGCCGAGTGAAGCCGCATTTTCACCCGGTTCGAACTGCAGCGGCAGAATCCCCATGCCAATCAGGTTCGAGCGATGGATGCGTTCAAACCCCGCGGCTATCACTACTTTCACGCCCAATAGCGCCGGACCTTTTGCTGCCCAGTCCCGGGAAGAGCCGGTGCCGTATTCTTTACCGGCAATAACGATCAGTGGTACGCCTTGATCTGCGTAGCTCATGGCCGCGTCGAATATGGATTGCTTATTGCCAGATGGATAGTGCGTTGTCCAGCTTCCTTCCGTTCCAGGCGCCAACTCATTGCGCAGACGCACGTTGGCGAAGGTACCTCGCATCATCACCTCATGATTGCCACGCCTTGAACCATAGGAGTTGAAATCTGCGGGTTCGATCTGCCGGGCCTGTAAATAGACGCCCGCCGGGCTGGCCGGTTCGATATTGCCTGCCGGTGATACGTGGTCTGTAGTAATGCTGTCGCCCAGCAGCACCAGGCATCTGGCATTTTCGATGGATTGAATCCGCGGCACTTCCAGGGTGATATCCGTAAAGAAACTGGGTTGCTTCACGTAGGTCGATTCGGGCCAGTCGAAGATTGCGCTGTCGGGCACCGTCAGTTTGTTCCAGGTCTCATTACCAGAGTAGACGTCGGCATACTTTTCCCTGAAGAGAGCAGGATCGACATTGGCGTTGATGACGGCCTGAATCTCGGCAGCCGAGGGCCAGATATCCGATAGTTTTACCGGGTTGCCTTGCCGATCATGTCCCAAGGCATCACGGCTGAGGTCTATGTTCATGTTGCCTGCGATCGCGTAGGCCACAACCAAAGGCGGTGACGCCAGATAATTGGCTCTGACTTCAGCATGAATTCGCCCCTCGAAGTTCCTGTTTCCCGATAAGACTGAGCAGGCCAGCAAATTGCCGGACTTTATTGCAGATGAAATCTCAGCGGGCAATGGGCCGGAATTGCCAATACAGGTCGTGCAGCCGTAACCGACCAGGTAAAAACCGAACGCCTCAAGTTCGGAAAGGAGTCCCGCCTTGTGGAGGTAATCTGTCACTGTCTTGGAGCCAGGCGCCAGGCTGGTCTTGACCCATGGTTTGGTGACGAGGCCCAGTTCCCGCGCCTTCTTTGCGAGAAGCCCAGCGGCAACCAGAACGGCTGGATTCGACGTATTCGTACAGCTTGTAATCGCCGCTATGACGACGGCACCGTGATCCAGGGAAAATTCCTGCCCCGGGAAAGTCGGGTCCACGCTACCGCTGCGGTTTGCCTGGTCGAGAGCAAGCGACAATTCCTTGAACTCCTGCAAAGTAGCCTCAAAAGCGACCTTCGTGTCGGTGATGGCAATACGATCCTGGGGTCGCGTTGGCCCGGCAACCGATGGCACCACATCGCCAAGGTCCAGATTAACCATCGATGAATATTCCGCATCAGGGGTCTTTTCATCGTGCCAGAGCTGCATAGCCTGCATATAGATCTGGATGAGTTCCAACTGTGAGTCTGGTCGACCGGTCAGGCGCATATAGTTAACTGTTTCGGCATCTACCGGGAATATCCCACAGGTCGCGCCATACTCCGGTGCCATATTGGCAATGGTTGCGCGATCGGCCAGGCTGAGATGCTTTAACCCCGGTCCATGGAATTCAACGAACTTACCAACAACTCCGTGCGCCCTCAGCAATTGCGTAACGGTTAGTACCAGATCTGTTGCTGTTGCACCTTCTTTCAATTGACCTTCAAGCTTAAAGCCGACGACCTGTGGAATGAGCATGGTGATCGGTTGCCCCAGCATAGCCGCCTCAGCTTCAATACCACCGACTCCCCAGCCAAGCACACCGAGCCCATTGATCATCGTCGTATGGGAATCGGTGCCGACCAGCGAATCGGGATAGGCAACGATTTCAGCGTCGGTTTCTTTCGTGAATACACCCCGCGCCAGATACTCAAGATTCACCTGATGCACAATGCCAGTGCCGGGCGGAACAACTTTGAAGTTGTCGAATGCCTCCTGTCCCCAGCGCAGGAACTGATAACGTTCCAGGTTGCGTGCGACTTCCATCTCCGTGTTTTGGCTGAACGACCTGCTCGAACCGAAATGATCCACCATGACCGAGTGATCGATGACGAGTTCTACCGGTACCTGCGGGTTAATTTTATTCACATCGCCGCCAAGGGCTGACATTGCATCCCGCATGGCAGCAAGATCGACGATCGCGGGCACGCCGGTAAAGTCCTGTAGCAGAACCCGGGCTGGAACGAAAGCAATTTCGTGCGCAGGCTCGGCGTTCGGGTCCCAGTTTACCAGGGCATTAATGTCATCCTGGGTCACGAACCAGCGATCTTGATGGCGCAGCAAGTTTTCCAGCAGGATCTTCAGACAATATGGCAGCCGGTTTATCTCATCCAGGCTGCCGAGGGCGGTGAATGGGTAAATCGTATATTTCTGGTTTCCAACGGTGATTTCAGTCGCCACGTTACAATCCTCCTGGAGGCCGTACACACTACAATGTACAGCATGTTAACAACTTTTCTCCGTTCCTCCCTTCCCTGCCCTGACGAAAATATCTACTTAATCACAGGTTTCTTAGACGTTAGATCTAATACAATGTGTCCTGAATCAATTTTGCTGGGTGAACAAAAATGGGCCGAACACGAAGTGAAAGTGACTCGATGGGAAGAATTGATATTCCCGACGATCGACTATGGGGCCCGCAAACCCAAAGATCTCTTCGCAATTTCAAGATTGGCGAGGAACGATTTCCCAGGGAATTGATTCGAGCACTGGGCATTGTCAAGCGTTCTGCAGCGATTGTGAACAATCAACTGGATGTCCTCAATGAAAGTAAGAAAGAACTGATTGTGAAAGCCTGCGATGAAATTATTGCGGGTAATGTTGACGACCATTTCCCTTTGGTGGTGTGGCAAACCGGAAGTGGCACCCAAACCAATATGAATGCCAATGAAGTGATCGCCAACTGGTGTGCACATGCCAGCGGTAAACCCATGGGCGCGATGGATCCCATTCACCCCAATGACGACTGCAACAAAAGCCAATCCTCCAACGATACCTTTCCAACTGCGATGCACATAGCCTCAGTAGAGAAAGTGACAGGGACGTTAATGCCTGCATTAGAAGCGTTGGCCGAAGTGATGGAAGAGAAAAGTGAAGCATTTAAAGACGTGATCAAGATTGGGCGCACCCATTTAATGGACGCCACGCCATTGACTCTGGGAAACGAGTTTTCTGGCTATGCCAGCCAACTGAGACACGCCATTACTCATGTTAGAAATACTTTGCCACATCTTTCGGAGCTTGCACTGGGGGGAACAGCCGTGGGGACAGGCCTCAATACACCTAAAGGTTATGCTGAGGAGGTGGCCAAAGAAATCGCCAGATTTACAGGGCTTGATTTTGTTTCTGCAACCAATAAATTTGAAGCGCTGGCCGCAAATGATGCCCTGGTTGCCGGTCACGCTGCACTAAAGACCCTGGCTTGCAGTTTAATGAAAATTGCCAATGATGTGCGCTGGTTGGGCAGTGGGCCGCGTTGTGGTATCGGTGAAATCAGCCTCCCGGCCAACGAACCGGGTTCCTCTATTATGCCGGGTAAAGTTAATCCCACCCAATGCGAAGCCATGACCATGGTCTGCGCGCAGGTGATCGGTAACGATACCACTATAGGTGTGGCAGGTGCTTCGGGGAATTTTGAACTAAATGTCTTCAAACCTGTGATTATTTACAACTACCTTCAATCTCTGAAGCTGTTATCTGAAGCTTGCGATAGTTTTCGTTTGAACTGTGTTTCGGGCATAGAAGCCAATCAGAATAATATCACAGAAAATCTTAATAACTCCCTGATGCTGGTCACTGCCCTCAACACTCACATTGGCTATGACAATGCCGCCAAAATAGCCAAAAAAGCCCACGCAGAGCACACCACCCTTAAAAAAGCCGCGCTGAGTCTGGGTTTTCTGGACGCGAAACAGTTTGATGAAATCGTCGACCCGGCCAAGATGATTGGTTAGTCGATGGCAGCGCCTCTTTTAACCCAGGCTCAACGCCTCAAAAGGGTCTCAATATTGACATTACGTTGTGCCCATTAGACTTAGGCTAGTTAACACTCCGTTCACTGTCTGCCCAGTAGGGCTTGCGCAATTCTGTTTTCAGAATTTTACCGGCGCCTGACAAGGGTAATGGCTCTGTTTGAAAGCTCACGGAACGAGGGCATTTGAACCCTGCGATCAGCGATTTGCAGTGAATGATAAGGGTATCTTCATCAAGGCTTGCGTCGGATTGAAGTACTACAACAGCATGCACCTGTTCGCCCCACTTCTCATGGGGGATACCAATCACTGCACATTGATTCACTGCCTCATGTTGGTAAATGGCATTCTCAACTTCCGCGGAATAGACATTCTCACCACCCGAGATGATCATATCCTTGACCCGGTCAACGATAAACAGGAACCCGTCCTCGTCCAGGTAGCCACCATCTCCTGTGTGCAGCCAACCGTCAACGATGGCCTTGGCTGTCTGTTCCGGCATATTGCGGTAACCCAGCATGACATTTGGACCTTTGAGACAAATCTCGCCCACCACACCCGGATCAAGGACCTGACCATCATCGTCCATGATGCACAGGTCAATTCCCGGTAGCGCCTGGCCTGCTGACTTCATCTTGCCGACCAAGGGTCCCTCGAACGTATGCCTTTCCGGCGACAGGGAAGTCACTGCCGGTGCCGCTTCGGTTTGACCATAGACCTGAAAGAAGCGGGTAGCAGGCATCTCTTCCATTGCCTTTTTGATCACAGACTCAGGCATCGGCGATGCCCCATAATAGACGCCCTGCAAACTACCCAGCTCATAGTTCCTGATCTCGGGATGGTTGACCAGCATGTTCACCATGGTCGGAACAATCAACACCCGCTGGATTTTATAGTCCTGAATAGCCTGCATCGTGGACACCGGCTCAAACCCGGGCAGAAAGTAATTTGACCCACCCATTGAAGCGGATATCAGACAGGTAAACGCATCGGCAATATGAAACATGGGTGCGACATGCAGGACCCTGTCGGCCGCTTTGAATTCAAGCACCCCGACGGACTGTAACGCATTGGCCCCAAAATTATTGTGACTCAACATCACACCTTTGGACCTTCCCGTGGTACCGCCGGTATAAAACAACCCTGCGACGTCGTTCCCCTGGCGATGAGCATCAGCGACAGGTACAGCTCGTATAATCTCGGCGTAGGGAATGTATCCTTTGGGTGTTTCACCATCATCAATAAAGACAAACTGCTCAACGTGTTCCAATTCGTCCTTTATCTGCTCCACCAGGGATACATAATTGCTATCGACAAAGAGCACCCGGGCTTCTGAGTCGTTCAACCAATAAACCACCTCGGGACCAGCAAGACGAGTATTAATGGGCTGAAACACACCCCCTGCCCAGGGTACTGCGAACATAAATTCCAGATAGCGGTCGCTGTTCAGCGCCAGGATGGCAGCACAGTCATCCTGATTAAACCCCAATTGCCGCAAGCCACCGGCGAAACGTGCGACTCGTTGTACAAACTGGTGCCAGGTATGCCTGCGCTCCCCATCTACGGTGGCGAGACCATTACGGTTTGTTTGTGCAGCACGACGGATAAGTTGAGTCATTGAAAACATAGCGAGCCCCGGTTCTTTAATACGCCAATATTCAGGATTATGAATCGGATTTCAAGGCATGAATGCATTGTTGTTAGTCAAATTCTGTACAGGATACAAACACGAGCAGGCTGCTGATAAAATCCCTGTTAGATACAAGGCAAGGCGAAAATTGCTGAAAGAGCGGAGTTTACACGCCAGTAAATGAGCATCTTGATCGGACTCGCGCACGAAGCAATTTTCAACACCGAATTGTGCTAACAGGAGCTTTTTCAGTAGCCTGCTAGTACTCATGCGCCATTTCCGGTTGTCGTATTAGCACGGCGCAAACCAGCAGAATTACCAGGGCACCCAGACAAACCTTGACGGATGCATCGTAGCTACCCATCGTATCTAACCCTAAACTAAAAGCTGCTGGCCCTACAGCACTGGCAAACACCGTGAACGACGTGTTCATCCCTGAAATAGCACCCAGATTCAAGGCACCATAAAAACGAATAAACGCCAGGTTTGAAATGACCCCCCATAACCCACCTCCTGAACCAAATCCGAACGCCAGAAGCCAGAAACCCCAGGATTTCTCCAGGTTCAGCAATCCCCAGGCACCAATGATAAAGAACATCAGCATCGCAATCAGGAAGGGTTTGAGATGTTGTTTGTCTACCGCCCAACTCGCCACCAGGTTGGTCACCGTCGAAAACACTGCTGAGGGGAAAAAATAACCAAAGGCCTCCTCTTTGCTCCTGCCAGCAGCGGAAAAAATTGACACCACATGAAACGTGAGTGCGGTGCCAAACAACGCATGCATTCCCAGGCTGCAACTGTAAATCCAGAACACCGGATCCAGTCGAGCCTGTTCCAGGGTCTTACTCACCGCTTCAATCGGTTTGTCTGTATGACCCAGTTCGGATAACTGGCCTCCATCCGGTTGCAGTCCCACAGATTCCGGGTTGTCGCGAATAAACACCAGCGCCAGCAAGGAAAAGCCAATACCCACTATCGCTGCCATCGCCCACAGGGCACCACGCCAATCCAACGTCAGTATCAACCAGGAAATCAATAGAGGGGCAACAGAGAACCCAAATGAAACGAATACCCCACGAATGCCTGAAACCAGACCACGACGCCTGACGAACCAGTGCAGCAACACGTTCCTTGAGCAGCTGGTCAGGACGCCCTGTCCAAAAAATCTGACGCCAAAATATCCAACCAGTATCAGGGCAAAAGCACCACCACCGAGCATCTGCGAGAGCTGATCGGTGACACTGATAAAGAACACCATTATACCAAGCACCAGGCTGGAAACCGTGATCATAAAGCGTCCGCCGTATCGATCGTACCAGCGGCCAGCCGTTGTCAGGAACAGGGAGGAGCCAACAGTTCCACAAAGGTAGGCAATCGAAAGCTCGGTTCGCGTTAAGCCCAGGGCCTCAATAAAATGGTCGGTAAATACCGCCATACCCATGGTCTGGCCAGGAATACTCAGCAAGAATCCCAGGGTACTGAAAAACCAGATCACCCAACCATAGTAGAAAGGCGCCTTACCCGGGTCGAAAGGCCATTGAGGAGAAATGACCCGCATCAGGTTATTGACAAATCGCTGGCGTGCTTTTCTTCCAGGGCATCGGCAAACGCGCCACGATCTGTATCACGCAATCGCACCAGATAGTCCGCCAGCTGACCCCGGATATGGTAGGGTCCGCCTTCTGCAATCACATTTTGTAACGGGTCCCGACCACGGGCAGCATCCTGGATCATTTCACCATGCCAGTTACCCAGGATCGAAAGCCCCTTGTCACGAAGGGTCGTATTTTCTTCCGCTATGTTAGTCGTTTCAAAGGGGTCATTGGCCAGATCAAACAGCATCACGTCGTCGAACAAATGGTAACCATCGTGCAACGTCTGGATGCAAATATAATCTTCCCAACGGGCAGCTCTCTGGCAAGTCCAGGCACCCTGGGACACAACCAGATGTTCCCTGCCTTCGTCCCGCCCTTCTTTTAACGCTGCCATAAAACTGACCCCGTCCCATGAAGATGGGACTTTCACAGCCAGTAACTCAAGGATGGTTGCCGTTACATCTATCTGGTAATGCATCGCATCAAACTGGCAACCCGCGTGAACATCAGTGAGCCCCGGCCACTTCAGAATCAATGGAATTCGAGTGGTCGCCTGGTCAGCTGTCTGGTGGTCGCCGTAAATGTTCAATTCGCCCAGGGTCTCACCATGGTCTGATGACAGCATGACGACCGCGTCGTCCAATACACCCAGGTCGGCAAGCTGGTTCAGGATTCTGCCGACGTAGTCGTCAGCTACCAACACGCCAGTGTCGTAGCCGTCGAACATTTTACGAACAGCCAACATATCCGGCGCCTCTTGGGGTTGCCTGGGGAACTGCGTGAGCATTTCAGGTTTCGGCGCAAAACCGTTACATTCCCGTGCGGAATGAGGTCCACCGTTGTTCCAGTGATGGCTTCTAACCTCTTCCGTCAACCAGGCGGGTAGTTCATCACCGGTAAATGGTTCCCCGTAGCTGACATCAGCCCGATAAGGTGTGTGGGGATCCCACATATGAACATGAAGGAACCAGTTATCATTCTGGCCATTTCGGGTTAACCAATCCGACGCAATTGCATTGACCTCATCCGCCGTTTCGAGACCATACTTGCCGACGTTATAAGTTTCATCGAACCCGGCATACCAGTGAAAGGCGGAGTGTCGCTGGGCAAACGAACTGATGCTCACGGTTTTTAGCCCTGCGCGTTTCAGCCGGGAAGGGAAGCTGTCAATCTGCAACCGGCTCCAGAATTGTCGATCAGGCCCTCCAATCACCGGGTCTGCGTCTGTGCCACCGTGATTCACGACACCGTTATGGATACCGAACCTGCCCGTTAAGAGCGCAGACCGGCTCGGCAGGCACGGTGAGTCCGAGGCATGAACGTTGTTGAACTGCAGAGCCTGGCGAGCCAGTGCATCAATATTCGGTGAGGTATTTCTGTGATACCCATAACAACCAAGGTGATCAGGTCTCAAGGTGTCAATATCGATATATAAGATACGCATGATTTTTCCCATGAGTGGTTGTAACGGTGAGTGGTCTGAGACAAGAGTTGCGACATGGTTACTGATCAGTTAGCCGCACATTTTTTTGCATGATGTAATTCGGTTTCCCATCCTTCACAAAATGCCCTGTAATTACAAGACCGGAATTGTGATTAAGCTGCACCATGGCCTTGTTACTCTGCTCGACATGGGTTTCCACCAACGAATAGACTGAGCCGAGCAGCCATCTGTGCTGTTGCGACATTAGTTTTTTCGCAATGCCCTGGTTTCGATAAACCGTATCAACACCACCCAGCCAGCTGTAGTATCGACTTTCGGTAAATGCATAGCCAGCCTTGAAGCCGGTCAAATGTTTTCCATAAGCGGAAGTGAACACGGTCACATTCGGCATGTTCTCCAGTCGCCACATGAGATAGTCGCGTCTCCCTGCAGGGAACACCAGTTGAAAAATTCGCAACAGTTCCCCGAGAAACGATTCGGAAAACGGTGGTTTTTGAAAATCAAGTTCTGGTTTCATTTATTTGTCACGGTCGCTAACATTTACAATGATGAAAGCGAACCCCTGCTCAATAAGAAATAGGATGTTCAGGCATGATGACACCCACCTCAGCCGCGTAGCTTTCCCAGGCCGCGCTGAGTTGAGTCACGATCGCAGGGAATTCCAAAGCCACATCAGTCTGCTCTCCGGGATCATCTTCAAGGTTGTGCAGTTCCCACTCGCCAGTACCGTAGGGTGGTTCCATCGACAACAGTTTCCATGTGCCGCGCTGTACAGCCCGACGACCGTAGACTTCAAAGCTGATGGTTTCATCCACGGAGTGCACCGGTTCTTCTCCCCCCCGTAAACGTGTCAGCAAGGAGTGACCACGATATTGCTCGCTCAAGGGGCCATTGGCAATCTCCATGAAGGTGGGAGCCAGATCCATGACAGTCATGTAGGCAGAATCGATAGAACCGAGGTTCTTATCGGGAAAATGGATAAATGCCGGGACCCGAATCCCTCCCTCGGACATGCGCGCCTTGGTGAGCCGAAACGGCGCCATGGCAGCCCGGGCCCAGCCTTCCCCGGTGGTCACATAAGAGTTTCTTGATCCAATATTCGCTACCGTATTGTCAAAATTTTCAGCAAGCCAGTTCTGCAGCCTGGGCAGTTCCTCAATGGCATGACCTTCAGCGCCATTGTCAGACATAAACACAATGATGGTATTTTCCAGATAGCCCTGTTCGTCCAGGAATGAAAGCAGGCGCCCGACATTCTGATCGACACCCTCCACCATGGCAGCGTAAGTATCCATGCGAGCCACATATCCTGCTTGCTGATCCGGTGTGAGTTCAGACCATGATTTTAATCCTGGCGTACTCTTCACGGCGACCGAACCCGTGGGTACTACGCCCTCCCGGATAGCGCCTGCCATGCGTAACTCGAGCAATTCATCATAGCCCATGGTGTAAGTCCCACGATGCTTCACCAGTAATTCTTCCGGTGCCTGTAGTGGCCAATGGGGAGCCGTGTAGGCCAGATAGGCGAAAAACGGTGAATCCTGATCCTCGTCTGATTCGATAAACTCGATCATCCTGTCAGTCAAATCCACTGACGAATAGAAATCTTCAGGGAGCGTCGTATTTTGGTCGTCGAGGCGCCATTCCGCCTTTTCTAAAGCCGGAAACAATGGCGTTTCATCAAAATGACTCGCGCCACCATGTAACAACACAAAAGAGCGATCGAATCCACGGGCGCCAGGCAGGTATTCAGTTTCATGCCCCAGGTGCCACTTGCCTGTCATATAGGTCCTGTAACCAACTTCCTTGAGCGAGGTTGCAACAGTTTTTACCGTTTTGGATATCCTGTTCTGGTACCCTGGCTGTCCCCGCTGGTTTTCTGTGGCCAGGTTGCCCTGACTACCCATACCTGCCAGATGATTATCAGTGCCACTCAACAACATGGAACGGGTAGGTGCACAGCTCGCAGAACTATGGAAGTTACTCAAACGTATGCCATTTCGAGCGAGGGTATCCAGGTTGGGGGTCGACATCTCGCCGCCGAATGACCCGAGATCTGTGAATCCCAGGTCGTCCGCGACAATAAGCAGTATGTTGGCCCGGTCCAATGGTGACTCATCTTCGGGTGTTGCATCGCGTACCGGGTTGCACCCTACAATGAGCAGGAGCCCTGCGACCAGGACCATCCCAAGTACAACCACCTGCGTCTTCTGCACCACGGCCACGATCCTCTGCAATTTGCTTTTCCGGTGATACTGCCCGAGTCTGCAACAGCGGGCAAGTAGATAGAAGATAGTAAATAACACTTGATTTGCATATCCTCGATCACAATAATGCGCGCCAACTCGAACGGAGCTTTTACCATGCGAATAGAGGCCATTCCCCCTGGCAACAACGCACCTGACGATATTAACGTCATCATCGAAGTGCCCGTGGGTGGCGAGCCCATCAAGTACGAGATGGACAAGATTTCCGGTGCCCTGTTTGTTGACCGTTACCTGTATACATCAATGCGATACCCTGGAAACTATGGTTTTGTACCGAACACATTGTCGGACGATGGTGACCCGGTGGATGTGATCGTTGCCAGCACCCGGGCTATAACACCGGGCGCGGTCATGAACTGTCGCCCTGTGGGTGTACTGAAGATGGCAGACGAAGCAGGTGGCGATGAGAAGATCGTCGCCGTGCCCACCTCCAAACTAACCCGGCGGTATGAAAACGTGAAGAACCACACCGACCTGCCGGTAATAACCTTGCAACAGATTGAGCATTTTTTTCAGCACTACAAGGATCTGGAAGCAGAGAAGTGGGTCAAGATAGAGGGCTGGGGCAATGCGGAAGAAGCCAAGGCCCTGGTTCAGTTGGCGATTGACCGCTTTAACAAATAATGAACTTACCCTGGCGCTATTTCTCAAATTTCTTTCTCTCCAGGGAAGACTGGCAAACCCTGAAATTGCTGGTCCCATTCTTCTCGGAATACCGCTATCGAATTCTACTGGCACTGGGAATATTAATTGTAGTCACTGCAGCAACACTGGTGATTCCGTTTTTATTAAAGGCGATCGTCAACAGCCTCAATGGCCCGGATCAGTTGACAACCCTGCTGATTGCTTTGCCACTCAGTCTCATAGCCGCCTATGCTTTTGTACGTTTTGTGAGTGTTGCACTACGGGAACTGACTCTGGCCGTCTATGGCACCGTGACGGTTCGAGCGATGCGGCGGGTTTCCCTGAAAGTACTAAGGCACCTGCACAATCTTGACCTGGACTATCACCTGTCGAGACGTACCGGTGGTATAACCCGGGATATGGATCGTGGTGTCAGTGCCATCGCTGCCCTGCTCCGAATCCTGACCTTTCAGATTCTCAACATGTTCCTGGGCGTTGGTGGTGTCACTATTGTTCTCTTTACCACTTACCACTGGTCCTACGCCGCCATCATATTGGTAGCAGTCATTTTCTATTCAACCTACACGGTAAAGGTAACGAACTGGCGAACACCCTTTATTCGAGAATCCAACGACGCCAATTCCCGTGCGAATACCCGCGCTGTCGATAGTCTGATCAACTATGAAACCGTCAAGTACTTTGGCAACGAAGAAATTGAAGCCGGGAAATACGACGCCGACCTGACGATATGGGAAAACGCAAGACGCCGAAACCGTTATTCCCTGGCCGGCCTGAACGCCGGGCAGTCCTTTTTCGTCCATGCCGGTATGTTCGGCATGATGCTTCTGGCGGCGCAGCAGG
Organism: Gammaproteobacteria bacterium; assembly: GCA_012960755.1. The sequence goes on from DUAT01000057.1 coordinate 261,071, forward strand.
TTATCCAGGGTGAAATAGATATCGGCGACCTGGTTGCGATCAACGCATTTGCCGTGCAGGTGTTTATGCCTTTGAACCAGTTGGGTGGTATTTACCGGGAGCTAAAACGTTGCTTTACCGATGTTGAGCGCATGTTTGACATTCTTAACACCCAACCCGGGATTGAAAACAAACCTGATGCTGTTCCGCTGGAAAATGTTGCCGGACGCATTGAATTCAACAACGCCTCATTTAGTTATGACGGCAAGCGAAATATTCTTAACAATGTAACTTTTACGATTGAGCCAAAACAAACCGTCGCATTGGTGGGTCCCAGTGGTGCGGGGAAATCTACCATTGCCCGGTTGTTATTTCGTTTCTACGACATTGATAGCGGTTCTATTAAAATAGATCAACACAACATAGAAGATCTTGACCTGGCCAGTTTGCGGCAGGCAATTGGGACCGTCCCCCAGGACGCCACCTTATTTAACACCAGTCTTTTCGAAAATATTCAATACGGTGATATAGACGCCTCGTTTGAGCAGGTGATGCAGGCTGTTTCCCTGGCTAACCTCGATGAATTGGTCCAGCGCTTACCCGATGGTCTCGATACGGTGGTGGGTGAACGTGGTTTGAAGCTTTCCGGTGGCGAGAAACAAAGGGTCGCCATCGCCCGTGCAATCCTGAAACGACCTGCATTCCTGATATTTGATGAAGCCACTTCTTCCCTCGACTCGGTTTCTGAGATTGCCATCATGGATGCTATCAACGATGTCTCTGCGGGACATACCACCATCATCATTGCCCATCGACTGTCCACCATTGCCAATGCAGACAGCATCATCGTCATCGACAATGGCCTGGTCGCAGAAACCGGCACTCATATGCAACTTCTTTCCCAAAACGGACTATACCGAAGACTCTGGGATACCCAACAGGAAGAATTACAAGCACAGGATTCTCCAAAGCACGCCATCAGGGAAGTCTGACTATGCAAGAGAAGCAAGAGAAGCAAAAGAACCTGTTATTTATCACGGCTGACCAGTGGCGCGGGGAGTGTCTCTCAACACTCGGGCACAAGGTCCAGACGCCAGTGCTCGATGAACTGGCAAAAACTGGCGTGCTTTTCAAGAACCATTTCGCCAATGCCGTACCCTGTGGTCCGTCCCGGGCCAGTCTTCACACCGGCATGTACCTGCAGAACCACAGATCCAGCACCAACGGAACCCCACTCGATGCCCGCCATACTAATTGGGCGCTGGAGGTCCGCAAGCAGGGATTTGACCCTGTACTATTCGGCTACACGGATACTGCCAATGATCCGCGGCTTTTTGACCCCGACGATGCCATTTTAAAATCCTATGAGGGTCCGCTACCCGGGATTAACCCAATCACCATGATGGGTACCTTTCCCGACGCCTGGGCAGCCTGGTTAAGTGAAAAAGGTTATGCAATCCCCTCCCCCAACTGGCGCCTGTATATGGGTAAAAATGGATTGGAATATGAAGCAGGGGGGGACACAGCTGCACCTCTGGATATACCGAAGGAACACCATGATACCTGGTTTATGGTAGACGAAGTGATGGGATATCTGGATCAACACCCGCGCCATGAGCAGGGGTTCTGTGTTCACCTGTCCCTGCTTCGTCCTCACCCACCCTGGGTTGCGCCTGAACCATACAACAGCATGTATCCGCCGCAAACCGTCAATGACTATGTGCGGCGTGACACAGTCGCCCTCGAGAGCAAGCAGCATCCGTGGCTCGAACACACGCTACAACAACGACAATCCGCCGCGCCTGAAAACCAGAAAAAGCTCGCACGGCTAAAATCGTCCTACTTTGGATTAATGTCAGAAGTCGATGCCAACCTGGGTCGCCTGTTTGACTATTTAAAGGAGAAAGATCTCTGGGACCAGACGATGGTCATATTCACGTCGGATCACGGCGAGCAAATTGGTGATCATCATCTGCTGGGTAAGATGGGCTACTTCGACCAGTCGTACCACATCCCGCTGATCATTCGTGACCCGGGCCAGCAAGCCGATGCCACCCGCGGCAAAATCCTGGGTAAATTTACCGAAAACATAGACATCATGCCAACCCTGCTCGAATGGCTTGGCGTTGATCTGCCAGAGCAATGTGATGGCATGTCGCTGTTATCCACTACCCGGACGGGCGAGTTCCCTCGAAACTGGCGTACAGAGGCGCACTGGGAGTTTGATTTCAGAAGCATCGACAAGGGTGAGGACCTGGAGCAATCGCTGGGGCTGACACACCATCAATGCTCACTCAACGTTATCCGCAGTACCGATTACAAATATGTCCACTTTACGCATCTGCCACCCTTGTTTTTCGATCTGCGAAACGATCCCCGGGAGTTCGTCAACCAGGCCAACAACCCCGAGTATCAATCACGAGTACTGACTTACGCCCAGAAAATGCTCTCCTGGCGTATGAATCACGACGAACAAACGCTGACCCATCTAACACTGACAGATGATGGAGTAGTATCCAGACCCGTGGCAAGATATTAAAAAATGTGTGCTTCTACCCACTCAACACATCTGGCATTGAACAACGCGGCCGCCTCATATTGCATCCAGTGCCCTGTACCCGGCACGACTTCAAATTGAACGTCGGGTCTGATTTCACGCACCTTTTCTTCCCGAGTTGATATATTCGGATACGCTGCCGCGTCAAACTCACCATACAGTACCAACAAGGGCGCAATGGCTCGCTGCAGTCCGTCTAGAACGAATGTGCCGGTGCCAAATCGCGGGCTCCTGAATCTTGCCCGGTTGGTATTTTCGGTTTGCAGGTAAACTGCAAAGTCATCAATTTTCTTTCGGTCATAAATCATCAGTCGCGCCAGATTCTCCTTGTTGGCGTTGTGAATTTCTTCTGCTGACATCCCGGCGGATCGGGGAATCAGCGGTTTCATTAATATTCGCCGGGGCATATCCCCCATGGAAGCCGGACCAATCAGTATCTGTGACTTGACCTGATCCTGATGCATCGCCGCCAACAGCGACGCAACCACACACCCCCAGGAAAACGCCACAAGATGATAACGCCTGTCGCCAATAATCTGTTCGATGCCTTTGGCGACCCAATCGACCGCATCCTGGGGCTGGTATCCTTCCGCCAGGCTGGCCGCATCACCCAGCCCGGGGAGATCTGGCACGATGACTTCGTAGTAGGCGGACAAGGCCTCGATGTTTCGAACCCAATGGGTCCAGGAACCCGAACCACCGTGGAACAGCACCAGTACTTCACCGGTAATCCCCTCGTCGCCATAGGGGCGCCAGATACGAAACGGCATACTACCCTCGTTACAAGGTGTTTCGATAAGCTCGCTTTTCTGTGAAATTGTTTCAAGGTTTTGTTTGAACTGCGCTATCAATTCACGGCTCCATCAATGTTGTTTTTACCAACTGTATTTCAAACCAGGTTCCAATCGATAGCTGTGTTTTCACGTCAATGAAGAACCCTGGGGATTCACTGGGAGGCATTTGTTAAATACTTATCGCTTCTCAACAGATGAAATTAATCGGTCATCTGCCTCTGACGCGCATTAAACCTTTGTATGGTCTGCACCAGAATTAGCAGACAAACAAACCCTGTAATCGGTGCGAGACCAGCGAGTGTATTATAGCCGCCGGTTTCCACCAGTATACCGCCTACGGCAGCACCGGGTGCTGCACCAAGCCACCAGACGGCATCCGTCGCAACAACCCAGCGTCCCCGATCATCCATTTCAGCCAGAACGCCTAGCATATAGGGGACCAGGAAGTAATAAGCAATATTCCAGCCCAGGTAGCTCGCTGCGAACAAAATTGGAATGGAGCCAAGTGCAAGTGTAGACGCAAAGAGGGCATTGAGAATGATGCCGATGATTATAGGGCGCAAATTGCCGTAACGATTCCCCATCCAGGCAGCCAGGACTCCGCCTGACAGCCCAAGAAAGGCTGACACTCCCAGTATCTCGCCTATACCGTATTCTTCCAATCCTGTACGCAATCCAAATTGCTCGAGAAACACCTGGGTTGCGCCCTGGCCAATTTCGTAGATGAACAGCGCTAGCATCGCCAGCAGCGCAAAGCGCGCGTTGGGGGCGCCTCGTACTCCGAGGCGCTCTGTCAGGCGTTCAAATAAGGACAAATCTTGCGTTAACGCCGTGCTTTCCTGCACAGCTTCATGAGGGCGCGGTGGGTTTAACCATACGATCATCGGCAGGAACAACACAACAGCAGCGGCCATACCGTAGTAACCCCCTGCAGACCCATAAGGCACTGTCAGGTAGGGCACTACCATGACCTGTACTGCGGCGATCAAACCCCAACTTATACCGACGATGGCGAAGATGCGCTGAGGGTTCAGGGAAGATGCTGCTGAGGCTGTACCGGCAGCGCCAATCATGCCACCGGCAAATCCTGCCAGCAGCCGAGTCACTCTGAGCACTTCAAAGTTATCGGTGTACGCTGAAATTAGATTGACAGTGATCAGTATCAACCCGCCCACTGCAGCAGCCTTCACGCGGGAAACTCGCGAAAGTGGTCCAGCAACAAATAGCGCAGCCAGCGCATAGACAGTCAGTTCCTGGGTAAACATGACGCCCACGTCGATCTCACCGAGATCATAATGCGACATAAGCGGGCCCAGCATCTGGGCCTGCGCGTAGTAACTCATCTGTGCCAGGAACCAGCACGCGGTACAGGAAATCAGGGTTTGAATATAGGATCTGGACGCAGAAGCATCCGAGATGCGAGAAAGGCTGCTCATTTTTGTTTCAATTTTTTTGTGCGGGAGACGAGCGTAGCATAGAGAGAGCATAAATTATTGGGAACAGAGTCATTAGTGTAGAACGTAAAAAAATTTATTCGTCCATGGTCACAGGATGGCGGTGTGAAGCAAATTGTGACAGATAAATTGCGAAGCCAGTGGTGGCGAACATCGCGAATTGATTCACGACGATTCCCAATAGGCTAACAATAAAGCTGAGCGCGATAAACGATGAGTGACAGCAATCATTCACTCGATATGGGCAGTGATTTATTGGTTCGCGCCACACTGGGATCGGCTTCGTGATCTGTGCCTATTGTATATTTTTGATCGATTCATGCGCCGAATTGTTGCAGAACGATGTTTAACTTGTCTGTACGCAAGGGCGTCCTATGAATCCCCTATTGAGAATAGGCAAATTCCGCTTTAACCTGATCACCTTCATCGTCTTCTCTCTTCCGGCATCTTTCGTAATACTGGCGACGATACCTTTTGAGATTTTGCACCTCCGATGGGAGACGATCGGATGGTTAGCTAACGATTGGCGCGAGAAAGACGAGAATCCACTGTTGGCTTTTGTCTTGCTCTTGCCATGGCTTTTAGCTGCCATTCTCTTCATGATAGCAGGCGGCCTCGCGATACAGCCCTCTGCAGATGAGCTAAGGGCAGCGCTTGATCAATATGAAGAAATAGACGGTAAGGTGAATGCAAAGCAGCGAAAGCGAATTCTCGATCGAGGAGAACACCAGCGATCACCCCAGGCGTCTGTAAGCCATCAGATCAGCGTCCAATCAGACATTAGTCATCCAGCGCGCTTCAAGATCTGATCCCAAAGATTCCCGATGCGGTTACTTTTGCAATCTTGGGAAAATCCGTTTAACAGTTCCTTGTATCTTTCTTTTCACCGCATTCCAACAAAAGTCTGCCTGCCGCGTGCTGCTCACCGAGGATATGCAGCACAGACAAAAACTTGGCGACCTGAAAATAGTCAATCCGTATCTAGCCTGAATTCGTGACTCTCACTCGACTCCCCAATCCCCAACCGTCTCACCACAGGTACGATCAACCCAATAACCGAAAGCCCGATCAGAATACCGCCTGCAATCAAAAACACACCCTCCAGAGACCAGCGAATCAAGGCACCCGCGACCGCTGCGGTCAGCGGTGTTAACCCTGTGTTGAACAACATAATCACCGACATCACCCGCCCTAACAGATCGGTGGGTATACGGGCCTGCAGCCAGGAAATAAGAATAATGATCATGTAGCCGTCGGTAATACCCCCCAGGCCAGAGAAGAACATCGCTACTTCGAGATGGGGCGTCAAGGCATAGCCGATGAATCCAACACCCAATACCGCGAAATCAAACAGCAGCAGCAATCCCAGATACTTTTCCGGCAGTTTCGGTAGAGATCCCGCAATGACTAGGCCGATCAATGCTCCCACCCCAAAAGCAGAGGTGATCATGCCATACGCCAGGGCGCCCTCCTCGAATCGAATATCACATAACATGGGTATTCCGACGAGATAGGGACCACGAAAAAATAACGAGAAAACGGCAAACAGAATCGCGATGACACGTAATGGCATGTCTCCCCAGGTTGCAACGAACCCTTCGGCTATCGAGGTCAACATACCGCCGATACTCAAGTTCTGCCCACCAGCTTCGACCGGGGCCATGCGAATCATCATCAACGCAGCCAGTGAAACTACAAACCCAAGACCATCTATAAAGAAAACCACCGAGATGCCGAGCAGATCTGTGGTCCCCTCCGTATTCCCGTCGGCAAACAGCGCTATGATGGTGCCTGCCATCAACGGACCGAGCATCTGGCTCATCTGTGCCAAACCTTGCTGGAGCGAATTACCAGCAGTCAGTAATTCTGTGGGCAGCACTTTTGGCATAATCGCCATCGAGGCTGGCCAATAAAACGCATCGGCCACGCCAAAGATAAATGCCACCACGAACACCATCCACATTTCTATGGATCCACTGTAAACCAGGTATGCCAGCCCTAACATTAAGACCAGTCGAAACCAGTTAGTCCATATCATCACAGTCAGTGCCGAGAACCGGTCTGTCAGGGCACCACCAAAAACCATAAAGACCGCTCTTGGTATACCGGCTACCGCCAGTACAGCTCCCATTGCCAGTGAATCACCTGTCAGGCGTAACACCAGCCAGGGAAAAGCAATCAGGGTCAATTGTCCCCCGACGTAGGACAAAATAGATCCAAACCACAGGAATCGGAAATTTCGATTCCCAAGGGGTACGAAGAGTTTGAATCTTGTGCTTTGCTGCAGAGACTGGATGTCAGACATCTAAAATCGCCAATGGGCCTGGATCACTAGCAGGCTGCGGAAAGAAGCCCCTGTTAGGACAATTCTTCTTCAGCGTTGCCTAGTGAGTTTTTGTGAACAGTAAGAACTTCTTCGCGGTAAAATTGAAGGCTAACACAATGGCAGTCGCGGCGACCTTGGCAATCAACAGGTCAACCTTGACAGTCTCCACCACGAGCCACATCACCACCTGATTGATCAGGTATCCCGTCAAAACAATAGCCACAAACAACGGAAATTCGGTCGAAATGCTGAACTCGTATTTTCTGTCGGCAAAAACCCACTTGATATTCAGATAGTAGGTGATAAAAAGTCCTACCACGATACCCACCGTATTCGATGCAAGATAATGCACACCCAGGTATTCGGTCAGGCTATAAAGTATTGACGCATCAACAATAAATGCGAATCCCCCGCATACGACATATTTCGCCATCTCTGCCGGGATAAAATACCTGAACAGGCCTTGTACTCTTTCTCTCAACATGAGTTCTCTAATCATCCTGCCGCAAACTTAAAAACATGAGTCCAATCATAGCAACCTCCCTTTACCAGCAGACAGGAGGCAAGCCCTGATCGGTCTATTTTGCCGGACAGAATACCGGTTATATTTCCCGGTCACTCGTATCAGGCCTTGGAATACCCCTTAACGACAAGGTATTTTCAATTCCCGGGATACGATCTTCAGAATGATGATTGACATAGATTACCGTGGTCTCACTGGCAACACATATTTTTTCAATCAACGCCAGCACCAATTGTCGGTTCACATCATCCAAGCCCAGACAAGGCTCATCCAGAATCAGCATATGGGGATGTTTCACCATGGCGCGGGCAATCAACAGCAGTCGTTGATCCCCATAGGACAATTGGTTAAACGGCTGGTCAGCCCGTTCGTTCATCCCCAGCAACCTGAGCCAGTCATCGGCGATGAGTTTTTGGCCGTCTGTCGCGGACTGGTACAAACCAATGCTGTCATAAAATCCCGAGATGATGACATTGCGAAGGCTGATGCTGACACGGTACTCCCACTGTAACGCGGTAGAAACATATCCAATATGCTGTTTGATCTCCCAGATACTTTCCCCGTGCCCGCGCTGATATCCAAACACAAAGATATCGTTGACATAACATTGGGGGTGATCCCCGGTCACCAGGTTTAACAAACAGGTCTTACCTGAACCATTGGGACCTGTTATCTGCCAGTGTTGTCCCGCGTTGACCTGCCAGTCGAGATGGTCAAAAACAACATTGTCACCGTAGGCAACGCGCAGGTCTCGCATGCGAACAAGGGGCTGACCCGGATCAAGCACCGGCAATGATTCCCCCGGATCAGCCTTCGGAATGCTGAGATCTGTCGTCTTTAGATGCAGTAGTTGCTGAAGATCGCGATACGCTTCCTCATTGTTCCTGTCAACCACGTGATCAAGCCTGCCTGAATCCATGTACGCGAGATGACTCACATAGTCGGGGATTTCGCTCAGTCGGTTCATGACAAAGACGATAGGTGTTCTTTCCACCAGCTTGATAAGAATATTCTTCAGGGCCAGTACCGAGTCGGCATCCAGACCATCGAAGGGTTCATCAAGTACCAGCAGATCAGGTTGGCTTACCAGGGCACGAATTAACATCACCTTTCGGGTTTCACCGGTGGATAATGATCGAAAGCCGTGACTCAACAACGATTGCAATTGAAATATTTCGATTAGCTGACCGAGCCTGGTTTCATCGAGACAATCGTCCGGCAACACCTCATGGAGCAATTCATCGACCGATGTGCCTTCAAAAACCTCATCCGTAATATCACTGTCATCACGTTGTCTCTCACGCTCGATAAGCTTGCGTTGGGTTTCGAATGATACCAGTCGAACATTATCGGGAGTCACAACAATCTTGCCGGACTTGACCTCGCCTTCACCTGCCAGCAACGCAGCCAACGCCGACTTTCCCGACCCGTTGCCACCAACAATCGCCCAATGCTGGCTCGCGTCAATTTGCCAATCTATCTGCCGAAGAGAAAAAGACTCGGAGAACTGGACTGAACAGTGCCTGATTGAAACCAGTTTTGATGCGAGGTTTGACGTGAGCTTTGACGTGAGACTAGACAATCTTTTTCATGGCACCCATATAACCGCGCAGGGTCTGGCCAATATGTTCAACGCTATGATCGCGAATGGACGCATTGACATCGATCAGTCGCTGATTATCAACCCCAAGATCATTCAAACCCATGCCACGGCCAATCACATCTGTGCCAATTTTCTTCATGAAGTCAGACAACAAGGGCACACACGCATGATTGTAAAGGTAACAACCGTACTCAGCCGTGTCCGATATGGTGTTGTTCATATCCCACAGCTTCTTCCTGGCAATCGTGTTGGCGATTAATGGTGTCTCGTGCAACGATTCGTAATAGGCAGACTCTTCTTTGATACCCGCTGACACCATTGTTTCATAGGCCAGTTCCACGCCTGCTTTCACCATAGCCACCATGAGAATCCCATGATCAAAAAATTCCTGTTCAGAAATATCCTGGTCCGTATTGGGCGTGGTCTCAAACGGTGTTTCACCGGTTTCCTGACGCCAGTTTAATAGCTTTTCATCATCCTGAGCCCAGTCCGCCATCATCCCTGACGAAAATGCCCCACTCATAATGTCATCCATATGCTTCAGATACAGCGGGCGCATTATCTCTTTCATTTCTTCACACAGATCAAATGCTTTTATTTTCGCCGGATTGGATAACCGATCCATCATGTTTGTCACGCCGCCGTATTTGAGCGCTTCAGTGACGGTTTCCCAACCGTATTGAACGAGCCTCGAGGCATAACCTGGATCAACCCCCTCTTCAATCATCTTGTCAAAACACACTAAAGAACCAGTTTGCAGCATACCGCAGAGAATCGTTTGCTCACCCATCAGGTCTGACTTTACCTCGGCGATGAAAGACGACATCAGCACACCCGCCTTGTGTCCGCCGGTGCCTGCTGCATACGCCTTTGCCAACCCCAGACCTTCACCACGAGGATCATTATCGGAATGAACAGCAATCAGGGTCGGCACACCAAAGCCACGTTTGTATTCTTCGCGGACCTCTGTTCCGGGGCACTTTGGCGCCACCATGATGACGGTAATATCCTCACGGATCTGCTTACCTTCCTCAACAATATTGAACCCGTGAGAGTACGACAGGCAGGAGTTTTGTTTCATCAAAGGCATGACAGCAGAAACGACTGAGCTATGCTGCTTGTCCGGTGTCAGGTTCAATACCAGGTCAGCATCGGGAATCAATTCTTCATAAGTACCGACTGTGAATCCGTTGTCCGTGGCGTTCTTCCAGCTCTGGCGCTTTTCCTTGATAGCTGCATCGCGCAGGGCGTAGGAAACATCCAATCCACTGTCACGTAAATTCAATCCCTGGTTGAGGCCCTGGGAACCACAACCAATGATCACCAGTTTCTTGCCTCGCAGAACATTGACGCCATCATCGAATTCAGAAGGGCGCATGAACTCACATTTTCCCAGCTGGGCCAGCTGGTCGCGAAGGGACAGGGTATTGAAATAGTTGGCCATAGGAGCTCCTGGTTTTGTCGGGGCGCTACTTTAGACCAAATCGGCACCGGGGTAAATTACCAAAGGCTTGGCAACCGGCTCCAATCCCCCTATTCTGCCTTTTTCTTTTTTCCCGGAGTTCACTTGCCACACCCCCTGTCCGTCGGCACCATCGCCTCCCCCACCATGTTGTCCGGGGATTACGAAACCCGCAAATCCCTGGTTGAAATGGTGGCCCAGAGCGGCATTGACCATGTTTTTATTGCTGACCATGTCAGCTTTCATACGGGTATGGGTATGGATGGCATGTTAAACGCCGCGACTGTTGCTGCCATGCACCCAACCCTGAAAGTCTGCATGGGCGTCTACCTGTTGGCATTGAGGCACCCGGTCCCTGTCGCCAGGCAATTAGCCACCTTATCCCAATCCGCGCCCGGTAGAATAATCCTCGGCGTCGGTATTGGCGGCGAAGACCGGCATGAAATGGAAATCTGCGGTGTAGACCCTGCGACACGGGGCCGTCAGACCAATGACTGCCTGGAAGTAATTCGCGGTCTGATGACCGGTAAGCCCATGAGTTTCAAAGGCGAATTTTTCGAGTTTGACAACGCGCTGATCAAGCCTGCAGTCAGTCCCCCTATACCCATCGTTGTCGGTGGCAGAGCTGACGCTGCCATCAGGCGGGCCGGTTTATATAGTGAAGGCTGGCTGGGCATATGGTGTTCGCCGAGGCGGTTTATCGAGGCCACTTCCCAGATTGAGACACACGCCCGAAACGCGGGCCGCTCCGATGTTAACTGGAACCATGGTTTACAGATCTGGGCCGGTATAGACAATGACACTTCCAGGGCGCGTGAGATCCTCGGCAGAGAAATGCAGAACTTCTACCAGGTTCCCTTCAAGGCATTTGAGAAGTACACCCCCTGCGGCTCTCCGCAGAAAATCGCTGATTCTCTCAAACCCTTTCGCGACGCCGGTTGCCGCTTGTTCAATATCAAACCCTGCGCGGTAACAGATGAGGCTTGCATCGAAGGGGTTGCGAAAATAAGAGAACTGTTGACCGAATACTAGTCACGCCCCGGTTTTGGACTTACAATCAAGGCATAAAAATCATCACCTTGCAGGCAAACCTATGAATAACAAGCTTAGCAGCACCCGACGTCGTTTTATGCAGTATGTGACCATGGCAGGCGTTGGTAGCCAGGCACTGTTAAAAACCGGTGATGCCAAAGCGGCACTATTTGAAGCCAAGGAGTCAGCAGGTCTGGGTGGTCCCTGGCCGGAGATGACCTACCGAAAACTCGGCAAAACCAATTTTATGGGCAGCCGCCTGGTTTTTGGCTGTGGTGCAGCCCTGTCTGACCAACCCAGAGACGAGTTGTTGAACGCTGCGCTTGACCATGGCGTTAATGTCTTTGATGTGGGTTACAGCGCCTACTATCGTGATGCCGAAAAGAATCTCGCCCCTTTCGTCAAGCGTAACCGCGACAAGATCTTTCTGATTTCGAAAGCACCCATCCCAATCGAACTCAAATACAATGAAATGCTGGATGTTTCAACCGCAAAGACTGCCGCCAGAGGCTGGTTAAAACTCATGGACGAGAGCCTCAAAGGCCTGGGCGTTGAGCATGTTGATGCCTACTATCAGATGGCAGGTAACAATGTCAGCGTTATATCCAACGAAGAACTCCACCGCGCATTTGAATCAGCAAAAGCCGCCGGTAAGGTAGATCACCTGGGTGTCAGCACTCACCAGAACGCAGAGAACGTGCTGAAAACCATGATCGACACAGGATGGTTCAGCCTGGTACAAATAGCAGTGACACCTGGTGGCTGGTACGACTGGAATGACCGGACAATATTGAAAGGTTCACCGCCAATGAAAGATATCCAGCCGTTGTTTGAAAAAGCGAAAGCCTCGGGCATTGGAATGATCGGCATGAAAGCAGGCAGGTTCCTCGCCGGACGCCGGTTCCTGCGCTGGGGTAATCCAGACGCCTTTGATAAGTATTATGACGAAACAATAGCCAAGGCTAAATTCTCACACTTCCAAAAAAGTTACGCCTTTGTGCTTGCCCATGGCCTGGATGCTGTTAACGCTGATATGCAAAGTATGGCTCACCTCAAAGAAAATTACGTCGCGACAGCCACATCACACGACTATTTTAATGTCGCATGAGATCTTGTATGGAAGGCTGGGAACGCTACTAGGATAAAGCGTTGTTAGAACTGCTCCAGTCCAACAATATGTCTGCGTTGGTAAACACTTTTTGCCAACGCAATGGTAACCAGGTAACCGATCCTTTTGAAGCCACTACCGTCGTCGTACAAAGTTTCGGCATCGGGCAATGGTTAAAACACCAGCTCGCTGAACGAACAGGCATTGCTGCCAATATTAATTGCCTCCTGCCCGCGGACTTAATCTGGCAGCTCTATCAGATGTTCCTGCCTCAACCCCAACTACCCCGTGAGTCCCCTTTTTCACGGCATCTTTTGACCTGGCGATTGATGCAGCTTTTACCGAACTGCCAGACAACAGAGTTCGAACCTGTCCAACATTATTTAAATGGCACTGGAGACAGCCAGTTACGCCTGTACCAGCTCAGCGAAGCCATTGCAGGCTTGTATGATCAGTACCTGATTTATCGCCCGGACTGGATAAATCAATGGCAATCCGCAACGCCTGAAAAAGCCTCTGGAAAGGTCCCTGAAGAAGAAAGTCGGGCAGAATGGCAATGGTCGCTGTGGCGGCAAATCCTTGAACTACCAGGCATGGACAAACAACAGCATCGAGCCAGCCTGCACAATACATTTATCAACAGGATTCAGAGGTTGACCAACGAAGTACCGATTAGGCTCCCGACAGATCTGCCAAACACGATCAGCGTCTTCGGCCTGTCGTCACTACCCGTTATGCACATGCAGACATTGCAGGCGATCGCACAACTAACCAATGTAGATATTTATTTCCTGAATCCCTGTGAACACTACTGGGGAGATATTGTCTCTGAAAAGGATGTTGCGAAACGATCCATCCGACAAATCATTAATGCCAGCGGTCCCTTATCCGAAGACGACTATCTGGAAGTCGGCAACCCGCTACTCGCCTCGTTCGGAAAACAGGGCCGGGAGTTTCTGGAACTGCTGCTGGAAACACCCGGCATGGCAGTACAGGAACGATTCGAACCAGCCACAAGTCTGAACGTATTGTCGGATATCAAGAACGATATTCTGAACCTTGAGTTTGGTGGCGCCCCTTACAATGTAGCCTCCGATGAAACCAGTTCGCCGGGACAAAGGGCCAGGCCTGGCGATGACTCCAGCGTCCAACTGCATTGCTGCCACAGTCGAATGCGCGAAATCGAGGTGTTATACGACCAGATCCTCGGGATGATAGATAACAACAATGCAACCAACAAGAACGCAATCAGGCCAGTCGACATTATTGTCATGGCACCTGACATCGCCCGCTATGCGCCTTTTATCCAGGCCGTATTCCAGGGCAAATTGTACTTCAGCATCACCGACAGACCTGTGAATCAGGAGTCTGCGGTACTGGTCGCCTTTGAGAAGATGCTGAATCTACCGGACTCCCGCCTTAGCAGTACAGAAGTCATGGATTTGTTGGAAGTCCCGGCTATTCGGCAGAGGTTTAATCTCGATGAGGCCGACCTGGCAACTCTGATCTACTGGGTGCGGGAAACCGGCATTCGCTGGGAAGCCGACGGACAGTCCAAACACGATAAATGGAACGTCCCGGCGTCTGACCACAACACCTGGCAGTTCGGTCTGAAGCGTTTGCTGATGGGTTTTGCCATGCAACCTGACAAATCAGGGTTGTTTTACCAATCCATATCTCCTTTCGATGTAAACCCGGGTGACAGCCAATTGATTGGCACCTTTTGCCACTTTGTTGACCAGCTCACAAGTTATCGTCAGAGGCTGTCACAGGCGCAAACAGCAAGGAGCTGGTACGCGACCCTCAATGACATGATCGATGATTTCTTCGTCGCCAAAGATGATGATGAGTTCGCCTTGAATAGTGTTCGCGATGCATTGACGAACCTGACAGACCAGACAGATTCTTGCCACTTTGACGATGAAGTCTCTCACCCGTTGCTACGCCACTGGCTGACTGAACAATTGTCGAATCAGCGCCATGCCCGCGGGTTTATTTCCGGCGGCGTCACATTCGCCACCCTGGTACCCATGCGCAGTATTCCCTTTCAAGTCGTTTGCCTGATTGGCATGAATGACCGGGAATTCCCCAGGGAAGACAGACCACCAGGATTTGACCTGATGGCCTCAGACTATCGAAAGGGTGACCGGTCAAAACGAAACGATGACCGATACCTGTTCCTGGAAGCGCTCTTGTCTGCGGGTGAACACTTTTACATCAGCTATGAAGGTCGCAGCCTGAAAGACAACAAAATCAAACCACCATCGGTACTCGTCTCGGAGTTCAACGATTACCTGTTGAGGGTATATGGCGAGACATTCGTCGTCGAGCATCCGCTGCAGCCTTTTAACGAAAAATACTTCGATAACAATTATCCAAAGTTAAAGAGCTACTCCAATGCCTGGTACCAGGCGCTGACTACCAGGCCCCGGGATGTGCATTTTCAAAATACCGAACTGGGTGGCGACGGTGGAGACTTTGAACTAACGAATCTGCGCCAGCTTACCCAGTTCTTCCGCAACCCTGCTGAATACTACTTCCGTTGTCTGGGCGTTTACTTTGGCCAGGTTGATTTCGAACTCGCAGACACCGAGTCTTTTCAGCTGGACAGCCTGGAGCGTTACAACCTGGCTGAATCCGCTCTGGAGGCAATGGTGAACCAACAACCCCTGGATGCCTGGGAAGCACAGGTACTGGCCGGTGGCCATGTTATGGAAGGTGTGGTGGGTCAGCAGCATCTGCAAAAAGAAATGACAAAGGCCGCCTCGGTGTACGAAAAACTGACCGAAGGCCTGATCGTCACGCCAGAGAGCGTGAGTGGAACCCTGGTAACCGATGGCCTTAACCTCGAAGGTGAGGTGCGCTGTTTCAGTGGTCAACAAATCAACTACCGTACCGGCACACTACGCAAGCGCCAGTTACTACACGTCTGGCTGCAGCACCTGTTTTTAAATGCCACCGGTTACGAGGGCGAATCCTATCTAATTTCAACTAAAAAGGACAAGGCAATCCGGTCCTATCTGAAACCTATCAACCAAAACGAAGCCATACAAATGATCACCAGCCTTGTTGATCTTTATCAGCAGGGAATCAAAACACCTTTACCATTTTTGCCGGAAACCAGTTTTTCGTTCCTGACGGCGTTGGACAAGAACAATCAGGATCTCCCTTCTGCCAGGGAGAAAGCATTACAAGATTACACTAGCGAGCAGCCAGGGATGGAGGGACAGAACTATAACTACAATCGATTATTCAGTTTCCCCGCTGACTTTAGCGAGCAGTTCGCGACTGTAGCCCATACCATTTATGACCCTCTTCTAAACCACTGGGAGGAGGACAAGTGAGACCACTGGTTAGCGAAACTTTCCCCCTCCACGGTCGACGCCTGATAGAGGCCAGTGCCGGTACGGGAAAAACCTATACCATTACCAATCTGTATTTGCGTCTGCTGCTCGGTAGAGAGGATCCCAGCGGAGAACAAACTCCTCCTGAACGACCGCTCAATACCGCAGAGATACTGGTACTCACGTTTACGATTGCAGCGACCGATGAACTCCGACAGAGAATAAGGGATCGGGTTGCCATTGCCCGGAATATTTTTTCCGGTGCAGATTCGAAGGATGATTTCGTCCGGCAACTCTTCGATACCAGCGGCGATATCACCAGAGAAAGAAAACTCTTGAGCGCTGCCTTACAAACCATGGACGAGGCCTCAATCCATACCATCCACGGTTTTTGTGCCCGGGTACTGACAGAGCAGTCTTTTGAAACCGGTACACTGTTCAATCAGACCCTGGATGCAGACCGTGACCTGTTGTTACAACAGGCAACGGAAGATTGCTATCGCGCCCATATCCTGCCGCTAAAAAGTTTGGAGCGTGAGATAGCACAGACACTATGGCCCAATCCGGATGTGCTGCTGCAGAAAATCAAACCCTTTTTGTTTCGCCACAACCTGAAGATGCAACCGGTAGAAAGAGATGTTGACGAAGAACGCCAGGTCCTGGATGACGATATCAATACCTGCAAAAAATTCTGGCTGGATGAGAATATCAGCGAGCTTATTCGCAACAGCAGGTTCCACGGAGGCCGTAAGACCGTATTGCACCTGAACAGAATCGAAGATCACTGCCGCAGCGGATCCCTCGACATCAAAATCTGGGAGCCCTGGACGAAAGCATTGCTCAAGTCAGCAACCACATCGAAGACAGTCAAACCTGCGCACCACATTTTCGACCTGATCGAATCAATATGGCAACGGCAACACATTCACAGCCAGATCGAAGTCAATCTGTGGCACCAGGTGATGGCGCATATTCGAGAAAACTTAAAACGTTATAAAGACCAGTTCGGTCAGTTAACCCTGGACGACCTGCTCACCCGTGTTCATGACGCGCTTTACGCCCATCAGGCAGAAAATCGTGACGAGACTTCCGGAGGTGCTCCTGCACATAACCTCGCCAGGCGACTGCGCAACCGCTACCCCGTCGCGATGATCGATGAATTCCAGGATACTGACGACATCCAGTACGAAATCTTCGGCAGGATCTATCCCGATCAACAGGATCACAACCTGTTCTTTATCGGTGACCCTAAACAGGCTATCTACCAGTTCCGTGGCGCCGATATTTATACTTACATCAATGCCAAGCGACATATTGGTGATGATGTCTTCTCACTCAGCACCAACTGGCGCTCAACGGAACCGTTAGTGGCGGCGGTCAACCATCTATTTCATAAGCAGGACATATTCGGCGATGACCAGGACATTCCTTTTGAACCTGCGCTACCCAATCCGATTGCCCGCGCAACCCCGGAGAAATTTGTAGTCAACGGCACCGCACGGGCACCGATAACGATTGGCACCATTGACGGAGCACTTCGCGTCGACCAGGTTCGTCGCCTGGCGATGAACCACGCCGCTGAAGAAACCGCCTGCCTGCTCAACGACGCGGCAGAAGGCAGGGCACAAATCGCAGGCAACAACGTTACCGCCGGGCAAATTGCCTTTCTGGTCAGGGGCTGGCAGGATGCACGCGCTGCACGGCAAGCCCTGAGCAGCAGGAATATCCGCAGCGTCTATGTCACTCTCGAAAGCGTCCTGCTGTCGGATACGGCGGATGATCTGAAACTCATCCTGCAGGCGGTACTCGAACCTTCAAATGAACGAACGCTGAAAGCCGCGTTGGCCACAAACCTGATGCAAGCATCAGTATCCGAAATCGACGCATTGAGTCACGATGTGCTGGCCCAGCAAAGCGTCATCCATGAATTCCATGAATATCATCAACTCTGGGAAACCATGGCCGTTGCGCCGATGATTGAACGCCTTATCATCAAACGACAAATCGCCGAAAAATGGTTTCACCAGCAGGACGGCGAGCGTCAAATCACCAACCTTCGGCATCTGGCCGAAATATTACAACAACGTTCAACTGTCGCACCGGGCATGTTCCGCCTGATCAAATGGTTCAGCCGCGAAAAACAGGCCGCAGAAACCGTCGCAGTGGAAGAACGTCAGTTACGTCTGGAAAGTGACAGGAATCTTGTACAGATTGTCACCATGCACGCATCCAAAGGACTGGAATACGATATTGTCATGATTCCAATGGCCGGATTCGTGGCAATGAAGCCCGGCAAGGCAAACCCCGTTTTGCTACACCAGGCAGTGTCTGGGGAACAAGGTTATCAATCATTCGAAACGATTTTGGACCTGTCCCGGGACCCGCTTTTGCGCGTGGCAGCGTATGAAGAGAACCTTGCAGAAGATATGCGACTGCTCTACGTAGCAGTTACCCGGGCCAGGTACCATTGCTATCTGGGGCTGCCTTTGGCAAGAAATACGGCAAAAACGGCGCTAGGCAAGGCGCTCGCAATACCTGATAAAAAGGAGCAGGACGAAATGGTTGATCACCTGGCATCTCTGCCCAGGGAACTGTTTCAAGTAACGAGTATCGAAACAGTCAGTCACACGTTGCAGACCGATCATCACTCCATCTCCCATCTGGTAGCACCACCCACAGTACCGCGCATTACTGATCACTGGCGGGTGCACAGCTACACTGGCTTAAGTCGCTTGATCCAGAATACTGAACAGGAACAAACCCTGCCAATCACTGAACCCGGGTTTTCTGACGACGATGCGGGTGCTTTGGATACATTACCTTTTAGAACAGCTGATGCAAGAACTGTTGCCATTTCGAGATTCACATTCCCCCGTGGTCCCAGAATCGGCGTCGCGCTGCACGATATGCTTGAAAGTCTGGATTTCAACGCCCAGCAGCAGGAAACAGAAATTGCCGCGCAACGATTATTGGATCGGGTCCCCATAGTGGACAAAGAGAAATGGCTGACCACCACCGGTCACTGGATCAAGGATATCCTCGGTACAGCCATGAACCAGAATCACCCTTTCGCACTGCAGCAGATACCTCGGAATAAAAGGCTGAATGAACTGGAGTTCCACTTTCCCGCCACAGTAACGAACCGGTTTATTGAAACCTTGCAAACGGCCGGATACCTGGATTCAGCGGCGACACTCTCAATCAACAATCTAAACGGCATGATGACCGGGTTTATCGATCTTGTTGTAGAACATGAAAACAGATACTACCTGATCGATTACAAATCCAACGACCTGGGACCGGCGCAGGATGACTATTCAACCGCCTGTCTCTCAGACGCAATCCGGCATCATCAATACGATTTGCAGTATCTAATCTATTGTGTCGCCCTCAACCGTTATCTGGGCCAACGCCTGGCAGACTATCAATATGATCGCGACTTCGGCGGTGTGTGCTACCTGTTTCTGCGAGGTATGACAGGGCGTGCCGGTGATGGCATTTTCTTCGATAAACCGGACCAGCATCTGCTCGAACAGCTCGATCAACTCATGAGCACGCAATCGTGAGCAGTCAGACCGCAATTGACTGGAGAAAGCAATCCGGCGAGCTTGCTGACATTGACATTTACTTCGCAGAATTTATGGCGGATATCGCAAACACAACCGACCATCAATTAATCAATGCCTTCGCAGAACTTAGTCACGCCCAACTGAACCAGCATGCCTGTCTGGACATTTCCGGCAGGATTGAACTGGTGCAGAAACTGAAAGACCTGGATTGCGTCACCGAGGTAGATCCACAAGACAACAATGTTGCGCATACGCCTCTCGTGCTCACCTGCCAGCATCAGCAGTACAAACTCTATCTCCAGCGTTACCATCAATATGAATCCAACATCGCCAGACATTTAATTACTCGAAACAAAACCGTCGATAGTGGCACTGGCTATGTCGATATTCTGGATTTGCTGTTTCCTGATTCTTCCGATACCGAGGTGGATTTTCAAAAAGTTGCGGCATTCCAGTGTGTCACGAGACAGCTCACGATCATTACCGGTGGACCCGGGACCGGAAAGAGCAGCACCGTCGTGAAAATCCTGGCGGCGATGATAGATCAGCAACCTGATCTTAAGGTGAAACTCGCAGCACCTACAGGCAAAGCCGCTGCAAGGCTGGGTGAGTCCATAAAGAGTGCACTTTCATCGTTACCTGGCGAGTTGGGTGACAAGGTGCGGTCAGATGTCAGTACAATTCATCGCCTGCTCGGCATGCGTGGTGACGGTCACTCATTCCGCCACGACCAGCAAAATCCAATCTCAGTGGATCTGTTGGTCCTGGACGAAGTTTCCATGATCGACCTCGCCATGTTCGACAGGACCCTGGATGCGCTTCCCGCCACAACAAGGCTGATCTTGCTGGGAGACCCGGGTCAGTTACCCTCGGTTGATAACGGCGCCGTTCTTGATGACCTGTGCAAGCTGGGAGTCAACTACGATGAATCATTCGCTGAAATGGTTGAAACAAACTTATCAGTCAGACTGCCAACCAATCTACCTGAGGGGCAGGAAAGTAACCATAAACTCTGCAATGCAATCTGCCGGTTAACCAAAAGCTATCGTTTCGACGACGATACTGGCATTGGGGCTCTGGCGCAGGCAATCAGGGACGACCACACACCTCAATTCACCGACAATGAACAGGTAAGATTCATTGTTGATTATTCCCCGAATAGCCTCGTTGAGGACATGCTGGCGCAGTACCAGACGTACCTGACCCTGGTGCAGTCTGAAGCACCAGCCAGGCAACTGATCGAAGCATTCGAACAGGTTCGAATCTTGTCCCCAGGGCGTGATGGCGAATATGGGGTTATCGCACTCAACACCAGTATCGAAGCGCATATTCACCCCAACCGGGGTATGAACCCCTACTATCACGGCAAACCCATCATCATCACCCGGAACGATTACAATCTTCGCCTGTTTAATGGCGACATTGGGATATGTGTCAACAACCGGAAAGGAGAAATTGAAGTTGCCTTCAAGGGCGAGGATGGCGAAATTGACTACTACCTGGCGTCACGACTGCCACCTTTTGAAACCTGTTTCGTGATGACCGTGCACAAGGCACAGGGATCAGAATTCAGTCGTGTGAGTCTGGTACTACCCAATGACCTGAATGAAATCGAGGAGTTGGCCAACAGGAATCTAATTTACACGGCGATTACAAGAACGAGCCAGTTTCTTTCAATCTACTCGAGTACAGAAAATCTACATCGCTGTCTGCGAGCCCGGTCGGCGCGATTCGGAGGCATGACGGAACGTTTTCTTCAACCTTCCATCATTGAAGCCTCCTCCATTGAAGCTTCCAGCAGTGAAGGCAGTTACAAAGTTAACGAGCAACTGGGTCTGTTTGATGAGTGAATCGCAATTGCCCGAATTCATCGCCGTCTTGATAGTAAAGCACCAGATCCCCAAAACTGAATCCGAATTGTTTTGATTTCTGTAACAGCGACAGAAAGCGCATTTCAATTTCCATTGCTGGCCCCGGACACAGCATTCTCGTTCCAGCTGGCATCCCTGTGGAAAAGTTGTAGGGTTCGGTGTTCTCTATGGTAGCAAAGTAACGATTACATCCTGATGAGCCGCTTATTCTTCCTTCAGCAAAAACCGCGGTGATCTCAACACCATCCGGCACCGGATCATCGGTTGCAAATTCCATCAGTCTCCAATCGACGCGCTCCAAATCTGTAAGGGACAAGTTCCCGCGTTCAACGTCAGCTGTCCGCACAAGTGAGCTATTTTCGAATCTGAATCTGAGCTGACGATGGGTTGTGCCGCAACACAAGGGTTCATTTTTCCCGGTAGCGACGATTTCGACGATAAGATCAGCAGCGTCAATTTTCAGCGACCTTACCTGAATACGATCACCCAGTAGAACAGTGTCAATATTCTCCAATTGCCCACCCCTGCCGCCAACCAACGCCAGGTAGGTTGCAGTGCCACTGCCACCGGAATTCTCCACCAGAAAGACAACGGTTTCATTGATGCCATCATCATTCAAATCACCGTTGATCTGTAGTCTGGTAACGAGCGCAACCCTGGGTCTTGAACCGCCACCTTCAACAAATGAAGGACCTTCATACACGCCATTCTCTAACAGCACTAAATCTTCGTATACCCCGCCGTATTTCATGTTTTTCAGATTCCCAGGGGAAACAGTTTGACTGCCACAGGCGGACAGCTCCACCAACAGAACCGCCAGAACCAGGATGGTGGCTGGGTGAAAGTCCAATTTTCGCGTATCATTCGCAGGGTTCATAAGGTACGGGCCTGTCACGCTTCGAAGTCAGATAGCCCAGTGTAACGCATGCGAATATCCCATCTTCCATTTATCAAAATTTGCTGTATCACCAGTATGGATGAAGCGAACCGTGCAATTTCTGCGGGTGCATCCGCACTTGGGCTTGTTTCCTCAATGCCCAGTGGCCCCGGGGTTATCGATGATTTGTTGATCGCCAGGATTGTTGCATCAGTTCCTCCACCGGTGGCTACTTTTCTGTTAACCGCACACCGGGATGCGGCTTCAATAATAAACCAGCACCGCCTCTGCCAGACTTCGACCATTCAACTGGTTGATAGTGTCGAGTTATCTGAGCTTCAGAAACTACGTTCAAATCTAACGGGCATCAAAATTGTTCAGGTCATACACGTTACTGATGACAGCTGCGTGGAAAAGGCGTTGGCAGTATCGAGCCTGGTTGATGCAATACTCCTGGATTCCGGAAACCAGAATCTTTTAGTCAAGGAACTTGGGGGAACCGGGAGAACCCACGACTGGGATTTAAGTCGACGTATTCGAGATGAAGTCAACAGTCCCGTATTTCTGGCGGGCGGCCTGAACGAATCCAATATTGCAACTGCTATTCGCGCGGTACAACCCTTCGGCCTGGACTTGTGTAGTAGTGTTCGCACCGGAGATAGGCTTGATGATCAAAAATTAGCGACATTCTTCGAGGCAGTAAAGCAAGCAGAGTAAGTCTTGGGTTGCACCCGCTGATCGCTGGCTTATACTCTCAGTCACAGCCAACAATCCGGGGAACAAACACATGTGTGATGAAGATACCGTCGAAGACGACAAAAAGTATCTGCGCAAACCAGGCAACCTGTCTCGCAGAGAATTCAACATGCTAACCACAGGTGCGGCACTCGCACTGCTGTTGCCTCGCTCCGCCAATGCAATGGATGTGATTGAGTCTGATGTCACTGTGAAAACACCCGATGGTATGGCCGATTGCCTGTTTGTACATCCCGCCAAAGGCAAGCATCCAGGCGTGATCATCTGGCCGGATGTTTTGGGTTTGCGCCCGGCGTTTCGGTTGATGGGCAAACGTCTCGCAGAATCAGGGTATTCCGTATTGGTGGTTAATCCCTATTACCGCAGTGCGAAATCCCCCGTCATATCCGAAGGTGCGAGTTTCGGAGATGAAGCCACCCGCAACATCGTTCTGCCTATGGCTCGACAACTCTCTGCAACAACACATATGACCGATGCCAGGGCTTTCGTCAGCTTTCTCGATCAGCAAAAACCCGTGGATACCAATCGCAAAATAGGCACAACAGGCTACTGCATGGGCGGACCCATCACCATGCGAACCGCCGCCGCGGTGCCTGACCGGATTGGGGCCGGGGCCTCTTTTCACGGCGGCAGGCTGGTCACTGACAACGAGGACAGCCCGCACCTGCAGGTGCCTACCATGAAAGCACAATTTCTGTTCGCGATCGCCGCAAACGATGATGAACGGGATCCCGAGTCAAAAAATGTACTTCGGAAAGCCTACGCCAGTGCCGGACTGGCCGCAGAAATAGAAGTTTATGATGGCGCGATGCATGGCTGGTGCCCGCCGGATTCGCGTGTTTACAATAAGAAACAGGCCGAGCGCGCCTGGGCAAGGCTGTTGGTTTTATTTGAGACTGCGTTGGCTTGACCTGACGCACAACTGACATTTCAGGACATCATGTCCGGAGCCTATCGTTCATAACACAAAAGGAAGCCACTTTTGAGAAACAGCGGCCCACTGGCAGAGCATCGTCTGCTGCTGAGAGCACTCATACTGACGAGCCTGATATTGTTTGGGTTCTTTCTGCTGGGAGAGCGCGGATACTTAACCCTGACCCTGGAGAGTGACAGGAGCCAGATCTCCTACATCATCCTGAGTATGTATGCGCTACTGAGCATTCACTGGCTTTACCTGGTATTTGACTTGTCTCATGCACAAAAGCTCATCGACAGGGCCCAGCCACTACTGGAAGAAGCAAACACCGACAGCCTCACCCTGGAAGATAACCAGGTATGTATAGATAAGAAGGCCCTGGCGGATGGACTCTTCTCGGAGTATTTACGGGATCTGTTGAAAAAGTCAAACAATGCGCAAAACGGGCATTTCGAGCATAGTATTTTGCTCGAGGCATTGGGTGAGAGGCTTATGGCCAAGCACTCGTTTGGTCACTATGCCAGTGATGTACTGTTAAAACTTGGATTGTTAGGGACGATTATCGGATTCATTATGATGTTGACTCCGGTTGGGGAACTCACGGATTTTGATCCCAATGTACTGCAGCAACTGTTGGGGCAGATGAGTGGTGGCATGGCCGTTGCTCTTTTCACTACTCTTGCGGGTCTGGTTACCAGCACATTGCTGGGTTTGCAATACCAGTTGCTGGATGTGGCATCCGTCAGGTTTGTTGATCGTGTTGCTACCTGTGTTGAGGTTCTCGTGGTACCTCTTCTGACTCAAGAGACTGAGGCGCCGTGATACCACGGAGCAGGTACTATCGTCCCGCCGTAGGTAATGATGCGTTTACAGATCTGTTGTTCAACGCCCTGCTTGGTTTTGCATTTATGTTCTTTATCGCTTTCATGCTGATCGCGAAACCTGAACAGTCCGGCAAGATTGACGTTAAGGCAGAATTTATTATCACCGTTTCATGGCCTGACCATCATCCTGACGATATCGATGTGCTGGTAGAGGATCCAAACGGGCAGGTATTGTGGTTTGACAACAAAGACACCGGGGTCATGCACCTAGACAGGGACGACCGGGGCAGCTTCCAGGACCAGGTTGTTATCGATGGGAAAAAGATCTCGAACCCGATCAACCAGGAGACCGTCACCTTGCGGGCCTGGATACCCGGTGAATACGTCATCAATATTCTTCACTACAAAGCCAATTACAAGGTCCCGGTGAAGGTGACGGTGAAAGTGGAAAAACTCAACCCGGAAGTCTCGTTAGTTTACTATGGATCCCATGAGTTAAACGGGGTTGGTATGGAACTGACAGCAACCCGGTTTGTGCTCGATGTCAATGGTGCTGCTATCGATGTGAGCAGCCTCCAAAAATCCCTGCTGACCAAAGTGGGAGGCAAAAAAGGTTGATTTCGTCCCCTCTGCTCGCCCTGGCTTATGCCATTGTTGCGGCGCTCATTCTCAATATCTGGGTTGCGACAAAATGGAGCACTAGCTTCAAGGTTTCCCTGGTCTTTTTAGTCTCGATACTTTATGTCGGCACCTACTTTGGCCTGAGGGAGATTCAGGGCTGGCCAACACAGGACCCCATGCCCGATTCCTTTCGTCTTTTGTGGGCGAAAATTGATGAGCCCGATAAGGCCACAAAATCAGATGGCCAGATTTATCTGTGGGTGCAACAGCTTGATCTTATCGGCCAAGTCGATGGCGAGCCCAGGGCTTACAAGTTATCTTACCGGGTGGATCTTGCAGAAAATGTGGCTGATGCACTGGCGAAAATTGAAGGCGGGAACAAGCTTAACGGCAAGATGACACGGGGCCTGCTCAAGCCAGAGTCTGAGGTGGAACCCGGCCCGGAATCACTGGCACTGGACGAAGGTGAATCCGGTATCGACGGCTTTAGTGATGACCGGATTCTCCTTGAGTTTACTGAACTGCCTCGTACGCCGCTGCCGCCCAAGGGGGTTTAAGGCTGGCAGGTATCCTAAAAAAGCCTAGCATCGCCGCGATAACTAGTCGGTCTCCCCGCTTGCTGCCTCACTCGCCGCCTTCTTATCCTCGTTGGCGCGGTGTACGACATAGGCTTCAATTCTTGCCACATCGCCCTCATCAACCAGGTCTGCAAAACTCGCCATCCCATTAGCCGCCAGAACGCCATCCATGACGATTTCCTTAAATATCTGGTGCTTTTCAGCGCTCATCAGGCGCAGGTCCGGGATAATCCCGCTGGATTTCGCTGCGAGTCCATGGCAGACAGCACAGGTCTCATGATAGAGGCGTTCACCACGATCTATATCCTCCGCGGACGCCTGAATATCGGGCTGGTCTGGAATACTTCTGTCTACCGCCGTCGGTTGGGGGAGTGTCAGATTGCCGTTTAACTTGAACACAAGCAGCTTGCCAAAGTTTCCATACTCAATGGAAGCCAGATTAGGCACGTCGCCTGAAAACAGGTCTCCGCCACCCGTCCCTGTCAGGATCGCCACATACTGCACGCCGTCAATCTGATAACTGACTGGTGGTGCTAAAAATGATGTGTATGCATCGAACGTCCACAGCAGTTCCCCTGTGTCAGAATTATAGGCATTAAATTCGCCCAGTGAATTTCCCTGGAATAAAACGTTCCCCTTTGTTGCCAGTACACCCCCGTTCCAGTAATGGAGCTGCTCGACGGCCCACTTTTCCTCGCCTGTCAGCGGATCAAAGGCTTTTAAAATGCCGCGGGCTTTTGGCGGATCACCAGCGTCAGCCATGACCTGGTTTATCCGTCCCAACTCTATTCCAAGATTCCAGCCACCCACAACCCGCTTGTAAGTGCCGGTTCTCTTCCATTCCTCACTCATCGAATAGGCCAGCGGACTTTCCATCGCCGGGATATACATGATGCCTTTGCTTTCATCAAAGGACATGGCTTGCCAGTTATGTCCGCCCAGGGGACCGGGCAGTATCCACTGGCTCTCTTCCAGATAGTCCAGCGCCGGGTCTTCTACAGGCCTTCCCGTCTCCATATCCACATGTGTTGCCCAGTTGACGGCGACATACTTATGCGCACGTAACAGTTCGCCATCGGAACGATCCAGTACATAGAAAAAACCATTCTTGGGTGCCTGCAGCAGCACCTTTCGGTCGACGCCATCGACCTTCAGGTCTGCCAGCACCATATCCTGAACCGCAGTGAAGTCCCAGTTATCTCCCGGCGTCGTCTGGTAATACCAGTTCATTTTTCCGGTATCGGCATCCAATGCGACGATGGAAGAAAGAAATAGATTGTCGCCACCCCCGGGGGATCTTATAACCCGGGTCCATGGCGAGCCATTGCCGACGCCTAAATAGACCTGGTTGAAATCAGGGTCATAAACAATAGAGTTCCATACCGTGCCGCCACCGCCGATTTTCCACCATTCACCGCCTTTCCAGGTTTTTGCCGCCATTTCCATTTCACTATGCTCGAACGGCAGGGAGGGATCTCCCGGTACCGTATAGAAACGCCAGACCTGTTCCCCCGACTCGGCGTCATACGCCGTGACGTATCCCCGCACACCGTACTCGGCACCACCGTTACCGATAAATACTTTGCCATTGGCGACCCTCGGCGCGCCGGTGATCGTGTAGTCACGCTCCCTGTCGATCAGCGTGTCCACTTCCCAAATCTGTTTACCGGTCGCAGCATCCAGTGAAATCAGGCGACCATCGAGGCTGGCAACATAAACCCGGCCCTTGTAAACCGCGACACCACGATTGACCACATCGCAACAGGCCTTTCTTGCCCAGGCACCCGGCACCTTCGGGTCGAAGTACCAGATTTCCTCACCCGTCACCGCATCCAGGGCATATACCCGGCTCCATGCGGTGGAGACAAACATCATATTGTCAACAATAATGGGGGTCGCCTCCAGGGCGCGATTGCTGCGCATATCCGAATACCATGCCAGGCCCAATTGCGAGATCGACTCGGTGTTTATCTGATCAAGTGGTGAAAATCGCTGCTCTTCATAGGTTCTGCCATGAGCCAGCCAGTTGCCCGGTTCGCTCTCGGCGTTGTTGATTCTATCGTCATCAATCTGACCAATGGTGGACGTTACCTCGACCGGTGTATCGGTAACATCTACATCATCCACCTCGTTGGTATCTTCTCCCCTATTCATGAAGAAAAGAAAACCGACGACAATGATAATTGCAGCCACAACTAAGTTTCTCATCATGTTATTTCCCATAACGATCTCTCCGATCTTATTGTTATTACCGTTTTTGTTTTAGCATCGATTGGCATCATCCACCAAAGTGTCGGTGAAGTCACGAGCTTGCAATCCCCGGACTGAAAATTCGTGCCTGGCAACGATGCCAACATTCCCACTATCTTCGGCCCGGTGGATACATCATCCATGCGGGTTTGCTCTCACTCACCTTCGCCCAGGTCGCGCCGCTCTCCTGCGTCAGGAAGAGATTCAGCACCTCTTCTGCGACATGCAGCGGACTCATGAAAACAGCCTCATCGGTGCGCTGCTGGTTGGGAATAATGCCGGTATCTATGCCGCCCGGGCAGAGCGCGTTGATTCTCAGCCCACGTTCTGCAGCTTCTTTCTTCAGGCTTCTGACAAGCCCGGTGACTGCATGTTTTGTCATGGAATAGAGTGGATCGACATCATAGGGAACAATACCAGCCAGCGAGCCCGTCACGACTATGCTACCGCCTTGCTTCATCATCGGTAACAGGTAATGCAGGCCAAATACGACACCGTCAATATTGACACCTGTCAACAGTCGGTAGCGCGCCAGGGTCATCGCCGAGAATTGATACTCCTGTAAATCTGCTTCAGGTGGGGCACTCTGAATTCCCGCGTTCAGATGCAGATGGTCAATTCCATCAAACCGACGCCCCAGGGTCTCTGCGATTGTTTCCCAGGATGTACTCTGGCTGACATCACACTGATAAAAGGTTGCATCATGCTTTTCTGCAACCGCTTCACCTTTGTTAACGTCGATATCCAAACCAACCACATCAGCACCCTGGGCGGTAGCAGCCTCGATAACCCCGGCGCCGATTCCAGACCCTGATCCGGTGACAACAACATTCTTATCCTGCAATTTCATGAAATCCTCCGCTGCCAGGCATGAATACATGCATAGCCTGAATAGAGCCTGGCATGAATTAAAGCCTGGTATGAACTAAAGCCTGGCATGAATTATAGATGCACCATACCAGCGTACCGCAAAGCGCATCAAATCCAGGTCAATAGTTGATAGAATGACGGCATTACCAATGGAACCTCTGATTGAGTGGATTAATCAGAGGTTCCCCAATCTAACAGGAATGATGATGGATCTAGATGACAAAATTACTGTGGTCACCGGTGCGGGTTCTGGTATTGGCCGGGCCCTGGCAATCCGGTTCGCAGAAAGAGGTGTACGGGCTGTGGTGTGTACCGACCTGAATGCAGAAAATGCAGCGGAAACAGCAGCAATGATCGGGTCGGTGGCGACATCCAGCGGGCTCGACGTGGGCGATGAACAAGCAATTGAACAACTGGTCCAACAGACAGAAGAAACCATCGGTGGCATCGACATATTTGTTTCGAATGCCGGTTACGGCCAGGCCGGTGGGTTGAATCTCCCCACTGAAGACTGGCAGCGAATGATGAGTGTGCACACCTGGTCACACCTTGCCGCTGCCAGGGCCGTGATCCCGGGTATGATCAAACGCGGCGGAGGTTATCTGCTGAGTACTGCATCAGCCGCAGGACTATTGACCCAGATTGATTCCGGACCTTATGCGGTATCCAAACATGCGGCTGTCGCACTAGCTGAATGGATCGCCATCAATTATGGCGACCAGGGAATCGGCGTCTCGGTTCTCTGTCCGCAAGCGGTTCGGACTAACATTGGCGCTAACGCCATAAGAACCGATACCAACAAACCCGGGCGAAAATCCAACTCCGGTCAAGCCAGTGGTGACGGTATTCTCGAAGCTGATTTTGTCGCAGATGCCTGCATCGACGCAATGAGCCAGGAACGTTTTCTGGTGTTGCCACACCCTGAAGTTGCCACCTACTTTAAACGCAAAGCCAGTGACTATGACCGCTGGCTGGGTGGGATGCGAAGGTTCCGGGACAGGTTAAAAGGCAATTAAGGCTGGGCGTGTTTTGCTGCGACTACTTGAGAACTACTTTTTAGAACCGCCAGACATACGGAAGATCAGGTGAAGGAACGGAATTCATTCACAGCCATAGGTGTTCTCGCCGCTGCAATCATGTTACCTGCGACGGCCCAGGACACGGGCATCGCAACACCGTCTATTCTTGCAGCGGCGTACACTGGCAAGGTCTATTCCCCTATGCCGAGCGCAGCTTTCCAGAGACCCCGCTGTGGGGCGATTCTCATCTACATACTTCATTATCGATGGATGCGGGATTGTTCGGTAATCGTTTGTCACCGACAGAAGCCTATCGGTTTGCGCGTGGTGAACAGGTCGTTAGCTCTTCTGGCCAGGCGGTCAGGTTGTCTCGTCCCCTCGACTGGCTGGTTATCGCTGATCATTCCGATGGCATGGGCTTGGTAGGGGATATCGCTAGTGGCAAACCCCAGCTTTTAGCCTATGAACAGGCACGACGCTGGAACAAGGGAATGGCTGAAGGCGGCGATGCCGCCGTTGCGGCAGCCCTGGACCTGATCGGCACCTTCTCCCAGGGAAAAATGGATCCGGAAATGTTCGCGCTTTATTCACCGGGTGCGAAGATCTACAAGAATCTCTGGGAAAAGGTAATCGATGACGCTGAAGCTTTTAATAATCCAGGACATTTTACCGCCCTGATTGGTTTTGAGTGGACCTCCCTGATCAGGGGCGCCAATATGCATCGAGTTGTCATCATGCGAGATGGCCCGACCCGGGCACGCCAGGTGGTCCCCTATACGACCCAGGCCCCTGTTGGCTCGCCGGACCCGCGGGACCTGTGGAAATACATGAACAACTACGAGCAGTCAACACAGGGTGAAATCCTCGCCATTGCTCACAATGGCAATCTTTCCAACGGCATTATGTTCCCGCTCAAGGCGCAGTGGAATGGCAGGAAGCTGGACAAGACTTATGTCAAACAGCGAATCAAGTGGGAGCCACTGTACGAAATTACCCAGATAAAAGGTGATGGTGAAACACATCCATTCCTTTCTCCGGACGATGAGTTCGCTGATTATGAAAACTGGGCTATCGGCAACCTGGATGTTTCTGAGGCGAAAACCGATGACATGCTTGCTGGTGAGTACGCCCGCGAAGCGCTAAAACAAGGCTTGCTCATCGAAAAACGCCTGGGTACCAACCCATACAAATTTGGGGTCCTGGGTGCCACCGACAGTCATACTTCCCTTACCACCGCTGAAGAGGATAATTTTTTTGGTAAGCACACCGGATATGAACCCAAGGCTAACAGGATGAGCCACCCGTTTATGGAAAATGAAAACGGCGTCATCATGGGATGGCAAATGGTTGCATCAGGGCTCGGCGCCGTGTGGGCAACAGAAAACACCAGAGCGGCAATCTTCGATGCGATGCAGCGTAAGGAAGTCTACGGCACCACCGGTCCGCGCATGACCGTCAGATTATTTGGTGGTTGGGACTTTTCGGCGCAGGACCTGAATTCCCGCATGCCGGTACGACTTGGGTATGAAAAAGGCGTGCCTATGGGGGGTGACATGCTCGCCATGCCGACAGGAGCAGGTGCACCGGGTTTTATGGTTTACGCATTGCGTGATCCGATGGGAGCCAACCTGGACCGAATTCAAATCGTCAAAGGCTGGCTGGACGCGAAAGGTAATACAAAAGAGA
Source organism: Gammaproteobacteria bacterium (assembly GCA_012960755.1). The sequence continues at coordinate 293,090 of DUAT01000057.1, forward strand.
AAGTCTATGATGTCAGCTGGTCAGGTGATTGAATGCCCGTCGATGGCAAACTACCTCCCGTTGGTAACACGGTGGACGTGGCAAATGCGAACTGGACCAATACAATCGGCGCTGCGGAGCTTGGTGTGGTTTGGACAGACCCTGATTTCAACCCCGGGCAAAAGTCATTCTACTACGCAAGAGTGCTCGAAATTCCAACACCACGATGGTCTACTTATGATGCGTTCAGGTTCGGTGTTGATATACCAAAAGGTGCCCCGACTTCCACCCAGGAAAGAGCATACACTTCTGCGATCTGGTATACGCCAGAGTAGTAGAGCGGCAATGGGAAGACGAATAGCCTTAATTACAACTCTGGTAAAATTACCGATTGGCGAATGCCGTCAGTTACTGCAACTGATACAGCGCCTTAACATTACCCGACGTGATCTTCTCCCGATCAACATCTGATACTCCCTCGAAGATTTCATCGAGAACTTCCATGGAACAGGGCCAGGTCGAATCGACATGAGGGTAATCAGACCCCCACATCAGATTGTCGACGCCGATAATTTCCCGGGTCAGGATGGCTGGTCTGTCATCTTCAATCGTGGCATAGAACTGGCGGCGCCAGACATCATGGGGGCGTTCACCAGTGAATTCCTGCAACTTGAACCTGAACTCCCGTAAAACGCCTTGGTCCACCCTGTCTAACCATTGCGCGATCCATCCGGCGTTAAATTCACTGACGACAAACTTGAGGTTGGGATGTTTCTTCGCAACACCTCGGCACATGAGCTCGATAATCGTTCTCTGTATGGTAGCTGGTGCATTGGCATAGTCGAAAACTGAATCCCGATTGACTGCCTTCGAACGGTACTGGGGTGGTAAGTAGGAATTAGTCCCGACATGCATGGAAAGGGGGAAACTAGCTTCTTCCGCAATTGACCAGATCCGTTCGTAACATGGATCCTGGTAAGGTCTGTCTACGGGGGACGATGCTGGAATACATCCACCCTTGTAGCCTTTTTTGATCACTCGTTCGAGTTCTGTTGCGGCCGAGTCCGGGTCTTGTATCGGTATCACGGCCAACCCGAATAATCGACCCCTGGCCGCAGCGGCGTAGTCATAGAGCCAGTCGTTGTAATTCTTCTGGCAGGCCACCAACAGGTCCAGATTTTCAAAACTGAACAACCCAAAGAAACCAGGGTACAGGAATTCTGCTTCTACTCCGTCAATTTCCTGGTCTTCGTGGCGAAACGCACCATCGCGAATACCCGTGCGCAATCCATCGTAGCCCTTCACTAGAAGCGCCTGGGCCTCGGGATCAGTTATGTCATCAACTTCAGGTTTATGGCCTTTTCTGCGCTGGACATTCTCACGATGCCGTAAGCCAGCCCAGCCCATGCGTTTGCGGATTCCTTTTTTGCCTTTTGCCGGGATAACAATGGCATCCTCCAGCGTACCGGCATTGATGACCCTTGGTGCATCATCACCAAACCTGTCTGCTAACCCGGTAAATACTGCCTCTGCTTCGACGACATGTGAATCTGCGGAAATTGCTCTCATTTTTATGTTCCTTTACTTTTTAAGCGCTGCATGACGTTATACTTTCCAACTCGCCCACATATCTTCGCTGACCCGCTGATCGTTCCGGAAAAGCTTGGTGTCTTTGAACCATTCATACTGACCTAACCGTCGATGCTCGGCCTCAGTGACCGTGCTACGGTCGTGGGTAAAGTCAGAGAAGACCGCCCAGCGGATATCCTCACCAATGTGGATACCCGATGTGTGAACCAAACGACCATGCCAGAAAATACACGCGCCTTTTTCAGCGACGAGTTCCAGTGGCTCGATCTGCTCTGCCACGCTTTGTATGCTGTCATCAAATGAATCCAGAGGCGACCAGTTCGCCTCAAATTCATGCTGCTGGAACATTATCTTGTGGCTGCCGGGATACACAGTGAATCCACCGTTACGCGGGCTGACGTCATCAAGGGAGGCACATACATTCAGCTGCTGGCAGACTTGATCTGTATGCGGCCCCAGGGACGACCCAGTGAGTCTTTTTTTACCTGTTGGGTCTTTCGCATTTCTGGTGGGGAAGATTGCGTACACACCACGGGTACTCACATTCGGTTTCAGGTTCTCGCCCAGTAAGTGCTCAACAATCAACCTTACCTTCTGATCTCTCGGCAAGAGGGTCGCCAGGTAATCTGCGTCGTAAATATCATGCATCTTAACAATCCGACCATAATGTTCTATGGGTTGTCGCCCCTCATAAGGTCCGCTGGTGGGTAATGGTTCCATTTCGGCCCATTGAGGGTTCAACCATGAACTCTGTTCCTGCCGGGAAAGCTGCCAGCCAGACCCTTTTCGAATGGGGACAAAATCAAGCAGATGACGCCAGGCTTCACCAAGAGAGACGGTAAGCTTTTCTGGATCAAGCAGCTTTTTTTTGACGAGGAAACCATTCTCTTTGAAGAACTCGATCTCGGCACTCGACAGCACTTGTCCGGATTCAGTCAGGTCTGGCATCGTAAACACAACGCTGAGTTTTTGCTTCTTTCGCTGTTGTCTTATGCGGTCGAGCCGTTCCTGATCTAGCTGGTTTTGAGACAAAACCATTGCTGAGTCCTCCTGATGGAAAATCTATCTGCGCATGTTTACCAACTGCTGCATACCATCCCACTCCTGCCAGTGATCGCACAGTTTATCGATCGAGGTTTCCCAGGGATTATAGTGGCCTGGGTACTCGAGAAACTGGCCAAAATAGCCTCGATCAGGGTGGTCACTGACGCCATGACCGAGGCGGCGGGTTCCCTCGTGGGGGCTGTCTTCACGCAGGCGCCGAATACGAAAATAGACATTCATGCGCGCATTGGGACCAAGGTTGGGTGTCGCTGTATGGGGACAACTGTGCATGGCAATCACCGCATCGCCTTGATCCAGCAGCACAGGTGTTAACTCGGGCCAAGGCCAGTTTTTTGCTGGCGTTTTTTCCTGCGACCTTTGCCGTGCTTTGATTCGAACCGACTCGGGCAGGCCGTTCATATAAGGACATCCATTGGCGGCTATTTTGATGCGAGGCCATTCGAAACCTTCCGGGCCGATCACACCACCTTTATCTCGTTGTTGCCGAAACGCTAACTCGACATCCTCATGCATACCTTTCAAAACACCTAGTTGGCCGTTCCCGGGCTCTAACTGGTCATTGAGGCACACGCCAACCAGCGCCGTGTAACTGCCAATGGAAATTCCCCGATCCGGGTCCAGCCACAATTGCCCATCGTTGGTGCCGCGGCGGTCATCGTTTTCTCCAAAGTATCGGGCGGCATCAATCGGGCGGCCGGTTTCCTTATCAATATCATCTTCAAGTTGCGGAATCACGCCGCTCCAGCTTCCATCGACATGGGTGCCGGGGGTGCCGCCAAGGTCATCGAAACCGGGTGTTACAGCAACTTGCGAACTGATAACCGGTGGATAGGGTCCCATCTCATTTCGCATCAGGTCGGCAAGGCAAGTGTCACTGAACAGGCTCAGGACAGCCTCGTGCCCGGCGAGTTCTGCTGGTGCAAGTAAGCGCCGCTCATTTTCAGGCACCCCGGCAGTAATTACCTCACGGGCTCTCAGACTTATGTCTGCCGGTATTGCGTTTTTTATCACGATGAATCCATCGCGAATAAACTGCTCTTTTTGTTCCGCCGTGAATTCTGTTTGCGCCATACTTTCCTCAATGCCAGCCGCTAAGCTCAGGACACCCATCAACAAGATACAGGACAAAAGAGTATGGGACACCCATTAATTTTCAAACGCATAAAGCCGGTGAGCAAGGAATAAAACACTTTCGTACGATCGTATCGTGTGTCGTGCCGATATCGTTTTATCTTGTTGGAAATTTACGATTAGTTCATGCTTCCAGTAATTGTCAGGACAACCCGACTAGCTCAGTCTTTTTAATAACAGCAGAAAACGCCAGGGGCTAACATGAATCTCAAAAAAGTAACAAAACCGCTATGGCTACTCGTGACCTTACTGGCATATCTGCCCGCCAATGCCGGTGACACAGGCGAAATAACCGCCCTGGTCGGTGCGCAGATTATAGATGGTATCCATTCCAAGGCCTTGAAACAGAATGTGGTACTGATTGAGGCGGATCGCATTGTTGATATCGTTGAAAGGTCAGCGATTCCGACTGGCGCGCGAATCGTTGATTTACAGGGTGCCACCTTGCTACCGGGCTTGATTGACAGCCACGCCCACCCGATGATGAGTGGCGACGACTACCAGAGTCTTCATGTTCAGAAATCCTCCGCGTACAAAGCACTTAAGGGCTTCAAAGCCATGGAAAACCTGTTGAATGCTGGATGGACAACTTTGCGAGTCGCAGGTGATGCCGATGTGTACTATGGCAACCAAGACATCAGAAAGCTTATCGACGAGGGCGTATTAACCGGCCCGCGCATTTTTGGTGCTGCTCATTATTTGTCTATCACCGGTGGCGGTGGTGACATCAACTACTATTCCCCTGAACAACACCCTATTGCCGATGGCCTGATAGTTGATGGAGTAGAAGAGATTCGAAAAGCAATTCGAACCGAAGCTAAATACGGAGCCGATTGGATCAAAGTGCTGGTGACCGGTGCGTTTATGTCGGTTGGAGATAACCCCAAATCCGTGCAGTTTTCAGAGGAAGAATTCCGCGCACTGGTTGCAGAAGCCACTCGTCAGGGTATGCCGATTATGGCTCACGCCCACGCTGCAGAAGGAATTAAAATGGCGGTAAAACTCGGGGTTCGCTCTATTGAGCATGGTACTTACATGGATGACGAGGCCATAGAGTTGATGCGAGAACACGGTACCTTTCTAGTCCCCACAATTTACGTTGGGGACTATTACAACGACCCGAGAAACAATCTTCGCCAGCAGGCAGTATTCGACGACTTTACAAAGACCTATCGCCGCACATTTCTCGACTACGTCGGTAAAGCGCATCGTGCTGGAGTTAAAGTGGTAGTTGGGGTTGACCTCGGCGGATACGACTACGACCCGACCGTCTATGTTCGCGAATTGGGAGTGCTTATGGAAGCTGGGATGAGCGCCATGGACGCTATTCAGGCCGCAACAAGCGTACCTGCGGAAATGTTGAATCAAAAAGGCCGTATTGGCACCATTGAAAAAGGTGCACTGGCAGACGTCATTGCCGTGCCCGGTGACCCGCTGAGAAACATTGCCGAACTGGAGCGAGTTGACTTTGTTATGACGAATGGCGTGATACGAAAGAACTCTTTTTGACTGGCAGCAGACGGATTTAGTTGGAAGAGAGAATCAAACCTGCAGATGTTGGGATCTGGTTCTGATCCAGCACTGGCCAATCTCTTTAACGGCCTTATCAATGCTTCCTGACTACTTTCCTTTGTCCGCTTCGCCAGAGAAGTGTGTTCTGCTTTGGTGACTTCATCGGTCACGCCAGCGCGAACGGGATTCAGATCAACATAGACCATGCAGCCAAGGATTGCGTTTTCATCCAGTAACCGTTGCGACTGAAACCTGCTCTCCCAGAACCTACCCTTGCAACCATCTTCCTTGTTCGAGAGTCGCGCAAGTGGTTCATTGATAAAACGCATCAGCCAGGAGAGCGATCCCAGTCGTTCTCGAAGTAATGCAAGCCGAGCCCCGTCTTCAAGCATGGCCGCCTTTCTTATCGCCGCCAGTTTCACCGCATCATGATGTGACTGCTTGTAAGGGCATCGCTATATATCTAGCTTCACGAAGTGATCTGTTCCAGATTTAACGGCTGTCCTGGTTTTTGATCTGGCTTTTGTGGTAAGAATTAATGGATGTCCTGGATTTTGTTTTTGTGGTGAGAATTAATGGGTGTCCTGGATTTGGGTTCCTGCCCTGGGAAGACCGAAAAAAGTTAATCCAGCAGCTTCTGCCGGATGCGGATGACTTGCTGCTCGGTTACGCCGATATGTTGTAAATAGCCTTCAACACTTTCGAAATTTTCAGTGAGAAATCCGAGCGTCAGCCCCATTGTTTCAGGGTCACATCCTTTCAGGTAAAATCCGGGTTGGTTCGGGTCAGCCTCCGGTGAGCTTAGGTATGCCGAAGTCAGGGCAAAGTCAGCGCATATCATTTCGTCGGGTACTCCGGCAATTGCCAACAACATCATCGATACCAGCCCGGTTCGATCCTTGCCTGACCTGCAATGATAAGCAAACCCATTTTCGGGAGTATCGGCAATAGTGCTCATGATCCGGGCCATCACAAAACCGGACTTTATCAAGCCACTGCAATACAGATCAGCCAGTTTTACCGCAGGTGGGGCTCCTTTCGAGGTCGACCTGTAGGTATCAAATCGATCACCCCAAAAGTCATGAACAAGAAAATTAACGTCTCGCGACTCAAAAAATACGTTAGGCATCGCTTCGACTTCTTTTACCATACGAAGATCAATGACCGTGGTAATGCCATAGGCAATTAATTTTCGTTGATCTGCTACCGTTAGATGATCCATATCTCCAGAGCGTACAAACCGGCCCCATTTAGTCTTCACACCCTCCCGGGTTGAATAGCCTCCCAGATCTCGTATGTTTTCAGCGCTATCGATGCTGATTGCACGGTCAGCGTGTAGTGTTTCTTCCATCTCAATTTTCCGAAATTCGACATTCAAAGCGAACGAATAAAACACACCAGGCCATACTTCGCAAAAAAACTGTAAAAACGAAACCAATACCAGGAAAAAGCCGTCTTGAGGTTTACACCCCCAGGTTCTAGAATCAAAAGACCCTCACCTTAAGGAACAGCCCCCTGGAGAAGCCCAATGCCCCAGTACGATATTCAAATAAAAAATGGAACCATCGTTGATGGCGCGCGTACACCGAGATATCAAGGAGACATATGGATCAAGAACGGTTTGATAGCAAAACTGGGTGGAGATACAACAGGAGAAGCCGACCAGGTTATTGACGCTTCTGACAGAATCATCGCACCCGGTTTTGTTGACCTGCACACACACTATGATGCCCAGATTCGCTGGGATCCCTGGTGTACCATTTCCGGCTGGCATGGTGTCACTTCGGTTGTGCTGGGGAATTGTGGATTCGGTTTCGCCCCGGTGAAACCGGACTTTCGCGAACGCTCAATGCTCACCATGACCCGCACCGAGGCTATTCCCTTCGAATCAATGAAGGCTGGGATGGATTGGGACTGGGAGACCATTCCCCAGTACCTTGATAGCCTGGACAGGGCTGACAAGGGTGTGAATGTTATCCAGTATATGCCCGTGGCACCTCTGATGACCTATGTGATGGGTCTGGAGGCTGCGAAAACGCGCCCTGCCACGAATGCAGAACGGGAAGAAATGAAGCGCCTGCTGCATGAGGGGATGGATGCGGGCCTTTGCGGTTTCTCGATTCAACGTCTCGGGCCAAATTCAGTCCAGGCAGATTTCGATGGCTCCCCCATGGTGACAGACACCATGGTGGACGCCGATATCCTTGCCCTGGCTGAAGTCCTGCATGAACGGGGTGAAGGTGTTATCCAGATCACCCAGGCTGAAGGCAGCCTTCGCAAGGACCGGGCATTTCTGGAACAACTTGCCGCCACGGCTGATCGACCAATCTTGCACAATGTAGTGGTACCGGCCCGTAAAAATCCCGAAGTACATCGAAAAACCCTCCGCTGGATTGACGAGTGCCGGGAAAGGAACCTGCCTATTTTCGCCCAGTGTGGTACCGGTCGCGCAGGTTTTGCATTCACCCTGGAGCACTGGAATCTGTATGACGCCTCTCCCGCCTGGCGGGCAGTAACCACCGGTTCCTATGAAGAGAAGATCGAAAAACTACAGGATCCTGTTTTGCGCAAGGCTTTAGTTGAGGAAGCGGATGAAGCCGATCGCCGTTTGCAGATCATTCAGGCTGGTGTTGGTGGCAATCCGGCGCACCTGATTGTGCAGTCGGTTAACAACAATCCCGAACTTGAGGAGTTTGTCGGTAAATCTGTGGGCGCCATTGCCAGTGAACAGGGCAAACATCATATTGAGGTCATTCTTGATTTATCCCTGGCAGGCGACCTGAAAGTCGAGTTCCTGGGCCCTGACAGAGGATCAAATGCAGAATTTATGGCTGAAATGATGAACGATTCGCCCTACACGATTCCCGGTGTCTCCGATGGGGGTGCACACACCAAGTTCTTCACCGGGGGGTCGTACACAACAGACTTTCTCGCCTGGCTGGTCCGCGATGAGCAGGTGGTCAGCCTTGAAGAGGCGCACTACCGATTATCCAACCTGCCTGCGCAAGCGGCAGGTTTCCATGATCGCGGTGTACTTCGTGAAGGGGGCGCAGCTGATATTCTGGTTTACAATATTTCAGAACTGGCGATTGACCCACCCTGGATCGGCAACATCGAATATGATTTCCCTGCTAACGAATGGCGCCGTGTACAGCGAGCTATAGGCTATGATGTCATTATCGTCAACGGTGAAGTCACGTTCGAGAAAGGTCAGTGTACCGGCGCAACGCCCGGCAAACTGTTGCGTCATGGCCAGGCTGCCGCGCGCACCTGAAAGATCTGGCAAGGTTCAGTGACATTCAGGTCGGCCCATCCGGTGAAATCTATCTCCTGATGGAACATAACTCCGGTGGGCAGATTATCCGACTGGTGCCCGTTGAACCCGCGGATGTTTCTAACTGACTGTCTTGAGGTACACTGATCTCAATCACATACCGAGGTGTTATCATGAGTCAACCTGTCTCAAACAAAACTGTCCAAGACCCTTATGGCATCCCAATCGACGAGTTGGATGTATCAGATCCATGTCTCTACGAAGCTGACAGTCATTGGCCCTATTTTGAACGACTTCGTAAAGAAGCCCCGGTTCACTATTGTAAGGGTAGCGTCTTTGGTCCCTTCTGGTCTGTCTCAAATTACGAATTCATCGCAGAAGTGGACCGCAACCACCAGATTTTCTCATCAGAACCCGCGATTGTTATTGGCGATCAGCCCGAAGACTTTACTCTCAAGCAGTTTATCGCCATGGATCCACCCAAGCACGACGCACAGCGCAAAGCGGTCACTGGCGTGGTCGCGCCCACTAACCTGGTGCTTCTGGAACCTCTCATTCGTGAGCGGGTTGTCGAAATTATGGACAGTCTACCCCTCGGCGAGACCTTTAACTGGGTAGACAGGGTCTCAATCGAACTTACGACGAGGATGCTTGCAACCTTGTTTGATTTTCCTTTCGAACGCCGGTCTAAATTAACCTACTGGTCTGATATGGCGACCTCAAGCCCGGAAATAGCCGGTGACGACAGCGTGTCCCAGGAAGATAGAATTGCAGCACTGATGGAATGCCTGGAAGAGTTCACCGTCATCTGGAATGAGCGTATTAACCAGGACCCTACCGGTCAGCTGGATTTCATTACGCTGCTGGCCCACTCCCCGGCTACGCGTGATATGGAACCCATGGAGTACCTGGGTAATTTAATTTTGTTGATTGTCGGTGGTAATGACACGACCCGCAATTCAATCTCGGGGGGCGTGCTGGAATTGAACAACAATCCTGCTGAATATGACAAATTGCGAGCAAACCCCGCACTCATCCCCAGCATGGTATCGGAGATTATCCGTTACCAGACGCCCCTGATGCACATGCGGCGACTTGCGACCGAGGACACTATGCTTGGTGGCCAACAGATCAAAAAAGGCGACAAGGTCGTCATGTGGTACGTCTCGGGAAACCGTGACGAAAAAAGAATCGAGCGGCCAAATGAATTTTTGATCGACCGGGCGAACCCACGGAATCATCTGTCTTTTGGTTTCGGCATTCATCGCTGTATGGGTAACCGTCTGGCGGAGATGCAGCTACGCATCGTCTGGGAGGAAATCATGAATCGCTTCAGCAAGGTTGAAGTCGTGGGTGAACCCGCACGACTGAAATCGAACTTTGTGCGTGGTATTACCGATCTCCCGGTACGCTTACACCCCTTGTAGACCGGAAATTTTTGACTGTAAAAATAAGAAAAGGAGCAACAAATTATGATGACGGCAGAGCAGTACCGGCAAAGCCTGGATGATGGTAGAGAAACCTATTTTGAAGGCCAGCAGATTCTCGATGTCGCCAACCATTCGATCCTGGGTATCACCGTAGATTCTGCAGCCAAAGGATATGACCGCTTCTATAAAAAAGAAAAGGATGCCATTGGCGATTTTATGAAAGTGCCCGGCTCTGCAGCAGAACTAAGGGAACAGGTTGAACTGCACGAGACAGTTGACCTTCTGACCCATGTAACCTATGCGTCGATCATGACGCTGCTGACTGCGGCTGATCGAATCGACAGCCAGTTGCCTGAAAATGCAAAACGCATCCGCCAGTATGTTGATGAGGTGCAGAAAAAAGATCTGCGCATTACCCAATGCATCACCGATGCCAAAGGTGACAGAAGTCGTCGAGCAGGCAACCAGGACGACCCCGACGCTTACGTTCATGTTGTTGAAAGGCGTGACGATGGCGTCGTCATCCGGGGCGCGAAACTGCATATATCTGCGGCCTCCATGGGACACGAACTCATGACGATCCCCACCAAATCAATGAAAAAAGGCGAAGAGGACTATGCCATTGCCTGCATGGTGCCGGTCAATGCCCCGGGGGTGAAGATCATCAACACCACCTATGCACCCAGGCACGAAGACAAACGTGACTTTCCGGTTTCCGGATCACAACATACCCCGGAGGGGTTCGTGATATTTGACAACGTCTTCGTGCCCAACGAGCGGGTTTTTCTCGATGGTGTGCCGGAGCTGGCGACGATATTCGCTCATTCTCTCGGATTGTGGGAGCGCCTCGGTGGTCTCTCCGGCATGGCGGCAGGATACGACCGACTCGTCGGCTTCGCCCAATTGATTGCGGAAGCGAATGGCCTGGAACGGGTCGGACATGTTAAGGAGAAGATCTCTGAAATGATGATCAATGCGACTTTAATTCGTGCTTCTCTTGAAGCCGCCATTGAGAATTGCTCGGTGACTGCTGATGGCGCAGCATTCCCCAACGAACTCTATACCAACGTCGGTAAATACCACGGGGCTGCCAATTATTCCCTGATGGTGAGGCATCTGCACGATATCGCCGGTGGCAGCGTGCTGACCGCACCGGGAATTGCTGACCTTGAGAACGAGGAAACAGGGCACCTGATCAGAAAATACATGAGCACCATGCAGTCGGTAGATGGCACCTACAGGACCAGGCTATTCCACGCGATCCGTGATACTACCGCAGATGCACTGGGGGGTTGGTCGGCTGTCACCAACATCCAGGCAGGCGGCGGCCTATATGCACAACGTATTGTATCCAGGATGTACTATGACCTGGACAATGCGAAAAAGATGGCGTTGGAACATGCACATATGCAGGAATACATCGCTGACTAGCCATGGTACGCCCCGGGCAGGCAACCCTGAGTTTCCTGACCTGTGAAGCCTCGTCCAGGATGATGCAGAAATTACTCACAGGTGGACGTTTCGTCATTCTTCTCGCTTTGATTTTGGCACCAGCAACAGTCCAGGCAAATGACGAGCCGTTGTTCAACGGTTCAGAAATGTTGCAAATCACGATCAGCGGCAATTTCAGCGAACTTACCGCGGATGACGGCGTGGAGCGTGACTGGCATCCTTTCGAACTGCAGGTGAACGACAATATCCTGGACGTAAAACTTCGCTTGCGGGGCAACTTCCGTCGCAAGGAGTGTACCTTTCCACCCATCACAGTGAATTTCAACAAGAAACAAGTGCAAGGCACGGTGTTTGAGGGACAGGACAAACTCAAGCTGGTAACCCACTGTCGAAAGTGGCACAGCTTTTCTGTTAACAACTATGAAGAGTACGTGGCCTACAGATTGTTTAATCAGATCACCGACAAGAGTTTCCGCGTCAGGCTGCTGAGTGTGAGCTACGAACAGGCTGGCAAAAAACCAAAACTCAAGCCTGCGTTTTTCATCGAGGACGTGGGTTCAATGGCCAAGCGCCTGGATGGCGAGCATATCGAACCGGATTTTATACGCTCAAAAGAGCTTGACCCATTGCATCTGACACAGGCTGCCATATTTCAGTACCTGATTGGCAACACAGACTTTTCTTTTATCGCCCCCCTCGAGGGAAGGTCATGTTGCCACAATGCCAAGCTGGTGCGGATTGCCACTAACACCTACAGCATACCTTACGATTTTGACTTTTCCGGTCTGGTCGATGCGCCCTATGCGGGCGCCAATCCTATGGTCAAGTCCAGCAACGTCAGAAAGCGCAGATACCGGGGATTTTGTACCGACAAGCAAACCTTACCGGCTGCTTTGGATAGCTTTCAGACACTGGAAGCCGAACTACCGAATCTGTTTGCCTCAGTTACCGGTTTCGATGCCAAACAGAGCAGTCGGTCAACGTCCTACCTGCAACGGTTTTTTACCGCGGCCAGCAAATCAGGGTCGCAGGTGTTCGAAAGTCATTGTCGCAACACACGTCCTGGCTGATGGTCTGAAGCGCCAGGAACATTAAATCGGTTCAAGCCTGAATATCACCCTGTGTTTGCGAAAACGCGACTTGATGTCAGCGTCAGTGACAGGTACAGCCAGCGCGTCATATATTTTACCGTCCAATCGAACCCGAACTTGCCGGTTAGTCGCAAGGTACTGATACCAGCGCCGCTTTTTCGCTGCATCGATATACAACTCACCGTCAATCACCGTGATGCGGAGATTGACGGAGTATGGCGCCGGGGGATTGACCTCCAATTGAAGGACCGAGAACTCACTGGCAAAGGCAAACGAATCCGTAATCGCCTCTGTGCCTTGCAGTTCCTTTCCCGGCAACAACAATGTCGGGGATTGGCAGCTTGTCAGTACAAAAACAGTTATCAGCCGGACACAGAATCCCACGGATTTATTCACCCGGACTCGCCCGGGTATCCAAGCTAGACGCGCGACTCTCATTTTTCCGAATGGCTATCTCGGCGCGACGCGCTTCCAGAGCCAATTGAACTTCTGCCAGGCGCGCACGCGTCATGGTCATCCTGGACATCAGGTAAATAGGGATAAAAAACAGGAACGGTATCGCGACACCATCGGTCACCGCCAGGCGAAAAAGTGTATCGCCATCAATGGCGCCGACCTCTGCCTGCCGGGGCAACGTGATAACGAAATCCAGGAGTAAGCCACCGACGACAATACCGATACTGCTGGTGGCTTTAACCGAGAGACTGATTGCAGAGGAAAACACCCCTTCCTGACGCTTACCTGTTGCCAGTTCCTGTTCATCCATTAAATCAGCAATCAGCGAGCCCACCATAATTCCGCAGGTGGTGATGAAGTAGACCATCACGATAGCGTGCAACACAAGCATGTACAGTAGCATAGGGTCGCCGTTCTCCGGCCAGATTCCCCAGAATCGGAAACATACCTTGAGCATGGCCCCAACCATGTAAATCGCCAGAAAATTTTGCAGCAACGTATGTTTGTCGACTCTTTTCTGGATAAACGGTATCGAGATAAAAGCGCAAATCGCACCCACGGCAGCAAGCGCGAACCACCTCAAGTCATCGGATGTAAACTCCCAGAAATAGGTATTCATATAAATATCAAATACCCCGCCAATGCCAGCAAGGCCAGAAAACATAATAAACAACAAAAACAATCTCCTGAAATTGGCGTTCTGTAATGCCAGTACCGTCTCGTCGAACGCGCGTCTAAAGCTAAAGGGCGGTGTCGGCTTCACAGGCTGCAATAAATAGGGAATTTCACTCCGGGTTCCCCAGGCAGAAATCAACGCCCAGGTCATCATCAAACCACCAACGACCAGCCCAAAGGTCGAATAATGTTCAGGATTCAGTTGACCTGAAGGGTACGCATCGGTATTTGGAAACAGGTAATTCCAGGTAAAAATGCTGAACAGCACACCACCTGTCCAACCTACCATGTATCGATAGGTGATAATCAGCGTCCGCTCAACATAATCGTTAGAAAATTCAGCGGCAATCGCATTCCACGGAATCATAAAAAAGGTAAACGCTGTTCTCACGAACACGGTAAAGAAAAGCAGCCATGCCAACAAATAAATATCCTGGATACCTTCAGGCGGTGAAAATAACAGAGCCATCGAGACACCAAGAGGAATCGCGGCACCGAACATAAATGGATGTCTTCGGCCTAAACTGGACTTGAGATTATCAGATATCGAACCGACAATAGGATCGGAGAACGCATCAAAAATCAGCGCCAGGGCCAGCACAACGGCAACCAGAGATGCAGAAAGATCGAGAATCTGGCTGTAGTAAAGCAACAGGAATGTGTTAAAAGCGAAATCTTTGTGACTGTTTACAATCCCGCCAATGCCCTGGAAAATCTTGGTTGGCGTCGAGACCTTACCTTCCCTCACGATCTCGCGTGTGTATTCGTTACTCTCTGACACTATCGTTTGCTCCGCTACTGCAACTTCTTATTATTGACGATCATAGTTCCACATCGAAGGACTACTAACCCGGCATGGGAATATCATTAACATACATCGGGATATGGTAGCCACGCTGCACCGCCGGGCGACCCGCTATTGCCAGGTACCAGCGTTTCACGCTGGGGTAAGTCGCCAGGTCAATGGTTTGCCATTCGAATCTCGATACCCAGGGCCAGGTCGCAATATCTGCAATCGAATATTCGTCCACCAGGTATTCGTTGTCTGCCAGCCTTCGATCCAGAACGCTGTAGAGTCTTTTTGTCTCTGTCAGATAACGGGATTCAGCGTAGGCACTCTTGCCCTGATTATATTTGAGAAAATGGTGAGCCTGACCCAGCATCGGACCCAGGCCACCCATCTGCCACATCAGCCATTCCATGGTGTGCCAGTAAGATTCACCCGGACCTGGCATCAGTTGACCTGTCTTGTTCGCGAGGTATAGAAGGATGGCACCGGATTCCATCAGGCTGACTCCACCGTCCTGGTCGACGATGGCCGGGATTCGGTTATTGGGCGAAATAGCCAAAAACCCGGGATCATGTTGCTGCCCTTTTGTAATGTCCACACCGTGTACGGTATAGGGCAATTCCAGCTCCTCCAGCAGAATGGAAACCTTTCGCCCATTTGGCGTCGACCAGGTATACAGATCAATCATGGGGTCTCCCAAGTCCTCGACGCTGAGTATGTTCCATTCATACTAATGAGATTCAAAGCCCGTTTCAATCCTGCCCCTGCGAACGGATAGCCAACGAATTTAACTGTTTATTTATACAGCATTAGGTTAATCTGGCCGTATGAGATGCCCCATGAAACCCAGGTGACGCCCCAGTGAATCGCTGGCCGCGTATCGTTGTTCATGCAGATATGGACGCTTTCTACGCGGCTGTAGAACAACTTGATAATCCATCGCTTCGTGGTAAGCCAGTACTTATCGGTCCAAACAGTTACCGGGGTGTTGTTTTAACGGCCAGCTACGAAGCAAGGCCTTTTGGCGTCGGCAGCGCTATGCCAGTGGCCGAAGCACGCCGACGCTGCCCCCAGGCGATCATGGTCGCACCCCGGTTCGAGCGCTATCAGCAGATCTCGGAACAGATAATGAATATATTCGCTGACTTCTCACCGTCTGTAGAGGCGTTGTCACTCGATGAGGCATTCCTTGAGATGACAGGCGCCGAGCACATCTTTGGTGGGCCAGAATCCATGGGGCTAAAAATTAAAAAGGCAGTTAAAGAGATGACCCACCTGAACATTTCCGTCGGCGTGTCGGGAACGAAATATGTTCCCAAGGTGGCCAGTGACCATGACAAGCCCAACGGCTTGACGGTGGTACCCCAGGCTCAGGCTGTTGAGTGGCTCGCCCCATTGCCGATCACCCGTCTGTGGGGGGTGGGGAAAAAAACAGCACCAAAACTGCGCGCACTCGGTTATGAAACCATCGGTGATATCGCAAACGCTGATGAAAGAACTATTTCGCTTCAGCTGGGTTCTGCCGGACGCCACTTCCACCAACTCGCGCACGCCAGAGACCCGCGTCGAGTGTTGCGCGGCAGAGCTGCCAGAAGTATCGGTTCTGATCGCACCCTGGGTCAGGACATTTCCAGTCACAAAGATATCGAAGTCCATTTGCGTCGGTCAGCCCAGCGAATCGCTCGACGAATAAGGAAAAAGGACTATGTGGCAGGTGGCGTCCGCGTGCGATTAAAAACAAACAAATTTGAAATGTTCTCGCGCCAGCGCCAGCTCAAGAAACCCATTGATACAGCCGAGGCAATTTTCAGTACAGGGAAACAGCTTCTGAAAGAATTCAACCATCCAGGTCCTTTCAGACTGGTCGGTATGGCGGCTTTTGATCTGCATTGGCGTTGCGAACCTCAGCAACTTGATTTCTTCGAAGACCCGGTCGGCCGTGACCTTGAAACGACGATCGACGATTTACTGGATAGATTCGGGGAACATGTCATCACCCGTGCCAGGGATCTTGGTAATTCAGGTAACGTCATGTCGGACGGCGTGAATCTGGATTTTCTTGATCACCGGGATGGTGAACGGGTTTCCGCTCCGGCGAAGTGACGTTTCCATTAATCAAAAACCTCTTTAGAAAAATGATATCCGTGGAAAAGTAACGCGAACCCGCCGGTATTACATAGTTTTAGTCCGGCATACCCTGAATATCCGGCATGGGGTAATAACGTTTGTCACCTAGAGACTGAACCCGCTGCCAGAACTCAGGACCGGCAGCGATTCCATTTTCCCCGGGTTCGGTCTTTTGTCGCCACATATTCCACGAGTCGGGGTGTAGCCTAGTTGCTTCCTCCAGCAAACCTTCGGCTTCGGCCGCGTTACCTGATTTCAGCAGGAATTGACCCAGGCGAAAATTGGCATGAGCAAGGGCCATATCCGTTGTCATGGCAGAGACATGTGTCCGTGCATCGTCCGGGTTAAATGCATATTGGCTCGCTGAACCATTCGAAACCCAGTCCTTGAGGGCATCATAGTAGAGGCCCCTGGCTTGCGCGGCTTTCTCTGCCTTTTCCTCGGGAATCGACAATTTTTCCAGATCCATATATCGAAAGGATTCATAGGCTCCGGCATTTTCAGTGGGACGAACAATTTTGCCCTGCTCATCAATCCAGACTGCCTGGGGCACATTGACCATGTTGTAAAGGTCCGCCAGCCGATGTTCCGTGTCAATAAGGGAAACATAAGTGGCTGCTACTTCATTGATCCATGGATCAGCAGCGCCATCACGGCTATCCATCGCAACGGCGATGATCATGAAATCTTTATCCTTGTTCTCTTCGAAAAGGGTTTGCCACACGGGCAAATCAGCTCGGCATCCTCACCAGCTGGCCCAGCTGCATAAATAGACCTTTTTTCCACGATAGTCGGACAGGGAGTGCAGGTTTCCATTAACATCCGGTAGGGTAAAATCCGGGGCGTCCAGGCTTTGTAACTGCACAGTCCGATCATCTGCACTCTCACCCAGAATCCAGGCTTCTCCTGCTTCGTCCCTGAGCACCGGTCGATTCATATGGTGCCAGAATCCTGCCAGATTAATTTCGTTTCCGGACACCAGTTCGGGTGTACCAGACACCGGGATTGGGACACACACGGATCCCTTACAAAGCCCCTCTTCTTTCAATGACCAACCCGTTGCTGATTCTGTTTCCTCAGACGACAGCCACAAATCGTCCCCGTTGACCCTGGCATCGACAGTAACAACGCCATTCTCCGTTAATAACGTGGTCATAGATTCACCCCCAAAATATAATCGTAAGAAAGAATAATAGATCACCCAGCTGGCTGGTTAAAAGCAAAACCTCCACCATCTTCGTACATTTCCGATTCGTCGGTAATTCGGGGCATTCTTGCTACTAGAAGTGCAAAGGAAGTGTATAAGAAGCGGGTAAGAAGTTCAGGCAGCACCCCAATTGTGTTAATGTTGTCGGTTCTCACATCATTACCCCAAATCAAGAGCCAGTTATGAGCGAACAGCCCATTGAGTCGGAAGAACCAACCAACAGATTAATGAGTCCGTTTTTGTCCGACAACCCTCCGCCGATGATTAAAGACCCTTATTCGGTACCCATAGAGGACATCAATCTCATTGACGGCAGGCTTTTCCAGAATGATATCCACTGGGACCACTTCAAACGCCTGCGAGAGGAAGATCCAGTCCACTTAAATGACCTGCCGGGCTTCGGTCGATACTGGTCGCTGACGAAATTTGAAGACATCATGTTCGTCGACAAAAACCATGACATGTTTTCCTCGGCCCATGGCATCGCCATCGGTCCCCAGGTGGACGCCGAACCCAATCCTGAAGATTTGAACCTGTCCATGTTCATCGCCATGGATCCGCCCAAACACGATCTACAACGGGCGACCGTCAGCGGCGTTGTTGCCCCACCAAACCTTGCCAAGATGGAAAGTACTATTCGTGAACGAGTCTGCAAGATTCTTGACGGTCTGCCCAGGGGTGAAACCTTTAACTGGGTTGACCTGGTCTCAATCGAGCTCACGACACAAATGCTGGCAACCCTGTTCGACTTTCCCTTTGAAGATCGCCGAAAACTTACCCGTTGGTCTGATGTTGCGACAGCGGCGCCAGGCACAGGTGTCGTCGCTTCAGAAGATCAGCGACGCGAAGAACTGCTCGAATGCCTTGCCTACTTTACAAAATTGTGGAATGAAAGAGCTGCAAAAGCACCAGGTTCGGATCTGATTTCCATGTTGGCCCACGGGGAAGACACCAAGGATATGGAACCGTTTGAATTCCTTGGCAACCTGATACTACTTATTGTCGGCGGTAACGATACCACCCGGAATTCCATTAGTGGTGGTGTATTGGCGCTCAACCAACACCCTGCCGAGTATGACAAGTTACGCAATGACACCTCCCTGATACCGAACATGGTTTCCGAGATCATTCGCTGGCACACCCCATTACCTTATATGCGCCGAACCGCGAACCAGGATTTCGAGCTGCGTGGTAAGCAAATCAAAAAGGATGACCAGTTACTTATGTGGTACATCTCCGGTAACCGGGATGAAGAAGTCATCGACCGGGCTAATGAATTTATTATCGACCGGTCAGGTGCAAGGCATCATTTGTCCTTCGGTTTTGGTATTCATCGCTGCATGGGTAACCGGCTGGCCGAAATGCAGCTAAGAATCGTCTGGGAAGAGATTATGAAACGCTTCAGCTTTGTTGAAGTCGTCGGTGAACCCACACGCCTGCAATCGAGTTTTGTCCGAGGAATTACGGAGTTGCAGGTCAGGGTTCATGAACTGTAAGCAACTCGCCTGCACAACTTAAAAAAACAGATAACCCGGGCCTTTGCCAGCAAAGGCCTGGTCATACTATCGCCTGACAGTCTGGGCTTGTCTCGAATGGCTACGGCTCGACAATGTCAACTTCAATCAGGTCCTCCCATAGTGACCTCGTTGGTGGTTCACCGCTGGGGTCTTCACCCCGCATCCAGTACCGGAACAGCCCATGTATAGTGTCGTCCCGACGACGTAGTTCGATCCAGTTACGCATATACAACTCAAACTCAACATCATTAGCCGCAAGGGGAAACGCCAGCGGCACCCTTAGCTGTTCTGGTTTGGGGGCAACGACAACGTATTCCGGATAGAGAAGCGTCCAGGCACTGGCACCGACGATGCCGAACATCATGGTATTAAACTTACGATCTTTATCTCTAAAAAATAAACGTGGAGTCGCTATTTCCCACACCGTCGCATCGGGTAATAAATCCCTCAGATGCGCAACGTCATAGTACGCATCCGGAATTCCGACCACCAGGTCATCAACGTCTCGCAGTTGTTCCCAGGTCCGGAACGTCTTACGTCGTTCACGCTCGACGACAAAGGCCATGACCTCCTCGACGTAGGGTGAGGATAGAGTCATTATTTTCATCCTCTCCGGGGTCATCGCAACACCTGACGCCATATCAAGATAACCACTTTGCAACAAAGGGGCGGTCTGATTCCTGTATATCCTGACAAATTCGAGCTCAACACCGAGGTCCCGGGCAAGCAGGTGTGCCAGTTCAACATCAAATCCAACCAGGTCACCTTTTTCGTTATGGAAGGCATAAGGCAACCAGTCACGATAGTAACCAACTCTGAATACACCCCTTTCCTTCACCCGTTGCAGCACAGGCTGGATTTCAAATTCGCTGAAAGTACTAGCTGGCTCCTGCAGGACTTTGACATTCACGGTGTGAGAAATAAGTTCCCGGTCAATGAAATGTGTATAGCCCTCGTAATGATGCCCGATACCTGAAAAGATAGTCCTCAAGCCAACAATTAAAACGAATGCCAGCGCCGCGGCAATGCCCGTGTACTTACCAATTTTCCAGAACCTGGGCTTGAGCCATCCTGCAGAACCGGCAGAGACGAACAGGGCAAAGCAGACACAAAACATCGAAGCCAGCATGGTTGACAGTCGGTTAATGATGATATGGTCAGTCACCTGGTAAAGCTGGAAAAGATTTGCCGGAATACTGAACATATCCAGCAATGCTGGCAGTGCGATAACCGCCGAACCGAACAGGTTCATCAAGCCACTTAGAAACAACAATGGGAGTTCATCAGCGTCTAAGGACTCGCCGGAAAACCATCCGGCAAACAGCACGAATATCAAACCCAGCAATTTGCCCGCAGTTGGCAGGCTGTAACTAATGGGTACGATAATATCGACTATATATTCAGAGTCACTTTTACCACCTGCTTTAAGCTCCAATAGCTTTTTTATCTGTTCAGAAAGAATCGGCAGAACCACAAAAAAGTTACCTGTAATAAAAGCAGTCAATAGTGCATCCCGACTAACAGCAATGATTTCGCCGTAACTGAATGGGGAAACACTGACTAACATCCGGGGGAACACCCAGAAGCATAAAAAAAACGCAGTCACTGCGACCGTTGTAACAAACACATACACACCCTGTAGTTCCTCCAGTTGAATCGTCGCAGCAGCATTCGCACCAATGGCGAAAACACCGAATGGTGCTAATTTCAACACCAGCATCGCGACGTTACCGATAGTTCCCTGGATCACCTCAAGGGTCTCCAGCAGTTTCTGCTTACCCTTCACTTCCATCAGGGCGTATCCAAAAATCCCGCTGAAGACCACAACTGCAGGTACTGCCGGTTCCACCAACGAGCGAAACAGGTTAGCGGGTACAAAAGTCGCAAGAAAATTATGCTCAGGCTGGGGTCCAAGTAACTCGGGCGTATAGTAATTCGCAGATTCCCAGACAGGGAAAGTCAGTGGCACTAACATGATGAAAAACAGCGTTGCGCCCCAGAAAAGTCCCAGACCGATAATTCCATATCGCACAATGACCCGCAGACTCGCTGGATTCAATGAACCCACACCGTAGATAACTGACACCACAATGTAAGGCAATACGGTCATCTGCAGGAGCATCAGGAATGCCTCGCCAACGATGGCAACTTGCGTCATCACTTCGCCAAAAATGATGCCACACAGCAAACCCAGACTCAGGCCGATGAGTATTTTGGTCGACAGGGTCATGGAAGAAGAATCTCGGTCAGTGAACGCCGCCATCAACCGCCAGTATCGCGCCGGTTGTGAAACTCGCCGAATCACTGGCCAGATACAAGGCGGCACCGACAATTTCCTCCGGCTCTCCACCCCGTTGCATCGGCATGGACCTGGCGTTTTTATTGAAGTCATCCATATTCCAGGCCTTGGAAATATCCGTTAAAAACGGACCAGCCATAATACAATTAACCCGCACCTTTGGTCCGTAGGCTGCGGCGAACGACCGTGTAATGGCATTGAGCCCTGATTTTGCGGCACCATAGGGTTCTGAATTGGGACTCTTGTTCACAGAAGCAGTGCTGCTCACATTGATGATCGACCCACCCGCAGCAGCATTCATTTTTGCGCCAACAACCGCACTCAACCTGAACGGACCCTTCAGGTTTACACCGATAACCTTGTCAAACAACTCTTCGGTAACATCGACCAATGATTCATACAACGGCGACATACCTGCATTGTTGATCAAAACATCCACCTTCCCGAAACGCTCATAAACCGCATCAACCATCTCGTCAAGCTGATTCCAATTACCCACATGGGCTGCATATGGAAATGCGCTCACCCCCAGAGCCTCAACTTCCTTCGCCGTCTGTTCACAGCTATCCATTTTTCGACTCACAATAGCAATATCTGAGCCCTGGGCTGCAAACCCCAGTGCCATGGCCCGCCCGAGTCCCCGGCTACCTCCGGTGATCAGCACGACCTTACCGGACATATCATAGATTTTGTCCATTACTTCCTCTCATATGGCTTAAAACGGATTCAGCGATATAGTAAACGCCTGACGAATCTTATGCTATCTGACCCAGATGGAATTAGGCAATCCATTGGAATGATTCAGACTGGGTCTGACCTGATTCCAGTCAATGCCGGTAAACCCTCTCATCGCTTTGATGCGGAAGATGACAGCCATCATAAACAAGCCAATCTCACAACCTGCAATCAGTACGGGGTTTTTAAAGGTGGCTGCACTGACAAAAGTTACCGCCAGGAATAACGCAATCAATCCTGCGATTATCGACACACCATTAATCCGTGCCGAGAGTTGAAAGTACGCACTGAAAGAGGTGCTGGCAACAAAAGCAGTCAGGTATACCCCGGATGCGAAGGTAGATCCAACAAGCCATGCCAGCAGGCTAACCAAGGTCGCGGCCAGGTAAAATTGCATAAGATTTGCAATCACATTCTTTTCCAACAACCGCCAGTGAGCTTCCCGGTCTCCACCCTGTCGCAACCAGAGCAATCGATGCCGCGCCGCCAGCTCACCGTACGAAAGTGTCCAGTTACTGGTGAGGAGACTTGTCCCGAGGAATAACACGACAATATTAGCTGGCTCTGAAAGCCAGTCCATACCGGTGAGATCACTCGTTGCTTGAAAAGAAAATAGTCCGCCAATGACGATCACTACAAAAAACCAGCTTAAGGCGGGTCCACCGATGACCACAACAAAACTGAGTAGTGCCCTGCTGGCTTTCCCTCCCGGAAACCCCAGCAGCAGTGCCAGGTGCGCTGAATTCTTATCCATCATGGCAGCCGTGTACTCCCAGACAGCGCCTGACAACCACTGAGCCCACGAGAAACGACGGCTAGGATCCGCAAAAAGCCAGCCCGCAATGCACAGGATAAACCCAATCGTTATCACGACCTGGTTCGCAGTGCTCGTGCCATCAAACCCCTTAAGAAGAACCTGCAGCAAGACGACGATCAGCAACAGGATAAGTGCGACCACAAAGCGGGATCTGGACAATAGCTGTAGATAGCCCTGATAGGCACCTATAACGATAAAACCCAGAACGAAAGTGTCGGCATTTACGTCTGGATAGTTCATCATGGTGATTGTCAGAGCACCGACCAGATTCATCAGCAGTATCGCCAATCCCGTCCGGCGCTGAAATCCGGGAAGTAGTGCAAGTCGACGATTGGACCATAACTTCTGAAACACGTAGGGGGAGATGAATATCGGAACAAATACGGCTAACCCAATCCCGACGCGAGTCAAATACAAACCATAATCACTCAGACCGATGTTGATCAGGATTCCCACGCCAGCGAGCGATAGCCCAGACACGATAACCCAGGGAATAATCCGCTGGTAAGACACCATATACCAGCAAATAAGGATTACGCCTTTCATGCGTGCACCTCTAAAAAGATGTCTTCCAGCGACAACCACCATTCACGCTCGAGTTCAAACCCAACAGCCTGCGCCAGCGCCTGGTGCCGCTCCGCATTCCAATGGCTGAAAACAAGGGTCTGAACATTTCCTACCTGGTATTGATGGATCAGGTCATCATTCTGGAACGCCCCTGGCAGTTCAACCCCAGGGGGCAAGCTGACCCGGCCGGTATTCTCTTTCAGAGAATCCAGGGGTTCATCTATCGCCAACGCGCCGTCTTTAATCAGCCAGACCCGGGAAGCCACCCGCTCAAGATCACTGATGATATGGGTGGAAAACAGAATTGTGCATGAGCGGCTACTTGCAATGGCAACCAGCTCGCGGAGGAAGGCCCGTCGAGCCTGCGGATCCAGGCTGGCGACGGGTTCATCCAGTACGAGCAGATCCGGTTCATTACCCAGCGCCGAAATAATGGAAAGTTTTTGTCTCTGTCCGACCGACAAAGTATGGATCTTACGCGCCAATGGTACATCCCACTCATTACATAAACGCTGAATTAAACATGAGTTCCAATGGTCATAGAATTCCCTGATCAACCCAAGATAACGCTCACCACTGATGCCAGCGAGCAATTCATCTGTCTGTGGTACAAACCCAATCCGCGCCTTGGTTTCTTTCGAACTTAGCCGAGCACTGTCGATGCCGAATACCCAGGATGAACCCTGGGTTGGCTTACAGAAACCGAGCGGAGTCTCCAGTAGCGTTGTCTTGCCTGCACCGTTCAGCCCCACCAGTCCAATAACGTCACCGGTCCTTACTTCTGTAGTAATCCCCTTCAGCACTTCGTGGTTGTCATAGTACTTACGAAGATTATCGAACTTAACCACCTGATCACTCATCATCTTTCTCCATCTGGTGACGAACTGCTTTGGTCAGATCATCCGCATCTAATTCCAGTTGTCTGGCGGCGATTGCCAGCTGCTCAATAATCGATTGGAGACGTTGCAGCCGAACTCGCTTGCCTTCAATCATCGAATTCCGGTTAGACACCGTCATTGCTTTGCCCCTTTGCCGGTCCAGCAATCCCTCTGCCTCAAGCAGGCTGTATGCCTTTGAAATGGTCATGGTGTTAACGGCGTGGCTGAGGGCCAGTTTTCGAACAGAAGGTAGTGGGTCACCCGGTTTTAACTGCCCACTGGAGATCATCCGGCGAATTTGATCCATTAATTGCCGGTAGATAGGAATTCCTGATTGGGGATTAACGTTGAACAAGTTGTTTCCTTTAGTGTCTTATAACAATAAGACACTAATACGGTTATGTAAACAACTTTGCGCTGAACGGTCTGTGTTTTTCTGGTTCTAGTGTCGTGTCCTACACTCGTCTACGCCCGCGTCAGGGATTGGTCGTCGACCAGCGCATCAAGCTGCTTCTGCACTGCTTTTGCCCATCTGGGGTGAGTCAGAATCCAGAACTTATCATCTGCAATGGACTGCACCACGAGTTCACCGACTTCATCAGGGTCCATGCCCTGTTCCAGGCTCGCCTGAATATTTTTAGCCATTTTCCCCGCCTTCTCCCCATCTGCTTTTGGCTTTGCTTTGCCGGGCCGAAATTCTACTGAGTGACTGCTGATGTTTGTATTGATAGGTCCCGGGCATAGTACCGACGCCGTGACAGTGCTTTTCTTCGCCCTGAGCTCTCGCTCCAGTGCCGTCATCAAGGCCACAACCCCATGCTTGGCGACATTGTATGCCCCCATCATCTGGCCTGAAATTAAACCAGCCATGGATGATGTTGAACAGATATGACCTTCTGCCTGCTGTTCGATAATGGGCAGGAAAACTTTTACCCCATAAATTGGGCCCCAGAGATCCACATCCATGATCCATTTCCAGTCCGCAAGCTTCATTTTCCTGGCTGAAGTTGGAATGCCGACACCTGCGTTATTGCACAGTATATGGATAGCGCCATATTCTTCCATTGCAGCTACCGCCAGTGCCTCGACCTCCTCCAATTTTGAGACGTCACAGAGTCGACCAACCACAGGAACCCCGGAATCTTCAAACTCCCTGACCACATCCGCCAGTGCCTTGGTATCAAGGTCTGCAATCACCAGCTTCATTCCGCGGCTGGCAAAAGCACGCGCCATACCCAGACCGATACCACTAGCGCCACCAGTGATCACAGCGACGCGATCTTTGAATTGCTTCATTATTTTCTCCAGATGCCCGGGTAGGACAAGTTTCATTAATGATCAGAATAACCGAAAGATCATCCCGGGGCTTAAAGTTGATAGTCTCCTGGGATCAACCTTTGGATTTTACAATCAAGAAGGCGCCCAGCGAAATAGTGAAAATCGGGTAGAACGGCACAAACGGGAAATACGGCATAAAAATATCAATTGCCTGCATCACTCCGATCCCAGCAAACAATTCGTAGACTTGAGGACTCCAGGCTGAACCGAAGCTACTACCTGTCAAGCCGATGATCACCGCCACGACGCCGGATCCAAGCAGTAGCAGCCGACCGGTATGACCAGTAGTTGTTTGTTGCCAGTGTTTTTTACTCCAGGCAGCGATGCGCAAACCCCAGGCCAGGAAGCCACCCCAGTAATAGATATAATCAATGAGAACCGGGTTTTGGTAGTAGAAGAGATTGAACCAATAGACACTCCAGGCATATGCCCACAGCCAATAAATCCCGCTTGTGTGCAGGATCTTCCACTGCTTTGGGCTCAATCGGCTGCGACCAAATTTGAACGAGGTCAGCACCATTGCTATCAGCAATGTATAACCCACCACCCCCTCAACGACATCGCTCAAAACGTAAACATCATCGATATAGTATTGTGTATGTATACCTACCAACCACAGGATGAACAACAACTGCCAGGCCATCGCGGCAGCGAAACAGAGTCCTATTATTTTTCGATTTCGCAGCAGCCAACGACTAAGCAAGCCGGGAAAGAGCGTCTGCAAAGAGGAGGCAGCAAAGGCCAGATACAACCAGGGCACCGCACAGCGCACCGAGAATTGAATCATCGAAGAGACGGCTTCAACACGCGACAAGTCAACACGAACCATAGCCAGCAGCATTGTTACCGATATTATTGCTGCAACCAGCCCGAAAAAGTTCCAGCCATTGACAATTCTGCCTTTTAGTAACTCGTCCAAAACGTACTCATTGATTCAGCATGTTCGTCGTTTTATCACTCGATCTTTCCGCGAATAGTACAGTAAACAGACAGGTCAATCTGCCTGACGTGTTGGCGTTGAAGCCCGTCGTGGATTGACGAGCTAAGCTAAAATAGTCAATGGGACCGGTCGAGTCAGACCGGTACGTTATGATGTCAAATTCCCGGCACGAAGGTCGGATATGCTTTCGAGTTTCAGTTCCGCCTGATCGCGCTCTGCAATGTATCGATTGACGTCACGTCCGATGACGATAGCAATAGCGCCGAACCCAACCAGATCTTTGTTCGAATAATCATAACTGTTCTCGCTACAAGCCTCATGTTAGGGCAAAGTAATGAAACTACCAATCCCGGAATAACAATGCGATTAATTCGTTTGCTAAAAAGTGATCTGGCCAGGGAAACCGCAGAATGGGTGGGTGATGATGTCATCACCGTCAGCCAGGCCGAGGAAATTTGCGCGCGTTACGGTGCTGATTACCACCAGGCGAGTAGCCGGTCACTGGGTTACAACGTGCTGGTTGTATTTGGTTATTTGTTTATTGGCCTGGCAGTTATCACACTTCTGGGCGCGAATTGGGATGACATCCCCAGAGCGCTGAGGATGGGCGGACTCGTTGTCCTCACCGCTTGCACCCAGGGCTTTGCGGTTTATTTAAATTCGCAAGGTAAGCAAAGTGTCGCAGTGGGTATTTTCCTGCTCGGTAACCTGTTCTTTGGTGCGTCGATTATTCTGATAGCCCAGATCTACCACCTGGGTGAACACATGCCAGATGGCGTATTCTGGTGGGCGCTTGGATGCCTGCCATTTGGCCTGCTGACGAAAAACCCGCTTATCACCTTGCAGGCAAACCTGTTGGCAATTATCTGGTTTTATCTCGAAGTGAGCGTAGGTTTTTACCCGACACTCTTTCCGGTTTTTATCATGGGTTCGTTGTTTGTATTGTACCGGGGGCAAGGGAGCATCCTCCTCCTGCTCACCTCGGTGGCGAGTATTGGACTCTGGATGGAATACGCACTGGCGGAAATCTGGCGCAGTAGTCGACATTTCACTTTTGAGCCAGAGCATGTGGCTGTGAGCGTCGCATCATTCATTCTTCTGTAT
The DNA here is from genome assembly GCA_012960755.1 of Gammaproteobacteria bacterium. The sequence continues at coordinate 321,064 of DUAT01000057.1, forward strand.
ACATTCAGCCACTGGCTAAATCAAAGAAATACTGTTGCTACCCAGGACTATGGCGCTGTTCTATCGGTCTGGAGCCTGAGATTCGGATTGCTGTTTTTGCTGGTATTCAGCTTTGAAGATCCCTGGGAAAGTCTGATCAACGCAAACTGGGAACACTTGCCCTCAACATTCGCCTTTGTCGGGGTACTCGCGATGAGTGCGCTGCTCCTGGCTTACCGGTCGAGCAAGCTGAAAATCGTTGCTTCCATACTGGTTTTCTATTTGGCGTCTTTTTTGGCGGTGCTGCTCACCGAAAACGATGTCCATGCACCTCTTTTTCAGCTGATGTACAACCTGGCCCTGATATCGGCTGGCGTCACACTGATTATCAAGGGCATTCACAGCGGCATTTCCCACTACTTTTTCCTCGGTATCGCTACCATCCTGCTGGTCGCATTAATGCGATATATTGATTTGATTGGTGACTATGTTGGCGGTGCCATGCTGTTTATCCTGTGTGCCACGCTATTGTTAGGCGCCGCTCGATATTGGAAGGGCTACCTGGCGAAAGGAGACCACCCATGAAGCGTTTCGTCAACATAGCTTTGAGTGGTTCTGTCGTTGCTCAGATTTTGATTCTTGTCGGTATGTACGTGTTAGCCGTACTGCCGCTGTGGACCGGCAAAGAGGTAAAATTAAAAACAATACCCGTCGACCCTCGTTCGATGTTTCGGGGCAACTATGCGCGCCTCAATTACGGAATTTCCCAGATTGACGCAAGTCATTTTCCCCAGGACAAAGATCTTCGAAATGGTGAGGTGGTTTATGTGGTCTTAATGCCTGATGGAGAGGAATTATTTGTTTTTTCGAAAATCATGCTCAACAAACCTGCGACAGGCGTCTTTCTTCGCGGCAGAATTCAAAACAGACATTATGAAAACAAAACCAGTTACTATCGGGTCAACTATGGTATCGAAGCTTTCTTTGCACCCAGGGAGCAGGCGTTGAAACTTGAGCAGCAACTGAGGGACGGAGGGATAGCACTGCTGATGGTGTCTGATGGAGGCAAGGCAAGATTGAAAGACCTTACTGGCTTCTAAGCTTCGCGAAAGCGGCATAGAAAATCTGTTAACATGGTCTACATCAAAAAGTTATCGAACCTGGGTTAGAGATCTTCTGTTGAAGCAACTCGTTACAAAATTGAATATCATGTCAAGGGTGTCAATATTAATCAGCCTTCTGATTGTGTTGGGCGCAAACCCGGTTCTCTCGGCCCCGGCCAATGAAGAAGCACTCAACCGGTTAAAAATCAAAGGCACCACCTATCGACTAAGAGATCAATTTGAACGGGCCAACAAGATAGCGAAACAGATGAAGCGAGACTTTCCACACTCCGCATCAGGTTATACCTTCAATCTGAATACGTTGGTGACACGATTGTCCTGGGACTCGATCCAAACCCAATACGACCAACAGATCATCGCCGATGCTGACAAGGCGCTTGCAATCTGTGAGCAGAAAATCAACCGGGATGGTAAGGACCACCAGGGCTACTATGACTGTGGCCAGGCCCATTTTGCCCTGACCTATCTTAACGCCTTAAGGGGAAACTATTACCGCGGAGGGGTTCACGGTACCCGAACCATCAAAAACCTCGAACGTGCACTTAACCTTGATCCCACCCTGACAGACGCGAAAATGCATCTCGGATCGGCTTATTACTTCGCTGACAATCTCCCCTATTATATAAAAGCAGTCAGTCACGTCCTGTGGTTTGTACCCACAGGGAATTCGTCCAAAAGCCTGCCCTATGTCAAGGAAGTCACCGAGCGGGGAACATTTTTCAGGGATGTTTCGAAGTTTATCTATAGCAATCTGTTAATCGACGGCACAGATGAGGATCGTCAGCAAGCAGTACTGCTTCTATTGGACCTGGTAGATCGTTATCCGGAAAACCGACGCTTTCACTTACGCTATATCTCGTTGCTGATAGAGATGCAGCGGTATGAACAATCACTGCAGGCCAGCCAACATTTCGTAAGAACAGGAGAGAAATATGACCGGCAGCCCGTAGATCTGGCGTTGGCGCAATTATGGGCCAGCCGGGCTTATCTCGGTCTGCAGGATACAAATGGGGCTACAGCGGCGTTTGACAGAATACCCGGTGACGTCTGGATCTTTGATTTTCCATCCTGGGGCAAGTCGTGGTATCAATTAACCCTGGGACAAATCAGTGATTTAAAAAATAAGCGAACAACCGCCATTGCTGCCTATCAGCAGATTGTCGATCAACAGGACTATCCGTCTCCGGCAATCCTGGCCGCTGCCCGAAAGGGCCTAAAAGTTCCGTTTTCCCTCAACCCCCTTCCATAATTGCGCGGCTGCCTCTAATCTAGGTGTCCATACCAACACACGGTACATACAATGGAAGAATTCGAGAACATCATCTACGAGGTAGAGAATGGCCGGGCACGAATCACCCTGAATCGGCCAGAGAAGCTCAACGCACTCAGCTTGCAGCTTCAAGCAGAACTCAACGAGGCGCTATGGGAGGCAGACAACAACAACGATGTCCACTGTGTCATCATACGAGGTGAAGGCAGGGCTTTCTCGGCAGGGTATGATCTTACAGGCGGTGGCGGCAACGTACCGGTGTCACGCATCCAGTCAGAACAAAACAGCTATCGTGGCGGCCGTTCCATCGATGATGATGCCTGGCAACTAGAACGAGCCCAGCGATATCGTATGGCTATCTTCGATATGCACAAACCAGTCATCGCCCAGGTCCACGGTTATTGCCTGGCAGGCGGAACAGATATCGCACTGCTCTGTGATATGGTCATTTGTACTGATGATACGAAGTTTGGTTTCCCGCCAGCCCGGGATCTTGGTGCCCTACCTAATAACATGTGGATTTACAATGTGGGGCCCCAGTGGGCAAAACGCCTGATGCTAACCGGTGACACTATCAACGGCGTCGAAGCGCAGCAGATTGGTCTGGTGTTAAAGTCCGTACCACAACAATACCTTGAACAGGAAGTTGAACAACTGGCAGATCGCCTCGCGATGATTGACCCGGATCTGTTGTCCGCCAACAAACGGATTATTAACACCGCACTGGAATTAATGGGCGCCCGTACCCTGCAGCGAATGGCTGCAGAAAATGATGTGCGTGGCCACAACACGAAAGGCGCTGCCGGCTATATGAAATCATTCAGGGAAAAGGGTCTCAAGGAAACCCTCAGGGAACGGGACGAAAAGTTCGGCGATGGTCGTGCAAGAGTCAATGGCCCTGAACTTCGTGACGAACATGGCAAGCTCATTGATTAGGAGTCTATTTTAGTGGAAACAACGTTACTGGGCCGCACTGAGATCGAAGTTAGTGTTGCTGGCCTGGGTTGTGGTGGGCATAGTCGGCTAGGCATCTCAAATGGAAATTCGGAGGCGCATGCCACCGCTATTGTTGAATTTGCCATGGACCTCGGTATCAATTTTATCGATACCGCCAGAGCCTACGGCACTGAAGCTGCGGTTGGTTCAGCCATCAGAAACAAGCGGGACAAGATTGTCGTTTCTACCAAATCCTCCCCGGGCAGAACCGGTAAATTGCTGTCAGGTCAAGCCGTGGTCGAGTCTCTCGAGAAAAGCCTTGTTCGCCTGCAAACCGATTATGTTGATGTGTTCAATCTTCATGGTGTAACTGCAGAGCAGTATCCCCATTGCGTTGAAGAAATACTTCCCGCCCTCAAGAAACAACAGACGCTGGGTAAGATTCGATTTCTTGGTATTACCGAGACCTTCGTCCGGGATCCGTCTCACGACATGTTAAAACTCGCTCTTCCGGACGATTATTTCGACGTGATCATGGTTGGCTTTAACCTGCTGAACCCTAGTGCCAGACACTCGGTCTTCCCTTTGACTATCAGGAACAATGTTGCGACGCAGATCATGTTCGCTGTTCGGCGTGCACTGAGTCGCCCGGATGCACTATTGGAGGTTATTCAGCAATTGGTTTCAAGCGGGGAAATTGACAAAGCAGCTATTGATGGTGAATCCCCTTTGCGTTTCCTAAAAGAGAATCCCGATATCAATTCGATCGTCCAGGCTGCCTATCGTTTCTGCCGCCATGAACCCGGCGCTACAGTCGTGCTGACCGGTACGGGCAGTAAAGCGCACTTGTCTGAAAATGTGAATTCGATTCTGGCGGACCCACTGCCTGACGAGGCGATCCGAGAACTGACATCAATATTCGGTCGCGTGAATTCAGTGTCAGGTAACTAGTTAAAAATACTGCAGGTAATGACCAATGGAAGTGAAGCTCAAGCACCAGGAAAATGAATCCGGAGACCAGGCTGTTGCCAATCAAGGTTTCGGGAGAATCACGACCGAAGCACCGCCGCACTTCGACTCCATACTGGACGGGGATGCAGCCATCCGCTTCTTCACTGACAACGGATTCGCCGTTTTGCAAGCCGGTCTTGAGGAGCTGGAGATCACCGAGCTAAACCGCTTCTTTGACCGAACTCAGCAAGAACGTCCTGAATCCTGGGGATTGACTGAGAAGAGAAAACCACATCATCGAGGCCAGGGGCTGATCTTTTCCCAACCGCTGCTGGACTATCCTGAACTCGATCACTATACCCAACATCCCAGAACATTCCCTCTCGTCTCAGCGTTGTTGGGCGGTGAAGATAAAGTCCGTTTCAGTGAATTCAACTTAAGGGAAACACCGGCAAACGCCGGTACCGGTGCAATGAATTTTCATCATGATGCGGTCGTCGAGGACCGGTTTATCCGTGCGCCCTACATGCCCTGTGACTGGCTTTGCGCTATTCACTACCTCACCGAAGTCAACGAACATACCCCATCGTTTTGTGTCGTACCCAAAAGCAACCAGTATGAAACACTCAAAGAGGCTTTTAACGAACTCGGTGAAAACTATTCTGAAGTGCCAATCTACGGCCCTGCCGGTACCTGTGTCATGTACGACACGGCGCTGTACCACACCCGTTATGATGGTGATGGCAAGCAGTCCCGCCGAACCTGGCATCAATATTATGCCCGGGGCGGCTGGCTGGGCAGCTCCCTGCCAACAACTAACAAGTACGTTCGTGCGCCCTCGCCGGTGCTAACCGACTGGAATCTGTTTCCCGAGCGTCTTGCTTTTCATCCAGATCCCAAAAAACGACTTTTCTTTTCACACTGGAATACAGCCCAGGGCGAGTGGGTTGCGTCTGGTTTTGATGCTAAGGTCCGCAAATCAATGCCGCGGGGAAATCAATGAACCTGATCACACGCCAGAACTGGGTAGACAACGATAACGGACTCGTAGATCGAAGAATTTTCTCTGACGTCGAAATTTATCAGACTGAACTAAAAAAGATATTCGCCCGGGGCTGGAATTTCATGTGCCATGAATCGCAAATTCCTGAATCCGGTAACTTTTTCCTTAACTACATCGGCGAGGACCAGGTCATTGTAGTCAGGGATCGAAACCAGCAGGTCCAGGTACTGCTCAATTCCTGCCCCCACCGCGGCAATACGGTCTGCCGGGCGGATCAGGGTAAAACCCGCTCATTTTTCTGCTCGTACCATGGTTGGAACTTCGACCTCGATGGCAAACTGGTAGGCGTGCCGGGATTCGAACCTTTTTACAAGGGAGATCTGGATAAAGATAAATGGGGCCTCGCCAAAGCAGCCCAGGTCGAAAGTTACAAAGGCTTTGTTTTTGCGACACTGGATCCCGATGCCATCGCCCTTGGCGATTTTCTTGGCTGGGTAGGTCGACTTGGGTTGGATCTGATTGCAGAACAGGGTGATGTTGAAGTAGTCGACGGCATCCAGAAAAACCGTATCCAGTGCAACTGGAAACTGGCGGTTGACAACCTGTTTGACTGGTACCATCCCAAGGTCAGCCATGCTTCGGCAATTAGAACCGGAATCATGTCTGAAGAATCCATGTACCCGATGAGCCAGATGGTTATTCTGGGTGAATATGGTCATGCTATCGGCGGGCCCGGTGTCAGTGAAGATGAACAACGGCGACTGGAAGAAAAATATGCCGATCTTTACTCCACAGCTAACCTTGAAAAACCGAAGTCGCCAAATTCCTGGCGTGCCAACCAACAAGCAATTCAGGAACTCGGACCGGTGGGTATCCGCTCGAAAGGCCACCCCAATATTTTTCCCAATCTCTGGGTGTCTACCGGTGGGACACAACTTTGTTTGCGTCTTCCAAAGGGACCGCTTGAAACCGAGCTCTGGTGGTTCACCTTTGTAAACAAAAACCTGTCAACAGAAACGAAACGACGGATAATCCAGGGGGCGATCCATTTTTTTGGCCCTGCAGGAATGCTGGAACAGGACGATGGCGAGAACTGGAGCCACTCAACCAGGGGGTCCCGGGGAGTGGTTACCGGTGATCGCCCCCTTAACTTTAGAATGGGATTGGGTCAGGACAAAGTGAGATCCGATCAGTCGGGTCAGTCCAGTATTGAAACCGTCGTCAATGAACACGGCCAACGCTGGACCTACCGATCATGGCAGGAATGGATGAAGGCCGACAACTGGTCGGATCTGGTGAAAAACCACTCCCCTGAACCAAAGGGGCAGGTTTGATATGCCTGAACAATCAAATACCGAGCCATCAAACACCGAGCTATCAACCCCGGATCTTATGCTCCTGCAATTCGAGGTGGAGCAGTTTCTCTACCACGAAGCAAAACTGTTAGACGAGCGCCGTTATGACGAATGGATAAATCTGTTAACGGAGGATATTCACTACTGGATGCCAATCCGCCGCACCACAACAACCAGGGAAATCAACAAGGAATTTACAGAACCAGGCGCCATGGCCTTTTTCGACGATGATCTGGAAATGTTAAAGATGCGCGTAAAAAAAATGGCCGCTGGAAACGCCTGGTCTGAAGACCCGCCTTCCCGAACTCGCCACTTCGTGAGCAATATTCATATAAGTGGCGTCCAGGGAGATGAGATCAAAGTTGAGCTGAACTTTCACCTTTATCGAACCCGTCTTGAAAGCGAAGAGGATAGCTGGATCGGTCGAAGGCAGGATCTGATCCGGCGGACTGACAACAGCTTCATGCTCGCCCGCCGTCACATTTTTTTAGAGCAGACGGTGATTCTCTCGCAGAATATGAGCAGTATGTTTTAGCACAAGGGAAAATGAACAATGGCGCGTCTTGAAAACGAAGTCACTTTGATTACCGGTGGCGCCTCTGGTCTTGGGTTGGCCATCGTTGAGCGATTTCTGCAGGAAGGTGCGAACATTGCGGTGCTCGACAAATCCTCCGATGCCATTGAATCCTTAAAGACAAAAGTCCATGACCTGGGATACGACGATAAATTGCTAACCATCCCTGGTGATGTACGCGTTTACGACGATAACGCAACGGCAGTCTCTGCCTGCGTCGATAAATTCGGAAAACTTGACTGTATTATTGGTAACGCGGGTATCTGGGACTTTTCGAAGTCGCTCATCGGCTTACCGGTGGACACTCTGGATGAGTCGTTTGACGATTTGTTTCACACCAATGTAAAGGGCTACCTGAATCTTGCGAAAGCTGCTCTGGAACCACTCACCCGTAGTCGTGGCTCGATGATTTTTACAGCGTCAAATGCAGGCTTTTACCCCGATGGTGGCGGACCATTGTACACCGCAACCAAACATGCCGTTGTCGGTTTAATCCGCCAATTTGCGTTTGAACTGGCACCCTACATCCGGGTTAACGGCGTCGCGCCGGGAGCCATTGATACCAATTTGCGAGGTTCGACCGCACTTGGACAAGCGGAACAGGTAATTCCCGGCGAGGCGCTCGCCCAATCCATTCCCGATATCGTACCCGTGGGTGTTATGCCGACGCCAAAAGAGTATGCCGGTGCTTACGTATTCTTCGCATCCCGGGAGGACAATATCCCTTCAACCGGCGTCATTCTGAATCATGATGGAGGTGTTGGCGTCCGGGGATTTACCAGAACCCGTGGCGGTGACAAACTGGCTCAGAAGCTGGGCATTACCGACTAGGTGCATCCGTTTACTGGTTTTTAGCCCCCACCTGCTGCGACAGTACAATAGCCACCCCACCCAGTGTTGCTACAGAAGCCAGCACCAGACGGAGCGTTGCGGGTTCGGTCAGCAACAGAACACCACCGAATGCCGCAATCACCGGCACGGAGAGCTGAACAGTAGCAGCCTGAGTTGCGCTCAACCCTGAAAGAGCCGCATACCAGATGACATAGCCACAACCTGAGGTAATGGCCCCGGATGCCACAGCGAGTATCAGTCCATAAACAGAACTGTGGAAGTGTGGTAGAAAGAACAGGCTGACAAGAAGCACCAGCGGTACAGAATACAAAAAATTCCTCGCTGTCGCTTCAAGCGGATCCGCCGTACTTCTGCCCAGGAGCGAATAAAACCCCCAGGCAATACCGGCGACAATCATCAGTGTCGCTCCCAGTGGATCGGGTGCCGTAACGCCCGGAAGCACTAGGTAGATAAGCCCCAGTATCGCCAGTACAAAACCTATCCAGGAAACCACTGGGAACTTCTCACCTTCGCGAAGCGCCACCACGAACATCGTAAGTTGAACCGCCCCAAACAGTAGTAAGGCACCGGTACTCGCACTGAGAGAAAGGTATGCAAAGGAGAAGAAAACCAAGTAGATCAACAGTGCTGCTACCGTCCGCCAATTCGTCGGTAACCGTGAATAGGAACCGCCCCGAAACATCAGGATCAAACCCAGCATCAACGCTCCGGCAATTGTTCTGGCGGAAGTGAAGGTCGCAGCATCAATCAAATCGCCAGCCAGCGCCAGGCGGCACAGTAGAGAGTTTGCGGCAAAAGCTAGCATGGCTATCGCCGTTAATACCGCTGTATGGGTGATCGTTTGTTGTCTTGCTTCTGGCATAACGCCAGTATTTCATTGTAAAACAACGACCTCAAGTGGTGCTATGATTCCTTGTGAAGCGACCCACAAATCGATTCGCCAATCAGGGAGGCGAGTTGGCCGCCATAGAGTTCGAACACAGGAGTCTGTCATGACAGAAACGGAATTAACCAATCACGAAGTCACTATCTGTTTAAAGGGTGGTGCGGTACTCGGCCCCTATCGTGCAACCTGGAGTAAAGACAAACCAACCGATGTCAGGGAACTGACCATCGAGTATGAAAACTTCCTAAGGGGTGTTGATCAAAAGCGATTTAAATATCACCTCCACGATCTGCACTCCCATACCGCACATTCAGTGATTCTGAAATTTGACAACGTCACGGCAATCTATGATCAGGTAACGCTCAGCTGATAATGGCTTATTCAGGTAGGGAACGTCGGCGTAACCGCTGCATGCCGTGCAGCCATCGGTCAATATCATCGCCTTTGCGTCGCACATAGTCTTCAACTTCAGGATGTGGTAGGACATGAAAGCGTTCTTGCCTGATGCATTCGACGACAGTATCAGCAAGCAGATCCGGTTCAATAATGCCATCGGTCTGGCCATCACCCAGACTCTTGGGTGCCATTGCGGTGTTAACTCCCTGGGGACATAGAACTGATACCTTAATACCATCATCAGCATGGGTAATAGAAATGAATTCAGCCAACTTAACGGCGGCTGCTTTCGTGACGGTGTACGGACCAGAGCCAATAGCTGCCAATAATCCTGCCGCCGAAGCCGTATTCAGCAGATAGCCATCACCACGCTCAATCATCCCCGGCAGCACTGCCCGGGCTGCGTACAGATGCGACATTACATGTAGTTCCCATTGCTGCTGCCACACCTCATTTTCCGCATCAGTCAGCAGCCCTGCGCCACCGGCGCCAGCGTTTGAACAGAACAGGTCGATTTGCCCATGTCCAGCAAGGGTACGCTCAACCACACCCATGATCTGGCTTTCATCGGTGACGTCGCATACCTCGCCTGAGCAACCTAGCTCAGCAGCCGCAGCCTGAACGGCCTCTTCTACCAAATCTACGAGCACCACGGCTTTTGCACCTTCTTCCAGAAAAGCTCTGCCCATTGCCTGGCCAATACCACCACTGCCACCAGTGATTACTGCGACTTTATCTTGTAGTTCCATAATTTCAATAAATCCTTAATGTGAGATGCCAGAACCATATATCCAGCTGGCTATCTACGCAAGGATTTGTGTGGGTGGGTAATAGCTAAAGCAGTTCAGTGATAGGTATCTTCAGCCCCACCCCAAATCCCTGTGCGAAATCCACCCCGATCTCTTTCAGAATATCAAGGACTTCATTATCCTCTACGAATTCAGCAATGGTTTTCTTACCCATGGAGTGTGCAACTTCGTTAATTGACTTGACCACTGCATAATCACTCGCACTGGTTTTGATGTCTGTGACAAAAATGCCATCTATCTTGACGTAATCTACGGGCAGACTTCTCAAGTACGAATAGGAAGAGACGCCCGTGCCAAAGTCATCCAATGAAAACTGGACACCGATTACCTGCATTTTTTCAATGAACTCAACCACGTTATTGATGTTGCCGATCACGGCTTTTTCAGTAATTTCGAAGCATATTTTCGAAGTAGGCAATCGTGTTTTGTGGAATTGTTCAAGTATGAATTCCATAAAGTCATCTTCAGCCAGTGAATTCCCAGATATATTAATAGTAAAGGCTCCCAGATGGTTCAGGCGTAGAAAGTTGTTAGCAATGAATTCGAACGTGTTTGTTATGACCCAGCGATCAATACCACCCATCCGGTTGTAGGTTTCCGCAGCAACAATAAAATCTTGCGGCGGCATCGGCTCATCATTTCCATCAAGTATGGTGAGCAATATCTCATAGTGTGGGAGTTCCTCTGAATCCTTGGCATTGGGTTGTATTAACTGGCAGTTCAGTAAAAATCTACCCTCTTCTATGGACCTATCAATCTGAGCAATGAAATTCATGATCTCTTTTCGATGGGCCAGGTCTGAGTCATCAGATTCATAAATCTGAACTGTGTTTCGGCTTGAACTATTTGCCGTGAAACAAGCTGTATTCATTCCCCTCATCACACTTGTTGTACTTATGGTCTGTTCATCTACATTTACCACACCGCCACTGATGGTGAGAGAAAGCTTCCCGTCAGGCTGCTCGAATTTAAATGTTTTTACTGCCGTGCAAACCTCCTGGACTATTTGCATACCCTCCTGCGCACTACAACCTTCAATTAGAAGGCCAAACTCATCGCCGCTCAAACGAGATAAGACAGCTTCTTTAGGGATCACGTTTTGAATGACGTCACTTGCTTCAATTAACAGGCCGTGAGCCGTAGTGCGTTCTTCTGAACAATCTACATCTTCAAATTGATCAATGTACAACATAGCGACAACATGGTGTGTTTTTTCTCTCTTGGCTAGTCCAATAACTCGTGACAGCTGGTATTCAAACTCTTTTTGATTTATGAGCCCGGTCAGCTTATCGTGAGTGGCCGGATGTGTCAGTTGGTTATTCATGTTCTGCAACATGCAGTGAGATGCTCTATCTGTCAGTGACAGATTCGATTCTTCAATTATCATTGCATGGCGTTTAATTGTCATCGAGGTAAATTGTTCAACTGTCAGCTCGTTCTGTTTTATACCTCGACGATTAACAAAAACCATGTCAGTTCTCTCTTCATTCACCCAGGCCAAGATGGCCATCTGTGGTACTTCGATGTCGCTGACAAATTTAATCCACTCGCCGACACCAAGGCGCCGAACTCGATCAATCGAGGCTGATAGGACCAACAACAGCAACGAGCAGACTGATAAAACTTTTAATTTGAAGTGCGATGGACCCACCAGACCCACTAAAAGATCTCGCAGAACCGCAACGCCCTTGAGTAGAAAACTAAGTTCGTCTTTCTTCCGCAACTCCAGGATATGGCCGACAATACTTGCCAGGGATTCAAGACTGGAAATGTTCTCCGCAGTGAATGGTGTGTCAGCTGACCTTTCAAAAACCAAAGTACCAACAACACCTGACCGTCCCTGCAACTGAACAGTACAACTGGCGCCACAACCATCTTGCTTCATCAATTCGGTATGCGCCCTAACAATGACCTTCTTACGATCAGGGCATTCGGGAATAACGATAGTGCTGGACTGATCGGCTGACTCTTCCATAGCGGCCTCGATTCGACGCACCAGTTGCGTACGGGAATCAAACTTTGCATTGTTAGACAATGCTAAAAGTTGAGTCGTCATTCCATTTACGGTACCCAGGCTGACACGGTCACACTTGAAACTTTCCGCCAGGCGATTAACTGTATCCAACGCCATTTGTTTAGTATCTGACTGCGCAAGAGCCGCTTCGATCAGGTCGATTGAAAATGTGCCAAGCTCCTGCAGACGAGTCGCTTGCCGTCCTATCAACTTGTCAATCCACATCCCGCCCCATTGGAGTAACTGTAGTATGGCTTGTTGCTGGGCTTCGGAGCGCGTAGAGATCATTAACACAACGACGCCGACTACCTGTTCACCCGCTATCAATGGGCAGCCGATCAGATCGCAACTCTTTAGGTCACCCAGTCCTTCGTGATTGACTGTATGAGTGAGCCCTGTGCCTTCTGCCATCACCCGCTTGCTCATCTGTTTCAGCAACGGATCCTTTTTTTCATTGTTCGGCCAGTTCGCAATCCAAGCTGGTTTTGAATTGGCATTGGGGTCGCAAAAAATTCCACCGTGAATCACTCCCGCTACCATTTCGCACTGCCACAGAAGCCAGGATTGTGCGATCTCCAGGGGTAAGACCTGATTATCAGTCAGCTTGGCCGGGTCAGGTTTCGGAGATGGCCCATCCGACTCAATTGCATCCACAGGTGTCCATGGCTCATCCTGAGTCTCCGTTACCTTGGTTGCCATAAGTGCTCGATTTTCCATGCTTCTTATGTATACGTCTTAAACAAAGTGATACCAAGCATACGATATTGGTTTCAACGGCGATGTTTTATTGCATTTGTGCAAGTACTTGAAATGAAACGCTTACCGCCATTTGTGTGGGTCCCGATTCGTTCCAGATGGTAACCGAATCCATCGATCTTCCGGCCGCTAGCTAGACCCGCGCCAGCGTTATCGTTATCGTGTATCCCACAGAATGATCAGGAAGACTCTCAAATGCGTTTTTTCTCCTCGGCCGTAATGGTAATTGGTTGCCTGTTGATTTTTGGATGTACACCTGATGAACCTGTTGAACCGTCCCGGACTGAAACCCCAATCCCTGAAGTTTCCTGGCCAATGCATGGCCAGGATCCCGGTGAGGCTCGTTACAGCGAGTTAACCGACATTAACCAGGAAACAGTTTCAGAGCTGGGTGTCGCCTGGAGTTATGAACTGGGTTCCACTCGTGGGGTAGAGACCACACCGATCATTGTCGACGGCGTGATGTACGCAACGGCACCCTGGAGCGTTGTTCATGCGATTGATGCCAGTAGCGGCAAGGGATTGTGGCAGTATGACCCTGAGGTACCCAGGCAATGGGGGCGCTGGGCCTGCTGTGATGTGGTGAACCGTGGCGTTGCAGTCTGGCGGGACCGCCTGGTCTTCGGCACGCTGGACGGTCGGCTTGTAGCCCTGGATAAACAAAACGGTAAAAAGCTCTGGGAAGTGCAAACCACACCAACAGACAAGGCCTATACCATCACCGGGGCACCACGAATAGCCAACAACAAGGTGATTATCGGCAACGGGGGTGCTGAATATGGTGTTCGAGGCTACGTTACTGCATACGATGTAAACACCGGGGAACAGCTATGGCGCTTCTATACTGTACCGGGAGACCCTTCAAAACCATTGGAACACCCGGATCTTGACATCGCGATACCGACCTGGAGCGGCCAGTGGTGGAAAGCTGGCGGTGGCGGCACCGCCTGGGACAGCATGGCGTTTGATCCTGCGCTAAATTTAATCTACGTGGGAGCTGGCAACGGTTCCCCCTGGTCACGGTACGAGAGAAGCCCCGGGGGTGGAGACAATTTGTTTTTGTCTTCGATAATTGCACTCGATGTAGATACCGGCCGATTGAGCTGGCACTACCAGACAACGCCAGGTGACAACTGGGACTACACAGCAACCCAACACATTCTGCTAGCTGAACTAACCATCAATGGTGAGGTGCGTCAAGTCCTGCTGCAGGCACCAAAGAATGGATTTCTATATGCTCTAGACCGTGCCAGCGGTGAACTCTTGTCAGCGACCCACTATGTTGACTTGAACTGGGCAAGCCATGTCGATATTGAAAGTGGGCGGCCCGTAGAAACTGAAGATGCTAATTATGCCGAGATCCTGAAGAAGGTCACGCCGGGCCCTGCGGGCGGTCACAACTGGCAACCCATGTCTTACAGCCAGAACACACAGCTACTTTATTTGCCAGCACATGACACCGGCTTGTGGTACAAGAACGACGATGAATTTGTGTATGATCCGGCCACCTGGAACCTGGGTCTCATGTTTGACGACGAGTTCACGGCCAGTGCCACGAAGGATGCACCGGTATTCCGGGGCCACCTGATTGCCTGGGACCCTGTCGAACGCAGACCCCGCTGGCAGAAACGTCTCAAAGGTCACTGGAACGGCGGCCTGCTAACCACCGCAGGTGGGCTATTGTTTCAGGGTACCGCAGATGGCCGATTCACTGCATATCGTGACAGCAACGGAGAACAGCTTTGGCAAATGTCTTCGACCACGGGTTTCTTCGCGCCTCCTGTCACGTATCGCAGCAAGGGTGAACAATATGTTGCAATTGCAGCGGGTATCGGCGGTGGCATGGGCGCGGTAGTCGAAGGGGCGATGATCAACAGTTATCACAATGAAGGCAGGATCATTGCTTTTAAGCTCGCTGGCAGCGCAGTTATGCCGGTATCGGCGAAACGTGATTTCTCCCTGCCCAGGTTACCACGAATAAAAACCAAACCGGATCAGATTGCTGAAGGCAGCAGACTCTATGGCAAATATTGCGGCTGGTGTCATGGTGGCGGCGTAGTAAGCAGTATGTTGTACCCTGACCTTCGCTACTTAAGCCCGGACAAGCATGCGATCTTTAAGGAAATAGTCGTTGATGGTGCTCTGCAGGGATTGGGAATGCCGAAATTTGACGACGTACTCGATGCCAGCCAAGCACTTGCAATCCAGGCATTTGTCATCGAACAATCGGCGCTCTTACGAGAAGAGTTAAAACAAGAGTTACAAAAGGAATCGAAGTAATGATCTCGGGGAGCGTATCTATCGGTCCCGCACTTCCTGTTCCAGACTATGCATTTCTTCCAGGAGCGTTTTGAGCGTTTCGAGGGCGTCATTGTACTTCGCGTCCTCCTCCTCGCTTTCCCCAAACACATACCCGTTTGGCACACTGGAATAAGGACTGCGTTTCAGAACATGGAGTTGTTCGATCAATTCACCATGTCGACGTCTTTGTTTCAGGCTCATCTGCCACATTTGGCACACTCAAAGTCAGGTTTTTAACGGTCATATAATATCAAAAGTGAGACAACAAATGTGAACTACCCAAGCGGATATGCACCGGTGAAGTGCTAAATGCACGGTATTCGATGTAAAGTAACAATCAGACTCGCCAACAAGAGAAAACCATGCAGACTCGTGTAAATGAAACCTGGCAAGTATCGAAGGCTTCAATTTCCAGTACAGGGGGCATGGTCGCGAGCCAGCATCACCTGGCCTCGGATGTTGGAGCGGCAATTCTAAGACAAGGCGGCAATGCCATTGACGCAGCAATCGCAACCGGGCTTGCGATTGGTACGCTTGAGCCCTGGATGAGCGGCATCGGTGGCGGCGGTTATACAACTATTTATCTTGCAAAGACCAACACGATTAAGGTCATCGAATTTGGCATGCGGGCGCCGTTTAACTCTGTGCCTGGAGACTATCCCCTGGCACAGAGCGGAGAAAATAGCGCCGACGCCTTCAACTGGCCTGTCGTTATTGATGATGTAAATATCCATGGACCGTTAGCGGTCGCCGTACCCGGCTATATCAAGGGGATTGCACTGGCGCTTGAAAGCTTTGGCACGCTAACCTGGAAAGAAGTTATTGAACCTGCCTGCCAACTGGCAGAATGGGGTTTGCCCATCGACTGGTACAACGCGTCGAAAATTAACCTGTTTGCCCGGGGCCTGAACAAATATCCGGAGACCCGAAGGGTCTATCTCGCCGATGGACTTCCACCGGTGCAGACCCTGGACGGCAGCATCGACAACCTGACGCTGGGGCGGCTGGCGTCTACCTACCGGCGTTTACAAGCTGATGGTCCGGAAGATTATTACTGTGGTGCATTGGCCAGGGATATCGCCAGTGATCTGTCGATGGCGGGATCACGGATTACCGAAAAAGATCTCAGCGCCTATGAGGCGACCATTTCAGAGCCGTTGAGTACCCGCTATAGAAATTCCTGGGTGCACACAGCAGGGCCACTTACCGCCGGACCCAGCTTGATCCAGGCACTGAGTCTGCTTCAGGAAAAGCTTGGGGTGCTTCCTTCGAGCGCCAATTCCAGACCTGATCTCATCACGTTCGAAGCCTACGCGGATTCGCTGCTTGAATCCTATACCTATCGACTGTCCCACTTAGGTGAAGGACCCGACAAAGCAATACCAACCAACACCACCCATATCTGTGCCGCCGACAAACACGGCAATGTCGTCTCCCACACCCAAACGATCATGTCGGCATTTGGCTCGCGTATTATGTTGCCTGAGACAGGTATCCTGATGAACAACGGGATGATGTGGTTCGACCCAAGACCGGGCGGGCCCAACTCTGTAAAAGGTGGCAGGCATCCTCTGTGTAACATGTGCCCAGTGATAATCCAGCAGGACAATGGCACCGTCATCGCCGCAGGTGCCTGTGGTGGTCGCAAAATATTCCCGGCGATTTTCCAGTTGATTTCTTCAATACTGGATTTCAACATGAACATTAACGACGCGGTGCATCAACCCAGAATAGATGTTTCCGGTACCGATCTTGTGACCCTGATGGATTCGCTAGGGAAAGATATCATCAGCGGACTTGAGAATAAGTATCCGCAAACGAATGTCAGGGCGAACGGAGTATCCCCTAACTTGTTTGCCTTGCCGCAAATCATCAGCCGGACCAAAGACGGGGAAATGGAAGGCGGGTGCTTTATTCCATCACCCCATGCGAAAGTATCGGTGGTTTGAAACACCTGTTCCTAACGCCCCTTAAATTCCGGCTGCCTTTTCTCAACAAATGCTCGGAATGCCTCACGGCTATCTTCTGTTGCACCGGTGCGGCTGTGTCGTTCTGTTTCGAGTTCAATATAATCCCGTAAGCTCATGTTCTCGGCACTGATAAAGTTCTTCTTCATTTCACTCATTGCCAGTGGTGCAGAGCTGGCCAATCGATCAATAATTTCATCAACTTCATCGCGAAAGGAATCATCACTGAAAGTCCTTGCCACAAGACCGATACGCTCCGCTTCTTCGGCACCAAACTTTCCTGGTATTAACATCAGTTCTCGCGCCTTGGTGGCACCCAGTATCCTGGGCAATAACCAGGGCGCTGCCATGTCACCGGAAATGGCGACACCCAGAAAAGCCGAGTTGAATGTTGCCCGGGCTGTTGCATAGCGCAAATCACACGCGCAAGCCCATCCAAACCCAGCACCGGCACAAGCACCATTGATGGCGGCTACCGTAACCTTGGGCATCTCATGCAGCAACGAGGTAATACTGAAATATTCCTTTCGGTTTGGTTCCTGGCGTTCATCGCTGGTATAGGCTTTTAAATCTGCACCGGGACAAAACCCGCGCCCGGCACCAGTGAACTGAACCACCCTGATGTTTTCATCAATCGCAACTGCAGACAGGCATTCATAGAGTTCCCGCATCATCGTATTGGTGATGCCGTTAAGGTTATCGGGGCGGTTAAGGGTGATGGTGGCACGAGTACCGTCTACATCATAAAGAATGGTTTGATAATCCGACATGAATATACTCCCGTTGATTTGCAGTTTATTGTTGCCAACCTTTCCTGGCAACATTTCCCTGGCAAAGACTGACACGATATGTGATTGCAATCCAGTGGCTTCAGGCGGCTTTTCTGGAAATAACCCTTTGCCGTTCCCTCGCACCGCCAGCTTGTATAAAGAATGGTCCAACACAGGCAAAAGCCATCAGCCCGGCGAGTATCACGAAGGCAATCTTATAGCTGCCGGTACTGTCGTAAATATATCCAGCCAGCGGTGATGCTGATATCACCAGGGGAAGTTCAACCAGCCTTAACACGCCATTAGCGGTGCCAAATGAGCTATTACCCATCGCCACCGATATTGCAAAGGTGCGAAGGGGGCTCATCCCGGCATATCCAAAACCGTAGGTGCACCCTGCCAGCAAGGACAAATAGAAGTCATCCGCATTGGCAAACATCAGCAAGGCAATACACTGCATAATCAGCGCCATCCAGATGGTCACCCTGGCCCCGAACACGTCGGACATCCACCCCACTACCGGCTTACCCAATGCAGCAAACAGTGCTGTCGCCGATAATATCCACGCTGCATTTGCAGGGCTTAAGCCGATATCCTTTAAATGGCCAAACAGGTGAAGCATAACCGCGGAATAGACACAGCCCATGGCACCAAACATCAGGCCAATACTCCAAAAAGCGGGAAATCGAAGCATCTCCTGCCAGCGCCACAGTCTTGTCTCTGTTGCCATCTCGACAATCTGTTCCTTGTTGGATTCGACATACTTCAGCCCGTCCCTCACTTCTCCCACGTCCTCCGGCCTGTCCTTCAGGTAGAAATAGACCAGGGGCGTCAGAATTGAGATAACGATGACCGCAAAGATAACAAAGCTGCTGCGCCAACCGACAGCTGCGACCAACGCCGTCACCAGTGGTGGCATCACCACACCCGCCAGCGAAGCACCCAGTACCCCGAGTGCTATAGCCCTGCCCCGCCAGTGATCAAACCAGCTGATCACGGTACGATGCCAGGCAAGATTGCCCATGCAGCTCATGCCAAGCCCCATACCCAACCCGATTATCAAATAGAACTGCCATAAGGTCTGGCAAACGGAAAGCAATAAATATGAAAAAGTGACAATACCGATACCGATCAGGATGACGCGCCGGGGAGAATGGGTATCAAGAAACCGGCCTAGAAATGGCGCAATGACAGCACTGGTTACCGCAGCAATGGAAAACCCCATGGCGATTTCGAATCGACTGCCATCCGCCAGCTCCTCAGCGAGGGAAGGCAGAAAAACGCCCCGGGAATAGGAATAAAAACCCGTGCCGAGAAATGTCAGGATCGCACCGATAACGACGACGATCCATCCATAAAAAACCGAGCCGGTTTTGACTGAAATGCTGCTGTACAGAGTCATAATGTGGCTACATCAACTAGCCCGGTCGCTCTCATAGAAGTGTTATTTCAAAGATTATAACGTGCTAGTCTTCCATCTAGTCAACTCTTTGTCGGATGCGTCTTCAAGAACGCATGGATTTAATGGATAGAACATGGGATCACTAATCAACGGTCAGTGGAGTCAACAGGATCCCCGTCGGGTCAATAAAAAAGGCGAGTATGTCCGCCCGGAATCACCTTTTCGTGATTTTATTGGGGCAGATAACATTCGTTTCCCGGCTGAATCCGGGCGCTATCACTTATTCGTCAACGCCGGTTGTCCCTGGGCATACCGGACGATACTGTATCGATCCATTAAGGGATTGGCGGATATCATCAGCCTGTCCTACACGCTACCTGCCGTGGGCAAAGAAGGCTGGACTTTTGGTGACACTCCAGAGCCCCTGCTCAGTGCCCAACATATTCACGATGTGTATAGCGCAGCTGATGGCAGCTTTACGGGTCGTGCCACCGTACCTGTGTTGTGGGACAAACAATTAAAAACAATTGTGAACAACGAATCTGCTGAAATCATCCGCATGCTTAACTCGGCATTTCATGCATTTCCAGGAGTAACATCAGTTGACTACTACCCATCTTCACTAGCGGGCGAAATCGACACGCTCAACGCAGAGATTTACCAGCATGTTAACAATGGCGTCTATCGATGTGGTTTCGCCCAATCACAGTCAGCTTATGAAACAGCCTTTGATAATCTGTTCGCCACACTCGATAAACTGGATTTACGATTGTCCCGGCAAAGATTCCTTTGCGGTGACACCCTTGACTCGATCACAGAGGCCGACTGGCGCCTGTTTGCCACCCTGGTTCGGTTTGATACAGCCTACCACGGACAATTTCGATGCAACCGGAATCGTTTAGTTGACTATGAATATCTGTGGCCCTATACCCGAGATCTATTCCAGCAGCCGAATGTGGCGGAGACTGTTGATGTGGACGCTATCAAGGGAATTTACTACGGCGGGCGAGCCCCCTTTATTATTCCAAAGGGGCCCGATATTGATTTTCTTGAACCCCATGGGCGCGGTTAACTGGTGCTTATCCATAAATAGGTGAATTTCGACTTCAGCACCCTACTTTGCGCATATTGAGTCTATTTTAATAGCACAAAACGTGACTGGAAAAGCACACATAATCATTTATGGATAGGCACTAACTGGCAAAACATACTCAGTCAATCCGACTGAGCTTCTTCAACTTTCCAGCCCCGAATGCAATGGCTATAGCGATCGCTGTGAGCATCGTCAGCCCGGCATCGAAGCCGTGGGTTAAATCATACAACAGGCCTAGCGACAAGGGGCCGAGTACACCGCCTACCTCCGCTGCGGAGAAGAAGAGCCCGGTTGCCACACCAATGTATCGTTCCCCAATGCCCGGTAATTCAACCAGCGTCAGCACCAGGATAGTCATCAGGGACGAACGGGCAATGCCTTGCAGCACCAGCCCGCTGAACAACAATGGCTCTGCTTCGAACCGCAGTAAAATACTGGCACCAGCAGCGAGCAAACTGAGCCCGATAAGAATGTGAAACCGCCGTTGGGGGGTCGCCAGCCGGGGAATGGTGAGTGAACCGACCAAACCGATAATTGTGGGTATCGCTGCCCAGTAGCCTGCTTCCGTGAGGGACATGCCGCCTGAGCGCAATAACTCCGGGAGCCAGTTATTCAGACCATGATTGAACAGAAACACTCCAATGCTCATCAGCAGTACGACAACGACCGCCGGCTGCCGGATCAGTAACCTCAACACCTGGACTTGCGGCAATTGTTGGCTGGAGGTCTGCCGGTGCTGCAGGTTGAGGCTGGGATGCGCGGCGCTCGCAAGCCAGATCAGCGCCGCCGCAGCGCTGACACCCGCCCACAGAAACATCACACTTTGCCACTCATGATCAACCCCGGGTAGAATCAAGGAATGCGTCAGTGTCAACGTCACAATGCCACCGATTGCCGGGCCGGTCATATAGATACCCATTGCCAGCCCGCGAGAAGAGCCGGAGAAACATTCTGTAATCACCGTTGGTGCACCGGCAGAAACAATGGGCCCGCCGAGGCCAAACAGCATGACCGCCAACAGGAGCTCAGTAAAGCTCGCTGCCATACCCCTGGCCAATACCGATGCAGCGATCAGTAACCCACCTATTGTCAGTGCCCAGCGGGGACCTATTTTGTCGAGTAACATGCCGCCGGGAATCGCCGAGAATATATAAACCAGCTGCCAGGCGCCCATGATAGTACCCATCTGCATATGGGTCATTTCAAGATCAGATTCAATCAGGCCAACCAGTGGCGCGAGGCTCGTGGCTGCCAGCCCAAATGCGGCATACAGTACCCAAACGCCAAATAGTAACAACCAACGATACCAGGATGGCGCTGCAGGCAAGTTAAGCTTCCTTAAATTTTGTACTAGGGATGAGAGCAAGAGTACCACTGAAATGTTTCCATTTGGGAAACCTCACTGGTACCCTGTCGAACCCGAATCAGCCAGAACAGCATCAGGCAACATTATGAACCTCTCACCTGACCACATCGCTTTCTTCAAAGACAATGGTTACCTGCTGCTTGAAGGACTCCTGGACCCCGCACTGTGTGCACAGGTCCGTGACCGAATGTGGAATTCGCTGCCCGAGGATTCCCGACTCCGACGAGATGATCCATCAACCCATATCGGGCCTTTCAGGGAAGAGGATATCCAGAACGATTCTATTCACCTTCGCCAGGGATATCGCTGGCAAAACCGTGAATTCGGCACAGATCCACTTCTGCTCGACCTGATCTACAACGAACGCATCTGCGCCATCGCCGAGCAACTTCTGGGTAAGGGTATGCTGGAGCCACCCAAAGTTGGTGGCAAGCTCATGGGCAGTGAAGGTGCAGCCTGGCCAAATGGCCCCATTGACCCGGCTATCAGTGAAGGCGTACGCGGGGTCTACAATACTTTACCCTACGGGGATAAACCCAGGGAAAACGACTACTGCCATACGGATGGCCACCCATTCAACCTTGGCGTTGTGGGCTTAATTGATGACGTCCCGAGTGATGGGGGTGGCTTCAAGATCTGGCCAAAATCCCATCGAAGGCTCTATCCAACCTTCCAGATGCAGTATGACCAGCCGAGAATCCCTTACTATGCCCATCTGCCCAGCCACAAGGGAATAATTCAGAGTCCAGCCTATGACAAAGAAATCAAGGCCATCTTGCGGGATACTCCCGCAGTAGACTGCTGGGGGAAAGAAGGAGATATCGTTTTCTGGCACCATCGTCAGGCGCATATGGCGGGGCATAACTATACCCATGTTATTCGCCAGGCTGTATTGTACGACTTCAAACGAACGGACCTGGATACCTGTCGAATGGACCCACCCCAGGATGATATGTGGCGGGACTGGTCGAACGAGCTACGCGCATCCGACGCTTCATATTCGGAAGCGTTTGCCGCCTCACAACGTTTGACGGTTTAGATCGGACCGTTCACATCAACCGCGCAGCCTCCGCGGTAATTTCAAAGCTGCGAAGGCGCTTTGCATGCTCAAAAATGGAGCAGACCAGCATTAGTTCATCGGCACCTGTCTCATCAACAAACCGGCTCATGCCATTTTGAATGGTTTCAGGCGACCCTACTGCTGAATAGCTGCTCATCTGTGACAATAATGTTTGATCCTCTGGCTTCATGGAATTTTCAAAATCCGCGATCGGCGGCGGTAACTGCCCCGGGGTCCCCTTGCGAAGGTTGAGAAACGATTGGAGTGAAGAAGAGCGCAGGTAATTCGCTTCTTCATCGGTTTCCGCAGCGCACACATTGAAGCCCAACATGATGTAAGGGGCATCCAGCTGATCCGACGGCTTAAATCGGTCGCGATATATGTCGATGGCCTGGTTCATTTGCGCCGGTGCAAAATGAGAAGCAAAAGCAAAGGGTAAGCCCAGCATCGCCGCCAGTTGCGCGCCAAACAAACTTGAACCCAGAATCCACAAGGGCACATTTGTTCCGTCACCGGGTACTGCCGTCACTCTTTGGCCAGGCTGCGACTGCTTCAAATAGTACTGAAGTTCGACCACATCCCTGGGAAAATCCTCCGCACTGCCTGCCAGTGTCCGACGCAGTGCCTGGGAAGTGATCTGATCAGTACCGGGTGCACGACCCAACCCAAGATCGATTCTATCGGGCTAAAGTGAAGCGAGGGGGCCAAACTGTTCTGCAATGACCAAAGGCGAATGATTCGGCAACATGATGCCCCCTGCGCCCAGTCGAATCGTCGAGGTGCCACCGGCAATGTAGCCTATCACCACCGATGTCGCCGCGCTGGCGATACCTTTCATATTATGATGTTCTGCCACCCAGTAACGCTCGTACCCCCATTTTTCTGCATGTTGTGCCAGATCCAGGGTATTTTGCAGTGCCCTGGCTGGTGTACTGCCCTCTGTGACGGGTGCAAGATCGAGAATAGAGAATTTTGTCATAACAACTACATTAATCGCCAAAGGGCACCATACTATCATCACTGGTCACTTGTTGAATTGTCTCGCCTGCCGGGCAAATGACGTAAAAGCGCAAACAAAATAAATGGTATGGTGAGCCCATGAGCCAGGAGTCTACTAATCTAAAAACACCTATCCGGTTTAACAACAGCTATGTCGGGTTGCCGGAACAGTTTTACGCCCGACAACTGCCCGTACCTGTCTCAGCACCGGCATTGATACGCGTAAATTCGTCGCTGGCCGATTCCGTGGGCATAGACTCAGACTGGCTGGCTTCGAAGGCTGGTATCGAAATGGTAGCAGGGAATCAAATGCCCGTCGGTGCGGAACCCATCGCTACTGTCTATGCCGGACACCAGTTTGGTAACTGGAATCCTCAGCTTGGGGATGGCAGGGCTGTGCTGCTGGGCGAGGTGATTGCCAAAGACGGTTCGAGGCATGACTTACAGTTGAAGGGCTCCGGCCCAACGCCATATTCACGGGGCGGCGACGGCCGTGCGCCGCTGGGACCGGTGTTGCGCGAATATATAGTGAGCGAAGCCATGGCCGCATTGGGAATCCCGACCACCCGAAGCCTGGCCGCCGTAACCACCGGTGAAGAGGTTTTCCGGGATGACATTTTACCCGGCGCTGTTTTGCTGCGGGTTGCCCAGAGTCATATTCGTATCGGCACCTTCCAGTTTTTCGCTGCCCGACAGAACCACGACGCTATCCGGATTCTGGCTGACCATGTGATTGCCAGGCATTATCCCGAAGCTTTGACTGCTGACAATCCCTATCTGGCCTTGCTCAATGCTGTTATCAACCTGCAGGCAGGTTTAATTGCCCGCTGGCAACTGGTGGGTTTTGTTCACGGGGTCATGAACACTGACAATATGCTCTTGTCCGGCGAAACCATCGATTACGGCCCCTGTTCGTTTATGGATGGTTTCGATCCGAATATGGTGCTGAGTTCGATCGACCATGCAGGGCGTTACGCCTATAGCAACCAACCGGGAATCGCGCAATGGAACCTGATGAATCTGGCCCAGTCACTTCTGCCGATAATAGACAGCAATCAGGAGACGGCGCTGTCGCTGGCACAGGAATCCGTCAATGGATTCCCGGCGCTGTTTCGCGAAGCTTATCAACAGGGCATCAATCAAAAACTGGGCTTCGAACAAAACGACGACGAAGACCCTGCCCTGATAGAAGACTTATTCGCAATGATGACGACGCTGAAAGTCGATTTTACCCTGACTTTTCGACACTTTTACGATCTGGCCAATCCGCTTCATGAAACAAACTCCCCGGATAACAGTTTCAAATTGCCTGCGGAGTTTGATTCGTGGCTAAAGCGCTGGCATAAAAGATTAACCAATGAGGAAAGAGACCCCGAGATTCTGGCAGAGGGATTGAAGCAGGCGAATCCCTTATTTATACCCCGCAACCACCTTATCGAGGAGGTTATTGAAGCGGCAGTCCGACAAGCAGATTTTGAACCTTTCCATGAGCTGGTGAATGTGCTGGAGAACCCCTGCGAGTACCAGCCCGGCATGTCAAAATACACCCAGCCACCCAGCCCCGATCAAGTCGTCAAGCAAACATTCTGTGGCACATAACAGAACTGTGTGCAGATACTGGACGCCACTCGCGATACGAAACTTAAACCCAATAACCTGAAACTATAAAGGCACCCTGATGGAAACCGTGAAAGTTCACACACAAGACGCAGTGCAAACTGTGACCCTCAATCGACCTGAGTCCCTCAATGCATTCAATGGCCAGTTGATGGACGACCTTGCGGATGCATTCCTTGGAGCGGCTAAAGACACCAGCGTCAAAGTGCTTATCGTCACTGGTGAAGGCAGGGCATTTTCAGCCGGGGCGGATCTTTCCGAAAAAGGACGTACACTAAACCCACCGAAGCATGGCCTGGCGGGTCTTCTGGATGCCATTGTCGATTTCCCGAAGCCATTTCTACTGGCAGTTAACGGCCTCGGCGTGGGGATCGGCGCGACCATCTGTGGATTAGCGGACTTCACCTACATGGCAGAGTCTGCGCGCCTCCGATGTCCTTTTTCTGCCCTCGGCCTGACTGCTGAAGCCGGAAGTACTTACAGTTTTCCGCAGATGATGGGACGGCAAAAAGCCAACTGGTTTCTGTGGGCGGCAGAGTGGATGAGCGCACAAGAGTGCCTCGATGCAGGGCTAGCACTGGAAGTTTTACCGAATGATCAATTACTTGATCGGGTCAATGAACAAGCGGCCAAACTCGCAGCCCTACCCCTGTCATCAGTGATGAAGACCAAGGAAGTCATGATGGGACCCCACAAGGCCGGATTAAAAGCCAATATTTTGAAAGAAAACGAAGGACTGGCTGTACTTACTGGAGCCCCGGCCAATGTCGAAGCCATCACCGCTTTTATGCAGAAACGGGAACCTGACTTTTCAAAGATCGAGTAGCACTTTTAGTCAAGGCGTATTCAGCGCGCGCATTCAAGGCGGGTCTTTGTAAATCAAACGCTTGCTATAGTTATGCAAACCAATAGATTGCCGTACATCACGGGTCTGGATCATGCCAATAAAAATGAAATCATTACGGGGATCAATCCAGAACCAGGTTCCGGCAATTCCCCACCACCAGTAATTACCTTCCGGCTGGTTTGCCGCCCTGGCTGAATCGTTAACAACCGCA
This sequence comes from Gammaproteobacteria bacterium, assembly GCA_012960755.1. The sequence continues at coordinate 347,602 of DUAT01000057.1, forward strand.
AAGTCCAGCCCAAAGGTGTTACCGTTTCCAATAAGATTCCCGCTGGCGTTGACGGTATCGTCCAGCTGTTTTTGGCGCATCAACTGAGTGGATTTTTTTGACAGTATTCTGACACCGTCGAGTTCACCACCATTTAAATGCATCCGGGCAAATCGCATATAGTCTGACACGGTTGAAACCAACCCTCCGCCGCCTGACAACAATACAGGTTCTTGCAGATAATCCTTGTTAGGCTCACTCACCAGTTTGCCATCACGATTGAGTTTATAATAACGCGCCAGGCGTGGTGCCTTGTCAGCTGGTACATAGAAGGCAGTATCAATCATGCTCAGGGGTTTGAAGATCTTTTCTTCCAGGTACCTGTCCAGAGGCATTTTTGACAGCACCTCAACCAGGTATCCCTGGACATCCACAGAAACGCTGTACTGCCACTTCGTACCCGGTTGAGCCCACAAGGGTATGTTCGAAAGCTTCAGGATCATTTCTTTCAATGTAGAGTTACGATCCATTACATTCGCTTTGACGTAAAGCGTATCCACCTGGGATTGGGAGAAGAAACCATAAGTCAATCCGCCACTATGACTCATCAGTTCCCGAATAGTCATCGGGTGATTCATCGGTTCTGTTATTGGCATGCCGTCAGGTCCGTCTTGCTTCGCCACCTGCAAATTTCTGAATTCTGGAATGTAGTTCTCCACGGGGTCGGACAATTTGAACCGCCCCTCGTCGTATAACATCATCAGGGCAGTACCTGCGATCGGCTTGGTCATGGAATAGATTCTGAAAATCGTGTCCTTTGTCATGGGCACCCGGTTCTCGACATCCTGTAAACCGATAGATTTCAAATGCAGTACGTTGCCATGCTGCGTGGCCATTGTTACAGCACCTGATAATTTCCCGGAATCAACCTGCTGCTGAAGCAGAGCAGAAACCGCATTCAACCGCTGTTTGAAGTCCGGCTCGCCCCTGGCATTCGCAGACGGCTGGTAGACTGTGAGCGCGAGAAAGATAACGAAGGCTGCAAAAAAGTGGCGGGATAACACTGACGGCAAACAGATATTCATTGATTTTCTTCGAGGTTCCTTAGGTTCAGGTGAATATGACAATTATTGCCCCGAGAGTAAACCTGTAAACAAGTGCCTGATTTCCCAAATCCTGCTTGCCAAACGAATTGAAGTCGCATAGTTTTGTTACTCAATACTGAAAATCAGGTAAAGCTTATGACTGCCCTGGAAGGAATGCGGATTCTGGACATGACTCAATGGGAGGCAGGAACTGCCTGCACGCAAGCATTGGCGTGGCTGGGTGCCGATGTTGTGAAAGTTGAACAACCGGTCACTGGTGACCCGGGTCGTGGCCGAATTGGCGGTTCGACACTGGACCGGGAATATTTTGTGATGTGGAACAGCAACAAACGCAGCGTCACCCTGAGCCTTGACCAGCCCAGGGGTCGTGAGTTGTTGCTGGAGATGGTGCCACACTATGATGTATTTATAGAAAACTATGGCCCGGGTGTTGTCGAAAAACTGGATATTGGCTACGACGTGATGAAAGCCATTAACCCCGAGATTATTTACGTACGCATCAAGGGGTTTGGCACCAGTGGTCCCTATGCAGACTACAAATGTATGGATATGGTGGCCCAGGCCGCTGCAGGTGCGTTCTCTATCACCGGTGAACCCGACGGTCCACCCATGCGACCGGGTCCGACAATGGGAGATGCAGGTACGGGCACTCAGGCAGCTCTGGTCGTTTCAGCGGCCTACGCCCAGAAGCTGCGAACGGGAGAAGGCCAACTGATTGAACTCTCGATGCAGGAAGCCATGACCTATTACCTGCGGACTGCCGTATCAAGCACTCAATATGGCAAGATGCCCACACCCCGAACCGGCAATGGCAGCAACCCTTTTATGGCACTCTACCCCTGTGCACCGGGCGGTGCTAATGACTATGTCTTTATCATGGCGGTTAATCCAAAGATGTGGGCGGCGCTCTCTACAGCCATTGGACAACCTGACCTCATGCAAGATCCACGATTCAAGCGCGGGGCCGATCGCCACGAAAATCGAGAGGCACTATTTGAAATAATCGCAGGCTGGACTCGACAGCACTCCAAAAAAGAAGCTATGCAGATTTTTGCCGAGTCAGGAATCTGCGCCAGCCAGGTTTACGAAACCAATGACCTGTTTACCGATCCACACCTGCTGGAACGAGAATTTATCCACGAGGTGCGCCACGCAGACCATGGTGATATTAAACTGCTCGGCTGGCCAGCAAAAATGTCGAAGAGCGAAGTCCCAATTCAGGCTGCCCCCTTGCTGGGTGAACACACCGATGAGGTAATGGCCCAGGACCTGGGTCTTGAAGAAAAAGATATCGAAGCTCTACGCAAAGAAGGCGCGATTGGGCGGGAGATGGTTGATCGCGGTGCATAGAACAACTATAAGAAGGAGCTGCCTAACATGCAGTTGAAGCCATTCCTCCGCCTACGGCTCCGTCACTCGGACGTGGCTACGCCACGCCGCTTAACTGGGTGTTATGTGCCATGACAATATCATCAACAGAGTGTTTTTGCGGTCAGTTCAAGGTGGTTGTAGAAGGACCGTTTGGAGATGTTCGGTATTGTCACTGCAGCCAATGCCGTAGGAAGACGGGCACTGCATTTACAGCAAACGCGAAAATCGATCGCTCAAATTTTCTCTAGAAGGTCCTTTGGATCAGGTGACTGAGTTCGAACACAAGCCTGGACTTTACAATGCGTTCTGCTGCAAATGTGGTTCTCCGTTGTACGCTCGTTCTTCCTCAGACCCGAGTGATATCCGTGTAAGGCTTGGAGGGTTCGAAGGTGACGTAGATGTGAATATTACAGGCCATGTCTGGATCTCTTCCAAGGCAAGTTGGTATCAGATAGAAGACTCAGTACCGTGTTTCAAGGAAGTTTTTAAACAGGCAGGCGCCTAACATGAAGTTTGGGTCATTCGCTAAGCTCATTCGGACCAGCTTCACTGGCCGCTTAACTAAGTGTTAGGTGCCTAAGAGGACACATGAACTGGGATGCAGTAGGTGCAGTTAGCGAAATACTTGGAACTCTTGTGGTTTTCGGAACACTCCTATATTTGGCGATTCAAATAAAAATCGCCCGAAAAGCTACTAGTTCTCAGGCAGAAGAAAGCGTTCAATCAGACTGGAATGGAGAAATCCGAGCATGGTGAAAATACAGAAGTCTCCCGACTTATGGCCGAGGGTTTCCACGATTACGCCAATCTGCCGCAGGAAAACAGACTGCTTGTAGCAATCTGCTAAAAAGGACGTATGGGCGTGACCCAGGTGTGGTGATCCACTGGCGTAGTAAATCGGTGTTGTTAGGTAAATATTCATAACGTTCCTCAAAGAAAATAATTAGTAAAAAAAACCCCGGAGAGGTTCTTACCTGTCCGGGGTTTGTAAATTCTTTGTGAAACGTGTCACGAGAAGACCGGAAGGTGAGACTACCTTCCGGAAAATCAATTGAAAGTCAGCCCTGGGTAGCCACCATAGGCGTCATCATCTCTACATTTGTACCAGCAACGATCCAGTTCATTTCAAGCTCCGATTCAATCGGTCATCCTTAGAATCAGCACATCTTAGTCCCCCAGCGTCCAATGTCAATCCCTATGCTGTCCAGCGCCACTCTGCTGGGACTTGTATCAGGAATCGCTTCGCGCTAGTTTAAAACCTCCCCAAACTCAGGAGCGTGATCATGCGCAACGGATTTCGTGTTATCGATACAGACTGCCACCAGATGGAACCAGCAGGCATGTGGGCAGAATATATCGACCAGCAGTTTGCAGACAGGGCGCCTGCCGCGGGTGATCTGGGAGGCGGTCGCCAGGGAATGATGGTCGAGGGCGAATCACTGGCTAAGCAAGACGGCAATTATCCGATGGATGCGAAGGAATTTCACGACGCGACAGTCCGCGGTATGGAGCGTTTTCAACGTGCCAGGAGCAGTGGGTTTGATGCTGCCAGTCGACTGGCGGATATGGAAGAGCAAGGTGTAGACGCACAGGTTATTTATCCGACCGTGGGCGGTCAATTGCTTGGCAAGCCATTCAAAGATCTGGAACTTCTTGCTGCCTGTTGTCGTGCGTTTAATGACTGGAGTCTGGAATATTGCAGCAAGTCACCGGACAAACTCCTGATGGCCGCGATGCTGCCGGTTCAGTCACCTGAGTTGGCGATAGAGGAAGCAAAACGCGCCAGCGCAAAGGGTGCATCAGCGTTTTACATCAGGCCCAACCCGGTAGAAGACCGAAATTATTTTCACGAGGCACTGGATCCACTCTGGGCAGAGCTGGAGAAAATTGGCAAGCCAATCTGCATTCACGATTCCGGGTCGCCCCATCTCCCCTCTTACGGGGAAAGAATGTCAACCCATACCTCGGGGCATATTATTGCCCATCCCTTTGAGGCAATGGTCGCGATGATGTCACTCATCTGGTATGGCATCATCGAGAAGTATCCCAAGTTGAGCATCGTTCACGTCGAGGCCGATGCAGGATGGCTGCCATACTGGCTACAACGGATGGAGCAGCACTATGAATTTTCCGGCAACGCTGAACATCCCTTGTTGAAGAAAAATCCAACGGAGTACTTCAAGTCCAACTTTCTGGTCGCCTGTCGCGGCGATGAGATGACTTTACCCAGTGTTGTTGATTTGGTGGGGGATGACAACATCACCTTCAATACCGACTACCCTCATCCAGATGGCACCTGGCCCGCCGGGTTTACCGCACTTGAAAATCAACCCATTGGTGAAGAAAGCAAACGAAAGATATTCTGGGATAACGCCGCCGCAGTTTTCGCAGTTGCTTAATCTGGCAATCACCAGATAACGAATAACTCGCTCGAAACAGTCAGGATTCTTCCTCATCGCGTTCGTACACTTCCTGTCGAAGGATGATGACATCTTTAGGCGCTGTCAGGCCGATCTTAACCTGGCCGCCCCTCACTTCGAGGACCTCCAGCTCGATGTCATCGCCAATTTTTTGCTCTCACCGGATTTCCTGGTTAGTATCAACACTCGCGTTCTGCAGCCAATATAAACGTTTGAAAGCGAAGACATTACCTTCTCAGTGCGTAAATAACATCGACTCGTTCTCATTTCGAGTTACAAGAATGGAGACCACCGGTCTGGCGGTTAGTTACCAAATCGGTATCGTAGTTTCGCCACGTAACTGTTCACGATAGGATCGTCGAACGAGTCCTGGAACAGATCTGAAAACTCAGAATCATCTAAGGTTGGCAGTGTATTGCCCCGATTGTAAACAAGATACAGATCAGTCAACGGCGCAATTTCCCAGCGATAACGCAATTGGGCAGTAATAATGCTGACGGTGAAGTCATGGTTTCGTGTAGGTTCAACCGGAACCAGGTCTCCATCCCCTGCAGGCACTTCATAGAAGCCATCTTCCCTGGCTTTAACACCGGCCCACTGCAAGGTAAACCTTATCTGATGGCCAGGCGCCATAAACCAATTGACATTAAGCCCCGGTTGCCAGTCAGTCGCATCAAAAGCGCCAAAATTCCGTCCACCCTGGTATACCAACCAGCCATCTCGCCGTTTGTAGCGAATATCCAGGTCTACTGACACAAGGTCGCTGGGCCTGAAGGTCACACCGAAGGTCGCGTTATACGACCAGTCACCCAGATGTTCCTGCAGGCCGCCAAGGCTCATGGAATAGCTAAGCATCCTGGCCGCATCGGTAGCCCACAATGCATCTACCCACCAGCGATCTTCAGTTTTATAGGCACCATTACCCCGGCTATCAAGATCCTCATACCTGGACGGCAGATAACCCAACGCAGTCCTCACCGTGTTTCTACCGGGCAATACCATCGAATTTCGCCAATAAACTCCCGAATCAACCAACTGGTCCTTGCTGATGTTGTAACCCTGACGAAAAATCACTGTGCCGCGAATATCCTTCAGATCACCCACGCCTCTGGTCTTATTGTAGAGCAGGGCATATTGAAACGTGTTGTAGTCATTTCGTCGCAGAAATCCCAGATCGTTGATCTGCACATTCTCATCGAAGTACTCGAACTCAAATTTGTGCTGGATTCTTGGATTACCCGAGTATTTAACATCGAACATCGCCCCTTCGCCGGTGATGTCAAAAACATCACTTGCCATTAATTGAGCATCGGCAATCAGGCGCCCATCGCTACTGGTAAAGTGAAGATCGAGCCCATGTACAGCGGCGTCATAAAGTGGACCACTGACAAATGTACCCAGGTATCCAATCGATCGCCTGCTCTCGGCAATATGCTCATACAGAAATCGCGCAACGGCAAAATTTCTGCCATCGTCGATTATGTCAACATCATCACCAGAAGGAATTTCAGTTCCCTTCCACACAACATCGTCTTCTGCAGCGGCCAGGACCCCGTAACGCACATTACCCAGAGCCCCCGTTATTTTTGACGCCCCTAGCAGATCTGTAGGCATGTCTCGTTCGCCCCGATTAGGGACCACACCATCGGGTACAGTGACCTGGTTGGCTGTGCCACCAATGCGCCTTGTATTCATCAGCGAGATTGGGGTTGGTACAAATGCGCTCGAAAACACCTTGCGCGAAGTCGTCGCGAAATTGTCGTTGGTGATGGTTCGAAGAATGTTACCCGGATTCGATCTGGGTGTGCTGTTAAAAATCTCGTTGCCTTCGAGGAAAAACAAGCGTTTCTCAGGAAAGTAAGTCTCAAACGCTGTCAGGTTAAGAACCACATTGTCCGCCTCGACTGCACCGAAATCCGGCAGTAAGCTCAGAGACAACTCCAGTTTCGGCGACGGTTTCCAGGACAGGTCGAAACCTGCGCGAACCTCTTCTTCATCCCTGGCCTTGTCCATCATCGAAGAAGCGTACGGGATAATCGAGAACTGCTGAATCGGTTGTACACCTTCCACGTTAAAAGTATTCAGCGCAGAAACAAAACGTGATGATGCGTAAGGGTGTCCCGGCCACTGGTATCGCTCGTTTGAATGGGATACCTGGCGGCTGACGGCAAACCCTATTTTTCGCGGTCCCTGGGTTTCCGGCATACTCATCATCGACCAGGGTAAGAACATCTCGATGCTCCAGCCATCATCCAATCTGGCCGATTTACCCCTCCAGGGTCCATCCCAGTCCCGTTGGTAATTCCGCTCCGGTAAAACCTTGCCGTCCATGACGGAATCTCCCAGCGCAATAATAAACCAGTAGGCAATTAGTCCCTGCCCTGTTGCATCAATGGTGATGCCAAACGTATCCCTGTCAATAAAATCATCACGGTTCGACATTCGGGAAACGAGGGTTTCAGGTGGCTGACGCATGATAGAACTGACATAAAGACCTTTCTCCGTGGCGAACATCCGCATTTCTGTCGGGTAATGGCCCGATTCCCCGGTACCTGGTACCGCAACAATCATATTGTCGTGCAAGGATATCCCCTGCCAGATGGCCTCGTCGACGATGCCATCGAGCAATACATTCACGTCGGAGTGGGAAAAGTTTGATATCGTGATCTGGTGAACCGGAATTCCCTCAATGGTTTCAAGCAGGGTTTCACCCCCATAGATACGTTCGGTTTTAGCTACCTGGTTCAATGCCGGTGAGCTCTTCACCGATGCCACAGTAATATCGGGTTGCTGTTCGTTAGTGGCTTCTTCAACTGCTTCTTCGAAGGAAGTCACCAAAGACTCAACCGTAGCGCTGTTTGGAATCAGTGGCCAGGCATCTTTGAAACCTTTCTTGCGGAGCTCGGTGACAAGATCCTGGGGTTGCGAACGGCTAATCAAGACTCGATACCAGACCCGGGAATTTACTTGAGTTTCTACAATAGAGGCATCCAGTGATAACCGTTTGCGTACTTCATTGCGGGCTCTTTTCGCATTTTCAAGCTGTTGAAAACTACCCACCACAGCCGCCGGGCTTTTAGGAACTTCAGTTAGAACAGGAGCCTCAGCCAGAACAGGAGCCTCAGCCAGAACAGGAGCCTCAGCCAGAACCGAAGCTTTGGCAACAGAAACCTCGGGTAACAATGCATCAGCAGTAACCCCAGATGATATCAACCACAGCACCAGCGTCGGAATCAACAATACAATCGAAGCCCGTCCCCTATGAATTGATTCTCTGACTCTGACAGATACGATTGGCAGCACGTTGGACTCCTACTTTTTTTCAGACAACAAGCGGCATCCATTCTGTTTGACCTTGAGCAATAGATTGGTCAGCAGATCCAGTTCTGCTTCGTCGATACCTTCAAAAAAATCGTCTATTGTTTCCCTTCCCAGGGTGATAATGACCGGTACCAGCTTCGCCGTAGGGTCCGTCAGGTAAACGCGCTTCACGCGACGGTCTGTCTCATCATCCTTTCGGGACACGAGACCTTTGCTTTCCATTCGATCAACCAGGCCTGTGACACCCATGCGGCTGAGATCGAGAATTTCACTTAATTCGGTCTGGCTGATACCTGGTGTCCGCCAGATATACAGCACGGCACGCCAGTGAGTACGAGTTAGCCCATAAGGCTTAAGACGCTCGTCCAGCACAGAAGTTAGCTGCCTTGCGATATCATGAACGAGGAAGCCAAATCCCCGTTCCAACTGATCCATCTCTACCATCTGGGTATGTTTTTATAGCGGTGGCTTAATATATACCATGTATATTGTAAACAATAGTTACTATTTGCCAATAATATATCGGGTTATAGGAATAACAAATGATTTTGGCAGGGGAACTAAACTTGCGGCTAGTGGATAACGACCTGGTTGCGGCCCTGATGTTTGGCCTGATACAGGCAGCCGTCAGCGGTTTTGATGACATCTTCGAAATTGTCTGTTTTTGTCCAGCAAACGCCAAAGCTTACGGTCATTCGAATTTTATTTTCGCCGTAGATATAAGGTGAATTCTCGATTCTGGTGCGTAGGCTCTCGAAAGTTTCATCAATTCCGACCGTTTCATCCTCACACATGAGAATACAGAATTCTTCCCCACCAAAGCGTGCTACAACAGCCTGGCCCTTGAAATGGCTATCCAAAAGCCTGGCAATATGTTTCAACGCCTCGTCACCAGCATCGTGACCATAAGTATCATTGATGATCTTAAAATGATCGATGTCGGCCATGGCAGCAACCAGATAACCACCGCTTTGTTTGGCCTCCTCGCCCATGATATGTCCGCGTTCAAACAGATAGCGACGATTGCGCAATCCCGTCAGGTAGTCTGTGATCAGCGAGTCCTGCAAAGCATGGATATGCTCTAGCATTTCAACGTTCTGAGAGACTCGCAAGAAAAACTCCTCGTTCAGAAATGGCTTCGTCACAAAGTCATTGGCACCCACCTTGATGAACCTGGCTGACAAGGCGTGGTTCCCATAGGATGAGACACCAATAATGGCAACCTGACGCTTTGAAAAACGACTGCGGATTTTTTTTGTGAGCTCGAATCCATCCAGGTTTGGCATATTGTAATCTGTGATAATCAGGAGCGTGTCCGGATTTTCATCCAGTACATTTAAAGCCTCAATACCATCGGTTGCTTCAATCACCTGGAATTTGTAGCGAAGCAGCAGTGTTCGGATCTGAAAACGAGCCGTTTTCGAATCATCGACGATAAGAACTTTTACGAACTGGTTTTGATGTAACCGTTTGACCATTGAAATAACATATTCCATGCTCGCCGGGCTGTCTTTGACGACATAGTCAATAATGTTCCGCTGCAGCAGATGGTTACGTAAATCTTCGCTGAACTGACTAGAGAAGACGATAGACGGAATGGATTTTTCGATGGCCATATCGACAATTTCACCGTCCCTGGCATCAGGCAGTTTCAGGTCCAGAAGTGCGAGGAAGAAATCACCGCCACGCAGGTCAATAATCTCCCGTGCCTGCTCAAAGGTTTCGGCACAGGTAACTTTGAAGCCCAATTGGTTTTCTATCTGGCTTTTGATTACAGTGCGAAAAAACTTCCCGTCTTCAACTAAAAGTATTTCAACATGGCTGCCAACCATTCAGCGGTATCCTTGCTAGTTTGCCAACTTCTATGACCAGCTTGGCTCATTCGCTAATCATATATCTGAACGGGTGTTCTTGTCCATGGTGCGTCGACCCTCCCTGCCAAACGGTTCACTTTCTCACCTCTCTCTTGCCAGAAGATAATTCAGTGTTACAGTAACTCAAGAAGTATCCTTCACAATCGTGTGAAACGCGCACGAAAACAATAAAAAAGGATATCAATTGCGATGCCAACAGGAAGAACGATATTCAGCCCGGTTGCAGTATTGGTTTACTGCCTGTCAGGCACGAGTACTACCCTGGCATCAGGGCTCCTGGGGTTAGAGCACGACTGGCCTCAAGCCTGGTTCGAAGCTGCGAAAACCGCGAGCGAAATGGGTATCACCGAATTCTCCCAGAGCCCCGTTCTTGATGAACTGGATTTGCCGTCCGTAGAAAAACGTTTACCCGATGATCCTCTGGTGATTGTGCCGCTGAATGACATAGGTATCTACGGCGGCCGGGCACATATATCCGCTAACGATGGATGGCAATTCTTTAACTGGGAACATGCACTAACCATTTCCGCAGATATGCGTTCCTTTCTACCCAATCTCGCCGAATACTGGACAGTGAGCGAAGATGGCCGAACCATCACACTGAAGTTAAGAAAAGGCATCAAATGGTCAGATGGTGCTCCGCTCACCAGTGACGATTTCATGTTTACCTTTAACAATATCTGGCTCGATAAGGAGTTCTCCCCGGTGACTTCCCGGCTCATCCTTGGCGGCGAAATTGTCAAAATTGACGCACTGACGTTCAAATATGTGTTCAAAGACCCAAATCCGCTGTTTGTCAATCTCATCGCCCAGTACGGTCACCGTATGGTCGACCCGAAACACTATTACCAGAAATTCCATCCCAGCTTTACGAACCGGGATGATGTGATAAAGCACGTCGAATCACTGGGGTACATAAACTGGACGACGTTCATGACCGCCAATCGGGAAGGGAGGATCAAGGAAAGTGTCAACGCCCCAACTTTGCGAGCCTATAAAATTGTTAGCCGCACACCGGCGTTGATTCGATTTGAACGCAACCCCTATTACTTTAAAGTTGACCCTCAGGGGCAGCAACTGCCCTACATCGATGCAATCGATGCTGAGGTTATAACCAATGCCGAAGTTATTGCCGCCAAAGCATCTACCGGGCAACTGGATTTTGCTGCTTTCGCCCTTCGCACCCAGGATTTTCCGCTATTAAAACTCGGAGAAAGGACCGGCGTCGTCAAAGTACATGAATGGAAAAGATTACACACCAGTGATGTTGTTATCCAGATGAACTTCAACCATGCAAACCCCCGATTAAGGCAGGTATACTGGGACCTGCGGTTTCGCCAGGCACTTTCGATTGCAATTAATCGAAACGAAATGAATGAGATAATTTATTTTGGGCGCGGCACTCCGCACCAGGTGACGGTCCACCCTTCCAGCTCATTCTATGAGCCTCATTTCGCGACCTCCTACATCCAGTATGATCCACAGCAGGCACGATCCCTGCTGGACGAAATGGGTCTCAAGGATATTGACGATGACGGCCTGAGAGAATACGCCGACGGCTCAAAGTTTACCATCACGATTGAGTTCTATGACTTCGAAACACCGAAGGGAATTTCCATGGAGCTGGTTGCAAGTTACTGGCGCGAGGTAGGAATCGATCTTCGTCTCAAACTGGTTGATGGCAACCTGCAGTCGGTCCGTGCGGAAGCGGGTGAAATGGAGATGACACTGTGGCATGGAGATAAATCCACGGACATATTGTTTCCCTTGATACCCTACTGGTGGGCACCCCGCTCAACGGCATGGGACCTGTGCATGTGGAATGACTGGGCACGTTACTATCAAACCGATGGACGACTGGGGGAAAAGCCGCCAGCTATCATTAAACAATTGCAGGACTGGACCGATGAAATGCGGATCACCATGGATAACCAGCAGCGAATCACAATTGGGAAGAAAATTCTCCAAAGCAATGCAGATAATCTCTGGACTATTGGCACCGTTGGCCTGGCGCCGCAACCCATACTTGTCTCCAGAAGGTTACAGAACGTTTCTGCCCATGGAATCTGGGGTTGGGACAATCGCTGGACACTTGCTTATCACCCTGCCACCTGGTACTTAAACGATCCGGATGTTGACACCGCAAAGGGCTTAAAAGTCGTAGCCAGTGGTAATTCTCAATGAGGCCTTACATTGTCTCCCGAATCCTCGGAATGTTTCCGACCCTGGCTTTAATCTCGATTATCGTCTTTTTTATTATCCAACTGCCCCCCGGTGACATTGTTACATCGGAGTTGAATCGAATGGCTTCCGAGGGAATTCAGGTCACCGACGAGGAAGTGCAGAACCTGCGCGCCCAGTATAACCTCGACGAACCACTGCCTATGCAGTATCTGAGGTGGATCGGCAATTTTGTCATGGGCGACATGGGTTATTCTTTTGTCCTGGCCCAGCCGGTGAATGAACTGGTCTGGGAACGCCTCGGTTATACCCTGCTGATTACCATTTCAGCTCTGCTGTTCACCTGGGTTATGGCATTGCCATTCGGGATCTATTCTGCTGTTCGTCAGTACTCCATTGGTGACTATACTTTAACTACCATTGGCCTTATTGGTCTCGCAACACCTAACTTTCTGCTGGCATTAATTTTAATGTACGTCGGCTACGAGTGGTTTGGTGTCAGTATCGGTGGGCTCTTTTCACTGGAGTACCAGGGAGCGCCCTGGAGCATGGCAAAACTAAGAGACCTACTGGCACATCTCTGGATACCGACCATCGTGGTCGGTATGGGTGGTGCCGCGGTCACCATGCGTATTCTGCGGGCAAATCTCCTTGACGAACTGAATAAACCCTATGTTGTTACTGCGCGGGCCAAAGGAGTCGGCCCCATTAAACTCATCCTGAAGTATCCGCTTCGAATCGCCATCAATCCTTTTATCAGTACTCTGGGATTGTTACTCCCGACACTGATCTCCGGAGAAGCTATTGTAGCGATGGTGCTAAACCTGCCGACCACGGGTCCGATACTCTTGCAAGCATTATTGGCACAGGATATGTATCTGGCTGGTAGTTTTTTGATGTTACTTGCCGTATTGACGGTCGTTGGAATGTTGATATCAGACCTGCTATTAGCCCTGGCAGATCCAAGGATTCGATATGAATGACCTGCCATGACTGATCTGTTATGACCGATCTGCTATGAACAGTTACGCCGGTGAACTACCTCTAACCGCCACCGCGACGCCTGCGCAACTGGCCTGGCGACGGTTCAAGCGGCACCGACTGGCATATGCCAGTGGGGTCTTTCTGTTGTTTCTCTATACCGTAGCTGTTCTTTGCGAATTCATCTCACCCTACGCAACCGATACCCGCAATGTGCTCGCAATCAATGCCCCGCCCATGTCGGTACATTTTGTAGATATGAACGGCGACTTCCATATCCGACCCTTTGTCTATGGCTATGATATGACGGTGAACGATGACACATGGATGCGGGAATACACCGAGAATCCAGAGAAACGCTACCCGATTTTCTTTTTCGCCAGAGGGTCAACTTACGAGTTCTGGAATCTTTTCGAATCTGACCGGCATTTATTTACTACTGAAGATCATGGTTACTTACACTTATTTGGCACGGACAAACTCGGTCGAGACCTGTTCACCCGGATAATGTACGGCGCACGCATTTCCCTCTCCATTGGACTTATCGGTGTCATCATCACCCTGACTCTTGGGTTGTTGCTCGGTGGTCTTGCTGGTTATCTCGGGGGCCTCACAGATCGCATGGTGCAGCGCCTTATCGAAGTACTTCAATCGATACCCACCCTGCCCCTGTGGATGGCACTGTCAGCAGCATTACCCGTCGCATGGTCCTCCCTGCGGGTTTACTTTGGCGTCACCATAATCCTTTCGTTATTTGGCTGGCCGACCCTGGCACGGCAGGTCAGGGGGCGATTTCTTGCCCTCCGGGAAGAGGAGTTCGTCATTGCGGCGCGCTTACTCGGCGCAGGTAGACTACGGGTGATTTTTCGGCATATGCTGCCAAGCTTTGCTAGCCACACAATTACCACGGCCACCCTGGCGGTACCTGGCATGATCCTGGGAGAGACAGCCTTAAGTTTCCTGGGCATTGGGCTACGACCCCCAGTTGTCAGTTGGGGAGTGCTCATGCAGCAGGCGCAAAATTATCAGGTTATTGTCATGACTCCCTGGCTGTTGTTGCCCGGTTTGTTTGTGGTCCTGACGGTGTTGTCATTCAACTTGCTCGGTGATGGTCTTCGTGACGCAGCTGACCCTTACAACACGGCTGGGCTATAGCATGATTGAAGACAATGTTCTGCAGATTCGTGACCTTGCAGTCGACTTTCGCACCGAAATTGGAACAACGTGCGCACTACAGGGGGTTAGCTTCGATATACCCCGTGGTGATGTCACCGCTATCGTTGGCGAATCCGGTTCCGGGAAATCCGTTACGGCAAATTGTGTGATGCGCCTCATTCAGCCCCCTGGTAGAATTGTTGGCGGGAATATCAAGTTCTCGCCTGCTGGTGGCAGTCCATTTGATATAGTAACACTGCCAGACAAAGACCCAAGACTCCATGACCTGCGTGGCGGTCTGATCAGTATGGTTTTCCAGGAACCCATGACGGCCCTTTCGCCGGTGCATACCATTGGCAATCAGGTCACGGAAGCTATTCACTGTCATCGAAACGTCAGCAAACAGGTAGCCCTTGAAGAAGCAGCCGATATGCTAAGACGGGTCGGACTTGACGATGTCGAACGTCGAATGAGCATGTACCCTTTCGAATTTTCCGGTGGCATGCGACAACGTGTGGTTATTGCCATGGCACTGGTCTGTAATCCAGAGATCCTGATCTGCGACGAACCCACGACGGCTCTCGACGTCACCATTCAGGCAGAAATTCTTACCCTTGTACGCAATTTACAAAAGGAGCTAAACAACTCAGTCCTGTTTATCACCCATGACCTTGGTGTGGTTGCCCAGATAGCAGATCATGTTGTGGTCATGTTTCAGGGACGGGTGCTGGAAATCGGAACGGTTCGACAGGTACTAAAAACACCTGTACATCCTTACACGAAGGGATTACTGGCAGCAATTCCCGGTTTAGCCAAGCATGGGGAAAAATTGGCTACCATTGACAGTATCGTTGGTGACGCTGATATCACGACACCGTACCCGTTGATCAGGTTGCCGGATGGAAGACAAGTGAGTCTTCCGGCTGGCGAGCTACCGAAGCTTGTAGGGCTCTCCACATGAGTGGAACATTGCTCGAAGTGAGAAACCTGTCGAAATACTTTGACGGTAACCCTGCTCTTGACGATGTCAGCTTCGATCTGCAAAAAGCCGAAACCCTTGGCGTCGTTGGAGAATCAGGTTCTGGTAAAACAACCCTGGCTCGTTGCATTTTACGGGCGATTGATCCTGATCGGGGCACTGTCCGTTTTAACAGTCAAAACGGCTGGGTTGACCTGCACGATGCGTCGGAGAAAACCCTGATTTCATTGCGACGCGAAATGCAGATGGTGTTCCAGGATCCTTTCGCATCGCTCAATCCAAGAATGACGGTACAAAAAATTATCGAAGAACCACTGATCATCCATGGCGAACGTAACGCATTGAAGCGTCGGGAACGGGTCATGGATATTCTCGAACGAGTGCAATTGGAGCCTGATGCCTTGCTTCGCTATCCCCACGCGTTTTCAGGAGGCCAACGGCAGAGAATCGGTATCGCCCGTGCGCTGGTATTGCACCCTGAATTTATCGTTTGCGATGAATCGGTTTCTGCCCTGGATGTTTCAGTACAGGCGCAAATCATCAATCTACTCAGGGAGTTGCAACAGGAATTGGGCCTCACCTATCTTTTTGTTGCTCACGACCTGAGTGTAGTACGATACCTATGTGATCGGGTACTGGTGATGCACCGTGGTCGGGTTATTGAAAGTGGTTTTGTCGAGGACGTATTTCAACGACCAGAACAAAGTTACACCCGTCTGCTGCTCTCTGCGATTCCTTCACCGGACCCGGACATACCCCTTAAACCACTGGATCGAACAATGTTAGGCCTATGAAATAAATGAGCTTTGAAATGAAGGCAAAATCCAGGGCCGGTGTTGTTTTTTCCGACGCGGCACGTAGTCTGATACCAGAATTCCGCCAGCGCGCTGATTTGGCAGACCGTGAAGGCTCCATGTGCAGCAAAAATTTTGAAGCGCTGGCAGATTCAGGAATTAACGCGGCTTTCGTACCTCAATCCCTGGGCGGTTTCGGTCTTGAGAGTGTACACGACTGGTTGTTGGGTATAGCAACGCTGGCACAGGGAGATGGTTCCACCGCCATCGCAATTAACATGCACCTTGGTGTTAGTCGCGGTATGGCACAGGCTTACAACCAGGCGGTTGCCCAGGGGCGTAGCACTGAGCGATTGACAGCACCGTTAAAAGCGATCGCTGCGGGCAAAATGTTGATTTGTGCGACCGCCACGGAACGCGGCACCGACAATCTACACCCCCAGACACTGGCAACGGCAACCCCGGATGGCTGGCGAATTGATGGCAATAAAATGTTCGTGACCATGTCACCTATCGCAACCCATCTCGCGATGAACCTGCGCATGAAAGACGATACCGGTGACCATTTGGCTACAACCATGTTACCCATCAACAGCCCCGGTGTTACACCACAAGGTGACTGGGATGCTCTCGGCATGCGCGGGTCCGGTAGCCAGTCCGTGAGCTTTGACAATGTTGTCGTGGGTAAAAATGGCGTTCGTCGATTGGGGCCCTGGGGACGCTGGAGCACCACTGTACTGATCAACCGGACCCTGGGAAATCTGCCGCTGGTGGCTGCTTTTCTGGGTATTGCCGAACACGCATACGACATTGCCATCGAAGCCATGGGCAAACAGACGCGGTTAGGTGAACCATTAAGCTCCCTGACTGGCGTGCAGCAAACCGTGGGAGAAATGGAGATTGAACTGGCCAAGTGCCGCAGCATTCTGCAACAAGCCGGGACCGGTGTTGATGACTGGCTTGCTGAGGCGGAGGAAACCCCTCCGGCACTGGAATCAGCTCATCAACTGATGAAAGATTACCAGTCAGCCAAATGGGTGGTAAATCGAGGTGCCATTGATATCGTTGACAAGGCGATGGATCTGGTGGGTGGCGGTGGATTCATGAGTGCGCACCCTGTGTCGCGACTGTATCGGGACGTAAGAGCCGGGCCCTTTATGCAGCCGCACTCGCCGACAGAACTCAGGGGTTATGTTGGACAGGTGGCATTGGGGTTGTTCCCGGATGCTTAGCTTTTTTTTGAAAAACAACAAGGTGTGACTATGAATCGACTGGAAGGAAAGATTTGCCTGATAACAGGCGGTGCAAGAGGTCAGGGAGAAGCAGAGGCCAGATTATTTTCAGCCGAGGGCGGCAAGGTCTGGATCTGCGATGTGCTTGATAGTGAGGGCGAGGCACTGGCAAACGAGATAAATTGTCATTATCGGCATCTGGATGTACGGGATGAAGCCGCCTGGCAAACCCTCGTCGATGAGATTGTCGCCGTCGACGGTGGTATTGATGTTCTGATCAACAACGCCGGAATATTTCGTGCCAATCGTCTGGTCACCACCGACATGGAAGAGTTTCAACTCGTGATGGATGTCAACTGCACCGGCGTCTTTCTCGGCATGAGGACCGTCGCAACCCCGATGATGGCAAGCGGTGGAGGCTCGATTGTAAACATCTCTTCACTTGCGGGTTTGAGGGCTGCCGTTGGCGCTTTTGCTTACGGTGCCTCCAAGTGGGCGGTCAGGGGCATGACCAAGACCGCATCGGTAGAATTCGCGCGCAAGGGAATCCGCGTCAACTCGATACATCCAGGGCTCATTGAAACACCCATGGCCGAACAATTAGGCAACCTCGAGAAGATCTCGAAACGAACCCCCCTGGGTCGCGTTGCAGAGGCCAGTGAAGTCGCCAGCCTGGCACTGTTTCTTGCAAGCGAGGAGAGTTCCTATTCCACCGGCAGTGAGTTTATTGTTGATGGCGGGTTGAACGCATTGTGAGCGAGTGCGGTGAGGCTGCCATGTCTCATTAAGCGGTTCTCATGCCCTCGGCCATTTCGTTCAGTCGTTTGTGAATAATGGCTTGATCGGGCTGCTCGGGGCCGTTTAGTCGTCTGGCATTTTCCTCGGCGATTGGTTCAGGCAGAATTTGAGGAAATAACGACCCGGCCAGTGTGTCTCCATCTGCCAAACCATGGTCAAACATCAGTGGCATCGTCGCGTGCCGGTGTTCGAACACGATACTGTCATCGCACCACCGACTGGCCAGGGCGCGCCGGGGTCGTTCGGTAGAATAATTGGCGGACGAACCATGAACAATGAGTGGGTTGAATAACAACAGGTCACCAGGCTGCATATCGGGGCAGAATAAATCGTAGCTCTCACGATCAGCATCAATATCCGGCACCTCCGCCAAATCGGAATCCAGCATATAAGGATCATAGTTCGGCGTCACCGCCTTGAATCGTTCTGGCCATCGATGAGATCCTTTGACAAACTCCAGACCGCTACTGTTGCGGTCTACCGGGTCGAAAGTAATCCATAGTGAGCACAGATTCTGACTATCAAGCCGGACCGGCCAGAAGGTGACATCGTGATGCCAGGGCGTCGGCACATGACATCCTGCGGGTTTAACGAATAATTGATCGTAAAAATGCCTTACGACTGTCGAGCCAAGCAGCTGCTGCGCGATAATCGACGCGGGAGACTCGTAGACAAAATCGCAGAATTCATTGTCAACCTTCCACAAGAAGAGATCCCCACTGAACGCCTCATCTTTCATAGAAACAGCCCGGCCCATGGTTGTCGGGTTTGCCACGGCATGATCGATAGCCTTTTCCATTTTCCTGATCCAGTGATCAGAGAACAATCCACTCAGGCAAACCACACCATCTCGATCGTAGGTTTCTATTTCTTCCCTGGTAAGACTTCGTAGTGGTGCTTCAGGCATCGATCGGGTCTCCTTTGCTCGTGATCCTTGAACCTTAAGCGCTCTGTTTGTCAAGCGCGGCTTTAATATCTTCTGTCATATCACGGGGTATTGTTGCCGTGATGGCAATCTCCGATACCATCGCGCGGCGCGGCAGTGAAACAGCCATCATCACCGCGGCAGAAATATCCTCTGACTGCATCATGATAGAACGGGCTTCATCGTTTGGAGGCAGTGCACGATTGTCCAGAATTGGCGTATCCACTTCACCCGGATAAATCGTTGTGCAACGAATACCGTATTTCTTAACCTCCATCGCGAGCACTTCCATATATGCTTTGGCGGCTACCTTGGCTGAACTGTAAACAACACCTGCCATGACGCCAGGTCGAATCGCCGCCATCGAAGAAATCATCACCACATCACCAGCGCCGTTGGCTATCATAGGCGGCAACAGTAGCTTGGTCAGCATAGCCGGACCCATGGTGTTAACGTCCATTACGCTGCGCCATTCAGCAGCGCTAATGTACTGAGCACTACGAACTTTTGAGCTGAAACCTGCGTTGTTAACCAGAATATCGACGCCATTCTGCGACTCCAGCAAGCCTGAAGCAAGGCCTTCGATATCTTCAGGAATGGTCATATCTGCCGTAACGGCATTGGCTGCGCCGCCGTTGTCGATAATTTTGCCGACTGTCTCGTCGAGTGGCCCTTGACGCCGACCAGAGATCGTGACTTTGACACCGGCAGCGGCGAGATCAATCGCAATGGCTGCCCCTATGCCGGTGCCGCCACCTGTAACCAACGCTGTTTGCCCTGATAGTGCTGTCATGGAGTTCCTTATTTTTTAAATGTGTTTGTAGAGAAAAGTCTGTAGCAAGAAGTTAGACGTTGACTGTAATATCTGGAAAGATAACAGGTCAAGTCAAACACTTAAATACTCAGATACCATGCCCAATTCAGAGATACCACTCATGGACGTCAGCGAGGAGATTCTTCGCGCCAGGCGGAAATGGAAGTTTGACGGGTCATCGAGGCCAACATTCGCAATTACTCCAACAGCCAACCAGGAATCGGTCTGGGACTACCCAAGGCCGCCGTGCATCGAAGCCGTAAAGCATGTGATCGAAGTTCGCCACCAGGGACGCACTATCGCCTTAAGCGCCAGATCCACCCGGGTTTTGGAAACTGCCGGTGCCCCTACTTATTATTTCCCACCTGCAGATATAGATCCTGACCTGAAACCCGCTGACAGCACGGCAATCTGCGAATGGAAGGGACTGGCCCAGTCAATGACTCTTGCAGGGCGTGAAGTCGGCTGGCGCTATGTAAAAATGTTTCCGGAGTTCTTGGAACTCCACCTCTGGGCTTCCTTCTATCCTGCGAAGCTCGACTGCTATGTTAACGACCAACCGGTTAAACCTCAGCCAGGTGGATACTATGGTGGCTGGATCACCAACAATCTTGTTGGGCCTGTCAAAGGCAGCCCCGGAAGCCAGGACTGGTAATTTACCTGAATATCGGCTGTTACTAACCGGGCACCGTGAGGATAGCCTCAGATCGCGATTGCCTTGTGTTTTTTTAGTATCGAGATTACCGGGTCATGTGGCAATGCCTGAACTACCGTACCATTGATACCTGTCATGGTTTCATTTGCAAATAGCGAGTTCAGTATCGCTTCGTCAACCGCCTGAATAACGGCTTCGAATATGCTGTCCAGGCGCGCGTTCGGTATGAACTGAGTGGATGCGAGGCGTTGCTCCTCATGATGGGCAGCCTCGTTCGCTGTCGAGAAAGCAAGAAAGATATCCCCTGACCCGTGGCCTGATATTGCACCAGAACGCCCTACGCCAAGCCCTACCCGTCGCGCCAGTCGTTTTAACTGATGAGGTAACAAAGGGGCATCTGTCGCAACAACAGCAATAATAGATCCACATTCATCGGATTCTTCCCTGGGTTGTAATAACCTGCCAACAGGCACACCACTAATGGTCAACTGGTCGCGCCGACCAAAGTTAGCCTGAACAAATGCACCGACAGTAATGCTCACCCCCGATGAATCAACAACACGTGAAGCGGTACCCGAACCACCCTTGTAGCCATAACAGATCATACCGGTCCCTCCACCCACACTGCCTTCTTCAATGGCGCCGTCACTGGCACTGTCAAGGGCCGCAAATACATGTTTATCTTTGATATGAAAGCCATTGATATCATTCAGTACGCCATCGTAAGTTTCACCGGCAACCGGCAGTGCCCATTGTCCAGGAGCGGTGTCTTTTTGTACCATCCACTTAATCGTCGCATCCCTCGCTACACCACATGAATGGGTATTGGTAATGGTAATCGGGCCGTCGCATCGACCCGCTTCCTCGATCCATATCGTCCCGGTCATCTCGCCATTCCCATTCAAGGAGTGGCAACCGGCAAATACCGGCGTTACGAGTTCTTCCACCGGTCGCGGTAGTATCGCTGTTACCCCGGTTCGAACAGAGTCACCTTCGATCAAGGTGGTGTACCCGACCTTAACCCCTCTTACGTCGGTAATCGCGTTATGCTCTCCCGGTGTACCTTCAAAAAGTATGCCTGCGCCACGCGCTCTTGTTTTACCGACCGGCGTCATATCCCAGGTCATGCTGGTATCCTCTTTTTTAAAAGATCGAGTTTGTTGAAGATCGAGTCGCTGAAAATCAATTCACTCCTAGTTTACCCAGGGAAGGCTCTGAAGTACTACCAGGAAACTGCTGAATTGACACTTAGCAGGGCATGGTCTATTTTCCACCTGCTCCCAAACTTCTTTTTTTGCAATCCATGGAGAGGATCTTATGCGTTGGCTAAGCGCGTTATCCATCAGTTTGATATTAATCGTAGTTGCCATTGGGTCTTACTACGTTTATTACGTGGAAGACCGAATGAGCCAGCAGCACGATGAAAAACTCAGATCCCTGGGTACGGTTGCCAGGCTTTTTGAAGCCAAACTCGACAGCTTGTCAACCGTCGTTCGAAACACGCCTTATCTTGCGTATCGGGATTTGGATCCACCAGGCGAAGGTGTATTTGAGTCGTGTAAAAAAATAAATTCCTGTAACAGGAAGTACGAGGAATGGCACAAAGCGCACAAATGGGGCAAACAATATTATCGTAAAGACCGTCTGGATGTGTGAGTAAAGGAGTTTCTCGACGAGCCAGAGCAGGATAACTACCAGGATATTATCAAGTTGTACCCCGATGATTATTGCATCAGAGCGGATACCCTGGGGATCAGCCTGCTGCGAGCTGCACGTAGCCTGCCACCAGCTTCAGAAGAAGACTGGAGCCAGCGTATTCTGGACCTTGAAAAAAGGCTCCTCATAATGGACATCTTTGGAAAACTTAAAGATTCTGTGACTTCCGACGAACCACAAAACCTACTGGATGTCGCAGAGTGTGTCGCCCGCGAAAGCGTCATCAAGAGGATCGGCGGCATGGATGAATACACGTTTGAGGAGTTCCGTGCAATCACTTATGAGAAAACCATACCATCAGCAACTTATCTAAAACATGATCTCTCGGGTAAAAACAATCTTCTTGTGCGAACCGTTTACAAAACGGAACAAACTCACCCTGACATCGTCCAGCCCCTACTGTGGGGTCAATTTGAAATCGAGGTAAGAACATCCTTTGAGTCTTTATTTTCAGAGGGGGTTGATTCCGAACGGGCTTTTGAAAAAACCCTGCTTCTGGATGAAAACAACCGGGTCCTATACCAGGGTGGTGACAAGTTGCCGCGATTCGCCAGCATTGATTCGCTTATCGTTAATGCACTTCAGGATGGCACCTTCGAGCCCAAAGACGTCAGGGGTTATAGCGATGTTCACAGGGTAAAACTGGGAAACAAGACTTTTCATGCCTACATTCATCCGCTGCAGGTTGACCTGATCAGCGAGGACGCTGACGACCCCGATGAAGACGAGCATAATTCAGAGTAAACCAACACCAATGGCGATCAATCTAAAAAATGAAGTCGGAGATGAACGAAACGAAAACAACGACAAAGATGACGAAACCGCAGAAGGTCCCCAGCAACTTCAATGGTTGACAATAGGTCTGGTTGATGAATCCAGTTTCAGAAGCTCAACCCTGTCTGTCTCAGCGCCACCACTCATTGTCATTAGTAGCTTGCTGATATTGGGCATCCTGTCGATACCCTTCGTAAAAGCCCTGATGCTCGGCAAGAGTGAAATAATTTCCTCTCAGGATATGCGCAACTTCGGGCTACTGGGCCTGGCGTTCGTCGGTATCGTCACTATCCTGGTCACCATGCTCGGGGATTACTGGCGAATTGGAAACCACTATTCTGCGAGGCTCGATCAGGTGGCGACAGATTTTTCACATACGCTCGAAGATGAATTGAATAAGAGGCACGAAAGTCTGATAAAGCTGGCGCGGGATAGAATCGACAACTACAAAAGCTGTATGAATAAGATCAAAATCGAGAAGCACATTGATCCTCCCAACAAACTCTGCGACCTGCTCGACCTGGAGAAAGAACCTTTCATCAGTCAAATGGCATTTATGGATCAGTTCGGTAATCAAGAAGAGAAATTTCAAACAAGTACAGCAAAACGCACTCCCTCGATAAACGTGAAGTCCAGGGATTATTTTTCGATCCCTTCTAAAAAGGTATTGAAACCAGCGATAGCTTTGAATCCAGCTGACCAGTTCAATACGATTAACGATTGTGGCTATACCCTTCAAAGTATTCGCTCCTTGAATACCGGTGCTCGCTTCTCGATGATGGGCGTGGCCGTAAGATGCATAGAAACTAAGACCGAAACTAACCATCACGTTGTCAGCGCCAGAGTAGAAATTCCGACCCTGGAAAAACCATTTCTGCCAGCGGGTTTCCGCTACGCGATCGTCTCCGCTGATGGGCTGGTGTTATATCACTCAATATCATCAAAGAATCTCGAGGAAAACATTCTCGAGGAAGTGCCCCAGTGGAAGACCTTGAAAGCCCGATTGGATCTTGGGTCAGTGGTGGGATCACAAATTAAGATCACTTACTATGGTCAGCAGTATCGGGTACATCATCAAAAACTGAAATACCTGAATTCTCACCTGTTGATCTTCCAGGATCTGAGCCTGGTTGATGCCATTACGCTGCAGACTGCAATCACGAGCTATTTAGGATTTATTGGTTATGTTCTGTTTATCGCTTTTATACTGGTTGGTGGGATACTGACCTACGGTACCGAGACAGCCAGTTGGTACTGGCCCAACAAGGACAAGACCAAACAGTATTTCCTGGCGGCCGGTTTACTGTTTGTATTTACGTTCTGGTGTTTCTTTGCCCTGAAGCTGGCAAAGGGCAACGCCGCATTCCTGCTTCTGGTTTCCCAGTCAGTTTTAGTTGCGTCGCTCTTAGTCCGGCTCTTCGAAACTAATACGGGTCTAGCCTATGATCTGGTCAAACGAATTGCCGGTGTGTTGGCTTGCATCAGCGCATTGATGCTGCTAGCCACCAATGGATATTTAATCTACTGCATGATAACCGGCAACGACAGGGATGTTATCGCATCGATTGGATACCGGGTTGCCTATGGCCTCTGTTTCGGCTTAACAATCGCGCTATGCCTGGTTATTTTTTATCGATACGAAAAACTCAATCCTGACGAATGGCTGGACTGGATGCTTAAAAACCGGTTCTCAAAACTGTTTCATCCGATCTATCGCACCAGGCTCGCGTACTACACGTTGGTTTTGCTTGTGACCATGAACCTGTCAGTGGTGCCTGCAGTAAACATATATTGGAACGCCCGTGATTCCAGCCTGTAAACATTGCTGAAAATAGACCAGCTCTCAGACCAAGAATGGAAAGATGAAAACGGTGAGAAGGATGAGAAGGAACTGGGTGTATACGCAGGAGGCACGTATCACTATCCTCTCTGCGGAGACGAGTGCAAAGACTCGGCAACGACGGTACGACAACCACCATTATATTTCAGCCAGTCCCTTGGCTTTACCGTAAAAAATAAATGGCAGGGAGCCCAGTTGCAGGCACAATCATTTTTCGATTCGCAGCGTAAGAAAGGAACCCAGGACCATTTAGATACAACGACGGACGATTTCGTTTACTCACTATCAGACCAGATGGCCGGAAATCCCAGGTGGTACCTGTCCTCTAAAATTCCTGGCGCAAAGGAATGGAAAGACGACAATGGTCATGGACGTGATCAACCTGCCCTGCCCGTTCAATTTTATATTGGCCTGATTATAGCCGTACTGTTGTTCCTGTATATTTTATTCATCCGCTGGTTCTCTAAGAACATTCTTGGGCTTTATAGTCGCAACCAGTTGGCTACCAACGACTGGTCGCCGACGAAATCTGAAAAAAGTTGTCTGTGGCTGTTTCCGAACGAACAAAGCTGGAAATTGCTGAAGCGAATTCCAGCAGGCAACCGATTCAACCTTAACCAGTATGTACACCCGGCAACAGCACCGGTTTTTCACCCGACCGACGATGATAAACCTGTATTGGTAACCAACCTTGAATCCGTGTTGCTGAATCCGGCTATTGCGACCCAGGTGCTCTATGAATTGGAAGAACAGATTTACAAGCAAGGACGACAGGTTGTCATCACCAGCGCGGTTGACCCAATGCCTTATATCATCGAAAACGAGAAGCACGAATACGAGAAGTGGGCAAGGTTATTCAGCCATGCTGACCTGGCTCAGGGAGACTGGAAAATCCCGGAGGAGTTTAAGGAAAAGGTCAGGAAACTCAAGAACGCCGAAGGCAAACATCTGGAGGATTTTGTCGCCGACGTCGTGATTGATGAATTGGGCTGGCACCCTGAACTACACCTACAGTTACAAGCCTACAAAGATCGGTTGTTGTTAAATCTGATCGAAAAACAGGTTTTCAGATTGCTGATCAATCCCCAAAGAGCGCTTTGTACTCATTTGTGGAATCTCAGCACCAACGCCGAGAGACGGGTATTGTATCAGCTGGCCAGGGGCAACCTGGTCAATCCGGCGCAGTGGGAGACAATACTTAAACTGCAAGCCAGGGGCCTGGTTGTCCTCGATCCCGGAGTTCGTCTGATAAGTTTTGGATTGCAGAAGGCCATACTTGAATCTGTCTCAAAAGCTGAGATTCGAAAACTCGATCAGCCTGAGGAAGTCAGTACCTGGGCGTTGATCAGAGCACCGCTCATCGTGCTACTCGGTTTGGTGGGTTTGTTCTTGTTCGTGACCCAGCGTGATTTGTTCGACACCACCATGGGCATGGCAATGGGCGCGGTGGTTGCACTCCCGGCAATCACCAGAATGCTGTCTGCCTTTGGCAGTGACGGAGCTGGGGCAGCAAAAGTAGCCAACATTGCTTGAAAACCAGCGAGAAAGCATCAACATTAGCGCCCTTCAGCTCAACAGGTATGTCACCATGAAAAGATCTCGCCTATACAAGGTTGTGTTGATCCTGGGTTTGTTGTTTACCAGTGGTATCCTGGCGGCTGATTTTGTTGGCACCTGCAGCAATGGCGAATGGTATCGTGTTTTCGACAGCTACGGAAAATGCCAGCAAGCAGCAGACAAGCATTACAAAGATAAGGGCCACGCCAGCACCTGCCGATAGCAGGTCAGCCAACCAGTTTGCCCAGGGTTCTACAGCTCGATTCGGTTTTAGCCAGGGCGTCAAAGTCCGGTACTGGCCGTGACAACTCGGCTTGCACCGCCAGCTTTTGTTCCAGAGCCCTTGCCGCGCTCAACAGTCGATAGTCCGAGAACATCGCACCAACAACCTGAATACCAAACGGTGTACCTTGTTCATCCAGGCCGCATGGCAAGGCGACCACCGGATGACCGACCACTGTCAGTGATGAGGTCAATGCCAGCCATGCCATATAGTTCTCGACAACCTGGCCATCAATCATCTGTGGATTCAAATCCTTCCAGGGAAATGGCGGAATGCTGACGCCCGGGCAAATCACCAGGTCATATTCATCGTATATCGCTGCAAAGCGCTGAAACAGTTCCACCTGCTGCCTTCTTGCACTGGCGATATCTTCCATAGGGGTGTTTAACGCAGATTCATAGGTCGCCCGTACATTCGGGTTGAATCCCTCATCCCAGCTGCTGGCCTGCTGATGATACTGGGTAACAAACAGATCCTGCCGTATATGCCAGTCCACATCCGGTGCGGTTGAGATGTCAATGTCGTGCCAGTCACAAACATCAACAAAATCTGCGATGCGATTCATTCTGTCGGCAAAGGTGCGCCGGATCGACGCTGACACGAGCACCCCACCTAAATCGCTGGTGACCGCAACGCGCAACCGACTGACATCGACTTCTGCCAGGTTGGCAAACATTTTTGCATCAAGCGGGAATGCCATGGGGTCTCTGCGTGCGTTTTCATCCCGTTCGGCAATCACTGAAAGCAACAATGCAGCATCAGCGACAGTTCGAGCCATCGGGCCCTGGACACTGTAATTGGTATGAAATGTCGTCCGTCCCTCATTAGGTACCACGCCTGGTGTGGCGCGATAACCAACAACTCCACTATAGCAGGCCGGGATGCGTAAACTTCCCCCATGATCCGATCCCGTCGCCAACGGCACCATATTGGTTGACACCGCAACCGCTGAACCACCGGATGAACCACCACAGGTCAAATCAACGTTAAACGGATTTCCCGTGGCGCCAAACAATCGATTGACGGTGTTGGCGCCGATGCTGGATTCGGGAATATTTGTTTTCCCCAGTATGATCCCACCGGCAGCGCGAATTCTGCTGACGATACCGGAATCCACTGCGGGTATATTGTCCTTGTAAGCAGCGCTCCCGTATGTGGTCCGAATACCCTGGGTAGCCTGAATATCCTTGATGGCTACGGGCAGGCCATGCAATGGGCCCAATTCAAGTCCCTGCTTGACCGCATCGTCAGCCAATCGAGCGAGCTGCCGCGCCCCTTCTTCGTTGCGCGTGATCATTGCATTCACGACAGGGTCAATCAGGTCAATCTGTTGAAGGCAGCTTTCAATCAAATCTGCTGAAGAGATTTTTCCTGACACAATCTGCAGCCGGGAATCTATTGCTGAGTTTTGATTGAGTTGTTTCTGCTCTGTTGCGGGTTTTGAATTAAATCCTGGCATACACATTCCACCGGTTTATAGTAAAGAAAGAGGGCGAGAGACGGGTGTAGAACGAAAGTGTACATAGATCACGTTTTCTGCTCAAATCTGGCATTTTCTGGACGAACGAGAAGCAACTAGTTCTTGTCTGGACACAGAATTGTGAGTGTTATGCCTCGGCGGCCCCTTCCTTCGTTATATGATTGATTATTAGACCAGCTATATTAAGTAGTCGCATGAATTGTCTCAAATGCATGAGTCCCGGACAGGAAATAACTAAATGAATAAGACAATTATCCTCACCGGCGGCGCTACCGGCATTGGCGCCGCAGCGGTATCACGACTGATGGCCAGAGACTGCAAGGTCATTATCCTTGACGTGGTGCAACCCGAAGACAACACCTGCCAGTTCGTTGAGTGTGACCTGTCCAAAACAGCCTCTATCAATGCTGCTATATCGCAACTGCCTGAACAGATTGATGTGCTTATCAATGTCGCCGGGGTTTCAAATGCTTATCCGGATGAAATGGTGATGAAAGTTAACTTCCTGGGGTTGAGGTCTATTACCGAAGCGCTGATCCCAACCATCGTCGATGGTGGCAACGTCGTTAATGTTGCGTCCACTGCCGGTTACGACTGGCGACAGCGAAAGGACATTGTTGGTGAGCTGCTTGACACTGTGGACTTTGAGGCCGGTTTGAACTGGTTAAAGATAAATGAAAGTAGTTGGACGGATAACCCCTATAAATTCTCGAAGCAGTGTGCCGCTGCCTACACGTATCGAGCTGCAGGGCTCGCGGTTGGCAGAGGTGTGCGCGCTAACTGTGTGAACCCGGGTTCTACCGGTACCCAGTTAACCAGAGATTTCAGGCAGCTGGTGGGTGAGGATATGTATGACTGGGGTGTACAACAAATCGGCCGGGAAGGAAAACCCGATGATATCGCTGAAATTATCGAATTCCTTGCTATCGGAGACTGCCGATGGCTCAATGGCGTTGAACTCACCGTCGACGGCGGTTACATCGCCGGGCTTGTTGGCGGCTGGGTGAATTTACAGGATTCACCCAACGCCGGTGTGTAAACGAAGCATTTGAACCATTGTATTGGCTTCACATAGGACTAGTAAGCCTGCTGGACAACCCTGCCACGGTACAGAATAAAGGTTACTCAGAGAAGGATCAAAAGGTCAGGAAGTCCGCGAGCTACAGCAGGCGTTTGGCGTTGCTGATGATGGCAATTTCGGCCCCGGGACGAAAAAGGCAGTTGAGGCTTATCAGGCTGAAAATGGCCTGGTGGTAGACGGCATAGTTGGCCCGCAAACGTTTGCCGCCGTCCGCGAAGCAAATGCCACTACCGATAACGCCGAGAAGGTTTACTCTCCCTACCCTGGCCTGACCGTCAACAAGTACTTTCTGCCACCGGGTGAATACAAACCCGGGCCGACCACCAAGGACTACCTGTTCCTGCACCACACCGCCGGTTGGAATAATCCTTACAACACCGTTGACGGTTGGGCCAAGGACGACAGAGGCACCATCGCCACTGAATTTGTGCTCGGGGGCAGTTCGGTAAAAGGAAACGATGATCGTTACGACGGGGAATTGCTTCAGTGTGTGCCCGAGGGAGGCTATGGCTGGCATCTGGGCAAAAATGGATCACAATCGATGCATACAAATTCCGTCGCCATCGAGGTATGTAATTTCAGTTACGCCGTCAACGGCAAGACTTATGTCAATATCCCCATTCATGAAGATCAGTTGATAGAACTACCAGCGCCCTTTCGTGGTCATCGTCACTGGCACAAGTATTCAGACAGCCAGATTGAAACCCTCAGGCTGTTTATTCTGTGGATCGCAGAACGCGACTCCATCGACGTGCGAGCAGGCCTGGTGAGCGAAATCAGGAAAAATGGCGCCGTCGCCTTCGAATTCAACGATGATGCATACAACGGCCGTATCAAGGGCATGTGGACCCATACGAACACAAGAAAAGACAAGTTTGATCTGTTCCCGCAGCCAAACTTGATGGAAATGCTACTCGGCCTTTGAGTTAACTTTAACAGCTGCCCTGATGGAAACCGGGTCAGCCGTTTTCCAGCTATACAGACCTGTAACAAGGTTGTTCAGGTTTCAATACCCCAGTTCCTTATCAACCACCCCTTCCAGGGGTTCATCATTCAAGAGTTTTGAAAGATTGCTGATGAAGCGATCAATGTTTCGTTGCGCACGAAACTGGCTTGCCCCCGCCGTGTGAGGGGTCATAACGACATTGGGCATTGACCACAGTGGCGAGTCGGCTGGCAAGGGTTCCCTGGGTGCAACATCTAGTGCGGCACCCCTGATCTCGTTAGTTTGAAGTGCGTTGACCAGAGCAGTTTCATCCATCACCTCTCCACGGGTGACATTGACTAAAAACGCGCTTTCTTTCATCGCTGAAAACGCTGCCGCGTCAAACAGTTCCCTTGTCTCGGATGTCAGGGGACAACAGATACTCACGACATCAGATTGCTCCAGCAACTCAACGAACCGATCCGTTGACCAGACCTCTTTGACTTCCTCGCTGTTTGGCACCGGATCCCGATCCATTGCCAGGCAGTTCATTCCAAATGCTGCTGCCCTTTTTGCAGTTGCCCGACCGGTGCCACCAAAACCAACGATACCCATTGTTGAACCGGTAAGTTCAATTTCCTTGAAGCGCATTTCAGGACGATGATTCCAACTATCCGCTCCGTATCGCAATGCAGTGGCCAGCTGTCGCGTTAGCATCAGCAATAGCCCAAAACCGTGATCTGCCAGATGATCCCCAACAAGACCTTTTTCGCTGGTCAGTGGTATTCCACATTTTACGAACTCAGGATAAAGGAAGGCATCCACCCCGGATGCGATGGCATGTACCCATTTAAGTTCCGGTGCAGCATCAAATAATTTTTTTGGCAAAAAGCCAAGGATAACCTCGGCATCGGACACATGGTCGATGGCCTCTTTGGGAGAGCTGATGACAATTTGCGCATTGTGTCCAGCGACCGCCTTGATCCGTTCGATGTCTTCTTCAGAAACACTGGGGAGCGTTAACCCTGGAATGATGACTATTTTCATTGAAACTCCGTTTGCCTGCTATGAAACCTCATTAAGTAATATTTTCGTCAGGGGTTCCCTAAACCACTTTTCCACTATTGATCAGCTGATCAACATAATTGGAACACAAAATCGCCTTGTCTGTTCGGTTGAATATAGCTTTTGATCAGGAGCATGTCGTGTCATTTAAAAAGAAACGTATTCCGCCGCATCTAGTTCTTCGGGAAAACTACTGGGACAAACCTCGGCCACCAAGACGCTGGTGGCTTTGGCTCATCATCATCCTGCTATTCGCCAGTTCTCTGTTTTTTGCTGTCAGCGCCGCAGCTGTCGAGAAAGACCAGGTGGAATCTGGCGAGTTGTTGTTTAGGCAAAGCGATGGTTCGTTCAAACCTGCGGTTCATATCGAGAGCAAACTGGATGTTGCCATCAACGGCATGATTGCCCACGTCACGCTGCAACAGGCATTTACCAACGACACAGACAACTGGCAGGAAGCGGTTTATGTTTACCCCCTGCCGGATACTGCCGCAGTAAATTACATGCAGATGGTCATTGGTGAGCGGATTATCAGGTCCGAAGTAAGGGAAAAGCGGGTGGCTCGACAGATCTACGAGCAAGCCATGAACGAGGGCAAAAAAGCCGCTATCACAGAACAGTCCCCTTCCAACTTGTTCACCCAGTCAGTTGCTAACATCGCCCCGTTTGAAACCATCGAAGTTGAAATTCGATATGTGCAAACCATACTGTACAACCGTGGCGAGTTCAGCATGCGCTTTCCCATGACGCTGACGCCCCGTTATATGCCAGGGCAAAAGCTGTCTGCTGCGAACCCGCAAATGATCCCCGTCCAACAGGGTTCAACTATCAATCCGATCAGCAACCCAATCAGCATTCGCATCAGCCTCAATACCGGACTATCCCTGAATGATATTACCAGCCTCTATCACGATATCGACATTCAAAAGGCGGGTAACTACCACCAGATAACGTTGCGCGATCAACGGGTCCCGATGGACAGGGATTTCGTCATGAACTGGCAGCCCACCGTGGGTAGCGAGCCACGTGCAACCATCTTCCGGGAAAGAATCGGGCTGGATGATTATCTGTTATTGATGCTGCTACCTCCCGATGAGTCGACGAACCCGCCATCACTGCCCCGTGAAATGATCTTCATCATCGATACCTCTGGCTCAATGCAAGGACCTTCGATCGAGCAGGCAAAGCAAAGTCTTCAACAAACCCTGACCTATCTGCGCCCACAAGACAGCTTCAACGTGATCGAATTTAACGACTCACCTACCCTGCTGTTCACTGCATCGCAACCAGCCGATCCGTATCGGATTCAAAAGGCCGGTGACTGGGTCTCAGCGCTTACCGCTGGAGGTGGAACGGAAATGTCCAGGGCACTGTACGCCGCAATGACGGCTACCGGGTCAGATGCTCATCTGAAACATATTGTATTTATTACCGATGGTGCAGTAGCCAACGAAACTGCCCTGCTTCAGTTGATATCAGGGTATCTGGGAGATGCGAGGCTCTTCACAGTCGGTATTGGCTCTGCGCCAAACAGCTACTTTATGAGAAGAGCCGCCGAATTCGGCGCTGGCACCTACACCCATATTGGTGATCTTTCTGAAGTTGCACAACAAATGGAGACCCTGTATCGAAAGTTAGACAATCCGGTGGCGAGAAACATTCAACTGAACTGGCCCCAGGCGGTAGAAAGTTATCCTGCAAACATCCCCTCACTTTACCTGCACGAACCACTATTAATTGTTGCCAGGGCAGACAACTTGCAGGGGATGGTCGAGGTCACCGCTGATACGGCGAACAATTCCTGGTACGAGAGTCTTTCTCTCGAGGTGGACAAATCACACCTTGGTGTAGGTACCCTGTGGGCACATAAAAAAATTGAAACCCTCGAAGACATTAAAAGAGAAGATGCAAGAACCGGTCGTCCCACGGTCGATGTTGAGCGAGTCATCATCGATGTTGCCCTGACTCATAACCTGGTCACGCCGTACACCAGCCTGGTGGCAGTGGAAGAATGGACCAGTCGTATGCCCCATGATTTTACGTCATCCACCCAAGTATCCAACCTGGTGGCCAGCGGACAACAACTTGCTTCAGTTCTGTATCCCAATACCGCGACACCCGCAGGTCTTATGTTTTGGATTGGCGCCATCGCTTTATTAATCGCCCTGGTGCTGGTCAATTGCTCGCGGAGGCGCGCTTGTCAGCACTACCCTTATCGTTAGTCTATCCCTGCCTGTTGCTGGTGGTTACAGCGTTAACCTGGGGAAATGGAGTTTATATTCATGCGAAGGCACTATTCGCTCAGCTACTGATAGCCGACGCCTGGGAGAAAGCACTCATCGCCGATGATTCATCGACTGGCATTAAGCCATGGCCCTGGGCAGATACCTGGCCAGTAGCAAGAATACGCAGCAGTTACCTCAGCCACGACCTTTATGTGCTGGCTGGTGCCCAGGGTAGTTCTCTCGCCTTCGGGCCCGGCCATGTCGATGGCACGGCCTTACCTGGTAACCCAGGCACCACTGTGATCGCAGGTCACCGGGATACGCATTTTAATTTCCTGCAACAGCTGAACCCTGGAGATACACTGGAAATTCAAAGCCGGAACGGCGCCTGGAAGAAATATCTGGTTCTAACGGTGGAAATTATCGATACCCGGTTGACTGAAACACACCGAATCAATCCGGCATTGGATGAATTACTACTGATGACCTGTTTCCCGTTTGACGCAATCGACCCTGGCGGGCCCCTTCGAATGGTGGTCACTCTTTCGAGGGTCGATAGGGGTTAGTTTCCACATCAGCTACCACAAGCCCAATAACATGGTTTATCCTTTGAGTGAACAGCAGATCTTTTTCCAGGAGACACCATGCCCCAGGCATTTGAAGGCATTCGCATCATCGACTTTACCCAGGTACTCGCCGGTCCCTTTGCTGCCATGCAACTCGCTTTGCTGGGCGCCGACGTCATTAAAGTCGAACAGCCCCGCGTCGGGGATCAAACCCGGGGCTTGATGAATACCGGCAAGGATTTGGGTATGTCGCCTTCCTTTATGGGCATGAATCTGAATAAGAGAAGCATCACACTGAACCTGAAGTCACCAGAGGCCAAAGCCATTGTAAAGAAACTGGTGAAGGGGGCTGATGTTGTCATTGAAAATTTCAAGGCCGGGACCATGGAACGCATGGGGCTCGGCTTTGACGATCTCAGAGCCGTGAACCCGGAGTTGATTTACTGCTCTGTCACAGGGTATGGCCAGACCGGGCCAAAAGCCGGTGAAGCCGCGTATGACGGTGCAATTCAGGCATCGTCCGGCATGATGTCACAGACTGGTCACCCGGAAACAGGCCCGACCCGCACCGGATTCATGCCAGTCGACATGTCGACAGCACTGAATACCGCCTTCGCAATCTCTGCATCATTGCACCGTAAAGCAAGCACCGGCAAAGGGCAAAGAATTGATGTTGCCATGATGGATACGGCTATTGTTATGCAAGCTGCCCAGTATAGTAACTATTTGAATCAGGGCAACCTTGTTGGATTGTTGGGCAACGCCTCTGCAACCAGGCAACCCACAGCAAACGTATTCCCCACCAAAGACAGTCATATCCAGATTACTGCACTCAGTCAGATCCAGGTGGAAAAACTGTTTATTGCCCTGGACCGAAGTGATGAATTTTCAGATCCCAAATTCAGCACAGCGGCAGCCAGAGTCAAGAACACACCATTAGTCAGTCATCTGATGGTTGATGCATTGAAAGCCAACACCACCCAACACTGGATGAACCGGCTATCAAAGTTAGGAGTTCCCGTGGCGGAAGTGAGAGAGGTACCGGAAGTTATTCAAGATCCGCAGTTTGAGCATCGAGGCGTATTCGAAACCATCGACTCCCCTGTAGATGATGGAGCGTCAGTTACAGTGGTTAAGGCTGGATACATTACCAACGAAGATGGCCCCAGAGTACATCACAGCCCACCACTACTGGGACAACATTCTGAAGACATCTTAAGCGAGCTGGGGTATTCCAAAAAGGAGATCGCGGAATTTCGCGAAGTAGGAGCAGTCTAAACCAGGGACCCAGATGGAACGTTTATGATGGAACTTCGAGAGATTACTCCAGAGAATCACATTGCCGCCCGTAAACTTAAAGTAGATCGGAACCAGGAAAAATTTGTAGCAAGCGTCGATAAATCGCTGGCAGATGCCTTTGTATGGAAAGACGCACTGGTCAGGGTTGCTATGGATGATGAAGTACCGGTGGGATTCGTGATGATTTTCCCATACGACGATGCAGGTTTCCGAGTGGTGAATATTGTTCGTCTGCTAGTTGATTCTCGTTTTCAAAGAAAGGGTTTAGGGAGACAACTACTCGAGGCGACGATTAATTGGATTAACTCGCTTACTCCCAACGTAAACCGCATTAGAATCTCAACCTTTCCAGAAAACGCAGTTGCCTTGAATCTCTATAGAAGTAGTGGATTTACTGGAGGCGAGATTGAAGATGGCGAGGTTGTTTTATACCGGGAAGCAACGGGTGACTCATAAAGTGAACCAGGGACAATCTTACCTACTTGACTAAAAGATAAGTAAACTGTCCCGGAGACACTGTCCCGGAGACAAGGAGCCTCAATTGCCAATCGTGACTATCCAGATTGTGACGTCGAGTAATGACGATACTTACTCCGCTACGGATGTTGCCAGACTGTCTGATAGTCTTGGATCAATCTTCAATAGTGAACCAGGCAGCACATGGTTAAAGCTGGAATATCTCGATCGCACCCTCTACGCTGAGAATGAGACGGAACTGGATTCCGACATTCAACCAACCTTCGTTGAAGTGCTCAAACGATCACTGCCGGACCAGGACATGCTAACGACTGAGGCACGAGAAATCGCAGCCGCCGTCGCGCACACACTCTCAAGGCCAGTGGAAAATGTGCATATTATCTATTTACCATCGGGTGAAGGGCGCATCGCATTTGGAGGTAAGCTACTTACCAAACCTGAATCCAAGTAAAAGGCCAGAGCTTAACCTCGCATTTTCTATCGACGCCTCTAGCTGCAAGGGAATGACGCCAATGATGATTCAAAGTTTGCTCTGGGACTTCGGTGATACTCTCTGTGATGAACTGTCACTGTGGAAAACCAGCCCAGAATGGATGGAGGTTTACCGCTCGTTCGATGATGAGGACGGCATCGGCGCCGCCTGGAGTCTGGGGCAGATCGACACCCGGGAAGTTGTAGCCAGGCTGGCTCGCAGGATGACCTTAACGGAAGCCCAGATAAGCAACCATCTTTCGAGAACTGACCTTTTTGAGTTCTTTCCATTCACTTACGAGTTTTTCAAGGACAGGCATCTTCCACAAGCCATTGTTACTGCCAATCCCGCGGAATTTCGACAGATGGCGCAGGCGCTTAAAATGGACAAAGTGACTGACACTATTGTTGTGTCCGGCGAAGAGAAAACTATCGACAAGGGTACGCTCTGCGGAATCGCCATTGAACGTATGTCCAAAGGTTATAAGCCCAAACACTCTTTGTTAATCGATAACAAACAAGCCAACATCGATGCCTGGTCGACACATGGTGGAATTGGTTACCTGTACACTACCGACGATGCGTTCAAGCGGGATGTTGCAACTGGTATTGACGGTCTCGCAAGAAGAAATTAACAACGCAGCGAATGCAATAGGCCTGACTCACTATTGAAGTAAAGGCCACGGATGAAACCGTGGCACAAAAAAAGGGGGCTTGCGCCCCCCATGAAAGCCACAAAACTGGAGCTATCTTGTGGCCACCTGAGAGGCAACATCGGTCGAAAACTCCAATACAACTCTACGATCAAAGAAGTTGTTTTCCGATGTCTCCTGCTCTTTTAAAGGCCTGGTTTCGCCGAATGCCTTCTCCTGGATCTGATTTTCCAGAACCCCCTGGCTGAGGAGGAAGGCTTTAACCGCGCCCACCCTTTGTTCGGATAATTTCTGGTTGTGTTCTGTTTTGCCCCGACGATCAGCGAATCCCGACAGGAGCACACTCGTCTCCTGATTCTGGGAGAGATTCAGGGCAATTTCATACAACTGGGATTCGTAATGGGTTTCGATCCTGCTGGAACCGGTTCGAAATTGAATCGGGTGTTCACGTCGATTCCAGGTGCCGGTCTGGATATCGATCATTCGATCCAGTTCCACGCCAAGATTGGCAACCACAGCTTGCATTTCTGCCTTATCCCGCCGATGACTGGACGCCTGCTGCTTCATCTCGACTTCCTGATCCCTGTTGATTCGGTTTACCCCCACCAGTTTTCCAATCAGACCCCCGCCAACCATCGCGCCAACACCGGCGCCAAATGGTCCGCCGAGCACGCCACCAATCACCGCGCCGACAGCAACACCGCGACGTTCTTCAGTCAATGTGTCGCGCTGCTTTGCAAAGCTGCTGCTGCCAATTATCATAACTACTAACATGACTATCATTTGTTTGGTCTTCATCGTCTTAATCCCCTTAGTGAATGTAATTCGCATCATTGATGCTTGAGGTTTATTAAACTGCTCAATTCAGGCATCTTAGGGAGGCAATTCTGGAAATGTGCGGATGAAATATGGCAGAAATATGACAATCTGGAATCAATCACCGCTGTGGAATTCAGGGGCAGTGACTCCATGAGCTATCGCATCGCGATTGTTGAGGACGACGAGGCATTGCGAGAGAACTATTCAGATGTTTTCCGCAAGCAGGGCTACCAGGTCAGCAGTTTCAAGAACCGCCCCGATGCCCAGGAGACCTTTCAGTCCAGGCTGCCGGATTTAGCCATTATCGATATTGGCCTGGCAGACGAGATCGACGGTGGATTTGCCCTATGCCAGTGGTTGCGCCATAAGTCCCAGACATTGCCCATTATTTTCCTGAGTGCGCGGGACAGCGATTTCGACATTGTCAGTGGCCTGCGCATGGGCGCAGATGATTACCTGACCAAGGATATCAGCCTGCCACATCTAATCGCCCGGGTGGCCGCTTTGTTTCGACGAATCGAAGTGATGGCAGAACCGGAATCCGGTTCTGAGGATATTATTGAATACGGCAAGTTGAAAATCGATGGGCAGCGATTCAGTTGCACCTGGAACGAACATGTCATCGATTTAACACTGACAGAATTCTGGATGGTCTACTCACTCACAAAACATGTGGGTCATGTCAAGAACCGGCAACAGTTAATGCAGGAATCACGGATAGTGGTCGACGATGCAACCATTACGTCCCACGTTAAGCGCATCAGGAAAAAGTTTGTACAGGTGGATCCGGAATTCAATTGCATTGATACCGTCTATGGCATGGGGTATCGCTGGAACGAGCATCTCATCGATGAGCGATGAGCGATGACTGGCATCCGACCCGGGTTAAGGAGCCAGATCCTGCTGCCGACAGTTTTATTATTGTTACTACCAATACTCGGCCTGGTCTGGATAAACAATTGGACGACGGCACTGGAACAGTCCCAACAGGTCAATATGCGAACTTCGGCGCAAGCTATCGCCAGGGTATTGGTCAGGAATAACGAGTTCAGTAAGCTGCTATCTGTACTCACGAATTCGATGACTGATGGAGATCTGTATAGCCAATCGATTCGAAACAATGTCTTTGTGGATGGAAAAAATGATGAATGGATCTCGATCGAACCAAGAAACTTTGATAAATCTGACCTGGTTGAAATCAACTACCCATATACCAGTGATTCATTGACGTTTAAATTATCCCTGAGTTCGACGAATGAATTTCTTTTTGCTTTTTTTGAAGTCACTGACGACCGAACGGTTTACCGGGAAATAAACGATCCGGACATCCATCGAAATGACCATATCCAAATATCGTTAACGGATCCGGATAACGACTCTCACCGCTATACCATATCTACCCATCAGCCAGCGGAAGTAACCGCTTTCAGCGTGTCGAACTACGGTCACGAACCTCGCCTGGAACCTCGTATCCATGGCGTCTGGGTTGCCACATCCGCAGGATACAATGTCGAGCTGCAAATTCCCCTTGATATGGTTGGCAGAAAGCTTTCATTCATCGTCGCAGATGTCGATGACCGTGATCAGCGAGAAGTAAAATTTCTTATGGGCAGTGCTGATACATCATCCGATGCAAGTGAGCCCGGTGATATCATCATTCCATCTTCAGCCCTGGTTGAATTCCTGAGTTCATTCTACCCTTTGCAGGTTACACTGATTGATACTCTTGAACGTGTCGTCGCACACTCTGTAGTCGAACACTCTGTAGTCGAACACTCTGTAGTCGAACACTCTGTTGATGGTGATGTGGTCAATATTGGAGCGGAAAATAAAAGCTCTCTTCTAGATGTCCTGAGAACCCATGACCAGAAAATTCTTCAAGTAAGGTCCCCGATCGAGCTCAGTGGTGAGCAGGTTGGCACCATTGTCATTCGGCAATCGAACGCGTCCATCCTGGCGATACGTAACCAGGCCATAACCGGGCTTGTGCAAATCTCTTTTTTTATCACCATCGTAAGCCTGTTAGCCTGGTTTGCCCTTGCTACCAGAATAACAACCCGGCTCCGCAGACTAAGACTCGCACTTGAGACTGCGGTAGATAAACAGGGGCGTGTCAACGAGAGCCTACCGGGCACCCGTTCCCGGGATGAAATTGGGGACCTGTCACGCAGCTTCTCAGCCATCACAGACCGGCTCCGGCAATACAATCAATACCTGGAAACAATGGCGAGCCGATTAGCGCACGAACTCAGGACACCCATCAGCGTGGTACGTTCTTCCCTTGAGAACCTCACTCTGGATAACCTGGATGACGGCGAAGCCGTCTACGTTGAACGCGCCCATGAGGGTATTGAGAGACTTACCGGCATCCTTAACAAGATGAGTGAAGCCAGTCGTCTGGAACAAAGTCTCGATGAAGAAGAAATCGAGTCCTTTGACCTTACCGGCGTTGTTCGGGGTTGTGTAGATGGATATCAAACAGCCTTTGAGAAAAATGCGTTTCTACTCAGCATTGAGGCAGAACCAGTCATGCTGACCGGCATCCCGGAGCTGATGGTTCAACTGCTGGATAAGCTGGTCAGCAATGCGGTCGAGTTTTCTAGTGAAGTTGATCCCATTAAAATCCGGCTGACCATTGAGTCTGACGATGCCGTGCTGCGAATAATCAACAATGGCCCGCAACTCCCGCAAGGGATGTCAGGTCAACTGCTCGACTCCATGGTTTCTGTAAGGGCATCGCAACCGGGCAACAAAAGCCACCTTGGCCTGGGTCTGTATATTGCCAGGATTATCACGGATTTTCATGGCGGGACAATCAGGTTATCGAACCGTGAAGATACCCAGGGCGTCATCGTCACGGTTCGGATTCCGTTGATGCGACTGTCAATCAAGCTGCGACGATAGATAACAGGCGACAGTTTTCAGCAGATCGAGCCGAAAAAAATATTGTCTCCTTCACCATACCGTATCATGACAATGGACCGACACAGTCATCTGGAGCCGGTGGGTGACTGCCAGGGATATGGATCCCAACTTCATGTACTGTGCCGAAGATATGACCACGGTTGAAACAGCCAACTGGTGGCTGCCGAGCTGCGAATTATCGGGTGGTTCGTCTGGTGGTCCCTCGGTTCAGCCAATGGATGCGTCCCCAGGAGTTTACGGAAATTACATCTCCCGTGCCGCAAGCTTCATCTGATTCTTCCGGAATGGCAGGACCCAACTATCAGGCACGTCATCAACTAACTGTGTCTAAAACAAAACAATTCCGGGCCCCTTGTGCTGCACTGGCTATTGGGATAATTTTGCCTGTTGGTTCAACCAACAATTACATCAAAAGGGTGATACACCATGAGCAACGCTGACGTTATAATGCGGATACTGGAAAAGGAAGGTATTGAGTTTCTTATCGGATTTCCCAACAACCGACTCTTTAACTCCGCCGCCACCAATAACATACGCCCCATCATTGCCAGGACAGAACGCGTAGCGATCAATATGGCCGACGCCTACACCCGTATGAACAACGGGAAAAAAATTGGCGCGGTGGCGGTCCAGGACGGTCCCGGCATCGAAGCCAGCTTCCCGGCTGTGGCGCAGGCCTACGGTGACAACACACCGATACTGCTGCTTCCCGGCGCACACCAGCCAGCCATGCAGGATTATGATCCCCAGTTTATGGCCTCGCGTTCGTACCGTGACATCACAAAAATGGCGGGGCTGATTAATGACCCAAAAACGATCTGCCGCAAATTTGAGCACGCTTTTGCGGCCCTGAAGAATGGCAAAACAGGGCCTGTACTGCTTGAAAGCAGTGTGTTGTGGGGGAAATACCCCGGGGACGATCCGGATTATCATTCGCCTAAACGACATCGATCCCAGGCGGATGAACGCGATGTAGCAGAAATCCTTGATATGCTCCTGGCCGCCCAAAAGCCACTAATCATTGCCGGTCACGGTGTGCTCTATGCCGAGGCCTGGGATGAACTGAAAATCCTG
This sequence comes from Gammaproteobacteria bacterium, assembly GCA_012960755.1. The sequence goes on from DUAT01000057.1 coordinate 389,417, forward strand.
TCTGAATTGCTTCAGATTCCGGTGACCACGTCCCTGCTGGGTAAAAGCTCTTTTCCTGAAAATCACGAACTTGCCCTCGGCACGGCGGGTCGCACCCTCTCAAAAGCAGTAGGCCATTTCGCAAACGAGTCCGATTTTATATTGGGTATTGGTACCAGCTTTACCATCAACGATTTCACCGCGCGCATGCCAAAAGATGCGACGCTCGGCCAGATAACCAACGAGCCATCTGATGTCGGTAAGTGCCGCCCGGTTGCCTGTGCCGCTATTGGCGATGCCAAACTGATACTGGCCCAGTTAATACGTCTGGCAAAAAAAAGGCTAGGTGACGATGGTCGGCCAGCAGCTACTGAGACAATCGCAGAGATTGCACAACTCAAGGCAGAATTCCTCGAAGAATGGTCCGACAGATTATATTGCGACGACGATGGCCCCATCTCCCCTTACCGTGTAATTCACGAAATGAACACATTGTTTGATAAATCCCAATCTGTTGTCACCCATGATGCCGGTAATCCGCGGGACCAGATCGTGCCTTTTTATGAGGTCACCCATCCTCGCGGCTATCTCGGCTGGGGCAAATCAACCCACCTCGGATCCAGTCTGGGTATGGCGCTTGGGGCCAAGCTTGCCAGGCCTGACTGGCTGTCGGTGAATTTCGTGGGCGACGCAGGCTTTGGGATGTCAGGCATGGACTTCGAAACCGCAACCCGTGCAAAGCTGCCCATCATGACTGTGTTAGTCAACAATGGTGTTATGGGTGGTTATGGTGCCTACATGCCCGATGCTGTTGAAAAATTCCACTCCAGTACCCTGGGCGGAGACTACACCGCGGTCGCCCAGGCGCTGGGAGGCTACGCCGAACGAATCGAGCGTGCCTCAGAAGTGAGAGCAGCCTTGACTAGAGGCATTGAACAAACTGAGCAAGGAAAGCCTGTACTACTGGAGTTTATTACCCGGGAAGAGCCTGTGCTGGCAATGGCGAACAAGTGGGGCATGTAATCACTTGTGACATGGCGGTGAAATAATATTGAGGAAGCCTGCAGACATTATCCCAAAACCCGGTTCGAGTTCGAATTCGAAGGACTTCACCCAGGGCGCCGTCCATACCCACCTGATACGACTCACCGGGTATATGGTCCTCGGCCTTATCTCAGTGATGACCGCCGGACTGGTAGAAACTATCTACATAGGCAATTTGGGCACTAACGAGTTAGCAGCGTTAAGTTTTACTTTTCCCCTGGTGATGATATTTCAGGGAATTGCCATGGGACTGAGCGTGGGCGCATCTTCCGTAGTTGCCCGAACTATGGGGCTCGGCGATGCACAGCGGGCGAAGCTACTGATTACTCACTGTTTCATCCTGGTTATTGCGCTGACATTGGTTTTCACTGCCCTTGCATACAACAATGTCGGCACCTTCTTCAGCTTGTTGGGTGCAAATGATAAGATCCTCCCCCTGACGGTCAGCTATATGCAGATCTGGTTGCTGGGATTACCCTTCTTCACAGTCGCCATGGTGGGTTCCACCTTGATGAGGGCTGCTGGGGATGCAGTTACCCCAGGTTACCTGATGACGATTGGATCAGTGTTACACGTCACCATCGCCCCTTTCTTTATTTTTGGATTGATGAGCGCTCCTGAAATGGGTCTTGCCGGTGCCGCACTCGGTTTCCTGCTGGCGCGCTCGGTGAGCTTCGCCATGTACAGCTATGTGATTATATTTCGAGACAAACTAATCGATCTGCGTTTCGAGGGATTTTTCTCTTCCTGCCGCGACATTTTACACGTCGGTTTACCGGCGGTAGCCAGCAACCTGATCGGCCCAATCTCCATGAGTGTTATCACCCGTCTGCTTGCGGGCCATGGGGTGGTGGTCGTTGCTGGGTTTGGCGTTGCCTCCCGAATCGAGGCGATGGTGATGATGGTTGTTTTCGCACTGTCCATGAGCGTTGCACCGTTCATTGGGCAAAACTGGGGAGCCGCGCTGTTTGACAGGGTGAAACTGGCGCTGAAACTTGCGAACAGGTTCGCGTTGCTGTGGGGAGTTGTGGCTTATGGGATTTTGTTTGTCAGTGCAGAAACCCTGGTATCCCTGATCAATGATGACCCTGGTGTCATTGACGCCGCCGTAATATACCTGCGCATTCTCCCATTAGCCATGGGATTTATGGGTATTACCGCCAACGCGACTTCAACATTCAACGCCTTGGGTAAACCGCTGCCATCACTGGTGATCTCTGTGCTCCAGTCAATCGTGATTTCAATCCCCCTGGCATTGCTGGGAGATTACCTGTTTGGCTACATCGGGATATTCATGTCTGGTGCATTAACCATGGCAATGCTCGGAATCGTGAGCTGGTTCTGGATTATCCGGCAGGTAGATACCGGTATTAGACGGCGGTCCTGACACCAGCTTCCCTCGCTAGGTTCTATTCTCGGTCAGCCTGCTAGCCGAGTTTCAAACCCTCCAGGGTTCCTTCATCACGCCAGTCTTCCAGCTTCTTGAAGAATGCCACGGAGCCGCCGCCATAGGGGCCGTTCTTGATGCTTAGTGGGTTCGGCTTACCCTCGTTGTTGTAATATCCCGGCGTGCACGATGCCTGATAGCTCTGACTGAAGCGCGACAGGCCAACAATTTCCTCAACCCATGCAGTTTCGGATTCCTCTGTCGCCTCTATAGTCTGCACGTTACCTCCCATGCAGTGATCAATAATGTAGGAGATATGAATCGCCTGTTCATTCATGGCATGGGGAAAGTTCACCGTAAAGCCGGACTGTGCCTGGCTGATGATAAAGCAATTAGGAAATCCCCGGGTATGCATGCCGTGCAATGTTGAAACACCATCAGACCATTTGTCACTCAGCCTGAGGCCATCGCGCCCAACAAGATCATAACCTGATCGTCGGGTGTATTGCGTACCGACTTCAAACCCGGTGGCAAAGATCAGGCAGTCGAGCTCGTAAGTAACCCCGTTGGCAACCACACCCTTCTCGGTAATTCTATCAATCCCCTTGCCTTCTGTGTCAATCAGTTCCACGCCAGGCAAGTTAAATGCATCGAGGTATTCGTCATTAAAGCAAGGTCGTTTACAGAACTGTCGGTAATAGGGCTTCAATGACTCTGCGGTATTCTCATCGTCAACCACTTCATCGGCGCGGCTCCGGATCTGTTCCATTTTCTGAAAGTCCGCCAGTTCCATCTTTGCTCCAAGTTCTTCTGGAGAGAGAGGCGTATCAGATTTGAAGTTAACCATGGTCGCAAGATTGCGAATAATCTCAGTCCAGCCATCGTTGACAAGATCTTCTTCCTGGTAGCCACCGGAAACCAGCACGTTGAAGTTATCCATCCTTCTCTTCTGCCAGCCAGGCTCGAGACTTGCCTCCCACTCAGGATCTGTTGGCCGGTTAGCCCTTACATCGATCGAAGACGGCGTGCGTTGGAAAACAAACAATTCTTCCGCGGCTTTCCCCAGGTGCGGGACACACTGAACCGCTGTAGCACCCGTGCCTATTACACCGACACGTTTTCCCTTCAAACCACTTAAATTGCCTTCAGGACCACCACCGGTATATTTGTAGTCCCATCGACTGGTGTGGAAGGTATGCCCCTTGAAATCATCTATACCCTTGATACCCGGCAACTTGGGTCGATTCAATGGGCCGTTGGACATACAGACAAAACGTGCTTTCATCTTATCGTTTCGATTTGTTTTGATAATCCAGCGAGAGATTTCTTCATCCCATTGCAGTTCGGTCACTTCCGTCTGGAAACAGGCATTGGCATACAGGTCAAATTTTTCACCAATTGCCTTACTGTGAGCCAGTATTTCTGGTGCATGGGTGTATTTTTCTTTCGGCACAAAGTCCAGTTCTTCACATAAGGGCAGATACACATAGGACTCAACGTCGCAAGCGGCCCCGGGGTAACGGTTCCAGTACCAGGTACCGCCGAAGTCACCGCCTTTCTCAATAATACGGACGTCACTGATACCGGCTTCTTTCAAACGGGCTCCGGTCAACAGACCACCAAATCCACCGCCAATGACCACTACGTCGACTTCATCTTCGAGGGGATCACGGCTAAATCCGGGTTCAACGTAGGGGTCGTCCACATAACGTGAAAAATCCCCATTAACCTCCTGGTACTGCTGGTTACCATCTTCTCTCAGGCGCTTGTCTCGCTCCACACGGTATTTTTCCCGCAATGCGTCAGGATCGAATCCAAGCTCTGCTGTAGAAGTGTCTGTCATTCTTAATGCTCCAAAAAGTTACTGGTATCTTGTGAGGCGCACATTTAAACGGGCGTGCACAATTTGATCTAGGAGAATTAGACACGCGAATATTCGTGGATAAGTCAATTCATGAAAGCGACGCGGGTAACGCTAGGATCAGTTACTCAGGGAGAATCCTTCATATCCATTTTTTGCCACCTCATCACATTTTTCTACATAAGGAGGAAAGCCCAGATAGGGCATGAATACTCTGGGTTTACCCGGGACATTGGCGCCCAGGTACCAGGAGTTGCAGGTCGGAAACAAGGTCTCGTTCGCGACCTCGTTGACCTCGTCGACCCAGTCGTTTTCAGCATCGAGTGTCGCCTCAATCGCACTGAGGTTGTGCTGCTGCAGGTATCCAATACAGTCACCAATCCAGTTCACATGCTGTTCAATAGACACCATCATGTTCGTTAGCACCGAAGGGCTGCCCGGGCCGCTGATAATAAAAAAATTGGGAAATCCGGAAGTACTCAGGCCAAGAAATGTCCGTGGACCCGCCGCCCATTTCTTTTCCAGGGTTAACCCCGACTTTCCCTGAATACCGATTTTCATCAAGGAGCCGGTCATTGCATCAAATCCCGTGGCAAAAATCAGGGCATCAAGAGGATACTCAACATCGTGACTGACCACACTGGATTTGGTCGCCTGGTCAACAGGATGCTCGCTCACATCCACAAGCTGTACGTTGGCTCGATTAAATGTCGCGTAGTATCCGGTATCAACACAAAGCCGCTTACAACCGACTGTTTGCTGCGGGCTCAGCAAGGCAGCAGTCTCCGGATCGTCGACAATACTCTCGATTTTTCCGTGAATAAAAGCCTTTGCTGTCTCGTTGGCGTCCTGATCAGAAATCAGGTCACCAAAGGAGGTCAGGAATCCTAAACCACCATAGTCCCATCGCTCCTGGTATCTCGCACGCTGGGTTTCCTTTGTCGCTTCAACTGCCAGGTCGTCGTCCGGCTCAAAGCTGGCAGCAAACGCATGCTGGCTGTTTTGTGCTCGAAATTCCTTGTAATTGGATTTGATGTTTTCCACAAACTCAGGCTTAAGTGCCTGGTTATGGGCAGGTACCGAGTAATTGGCGGTTCTCTGAAACACAGTCAGGTGTTCAGCTTGTTCCGCAATAACCGGGATCGACTGGATTGCAGAAGAACCCGTGCCAATAACACCGACTTTCATACCGGTGAAATCAACGGCTTCATGGGGCCAGCTGCCGGTGTGGTAAACATCCCCTTTAAATAAATCAAGACCGGCAATATCCGGTGTGTTCATCGAAGACAGACAACCGGTTGCCATGATGCAGTATTTGGCCGATGTTACGACACCATCATCGGTCTGTACCTGCCACCTGCGTGCCTGCTCGTCATAAATTGCACTGACAACTTTAGTTTCAAACTGAAAATGTCCCTTCAGATCAAAACGATCTGCGACATGGTTGGCGTAGTCCAGCAATTCAGCCTGCGGGGCATAGCGTTCTGTCCAATTCCATTCCTGCTGCAGTTCCTCGGAAAACTGATAAGAGTACTCCATACTTTCGATATCGACTCTGGCACCAGGATAACGATTCCAGTACCAGGTTCCACCCACACCCGTGCCAGCTTCAAAGGCCTGTACCTTGAGCCCCAGCTGCGTGAGCTTGTGAACCATATACATACCGGCGAAACCAGCGCCTACTACGACTGCATCAACTACCTTTTGTTCAGACATGTCATTAATCGCCTTTTGCATTCTTTGTTTATTGGAATGTGTTTTGTTTATGGGGTTGTGGTACTCATTGATTCCACTCATCAAACCGGGGGAATCAGGCAAGAGTGGATAGATTCCTCACCTTCAATTTGCCTGGCAAGCGTTTTAATGGCGAGTTCCGCATCTGCCAGGTCGAAATCATGGGTGTGCATTTTCTCAAACTCGATATCACTCGTCTCGATCAGGTTAATCGCTTTACGATAACCAGTCGATGTTACACCGATAGCACCGTGAATGGTGATTTCCTTCAAGACCACATAGTCGGAAATAAACTGATCAACCGCCCTGAACCCTTTAACACCGGCCAGTACAATATCACCACCCATCTTCACCATTTGCAACGCCTGGGCCACGGGTTCCGTCGCATAGGAAGACACATCGACCACGATGTCTGCGCCCCGCCCATCAGTAATCTCTTTCACCCTGTGAATCGGGTTTTCATTCTGCACGTCAATGGTATGGGTGGCACCATAGTGTTTTGCCAGCGCCATTTTATTCGCATCTGCAGCGAGCCCGGTGACAATTATATTTTGCACGCCGACCGACTTCAGGGCGATGACACTGGCTAGACCCCGCTGACCAGGCCCCATGACCACCACAGTATCACCCGGTTGAGCATTGGGAATCTCCACAGCCCAGCGAAATCCGGCACCTAACGGATTAAACATGACGGCTATCTCTGGTCTGAGACCGGCGTCAACCTTGTGCACAATACTGTTAGCGTGAAGGAACATGTACTGGGAATAAGCTCCCCACAGACCTGCACCTTCCGACAAGGGGATATAAGAGTATATTTTTCGGGAGTCACAAAGATGGTAGCGACCGCCCAGACAGGGCTGGCAGTGTTTACAGGCAAGCATCGTCTCTACCGCTACCCGGTCACCCACATCAACACCCCAACGTTGTGCCGCCTTGTCACCAATCTTTTCAATAATACCCAGGGGTTCATGGCCTGGTATCACCGGCATGGGGGTTCTCAACTCGCCTTCGAATTGCTCATAGTCACTACCGCAAATGCCGCAGGTTTCGATCCGCAGCAGTGCAGATTCATCATCAATATCAGGTATGGCGATATCCATGGGCTCGAGCGTCTTGTTCGCGGTTAAGACCATCGAAAAACTCTTCTGAGGTATAGTCATGCTCGTATCCCCCTGTTCTGGAGCGTACCTGTGGTATCAATCCGCGGTTTTAAAGAAAAATGCTGATAACGGCTCCCAGCTTATCGTAAACCCACAGCCGGGTGTTTATCCACCATTCAAAAGACTGATCGTCATCATATTTATTATTGGCTGAATCGATAATGTAGTTATGGATATCGTCTGCATCATCAGTAGAAAGCACATCTGCAAAGCTGACCATGCCCAGGGGGCTGAAAATACCTTTGAGAACAATATCATCAAATAACGAGTGACTGGCCTCCGTCATATATCTAAGGTCGACCACCAGCCCCGTAGACACAAGGCCGACACCGTGACAGCGAAAGCAGTGCTTGTTATATAGGAATGATCCTCTTGCCACGGATTCCTCATCATCAGACCGAGGGGGTGGAATGGGAAACGGGGCCTGCGGCGCATCGCTGGCGGGCAAGACCGTCTTACCGCCCAGTTTGTAGACCAGCAATCGACCCGACCCACCACCCACAGCTTCTGGCTGTGCAATAATCAATCCAACGGCACCACCCCAACCCGCCATGACAGCAATATACTGCTCCCCGTCTATTTCATAGCTGATGGGGGGAGCAATTATGCCGTTGCCAGCGTCATGTTCCCAGACTCGCTCACCGGTATCAGCCCGATAGGCGACAAATTTTCCACTGCCGTTACCCTGAAATACCAGATTGGAGCGGGTGGTTAACAATCCGCCATTCCACATGGTTGCATGCTCAACCCGCCAGGCTTCCTCCTGTTCAACCGGATCCCAGGCAATCAGTCGACCACGCATAAAGTGTTTCATCATCGGCAGCAGCATCGTCGGGTCGATTGAAGCAAACGGGTCATCGGGGTTTTCATTTCGGCCAAGATTCCAGTGACCACCTTTATTGTATTGAAAATCTGTCGTGGTACTGAATTCTTCCATATTTTGCATGGCCGGGATGTACACCAGCCCCGTTGCACTGTTGTAGGCCATGGGTTGCCAGTTGTGACCACCCAATGACGCCGGGCTCGTGCTCTGGGATTCCACCGAGTGATCCGCTGTTTCTGATTCAACCGGCCGACCTGTTTCGATATCGACATGAGTCGCCCATGTCACCGGCACATATTTTTCAGCCGAGATTAACTCACCGTTGGTTCGATCCAGCACATAGAAGAAACCATTTTTAGGGGCCTGCATCAGGGTTTTACGCCTCTCGCCATTCACCTCCAGGTCCGCAAGAATAATATGCTGGGTTGCGGTGTAGTCCCAGTTGTCTGCAGGTGTTGTCTGGTAATGCCAGACGTAGGTTCCCGTGGTGGCATTAACAGCCACGATCGAAGAAAGGAAAAGGTTATCGCCGCCACCGGGACTCCTGACCTTGCGACTCCAGGGCGAACCATTGCCAACGCCGATGTAGAGTAAATCCAGATCCGGGTCATAAGCCATGGAATCCCACACCGTACCACCACCACCGACTTTCCAGTACACATCACCTGTCCAGGTTTTGGCGGCCATTTCCATGGCTTTGGATTCAGGCGGAAAGGCAGGATTGCCGGGCACGGTATAAAACCGCCAGCGAACTTTGCCGGTCTCTATATCGTATGCAGAGACATAGCCCCTGACGCCGTACTCGGCACCACCATTACCTATAATCACTGTGTCATTCACCACCCGAGGCGCACCGGTAATCGTGTAGGGTCGGGATGGGTCGATGGTAACGGTTTCCCAGTCCAGCTCACCGGTCTCACGATTCAAGGCGATCAGGCGGCCGTCAATGGTACCGAAAAATATTCGATTCCCCATTGCAGCGACACCACGATTCACGACATCGCAGCAGGCATTCACACCCCATGACCGGGGTACTTCGGGATCATAGGACCATAAAGCTGTGCCGCTGACGGCGTCGTTCGCAAATACCTTGCTCCAGGAACCCGAGGTGTATATCACTCCATCAATCACAATGGGAGAAGCTTCCAGGCCGCGTTTCGTCCCGGTATCGAAATACCAGGCAAGGCCAAGGTCAGCAATGTTATCCGGGTTAATCTGAGTAAGTGGCGATTCCCGGTCTTCTGAGTAGGTCCGGGCGTGGGTCAGCCAACCGGGGTCTGATTCCGCATTGATGAGTCGAATTTTATCCAGGTCCGCGTGAGCGACCGATATGAATACCAGACAGAATAATGCAGTCCAACGCAACGGAGTAACTCCAAACCAGGTAGTGACGGCGCAGTATAACTAGCCTTGATCTGACAAACCAACCGCGAAACAATTTTGCAAACGATGTCGCATCGAAGAAGTCTGTTCAGTTTATTCGGTTTATTCAGTTTATTCAGTCAGGTGTATTCAATGTTCTTGAGCCGCGGCGGGAAAATGGCTCGAGTTAATGTCAGGTCACGGTTATTTTTCTAAACACAGTTCGCTGTGTTTGGTCATCTCCAGCATTTCCATGATATGACCCAGGCATGAACCAGCCGGGTCAAACTGCGCCGTTCTGCCAAACATTGGAATGCCAGTATAACCACGAATTTCCAGGCGACCATCTCTGGCAAGTTGCACCTTGCTTTTGTAGGTTTTACCCGACTCCGGATCATAGATATTACCTTGCCACTGGTCACCCTCGAACTGGTAACCGGTAAACATTTCCAGACCCAGAATCGGTCTGTTTCTTAATGCCTCATCAGGATTGTTATCGTCAACCCGCGTCATTCCCGCCCGGGCAGCATCTTCAGTCAGCGTGTAGACCGGATCTTTCAATGCAATAATCTCTCCATGCAATTGCCCTGCTTTTTCGTATACAGAGAAAATAGAACCATCAGATGCCCATAATCCTTTTACCTGTTCACGCTTGTCAGCTGCCAACACCGGCCATGCAGAAAGAACCATTAACAATGTCCACCATTTCATAAAATACCCCTCGTGATGACAATCCTCATGCCTTCGCGTTCCGACGCAAAATGACGGCACATCATCTAACATTTCACCCATCGCTGCCAGCCTCACCAGGTCAACGCTGGTTACCCTGACGTAAAGCTTAGGGGGGCTTACTGAAGAAGTGCATTTCGACTTGAAGGTATGGGTATAATAACCGCTAATTTTCTGGATATCAGTGTGATCGATATAATGCTGATCTATCCTGACGGCGACATGTGCTTGGCATCGTCTAATTGGTCACAAAAATCGATCGAGGTTTACTTGAGTTCTTATCCTGCAAGCCAGACAATTTACTGCCCTGGCAACAGATGCCCTGGCAAAAACAGTTACCCAGGCAACAGTCCATGCTGATGTGGCCAATCACCGCGCTCGTCGGCGGTATCATCCTGTTGGTGATCAGTGCCGACAAGTTTGTTGACGGTGCGGCCGCCACAGCAAAGCGGTTGGGTTTACCACCTTTGCTGATTGGTATGATAGTCATCGGCTTTGGCAGTTCAATGCCTGAAATGGTGATCTCCGCACTCTCTGCACTCAAGGGCAATCCGGGTATTGCACTCGGCAACGCATTTGGTTCAAACATCACTAACATCGCTCTCATTCTTGGTGTAACGGCGATAATCAGCCCCGTTGTGGTCTCTTCTTCCGTCGTTAATCGTGAACTCCCTTACCTTTTGGGCCTTACAGCATTGGCCGCCGTTTTGTTTTACTACGATCAGGAACTCAACCAGCGGGACGCTTTAATCTTAATCTTCGTTTTTGTCGTATTGGTGAGTTGGACTGTTTACACCGGATTGAAAACGAAGGAAGACGCATGGGCAGACGAGGTCGAGCAGGAGCTTAGTGAACCCCTTGGCATGAGAGTCGCCCTGCTCTATACGGTATTCGGATTGGTCTTTCTCGTGATCAGTTCTCGCATCCTGGTCTGGGGGGGAGTGGAAGTTGCAGAATACTTCGGCATCAGTGACCTGCTCATCGGGTTAACCATCGTCGCGATAGGTACCTCGTTACCAGAGCTGGCTTCATCGATTACCGCGGTGAGGAAAAACGAACATGACCTGGCATTGGGAAACATCATAGGTTCGAATCTGTTTAACACCAGCATTGTCCTGGGGATCACGGGCATCATCGCACCGACAGCGCTGGAACCGGGGCTTCTACTTTGGGACTTCCCCGTCATGGCGATGCTGACGATCGCCCTGTTTGTGATGGCATACAACCTGCGGGGTCCGGGCAAGGGAATGATCAACCGGTACGAAGGTATCGCGTTGATCCTGGCGTACGTTGCCTACAATGTGCTCATTGGCTTTCGCGCGTTCAGCTAACCCGCCTTTGTTTCAATAAATGTTTAATCCAGTAAACTTGCACAGTCAAGCTCATCAATTGCACTCAAATTTCTTGTCAGCATACATTCCGCCAGAGCGCGCCCCCGGTCGTTGGCCAGATCCAGACTCCCGCAAACAGTGATTGGATACACAAGACAACCCAACATCATAATTCGATAGTCCTGGAAAGCCTGATCAAAACCGTAATCCTCAACGCCATTATCACGCAAACGATCCACGTAGAGTTTAATAAGATCCTTTTCAATACTTCGGCGCAGGTCAGGCTGCAGGCTCTGGCAGATAAAGTATGAGACATCGAAAATCCCTTTTCCCCTGCCTGAAATCTGCCAGTCCACAACTGTCGCATCGAGGCTACCGCGAGGATAAATAAAATTATCCTGACGGTAATCACCGTGGATAAAAGTCTCAAAACTCGACAGTTTCAAAGACCAGCATTCTGTATATCTCTCTCCGACTGTACGACAAAGTTGAATTTGCTGGTCCGTAAAGAAGTCCGGAAACTTTTCTATGGTGGGTTGCAATGAGGGCATGTAAAGCATATCCCGAAGATTTATAGCCTCGGCTTCGGACATAAAATTGTACATCCAGCTGGCATCAGGTGTACTGACCTTGCCCCAATACTTGCTGTGCATTAACGCAATTTTTTCGATCGCAGTAAAAGCCTCTTCTTCCGATGCCCCCACGATCTGGTCATGGGGTGAAACGTTCCCCAGGTCTTCCATCAAAATCACACAGTTATAGGAGGCCTGATCAACATGGGCGTAATAACTTTTGGGTACGCGAAACCCACAGGCATCACCCACCTTGTTGTAAAAATTAACCTCGCGATTATAAAAGTCGAGCAGTTGCGCCACGTCCTTGTTTTCATTCTGGATTGCACATTTGACGATCATCGACGTTGGCAAGTTTTCGTTGCCCTCATAGGTGATACTTACCCGTGCAAGATCGCCCATCAAACCAACACCAGCCGCGATACCATGCTCAATTTCCATACCGATCACAGAGGACTGAAGCCCACTATTTTGCTTCAACGCAAAAGTAAGCCATTCCGGTGTCAGGTCGGCCGAACCGACAACTATCTTGTCCATAGCGTCTCCATTTTTATTATTGTTCCTGGTGTAGCGTCCTGTTAGAAAAAGTGTTTTACCTTCTCCTTGTAAGAGCGACTCATTTTCACTGAGGCACCATTTGACAGCACCAGATAGTATTCGCCGTTCATATGGGAGCAGACCTTGGTCACCCGGTCCAGGTTGACTATGGTACTTCTGTGTACCCGCTGGAATACCGTCGGGTCCAGTTTCTCTTCGAGCTGTTTCATCGTGATACGCATGATATGCGTGATGTTGTTTTCGTGAATGCACATATAGTCACCGGCAGCATCTACCCAATCAATCTCTTTGGTTTCTACCAGGGTCGTCTCGCCTGCATCCTTAATTACGAGTCGATCGGGGTACGACTTAACCCCGGAATGATCTTTCAGAAGCTGGGCAACTGAGGTTTCAGATTTACCGGTAATGCCAATAACCAGTTCCAGTAATCTTTGCTTGTCTGTCACCGCGTCTTTGTTCGCTAACCTTTCCAGTGCCCTTTTAACCGCTTCTTCAAGACGATCATCGCTGATGGGTTTCAACAGATAATCAATCGCGTGCACATCAAATGCTTCCAACGCATACTGGTCAAAAGCCGTCACGAAAACTACAAGAGGCATGTTGTCCTGTTGCAGATTGCTGACCACGTCGAACCCGTTCATCACGGGCATCTGTATATCGAGGAAAATCAAATCAGGTTTGTGTTCTACAATGCCGTTAAGAGCTTCTTGCCCGTTACCGCATTCCATGACCACATCAACCTCAATCCCACTGTCTTCAACATCGGTGAGTAGTTGGAGCCTAAGTCGCAGCCCCCTTCTCGCCAGGGATTCGTCATCGACGATGATTACTCCTAGTGGCTCCATTTCGCCTATCCTATCGTCCCTAGCAGCTCGCTAGGCTTTTTATAGACATTATCAACAAACCGCTAAACATCAAAGGGTATCCTAATCTCGACCTTCAAACCATGAGGCAACACCGGCAGGAACTTGCATTCATGTTTATCACCATAAAGCTCTTGCAGCCTATCCAGGGTATTTGCTATCCCGACACCCGAGAAAGACGGCCTCTCGCCTCGCTTCAGCGCCAATCCGGGGCCGTCGTCACTGACTTCCAACAGTAAGTCGCCCGTGTACCGCCTCGCCTTAATAGTGATCTTGCCACCATCAAGGCTATTCGCGACGGCGTGCTTTATGGAGTTTTCAACCAGGGGTTGTAACAGCAAGCTTGGCACGAGCGCCTGCCCGGCTTCTTCCGATATATCAAATTCCACTTTCAAGCGATCGTCAAACCGAACCTGCTCTATTTCCAGATACAGTTTCATAGTACTGATCTCATGATCCAGATCCACCTTCTGCATGGCGTCCTTATCCAGGGAATAACGAAGAAAGTGACTGAGTCTGGTGACCATCTGGTTCGCATTGGTGGTGTTTTTTTCAAGTATCAACGTCGAGATTGCATTAAGGGTGTTAAACAGAAAATGAGGATTCAACTGGTATCGCAGCATCCGCAATTGCGCCTGGTGCGCCATCGATTCCGACTTAATGCTCTTTTGAACCTCCTCCTGCAGCTGGCGATAGAACTTCAGGCCGAAATACAATCCACTCCACCCCAACATCAGGGTGTAAGACAGTTGAATGAAGGCACCGAAGTAATAACCCATAACGCCGTATTTTTCCACCAGCTCATACTCGCCGTAATAGACGAGCTGTGCATGATTCTTAATGGGTTGCCAGATAAGCGCCATCAGGAAGGACGCCGCCAGAATGCCAATTACACGGACCTGGACCGGCTTTTCCCAAATCGCGATATAAAAGTAGCGCAACGCAGTGGTAAGGATAAAACCGGCACTTGCATCCACCAATAACAACGAAATCCGGTGAAACGGTTGCCCCCAGTAAACATCACGAATCGTGAATAAAGTGACCCAGCCGGTCCAGCCCAGCAGTTGCAAAGCCCAGAACTGATAGCGTCGATCCTGAAACAATTTTGTAACTGAGGAAATTACCGGAGAGATTGAAGTGTCCATTGTGAATAACTGGGGCATGATCCAAGTAAATTACGTTTTGAAGATTATAAGATAATCTCTCTAAAGAATCTGCCAGCTTAAACGAGTACAGCACTCGCTCTGTCGCAATACGAGTTTCTAATAAGTTACCTGCATCCGTTTGATACTGTTAAGGAAATTTGTTCGCATCCGGGCAACCTCTCCCGTGGCCTTTATATTCGGGTATCGTTGTAACAATTGCCTTAGCAGAACAGTTAGTTGCATTTCGGCTAACCTCCAACCTATGCACAAGTGTTGCCCATAGCCAAACGACAGATGCCTTGCCTCATTTCTTGCGATATCAAATTCCATGGGGTTGGTGTAAATACTCTCATCTCGATTACCAGACATGTACCAGAGCGCCACCTTGTCACCTTTTTTAATTTCCTGGCCGCCAATTTCCGCGTCCTGTTTCGCAGTCCTGCGCATATAAATGACCGGTGATACCCATCGAATGATCTCTGTTACCGCGCTGGTGAGCAGCGCAGGATCATCAATCAGTTTCTGTTTTTGATCAGGAAACTGGGATAAAGCAAGTACTCCACCAGATATAGAATTCCGCGTTGTTTCATTGCCAGCCACCACCAATAGCACAAAGGCGCTGATGTAGTCTTGCGGCGACATCACTTCTCCATCAGCATTCGGCTGAACCAACATGGTGATGAGATCTTCCCCTGGCGATTGCTTTCTTTCTTCTCCCAGGGCAAAACCATAACCCGCCATTTCCATAATGGCGCTCATTACCTGCTCACGGGACGTGGCGATTTCCGGGTCATCCCCGCCAATAACAATATTCGACCACTCAAACAACTTGTGCCGGTCCTCCTGTTTTGCACCAAATAACTCCGCCAGCATCTGAATCGGCAACTCTGCTGCTACCGAACCGACAAATTCACACTCGGACCTGCCTTCCAATCCATCCAATATGTCTTTCGCCCTTTCTGCAATTCTGTCTTCCAGCGCATCAAGGCGCTGGGGGGTAAATCCGGGAGCGACTTTTCTACGGGACGCAGTATGATTAGGAGGATCCAGACTAATCATACTTTGGCCACCATCGAATGCACTCATGCGTTCTGGTGTTTCGCCTAATTCTGCTTCCATTCGCCTTTGAATATCTTCCTCATCCGGTAATGTGACACCACCCAACTCACCGGCAGATCCAAAAATATCGGGATTCTTAGATACATATTGAATATCATCGTACTTCGACACAGACCAGAACCCCCTTCCCCATTTCTCAGTACACCAGGCCACGGGCTCTTCGGCACGCATCTTTGCAAACAGGTTGTGAATTTTCTCAATATCCTGGAAATTTTCCACATCGTCGAGCATGCTTCTTTCGGCATCGGTTAACATGATTTTCTCCTATTATGGCTATGGTAGGTTCAAATGGGCAATGTCATTTTGAATGTCTCAAGCTCAGTGTGGCGAGCCGTCGAATCATCTGTCAAGCCACTTTTTGATATATTGAGCCTGATTAGACTAATTTTTTAACGGGATGAGTGTTAATGCAGTTTACCGGCAGACTCAGTGCGCTGCGGCATCGTGATTACTTTCGCTATTGGGCCGGATCTTTTGCTTCTGTGGGCGCCACTCAGTTACAGATAATGGCACAGGGATGGCTGCTGTTTGAGATCACGCAATCAGCGATAACGCTGGGCTATCTCGGTGCCGCAGCAGCAATCCCGGCCATAGTCATGACGCTTTTCGGAGGAGCATTGGCCGACAGATTAAACAAGAAAACGGTATTAATGGTGACTTCGTTGGCACTGGCGCTGCTGCTGGCCCTGCAGTCCTGGCTGGACGCAGCCGGTCTTGTCCAGCCGTGGCATATTATCCTGATTGCTGGTCTGATCTCCTTCATCTCCGGCTTTGACTGGCCGACCCGACAAGCCATATTCCCCGCATTAATCGACCGCGATGACATGATGAGTGCGGTCGCACTCAACTCAATCGTTTGGCAAAGCAGTCGCATGGTGATGCCTGCTGTCGGTGGCATCATCATCGCACTTTCAGACACCTGGCTTGTGTTCCTGCTTTGCGCTATTGGTTTTCTGGCTATGTATGTGGTCATCGCCGGATTGAAAATCAGCCTGCCTTCAGTAAGCGTCAGCGGTTCGACACTCCAACAGGTCAACGAAGGCTTACAATTTATTCTTCACAACAGATTGTTTCTGGTTTTTATTTCCCTGACCTACGCAATTATGTTTTTCGGCATGGCTCATATGCAGTTAATGCCTGCATTTGCCGCTTTACTTGACACCGACGAACAGGGTTACGGTTTGTTGATTTCTGCAACTGGCATCGGCTCGGTACTTGGCACCATTGTTATCGGTTCGTATCAGGAATCCCGGCGGCTTGGAAAAATCATACTGACGACAGCGGCTATATCGGGGCTCTGGGTTTATCTTTTTGCCTTCGTTACCGCCACGGCACTCTCCGGGGCATTCGCATTTGCCGTACTGGCGGCGACGCTTGCGTCCATGTTCGCGTCTATGTTTCTGATCAGTTCGATGACAGTGCTTCAACTGCAGGTTCCGGATCAGCTAAGAGGTCGGGTCATGGGCTTTCACGGCATTACTTACAGCTTGATGCCATTAGGTGGGCTGTTTGCGGGATGGATTGCGGGTTATTCCAGTGTGCCAGTCGCAATTGCGGTTAGCGTTACCATTTATCTACTGATTGTTATGTTGATAGCAGCAACGCAAATAGAAGTTCGTGACATCCAATCGGCCAGAGTCGAGTTCTAACGGACTTTCCTAATGGGTGTACTTCGATTCTTTCGGATTGTTCCAGATGTCACGACAGATTTTCCATTGGCCATCAAGCTGCCTCTGCAAGATCCAGATGTGTCGGCTCACAGACCTCAGGGGTGTTGCATTGCTTTCCTTCTTGGGGCGCAGAAATCCATCGAAGCTTACTCTGACGTAAGCGACGTCGTTTGATACGACGAGTTCTTCGATTGAAGTTTCCTGGTCAAACCAGAAATTGTTGGTGAACCGATAAAACTTCCTGGCTTCTTCGAGGTGTACATCATGATTACTCGAAGGCATCATCCAGACGGCATCCTCGGTAAACAGATCAAAATAGTCTTCAAAATGATCAGAGCGAATAACCTCAAGTGCATTAAGAATGAGGTGTTTTACACTGTCGTAGTCACTGGTTATCTTTGAAAGTGCTGGAGCCATGTTTCGCCTTCAGGCAAGTCATCACATCTGCATTGCGTTGAAAGATCTTACTCCGCAAAATATCAGATGAACAGCGCTTTTACGCCTTCGCACTGGGCCTGGCCAAAACTTCAGCATGCCAGCGATACAAGTGCGCCAAAGCCTCATCCGGCTTTAGTTCGACCATCGATGTGGCAAAATCGACTGCGGAGAGCAAACTGATGTCAGCAATTGTATATCGGTCACCGGCGACATATCGGGATGATTCAAACTCATTATCCAATCTTTCATAAAACCGGTTAACATTCTTGTCGCTCGCTGCCTTTGCAGCAGGGATCTGTTCGAACATGCCCATCTTGCCCACGATCGGCCCATTGACCCAGGGGATGCCAATCTGCGACCAGAGTTCAAATTCAATGTGACGATTTCGGCTTTCGATGAAATCCAATTCAAACGCATCATTGCCAAACAAATTAGGCTCTGGTTGAACGGCTTCGAGATACCGACAGATCGCCACAGATTCAGAGATACAACGACCATCATCCAGTTCGAGCACCGGTATCTTGCCACTGGGATTCTTTTTTAAAAATTCCGCCGTCTTATGGGCTCCTGTTGCCATGTCACAATTGACCAGTTCCAGTTCAATGCCTTTTTCCGCGGCAAATATCTTTACTCGACGGGGATTGGGCGCGCCGGGATAATCGTATAGTTTCATCATAATCTTAGCTTGACTCTTCGGAGCTAAGACTGTGCACGCGTTCGAGGTTGGTTTGAATCTAACCCCGGATATTTTATGACCAATTTCGCGTTTTAGCTCATTGCCGCATGATGTCGCCTAAAATGTGATGCGCTTCACTAACTTTCAACAGAAAAACCATCACAATCGCCTAAAATCTGCTCTGGAACACGAGACGAATGCATGCGCGTATCTTCTACTAGCGGCGAGAAAATTAGGTTGGAAAATGACGGTGAACTGTTACTTTATTTCATTGGTACAGGTTCGGCGTTCACAAAAACACTCAGCCAGAATAACCTTTTAATCGTTAAGGGTAATGACCATGTGCTGGTTGATTGTGGCACCAAGTGTTCACAATCCCTGCATAAAGTTGATTTGCCCCTCAGTGAAATCGAGAATTTTCTCATTACGCACAGCCATGCAGATCATATTGGCGGCCTGGAAGAAGCCCAATTGCATGGTCGTTATATCAGCCACAGAAAACTCAATATGGTAATTAACGAGGAGTATCAGAATATCCTATGGAACCAATCGTTGCGTGGTGGTTCGGAAATGTCAGAAAGTAGGCCCCTGGGATTCGAAGATTTCTGGAATCCAATCCGGCCGGTGCTCAACAAATTTTGCCCCCGAGAAACCTGGGAAGCGAATGTTGGCAGCATCAACCTCAAACTGCCCCGGACAAAGCACTATCCCGACAATGCACAAAGCTGGCAGGACTCATTCTGGAGTGTCGGGGTGATTATTGACGACAGAATTTTATTCACCTCCGACACAAGATTCGATCCGGAGCTTTTGCTGAGTTTCGACGATATGTTTAATTTCGAGGTTATCTTCCATGATTGTCAACTGTTCACTGCTGGTGTCCATTCTTCCCTGGATGAGTTGAAACAACTCCCGCTATATTTGCGAAAGAAAATTGTCCTGATGCATTATGGTGACAACTGGCGTGACTATAAACAAGAAGCTCTTGATGCCGGGTTCCATTCCTGGGCCAAGGCAAAACACGAATACACGTTCCGAGTTGCCTGCCGCGCCATTGACTCCCGCGTTAAAGCCTAGTGGAGAGTCCTATATAGGATACTCCACTGGTAGTCCTTCAAGCTGAAATTGTCGCGGTCAGAACGACCCAAATGATTCAAGACAATTTCACCTTGAAGGACTACTTATTTCCTGCATCAAAATCATTGATTTAGCCCTATCTACGCGGCCGCTGAGACTGGCTTTGACTGACCTAATATGATTTACTCTTGCCCACTTTTTTTACCCAACCAATTTTAAACTTATCTCAGCGAAGGGGAGCATATTATGGGCTTATTAGAAGGCAAAGTTGCCGTTGTTACGGGTGCCGGTGGCGGCTTGGGCGAGACCCATGCCCTGTTACTGGCAAAAGAAGGCGCGGCAGTCGTGGTGAACGACCTGGGTGGTACCCGTGATGGTTCTGGCGCCGGTAGCGCCATGGCTGACAAGGTTGTCGACAAGATCAAGGCTGCAGGTGGAAGAGCCGTCGCGGATTACGGCAACGTCGCCAGCGAAGAAGATGCAAAAGCTATGGTCCAGACCGCGGTAAAAGAGTTTGGCAAAATTGATTTCATGATTGCCAATGCCGGTATTCTTCGGGACAAGTCTTTCAAGAACATGACTAACGACATGTGGGACATTGTTCTCAATGTGCACCTGCGTGGAACCTACCTCACCGTCAAAGCTGCCTATGACCAGATGTTGGCGCAAGACACGGGTGGATCCATCGTTGTTACCTCTTCCACTTCTGGTTTGATCGGTAACTTTGGCCAGACCAACTACGGCGCAGCAAAAGCCGGTATCGCCGGGTTCGCACGATGTTTGTTCCAGGAAGGATTAAAATACGGCATTCGGGTCAACATTCTTGCACCTGCGGCCTGGTCACGACTGACCGAAGACATCTTTCCCCAGGGTGCCAATATGGAAGAACTCCTGTCAGCCGACAAGGTATCTCCAGTTGTCGTCTGGCTGGGTAGCGATGAAGCCAAAGATGTGACTGGCAGAACGTTCCTGGTGCAGGGTAACAGTGTAACGCTGCTTTCCTGGCAGTCCCATATGCTGGCAACCAAAGACAACAAGGAAGAGGCATGGGACGTTGCCGAAATCGGCAAAACGGTGCTGGAGAACTTTGAGCAATGGCCCAAGGGACCACAGCCAACCCCAAGGGAATTTGGCTAAAGTTTCAGTTGTTTTAGCGTCTTATCAATAAGGGTGGCATTGGCCACCCTTTTTTTTGAGGATGTTGCTCTATGTCTGGCTCAAGGTATAGTAGAGGTAATATGAATCAAGGGGATACTTATGAAAGATCAATATGGTGATGTGTCGGTAACATTCCTGGATGGATTTGTCGCCCAATGCGAAATCAAACGGCCACCGAACAATTTTTTTGACCAGGACCTTATTTGTGATCTGGCGAACTGTTTTGAAGACCTTGACCAGGATCCCAATTGTCGTGCCATTGTGCTTTGCTCAGAGGGCAAGCATTTTTGTGCCGGTGCAAACTTCGGTTCATCTTCAGGCCGTGCCGAACGCCAACCACGCTCGGGAGACGAGTCCAATCCCCTCTATACCGAAGCGGTCAGATTGTTTCGATGCAAGAAGCCTGTTATCGCCGCCGTACAGGGGGCCGCCGTGGGCGGTGGATTCGGATTGGCCGTAATGGCAGATTTTCGCGTGGTTTGTCCCAATACCCGAATGACTGCCAACTTCGTCAAACTGGGGTTTACGCCCGGATTCGGCTTGACCCACACACTAGCGCGTCTAATTGGCGTGCAAAAAGCAAATTTACTGTTTATGACGGGACGTCGAATCAATGGTGAAACAGCCCAGGAATGGGGCCTGGGAGATGTCTATACTGATAACGACAATGTCCGTCAGGCAGCTCTCGAACTCGCATCTGAGATAGCAGTAAACGCACCTCTGGCGCTGGTTTCCCTGCGCGAACAAATGCGGCCGGGTCTCGCTGATGCCGTCAAGGCAACAACAGATATTGAAGGCAGGGAACAATTCTGGCTACAAAAAACCTCGGACCACAAAGAAGGTGTCAAGGCGGTATCTGAAAGACGTGTGGGTAACTTCGAAGGCAAATAGCGCCTGTTTGTATGACCTGATGCAGGGCTTGATTCGTATCGCTGGGGAGGGTGGCGATACGTGCGGGTGAACTAGTCCGATGTCACTTCACGTAAAGAGCGGAGAAATAGTCCGATGCCTCCTACACTCAGAACCAGTATGACAATAAGATCAAAGGCGCTCATCGCTCTAAAGGAAAATCTGATCGAAGCGATAACCCCAAAAACCAATGCCACTATTGAACCAATGGCCAGCAACCATCCAATAAAATTCCTGCTGTTGTAGAAAACAATACCTACCCCAAACATAAACGGTATCATGATCATCCCGCTGGTTATGGAGTAGCTGCCTCCCATGGCACTGAATCCGTACATACGCATCCCCATGCCAAAGCCGCTCGTCACCGTGATAGCGTTCAGCAGCAAATAAAAACCACCACACATCATCACCAATCCCATTAGAAATTGGCCAACCCCGCCGTCCGTTCCGCCTGCTCCTCTCATCGTGACCCTCTTGTGCGACCCTCTAGATTTAGTGCCAACTGCCGCTATTCCCTGGCGTATCTAGAGATTCTAGAACGACTGGCATAATGAGACAAGCCAACAAAAAGTGTGGGCCGTCGTTCAGATTCTACGTTTTATCTGGAATCAGTCCCGGCCTTCCAAACCCCACTCCCCCCTGATCTCGTAGCGTAATCCCGATCTGCTGCGAACAGACTCAAACAACACAAACGAGGCAAAAAACACAGTGAATTCAGGCGCTAACGCACTCACCGGTGGCGGCGTACCACATCGGCGGGCTATGGTAATGTGAGGTGAATAGCTTTTTTTATCCGATTGCAATCCCAGTCGTCTGCGAATACCCCCGAGTAACCCTGCCAGTTCCAGCATCGATCGAGGGACCTGGCTGGGTCCAATCCACAATAGATTGGGCTTACTCCAGTATCCCAGGTCATTCAGGGTCAATTCGAATCCGGGTACACGAACCTCGTTCGCAGACATCATCAACGGCTCCAGCTGACGATCCGTCACCTTGCCGAGAAAAGCCAATGTGATATGCAGGTTGTCGATTGGCACCGGGTTCGCAAAAGGCGGGAGTGTGCTTTCGCGCCAGGCGTCGATTTCCAGTAAAGTCTGTTGCGTTAAACTAAGACCAAAAAACAGCCGCATGACAGTCAGGCAGAGCCTTGTAAGAACTCGGCATAGGTATCCAGTCGTTTCAGTGTCGCGTCACTGCCTTCAGCTGGCACAATAAGGATATTACGCTTAACCCCTGCATCAGCAAACCGAGTAATCCATTTGGGCGGCGTTGCAAACACCGAGACAGGCAACTCTCCGCGACCCGCATCATCAGCCAGGCGCCGCAAGGTTTCCATTCCCTCGAGCAGTTTTTCAGGATTCCGGGCCCGCGGTAGCCAACCATCGCAGTAATCTACGATGCGGCGTAACGTATGAATAGATTCACCGCCCAGCAGGATAGGCGGATAGGGATCCTGCGCTGGTTTTGGCCATGCCCACATGGGATCAAAGTCCACGAATTCTCCGTGATACTCAGCTTCCTCTTCCGTCCATATGGTTCGCATCGCCATTATCTGGTCACGCAATCTGTCAAAGCGGGTGTCGTAAACAGTGCCATGATTTTCCATTTCCTTCCTGTTCCATCCGGCACCGATGCCGAATTCAAATCGGCCACCTGAAATTCTGTCCAGGGTACTGACTTCCTTGGCGGTGAGGATTGTATCTCTCTCGATGACCAGGCAGATACCCGTGCCGAGCCGAATGGTCGAAGTGACACTGGCAGCAATAGTCAGGGAGATAAACGGGTCGTAAGTGTGCGCATAGTCTTTGGGTATAGGGACATCGCCAGGATAGGCGCTATCCAATGGTATATGTGAGTGCTCAGGAATCCACAGAGACTCAAACCCTCTTTCTTCGGCGGCTCTCGCCAGTTCATCGATCGGCATGGCGTATTCTGTGGCCAAGACAAACAATCCAATATCCATCATTTATTCTCCTTTCGGGTATTCTCCCTGGCAGGCTACTAGCCTCGCGACATATATTTGCCGTCCGTGGTGTTGATCTTGATTGACTCTCCCTGTTCAATATATTCAGGTACCTGTACAACGAGCCCGGTTGCCATGGTGGCTGGTTTTGTTCGGGCTGATGCCGAAGCGCCCTTGATACCCGGCGCGGTTTCGGTAATTTCCATCACTACTGACTGAGGCAGGTCTATCGCCACAATCTGGTCATCGACGAGTAATGCCGTCATACCGTCAAGTCCATCAATGATGTATTCCAACTGTCCTTCCAAAGCATCCGCATTCAACAGGTATTGGCTGTAGTCCCCGGAATTCATGAATACATACTGATTGTCATCAATATAGGAAAACTGAACCTGTACCCGTTGAAAATCCGCCTCAGAAAACAGGTCATCACCCTTCAGGGATTCATCTCTTTTCTGACCTGTGATTAGATTGTTGAACCGTATTTTATACAGGGTAGAGGCACCTCGGGATGAAGGACTTTTTGCTTCGAGGTGTTTAACGATATGAGGCAAGCCATCGATTTCAACGACATCGCCTTTTTTCAAGTCACTGGCTTTTGGCATCGCTATCTCAATAGGCTGAATCCGCGTATTGTACAGGTCACCTTGCCGTTAGTAATCTTTTACGATGTTCGCAAAAGAAGATCTCGTTAGAATCGCCAATCAAACGATGCCTTTTGGCAAATTTAAGGGCCGCGCCCTGATTGACCTGCCTGAAGGTTACCTGCTGTGGTTCGTTGATCGCGGCTTCCCGACGGGACAGCTGGGATATCTGATGCAATTGACCCTGGAGATAAAAATCAACGGCGTTGAATCCCTAATTGATCCCCTAAGATCCAACTGTCATTTACTTAAGGCATATCGTGATCAATCCACGTTGAGTTGGAAGGAGGGCAAAGACAATTGAACCACCTGTGAAGTAGATTCTTTTTTACCGGTTGACTCCCAGCCAAACCATCGAGACAATCCCCCACACACTATTACAACTACGTATCAGGAAACAAGTATGGCTATTGGGATAATCGCACGTTTAACAATCCATGACGGCAAGAACGAGGAATTTGAAGGGATTTTTGCAGAGCTTGAAGCTGCCGTTAGTGCCAACGAACCTGGAAACAACTTCTATGCGCTGCATAAGTCGAGAGAGGACGATACCAGCTATATCGTATTGGAACAGTACGTTGATCAGGCCGCATTGGATGCACACGGTCAAACCGTACATTTCAAAACACTGGGTGCAAAAATGGGTAGTTGTATGGCGGGGCGTCCCGACATCGAAATCATGGACTCCACCAGCTAGTCAATTCAGTGGGGAGCCTTCTAAGGAACCCTAGCTCCCCACGCCTGTCGTGTCCTGTATGGATGGCACAGGACACTACACCAGTTTCTGGTACAGGTACGGCAAAGAGGTGTCCATGCGGTAATCCACTCCGCTGTGATTATCCGCAAATTCCTCATACACACAGTCAATGCCAAGCGCGGTCAACCGCCGGTGTAGTGTTCTTGCGCCAAAAACCAGTGAATACTGATCCTGACTTCCGCAGTCGATAAAGAGCCCCTTCAAGGACGCCAGGGACTGCTGCACTTCGTCTTTTTCAATCAACCTGACCGGATCCCAGGCCAGCCAACGGTTCCACAACGCTTCGTCTAACTCACAGGTTTCAAGGTCGACGGGCAGACGGATGCCATAAGGGTTTTCGGGAGCCGGATCATAGGTTGCCGCCATCGCAAGAATCATCATGGTATGCATCTCCTCCCCTGAGATTTTCTGTTTGCTTTCGACGTGCTGAAGGAAATTTTTAACCTGCCCGTCGTGGCGAGCCAGATGCATGACGGTATTCGGGAAATCACCTCTGTATGCCAAGTCAAACGCCATGTCGCCAGAATGACAGGCAACCGCGCCCCAATAGTCGGCGTACAGCATCCCGTGAATAATCGCACCGTAACCGCCTGATGATTTGCCGAATAAGCCACGAAACTCCCTGCCGGGCCTGACCCGGTACCTGGACTCAATGGCGGCCAGCACCTCAAGAGTCAGGAAATCCGCCCAGTTTCCCAATACTGAGGAGTTGATGTACTGATTCCCTCCCAGGGAGGTAAAGCAATCCGGGAAGGCAACAATGACAGGACCCATCTTTCCTTCTGTGATCAACCGCTCGATACGTTGTGGCACGCTCTCGGAGAAACTTTTCCAACCGGTGTGAGCAAGTCCACTCCCGGTAAACCCCACGAGATCAACCAGCAGCGGGTACTCATCTGCACTCGTGTCGTATTGATCCGGCAGGTAAATGGCAACTTGTCGGTTTACGGGGTCACCCAGAACGTTGTTGGCCAGGGCATCAGATTGGATTTCCAGATACTCAATTCGGCCCAGTAGACTTTCAAAGTTGTGTTTTGGCATGGTCAGCTTCTTAACTATTTACGGTCAACGGAAGGGCTGTAACTATAACCAGTTCCAAAATGGAAACAAGAACGTCTCGGCTTAATGAAAATTATTCAAAAAAAAAGCGGGACCTGCAAAGGGACAGGTACACCGCTTAAAAAGAAACACTGGCTGACTCAATCAGTTAAATGTACGCCTCGCCCGTTTGATGACTTGAAATCCCTGGTCGATTGCAGTGACCAACATTTCAAGGCTCATCAGGGAGATCACCTTAACCCGATCAAACACATCGATGCTGTTCATGCGCTGAAACTTGCTTTGTATCTTGCTCAATACTGGATGTTGGGCCGTCCATCGCCGAATACGATTCGACACCTTACCGAGAAAGTAAACCGCCGCCACCAGAAACAACACACCGGGAATAATGGGTACGAGTAACCCCACAATACCTATCATGATACAGACGACTGCAACCACCAGGTAAACCAGCCGGATATGAAAACCGGGGCTTTTTCCCGTGCGAGACAACCTTGGGCCGGTCAATGTTGAATCACGCACCTTATAACCCATGTTATTGCTCCTCTACAACCTGCGATGATCTATGGTCACACAAACACGCAGCAACCGTGCCAATACAATAAGCCATTGATATTTAATGGTAAATTTTTTTCAACTTTCACAGGCTAGTGAGATTAACCGACCAATGGTGAAAGTCGGCATCCATTATTGTGATGCTCTTCTCTTTCTCATAGACGTTCATCCTCTACCATCAGAAACTCTAAAACAGGTAACAGATAACGGATGTTGCCGTTTCGGGTCAATTGATGAGTGAACCAACGTTACAAACGTTGTCAGGTGCGCTGCGGAGCCACTATACGCCTCCTAAGCCGAACGCTGACGTATGGAAAGAGGATGCCTTGATTACGATGTTAAGGTCTCTGTCTTCTCTGTCCGTGGAAAAAAATATTGATCCAATCCTCGTTCAAATTCAAAAGTACCATCCAGGAACTTCTCTATCCGAAAACGACTATGCGATCCTGGCTTATGTTGACGACTGCATCACCCAGATTCTGACCCAGACCGACCTCGATTACCAAATTGAAGCCCTTATCCGTGGTATTTCACCCTTGGTTGCATTGGTTGTTATTCAACAGGATGTCAGGGCAATCATGAGACCTCAGCAGGTGTTAACCCTTATCGATATGTTGGTAACGGAATGCGTCGGCTGGAGTGAAGATCTTGGCGTACTCGGACAACAATTTATTGCCCGGATCGACGATGTCGTCAGCGATCTGATTAACAACCGCAAGACCCTGGAAGATTGCCAAACCCGCTTGACCAGATTCTTTGAAAAAGAACGCAAGCTCAATGGTAGGATGGAGGAAAGACTCTGCAACACTGAATTTGAAGCTCTGGCTAACCAGAAAGCCCAATACTACTCGGCTGAACTTCTCAATCAACACATGTGTGGTAAACAATTACCTTTATTCACAATCGTTGGCCTACAAGGTTCATGGTACGAATTTTTACAACAAGTCTTTACGCACTACGGGCAAAAATCAAAGCAGTGGACCAAGGCCAACCAGCTGACACAAGCTCTTGTCTGGTCCATTCACCCGCAAAAAAACAAGCGAAAACAAGAAACAGTCATCGCGCAACTTCCCGGCATGATAACCAAATTTACAAAACCACTAATTTTTGATACCAAAAGTGTCGAACAATGCCTGGAAGAGTTCGACTCAGAGTATGAAGCCATCAGGGAAAAGAAGCCCTCGCCACTCTGTGACTTTGACCCGCTAGAAATCGACGAGAAGATGCAGGAAGATCGCGAGCTCAAGAATCCTGCAACCCAAAAAACACTTGAAGCTTTCAAGGAAGGCCAGTGGTTCTTTTATGATGATACCACCGAGTCAGGTGAAAAGACGGCTCGTATCAGACTGGTTCTCAATTGGAGAGATACCGATAGACTATTCTTCACGAATCAGAACCGAAGAAAAATTCTTCAGATGTCTTATCATGAAATGGCGAAACATCTGTCTGCCAAAACACTGAAGCCCTTGAACCCAAAGCGTAGTGTTGTTGACATCATCAAATCCCACTTTTCATCGGTGCTGAAAAAGGTCCAGACGCAAAAACAGAAAGAAACCGGGAGCAGAAAGCCACAAGATCGCAGAAAAGTGGTAGAGGACTACTTCGCAGACAGAAGAAAACAGTTACGTCAGGAAAAAGCCCAGCGTACGAAACGTGCAGAGTTCAAACAAAAACGTGCCAACACGCTACGCCGAAAGGCGACCAGAAAAATGGCTGTCGCCTCAAGGACGGTGGACTCGCTCGAACTGGAATCCTGGGTCAAACTGCCAGTTATGATCGGTGTCTTAACCCCCTGTAAACTGGTCTCCAAGGTCGGTGACAAGTACACATTCGCCAATCGCGCAGGAATCAAGGTGGCAGAGTACACCAGTCGCCAACTGTCGCAACTGTTTGTGACAGAGAATAGCGAGATCCTGGATACCGGTTCAGAATTCGAAAGGGTCCTCGCCCAGGTTGTCACCGGTCTGAGAGAAAGCCAGTATAAGACTTTCGATCAATTGAGCGGTACGTTCGGTGGCAACCAGGCGGCTGACAGAGAATAGTTGATGACCCTCCTTCACTAATCGTGTAGCCTTTTGTGCTACTTGTGTAATAACAACCCAGAGTCGAATGGGACATGATTAGTCAGGAAATCACACTGGACAAACTTATTGAGGATATCGACCAGCAGATCGAGATCCTGACCGCCATTGCCAATGACAGTGCCATTCTTGGTGAGCAACTAAGGCTGGTGCAGGAGGCCAGGGAATTGTTACTCAGCCAGGAAATGGAAATCATCCGCCTCGTTGAGCTGATAGATCCTGATGACTTCAACGACCATACCACTCTTATAGAAAAACAGTTGCAGAAAGACTGATCCTGCTATCCGCATTCAACCAGGGAAGCTCTGATTAAGTGATGCGGCATACCGACCTTAATCAGAGCTTCCCTGGCCCTTGCTACAGACAGTCCGCGTACTATAAGGTTTGCTACCCATTCCACTGATGTAACACTTATGGCATTTCCACTGGAAGGTTTGAAAGTACTCGATTTTTCACGGGTTCTCGCAGGGCCCTTTGCGGGCCGAATGTTATCGGACCTAGGTGCCGACGTGGTCAAAATCGAACCACCTGATGGTGATGTGACACGTTACTGGGGTAAAGATATCGCGAATATTCCCGGATACTTCCATCAGCAGAACGCAGGAAAGCGCAACATTTGCATTGACCTGCGCGCCGATGGTGCCGACAGTCTGGTCAAGCAATTAGTACTGCAAGCGGATATCCTGATCGAAAACTACCGTCCGGATGTGATGCCGCGGCTGGGTATCGGCTACGAAGAGCTGAAGAAAGTGAACCCGGCACTCATCATGCTCTCAATCTCAGGGTTTGGGCAAGACGGTCCCGAATCAAAGCGAGCCACTTACGCCCCTGTCGTCCATGCCGAAGCAGGGCTAATTTATCGCACCAGGCAAAGAAGTGGCCTGAACTACCATGATCTGCCTTTATCTGTGGCAGATACCAATGCCTCCCTGCATGGTTTAGTGGGCTTGCTTGCTGCAGTTATAATGCGGAGCAGAACAGGACTGGGGCAGCATATTGATATTGCCATGATCGACGCCACCGTAGCCACCGATGATCAAATTCACTACGACCTGGAAGGTTCCAATGATACGGGTCCCCTGGGGAACGAAATCTGGGAGGCGCCGTTTGGACCCGTCCTGTTGTCAACAGATTTCAGATTGTTCTTTCGCCTGTTAACGACCGAGCTTGGGCTTCAGAGCCCATCGACGAGTGACATGGACCTGCCGGAGAAAATCAAAGTGCGACGGGCGGCCGTGGCTGAATTTATCGAGACACTGGACACCCGCGACAAGTTTGAAGCAGCAATGAAGCAGATCAATATCGCCTGGGGTGAGATTCGAGACCCGGCGAAAATGGCGACCCAGGTCACTATCGAATCCCGCGGTTCGATTACCCGAATTGATGACCGTAACGGCGGGACCCGCCCGATCACCCAATCACCCTACCGATTCTCAGATGCCGAAAGTGGCGTTCGGGGGCCCGCGTCGCATCGTGGTGAACACAACCATGAAGTGATGAGCCAGTGGTTGAACAAGTCGGGTGATGATGTCAACAAACTGCTGGATGACGGCATACTGATTTTTGATCCCGAGTGGAAGCATCACTAGCAGGTTGTTAGCCGAGTCAACTTCTGATTCAGGATCCAAATCGATAACGTAGTTTGACGACGAACAGGTCCACTAACGGGTTATCAACGGCGTGATCAAACAGATCTGAAAAATTGTTGTCCAAAAAGGGGACTCCCTCATCGGCTCCTCGGGTATAGACAACAAACAGATCCGACAGTGGTGCCAGCTCCCATCGGTAACGAATTTGAAAACTCAACTGGGTCTTGCCAAAGCTGTCTGATGGCCCAGGTGGTTTGTCAACTTCAATCAGATCTCCCGGGGTTTCCGGGATTACATAAAACAGATCTTCTTCTGCTCGAATTCCTACCCACTGTAACGACGCGCGGAACTGCTGCTTAGCCGTGAGAAAGTAATCTATTGCCAGTCCGGGAATCCATTGTTCAGCCTGAAAGGTAGTGAAGTTTTCTCCACCCTGGTGCAATAGCCAGCCGTCCCGGTCCGCCCACCTGAGGTTAAAATTGATAGAAAACTGATCCACCGGTCTCCAGTTAAACCCGCCTCGCAAACTTACCTGATCGCCGCCCAGGGCCTCTTCCCTCCATCCGATACCGGAAAAATAATTGAACCGCCCAACCTGGGGAGACGAATAACTGAAGTCAACATCCCGACTCTTTTCCACTCGATACAACCCATTGCCGAAACTATTCAGATCATCGTAATATTTCGGTCTAAACCCGACAGACATTCGAATACTGGACAGATTGTTCAACGTCAACCGGTCAGCAAAGGTGATTCCGCCCCCGGTGAAGTAATCATCATGGTTACGCTGGATAAATCCCCGAACATCAAACTGGTTGTCCCGGGCCCAACCCAGATTTGAAGTCGTACGACCATGGGCAGTCCTGATGCGAAAGTGACCATTTCTCTGCAGGAAACCAAGGTCGTTAATATCGATCTTGTCATCAAAGTACTCAATGCCAAGGCGTTGGGTAACACCTTGTCTGAAGGTGTACTCTCCATCGACAAACCCACCATAACCGCGACCAACGCCATCAAGGTCCGAGGATATGAACTGGGCATCCAGTTTTATTTTTCCATCCGTGGTTAGATAATGACCGTCAACTCCCTGCGCCAGTGCATCACCCTGTTCATGTAACACTGCGGTAGTCAGGAAACCCACTGCCCGGTAGGCACCCTGGTAGTTATCTTCATAGATAACCCGGGCGATGCCATAATCACTGCCACTCTGGTTGACCTTGATCGGCTCACCTGAAGATACCCCATTTAGTTTGTAGTCCTCCTCAAAGGCACCAAGGAATCCATATCTTATACGCCCAATTTGCCCGGACACTTTTGCAGCACCATAAAGATCGACGGGTAGCAGAAGGTCGCGATCGTTGACGGATTCCCCCGCTGCCAGCGTTGGATCTCGCGGCGTGCCGCCAATTCGGCGGGTGTTGACCATGGTATAAGGCGCGCCTCGGTTACCGACACCCCCGCCGCGGGTGTCAGCCCTGGGGGATGCGACAAATACCTCCTGGCCTTCTAAAAAGAACAAACGCTTTTCGGGGAAGAACGTTTCTGTGGCGGTAAAGTTAATAATCAATTCATCAGATTCGACGGCGCCAAAATCCGGATTTATTGTCCCCGTAGCCAATATGTTTGTGCTTGGCCGCCAAAAAAAGTCAGCTCCCACCCGATAAATATTCTCATCGTCAATCAGATCACGAGTCACAGAAGTATATGGAAAGATGCTGTACTGCTTCTTCGGGTTAACTCCCTTTACCTCTAAACTTTGCAACGCCGACATAAACTTGGGCTGGGTATTGGTCAGCCCAGGCCAGCCCCAGCGTTCATCAAGGTAGGCGACTTTCCTTGACATGTAAAAACCCAGTCGCCGAACTTTGCCGGATTTTGGCATCGATACTGTGCCCCAGGGAATATGCAACTCTGCTGACCAGCCCCGGTCAGTCTCCTGACTCCTGCCATCCCAGGCACCATCCCAGTTGCTGGTGAATTTTCTTTCTGGCAGGACTGTGCCGTCACTTAACGAGTCGCCCAGATTCACGCCGAACCAGAATCCATAACGACCTTCACCGGAGGTATCCAGGGTGATGCTAACGGAGTCACGGTTAAGCCGGCGGACATCACGGCCGGATAAACGCTTGATAATGGTCTCGGCGGGTTGCACCATTTCAACCCCTATGTACAAACCATCGTCGCGGTAGAAAAACCTGACCAGGGTGGCATGCGGTACATCGGATAATGTATCCGGTTCAATAACAACAAACTCATCGTAGGCAGGAAGATCAACCCAAATAGCCTCATCCAGATGGCCATCAATCTTGATGGGTTCATCTGCAGAAGCTTGATGAATCGATATTGTTTCGCCGTCCGTCAGGTCAACTATGACTTCGGCAGTCGCTATCTGACTCTGTAAGTAACAAAAAAATAACGCAGAATATATGACTAACTGGAACCGCATGTTTCGCTTTTACTTCCCCCAACCCTGCGTGTTATACGTTAAGACGAGCAGAAATGCTACCAGGGGAATGTATCAACACTCCTTGTTATATCTCTCCGCCAACATCATTGTTTGTATGCCGACCTGACTATTTCTTTTTGTAATCATCGGTCCCTTTGTAAGGTCCATCGCGCCATTGCAATGCCTCTTTCAATCCGTTTTCCCGCATCTGGTCCTGGTACTGGTAAGAGAACTCCGTGAACTGCGCGGCTGCATCCAGGTCAGTGCTACTGCGTACCGAGGAATAGATCCCCATATTTTCATAAAAGCGATTCATATTGAGCTTTAAGATGGCGAGGTGATCTGCCGACATATTGGCAATACGATCCGCAAACGCAAGAGTGCGATCATCAAGTTCTTCCAGGGGCCAGGCATAGTTGATCATGCCAATCTCTTCAGCTTCTTCCCCGGTGACATTCTCCCCAGTGTAATAGAGTTCTTTGGCTTTTCTCATGCCGATCACCAGCGGCCAGATAACGCCAGTTCGGCTCGTCCCCAGGCCACGTAAGCCGGGGTGTCCCAATTGCGCATCATTGGCGGCAACTACAAGATCAGCCATCATGGCCAGTTCACATCCACCGGCGATCGCATAACCATGTACCTGGGCGATAGTGATTTTTGCCATGTTCCAAAAATACATATGAATGTCTGTAATCTGCTGCATACCGGTTCGAATTCCCATCAGCAGGCGACGTTTCTTTTCATCTACAGATTTATGCCTGCGAACAACGGCATCGGCACCCCCTCTTGAAGGTGTCAGGTCGTAACCTGCACTGAAGGTTCTGCCTTCACCCTTGACAATGATGACACGGATATCGTTATCGGCTTCCATGTCATGGAGCGCCTCATTGAACTCGAACATTAACTCCTGGGATAACGCATTCATCTTCTCTGGTCGATTCAGGGTTATTCTTCCTACCCGGTCGTCTGTACCGATGCGATCAACTACGATGTTTTCAAATTCACTCATTTGCGATTTCCTTTTTCTCCCATTGGGCCACCTGTGGACCATTCACGATGATTATCGATTCGTTTTGCCCGTCCTTCCGCCTGGCCTGACAACATATCATGGGGAAAACCGGGAGAGATCGAACTTACAGAATTCAAACGTTCCATCTGCTCATCCGACAGTTCAACATCAAGACAGCCCAGGTTTTCTTCCCATTGGTCGACCGTCCGCGCACCAACTAACGGAATAATATTGGCGGGACCATTTCGACACCAGGCAATCGCAACTTGTGTGGCGGTTGCGCCAATTTCTTCGGCAATCCCGAGGACCTCGGCGGCAATCGTCAACGATCTTTCATCAATCTGACCTCTCATAACCGCGCGGCCTTTTGATTCAGAATCCTTGTTGTATTTGCCGGATAAGATACCCGAACCAATGATCCCCCAGGGGGTAACCGCGATATCCAACGCCCGGGACATGGGGAGTAACTCGCGTTCCACGGTCCGGTCAATCAAGCTGTAACGAATCTGTAATCCAACGAATTGCGACCAGCCGCGCATGTCGGCGATGGTGTTGGCTTTTGATACCACCCAGGCAGGGGTATCGGAAATACCCACATAGAGCACCTTACCCTGAGTCACGAGGTCGTCCATCCCCCGCATTAATTCTTCTGTTGGTGTTAACGGATCCCATGCGTGAGCCCAGTAGAGGTCGATATAGTCAGTCTGCAACCGTTTCAGGCTGGCGTGTACGGAATCCATCATGTTTTTACGCGAGTTGCCTGCTGCATTGATGTCCCGGCCACGCATTGCACCCGTGTACTTGGTTGCAAGCACAATTCGGTCACGATCGCCCTGCATAAATTCCCCCAGGAACGTTTCGCTCGTCCCACGGTTATAGACATTGGCCGTGTCTATAAAATTTCCGCCTGCTTCCCGAAAGGCATCGTAAACCTTGCGGCTTTCATCCTTATCAACACCTATCCCCATTTCCGTGCCGAAAGTCATGGCACCCAGCGCCAGTTCTGAAACTTTCAGGCCGCTCTTGCCCAGTAATCTGTATTTCATTACGTTCTCCTGATCTCTTCTCAATACGCCCCGTTGTAACAGGTCGTGTCTTTGTAATAGCTGATGTCTTCGTAAGAGGTCTAGCGTTGCTTAACCTGGGATACACCGGTTGTTTTGTTCTCCGATACGATGGTGAGGGTGTAGGTACCCATAAAACCTTTCTTGATGATCACTTCAGGATTCTCGAGGCTGATTTTCCATTTTGCACCATAGCGCTGTTTCCAAATTTCCCCATTTTCCAGGTAGAACCTGGTCTCCCCTGTCCAGCCTGTAAAATGTCCTTTGATACGAGACCTTGACCCCTCGTTGGCGGCTTTGACTACCTGCTGTTTAACTTCTTCAGTATTCTTGGTGAGGACCGGTGCATCTTCAGCGGTGTATCTAACCAGCCAGGCATTCAGCGCTTTGATCTCGCCCGAGGTCAGTTTACTAACACCTGTTTGCTCGCGCTCCTCTGCGGTCATCAGTGATTCGACACCAGGAAACTGATCGTTATCCTTTGATAATGCATCGCTGGTCGTCAGGAGCATGCACGAGATGGTTAGAAAAGCCAGATATTGTTTACACATAATTTCCCCTCAAGTCGACCCAACTCCATTGGTTAGTTCTCGTCGCGATTCCAACCCCTGCTGGACTCTGGCGTGGGACGCCTTATCAATTTTGTATCCGGCATAGAGAATTGCAGAGATGAGCCCCCACACCATCGCGAACGGCCCGTCGATAACACCCAGTGCATAAATTTTGTCTGCCGGGATCTCACTCGCAGGGACTCCCTGTGGAAATTCAATAATATCCAGTGCGATACCGGCAACGACATGGCCAATGCCATTTGTAGCCTTGGCAAAAAATGTTCGCGCCGAGTAGAAAATCCCTTCCTGCCTTCGGCCCGTCGCCAATTCATGTTCATCCGCAATATCTGCCAATGCAGACATCACACTGATATTGAGTATGGAGCCACTTAATGAAGCCAGGGTGCCAAAAAAAATCACGAACGCAACGAGAGTCCAGGTCGAGTTAGCCGGTGCCAGATCGAATAAACGCAAGGTGACCGCCATTGACCAAGTAATGCTCAAGCTGGCGGCAGTGGCGACAATCGCCCAACGCTTCTCAATACGCAGATGCAATCTGGCAGCGGTCGCAAACCCTATGGCATAACCAAACACGTTACCGAGAATCAGCCAGCCAATCTGTTCATCGGAGAACTCCCAGTAAAAGGTATACATGAGCAGGCTCAGCGTCTCATGGGTACCAATGGTGACCGACAACAAGAACAGACCCAACAGCAGGTATCGGTAATTTACATTCTGAATGGCTGCATACATTTCGAAGAACAATTGCTTCACACTGAACGGCGGCAAATCATCCGGCGGCTGTTTCATTCTGGCAATTTCACCGCGGGTCATATAGGCCGAACCGAGCATACAAACCAGTATCAGGCTCGAACAGAAAATAACAATCGGCATGTATGCCGTTTGCATCATTCGGCCATTGTCAAACTGTGGAAAAACAACGAACCAGACGACAACATGCATGATAATCACGCCAACATAAGTGAATACGTTGTTGTAACTCATGATTTTAGATCGCTCAAAGTAGTCGTCCGAGAGCTCTGCACCCATCGCCAGGTGGGGTACGGCAAACAAGGTCGAACAAATACGCATTAAAACGGTAAACAGTGCGAACCACGCGAAGAGTTCCAGGTCATCGAAACCCGCTGGAGGATTGAAAATAAAGTAAATCGTAACAATCAGTGGCAATGGTGCCGCGTACATAAATGGATGACGCCGACCAATTCTAGAGCGCCATCTATCTGATATCGACCCCATCAGTGGATCGGTAATTGCATCGGAAGCAATTCCGATCGTCACAGCCGCAGCTGTTAAGGTGCCGGATAAACCCAGAACCTGGTTGTAAAAAAAGAATGTGAGCGCGTTAAAGATCCAGTTGGTCGCGGCTTCGCCCGAGGCGCCAATACCAAATGCTAGTTTGATCGGCATTGAAACCGTTGAACTACTCAACTCATGCTCCTGCGTTTATACTCAATAGTGTCCTGAGTCATGACACACCATGCCACATTATTTAAGGCTCGCATACGCCTCAGCCAATATTGGGGACAATATCTTTCGCGACTCGCTCGATCACCTCAAAACGCGGATCAAAGGACGGCAGGATCATCACCTGGTTCAAACCCGAATTCTCAAGCTCATTCAACCGGTGTAAAATTGCATCTTGCGAGCCTACCAGACAACTGGCTTCAATTGTTTCCTTCGTCACAAACTGTTCTTCCTCCGGCAAGACCCAGCAATTATGCCCGGCGTGAATGCGTTGGTGTCGGCGGTCATGGGGATAGCTTTGCAAAAGTTTCGTGTAGTCTTCCCAGATCCCGGCCAGCTGATTTGGCGGCTGATGGCCAAAATTTCGGTACTGATCGTAAGCATAGTGAATTGCCGCCATCGCGAAAGCACCACACTCATGTTTAACTCTTGCAGAATCAGTGGCTTCACCCGGGTCCAACACCACCATCGTTGTCAGGGCGGTCATATAATAGGTACCTCGGTCGATTGAACGCCCGGAATCTGCAGCACCTTTTTCGATCATTGCCCAGATGGATTCCATTGCGCCGCCACTGGCAGCAAAAGCCATAACTGCACCATCACCGTGTTTACCTGCCAGCCCCAATGATCGCGGACCAAAACCCGAGACATACATCGGAATTTCATCATCAAAATTAACGAATCCCTTATCAGGCATGACATGAATCACTGGCGTATCAACACCCGAGAAATGCACCATAGATTCTTGACCGCGTAACAAGGGTGCAATTTCGGTCAGGTATCGATCCAGTTCTCTTATACGCTGGGGGGGTAATCCCATGATACGCATGGCGGTATTACCAGCTCCAACCCCGAAGAAGGTTCTACCCGGTGCGAGCGCATTGATCGTGGCAATACCCGACGCATTTACTGCTGATGGCCGGGTACCGGAAATCGCGACTCCTGTTCCAATGTTAATGCGTGATGTCTTGTCTGCCACCAGCGCAAGCGTTGCATAACAGTCCGACCAGATCATCTGGCTATCGGCGAGCCATGCGTGGCTGTAACCTAGTTCTTCGGCTCTGACTATGTACTCAATATCGTTAATATGAGATGCCGCACAAATACCAATGTCCATTTCAATTCCCCTTGTATGCCTGAGTAGATTAGCGCCTTTTAGTACCAGACCCAACATACCCTTTCTTCGAGATCCAGACCAGCGCCCCTGTTCCGTTCTCCCCACGAGGTGTACACTCGGGGTTAACGGAACGCTACATTAACCTTGCGCCACGCAATGACTGATTTCAAACACTTTGATGTTGAACCACTGACACCTGGCATCGGCGCCGTTATCCACGGTGTTGACCTGACCAACGAGCTCAGTGAAGAATCTTTTGCAGAACTCCACTCAGCCTGGATGAGCCACCTGGTGCTTTTCTTTCGAGACCAATCCATTACCCATGAACAACAATTGCGCCTGGGCCAGCGATTCGGTGAACTGCATATCCATCCGGCAGCGCCCTATCGGGATGACAATCCTGCACTGATGAAAATACATACCGACAAAGATTCCTTTCGCAATAACGGCGAAGGTTGGCATTCCGATGTCTCTGCGGACTCAGAGCCACCTATGGCGAGCATTCTTCATATCCACCGAACGCCATCACAGGGTGGCGACACACTCTGGGCCAATATGTATGCAG
This sequence comes from Gammaproteobacteria bacterium, assembly GCA_012960755.1. The sequence continues at coordinate 427,897 of DUAT01000057.1, forward strand.
CCTATAACACGTTAAGCGAGCCAGTTAAGGATCTGTTGTCCGGGCTGACAGCAGTTCACTCCGCCAGTTATAAAGGGTTTTACGGCGACCACCAGCCGCAAAGAGAAAACCCCAGATCCGAACACCCGGTTGTTCGCACCCATCCCGTTACCGGACAAAAAGCACTTTACGTCAATAGTGGCTTCACCAGGCAGATAAAAGGGGTGACCAAAAACGAAAGTGACAGCTTACTGGCGATGCTATTTGACCATGTCAAGAATCCTAACTTCCACTGCCGCTTTCAATGGCAGGCCAACTCAATGGCCATCTGGGACAACCGCTGCACGCAACACATGGCAGTGTGGGATTATTTCCCGGAAACCCGCAGTGGGACACGGGTTACGGTGAAGGGTGATAAGCCTTATTAGTCATAGGCACCGACTCGCTTCAGATTCAACATATCGAAACTTTCTGCCAACTTTTAACCAAAGAGAGTCTTTCCGAACACATTGGACGCGTGTTACATAAAAACGCGATAAATCTGCCTAATACCTCATAATATCCGGTATGCAATGTCACTCCTGACGGTGTATGTTGTCCGGCAGGCAAACTAGATATCGGAAGGTAAACTGCAAATGAAATCCCCAATCTGTGACATGTTAGGTATTGAATTTCCCCTGGTCGCATTTACGCACTGTCGTGATGTTGTGGTCGAGGTATCAAAGGCGGGTGGCATGGGTGTTCTGGGGGCTGCGGGCTACAATGCCGAGACCCTGGAAATGGAACTCAAGTGGATTGATGAACATATCGACGGCAAACCCTACGGTGTGGATCTTATCGCGCCGACAAGCATGGCCGTGACCGATGACAACGTCACCGAAGATGAAATCAGGGAGTTGGTCGGGGATGAGCATCGAAATTTTGCGGCCGGTATTCTCGCCCGGCACAATATTGATACCGCCGATGTTTATCCAAAGGAAATGCGCGCCGGTGGCGGATTTCTAACGGAAAGCAGGGCAGCAAATATCATAGATGTCGCCTTCTCCCATCCCATCAAGCTGATCGCAAACGCCCTGGGCGTACCACCGCGTTATATGCTGGATATGGGGAAGCTGAACGATGTCGTTGTCGCGGCTCTGGTAGGCGCGAAGGAGCACGCCGTAAAACAGGTGGAAGCCGGGGTTGATGTGCTGGTTGTTGCTGGCACCGAAGCCGGTGGCCACTGTGGTGAAGTGTCAACCATGGTTCTGGTGCCTGAGGTTTGTGAAGCTGTTGAAGCCTACAACGTACCTGTTCTGGCTGCTGGAGGCATTGTGACCGGGCGACAAATGGCAGCCTGTATGGCAATGGGTGCCGCGGGTGTGTGGACAGGTTCTATGTGGCTGACAGTGACAGAAGCGGAGGTTTCCCCCATCATTCAGGAGAAATTTCTCGCTGCCAGTTCACGCCAGACCGTTCGTTCCAAAGCACGAACAGGAAAGTATTCGAGACAGCTCCGGTCTCCATGGACTGATGCCTGGGAATCTGAAGAGGCACCGGAACCACTGCCCATGCCCCTTCAATCCCTTGTTAGTGAAGCACCCCTGGCAAAAGTCACCAGGCTCGCCGAAACCGGCCATCAGGGCGCCAAACAGCTGGCCACCTATTTCGTCGGTCAGGGTGTCGGTTTGATGAACTCGAAACAATCCAGCAAGGCGGTTGTCTATGAATTCATGGAAGATTACCTGAAAGCTGCTGAGAGATTAAGTGCATCCCTCGAAGACTAGTATTCCTTCAGGCTAAATTTGTCATGCTCAGAATACGAGAATAGCCCTACCAGCAATTTCTCCATTTTCCAGCGCTTTGGTCGCTTCATTAATTTGATCGATGGTGAATCGTTCTGTCACCATACAATCAAGATCCAGCATGCCCTTTTCGTACCATTGAAGATATTTGGGGAAGTCCCGGTCCGGGGAGCAGCTACCGCCGATGCTGCCGATAAATTTCTTTTCGTTAACAAGAATATCACCGGCATTTAACTCCACGGTTGTTTGCGGCACGCCCACCAGAACAGCTGTGCCTCCGGGCTCCGCTCCAAAGAAACCACTTTTTACTGCTGGAATAATTTGTTCCATGGTTTGCTTCAGGCCAATGCAATCAAACGCATAGTCCGCGCCCGAAATCGGCAAGCCTCTGAAACTTCGCTTGTCAGGATTAGTCGTCAGTTCACGAATCTTGTCGATGGGGTTGCCGTCTGCCGCATTAATGGTATGGGTGGCACCAAACTGTCGGGCGAATTTTAGTTTCTCCTCATCAAGATCCACCGCAATAATCGGGTTGGCGCCTACGGCTTTGGCAGCCACGACAGCGGACAATCCCACGCCGCCGACACCAAAGATGACAACACTTTCACCCGCTTTTACTGCCGCGGTATTTTCCACCGCGCCCGCTCCGGTCATCACGGCACAGCCAATAATCGCGGTTACCTCTTTGTTAATATCCGCATTGACCTTAACTACATATTGTTCATCGGCGATGGTTGTATCAGACCAGGTAAATACGTTACCTGCTTTTGCCACTGAGCCATCGGGAAGATCAAGCGCCACGGGCAAAGGGGCTCGTGTCGTGTTAGCCGCGTCCCGGGGTACCCAGGTAACCATCACGGTATCGCCCTGTTGAACATGACTGACCTCGCTACCCGTCTTGAGGACAACCCCTGTGGATTCATGCCCAAGGATCACCGGGCTGACCCGGGGGTTATGCATCTGATGCAACTGGCTGTGGCAGACTCCGCTTGCATACTGCTTTACTATCACCTGATACGGATCCGGATCGGGTAAATCCAGACTGACAACTTCCAATGGACCTGGTTCCTGGGGTAGTACTACAACACGTGCGGGGGTTGGCATTTTATTGTACTCATTCTCATGGCTAGATAGTTCGGTTATGTTACATCATGTCCCGTGTCAAATCATGACGAGTATGGTCCAGATATGTTATAAAACCACGCAATCATCAAAACCAACACCTGGAGGTTCACACTATGCGATTGGGTCAGCACTTTACACGGGTTTTGGTTTTAACGATTCTGCTGGCCCCTGTGCCCACCACCGCGGATACTGAATCTTTCAAAGAGGCTTACCAGGCATACCAGGAGGCAAGAACGGCGAGGAACTGGCCAGTTGCGCTGCGTACTTCAGACACAGCACTGCAGGAAGGTTTAAAGATGTTCGACAAGGATGGGGAAAATGTCTCGAACCTGCGCCTGAATTACGCTCGCGAGCTAATGCGGTCAAAACAGTATCAAACAGCAGTTGATCAACTGACACTTTGTCTTGAGGCAAAATCCAACAATCACGGCAATCAGTCAACAGAACTCATTGACCCCTTGCTGGAACTGGGGAAATCAAACGCCTACCTCATGCCGGTAGAAGCCAACAAGTACTTTAGCAGAGCCCTGGATATTGCTCGTAAGGACAAAAAAGACGCCCTCACCGCCAAGATACAGTGGACTGCAGGTATGGCGCTGTTTAAGGTCGGTGAATCGGATCTGGCAGAAGATTACCTGGAGGATTCTCACCGGTTTTATTCTCGTCAGGTCGGGCTAAATGACCTGCGGGTTGGCATGGCCGGATTGAACCTGGGACGTATTCAGTTCGAAGACCGGAAGAACAGAAAGGCCAGAAAAACCTTAACCCAGGCACTGGAGGCTTTTTCATCAGAAGATGCCATCAGCAGGCAATTGAATGCAGCAACCCGTAAGATGCTGGTCATCGTTCTTGAAACCCTTGAGAAAAGTGATGCTGCCACCGAGCACTGCCTGGGCTTTGCGATGGCCTCCAGTGTCAACGGTAACGCTGTGGCTGAACGGCTGTTCGAAGGCCGTCAATTCAACCCTCCCCTGTTAGGTGTCCGTAATTCAGATGGTGTCGCTAACGATGGCGTGGGTGGCACCGCCATTGTTGAGTTCGATGTAAGCGAAACGGGTTTCGTGATTAACACCAGGATCAAGTCGTCATCTTCAAGTGCCGTTGAGTCCGTCGCCATCAAAACCGCGGAATCACTTCGTTACTCGCCACAACTCAGTAAAGGCGCACCTGTCGTTGCGTCCGGTCTTGAGTTTCGATTCGAGTTACCTGATAATTTACGCTTTGGTGGCGACTAGCTGGGCCCTGGCAAGCGCCCGATAAAAAGCTAACAGGTGTGCCAACTCGTGTTTACGTGAGTCACAAAGCGATGAGAATAAATGCAGACTTTGCGCAGACGGTCGTCCTGGACACCAGCCAAATTGAATGGGTCAACTCTCCCATGGCTGGGGTGCAACGAAAAATGCTCGACCGATTGGAAGCTGAAACCGGCCGCGCGACTTCTATCGTCCGCTATGGGGCCAACAGTTATTTTTCACCCCACAATCACGATGGCGGAGAAGAATTTCTGGTTCTGGAAGGTATATTTTCGGACGAACATGGCGACTATCCTTTGGGTACTTATGTGCGCAACCCAATCAACACACAACACACACCATTTAGTGCCGAGGGTTGCATTATTTTCGTCAAACTATTTCAGTTTGATCCTGAAGACCAGACTCAGTTCAGCATAGATACCCGCCACAATAATTGGGTGCAAGTTGGTCCTGGTGTAGAAATTCAGCAACTGCACCATTTCGGCAGTGAGGTGGTGACACTGGTTCGCCTGCAAACCGATGGCAGCTACCAGATCTCCTGTGCCAAACCCGGATATGAAATTTTAGTGCTCTCAGGCGCTCTTTTCAGCTCAGGGGAGAATTACAATGAAGGTGCCTGGATTCGAAGCCCGGCAACTTCGGCAGAACTCAGATCGAAAACCCTGACGGTGTTCTACCTTAAAACCGGACACCTCTCTTAACTGTAATACGAGAAATCAACATGGCAAACCCAGGTACCCCGGAATGGCTGCAATCTGTCCGCGAAGAAATTATTGACCCGGAACAGCGGATAATTGATCCCCATCACCATCTCTGGCACGGTCGAGGGCCAGGTTATCTCCTGGAAGATCTGTGGCAAGACACGGGTTCGGGTCACAATGTGCTAAAAACAGTATTCGTGGAATGCCACGCAGAATATCTGAATGAAGGGCCTGAGCACCTGAAACCATTGGGTGAGACCAAATTTGTCGATTCCCTCGCAACCATTTCCGCTGCGGGACCAGGTTCTGAAATTTCCGCCATCGTCGCCCACGCTGACCTGACGCTGGATGACAGACTGCAAGATGTTCTGGCTGCCCACAACGATCTCGGCAACGGCCGTTTCCGTGGTATTCGTCACGCCGGTGCTCATGCAGAACACCCCGAAGCACTGTTAATTGCCGGTCAGGCGCCCGAGGGATTGTACGAAAACGAGTCATTCAGATCAGGTGTCAAAACACTTGGGAAACTGGGATACACTTTCGATACCTGGCACTATCATTACCAGAATCAGGATTTCGTTGCTCTCGCCAGGTCCGCTCCTGACACAGTGATGATACTGGATCATTTCGGAACACCACTGGGCGTGGGTCCTTATGAAAGCCAACGAGAGGCTATATTCGAGCAATGGAAAACTGATATCGCTGAAATCGCCCGGTGCGATAATGTGGTTGCGAAGATTGGCGGCCTGGCAATGCCGGATAATGGATTCGGCTGGCATACCAGAGAACAGCCTCCCACATCCGACGAGTTCGTATCGGCACAACGCGACTACTATCTGCATACCATTGAGTGCTTTGGACCCGAACGCTGCATGTTCGAGAGTAACTTCCCCGTGGATAAATTTTCCCTCTCCTACCCCGTGCTATATAACGGACTGAAGAAAATTGTTGCTGACTTTTCTGCCGATGAAAAAGATGCAATGTTCTATGGGACTGCTGCAAGGATTTATAGTATTTAGGTCCACCTCAAAAGCGGCGATCAATGTTTTACACGTTCCAGATCCTCGGAAGAATAGGAAACAAAAACATCGATTGTCTCGATATTCGATTTCGTCTCTTCTGGCGTAGAAAGAACCATAAACACTCAATGATGCTCATTGTGCTGCTCATACTACATCAGGGGACTGAAGATGCGCAATTTCCCGTGTTCTCTTAGGATGTGCATTTGTCCGTTCCTACTGGAGGCATTCGGGCAAATAATCTTCAGCCGTTTGTTTGCACGCAATACCAAAGATAGTTGACATCGGTTAGATATTATCGACCTGGTCGGAACGTACCCATTGCTGACATGGATACGTCAGAACATTACATTCTCGATCGCCGCAGCTAGCGTCTTGGTAATTTTTTCAAGACGCAGAACCTCTGTTTGTTCCAGAGACAGAATTTTCGGTATGACTGGGTTCAAACCGGCGTTCATTGCCCGTTCTCTTCGGCCAAACTGATCGCGAATTCCTCTTCCGGGGAATAGACCAGGGTCTTGCGGCCGTGCAGGCCGAAATACAGTAAGCCTAAGATGAACCAGATTGCGACCCCCATAACCCCCGGGCGAAAATCCGGATTCTGAAATAACAATACCAGAGTGACAAGGGAAATGAGTAAAGCCACTACCGCACCGGTAGTTCCCAGCGGACTGACAAAGGGGCGATCAAGCTGCGGGTATTTTCTCTTTATGACAATATAGGAAGTCATTTGCATAGCATAGGCGATGACTGCGCCGAATACTGCCATATTAAGAATCACCCCTCCAAAGGTGCCACTTCCCGAGGGGTCCAGAACGTACAACAGCATCAGTACCAGGTAGCCAACGACCGCCCCGGAGATAAGTGCTACGTGAGGTGTCTTCTGCTCAGCATGCGTGATTGACAACCAGTGAGGGAAATAACCAGCTCTGCCAAGGGAATATATATTGCGACCAAACGCATAAATAATGGCATGAAAACTCGCGATCAAGCCAGCAACGGCTACCAGACCTAACACCTTGGCACTGGAGACACCCACCGTTAGCTTCAGGCCGTCCAGCAGGGGCTCCTCCGTGGCTGAACCAAAATAGGCCGCACCGTCACCTATGCCGATGTTCAACACGGTAACTAGGAAGCCCGTGAGCATTAACGTGGCAAGTCCCCATAATAATCCCCGCGGCATGTTTCGGGATATATCGGTGGCTTCCTCCGCAGCCAGTGGTAGTTGTTCAATCGCCAAGTACAGCCAGATGGCGAAAGGCAGTGCAGCGCCAACACCCACCCAGCCTTTAGGGAGGAAGGTTGATTGACCTGGCTCCGCCGGAATATTCCACAACAGATCCCAGTTGAAAAGTTGCAGCGCGCTGATAAAAAACGTGATTAGAATTAGTAGCGCCAACACCGTGATGAACACAATGAATTTAAACGACTCTTCCACGCCCCAGATATTCAGCCCCACGAAAACCACGTATAGTCCAAGCCACCACAGCGGCTGGGCACTGTCTGGAGTCGCAAATATGTTCTGCAGGTAGGCTGCAGCAAAATAGCAGACCACCGCCGTGGTAACGACGTACTCCATGTTCTCGGCGAGGCCGGTGATGTAACCGCCCCAGGGGCCCATGGCTGTGCGACCAAACGAGTACGCGCCGCCGGTATGCGGTAAAGCCGTGGACATTTCGGCGATCGAACTGCAAAGCCCGACATACATCACCGTCACAATGACAAGCGCCACCAGGAAACCGCCAAACCCGGCCTGTCCCACTCCCAGGTTCCAACCAGAAAAATCACCAGAGATCACAGCGCCGACGCCCAGAGCCCACAGCGACCAGGCACCAGCGTATTTTTTCAGGCGACGACTTTCAAAGTAGCCCTCAGCGGCGATGTGGTATTCGACTCCGCCCGCCAATTTCGTTTTAATTTCCGATCCGGACACAACGCCCCCTGTTGTTGGTATGGCGCTCCGCCAGATTTCTAGTCTACTCGTAAACTACCAATGTTAACTACTAACAAGCCGATTGGCATGCTACACCATACCGTGAAGCGGCCTACATTGAGCCGGATTTTTCTCGGTCCCAACACGATTGACCAGAATGATACCAGTACTAGCCAACACCAGGGCAATGCTGAGTATTGGTGTAGTGGGATCGCGGAATCGCATGAGTATGTAACGAATTTCGGAAGCTATCTTTGCTTCGTTAACAGGCTGAGACAAAATAGTGCCTAAAAGGATACTGCCCGATTAGCAAATTCTCCACGCTGTCGGGTTTGTTTGATCCTATGTTCAAGCAGAGGTAGCTATCATACGACCGCACTTGGCCGATAGCTCCGCTTTAGGACCACCTGTCCAAAAATTGCCGATTGGTTGGAAAGCGGCGTTTTCGTTAGCGCGCAATATGAGATCAAAATGTGAACGATGGCTTATCCAGGGTCTAAAAAGGCAGCGCAGGAACCGGGTTATTTGCGCCACATTGCCTCCTTCGACCTAGGTCGTGGACTTTGATCGAGATTCTATACATTACTTAATATACCGACTATGAAAGGGTCTTCTGAAAAGTTTGTTGGTGCTGTTGTAAGTACCTATGTATCATCTTTTTCACATCTACGCTGGTTGCTGGCGTGTTAGATGTTCCAGGAGGATATTATGAATGTTGAAGAATATACCCGCTATGACGCGCTAGGGCTTGCCGAGCTGGTTAGTAGCGGTGAAGTGACGGCAGAAGAGCTGAGCGAAACGGCGAGACGGGCGACCGAGGCTGTTAATAATCAGCTTAACGCCGTTGTTGGATTTGTGGACGATAGAACTGCAGATACAGTCAATGAAAACGCCAGGTTTAAAGGCGTGCCAACATTCCTGAAAGACCTGGGCGCAGGTATCGCGGGGATGACCCAGGAAATGGGCTCCCGTCTTACCACCGGTTTTGTCCCGCCTTTTACCAGCTATTTAGCCCAGCGTATGCTGGATGCCGGATTTAGTGTGATCGGTCGGACTACTTGTCCGGAGTTCGGTCTAACACTGACGACGGAATCCCTGGCGACGGGCCAGACAAAAAACCCATGGAACACAGCTCACATCACCGGAGGTTCAAGTGGCGGTTCTGCAGCGTTGGTTGCAGCCGGGGCCGTGCCCATTGCGCATACTAATGATGGTGGTGGTTCTACTCGTATCCCTGCAAGTATCTGCGGCAACGTTGGTTTGAAAACCTCTCGCGGGCTCGTGACCCTGGGACCCACATTAAATGATGTCACGGGACCGTTAATAGCAGAAGGCTGCAACTCGAGAACTGTTCGTGACACGGCGGCGTTTCTTGATGCAGTAGCAGGGCCTGCTGCAGGAGAAGGAGTAGTGACAAACAGACCTGCTGTTTCCTACCTGGAAAAACTAAATGACGCGCCAAAAAAGTATCGAATTGCTTTAAGTCTGGACCCCTGGGGTGGTCAACCGTTTTCTGCCGAAACCCGCGCTGAGACGGAGCGAATTGCTGAAACGCTAAGCAGTCTGGGGCACCAGGTCGAGGAAGCGACTCCAGATGTTGTGAAGGATGGCGCCATCATTGCGAGTTTCAGGACACTGTGGTTCACCATGGCGCATTCCAACATAAAAAAACTGGTGCCGCTTACCAAACGGCAACCAGGACCGGATACCCTCGAGCCCACGACACTACAGATGGCCGCAGCCGGGGCTGAACTGAGCGCTTTTGACTATGCCAGTGCAATTGGATATTCCAATCAGGTGAGTCGCTTTCTGGGAAGTTTTTTCGGGCACTGGGATCTGATATTGACGCCGTCGATGACCCAGTCAACACCAAAACTGGGCAGCGCTATCACATTGCTTAGTGGCGGCACATTAGATGAATGGTTTGAAGCAGCAATGGCACTGGTTCCTCACACGCCAGTTGCCAATTTTACGGGTTTACCCGCCATATCGGTCCCCTGTGGAATCGGCCCTGGTGAGTTGCCACTCGGCATGCATTTTTTTGCCCCGATGGGGGGCGAATCCGAACTCCTCGATATTGCCCGGCAACTTGAAATCGCCGAGCCGTGGAAAGATCGAAAGCCTGTGGTCTTTGCCAATTAGATACACAGGTCTTCATCAGAATTCATGCGGTCGGCGTAAAGTGCCGGAGTAAATCTTGTCACACGTCTATCGAAGTGGAAGAGTCACCAGTTTGGGTTGCCCTGCCCGAACGGTAAGGGTGACAATTTCCATGCAGGTAAGATGGATAGTGAATTCGCAAACAAATCAAATACTAATGTTGCTTACGTCAAATCCATCGGCAAGTCGACCCAGACAAGCACCGGTCAAACGGGTTTCTCACCCTGGACGATAACCCGGTGCATGTGACGCCGCTTACCGGCATAGTCATTGAGCGCATTGTGGAACACACAGCGGTTGTCCCACATGGCCAGGCTGCCATTGCGCCATTTAAAACGGGTAACAAAGCGGTCCTGGGTCAAATAGTTCATCAGGTAACTGAATAGGGGAATACTCTCTTCCCGGGTCCAGCCATCAATACGGTGGGTATGGGGTTTGCTGCAGTAGATACTCTTTTTCCCGGTTTCGACATGGGTACGGATCAGTGGATGTTCGACTTCCTGTTCTGTAAATTCCGTATTGCCGCCGTAGGCTTCTCCCAGGTTTTCACGTGCTGCAACCTGAGCATAATCTCCACTGGCACCATGTACCATTTTCGGCGAGTAGATGCCATCCAGACCCTCAAGGGTCTGTTTCATTCCGTCACTAAGTTCTGCATAGGCTGCCGTCGCATCCGCAAACAGGGTATCCCCACCCTCATCAGGCACTTCTACCGCGTACAGCAATGTCGCCTTGGGCGGCAGATCCAGATAAGAAGTATCCGTATGCCAGGCACCACCAAAGTTCATGGAGGAATCCGCTTCCTTGATGATGGGGATCACGTTGGAATGTGAATCTAGCGCCTTCATAAACGGGTAAACATCCAGCTCGCCAAAGTTGGCCGCAAACCCGGCTTGTTGTGTAGGGGTGAGGTTCTGGTCCCTGAAGAATAATACATGATGCTCGAGCCACGCCGAATGGATTTCGCTAAGCACGGCTTCAGAAAACGGTTGCGATAAATCAACCCCTGACACTTCAGCGCCCACCGGACCGATTGATCCGTCCACGCTGATTGTTTGATAACCCATGACAAATTCCCTCCTACAGTGAATACTACGACAGATAATGATAAAAAGCTTAAGGATGTTGCCCCTATGCCTGATACGAAACACAAAAAACAGACAGAGACTTCCACAAAACGGGTGGCTGTATTTGATGGGGATGACGCGTCACCAGAAGTCATGATACCGTCGGTTGACCTGCTGCAAGCAATGCAATTGCCTATCGAGTTTGAGCGGCCATTGATAGGTGAGGCTGCTCAAACTCAAACAGGGCAGGCTTTTCCAGATGAAACCAAAGCCGCCATCGACGCCTGTGACTGTACCTGGTTCGGCTCAACCAGCGGTGCCAGCACGGCTGCGTTGTTTTATCTGCGATGGGGAAAACAAACCTATGCCAATGTCCGGCCCTGTGAATGGTACCCGGGTTTTAAAACGCCATTGGTCAATCCGGAAGGTATCGACTTCACCATCGTTCGAGAGAACCTGGAAGATCTTTACCTGGGACTTGAGGGTGATATCGAAGAATTGCAGGCACTGAATTTTTACTCAAGGCATGCACGCGCCAATCTGTCGGATTTGACACCTGGTAAATACGCCATCAAGGCGATTACCAAAAAAGGTTCGGAGCGGGTGATCCGCTTTGCATTTGAACTGGCACGAAAAAGGGGTCAGCAAAAACGGGTCACGGTCACTTGCAAATACAACATGCTGAGCGTGTCAGATGGTTACTTCAGGGAGATAGCGACGGAAATCGCAAAAGAATACGCGGATATTGAATTCAACACCTATATTATCGATGACTTCCTCTGTCGTATGATCACAAATCCACAACATTTTGACGTTATCGTCATGCCCAACCTCTATGGTGACATAATGTCTGATGGCGCGGCCGGTTTGATAGGCGGCCTTGGCCTGGCACCTTCTGGCTGTTATGGCACTGACTACGCCTATTTCGAGTCTGCGCATGGCACCGCGCCTGATATTGCAGGCCAGAACATTATTAATCCCACCGCGACGTTGTTGTCTGCATGCATGATGCTGGATTATCTAGGATTCGAATCAGATTCAGACAAGTTGAGGCAAGCGGTGAAGGCAGTTTATCGGGAAGCCAGGTTTCTAACGAAAGACCAAGGGGGCGATGCCAGTACAACAGAATTTTGCAATGCAATAGCAGATTTCCTATAACAGGTTGGAAGGTCTCCTGACGAAGGTAACAGAAAACATGATCGACCCTGAATCTTACGACTGGTCAAAATTCGAACTCACCTACTATTACAACGCCCCTCTCAGTCGCGTCTTCCGCGCTTGGACAGAGAGCCGCGGTTTGGAATCTTTTTTCATCGCTCACAGCGCATACAGCAAAAATAGCAACCGGCGAGCAGATGATGAACTGCCCCAGGCGGGTGACAACTACAACTGGGAATTTCGCCAAGGATTCTCTGTCGACGGCACGATCACTACCCTGACCCCTGAAAAACAGTTTTCCTTCAGCTTTGGCCAAATGCAGGTTGATATTTATTTTCGTGCGTTCAATAGCCAGACAGAAGTCCAACTGATCCAGTCAAAAATCCAAAATACAGCCGATGGTAAAGTGTTGGGTCATCTGAATTGTCGGTCCTGTTGGATATTTTTTATGACCAATCTCACTTCAATATTGGACCACGGCAAGGATCTGAGGGATGCCAATCCAGACTTGGTTTCTTCCATGGAAGTCGGGTTTATCCCAATGACTCAACGTGACCCGGACTCGGGTTGATTGTTGTCTCGCAGCACTTCTACCCAAAACACCGTGCCACCTGCAACCGCCACCGGGATCAGCACCAGGTTTAACAGGGGAATCGCAACAACAAAGTAAACGACGGTGCCGAACAGGATTGCATGAAAAAGATTGCCCCGCAGGCGACGTCTCAGGTCTGCAAAACTGACCTGATTATTATCCGCTGCGTAGTCCGTATATTGAACGCTCATCATCCAGCCTCCAAACAGAATCCAGGCGAAGGGTGCGAGCACATTGATGCCCGGGATAAACGACAGAATAACAAGGCCCAGCAGTCGTGGCAGGAAGTAAAGCAGTTTGGTGAGTTCTCGCCCGATAGCACGGAAAAGCACGGTCGCCACATTGATGGATTGCGACCGGTACCCCGCAACCAGGTATTCTTCAACTTTTTCTGAGAGCACAGCATTAAATGGGGAAGCGACAATATTGGCGAAGATAGAAAACGTATAGATGCCAATAGCGAACACCACAACCGCCGTCAACAATCCTATAAGCCAGGACAGGAACTGCAGCCATTCCGGTAGCCAACCAGCCAGTGTCTGTATCCAAAGATCATATTGTGAAACGCCGTAAGCCATCACTAACGACAATATGACGATATTAATGATCAACGGGATAATGACATACTGGCGTAAACCTGGCTGACGAACCAGTTTTACACCTTCAAAAAAACAATCAATACCATTCATGTGACCTATTATATCTTGTTCACCGTCTGACTTCTGCGCCCGACATAGCGGGTATTACGTTATTCTCTGTCTAACTTCAAGCAACGGAAATTCCAGAATGCAAAACTTTGAAGGCAAGGTGGCTGTTATCACAGGTGCCGCCAGCGGTATCGGACGAGGTCTTACGGAAAAATGCCTGGCCGAGGGTATGCATGTTGTCATGGCCGATATTGAAGAGGATATCCTCAACAAAGCGGCTGAAGAACTGCAGGCTGATGGTAAAAACAACATATTAACCGTAAAAACCGATGTCTCTGTTCTCGAAGAGATCGAACAACTCGCTCAAAAAGCCCTTGACCATTTTGGCGCCGTCAATGTCCTGTTCAACAACGCCGGTGTTGGCGGAGGTGGCAACGCCTGGGAAAGTTCCCAAAAAGACTGGGAGTGGGTGATTGGGGTCAACCTCTGGAGTGTAATTCACGGTTTGCGGGTGTTTGTACCGCATATGATTGAGCAGGATGACGACTGCCATATCGTTAATACGGCCTCGGTCGCCGGGCTTATCGGTGGCAGCACCAATGCATCCTACTCCGTTACCAAACATGGCGTCGTGGCACTCACTGAAAACCTGTATCGCGATCTTCACAGCCAGGGTTTGCATATCGGTGCCTCGGTGCTCTGTCCTGGTTTTGTCAATACGAATATTCTGAACAGTGATCGCAACAGACCCAGCCGATTATCAAATGCAGAAGAGGCGGTAACACCCACACCAGAGCAACAAAAGATGAGAGGTCTGATGGTAGATTTCTTACGTCAGGGTATGCAGCCCAGTGAACTGGCAGATGTCGTTTTTGAAGGTATTCGATCAGAACGACTGTATATACTAACCCACGACGATTTCAACGATATTATCCTCAACCGCGCCCAGAACATTGCCAGTGGGACCAACCCGCCTATAACCAACTTTGTGCGTGAATAACCTCAACAACGAATCTTTGATTCGTCCTTGACTGGCACAAAGACCGGCGCAACTGGTTCTTATCCAATGAACAGCGTACCATGGGGCGCAGAATCCATGGACGTTTATACACCTGCCGCCAGAGAAAACTATGTTTATCGCGATGAATAGGTTTCAGATAGCCAGAGGATTCGAAGAAGGGTTCGAAAAAATCTGGCGTGAACGGGACACCTATCTGGCATCAGTCCCGGGTTTTGAATCATTTTCCCTGCTCAAGGGACCACAAACAGATGACCACGTCCTGTATGCTTCCCATACCGTCTGGACCAGCAGAAAGGACTTCGTGGCCTGGACAGAGTCTGAGAGCTTCCGCAAGGCGCACGCACAGACATCGGCACCCAAAGGCACCTATCTGGGGCATCCGAACCTCGAAACGTTTGAAAAAGTAGTCTAGCGTTCGCACGCTGATGAGGGATATCAATGGAATTTGGCTTACGCTATTGCAACACAGGGTACTACGCTGATCCAGCCAGGGCGGTTGAACTCATGCAGGCTGGTGAAGAAGCAGGGTTTGAATCTGCTTGGACGGTTGAACATACTGTGCTGCCTGCAGGCTATCAATCCCCCTACCCTTATTCACCGGACGGTAAAATCGCCGGTGGTGCCAACGATATCCCCCTGCCTGACCCGTTGATCTGGATGGCCTACGTCGCGGCCAGGACTTCCACGATTAAACTCGGAACAGGCATACTGATCCTGCCCCAGCACAACCCTGTTATCACGGCCAAACAGATAGCCACGCTGGACTCAATGTCAAAAGGACGCATCATAATTGGTGTGGGAGTTGGCTGGTTAGAAGAAGAATTCGACGCGCTAGGTGCTGATTTTGCTACGCGGGGGGCGAGAACTGACGAGTACATTGCGGCGATGAGAGCACTCTGGTCGCAGGACGCGCCTACATTTGACGGGGAATTTGTTCAGTTCAAAGGTGCCTATTGCAGACCGCAGCCGGTAAACGGCAACGTGCCGATTATTATCGGCGGGCATACAAGGGCTGCGGCTCGACGAGCAGGGCGAATTGGAGACGGCTTTTTCCCCGCCCGTGGTATTTCTGAAGATCTTATTCGGCTCGCCAGGACGACGGCCCATGCAAATGGGCGTGATCCAGAGACAATAGAGATAACGACGAGTCTGCCACCCAATCTGCAGGAAATCGCCCGGCTGGCAGCTATGGGCGTCAAGAGAGTCCTGGTTCCGGTGTCGCCGACAATCGGCATGGAGACCTGGATCAAGAATCCGGATGAAGCCCTGGCCTGGAAAGATCAAATCGACCGGTACCGGAACCTTTAGTGTTATGCAAAGCCTAACTGATCACTAACCAGTTTCTGGGCTGCCAGGCTTTGTTCAGCAACATCCAGCGCACTCGCCGGTGCAACGCCATAGAGTTCGATTTCTGACAGATAATATTCAAGGGCTATGAGTACATCAGCCATGGTTTCAGCCAAGTGTTGAGTCTGCTCATCTTCGATACCGTTTTTTACCACCGCTTGAATGAATTTTTCGAAGTTTAAAAGAATCGATGCAGCCCTATCCAGATTCAGAACCTGAAAGCCACCACGAATAGATGCCAGATTGTCGCTCATCTTACGCATATGCGTCAGTTCATAGTCTGATTTGATAAAGTTGCTCATTTCCTTCTTCGATTCGGCCAATCCAGCCAGAGCTTCCTTTATAACAATGGCCTCAGCTTCATTGAGCTGATTTTTTGCCACCATCGCTAACTTGGTCTCTTCATCAGCAACACCTTCAAAGTTCAGGTCCAGGCGGCTTAAATTCCCCAGGGTGCTTTCAATAAAAAGTAAACCATCTGCAACCTCCAGTAGATTTTCTTCCGAATAATCAGTGCCGTCGGCCCATTCTCCAACGCTGTATTTAATTTTCGCAAGAATATCCGCCGGAGTTTTCAGGCCAACCACAGACAAAATATCCGAGGTACGCTGGAACATTGAGACCAGTGGTGATAAATCCACTTTGCCTGAATATCCCTTCGCAGCAGTTTCCAATGTGGCTTTGCTTTGAGACAGTTCCTCCTGCAAAACTTTGGCTACCGCCAGCATGGTTTCTGCGGTCGGTCCATGAATAACCGATCTTTCTATCTGCAAAACCCTGTCCGTTACACTGAAACGTGCCAGCCCGAGCTTGCTAAAAACTTCTGAAATCGCCGGATCACTGGAGGCGGACAGGTTGACGAGATAGACGAGCTCGATGAGTAACTCTGGAGAAAACGTAATCTCTGTATTATCACAATCGTTCTCGAATACGCTTAACTCTCGCTCAACAAAAGACAGTACGCGCTTTCGGGTATAGTCCAACTGCAGGTCACCACTTAACAACCCTTCAAGCACGGCTTCTGTCAGTCGCCATTGAGTTCGGACAGGTGAGTCGCCCACTGAATCAGCCAGCCGGGCAACAGCTTGATGCATCAACGGTAATTTTAACTCAAGGTTTTCTTCACGCAGCAGGCCAACCAGGCCAACCTGGTACATCAGCCGCATTCGGGACACCAGCGGTGCTAAATCGGGATCTTTTTTCGACCCCTCGGATAACAGGCTAACCGGCTCGCTACATTCAAATTCAGCCATCTCTGATTCAAGAATCAACGCCTCGTTAAGCCCCGCGAGTAATCGATTAATAAATGGCAGCGCCAATGATGGCACATCTTGATTACGGTCTGTTACATACTCAAAATAGCGAGGCAGCCACACGAAAGCCTGAGTCAGCGCATCAAAACAGAACTCCGACGCTGCAGGTTCATCCGCCATCTTTTCCAGCATGTTCATCATTTCCTGGGCCAGCCTGAGCGCACCAGGCATCTGAAGCATCTTTAAGATACCTACGATATCGCCAATACATTGCTGACTGGCAGATATTGCATCATCTGCTGAGCGTCCGACAACAAAAGACTCAAATTGACCGGATGCTTTTTCCAGACTCGCTGCCAGTTGCGGCTGGAGAACCTTCAGCGATGTTACTTCCAGAGGAATAATATCAATCACACAATTGCCCCGATTTACCTTTCATGACTTACGTACCTGTCTGCGTGCCAATTTACTAAGCTGAACTTTCTGAAATTGCTTCCAGCTTCGATAATTTGGCGTTCTCATTTGAAAGAGCCTTGAGACTCCTTACCGACTCTGTTTTCTTTCTGCCTTCACCTGTCTCAATCTGCTCCAGTCTGTGAATCAGTGACCGGAATGTCTGGCCGTTTTCATCGATCAATTCATGGGGAAAGACAAAAACGGGGTCAATTCCGGGAGAAGCACGCTTAAGCTGGAAAAAATAATCAACGATATTCTGCCCCGTGTTCTGGTCACATCCGAATCCAGACAAATCTACCAGGCCAACAACCTGTTTAGTTTCTCCCGCCGGAAAAGCGATAAGATCAACCACCCTTGACGCATCACCGACAACAATATCTTCACGAAAGTCGATACTTGCTTCCCAGATATTCTGACGCACTTCCTGAATACTCCGCTTGCTGGATCTGTCCAGAGTGAATCTCAACAGACTCCCCAATAGAGATTCGTTCAGGACGTCGTCACCCGTATCGGCCGATCGCTTAGCCGTGTTGTCCTTCTGTTGATGGTACGTCTTCCACAGATACCTGGTAATATTTGTGCGCCCGTGTTCAAGTTGATCAAAGTTACGGTGCAGGTAGTGAAAGGCTTTTTTCTTCGGTCGGCTCAGCAGCACATTCAGCTCGCCTTTTCTTTTATCCGCATCATCACCCTGTTTGAATGCACCCATGTTGTACCGTGTGACGTCCCAAAAATAGAAAATGTAATCCCGCTCCTTACCTTGCAGGGCCGCCCCAGCGCCGTCCAGAATATCTTCACCCCGGTTCAGTTTCCTGAGATAGTTGTCTTTAACGGATTTCACATAAGGTTCGTTCTTGAGCAGGAAGTAACACAGGGCTACATCGGTTTCAACGTCGATCTTTTCCCCGGTCGTTTTTTCAATTTTCTTGAGGGTGCTGACCACGAAATCCATGAAGCGATCGATCATTTCGGTCTCAATGCCTTTGAATTTTCCGCTAGTAGGCTTTTTGGACGATTCAACACGCTGCTCGTTGTAGTTTACGACAACTGACGGTGCCTGTTGCGGTAGTCTCCATTGCATGATTCTTAGCTCATCGTTGTAAACGTACTTATTTGAGAACTCGATGATTTCTGCTGGACAGCGGTAGTGCTCATCCAACATCACTGAAGCCTGTTTGATGGATTTAACCAATGCGAATATATTCGAACCACCACCTTTGAAACCGCGCGCCTGGGTCGACCTTAAGTGTTCATCGAGCTCATGATCTTTAAACAGGTAGTCGTCAATCACCGAATCTTTTTGCAGTACGGTTTGTTTATCATCACCCACAACGAGAATTTTTTTCGCCCGGAACATTAACGAAAGAGAATCATCAACCCTGCATTGGGTCGCCTCATCGATAACGACAAGATCAAAACTCTGTTCCACACAGGGCAGCAGGAATGGAACCACCTGCTTTCTGACTACCCATATCGGGAAGGTATCGAACAGGGCTTGGGTCAGCTCTTGAAAAACATCACCGCTTTCACTGATGGATGTGAACTGTTTCAAGCTATCCACCAGGGCCATGATACTGGTGATTTTGTTGGTGCCCGAACCTGACCTGGATGCCGTAGCTGATTGAACAATTTCACGCAGATTTTCAGCCAGACGCTGCTTGACAATTTTGTCATGCTGCATATACAAGTCGTCAATCTCTTCCAGGTCACCCTGTATTGATGTACCCTGATTCGTGTCTGCTCCAATTTCACCAGCCACCTGCCGATCCAGGCTACGGTACATACCCAATGCACAGTTGGGCGCCTCGCCAATCCGTATGGATTCATGCATTTCCCTTAGCACCTGCCACAAACCGTCCGAGCAGGTATCAGATATTTTAAGGAGAGTAATCTGATCCTGAACCATATTTTGTAGTCTTCTCGTTTTTAGCAGTAATGGCGACCTGAACGCGATGCGTATCTTCCTGATCAGCCTGGCAAAACCGCTACCTTCGATGGAAGTCTGTGCCTTTATGACGGACTCGAGATAACGTATAAGTTCATGGCGTGGGTATTCGCTGGTTGCGGCATGAAAAGCATCTACTGTCTTTATTTTCTTTCTCAGAATGCTCGCCAGTATTTTTTTATCATCTATCAGCGTCTGTACCTCTGAAGGAAAATTCCTGGCGGGTATTTTGAAGAAATGGTAACAGTCTTCCATATTCTCACTGACGAGTTCAAAACGGTTTCTGACAAAGGAATCAATCAAACGTCGCTGCTGTAGTTTTTCATCCTGTAGCAAGCCGAGGAATTCCAGCAACCGGTAGTTCTTGGGATAGCTTTCACCTTTTTTCAACACCCTGTGATCAAACGGCACATCTTCACCCATTTGGCCAAGCATCTTGCAAGTAATCTGTAACGTCAGTGCTTCTATTTTTTCTTTCAGAACGACAAGCCTTTTTTCAAGTCTGCTTCCGCTACTGGGAACCCCGGGTGGAAGTTCCTGAACACTAAATGATTTCGTCAGCCTGGTTATCAGGTCAGGCAAACTCTGGTCACCGGTCTCTACTTCATCAACTACCTTGATAGCACTGAACAAAAGCTCCTTCCACTTAATTTCGGCTGGGGTTCCTTTGTCTTTTCCAACCAGATGATCCTGTAGTTTCTCTATTAAAGCCTCAATCGCGCCCTGTTGGTCACTGACGATGAGCATCCGCTGTTTACTGTTAATACAGTGAATCAACAGATTCATAATGGTATGAGTCTTACCGGTGCCAGGGGGGCCTTCAAGCAACACCAGATCATGACTGTTAAGCCCTTCCACAAGATTTCTGGTACTTTTTGGAAGCATGCCGGGCATCCAGACTATGGGGGCAAATTCATCTTTACGATGATCGTCTGTCTGCTGTTCCGGGATCAAAAACTTGCCCAGCAGGGAATTGTAGAATCGCTTGGTAGAATGGTGCGCTATCGCATTGATTTTATCCAAATCAAGCTCAAGTGCCTGATCAATAGGATTCTGGAGTTTCGGCGCCCGGTACAGATACACACTCTGCAAATCACATTCGATACCCTGAATCGTGAGGTCTCCCAAAATACCGCCTTTTCCATTTTCGTCCTGGTAACCAAAAAGAATTTCCCTGGTTCTGTCAAATATGCTCTCTTTGATGGGCAGGTAACGTGACAAACAAATTCTGTCGTTCAACCTGTCAACGCTAACATCCTGGGCCAGCAAGGTTTTAAAAAACTTATCGACATTGTCCACTCCGGCAACCTTATTGCTGAACTTGTCGACCAGATTTGCAAGGGCAATATGGTTCAGGTAGAACTGACCGTTCTGTTTCGACTCAAGGTGAACCCCACGACCTGACTCACGAATACGGACCTTGGAATAGTAAAGTGGAAAACGAAACGTTTTTACTGATTTGTTAAAGGTAAACAGCGCGTCAACAATTTCAAACCCCATATAAAAATCAGCGGATCGATCGCTGATAAAACGATTGCGAAACTCGCTGACTTGTGTGGGACTGAGTTCAAAATAAAACTTTCCGTCCTCAAACCGCTTGACCTCTGGTGTGGCTAAAGGGATTGGGAACTGGGATAAAACTGGTTTCTTTTTCGCGCCTTTTTCCTCATCATCATCAGCGACTGCGTACAGATTGACCTTTTTGTCCCCAAATACTTCTTCGTAATCAACCTTGATATTCTTTTCGTTAAGTCGTTCGCCTAGTTTTGGACCAAAAAGGCTAGACTCTGCCTTCGCTCTCAAGCCGCTCTTCTCCACCACCGGCTTCGGCCGGGACTTTTTATCTGTATCATTCACGTCGATGTCCAGAACCACCTTTTGTGCAAGACTCGGGGTGTATCGTTCTGTCTGCTGGAGCACGTCCTTGCGTAACACGAGACCGCTGGTAATGCTTTTACTGCCTTTCACAAAACTAAACTGGAATAGTTTATGGTAGGAAATTATCTCACCCAGTACATCATTCGGATGCTGAAGTTTGTCACTGTAAAGAAGGCTGTCAAGCGCGTGCAGGCCGCGACGACTCACCGTGATGTACCCCGAGGAACCCTCTCTTTCTTCAATATCCTGAATAATCAGATTGTCCAAATCGGCGCTCGAAGACTTAAAATAAAAATACTCCCGATTGAGAAACGAAACCGGATACTCAAAGGTCACGGGCTCTTTCTTGCTGAGTTCATTTTTAACGATCATCCTGATGCAGGCGCGAAATGGCCCAAAAATAAAACGGGGAATGAATATTTTTCGACCTTCCACCTTGTTCTCTAAGACATAAACCTGAAACCCATGATCATTGGTATAAAGCTGGATATGAAAAGCATTGCTACGACCACCTCTTTTCGATAGTCCTACCTCTGCACTTGATCGTCTGAAATTCGTTTTTCCCATCACTTTTCCATACCTTTCCCCATTAAGGGCTATCTTATTAACAGCGAAACCCGTCTGTTACGCGCCCTGGCTTTCTCCAGCGCTATGCCACTTTTACCTTTAACATCAACCAGCGAACGGGTATCGGCGTAACCCACTGCACGCAGCCTTTCAGCTGAGAATCCAAAGGAACTCAAGTGCAGTATCACACTGCTGGCTCTCTTTCCGCTTAGACTCCAATTGGTTTCCACCTCACCGTCATATCGTCTATAAAGAGGCACATCATCGCTGTGCCCTTCAACATCGATAAGATATTGCGTCTTCCGAATTTCTTTTAACAGTGGGGCAATAGAGTCGAGCGCTTCACCTCTAATCTGGGCCTTACCCATGGCAAATAGAACACCCGTATCCAGGTCAAGCCGAACACCATCTTTCGCCAGTTGAACAGTTGCACCGGGAATACCTGGTGCCTTTTCAATGATTTTTTGCAAAGAATCTGCCAATTCAACTAAAGTATTCTCAGTCTTGCCTGTCATCACGCTTTTTATCTTCTCGAAAGAGCCTACTTCGATGTTACTCATACTAAGTAGCATTACGAAAAAGACGCAGAGGATTACCATCAGGTCGCCAAAACTCACGTAAAAAGAATCAAGCCCTGTTTCGTCATGTTCCGCTTCCAGCTGATCCAGGTTCATACCGCCACACCCAGTTTCTTGTTCATCGCCATCGAATCCAGTTGCCGGTCTTCCCGCCGCAGCAGGACACTAACCCTGTTCATCAGCAGCTTGTGAGTTTCCACATACACAATGTTGTGGTGCTCAAGTCGACCAGCCAGAGGGGTGAACACCAGTGACCCCAGTACTGAACCAAATGCGGTTGTCATCAAGGCCAGAGACATCGCTGGCCCGATCTTTGTCGGGTCTTCCAGAGTCTGCAATACCTGGATAAGCCCTATCACCGTACCTAACAACCCCAGTGCCGGAGCGATCTTGGCGCCTTTATTCAGAAGTGAAACTGCTATTTTTCTAACCAGAAATATCGAAGCGACACGATTGCTAACAAAGTCCTCTATTTCTTCATAAAAAAGTTTCTCTTTCGCCATGTAAATGATGTCATTCAGCAATTCACCCTCAATTTCCTTACCATCTCGAAGCTCAAGAATACTGCCTCCGGTAATAATGGCTTCGTCCAGCTCTTCAATGGCAGGGTTGAGGTATTTTACCGGGTTGGTAATAAAGGAGCGTACGACTAGCAACAATGTATGAAAAAAAGTTCCCAGGTCGAATTGAAACAACAGGACACCCAGGGTGCCTCCTATCACAAAGAAGAAACTCCGGAAATCGTTAAACATCAGGTTGTTGTTTTCACCTGAATCAAAGCCAATAGCTGTAACTAGAACAGCCACCAGCAAGCCGGTACTGAAGAATACCGTTATAGGGTCAAACCTCTTCTTTGAAATGCTTAAGTACTTTTTCTCTTGTAGACCAATCATGATTTACCCTCTAACGGTTGCCCCTGGGTTGAGCCTAAATCGACCAGCTGATTTCGGGCAAGGCTGTAAACAAGGAGCTGTTCCTCTATCCGATTGTTGAAGTATTTCGAATCAGTAGAGGCAAGAACAGAAAATCGAACCACGTAACCATCAGCGATTGAAATAACAACTTTCATTCCACGCTCCAATGATTCTATTGTTGCCGCCTCCATATTATTCAGCGCTTTGACCTGAAATTCGTTGCGCATCGAATCACGTGCCTTGAACCTGTTCCCTTCTACGTACAACAGGTCCGCAGTGCGCCTCTCCAGACTCCCTAGCTCCTCGCTGTCGAAGAAAATAATACCGGCAGGAGACGCCTCAATGGGATCGAAAGTGATCAGGCAGCGAGCTTGTAAATCAGGGACTCTATCCAGCATATGCGTGGGGACGTCAATCACCTCACGGTCGCATTTTATCTTCACAATTCTCTGCCTCAGATCCACCTGCTCAACCCGGCAGATTTTCGCGTTGTCAGGCAATATACGTTGAGAGTCCAATGCCCGGGATGCCCTACTGAGGGACTTTTGTTCCCGGCTCAACTGATAGGTAAGCTCACTGACCTGATCGCTAAGCTCGTTGTTAGTTTTTTTAAGTTCCTTTATCTCCGCCAGCAGATCTTTGTTCTTTTTCAGTTCAGGGCCGGTTCCCGGGGACATTTTTTCAGGTTCCGCCAGCCTCGATTCATATTTAGCAATTTCACTGTAGAAACTCTTGAGCACGGCTCCCACTTTATTTTTTTGTGGCAGTTCAAATCTAATACAAGGGTAATAAGCATTCACCTTGAACTGAGATGAATCTGCATCACCGTTGTCAGAACGACTGGCATGAACAGAGAAAACAAAACTATCCAGGCAAGACAGTATATTCTCAAGATTAGGGACAAAACCGTGAGCATCCAGAACCGATTTGATCATGCTGACCGGGTTTGAAAACAGAACACGGTCAATGGTGATGTAAAAAAACTTCTTTTCGTTATTGAAGTCAACGACTGACAGATTTTTGTCAATAGAAGCTTTCGAAAGATCCACAAGATCTTTCTCAGAGATTACCTCGAGTCTTTCTTTTTCAAAAATGGCCATTTACTCTGCCTTAACGAAACTCCACCTCTACCGCTGTAATCGGGAGATGTTTTGCAATGATATAAGAGGATTACTGACAGCATTAACGGCGTTATCCCGACAATCTAGCTAGCTCTTGTCTATCTCCAAACAAGTACCTGCTAAAATATTAGTCTAGTTCAAGCCGCAAACCTATAGTACAAACTGCAGTTCGTCGGCACTCCTATCGACCTCATCCATGAGTCGCACTTACGATCCCGCATTCGGGGAAATTGGAGGGATAGCAGAGCAGTTCAGGCCTTTGGGCTAACAAACTTCGGAGTAGGTGGACTCGGGAAATGGGAACTTACCGCAGATATTTAATAGACGAAACTACGTTATTCTGGAGTGAGCGGTAGCTCGTCTTCAGGGGCTCACCAAATTCAAACTGATCGCCGCGATAGTTGCCTCTGCACGATTGTGTACGTCAAGCTTTTCGTGAATTTTTTTAACATGCGCGCTAACGGTACCATCGGCAATTTCAAGCAAGGTAGTGACTTCGTTTACCCGACAACCCTTCGCGATCAGCTGCAATACCTCTGATTCTCTTTTGGTCAAAGACAGGGCAGGTTGCCTTATCGGTAAAGTTGTTTTTGACGGAGGCTGCTTGCGAAAATGCGCGAGCATCGCCTGGGCGATAGTCGGTGACAAGGGTGGTTTCCCTGTGAGAATACCGCGAAGGAAACTGACGAGTTCCCCCTGTTGATGTCCTTTTAACAGGTACCCACTGGCCCCGGATTGCAACGACTGAAACAGATGTTCATCGTCATCAAAAATGGTAGTGACAACAATAAACGTATTCTGGGTAGACGAGAGCGCCTTGATCAGGTCTATACCGCTGCCATCGGGCAAACCCAGATCAACCAGGGCTAAGTCAAACGACTGTTCCCGGATTCTGTCGAGCCCGTCGCTGAGACTGGCGGCAGTTACGACGGTGGCAGAACCAAACACCAGGTTGACGACAGATTGCAGGGCAGTCGTGGTTTCGATATGGTCTTCGATGATAAGAATTGTGCTGGGTGAAGCTGTAGTCATCTGCTAATTGATCGGCAATTGGATGTTTAGTTCCGTGCCGGATTCGGAGGTCCATTGCACGATACCGCCCAGTTAATTCTTTCCTTAATATTTCTTAGGCCGTCTCCAGGGGAGATCAATTCCGCATTGAAGCCATTGCCATCATCCTTAATGGTGAGGTTCAGGCCACGGCCACCGTCAGATATCAGGATTGACGTATCAACATGCGATGCTCCCGAATGACGAACGATATTGTTTAGTGCCTCCCTTACGACACTCAACAGGTTTTTATGAACTATGGGGTTGACCTTTTGCCGGTTGTCAATTTCGTTATGGGATGTGCACCTGATATCTGCTGACTGACAAAATTCTTCCACTGTTTTTTGAAGCTCTGTTGCGAAATCAGTCACAGAAACCGATTGCAGTTGAACATCTTTTATCGAGTTTGCCAGCTCCCTCATCGCCTCTTCGGCAAGCACGTGGCTCGTTGCATCAGGTGCTGCGTGGATCATCTTCAATAGCTTATGCCCAACGTGATCATGTAAGTCTCTTCTAATGCGTTTACGTTCATCCATCCCACCGGCTGAATAAGACGCCTGGTAGTCCCAGAGTCTTTCAAAAACTTTCTCCAGCTCATTTACCAGTTGTGTATCACTGTCGGTGAAAGCTCTGCCGCCCATGTTGGGGTACTCCAGCTGGTAGGCATCCGCGAATCGATTGCTGGCTGTTACGAGAATATAGCCACCATCGATTGTGCGATTCTGTTCCGCAGTTTGACTGACCTTGTGCATCGAAACCGGCCTGAACAGCACCTGTAACATATTGTTCCAGGATTGTTGCGGGGAAACAGACCCTTCGACCGAATCGTTTAACAATGCCTTTAACGCATCGCTGAACAGGCTGTCTTGTTTCGCGGTATCGCGACTTAGCCACTGATACAGCCGCTGCCGCAGAGGGATGTAAATGATGAGTGCCAGTGAGAACAAAAAGAATAATTGCTCACTAAAGCTCAAACTGAATGGATCAGGTTATCGACGGGACTGCTGATTGTAATAACAATTCATATTTCTTTCTCGCATCTCCAAAATTGATTAAGTCCTGGCCGAAAATCAAAATGACCAATGGCTACTCCTTGCCGAAACTCTATTGCCATGTCTCCATGCGGTATATACCCCTTATAGGGGATTGAATTGCTGGCTTGCAGCGAGGGAAAGGCTAAACCTGGCGACGTTTAAATTTTTCTGAATATTCTACAGAGCAGTAGTCGTAGGTTCTGGCGGCAATTCAACCGACCATTGATTCTTACATGCTGGCAGGTGATACCTGGGTTCGGTTTTATCGAATAAGAGTCAGCATGTTCCGATGATCTGCTAAAATACAGGGATGAAACGCGCATCATCATCTGAGCAAAGCTACTTTCACCGGATCGCATATCAGAACCGAATCTTCCTGTCGACAAACCACCGGAGTCATTGACAGAAATGTTTGAACGCCTCGAACGACTAAGGCATCAAATCGGAGAACTCGCAGAATCCAGGCTGCCAAGCAAAGATGCTGGAGACCTCAGATCTCATCTAGACTACCTGAAACGGCTGCGAAGCGTTGGCGACTCCAACAGCACTTAATCAACTCGCCGGGATTCTAGAGGGTTTGTCGATCCAGTAGGCACTTATCGGTGCACTTGCGGCAAACCGCTACCGCTCGTCACCTCGAATGACCAATGCCATTGATCTGCTGCTAGTTGATACCGGCCCAGGATTAGACGAGTTAGAAAAAAACATGATGCGAGCTGGTTGGGCTGTTCATAGATCGAAGCCATTATTGATTCAATGATAACCTTTGATCAGGATTACATAGAGAATTAGGCGAACTTCTGGAGCTCTGGGAGCAATTCAAAACGTTAGCAGTATCTACCCAGATAACGGACAGATTACGCTGGCTGCAGGAAATAATCCGAAACCGGCAGAGAGCGAATTCTACGTCGGGTAATCCCGTAGATTGCATTTATCACCGCAGGCGCGACGCAAGGCAAGCCGGGTTCGCCCAGGCCGCCCCAATTCTCTCCACCGGACAATAGCCAATGGGTTTCAATCACGGGTGTTTCGCTTAAAGACAGCACCCGGTAGGTATCGAAGTTGTCTTCAAGTACCCTGCCCTTTTCAATGGTGATTTTACCGAACAGCGCAGCCGACAGACCAAAAATAATAGCGCTCTCAATCTGCATTTCTGCTGTCAGTGGATTGACCAGGTTACCGCAGTCAACTACAGACACCACCCGATGTACTTTTACCTTACCATCATCAGTGACGGAAACTTCTGCGACCTGGGCCACCGTGGTGCCGAAACTCTGGTGAATGGCAATCCCCTGGGCATGGCCACCTGGAACGCCTCTGCCCCATTGTGACTTGTCTGCCACCTCTTGCAGAACAGCAATCAAGTCAGGTCGATGGGACAGGTACTTCTTACGAAACGCATAAGGATCCATATTCGCCTTCGCAGCCATTTCGTCAACAAAACACTCCCGCGCAAACACATTCTGTGAGTTTCCCACTGAACGCCACCACCAGCTACTCATGTGAGTATTGCGAATGGTGTGAGTGATCTTTTTTGGACCCAGAGCGTAGGGTATATTAGCCAGGCCCTCGAGCGATGCTTTGTCGATTCCATTCTCCAGCGGAGCACCGATGTCTTTCAAAATGGAGTGAGCAACGCTGTGGTTGGTATAGGCCACCACATTTCTGTTCAAATCGAATCCAGCCTTGAAGCGCATCGAGGCCATGGGACGATACTGCCCTTGCCGAATATCATCCTCCCGGCTCCATATCATTTGCACCGGGGAATCTACTTCCCTCGCAATCTGCACGGCTTCACGAACAAAATCATCGTTGGCACGGCGCCCGAAGCCGCCGCCAAGGAAGCAGTTATGCACATAAACATTTTCTGCCGCTACACCGGATTCCTCAGCGGCGGCTTTCAGGGCTGACTCCGGGTCCTGCAGACCGGCCCATACATCGACGCGATCCGGCTTGACACTAACCGTACAATTAAGGGGCTCCATGCAAGCGTGGGCAAGGTACGGGACCAGGTAATCCGACTCAATTCTTTTGTCAGCAGCTTCCATCTCGGCGACAACTTCTCCCTCTTCTTCGACGATTGTACCTGCCTCATTCAATGCCGCGGAGTACTCTCGGCGGAATGTCTCGGAATAGGTTTTCCCTTCCGGCCCGATATCCCACTGCACGACCAGTTTTTCTGCTGCTGTTTTTGCCTGCCAGAACGATTTTGCAACGACTGCAATACCGGATTTCATACGTACAGCCTGTAGCACGCCTGGCATATTTCGAATGGCGTTGTAACGAAAGCTTCTGACGGTACCACCCAACACCGGGCAGTGGACAACTGCGGCATAGACCATACCCTCAATCCGGATGTCCATCCCGAAGACGGCTGAACCATTCACCTTTGCAGGCGTGTCGACACGTGGAGTATCCACACCAATCAGGCTAAAGCTCTCGGATGTTTTTATTTTTACATTCGCCACAGAAACCAGCGCGGCCGCACCTGCTATTTCGCCATAGGTTACCTTCTGCCTGGACGGTTTGTGGTAAATACTGCCGTAATCGGCGTAACATTCCCCGGGTTCAACCTGCCACTTCTCGGCGGCTGCCTTGATCATTTTTTCCCGTGCCTGCGCACCAGCCTGTTGAAGATATGGCATGGAACTGCGAACCGCAGCACTACTACCAGTCAACATTCGCTTGTAAACGCGCCCCTCCGCAAGACTTCTATTGGCATCGGCATACTCGACGCGTACGGTACGCCAATCTGCTTCCAATTCATCGGCAATGATCATCGGCAGGGAGGTAAAGACGCCTTGTCCCATCTCCGCCTGTGCGACGCGAATGGTAATCGTATTATCAGACTCAATGATCAGCCAGGCGTTCAGTTCCGCGCCCTTGCTGGCATAAGGTTTAAAAGGTCTGGCTTTCGCTGGAACATGAAATGAAATCATCATGCCTCCAGCCACTGTCAGTCCAGTCATAAGGCTGTTTCCCAGAAAATCCCGGCGTGTAAGTACCATCAGGATTGCTGGTTGGCGGCAGCGTTGTGAATCGCCTTGCGAATTCGGGTATAGGTGCCACAGCGACAGATATTCGTCATGGCAGCATTAATGTCAGCATCTGTAGGGTTTGCTTTGCGGCGTAACAGCGCGACGGCAACCATAATTTGCCCTGACTGACAATAGCCACATTGCGGTACATCTTCTTCTATCCAGGCGAGTTGTACCGGGTTGCTGCTATTCTCAGACAAGCCTTCGATGGTAGTGATATCAAAATCCTTCACCTCGGAAACCGGGGTCATGCAACTGCGAACAGGCTGACCATTCATATGCACCGTGCAGGCACCACACTGGGCTATGCCGCAGCCGTACTTAGTGCCAGTCAGGTTAAGATTATCTCTGAGTACCCAGAGCAGGGGGGTATCAGGGTCCACATCCAATTCATGTTGCTTACCGTTTACTACCAGCTTTAGCATGAATACTCCTGTTACCGAATACCTTCCCAGGCTTCGCGCTTACCGGCATCAGGGTCAGCAACCTGTCCGGACTTTTCATCAAATCGCATGTTTATTCTATTTTTGAGGTCATACGGGGGCCAGCCCGGGTCACCGGACTGAATAAAGTCAATCCAGACCTGATGCATCTCGCTGGCAACTGCCTGTGGAAGTTCTCCCGGTCCAAGAAAAACATCCACTCCCCCCTTATCCAGATTGTCAAAGACGAATGGAATTTCGAGGGAATGGGTTGATTTCAGGTGGGCGTGCCTGGATTCCCAGGCGAACAAGTACATCCACGTTCTTGAAACAGAGCTTGAATCAGCACTTGAACCATAGCTTAGTCTCGCTTCAGCCAGGCGTAGAGCCGGTATACGAAACACATGGTCTGTCGACAGATAGGTCGCAATTTCTGTTGGACTCGCATCCGGATAAGCTGCGCGGTAAGCATCAACCAGCTTCTGGCCGCCGCCAAGTCGATCAGCCATTGACAGGAGTTTAGCCTCATCCACAGCTTCGGTTAAGAATAAAGTGCCTTCATCCTTGTTCGAGCCGATCAGCACATCAACCTCGCTTCCCATACCCTTCTTTATCGCCTCCAAAGGTGACTCGGGTAGCACTTCGTTACCTGTGCAAGGGTAAAATGGCGACACCGCAACGCCCAATCGCGATGAACCCACGCCTCGAGCGACGTCCTGGTCTACTTTCGCCTGGGCCGCCAGAATATCATCTACCGAGGCGGCTAACAGTTCTTCCATGGTGGAAACCTGCATCACATCCATAAAAAAATCGGTCACCTTGTCGGCGGCATCTGCCGGTAAAGTGTGATGCGCAGCACCACTTTGAGGAACCGCTCTTTTAAACAATCCCTGTGCCATGGGGGAGCCCAAAATAGTACCAACGCTAAACCCGCCTGCTGATTCCCCCGCAATCGTGATCTGCTCGGGGTCCCCGCCAAAGTTCACGATGTTCTCACTGACCCATTGCAATGCCTTGATCTGGTCGAGGGTTCCATTCACCCCGGAGGTGGCATATTCGGCACCGAAGCGGGACAGGTCTGTAAATCCCAGTGCACCCATACGGTAGTTAATACTCACCACAACGATATCACCGTTTTTTGCGAAGTTGGCACCGTTATACCAGGGGATTGCACCTTGACCTGTGCGGTAACCACCACCGTGAATCCAGAAGAAGACCGGCCGCTTTTTATCATCAATCATAGGCGTTGTGATATTGAGCGTTAAACAGTCTTCATTCCAGTTGACCGGGGCACTGTCGGTCATACCACCGGTAGGAATCTGCGGCGCAGCAGGAGAGAAGCGCGTGGTTTGCCTGACTTCTGACCAGCCATCGTGGACCTGGGCTGCCTTAAACCTCAATTCTCCAACGGGTGGTTTGGCATAGGGAATACCGGCGAACAAAATCACATCTTCTTTCACACGCCCCTGCACGGGACCATAGGATGTTTCTGCGATTGTACTCAAGACTCAACTCCTGCAATTAGCGTTTTTTATGATCAACCTGATTTCTTTTCGTAAACTAAACACGCTCAATGATGGTCGCTGTGCCCATACCGCCGCCGGTACACATTGCAATCAGTGCCGTGTTTTTGTCCTGCCGCTCCAGTTCATCGAGCACCGTCTGGATTAGCATGGGGCCAGTCGCTCCAATCGGGTGGCCGAGTGATATGGCACCACCACAAACGTTGATCTTGTCGTCCTCAACGCCCAGGTCCTTCTGGAATTTAAGCACCACAGCGGCAAAGGCCTCATTGACTTCAAACAGATCGATATCGTCTTTGGTCATACCTGCTTTCTTCAGGCAGATCTCTGCAGCCGGTCCCGGAGCCGTTAACATAATGACAGGCTCAGTTCCTGCGGTGGCAGTCATTCGAATCCTGGCTCTGGGTTTCAGGCCATTGGCTTTAGCATATTCCGGTGAAGCAAGCAGAATCGCGCTGGCTCCGTCGACAACACCAGATGAGTTACCGGCATGATGAATATGAGTGACACTATCTATCGCCGGATAAACGTCTTTGCATATTTCATCAAATGTTTTTACATGACCGTCATGCAAGGTCTTACCCATCTTCTCGAATGCGGGGTTCAGGCCGACCATACTCTCCATGGTGGTTCCGGGACGCGGGTGTTCATCTCTGTCCAGGGCCAGTTTGCCGTCCTCATGATAAATGGGCACGAGTGAATCATTAAATCGTCCATCCTCAATTGACTGCATGGTTCGATCCTGGCTGCGAACAGCATAGGAGTCCGCATCTTCCCGGCTAAAGCCCTCGATTGTCGCAATCAGGTCTGCGGATATCCCTTGTGGGATGAGGGGGTATTGCTCAAACAGATGGGTGTTGTTTGCCGTAAAACCATCGGCATGCAACGGTGCCGGTCGGGACATGGATTCAACTCCACCGCCGATCACCAGATCCTGATGGCCTGCCATAATACCCATGGCGGCGAAAGTAACTGCCTGTTGCCCCGAACCACAGAAGCGATGCAAGGTCACGCCGGGAGCTGTCGTTGGCCAGCCCGCATCAAGAACAGACATCCTGGCAATATCATGGGCATGGTCACCGGTACCTGATCCGCAACCTGCAACCACGTCCTCAATATCCGCGGTATTGAACCCAACCTTGGCTTGCAAACCATTTAACACCTGCGCCAGAATCCGCTGCGGATGAATTTCACTCAGACTGCCAACACCCGGTTTTCCCCTGCCTCTGGGTGATCTAACACCGTCAATAATCCATGCTTCGCCCATAACTGTTGTCCCCTAATAATGATTAACGAGTAAGAAATTCGTTTGATTGTACTTCTGATTGTACTTCTGATTCCTACTGCTCCACAAATTCCATTTATGAACGGTTCAGGTTGTATTGTTTCACTGCTTCAATGAAGTCCCGCCGCGCGCCCGGGTCCATCAAACCCAGTTCATCTGAAACAGGTAGAGACGGTGATAACTTAACAATAGTCGCGGCAAAGATACCACTGCCTGGTTCCTTTTCCAGCGCAAACCCACCCGTCAGTTTATAGATGGGGGTGGTTTTCAATCCGCAACTTGGTGATCTCGATTTGAATACATAACCGGACAAATTATCAAATCTTTTGACAATTTCTGCACCATAGTTGAAGAGCCGCTCGGTGAAGTCCTTCTGGCCATCCTCCACCCCGACGGCACGAATTTGTCCGTCTTGACTCACCAGATGCATGGGTGGCCTCGGCACACCCAGGCCTATCGCAACTTCAGGGCAGAGTGACACCAGATTTAATTCCTCCTCAAGACACTCGATGAGATCGGGCATAAAACTGTCCTGACCGTCGTAACGAACCCTTTCGCCCAGAAGACAACCTGATATTGCAACCGCAGGGAATTCAACGATCGTTTTCATCAGAGGTACTCAACAGGTCAAGAGGCTTACCGTCGAGGTCGGGTGGAGCCGCGATACCTATGTGGTTAGCCAGTGTTGGACCAGTATCAATGGTGTGGGCGGTACCGGACACTTTTGCTGCCTGAACTCCCCAGCCATAGAAGATCAAAGGTACATTCCTGTCATAGTCGTAAACAGAGCCGTGCGTTGTACCACCTCCAATGGTGAGCACACAGTCAGGATGCAGTTGAATGGTTAAATCGCCACTCCTGTCATGGGTCAGAGAATTACGCAGCAACGCTGCCACCTTACCTTTCCCGGCCCTAATCTGTTGTTGCGTCCAGGTTCTCTTTACAATGTTAATCCCCGTGAGCGCTTCATTCAGGGTGGCCAGCACCTGTGCAGGGTCCAACATATTCTCGGCAAGATACTCACGACTGAGGGTCAATTGCTGCCCGGTGAACTTTACCAGTTCACCAGGCATGTCGAATGGATGAGTGTAATCCCGGTAGATCGACCAATATATTTGGCCAATGATTGGTACAAACGACAACCTGCCCTGGCTGGGGCAGGAATTTGATCCATTTTCGGTCATGTACTCCGGCAGCTCGGCGACGCCATGATCGGCGGTGAGGACGACCAATACATTGCCAAGACCAAGTTTTTTTTCGAGTCCG
Organism: Gammaproteobacteria bacterium; assembly: GCA_012960755.1. Next base: position 462,013 of record DUAT01000057.1, read on the forward strand.
GCAATAAGCTCATTAAGTATATTATCAACATTGTCCAGGGTCGCTTCGGCTTCAGAGCTGCGTGGTCCATAAAGATGTCCCACTGTATCGGTGGCAGACAAGGCAAGTAACAAAAGATCAGGATTTTCGCCCTCACCCAGGCTTTCTTCGCGGATAATGATATTGGCAAGCTTAATGGTTTGCGTATCGATGACCGGTGAGCGATAAATGCGGTTAAATACAGTATCGCCGTCACCATCCTTCAGAGGATGACCGCTGCTGCGATCAAACAAACTCGATTCCCCGTCATAGTCATCCTGCCTGTAGGTGCCTGCAGGGTGCACCCAGGTACCTGGGATATCGCGTAAATGGCCATCAACCACGGGGTCAGTACCATTAAATTTATCGATATAGCCGGGCAGAGACTTCATATAGTAACCGCTGCTGGTGAACTTGCCATTGCTCTGGTTGTACCAGAATACGCCGTCGGCCTTGTGCCCACCCATAGTGATAACAGCGCGATCTTTACCGCCAACAGAAAACACCCGGGATTGCGGATAGCGATCTTTTAACCAGTCACCAAAAGTACTGGCTCTTAAATTGACGGGTGAACGATTGTGATCGCTATCAATCACCTGATGGGCATTGTTTTCATCGTCGACACAATAGCGTTCTTGAAAGGTTTGCTGATCGACAAACGTGTTTCCCGGTATGCCTGCTCTGCCTGGCGTAACACCGGTTACTAAAACACTGTGACCAGGGCATGTACTGGTGATTGCGTGATTGAGTTCCGAATCGACAAAGACCCTGCCCTGCCGGGATAACATACCCAACGCCCCTGGCAGATCATCTGTCACCCTGTCCCGACGTAACTGATCTACCGATATAATGACAATAAGTTTCGGGTTCGCCTGTAGTGCAGAACTATTGAAAACAAAAAGGAAAATAACCGGGAGAACTGTTGTCAGTTTTAACCTAACCACTCGATTGTGCCGTCGAGCATTGTCTGAAATCGAGATGCATCTGGTAAACTTACAACCTTTCAATCTTAATGATGGTCACGGGAATCACGGGTACATTCTGATGCCCGTTTCGATTCACCGTGGGCTCGAACTCAATCCTGCGTACGTTCTCCATACCCTTTACAACATGTCCAAAGACGACATAGCCAAATGTTTTACAGCTTTGCGGACGATACAAACCTCTGGCCGTCGCCGCCTTTTGTTTTTGCTCATCTTCCCGGGTACAGCTAGCTTCACTGTGGTCAAGAAATGCGTTGTTATTGACGTTGATAAAAAACTGCCGCTGGGCAGTATCAATCTCATTCAGGCGGGCCATGGCGATTGTCCCGGTCACATTGCGCAAACCATTGTCTGCTTCATTATATATGCCCTTGTGCTCTGTCACGGCTCGCATGTTTACCCGCATGCCGCCGCCCTGAATCATAAACCCCTCGATAACCCGATGGAAAATAGTGTCTGCGTAACCATCTTCATCTACATATGAAAGAAAGTTTGCCACCGTAATTGGGGCTTTCTCGGCATTTAATTGCACCTGAAAGTCACCCAGGGTTGTCTTGATAACAACCGTGACATTCTTGTTGTCAGATTGGGTGTCGTTTGCAAGGCAGGAAAAGGCCATGCACAAGCAACAGAAGGTAATGATCTTTTTCATGCTATTTCTCATCAAAATCAAGTTTGCAAGCTTAAGGTAGTTTCATTTGCCTAACAACTCGCGGTAGGATCAGATCATGAGTGAGAATACTGAACACTTCCGTGAAGAAACAAGAACATGGCTTGAGGACAATTGTCCGGCGGGTGTAAGAAAACCGGGATTTATTCCCTGGGGCAGCCAGAAAATTGAGCTTGAAGATGACACCCGAATCTGGCTGGAAAGAATGTCGGACAAGGGTTGGACTGTGCCTACCTGGCCTACGGAGTATGGCGGAGCAGGTCTTAGCAGAGCCGAATACATGGTTGTCCAGCAGGAGATGCGACGGATAGGTGCCCGTCCCGCGTTGACCGGCCGCGGTGTTAATTACATTGGTCCGACGGTACTGGAATTTGGAAGCGACGCCCAGAAAGCCAAATGGCTTCCCCGTTTCGCCCGTGGGGAAGGCGGTTGGTGCATGGGATACAGCGAGCCTGCTGCCGGTAGCGATCTCGCTAATCTGCAACTTCGCTGTGTCGACGCCGGTGACGTTTACAAGCTTAACGGTATGAAAATCTGGACATCCGATGGTATCTATGGCGATTGGATTTTTTGCCTGGTGCGCACCGACCCGGAGAAACCAAAACACGAAGGCATCAGCCTGGTCCTGGTCAATATGGACCAGCCTGGCGTTCGCGTCAGGCCAATCCGGTTGATCAGCGGCAACTCACCATTCTGTGAAACTTTTTTTGAAGATGCCGTTGTCGATAAGGACGATATGATTGGACCCAGGAACCAGGGATGGGCCGTCGGTAAGCGCCTGTTGCAATACGAACGTTCCGTACATGGCGGGGTCAACACGAGCGGTGCCCAGGTCGAACAAAAAACCCAGTCCCTGGCGGACATTACCAAAACCTATGTTGGTACCAGTGTCGACGGGAGAATAGCAGATCCAGCCATTCGGGATCGTTTGCTCCAGCTGGAAATGAATTCCGTTGCCTACAAACTCACCCAGCAACGGGTATTAGCTGAGACCCAGGCCAGTGCGCCTGCCCTGGCGACATCAATCCTGAAGGTAAAAGGCGCAGAATTTACCAAAGAGCGCGTCGATATACTGCAACATGCCATGGGTATCCAGGGATTTGGCTGGGAAGGCAGCGCCTTCAGCAGCAAAGAAATCGACACCAACCGGGAATGGTTAACGAGTCGTGCGGTATCGATTTACGGCGGCACCAGTGAAATTCAAATGAACATTATCGCCAAGCGCGTACTGGGACTGCCTGATTAATGTCGGAGCCCGCAACGCACAAGAACCAGAACAAGGACGAGAACCAGGATAACAAGGTCCAGGACCAGCCTATTCGACCTGCGGCAACGGTTATTGTCGTCCGGGATGCTGAGCCCCAGTATGAAATTTTCATGTTACGTCGAACCAACCAGGCTGCTTTCGCAGGAGGTATGTACGTCTTTCCCGGTGGCAGGGTTGATGAACACGATCATTCGCAACTCTATGCAGGTCACCATCTTGAACCCGGAGAACACCAGTCAGGACAACGACAGGCGTTGGGGAAAAACTGGCGGGCCTATTGGATAGCAGGAATTCGGGAGACATTCGAGGAAGCCGGGATTCTGCTTGCCTATGACAGAAATGGCAGGATATTCGAGTTCAATACCTCCAACCAGACACGATTCGACCGGTATCGCCAGCAGATACACGATCATGAAATCACCCTGGTTGATATTTGCGAAAAAGAAAACCTGACCCTCGCCATCGACCTGATACACTTTTACAACCGCTGGGTCACGCCAGTCGGCCGACCTCGACGTTTCGACACCCGGTTTTTCATCACAGCGACACCAGAAGCCCAGTCCGGTTTACATGACGGCAAGGAAACCATCGATAGTTGTTGGATCTCTCCTAAAAAAGCCCTGCAACTGCATGAGAACCATGAATTCGGCATGATGCGAGTGACTGCAATGCAACTGCGTGAATTCGAAAATTACAAAACCGCTGCAGAATTCCTGGATATGGCTGCTTCAAATACGGCATTTCCCACTAATAATCCAAGCGGTTCTGCCATCCAAGACTGAGCCGGATTCACCCGCTAAAAGCCAGTTTCCTCCGACTCAAAACCCATTTTAATGCGCTGCTTCACAATCTTTCTACTCAGGCCCCCGTTTACCCCCGGAATTGGGCCGTTCCTCCAGCACAGACCCGATTTTGTCTTGTAGTGACCATAATAAATACATCGTAATTGTCCAATTTACTATCTTCGATAGAAAAAGCTTCGAGAGAATTAGTTGAACGAAATATCACGAACCCAATCGGAATTTGTCCGAAAAGGAGTCAGAGACAATGAAAACACTACTTTTACTTACGCTTGCTCTAATAGCGAACATGGCAAATGCTGCGGACAGATCGGTAAACGAATTGTCAGACGTAGAACTGTGTCTTGAATGGGATGAACGGGTAAAAATGCACTCAACATCGAGCGGATTTTTTGCGAGCCTGTGGAGCCCATCCAGCAATAAACGGCGGTCCCCTGAAATGTCTTTTATGCGCGTTTCGGACCTTATCAGGGAACGTAACCTTAGAGAGTTATCCTGTACGATCAATTATCCCAGCTAACTGTAATATCAACTGCTGGCCACTACTGGCGGTCGCGAATTTCCGCCGCCAGCGTTCCCCGCCGTGTTAACATTTCATCAAAGATACCGTAGAACTCAGGTGCAACAGAATTGTTCACGGCTTCATTTTCCGAAAGTGCATCAGACCAGGACTGGATATTAGGATAGTTGTCCAATAGCCCGCTTTGCAGGTACTTTTCGGCGATTGAAAAGCGCTGCAGAAACGGTGCATATGAAGCATCCACGAGACTCAAACTATCCCCGTTGAAGTAAGGACCCTCGTTGTCCCGCTCATTCTCCATGGCTTCTTCCAGCCGGGACAGTGCCGATGGCACCTTGTCCAATGCCAGTTCCAACGCCTCGGCATCCTTAGCGTAGGTGACGGTACCCAACTGCCTTGAGAAATCCGGGACAAAATCTGTCCAGGCGCGGTTTCGCGCCCGTTTAACCGGATCCGCTGGATGTAGTTGTGGTTCGCTGGTTTCATCCAGATATTCAGCGATGGCGTTGGATTCAAAAAGAACCTTGTCATCCACTTTCAATACCGGGACCTTGCCGTGGGGTGAAATTTCAAGAAACCAGTCCGGCTTCTCACGAAGATTGATATAGGTGACGTCGAACTCGACCTCTTTAGCCCGCAGAACAATAACTGCTCGCTGTACCCAGGGTCATGTGTACGAGCTGACCAGATGATATTTAGGCATAGTAGTTTCTCCTTTGCCTGATCATCGCCCTAAAAACAACCCTGAGTCAATTCTGATTGCCAATTGCAGGGTTATGGAGCCTGAACCGCGTTGAGTTAAGAGGGGGGTGCCTTTGTTCTCATTAAATTAGTCATAGAAAGCGGGTAGCCCCACAAACGGCAGGTCGAGCGCAAAGTGGACTGTTTGGCGGGATGGCCGAGCCGTAGCATTCACAAAATTTATTTACCAACTAAAATAGGCGCCACCAGGGTTTAAGCATCAATATTTCTACGCAGCAGTATCTACCGTCAACGTTGGGATCCCGTCTTTTTCGCCCCTAAACTTCACAATAAGGGCTCTGATGGCATGGGGCGCCATTAGCAAGGCAGGCGTCACAATAAGGGTCAGTACGGTCGCAAAACTTAAACCCGAGACGATAGACGATGCCAATAGCACCCAGAAGGAAGCAATGGGACCGCCGACTTCAATTTCACGCGCCAGCAGGTCAACGGATACGCCACTTGCCATGGGTAACAAGCCAAAACCGGTCGTGAAGGTGGTTAGAAATACCGGGCGAATACGCAGGCATCCGGTTTGCATGACCACTCTTTGCATCGTCCAGCCAGGATTTTCCTTGTGCAGGTAATTAAATGTATCGATGAGGACAATATTGTTGTTCACAATAATACCCGCCAGGGCAACAATACCCACACCGGTCATGATGGCACTAAAGGACTGGTCGAGAACCAGTAGTCCCAGCAGAACCCCGCAGGTGGACATCACCACGGCAGACAAGATGAGCGCGGCTTGATAGAAGCTGTTAAATTGCGTCACCAGCAATATCCCCATCAGTGCCAGGGCCAGGGAGAAGGCTTTACCGATAAAACTCATCGACTTGTTCTGTTCCTCGTTCGAACCCCGGAACACGACCTGAAGGGAGGGATCAATAGCGGCGTCTTCCAGCCAGCCTGCAATTTCGTTTACCTTATCGCTGGCGAGTACGCCAGTCATCGTATTGGCCCGCACGTACATCACTCGTTGGCCATTCTGACGGAAGATTGTACTGACCTTTGGTTTCGCTTTTCTCTCAACAAAACTGCTAAGGGGCACCTGCCCGTCCCTGGTCGACACGCGTAAAGCATCCAATCGGGTAACGGTTCGATATTCTTTAGGGTAGCGCACCCGGATATCTACTTCATCATCTACGTCATCCGGGCGGTACTTGCCCACCAAAATGCCATTGGTTACCAATTGAATTGCTGCGCCGACACTGACCACATCTGCACCGAGCATCGCTGCCTTGACACGATCTACTTTCACTTCCCATTCAATACCCGGTACCGGTGCCGTGTCATCAACCGATGTCAATCCATCCATGGATTCAAGAAATTTGCGGATTCGCCTTGTTTCAGACGCCAGGATTTCCAGATCGTCACCGCTGAGCTGAATCTGGATGTCTTTACCAACCGGGGGACCTGACTCCTGTTTTCGGACTTCCGCCCTGACTCCGGGAATGTCCTCGATCGCTTCGCGATATTGGTTTTCAATATCCCAGCCAGAGATATCGCGAGTTCGTCGATCTGAGAGCTCGATGAACATATTGCCTATCTGGTCAGCCGATGACCCCGATCCACCTCGAACACCGCCGCTACCGGTGCGGGTGTAGATACTGTTAATGTAACCCACGCCGGTAATTCGTTGCTCTACATCCGTGACGATATCGCGGACTTCTGACGCTGAGTAGTTACCCTTTGCTGCGACGTCGATCCCTGCGAATGTGGGATCAACTTCGGTGAAGAACTGCATTCCATTACCATAAACGCTGTAAGCCCTGACAATGCTGAGCAGGCAGACAAAGGTAATTCCGATGACTAGCAGTGGGTGATCAGTGGTAAAACGTAACACTCGTGCATAGTAACCAAGCACACCAGTCAGATCTTCGAACCGGCCTTCGTCAACCGCCAGGACATTGCCACCTTCCAGTTTTGGTTGCTGTTTTGACAGCAATGTGCCAAGAACCGGGGCGAAAATCAGCGCATAGGCCAGGGACCCGAAGAGAACGGCAAATACCGTCACAGGCAGGTACTTCATAAACCCACCGACCACACCCGGCCAGAACATCAATGGCAGGAAGGCGGCAAGGGTTGTACCGGTCGAAGCAAGCACCGGCCAGAACATGCGTTTGATGGAATACACATACGCATCTCGTGGTGACGTCCCTTCGGTCATCTTTCGATCCGCCAGTTCAATGATAACGATGGCACCGTCAATCAGCATCCCAAGACCTAACAGCATGCCAAACATCACCATAAAGTTGTAGGTGAACCCTAATGCGTTAACAACTATAAAGGCGAACAGGAATGAAAACGGTATCCCCATCGCAACCAGCAAACCAGACCGAACCCCCACGGCAGCGACAACAACGGTCAGGACCAGGAACATGGCAGTAGATATATTTCCCTCCAGTGTATTAATCTGATCCAGTGTTTCCGGCGCCTGGTCAGCCATATAACCCACACTGACATTGGCGGGAAAATCCACCCTGGTGGCCTCAACAACAGTCTTGATCTTGTCAACGGCAGCAATCAAACTGGCCCCCTTGCGCTTGGAAAGCTCCACCGCAACGGCTGGTATGGAATTTGCGCGGGTGTAGCCCCTGGCATCCTTAAAGGTGCGGCGAATAGTGGTGACATCAGCCAATGTTACAACGCCATTACTGGTTGCTTTAACAGGAATCGACAGAATGTCCTTGGCGGTTTCAATCACACTGGGTATTTTTACGGAGAAGCTGCCCTTACCGGTATCCACAGCGCCTGCTGCAATCAAACGATTGTTTCTGCTTACCGCGCCGATCAGTTCTTCGTTGGTAATGCCATAGGCCTCTAACTGGGACGGGTCAACAATGGCTTCAAGCAGCTCTTCACGCTGGCCATTGAGATTGGCCTCGAGAACTTCCGGGATGCTCTCCAGCTCATCTTTGAGGCTTCTGGCCAGTTTGTATAAGACTCGATCTGGTACACCTTCACCGCCAAGCGTTATTGTTATGATAGGGAAGTCGCCAGCGGCCACCTCATTAACGATGGGTTCGTCAGCGGAACTGGGGATCTTGACCTTTGCCTTGTCAACCGCCTCGTGGACATCCAGCAACGCCTGTTCCGACTCAAAACTGTAATCAAACTCGATAACGATGGTTGCACTGCCCTCTCCAGAGTAGGAGTTAATCTCTTTAACTCCTTCAACATTCTTTAGTTCGAGCTCCATGGGTCGCGCCAACAGGCGTTCTGCATCCTGGGGCGAAATTCCTTCATGCGGGACAGTGACGATGATGATTGGAATGGAAACGTCGGGTTTGGCTTCAAGAGGAATCGTTTTGTACGAAACGAAACCCGCGAGCAGAATCACACACAATAAGGAGATGATGGTTCGAGAGCGATCGATCAAGACCGCGACATAGGAGGACATAGATGTACCCGTTATGATCTAACGATTGTACCCAGGGGGGTCAGGCTAACTTTAACGACCTGGCCTTCAAAAACTTCTTCATGCCCGACGGTGATCAAATTGACTCGCTGTTCTAATCCGCTGACCCAGACTCCTTGTGTGGTTTCGCTTAAAATGCTGACTGGATTAAAATGAACAACATTATCGCTATCAACCGTACGAACCCCCATGACGCCATCATCGTTTAAAACCAGGGATGCTGCTGAGATTACATGTGCAGGTTGCAAACCCAGTGGCACTTTCATTTGCGCTGTGAGACCGGCGCGGATGTTCTCGCCGGGCTGGTTGACCACGACTTCAACGGGATAGGTTCGGGTTGTTGAATCCGGAGATCGGCTGATGAAACCAACCTCACCGGTTAACTTATCACCGGTAATCAGTTCCACTGTTACCTGTCCACCAAGCTGGATGGTATTAATGTTCTTCTCGGCGACCTGGCCGACGACCAGGATCGGGTCAATTTCCATGAGGGTGGCACAGTTTTGGCCAATGTTAAGAAAATCACCGATTTCCACGGATTGAGTTTCGACGACACCATCAAAAGGAGCCCTGATCATTGTTTTTGCCAGTGCAAGTTCCGCCCGCTTCGCATCGGCTCGACTGGATTCCAACGCTGCTTGTGCACGCGCTACATTGATTTCTGATTGCAGGCCACGGCCTTTCAGATCCTGGATGCCATTGTACTCAAGCTGGGCACTTTTAAGATCAGCGCGGGCTTTGTTAAAATCACTTTGTCGGGTGTCTATGGCAATTTTACAGAGCAGGTCTCCCTTGTTGACCACAGAACCTTTGACCGCAGGTACCTGCTCAACACGACCGAAAACCTCTGCTTTGACCTGGACAATCCTGTTGGCACGAGTTTGCCCGCTCACCTCAAGGTACAGTTGACGTAAACTTGCTTCACTTTGTGTGGCTCTAATATGCGGAACTTCTGATAGTGCGGCAGGCTTCACATTGTCATCAGCAATTACGATGTTGGAAGTCAGCTCACCGGAAAATAGCCATATAGTCACCATCACTGCAATAAACGCGGCGATTAGATTTTTGTTACTCACACAACCTCCTTTCAGGCACGACGAATTCTGAACCAATGATCCTTAATATTTTCTTTGTTTGGTTATTTTTATCGTCTCATCGGAACCGAACGCCTGGGGAGGCTTGTTAAGGCACTATTGAAGAGCGCCTTGAAATGTTCGTTCACGTGATGCTTATTCGTGATTAGGGGAATTTTAGTTGTATCGCAACAAAAATGCAAGGTAATCCTTTGAAAGGCTTTATTTATCTACCTTTGCGCAAATGCATCAGGCAGCATGATGCTGCATATGTGGCACGAAGGGCAGCCAAATCAGATAAATGCCGGAAATTGCGACGGAAAAGCCAATAGATTTACTGAATGGTGATATTTACCCCGGCAGCCATCCGCGTGTATCCTTTGACCGCCTGATTCACAGTACGATTGCAATGCTCGACATTATCAACACAGCCGTAGTTTTTTTCCTGATCATGGATCCCCTGGGCAACGTGCCATTGTTTCTTGCCGTACTAAAGGATGTTGATGCAACCCGGCATCTGCGAATTACCATTCGTGAGCTCTGTATCGCTTATGTCGCGCTACTTGTTTATCTGTTCGCCGGTAGATACGTCCTGGACTTTCTTAACCTCTCCCAGGCTGCCATATCAATCTCCGGCGGCATTATCCTGTTCATCATCGCCATGCGCATGATTTTCCCTTCGAAGAACGGTGTTTTCGGCGATACCGACGATGGTGAACCATTGATCGTCCCGTTGGCCATACCCGCCGTCGCTGGACCTTCTATTCTTGCGGTACTGATGCTCATGACCCAGACTAAACCCCTCATTGATCTGTCGGCATCAATTACACTGGCCTGGATATGTACTGCCGTTATCCTGCTGGCTGCAACACCACTCCACAAAATACTGGGGCGGCGCGGTCTGTCAGCCATAGAACGGCTCATGGGCATGATTTTGGTCATGATGTCTGTGCAGATGATGCTAAACGCCCTTCAGGTAGTTAGTTCCTGATCCGGCAAGCGCGCCCGGACAGGGACTAACCATGAACTGTCACTAACTTTCACGCTTCTACAAACGTCACCACCATATCTCTCTTGTTGGTCGTAAGGCCTAAGCCTGTGTGTACGAAGAGTGGGGGGAGCGAAGAGTGCGGTGTGTCTTTATCAGGACGTGTTTTGCAGGGATGCAAAACTTGAGTGCACATGGATGTGCGGTACGAGTCCAGATAAAGACTCACCGTACTCGTAGCGGGTTGAAGTGTTTTGTCAGAATTTCTAAACAACAACTATTTGAGGTTGATTGATACTCCCCAGTTAGCATATAAATCAGCCTGAGTATCAAAAATTTAGGCTGGTGATGGCTGAGCAAGCAAGTGACGATAGCGCCGATAGTCTTACGGTTTCCTCAATTGGTGAAGCAGGTGCCGAGCACCTCTCGCTGGGGGTCATCTGGGCCTATTCGCTCCCGCGAATAGGCTTCGGTGTTATGGGCCTGCTGTTTGTCAGCTACCTGATGAAGTTTTCCACCGATGTTTTACTCATCGCCCCCGCCGCGATGGGTGCATTGATATTTGCCTCGCGCCTGTGGGATGCCGTCTCGGACCCACTGGCGGGTTACCTGTCCGACAAGACCCGGTCCCGCTATGGTCGTCGAAGGGTCTGGATGTTCGCGTCGGCTGTACCTGTTGGTCTGGGGATCATCATGATCTGGTCACCACCGACGTTTCTGGATGGTCTGATGCTGATTGCCTGGATGGGTGCTGCGCTATTGATCTATGAGACCGCCAGCACCGCATTCTTTGTCCCCCATGGCGCTCTTGGAATCGAGCTAACACCCAATTTTCATGAAAGGACGCGCCTTTTCGGCTATATCCATATGATTGTCTCCCTAGGCTCATTACTGGGCATCGGGACCCTTTATTTGTTAGACAGTGCTGAAGACAAGCGTAGCACCGCCGTCTACATCTCTATCTTTGCCGGGGTTTTCGTCAGTAGCCTGATCCTCTGGGCCACAATGCTGCTGCCGGAAAGAGCTGATTATCAGGGTCGAGGCGCGTTGAACCCGTACAAGTCTTTCAGCGATGTCTTTCGCAACCCCCATGCTCTACTTTTATTGTGTGTCTATTTTATCGAGACCTTTGGTGCGTCCAGTATCGCCATGCTGGTTCCCTATTTAGTTGAATACGTCATACCCAAAGACAATATGCCCGTCGCCCCGTCGGTGTTTATGGTTTCAGTCCTCATCATCTACTTTGTACCGCAGGTTATCTTTACACCTCTCTGGATCAAGCTCTCAAGGGTCGTCGGCAAGAAGAGTCTATGGGCTTTTTCAATGTGGCTGTCAGGTTTTGTTTTTGTTGGTTATTTTTTCGCACTGCAAATGCCGATTATGATCTGGGTATTGTCATTCTGCCTGGGTCTGGCGGGTGGAATCGGCGCAGTGATCGCGCCGGCCATTAAAGCGGATATCATCGACTACGATGAATACAAAACGGGGGAACGCAAGGAAGGGGCTTATTACGCAGTCTGGAATATGGTGCGAAAAGGTGCAGCTTCCTTAACGGCCATCGTCACGGGCTTTGTACTACAAAGTGTGGGTTTTGAACCCAATGCCGAACAAACAGAGGCCACTAAATTCGCCCTCCGCGCCCTCTTCGCCTTGTTACCCGCTTGCGGTTACCTGATAGGTGCGGCCCTGTTTATGCGATTCAAGTTCAATGAGGCGGAACATGCGCATATCAGGCAGCTATTGCAGGATCGAAAATTAACCTGAAAAAGCCCTACTTACATCCCTTTGCCCGACGCGTTATATTCCTCCTTCCTTTTATTAAATTAGCAGGATTCTCATGAGCGATTTGACCGGTAAAAACCTTGTCGTCATTGGCGGTACTTCAGGTATTGGTCTCGCGACCGCGAGGCAGGCCCAGGAAGCGGGCGCAAATGTCTGGGCGGTGAGTCGATCAGAAGATCGCGTGAAAAAGGTTGCCGCTGAGTTCCCCGGAATTAACTTTGAAGTCTGTGATACCCACGACACGGATGGTTTGACAGCCTTGTTTAGTAAGGTTGCAAGCGTCGACCATATTGTCGCTGCTGCCACGGGTGCGAATAGAACCATGGCGCCTTTTATGGAACAAACTGCGGAACAGTTCTCCGAGGCATTTAACAAATTCTGGGGTTACTGCAATGTCGTGCGGCAAGGCGTACCTTTTTTGACAGATAATGGTTCAGTGACGCTGGTCAGCGGCACCCCTGCCAGGAAGTGCAATCCAGGCATGTCTTCAGTGTCCTGCGTCGGCAACGCGGTCGAAGGTCTCACCCGCGCTCTGGCTAACGAGTTAGCACCACGCCGGGTTAATGTGGTTGCGCCGGGGATTATTGACACGGGAATGTTTGATCGGTTCGGGGACAACAAACCCGCTGCATTGGAACAGATGGGAAAAAATATACTTTTGAATCGGGTTGGCCAGGCAGACGAGGTAGCCAGTGCGATCATGTTGACACTCACCAACACCTATATGACTGGTGTAACCATTGATGTAGATGGCGGAGTATTGCTCCCCTAAAGTCCCTCATTGCCAAGGAGGAATTACCTGATATTCGACTAACATGAAGGTTAGCCTGTCAGTGATTCTTCGCGTAAACTTGTATATTAAGCTGTAAGGCGATCACAAAAATCACAACAAACGGAAACCCGGCTATGGCTATTCTACGATCACTGATTACCGTAATCTTACTCGTTCTTCCGCTATCAACCCTTGGAGCACCCATGGTTGGTGACCCAGCCCCTGACTTTAGTATCAAAGGGTCTGATGGCAATAGTTATTCACTGTCACAGTTCAGGGGCGAAAAGCCCGTCGTGATTGCCTTCTTCCCCAAAGCATTCACCGGAGGATGAACTATTGAATGCAAGGCGCTGCGTGACAGTGACCAGGAAATTCAGAATTACAACGTCGCCTACTTTATGGCCAGCACCGACTCCATTGAAGACAACACTGCTTTCGCGGAAAAAAATGGTGCCACCTTCCCAATTCTCGCGGATCCACAGAAGGAAATGTGCCAGCAATATGGTGTGCTATCAAAACGGGGTTACGCCAGACGCTGGACCTTCTACATTGATGCAGATGGAATTATTCAGAAAATTGACAAGAGTGTCAGCCCAAAAACGGCCGGAACAGACCTTGTGAAGCACCTGGAAGAACTGGGCTTTCCGGCAAAAACACAGGGTAGCTCGGACTAGACCCATGGCAATCTCTGCAACTGAGATTTCTCCACAAGCTTACGCCCGCACCGGCGGGCTACTCTATCTTGTTATTATCGCCGCAGGAATCTTTGCCCAGGTATTTGTTCGCTCAAGACTCGTTGTTTCCGGAGACGTCACGGCGACCGCGAGCAACATATTGGCATCCGAATCAGTGTTTCGCATCGCCTTTGCCGGTGAGCTGCTGATGCTGGTCTGTGATGTCATAGTCGCGTTGATCTTTTATGTACTACTTAACCTGTCAACCAGAATATTGCGCTGCTCGCGACCTTTTTTAGGCTGGTGATGGTCGCCATTTCAGGATTGAACTCGCTCAACCATTTTGCCGCTCTGTTTTTTCTCAATGGCGCTGACTATCTGCTGCCATTTACTACAGAGCAGCTACAGACGCTCGCCTATCTTTCTCTAAAGACTCATAACTGGGGCTATCATATCGCCCTGGTATTTTTCGGATTTCACTGTCTCTTACTGGGGTACCTGATTTTCAAATCAAACTATCTGCCCAGAACTCTGGGTGTTCTGATGGCCATTGCAGCGGTATGTTACCTCGCCAACAGTTTTGTCAGCATCATTTCACCGGCTTTAGCCTCGATCATCTCACCGGCTGTGCTGGTACCTTGCCTGGTCGCAGAAGTTTCACTCTGCGGTTGGCTTATTGTGAAAGGCGTGGATATCAATGGGTGGAACTCGAGAAATGACTAGCATGAAAGCGGGAGAATCAGAAACCGTGCATTCTCGATCCGAACTGGAAATCATCAACCGTTTTGCCATCGACATGTTACAGTCGAATAACCTGGATGATTTACTCTGGTCCATCGCGAAGAATGTTGGCCAGCTCCTCGACTTCGAAGATTTCGTGCTGTACCTGCTCGAGAACAAGCAATTACATCGGCGGGCAGCGTTTGGCCCCAAAGCCCGTATGATCAAAACACCCCTCGTCATTGAATCAGGTCAAGGTATCGTCGGCGCCGTCGCCGAATCCGGGCGAGCAGAAGTGTCGGCAGACCTGTCCGCGGATCCTCGTTACATCATGGACGGGATCGCGGGTCATTCAGAAATAACGGTGCCGGTAATGTATCACGGCAAGGTGATCGCGGTGTTCGATGCGGGGTCAACCCAGCGAAATAAATTTACCGACGATGACCTACGGCTCCTGCAAACACTGGCTAATATTAGCGCCACCAGAATCGCAGCTGCGCAAGCGGAGGAACATCGAGACAGGACAGACGAATTGCGGCGCATACAGGAAGATAAATATCGCCTCCTGGCCGAGAACATTCGGGACGTCATATGGACCAGCGATCTTCGAATGCGTCTGACTTACATCAGCCCTTCCATTGAGCGTTTAACAGGCTACACCCCTGAAGAAGCAATGTCGCTTTCCATGGAGGAATTCTATGCAGCGGAATCTCTCAAGGCTGTGACGACGGTTTACAAAGAGGAATGGCAGAACGAAAAATCAACAGCCGACCCTGATAGAACACGCAGGACGGAGATGCAATTCAAACGCAAAGACGGGTCAACAGTCTGGGCCGAGACGGTCCAGTCATTTGTCCGGGATGATTCTGGGAAACCGATTAGCATACAGGGCGTCATGCGGGACATTACAGAACGGCATAAGTTAGAAGAAGCGCAGCGGCTTTCAGAACGAAAGTTTCGCCTGTTTATTGAACAAAGTCCTGACCCTATTGTTATTCACGACCGAACGCAGTTCCTGTTTGCCAATGTCGCGACCCTGAAACTTCTGGGCTACGAGCACGATGAATTACTCGACGTGCCGATGATGGATCTTATTCTTCCCGATGACCTGGAAATTGTTTCAGCCCGCACAGCTATCCTGGATAAAGGCGGTCGACCTCCGAGTGATGTATTCCGACTTCGCCACAAGGATGGTTCCGTGGTGCTCATCGAAGTTCATGCACACACCACAACCTTTGAGGGCAAGGAAGCCAGAATTATGATGGGTCGTGATATAACCCAGCGTAAGGCCGCGGAACAGGCACTGTTAAGGTCAGAAGAGCAGTTTCGTACCTTGATGAGTGAGATACCCGACCCTGTTTCAGTCCACCAGGCGGGGCGGTTACGGTTACTCTTTATGAATCAGGCAGGCCTTGATCTACTCGGTTATCGGTGGGATGAAATCAACGCAATGGATATCCTGGATACCATACACCCTGACGATCACGAGCTGTTTGCTCGCAGACAATCAATTTTCGACAGAGGTGAAGTGCCTCCCATTGAAGAGCTTACACTCGTGAGACGCGATGGCACCACGGTTGTTTGCGAGGTTCACGCTCATGCCACGACTTTCGATGGCCAGGAGGCTCGAATCGTCGTGATGCGAAATACCACAGAGCGAAAGAAAGCGGAAGACGCACTGCGGCGCTCTGAAGAACAATATCGAATGCTGATCGAGCAGATGCCAGACCCGGTCCTGATACACTACAAAGGCCATGCTCTCTTCATGAACCAGGCCATGCTCAATTTTCTGGGCTACACGAGGAATGAGGTGATGGAGATCCCAATGCTGGATCATATACACCCGGACGATCACCCCCTCGTTCTACGAAGACAGACAGAACATGAACGTGGCAAAGCTCCGCCAATGGAGGAAATACGATACCTAACGCGTGACGGTAATATCATCGTCGGTGACGCCCACAGCTTTCCGATCACGTTCGATGGATATAACGCAAGAATAGCCGTAATCAGGGACGTAACGACTCGCAAGAAATCCGAAGAATCAGCCGATGCCCTGCGCCAGCAGCTCGAAAAACTGGTTGAGGAAAAAACCCAGGAACTAAAGGAGAGTGAACAGCAGCTTCGTCAGTCTCAAAAAATGGAAGCAGTGGGCCAGCTTGCAGGTGGAATTGCGCACGACTTTAACAATATTCTGACAGTTATTATCGGCTACAGTAACTTGCACCTGAAAGGTCTCAAACCAGCGGACCCTTTGCATCAAGGCTTAAGTGAGATCAAGAAAGCTGGCGACCGGGCTACAACCTTAACCCGGCAGCTCCTTGCATTCAGCAGTAAACAGCTATTGCTACCGAGGGTAATCAATCTGGGCACGATCGTTGTCGAAATGCAGGATATGCTGCATCGACTCATTGGATCACATATTCAATTGGAAGTTCGATGCAATAAAAATCTGCAAAAAGTGCTGGCGGACCCTGGCCAGATCGAGCAGGTCATTATGAATCTGTTAGTCAATGCGCGCGATGCCATAGGAAAAAATGGAAAAATAGTAATTGATATTGAGAATGTGGTGCTGGATGCCTCAGCCAGACTCAAGCACCTCAAGCTGCCCTCTGGAGACTACGTCGTGCTTTCTGTCGCTGACGATGGTGCCGGTATTCAGCAAGAGATGCTTTCCCATATTTTCGAACCTTTCTATACAACAAAAGAGGTGGACAAGGGTACAGGGCTTGGACTATCAACGGTTTTCGGCATCGTCAAACAAAGCGGCGGTGAAATTCAGGTACAAAGCGAGTTGGGCAATGGCTCGACCTTTTATATCTACCTCCCCGCGGCCAATACGCCGGTGCAGGTCGAAGAACAGACAACTGGTTTTTCTTCCCCCATTGAAGGCAAGGAAACGCTTTTAGTGGTTGAGGACGAGGATAATCTACGCCAGTTATTGAAGCACACCCTGGCAATGTTCGGTTATACCGTACTGGTGGCCTGTGATGGCAAGGACGCACTGAAAGTTGCCAATAAACACCAGGAAATCATTGACCTGATGATAACCGATATCTCGATGCCTGAAATGACCGGCTACGAACTGGCACGGCAGATCCATCCACTGCGCCCTGACATGCCCGTGTTGTACATATCGGGTCACACTGAGGAATTGCCCGGTGAACATGGTCTTGTGGATTCTGTAAAACATTTCCTCCAGACACCATTTGAGTCAAGGGATATGGCTAAGAAAATTCGGGACATCCTCGATTAGGAGCCTTCATTACATTAACCAGCTTCTGCGTTATCACTACCCGTCACAAGCCGCCTGGGATCATCCCGAATTGCCTCACCGATGAAGATCAGCAACACCAACATGGTACTCAAAGTAAACACCACAGTGAGCCCCAGCCACGGCGCCTGAAGATTGGCGTTGACTTGCCGAAGTAACCGCCCCGGAGAGGCACTTTCAGGCGGTAATCCAAACCCAAGAAAACAAGCGAAGTCAGCAGCGTAATGGAACCGTTCAGGATGAAAGGCAGGAATGTCAGTGCCGCTACCATGGCGTTCGGTAAAACATGCTTGTACATAATATGATAATCACTCATGCCAAGGGCTCGCGCCGCCCTGACATATTCAAAATTCCGTGCCCGCAGGTAGTTCATCTGCACGCATCAGGGCGTTTGTGTTCCTACCTACACCATCACTTTTCGGCAGTGTAAACACTTCGGTAAATACACGCACGGGTAGCACGTTCCGAAAGGGTTCCAACAGTTCTAATCAGACTCAGGTTCTTTAACCTTCAAACAGAGAGGTAAAACTACGCGATGCATTGCTGGTCCTGGATCCCTGAATGGCCCGCGCCAGTACTGGAATGCCGTCCCTGATCAGGTCGTCGGGCACATGCCCGAAAGCCAGGCGAATGTACGGCTTATTAGCATAATCGACATGGAATGCCGCACCCGGGGCAAAGAAAAAGCCTGTCTCGTTAGCGGTCGTGGTTAACTTTTGCATGTCAATATCTTCCGGTAACCTTACCCACATAAACAGGCCGCCAACCGGGTTCGACCAGACACAGATATCAGATAGATGCTCTTTTAATCCTGCACTAACGAGGTCTCGCTTATGCATCAGTACCGGGTTAGTCACATCACAATGATCCCAGATACCATCTTTATAAAATTCCGCGACCACCGCCGCTGCAAAGTAATTGCTACCGGCATCAAAACGTTTGTTCACAATTTTGCTGTACATGGGCTCCCTGGCGAGCAAATAACCCAAACGAACCCCCGGCGCGAGAATTTTTGAGAGGGAACCGATGTAAATCTGGTTGGGACTTTCATCCATGGCGAACATGGCAGGCACCTTCTCGCCTTCGAAATGCACATCGCCATAGCAGTTATCTTCCACCAGAGGCAGATCGTAGTCTGCCGCGATCCGAATCAGTTCTTCCTTGCGGCTTTTCGGCATGCAGGTGCCGGTGGGATTCTGGTAGGTGGTCAGCGTGTAAATAAAGCGGGGCAGTCGATCCTGGTCACTTAACTCTTTTAACTTCTCACTTAGTACATCCATTCTCATCCCGTCCTCATCGAGCGGGATACCCACCATTTCCAGACCAATACCCTTGTAGGCGCCAATGGTGCCCGAATAGGTAAATTCCTCGGTAATAACACTATCGTCTTTGCCCCGCATTAGGGCCTGGCCCACGAGAGTCACCGCCTGCATGGAGCCGTTCATTATTGCGATCTGCTCGGCATCCACAGGTACGCCTTCCCGCTTGCTTTCCCTTTCTGCCATAGCCCGACGTAAACCCTCGTGTCCCTTATTGCCGGGATAACGATTAAAATTGTCATGTTCTGCATCAATCGCACGCATCGCAGCCTGCTTAAATGCTTCCACGGGAAATGTTTCAGGATTGGTCTGCCCAACCGCAAAATCATAGACTGGCATTCAGGGTCTCCTTAAGCAATCGCACCATAAATGATGTTTTTAAGCTGGCCTCGAAAGTTAAACGTATTCGATGGCATTAACTGGGTCATAAATATCGCCACAAGATCTTCTTTCGGATCCACCCAGAAGATTGTCGATGCAGCCCCTCCCCAGTAGTAATCGCCGACACCGGTACCACCAGCACTTACCTGATCCAGGGTCATCGCAAAACCAAGGCCAAAACCAACACCTTCATAAGCAGTTTCTGAGAAAGCGCCAATAGCCATCTGCGCCAGATCCTGGCCACCTTTGAGGTGATTCATATGCATCATCTCCAGGGTTCTAGGCCCAACCATCCGCTCTCCATCCAACTCACCGCCCCGCCGGAGCATTTCGCAAAATTTATAGTAGTCAGCGGTCGTTCCTGTTAACCCCCCACCACCAGAGAAGAAAGACGGATTCTTTAAATATTGACTGTTTTCAGGGTCATCCAATAGCTCAAGTTTCTTTTCCGCATTTCGATTGTAATTTGCCGTTAATCTGTCCTGTTTTTCTTCTGGTACATAAAAAGCAGTATCGTCCATCCCCAACGGCTCAAATATGTTCTGCTTCAGGTACTCATCGAAAGGCTGCCCGGATATCGCTTCAACCAGGCCTCCACAAACATCCGTTGACAGTGAATACAGCCATTGCTGGCCCGGATCGTAGCGCAGTGGCACTTTTGCCAGTTTCTGCATAAAGGAGCTCAGGGTTTCACCTTTGCCTCGATTGACCTTATGCACTTTGTACATCTGGTCAACCGGGTGCCTGGATTCACCGTAAGTAAGACCGCCGCTGTGACTCAGAATATGGCGGAAGGTGATCGGCGTTTCCGGTGCTCTGGTGACCATTGATTCACCTTCCCCGGAAACCCAGACCCTGTGGTCGCGCCATTCCGGGACCAGACGATAAACAGGATCGTTGAGTTGAAAATAACCACGCTCGTAAAGCTGCATCAGGGCGATCGAGGTAATGGGTTTACTCATTGAATAGATTCGAAAAATCGCATCGTCCGCCATCGGCTTGTTGCGCTCAATGTCCATCTGTCCAAATGACTGGAAATAGGCAGGATGCCCGTGACGACTCACCAGTATCTGGCAACCAGCAATTTTTTGCGGGTCAACGTAGTTTCGGTTGATGTGGTCAGTTATCCAGTTAAGTCGGCTGGTAGAAAAGCCAGCTTTCTCAGGAGCCAGTTGCATGGGAGCTCTCCTTTTCCAGTTTAGTTGTTCAGGTAGAAGTCAGGTGAAGCGCAGTTTTAATAAATACTCCACAAACGCTATTATAGAAGCACTTTTCCTAGTGTCTCATCAAGTGGTGTCAATTCCAATCCAACCTCGGTGCAGCCATCTGCCACATCTATGTTGTCATCGTGATCCAGCACGCCGAGCATGGCCCGACTTAGCGGAGCATTGGGTAGTTGTTCAAGCAATCCCGCAATTGACAAACCCAACGAGATGGGAAGTGATACAACCACCGGAGATGAATGCAGTATTCCAGCTGCTCTTTGGATGAGTTGCTTTCTCGTCACAGATTCCATACCCGCCAGGTTTACCGTTTCAGCGATATCAGATTTACCGATTGCACTAGCAATGGCTTTGATAACATCACCTGCATAAATTGGTTGTTCCAGGCTGTTGGCGCGAAAAGTGAACGCGAAGCGGGATAATGCATTTTTTCTCAAGGCGAAGGATGCAAAATCGCCCTCTCCCAGCACCATCGGAACTTTGATGATCACTGCCGGGATATCACATTCTTGAAGTATAGCTTCCGCCCTCGCCTTGGATTTAAGGCAGGCATTGTTTGAGTCAACACCGGTACCGACGATGCTCATATAGACGATTCGCTGAATGCTACTCGCCGCGGCAGCCAAAACCAGCGCCTCGCAACTGGTCTCGTGAGCTTCAACGAATTTGCTATTTTTCGATTCCTTGATAATACCCACCAGGTGGACAACAACATCACAACCCTTCAGTGCCTCACCTAGTTGATTCGCATCAGTGTACTGAACGATCTGAATCTCAAGTGTTGGAAAACGCTGTCGCAGTTTTACCTGGGCTGGCCCGGAGCGGACGATCGCTCTTACCTGGTGTTCACCCAGAAGACTTTCCACAAGTCGAATACCCAGGTGACCGTTAGCGCCAGTTACCGCAATCTGCATCTTTACTACCTTGAAGTTAACTCAAACAACCAATAGCTCTGTGGCAAGGGACGTGAGGTCTCCCTACCACTCTGACGCATATTCCAGAGGACTTTCAATTCATCCTGATCATCTATCCGGTTCATCGTCACCGGATAAACCTTGTCTGCAATTTTTATTCGCGCTCGGTTGTCATTGGTTACATACCTGGACCAGACCTTACCTTCACAACCCATACAGCCTACATAGAGTTTTGGACCCTCATTGAAACAGTAGACCGTAATCGAATGTGGAAAATCCAACCTGGTCTCCAGGGCACACAACCCAGCATCAGCAACAAACGACCAGTCCCCGATATTGCCACTCACAGCCTCACCATTGACGACCCCCCCTGGCATCTGCTGTAGCCATCTCGGACCTGTTGTACAAGGGCCAAAACCGACTAGCACAGGAATCAATAGAACGACAATCACTCGCCAGCGCCGATTACTCAATATATCCATCCTTTACCTCCATTGAATGCCAATAGAAAATCACATTATGATGCAGCACTAACTAAAGTTATGCGCATGAACAAACTTACTGTACCAAATCTGCTAAGCAGCACCAGGCTATTTGCAGCTCCGTTCGCATTTTATTTCATTCTTCATACCGAGTGGATCGTGGCGGCTATCATTCTAATCGCCGCAATCGTGACAGATATACTCGATGGCTATCTTGCCCGACGCTGGCACCAGACTTCTTCCTTTGGCGGGCTGATTGATCATGGCAGTGACGCCATTTTAGTGACCACGATGCTGGCTGCAGAAGTGTCGCTCGGACTGGTACCTTTGATCCTGCCCATTCTGGTTATACTGGCATTCACCCAATATACCCTCGACTCAAAGGCCCTGGCAGGCCAACCTTTACGCGCCAGTGTCCTCGGGAGATACAACGGCATACTTTACTTTGTGCTGGCGGGCTTCCCGATCATGCAGCAGGCCCTGGGTATTTTCCTGCTACCCGATGAAGCATTTTGGTATGGAGGCTGGATTCTCGTGGTTTCTACCTCGATTTCAATGGCAGAACGTCTGGCTACGCTGTTACGCCTGGAGCACGAGGAGGCTGACCGAGAATAGACAACTTACTGCGGAAAAGCTGATTTGACAGTCCGCTGCTGCGGCCAAATTAAGGCATGTGCGAGTGGTAGCGAAGAGTGCGGTATGTCTTTATCAGGACGTGTTTTGCATGGATGCAAAACTTGAGTGCACACGGACCTGCGGTACGAGTCCAGATAAAGACATACCGTACTCGTAGCGGATTCTAGTATTGATTTCCTCTGCGTAAAGCTAGGTTTTTTCAATAAACAGTTCCTTATTCGCTTTCGGCAAAAACACCAATCCGATAACCGCATTAAACACCACAAAAAAGGTATGCATCACCATGGAGAAGACACCGACCTCCGGAAACTCAGGAAATAATACCGTCCACAACACCAGTGCACCGGCATGAAAAGGGAGTGGTAAAGCCGCAGCAAGAAAAATCACCGGTAGAAAAGCGAACATCTGTCCAAAACCCACATCGACCTTGAACAGAGAAAGCGCCAGGGTGTAGACCAACATGGCGCCAAGCATATTGGGAGCCTTAAACAATAACAAAAGTACGTAGTGCTTTAATTCAGCCTGCCGAAAGGCGTGTAACAATTGCCTGTCGCGAAGATGGAAACCTCTAAGGATATGCCCTCGAAAATACAGGAGATGGAATGGAAAATACAAAAACGCGACAGCGTAAACACTCAACATGATCGTTGGCAACGGGTAAGTCGTTGATGCTTCCACTACAAGGTCGTAATAAAGCAACACACCAACCGCTGAGAAAATCAGCAACTGGTATATTTCAACCAAGCCGAGCATGATCATCGACGAGACGGCTTTCCAAACCGGGACTTCGTAGCGCTGCAGCAAATACAATGACATGGCACCTTTGCCGACCTGCTCGTTAACAAGTGACAGGATGTAGGCGCTGGCTCGAATCGGCAGAATATTGGTGAACTTGATTTCAGGAGCATTGAACCAGCGAATCAGGCGCCAGGTAGCATGGGAGTCAATCAGGAAAAAGTAAATTGAATACGGGATCATTAAACACAGCCACAGGATCCAGTCCGCCTCGGCGAAAAAATTGACCATGTATTCTACAGCTGTCAGGTCTTCCCGGTAGGCAGCTTTCTCTACCCGGGTGTAGATAAGATAGAAACAGCCAAAGGTTATCAGCCAGGTTACCAGTCTTGCTATTCGCGATCGCCAGACGGTGCCCCTTGCGGCTAGGTCCTCGACTACACCTTTTTCGGATTGAATTGAATCACTCATAACTGCTTTTTTCTCGATGTGAAGAGCATACAGGTTCGTCTAAGTCAGCCAACATTTTCATGCGAGCAAGCGAACATTATCATGCCAGCCGAGGGTAACTCCATGTTTGAATTTGCAAA
Organism: Gammaproteobacteria bacterium; assembly: GCA_012960755.1. The sequence continues at coordinate 485,996 of DUAT01000057.1, forward strand.
CAACCGGTAGGATAGATATGTTGCACCTACACCTACAAAAATCTGCTGACCGGGCTCTGCAATGAACTACTTTAAATGGTTATCTGGCTTTATAGCCGTCTTAGCCCTGTTGTTCGGTGTGTTCCTGTTTTACATGCGCTTCCACGATGGGCCGATCCAGATTTTCTCTGGCGGGCCATTCAAGACAGGCCAGCTACAAACTGGCCCTGAGCCAAACTGGAACGAGATAAAGGACATAGGGACTATCCAGATTCAGACGATCACCCCGGCCCGGTCCCGTATCACCTGGCTTGCTGTTATCGATGGCAAAATTTACACCCCCAGTGGGTATATGAATTCAAGAATCGGCAAGATGTGGAAACAGTGGCCGGTAGAGGCCGAACGGGACGGCAGGGCGTTGTTGAGAATCGATGGGAAAATATACAAACGACAGTTGGTTCGTCTGCCAACGAACAGCGGGGTTATCCTACCCATTGTCGATGAACTCAACCGAAAATATGGTGCTCGTGGTTCAGTCGAAGATGTAAAGGCAAATGGCACCTGGCTGTTCGAATTGGCTCCCAGGGGTTAGTTCACACGCCGTAACGTCGCTCACGCTGTTGAAAAACCCGAATCGCCCGCCAGAAGTCGATTCTGCGGAATGCTGGCCAAAACACTTCAGTAAAATACAGTTCTGAGTAGGCACTCTGCCAGGATAGAAATCCACTCAGACGTTCCTCTCCTGAAGTTCGAATAATCAGGTCCGGGTCTGGTATCCCCTCAGTGTAAAGATATTTTGAAAACGACTCTTCATCTATATCATCCAGGTTAAGACAGCCACTCTTGACCTCCAAAGCCACCTTTTTAACCGCGTCAACAATTTCTGCGCGACCACCATAGCTAATGGCAATATTGAGCTGGAATCGATCATGGTTGCAGGTTTGTGACTCGATTTTGTCAATCTCACAGATCATCTCGTCAGAAAGGCCTCCCCGACGACCAATAACCTTAATCTTGACTTGCTCTTCAGCAATGATGGGGTCTGATTGGAAATCCCTCAACTTTTGCAGAATCAGTTTCATCAGATAGTCAACTTCTTCGTCGCTACGACTAAAATTTTCGGTAGAAAATGCATACAGGGTAACAATCCTGACCTCCAGTTCCCTGCACCAGCTTAGAAAATCTTCCAGCCTGTCAGACCCTGCAGAATGTCCCTCATTGATGTTGACAAAACCCCTTAGTTTTGCAAATCGACGATTACCATCAACAATAAGCCCAATATGGTTGGGCTTGGGTCCATCCTCTATCTGATGCCAGAGTATCTGTTCATACAGCTTGTAAAAAGGTGCAAATAAATTCATAACAGTTTTCAATAAGATTCTCAGAAAGGTGCTATCAACGTAAAAAGAATTTTATCTAGGCGGGAGTATACGTCATGGCGCGTGTCTACAAAACACGATCTACAAAACAAGCGTCTACAAAACAACTTAAAGATTATTGCCCCAAAACAAACGCTTGGGTATGGTGTTGATACAAACTTGGAGGACGCAAGCCGTGAAATTGTTAGTCGCAATGATGAGCCATGAGACCAATACCTTTTCACCGGTGCCAACCGAACTGGACCGCTTTGGCAGTGGGTCAAAGCCACTGGAGGGGATTCCGGCATACAACGCCATCAAGGGTCGAGGGATTACCATGGCAGGTATGATTTCGGTCGCCGAAGAAGCAGGCGCTGAGATCATCACCCCAATTGCGGCCGGTGCGCCGCCTTCGGGACCCGTATCCAACGAAGCCTACAACTACATCACTGACAGTATTCTTCAGGCCGCAGAAGGTTGTGATGGGCTGTTGCTCGATCTGCACGGCGCGATGGTGACCCGGTCCCATGAAGATGGAGAAGGTGCCCTGCTGCGGCGACTGCGGGAGACCTACCCGGATATTCCCATTGGCGTCGGACTGGATATGCACGCGAATCTGTACCCGGATATGGTGGAGCATTCCACAATTATTACGGGTTACCAGACCTATCCTCATATCGATATGTTCGAAACGGGACAAAGGACTGCCCGCATACTGATTAGCACCATGCAGGGAAACGTCAAACCGACAATGGTCTGGGGAAACTGCCCGATGCTGCCTCATGTGATGCGCCAGGGTACTGATGATTTCCCTAACAAAGCACTCCAGCAACGGGTCCAGGAATTGGAAAAAACCGAAGCTCTTGCCGTCTCTTTGTTTACCGGCTTCCCTCATGCGGACATATACAATGCGGGATTAAGTGTTGTTGTTGCCACAAACAACGATCCACAAAAGGCCAGCGAGATACGCGATGAACTGCTGGAACTCGCCTGGAAAGACAGGCAGTCGTTCGTCTACCAGATTAAACCGCTCGAGGAATCCATCGGTGAAGCCAACGATGCAGCAGATAAACCCGGCGACGGCCCCGTGATATTGCTGGATCACTACGACAATACCGCTTCCGGTGGGACGATGGACACCACCGAGGTCCTGCGGGAAATTCTTCAACAGGAACTGGAAGATGTTGCCGCCTTTGGCATATTCGACCCTGAAGCTGTGCAGAAAATGGTCGAAGCAGGCGTGGGCAACGAAATCACCGTTACCCTTGGTGCAAATTTCCATATGGATGCCTTACAAAAACAAAGCAAACCTTTGACGGTCACTGGCGTCGTTCGCCTGATATCCGATGGTAGATTCACAATCACGGGCCCCATGAGCACCGGCTCGAAAACCAGCATGGGGACAACGGCAGTACTTGATACCGGTAATGTAGAGATTATTGTGATCAGCAGGCATGTTGAACCTTATGATCTGGGCTATTTTTCCAGCCTGGGTATCAACCCCCTGACGAAGCGATTTTTGATGCTGAAAAGCCGCATTCATTATCGAGCGACTTATATGCCGATCGCAAAATCAATTATCGAATGTGCAGGATGCGGCGTCTGCACGTCGGACTATGATCAACTGGAATTTAAGAACGTCAGACGTCCAATTTTTCCCCTCGACAATATTAATTCCGACAGCTTTAAGGAAGGTTTTCCACAACAATAATCTGCCAACAGGGAGCCAAAATGCCTGTATTCGAACGAGATGACGTAAAAATATACTATGAAATTCACGGTGAAGGCTTTCCGGTTCTGCTTTTCGCCCCCGGTGGTATGCGATCAGCTCTGTCCTTCTGGTCGAGTTCACCCTGGAATCCAATGACAGCATTGTCGCCGCATTTCAAGGTGATCGCCATGGATCAGCGCAACGCGGGTCAGTCGAGTGCGCCAGTGACCGGTGAAGATGGCTGGCACAGCTACACGGAGGATCATATCGCGCTATTGGATCACCTCCAGGCTGACCAGTGTCATATCCTCGGTGGCTGCATCGGTGGGCCCTATTGTTTTGGCCTGATGCAGGCACAACCCGGCAGAGTGACCGCTGCAATTATTCAGCAAACCATTGGTCTCGATAATAATCGCGAGGCTTTTTACGATATGTTCGACGGATGGTCCAAAAACCTTACCGGTGTCGCTGAAGCCGACCTGGTCTCTTTCCGGTCAAATATGTACGATGGCGACTTTCTACTCAATGTTGACGAAGCCTTTGTCGAACAATGTTCAACCCCACTGCTCGTTCTGATGGGCAATGACCTATACCATCCGGAGTCGACATCACGGAAAGTGGCAGCGCTGGCTGAGAACGCTACGCTGCTGGAGTCCTGGAGCGGGGAGGAGTTAATTGATCAAACTGTTGCTACCTCCATCGAGTTCCTGAAAAGTCATACACCGGGCTAACCAGAACCCGGCATCCAGTTTCCATGGAATCCAAACGGGACCCGATGATCCAGATAGGCTCTGGCCAGCGGTCCCTGGGACAGGTTTTGTGCATCAAGAATAACCAGATGAGATTTGTCAATCGTCGCATCATAGACATTCGATAGCAGATAGCCCTCCCCTTCCCCGGCGTTACCGGATTTGGGGACAAACACCGCCTCCGAGGTTGCCATCTCAGGTGGCATTTCGAAAGTCTCTCTTGCACTCTGCTGGTGATCTACCCGCGCAATCGCATTAAATCCACCGGCATCCCCTGGTTGTTTACCGTCACATAACATGTACCCGTATCGGTACGACAAACCGGTAAAACGTTCGTCGAGCCGACCAAACTCGCAGCTCACATCGTCCAGTTGACGGGTAACATAGTCGTTAGTGTTCTGTCCAAGATCGAGAGTCCAGCGGGTCAGTTTGGCCCCCGAGGGACTACCTTCCGAGCCATCCGGGTTAGGGAACAAGGGTGCCCGGTCGTATTCCGATACATCGCAGGTAATCACATCGCCATCGTTGAATGCATTCATGGGGTGAAAAACAAAGGTCGCTTCGCTGGTGAACCAGCGAATGTCATCAACACTGCCCCCCCTGCGCATCACACCGATCTGGTTCCCCATCTCAGGCTCCCAGGCAAAAGCAGGTTTTCCTTCCATGGCTCTCTCCAGAGAACCCGTCAGGGGCATGATTGGAAACAGCACATAATCCCGGGTCACCATGAAGTCGTGAACCATCGCGGCGTAAGGCGCGTCAAAAAACTGGGATGTCTGCAATTTCCCATCCGGACCGACCACATGGTAGGACATTTTGTTCGACAACATCCCATCAACACTGTAGCCAAAGAAGATCATTTCACCCGTTTCAGGGTCTATTTTCGGATGGGCAGTCATCGGACCTACGAGGGATTCATCAAATTTCCATGCACCCCTGGACTCTAACGTCACCGGGTCCAGTTCAAATGGCGCATGACCTTCCTCCAGGGCCAGTAACTTGCCACCGTGCCAGACAATATTGGTATTGGCCAGGCCATCAGTCTCCAGGCCAGCAACATCAGGATCGCTGTCCATGGGATTGAACGCGCTGAACAGGCTGCGGCCCGCGTTGTTCTCGGTTTTGAATTTCACCGTCTTTGCCCATCGGTTCTTGTATGACACCTTGCCATTCTCAATGTGAAAGGCGTGAATCATCCCATCCCCACCAAACCAGTGATACTGACCCCGTGGTGCAAATTGTGGATTCGGGCCATTTCGAAAAAACGTTCCATGCAGGTCTGCCGGAATTTCACCCTCGATGATTAGATCACGGGCATCGCACTCCATCTGGATGGGGGCGAATCCACCGACCAGGTTCGGATGATTTGGGAATGGTTGTGCCATGTCTAACTCCTGTTACTGATTCTGATAGTTTGCTTCTGATAGTTTAATCAGAAACCTGGTCTACTGATATCTGTGATCCCATTGGTCAAGATAAACCAGCTTTTCAACCGGCCGCCTGGAAATAGGTCCATGCCCTTTCAGGACCGGGTATCCGATGGGTATATGGGCGCAGGTACCCCAATCCGCGGGAATACCGAGCAGTGATTTAATTTCAGTCTCCTTGAAACAGAGTAACGTCGTCAGGACGCATCCTAATCCTTCTGCCCGGCAGGCCAGCATGACATTCTGTACCGCAGTATAGACAGACCCGCCACCCACCACGGAGGGTCGTCCAAGGTCAGCATCGGTAATCGCCATGAATTTCGGATTGAAGCAAAACACCAGCATTGCCGGGACTTCTGCCATATGGTGTGCCAGGTAGTCACCTGCTTTTAGCATTTTTTCTGCCTGCTGGCGGGCATCCTCTGGCATTTTTGACAACCCGGTGCGGTTCGGCGCCGTATATTTACTCCATTCCTCGGCATACCAGCCCTGAATATTGCCAAGGTGGTCTGGCTCCTTCACGACGACTATTCTAAAAGGCTGGACATTGCCCCCGGTCGGTGCCCAGGCCGCTGCCTGCAATACCCGCTGCATCACATCTGCTGGTATCGGGTCGGGTTTTAGTCGACGCACCGCTCGTAACGAACTCATTGCTTCATAGAGTTCAACCATCATTCTCTCCTACTTTCTCTACTTATAACGGTTGTCGTGGGTCAATGCCCAATTCAACTTTGCCCGTCAGTTCAAAAATCGGTGATGCCACCATAATATGCTGCGTTGTTACATGGATGTCGCGCAAACACTGCTGAAGGACATTATTTTCATAGATGGAACTACCGCCCCCCAGCTGGTACAAACGGTCAACCGCTGCAACCGAACGACGTGTGGCATTGACGGCAGCCAATCGTAGTTTACCTTTGTGCGCAAGGCTTAACTTTTCCCCCTGGTTTGCCAGCGCCCAGGCATTATCAATGGTGAAATTGATATAAGCCTCGGCAGATTCCAGGTCTGCTACAGACTTTGCGACATCGCTTTGAACCGCGGGTCTGTCAATCAGTTTTCGCCTCGCGCCTGTTGGCGTTTTAACACCAGCCAGATCTTTGAATGCACTCAGGGCCTTGTATCCCAGACCCAGGCTGACACTCGACACTCCCAGGGCCAGTAATCCCAGCAATGGGAACTGATACAAGGGGCGTTGAACCCTCGCCCTGGCGCCCAAAATGACCGACCGGCCCGTGGGTACAAAAACATCCTTGACATTAAAATGATGACTACCCGTGCCTTTCAGGCCGGCGACGTCCCAGGTATCCTCGATATTCACCTGGCTCGCCTCAAACATCATCAATTGACTTTCCGGGCCATGCTTACCCATTACCTGTTCACCGTTTTTGTAGATGAAACAACCACCGCAAATCCAGTCCGCATTTTGTGAACCACTGCCAAAGGGCCAGCGACCAGAAACCCGGTAGCCACCTTCGACAACATCTGAACGCCCAATGGGTGCGGTGACGCCGACTGTCATCACACCTGGCTTGTCAGCATAGATTTTTCGCGCAAATTCATCGGGCAGCGAAGCTGACAAGACCCCGGTGGTACCGCCGATCATCGCGTTCCAACCGGCGGAGCCATCGCCGGTGGATAGTAATTTAAGCACCTGGACGAAGTCCCGGGGGTGCAACTCAAGTCCACCGTATTCTTCCGGCACTAACATATGGTAAACACCAGCATTGGCGAACTCGTTGGAAATTTCTGCCGACAATCTACGCTCTTGTTCGAATTGCGCTGAATATTCAGGCAGTTTTTGGGACCATTGCCGAGCGAAATCCAGAATCTTCCCGGTTGAATCGATGGGCATTATGTAGCATCTCCCAGGCCGACAAGATCGTTAAATTCGCTGAATGACAGCCGGGGTTGCCCTTTATCCAGGCTGCTGGATTCGTACAGCGCGGTATAACTGAGCTGCAGGCTCTTCGACGCTGCCAACAAGGCGGAGACGGGACGGAGAATTATCTGGTATCCCAGCTTCACCAGTTCTTCAGCAGAGAGATCAGGTGTCTTGCCATCTTCAACCATATTCGCCACCAGTGGTACATCCCCAAACGCAGATTTCACCTGCTCCATTTCTGCCACTGTTCGTGGTGCTTCAATAAACAGGATATCGGCGCCCGCCTCCAAAAATGCCTGACACCGCTGAATCGCCTCATCCAAATCATGGGTTGCCCTGGCGTCTGTTCTTGCCATCACAAGAAATTCATCCGAAGCACGACTGGATACGGCGGCAAGAATCTTACTCACCGCTTCCTCCAGCGGTACGACCTGTTTGTTTTCCATATGCCCGCATCGCTTGGGACTCACCTGGTCTTCCAACTGGATACACTGCACCCCGGCTGCTTCATAACCCTGTACCAGGCGAGCCACGTTATGCTCTCCACCATAGCCATTATCACCATCTGCGATCACCGGTACACCATCAGCCGCAGCGACAATCTGTTGTGCGCGTTCAGTCATTTCGCAAGCAGTCACCAGATCAATGTCGGGACGGCCAAGCAAGCTACCCGCCACGGCGAAACCGGACATATACAGGGATTCAAAGCCAGCCTGTACGGCTATTTTTGCTGAGAGGGCATCATAAACACCTGGCACCAGCAACCGATCCCTGGTATTTAACAGTTTCTTTAACATTACAACCCGCTACTTATTCGAGGGAGGCAGTCTATCATTCAGCCATTAGCCAATGGTACATTTAGATCATCTGAACAAACCCAAATCACCATTAACCGGAGAACAAAAAAATGCCCAGACTACGAGAAGTCAGTCGAAAAGACGCCGATCCTGCTGTGTTACCTCTATACGATGCCCTGTTTGGTGATCGAGACCCGGTTGCTGAACCCGGCACGGCTACCGGGACACCCGGCAACTGGTGGACCGTCTTCGCCCTGGTGCCCGATTGCTTTGCGCACGCCGTCGCCGGTTTCCAGTTTTATCGGGCAAAAAACAGGAAGGTCAGTGCCAGACTACGTGAACTCGGTCAGACACGAGCCGGTTATAGTCGGGGTAGCCAGTTTGTGTTTTCCCAGCATTGTAAAAGCATGAGAGCCGTAGGCTTTAGTGAAGAACAGATTGCCGCAATTCCCCATTGGCAGAGCACCGATCTTTTTTCCAACATCGAGCGAGCCGTGCTCTCCTACACAGATGACCTCGTGCTTTCCGGTGGACGCGTACCCGACGGTACATTCAAGGTGTTACAGGAGCACCTGTCTGATGAGGAGATACTGGAACTAACCTACATTACCTGTAGCTATGAACTGCATGCGACCATGTGCCGAGCACTGCACCTGGAATATGATGACGTTGAAGAAAGAATCAGGGAAATCGCCGCCCCGGATGACGATCTGCAAAAAATGGATTTTATGGGCGCCGTCGATGCTGAGAAGAAAAAAGACTAGTCAGGAAGAAGTCCATGAGCCAGTTCAAAGACAAGGTGGTCATCGTCACCGGCGCTGGTGGCGGCATTGGTCGTCATCATGCGCTCGAATTCGCCAGTCGCGGCGCCAGGGTACTGGTTAATGATCTGGGTACCGGCGTCCACGGCGACGGCGACGGAAACCTTGCGGACCAGGTGGTTAAGGAGATTCGTAAAGCCGGTGGGACAGCAGTGGCTAATTACGATTCAGTGGCCGATAACCAACAGGCAAAATCGATTATTGACCAGGCTGTCTCTGAATTCGGCAGCCTCGATATCCTGGTTAACAATGCGGGAATTCTTAGAAACAGAACCTTTAAGAATATGCCGGTGGAAGATTTTGAACTTATCGTCCAGGTTCACTTGCTGGGTACCACCTATATGACACACGCTGCCTGGCCAGTGATGTACCAGCAAGGTTATGGGCGCATCATTTTGACTAGTAGCATTTCCGGTATCTACGGCATATTCGGACAGAGCAGTTACGCCAGCGCCAAAATGGCCATGCTCGGGCTAATGAATGTACTGGCGCTGGAAGGCAAGAGTCACAACATCACCGTTAACTGTCTGGCTCCGGGTGCAGACACCCGCATGACTGCCCTGGACAAAGAGCTGGGGATAGACCCGGACAACCCACGCGACAATATGCATCCGCGTCTCATCTCTCCAGCGGCACTGTACCTGGCTAGTGAAAATGCACCTACGGGTATGGTGATCCATGCAATGGGCGGGACTTTCTACCGGACAGAAACCGTTAGGAATACAGGCGTGGATCTGGGTACAGACGCCACCTTCGAGGATCTGTTGGAGCACCAGGCAGAGTTACTTGACCTGTCACAAATGCAGGTCCGGAAAACGCCCTAGCCGACTAACAAACACTTGAACTTGGATAAGTCACACCCGGGAGACCAATCAAATGCAAGACACTGATCCTGTTTTATTTACCAGCGCTGATGACATCGCAACCATTACGCTGAATCGCCCGGCTGCAATGAATGCGATGACCGACGGGTTGATGTGCGGTCTCAGCGAGGCACTGGCTCAGGTGCTGGACGACGACAGTATTCGGGTGGTTGTAATCACGGGGGCTGGTCGTGGATTTTGCGCCGGGGCGGATCTTGCCCAGGTTGCCGATCCTTCGCTGAAGGAAGCGGCGGAAGGTAAGGCTTCTGAGGTGGAATCTGATGATACGGAAGATTCGTTCAATACCGCGATGCGGGCGCTGATGGATTGCCCGGTTCCAACCATTGCCAGGGTCAATGGCCCTGCAGCTGGTGGTGGCTTCGGTCTCGCCCTTGCCTGCGACATTACCATCGCTGCGGAATCGGCGTTTTTTATTGCCACATTCGGACCCAGACTGGGTATTGTCCCTGATATGGGCGCGACCTGGAGCATACCGTTGCGAGTGGGCCGAGCCCGGGCGTTGGGAATTACGTTACTGGGTGATCGTATCACCGCTACCCAGGCACAGGAATGGGGCATGATCTGGCGTGCCGTTACAGATGACCAACTGGACAATGAGGTCGCAACAGTGGCTGCTGTTCTAAAACGCTCCTCACCCAGTACCGTCACGAGGATTCGTGCATCGATAGATGCGGCAATCCACAACACTTTTAGTGATCAACTGGATCTTGAAATGGAGCACCAGGGCGTATTGATTCCCCGCAATATGCAGAAAGGCGCACTGGCATTTATGGAGAAACGCGAACCCAGGTTCGGTGGCGAGCGGGACTAGCGGGATGTTGAAAAAGTTCCTGATAGATGCAAGGCAATGCGAAAATCACTGAAAGAGCTGAGTTTACAGGGAGTAAATGAGCATCTGAATCGGACTCACGCACGAGCAATTTTCAACACCGTATTGTGCTAACCGGGAGCAGCCTGCTGGCGCGATCGGTTAGAACCTGTAGGTAAACCCGACACTCAATACCGGCCACCATTCAAAATCCTTGATATCATCTTCCAACTGTAGGATTTCAGCCTGAATATCTGCATCTATAGCGGCACATAACAGCGGAGAAATACAGGAGTAGTCCATCCTGATATCAGAAGATCCAATGTTAATGACACCGACATCGATTGCGAAGCCAAACCCGCTGTTAGTCGCGGCATTACCCCAACCGATTCCCACATAGGGAGACACGGATCTAAAATCAAATCCCACTTCCAGGGAAGCGAGATCTGCTACGCTATAAACCACGTCGTTTAGAGTATAGGTTAGACCGGCTCCCGGAATAGCCAACCCTGTCAGCTCATTGTCCAGGTAGTACGCCACGCCGCCGGTAATACGAAATCCATTTGCAAAAGGGTGCAAATCCAGCATCAGGTTAGCGCTGTTCATTTTGAACTGGGCTTCGTAGGACAGATCGGTATCATCCACATCCTTGTCATATTCGAACGTGCTAAATCCACCGCGCAGATTGACTTTCTCTGACAGCGAATAGCTCATATCAATGCCATAGCCGATGGTGCCAATTTTGGCACCTATACCAAATTTATGCCCAATTTTACCGTTGTTTTCATCCGCCGCACTGCATGTTCCAGCGAAGCATAATAACGCTGCGATCAATACTGATTTTTGCATCTTCCCACCATTTCAAACGTTGACTTGTCACGTAGCCAGAATTAACAGAGACTACCTCGACCTGTACCATAGTCGATAGGATTTTACTCTGGGGAGCCAAATTGATCTGACGGTCACTTTCTGCGGACGAAACGCCCCAGAACTTATCAAGAACAGCCGCCTGTCGACATTCCTGCCTACAACTCTCGCGATACGCAATAGGGACACACACTCTTTCTGCAGCCTCGCTCAGGACATATACTTAAATCCTGGAGAATGATGGAATCCGTTACACACAATCAACAAATAATGCTGGGGAATGATGAATGTCTGAATTTTACACACCGACGCAACGAAAACTGCAAGATGAGTTTAAGACGAGGGGATTGGCTAACCGCCTGGTCCAGGCGATTGTCACAGAAGAACTATCCATTGAACAAACAGCGTTCATTCATCACCGAGACATGTTCTTTCTGTCCACCATCGATGAGCAGGGCTTCCCATCATCTTCCTATAAGGGGGGCGCTCCGGGTTTCGTGCGTGTATTGAGTACGCACTCGCTGGTGTTCCCAAGTTACGACGGAAATGGCATGTTCATGTCCCTTGGCAACGTTGAGGCGCGGGCTAAAGTGGGTATTTTGTTTATCGACTTCGAGAAGCCTCAGCGCATGCGAGTACGTGGCGCAGCCCGCTTGCTGCGCGATGGCCCAATATTGGAGAGCTATCCCGGCGCCCAGTTAGCAGTCGAAGTGGCCATTGAGCGAGTCTGGCAGAATTGCCCCCGGTATGTACATAAGATGCAACGCACCGAGCAGTCCCCGTACGTGCCTGCCGAGGATGGCTCTGTGAAGCTTGCCCTGTGGAAGCGTATTGACGTCATTCAGGACGTTTTGACTGAAAGCGACCGCATTGCGGCTGAGTCCATCGGATTAATCACCACGGAAGCGTACGAAGATCGTGTTACTCGCGGTGATCTCGGTTAGCGATTACCCGACCCCATTGGGTTATATTCCTGATTTATATAGTACTAATACAACTACTACCCTGACACGGGAGGTGTGTGTCTCTATTTCTAAAACCACTACCCTGACACAGGCGCTGTGTGTTCCTATTTCTTGTGCCTATTTCTAAAGCCAATCAGGAAAAGCTCCAGGGTGGCTCGTATCATATCGAACAAGCCCATTTTGGAACCACTGATATCCATCCATATATCCAGTGGAACCTCCAGGAATCTGGAAGTCTCATTGACCCGGCGAAGGCGGCCAATAAGCTCAACGTCGAAAGCCCAGCGGGATACAAACGGCTCGGCAATAGCATCTGCCAGCCCCTTGTCTACCTTGAATAATTTTGCACCGCACTGGGTGTCATACACACTCATCCGCAGCACCATTGAAGCGATGGTGGCGAACACCCTTCCCGAGTAGTGACGAAAACGCTTTCTCTGAATGTTTGAACCAAGATGCAGCCAACGTGAGGCCATTAGAATTTCTATTTGTTTTTTTGAGCGGAATATTTCCACCAGCCTGAGCATCTCTGTCGCGGGAGTCGCAAAATCAGCATCCAGGTAGCCCGTGACACTCGCGCCCAAAAACAGGCTCCGTTGCATGCCTTGACGCACGGCCTCGGCTTTGCCACGATTTTTTTCAAGCGCCAGTACTTCAACCCGGTCAGGATGACGTATCTGCAGTTCGCTGAGCCGGTTCAATGTGAAATCAGTCGATCCATCATCAACCAGCACCAGATGCACCGACTCATCGGTCAATAGTGTCTCAATCTCCTGCTGATCCAGTCTACTGGCCTCGTTGTAACAGGGAATGACAATGTAGATTTGTGAAGTCACTGCTTCCACGAGGGGCGACTAGGCCTCAATACCCCCTGTTTCTGGTGCCGGTCTGGCGCGCTGGTTGTAAAGCATCTTCTTTAAAGCCTCTATTTCCGACTTACTCATCTTTGAATAGTCATTGCCGAAGTCACTACCAATTGCCATACCTTTAATGACCGCAGGCCGCTCACTTAGCTCCTGGAACCATCGTTTAAAATACTTAAAATGATCGATATCCTGCCCCTGACCTTGCCAGTTAACAGTCCATGGGTAGCAGATCATATCTGCAATGGTGTACTCGTCACCGCATACATAGCGCTGGTTATAGAGTTGATTGTTGAGCACACCATAAAAGCGATTCACTTCATCTGTGAATCGGGAAACGGCGTAACTCTGGTCACCCAGGGAATCATTTAAACGTCGAAAATGGCCACATTCCCCGGTTTTTGGACCCTGGTTTGCCATTTGCCAGACAACCCATTGCATTACGTTGTACTTACCCCGCAGATCCGTCGGCATAAACTGGCCGGTTTTCTCTGCGAGATATAACATGATCGTACCGGATTCAAATATAGATATTGGCTCGCCACCACTCTCAGCCGGATTCCGATCAACCAACGCTGGCATCCGGTTATTAGGACATATCTTGAGGAACTCATCACTGAACTGATCACCCTTACCAATATTTACCTGGATGACGTTGTAATCGAGTTGGCATTCCTCCAATTGAATGGTCACTTTCTTGCCGTTGGGTGTTGGCCAGTAATAAAGATCTAACATTTTGATTTCCCTTGATTCCGGTCTGTGACGCCTGAGGGGCGTACTGTACATTGAAAGATAAGGCAATCGAGTTGGTCAAATCAACAACCTCGCTGGTTAAAAACACCAGCAGATGAACCAGTCGAGAAACTATTGTTTTAACTATCAATAACTTGCAAATATGGCATGAATAATGTAATTCGTAAACCAACAATATAAATCAACATGGAAGACTGATGGACCTGATTTTACATTTCTTGCTTTTGGGTGTGGCGATTTTCGTGATCGCAGAGGCCATGCCTGGGATTTATATCGAGAGTTTTGGCACCGCAATTGTTGTAGCGATTGTTTACGGTTTGATCAACGTGTTGCTCGGTACAGTTCTGAAAATCATAGCAATTCCTTTTATTATCATTACCCTCGGCGTCTTCCTGATATTTATTAACACCTTCTTGTTGTGGCTAACGGATCAGTGCCTCGAAGATTTCGAAATCAGGGACATTGGTACTACGTTTGTGGCAGCTATCTTAATCACTATCTCCGATACCATCCTCGGTTGGATATTCTAATGAACTATCTCACAATGCGAACCTGGCGAAACAGCTTGCTTGCAAAGCAGAAAAAAACTGAACCCAACACCTCGAAGCAAGCCAAGACAAAATCGAAGACTGACAAACCCGGCAAACCACAGACGGCTCACCCCGCACGGATACTCGGCTGTTTTACCTATTGAACCTCTGATTGGTGCGGTATACCGACCTTAATCAGAGGTTCCCTAAACTGTCGTATTCTCCCGGATAACGCCGCCATTCTGTAGTCTTTTCAGCATGTCCCTGGTTGCCTGTTCAGTTTCAGCCTTGCCAAACAACCAGCCTTGAATTTCTGCGCAACCCACTTTTATCAAATACTCCAGTTGCCGGTCAGTCTCCACACCTTCAGCTACCAAATTAAGGTTCAGACCATGTGCCATGGCAACGATCGCATCGACGATACTCGTGCCTCCCTGGTTGATCTGGATCGCCGAGACGAACGATTTATCGATTTTCAATGTGCTGATGGGAAAGTGCTGCAGATAGCTCAGGGAAGAATGGCCAGTGCCAAAATCATCGACGGCAATTTTGATGCCGAGCTCTGTCAGCCCACGAAGCTTTTGAATCACCCGTGACATATCATTCATGATGATATTCTCGGTGATTTCTATTTCAAGACACGAACCAGGCAAATTATGCCTCTGCAGGGTATCGACGATATGTTCGATAAAATCGTCCTGCTGCACCTGGATCGCTGAGAAGTTGATCGAGACCCTGACCTGCTCAGCTCCATCCTTTCGCCAGCAAGCCAGATCGTGACATGCGGTTTCCAGGACATAGTTACCAATATCCAGAATCAGCCCGGTCTCCTCGGCAATCGGAATAAAATCATCCGGAAAAATGATTCCTTTCTCCGCATGATGCCAGCGAATCAACGCCTCAAACCCCACAACTTCTTCCGTTTTGGCATTCACCTGGGGATGGTAGCAGACTTTAAAGTCATCACTAACCAGCGCTTTTCGTAATTCACGCTCAACCGCAAGACGCGTATTAGAGACGATATTCATTTCTTCGGAAAAAAATTCGAAGCCGTTCTTTCCCCGTTCCTTTACCCTGTACATTGCGATATCGGCACTTTGGATTAGCGTATCCCTGGTCTCACCCGCTTCAGGATAGATCGCGATTCCGATGCTGCCACTGACATACAGTTCATGCTGATCAATGACGAAGGGCCGCTTCAATTCCTTGAGTATCTTGTTGGCGATAAACTCTGCGTCCCGATGATGTTCTACCTTGGGTAACACCAGGACAAATTCATCGCCGCCAAATCGAGCCAGGGTATCACCGCTGCGTATACAGTTTTCCATTCGCTGGCTCACAGCCTGCAGCATGCGATCCCCGATCCTGTGACCCAGGGTGTCGTTAATCCATTTGAAGCGATCCAAATCAAGAAACATCACTGCCAGATTTTCTTTGCTACGCCGCGCCTGGGTAATGGCGATCGACAAACGGTCTTCCATCAAAGAGCGATTCGGCAGCTTGGTCAATATATCGTAGTAGGCCGGAAAATTAATCAGCTCCTGGACTCGTTTGTTTTCGGTAACATCTCGCGCAACACCATAGGTACCCTGAACCTGCCTGCCTTCAAAGTCATTGAACTTCATCGACATGGCACTGGTATCGAAATATCGATATTCGGACTCGCCCTGACATTTAAGCTTCAGCTCGACATTCTGTGATTTTCTCACGCCGGTTCGACGCTCAGTGAATACAAATCGGGCAGATTCTCTGCTCTGTTCCGATACAATCATAGAATAGTGCTCACCCAGCAGCTCATCGGAGCTGTATCCCAGCGTGTTGTAAGCCGCATCGTTGAGGAACGTAAACCGGCCATCGGTATTCAACATAAAAACGATATCTGGAGAATGTTCAACAATAAACCGATGCAGATATTCAGATTTCGACAGTTTTTGCTCAACGACGGACTTCTGGTCTTCCAGCCGCTTAGTGGCGGTTGCGTTCTGGATCGTCGCCAGTAACTCATCCGGCGCATAGGGTTTCTTAACGAAGTCATGGGCACCTTTTTTTAACGCCGACCTGGCGGACTCAAAACTGACTTCGCCACTGACAACGACAATTTTACAAGGGATAGTGTTTTCAACCACATAGTCAATCACTTCAAAACCCGACAGGCCGGGCATGTTCAAGTCCAGCAGCACGAGGTCAAAATCTTCGTTGTTCAGCCAATCAATGGCCACAGTGCCATCAGCTGCGGTTTCAATCTGATAACCATAAAGGCCAATCATCTGCATCAGGCTCTCCCGCTGACCCGGTTCATCGTCGACAATCAATATACTTGTTCCCAACCCGGTTTCTGCACTCACTGCACTCATGAAAAACGCCTTGCCTATTTGCTATTTTTTACCAATTAAAGGTATCAGAATCTGGAACGTGGTTCCCGGTATTCCCTCCCCGGCGACTTGAGTCCTGCAGCTGATCAAACTTCCCATCTCTACGATGAGTTGTTTAACGATACTCAGACCCAATCCGGCGTGCGCACCTCCCTTTGCACTGTTATTTGGTCGAAACAATTTGTCTCTTAATGGCAAAGGTATACCAGGTCCATTGTCCATAATGAGAATCTCAATGTACTGATCGCCACCCAAATTGATCGATCCGTGGGTTGTGATGCCTACCTTAGCCCCGGTCACATCTTCCAACGCTTCCACTGCATTTTTAACCAGGTTAACAATCACCTGCTTAAGATTATCGGGGATAATCGAAACAAACGGCATTCCCTTGTCGTACACGGTCTCGAATTGAACTTCTTCATACCCGCCGCGAAACACGCTGGTCAATTGCTCGAGGATGTCATTTACGTTGACTTCCTCAGCGATTGGAGCCTCCTGCCTGCCAATCTGGTCGTACTTTTTGACGATACCAGACACTCGCATCATTTCGCGACTGATGGTTTCTATATCAGCCTGAACCGGGGAATCTTCATCCAGTTTCAAAGATAGAGTGCGCAGAAAGTTCTGAGCAATGGCAAGAGGATTGTTGACCTCGTGGGTCACTTCTCGCACCTGTTTTCGGACCAGGCCAGCATCGAGCATCAAAACTTCGTCTGCTTGTGTTAGACCGATTTGTGCTGTGACTCCCTGCCGATATGCATCCAGCAGCATCCCGGGTATGTCTAGAAGTTGATTTACACCGATCGCCACCACACCGAGATTCTCTCCCAGGGGCAACAGCCTGACCGCAAGGGTACCCAGGCGGTCAAGTATCTGCTTGTCAACTATTGAATCGAGGGATTCTTTCTCGGCAGTAATATTTTTATTCTGCCGAAAGCACTGGGCGACGAGGCTGCGCTCACTGCTGGCATCAACGGACAAAACTTCAACACTATCCGGTTTCCCGGCGGGATCCCAACTTGCTTCTAAGTGGTCATCTGAGTTTTTGAACAACAGCGTGGTTTCAGCGCCAAACAGCAAGCTGGCGACCGCAGAAATGGAGTGAGTACCTGATGCCAGACTCTTTTCCGTAATACTGGCCATGTTAGCGTTGGCAACGTTTTCTCTAATGCTCGAACTATCCGATTCAAACTCGGTCACTCGCTTTCGTGCCTGACTCGAAACCTGCCTTGCGGCCGCTACAATTTCGCTAATCGAATCCGCGTCAAGTCCAAATAGTATGTCGGCTTTCGCAATAAGCTGAGGGTCTTGCTCAGGATTCTGCACCAGTTCAACTAATCGACCGCAATAGCCTATTATCTGGACCAGTTGGGTCGCATCTGGGAGTTCTTCAAGTGAAATGTACTGATATCGCAACGCATCGCAGCAGGATGATGGATACCCCAGGGATTTAAAACAGGCTGCACCAACAGTGTCACCACTGCATCCAAACCCCTCCCACTCTGCCTGTATAACAGTTTCAAACCCCGTCAAGCCATCGACCAATTTAATGTAGCCCTCACCATGGGAACGGGCTAAGAGCAGATGTCCCAGACCAGCCAGTAGCCCTAACAACTTTACGGTGGTGACATCTGCACCGATTTGCTCGGCAAGCGCGGCACTGAGTGATGCATGCAACAAGGAACGCCGCCAGGTCCTTTCATAGTATTGTAGTGCGATTTCTGACTGATCTGTACTGGTAAATCTATTTGAAGCGGCAAGGGTAATTTGACGGAACTGTTCCAGATCGGTTTCCAGATGCCAGTCGTTCAGGTTCTTCTGATCCTGTTGAAACAGGAACATTGCCAATAGCGATGGATCTGTTTCAACCGCGGCCACGAGCACTGAAATTTCAATATTATTTTGGTAACTGAGGCACAGGAGATGATTGAGGGTTTTAGGCACCGCAGGCAAATCGAAGCCCGCTAATTGGTTCATCTTGCTGACTACGCGATCTAGCATTGACCGATTCTATCGGATGTTTTTCGCCAAAACAATCGGATAAAATATTACCTCATGCCGGACCAATAAATGCCTTTCAAAGACGCTTCTAACCTATTGAAATTATCTATTTGCCATATCGGCCAGCGGAACTTACCATTACCGTGCGAGTCCTTAGCCAACAGAAACCAGGTCAATTGTGAAATCATTTAGCTGTCAAAACTGCGGCCATGCAATCTTCTTCGAGAATGTACAGTGCCTGCGATGCCTGAGACCTTTAGGTTATCTGCCTGAATTTATGCAAATGTCATCCTTCGAACAAACCGCGGATCAGTTTCACAGCGATCTTTCACGCAAAGACTACAAAGAGTGCAAGAACGGTCGCCAGTACCAGGCCTGCAACTGGATGATCGACACAGAGGCAGAAGAGGACTATTGCCTTTCCTGTTCCTTCAACCAGACCATCCCGAATGTTTCTATTGCGCAAAACCTGCATCACTGGCAGATACTGGAATCGGGAAAACGACGGTTGCTGTATTCCCTGCAGCGATTGAATTTACCGCTGATCAACAAAAAGGTGGACCCAGACAATGGTCTGGCCTTTGAGTTCCTCAAAGATACCTCTGAGCGTATTCAGGCAAATGACCGGGTCATGACGGGCCATGTGGACGGTGTTATTACTCTTAACATCGCAGAAGCTGATGACGCTGAGCGCGAGCGACGCCGAATAACCCTTAACGAAGACTATCGGACCGTACTGGGGCATTTTCGGCACGAGAGTGGCCATTACTATTGGCAACTGCTCGTAGAGGGACAACACCGACTCGATTCTTTTCGGCAATTGTTTTCGGATGAGCGCAGTAACTACCAATCAGCGGTGTCGGATTACTATGCGAGAGGACCAGCCAAAGACTGGCAGAACAACCATATCAGCGCCTATGCAAGCAGTCATCCCTGGGAGGATTTCGCCGAAACATGGGGTCACTACCTTACCATTGCCGACACCCTGGAAACCTCAAAAGAATTTGGCGTCTCGATTTCCGAATCTGCCGCAACTCCGACAGAACAATTTGACAGCTATGATGCATCCACATTTGACGCCATGCTGGAACGCTGGCTACCCCTCACTTTCGCCGTTAACAACATTAACCGCAGTGGCGGCCGACCGGATTTGTACCCGTTCGTTTTGTCAGCGACCGTTATTGAAAAACTCCGCTATGTGCACTCACTGATACGGCAGGTAGCTCCTTGATACGTCCTGGCAGGTTGCCGAAAAGGTCAGCTATCGAGCTGAAAATTCTCAATTTGCTCCACCTCAACATTCATATCGTAAGGAAAAACGGGAGGCCCGAACTGATTTGAAATCGCGACGTCCGCTGCATCCCTGCCGTAAGCAATAACTATTCTTCCACCCTTCAGCGTCTTCTGGGTCGGATCAAAACTGTACCATCTGTCGCCAATATAGGCTTCAAACCAGGCATGGATGTCCATCGGGTCAAGATTGTGTAAATAGCCAACCACGAAACGTGCAGGAATACAAAGACTGCGGCTCAGGGCAATACCAACATGGGCGAGATCTCGGCAAACGCCTTGGCCTTTGTCCATTATTTCCTTACTTGAGATGGGCAGGTTACTGCTGCCCGGCAGGTATTGGATTTGATTTCGAATCCAGTCGGTGATTGCGCTAACCTGCTGGTAACCCGGGGAGGCACTACCCACCACTGAAAACGCCTGCTGGTTCATCAGGTCGGATTCGCAGTATCGACTCGGGAGGAGATATTCCAGCGTCTCGTCCGGCAGTTTCTGGACCTTGACGAACCCCGCCTGTGGGTTTTCATCGCAGGCGTCCGCAGTTCGAACCGTCGCACTGGTGCTGATCCGAAAATCACCAGCCGGAGCCACCAGTCGCTGGCACAAGTTACCATATTTGTCAGATACTTCGACTACCGGGACGATGGGTGACAACTTATAGGATTCCTGCGCCACCCATTGCTGCATGCCACTTCTGACGCGAAGCATAAACAAGAACGGTGTGGGCCGGACAATTTCAAATGCCAATTCACATCGCGTCTGCAACCACATATTCCCCTCCACTGTGCTGACCAGACCGGATTCTATGAAGAATAATGCCAACATGGCAAACTATCGTTTGGAACCTCTGATTAAGATCGGTATGCCGCACCACTATTTCCGCCATGTCGGCGTCACACAACAAGAACTCATCATTCGACGGAGTAGCGGACCATGACTGACAGCGCGCTGACCTGCTATTGCGACTCAGGCAAATTGTTTTCCCGTTGTTGCAAATCAATTGTGTCTAGGCAGACAACAGCAACCACGGCAGAAGCGTTGATGCGATCCAGATATACGGCATTTTGTCTCGGCGACCGGCAATACCTGCTTAAAAGCTGGCATCCAGATACGCGGCCAAGCCGCGTTGCCATTAATCCCGACCAGCAATGGCTTGACTTGAAGATTCTGAACACCACAGCAGGGCGCAGCTCAGACGAAACGGGTAAGGTGGAATTCAGAGCCAGGTACAAATTAGCCGGGCGTGGATATCGCCTCCACGAGACCAGCCGGTTCATTAAGATAGCATCTGATTGGTATTACCTTGATGGTGTCCACCATGGCTCATAGCCTGCCGTTTTCTTGCACTGAACCGACAAGTAACATAATGTCCATCACATTCATCTCAAAGGACACAAGCATGAAGCTCGGAACAGGTGTAGGCGGTAAACTGGACGGCGTTGCTGCGATAGCAGGCAAAGCAGAAAAAAATGGCTACGATCAGCTCACCTGCGGCGAACTGGCACACGATTCAATTCTGACCATGACAGTCGCGGCGACCGCTACCAGCAAAATTGACCTGATGACCACCGTAACGATTGCCTTCCCCAGGAGTCCGATGGTACTCGCAATGGAAGCCTGGGACCTGCAGGTTTTATCAAAAGGCCGATTCAATATTGGCCTCGGCAGCCAGGTTAAGGGTCACAACGAACGCCGCTTCGGTGGAACCTGGTCTCCCGCCGCGCCGCGTATGAAAGAATATATACAGATGATGAAAGCAGTCTGGAACACCTGGCAGGATGGTGCCGCTGCGGAATTCCTGGGAAAACATTACAAATTCACCTTAATGACCCCCAACTTCAATCCTGGACCGATCGATTTTCCCCGGCCAAAGATCTACCTCGCCGTGGTGGGTGATGCAATGGCCCGTGTTGCCGGTGAAGTCGCCGATGGTATCTTGCCTCATGGTGGCATCATGACAGACAAGTATATGCGGGAAGTTCTGCTACCCAATGTCAAAATTGGCCTCGAGCGTTCGGGTCGAACCTGGGACGATATTGAGATAGCCGCGAGTGGCTATACCGTCTACGGTAAAAACGATGAAGAGATTGCACAAGGTTTGGACGGTCTTCGACAGGCGCTATCCTTTTATGGTTCCACTCGCACTTACCATGACGTGCTCGAACTGCATGGGCTGAAGTATCTGGGGGATAAACTTCACGGCTTATCCCTTAACGGTGAATGGCAGAAAATGAAGGAAGTCATCACCGACGACGAATTATTGGAACTTGCACAGATATCAACCTACGACGATATGCCCACATTCCTGGCGGAAAATCGCGAATATGCCTCGAGTATGGGTTTTGGTCTGAGGGGCGCGACGTCGGAAGATACACAAGATCTTATGGCGAAGATCCAGGCGTTACAAACCCCCGGTGTTCCACGCGGCCTGGAAATGTGATCCTGAGAAAAAGCCTTCCAAGAAACATTTCAAGAGAAACAGTTTGAGTAGGAAACAGTAGATGCGAGTCAGTGAAGCAGTCATGAACCGAAAAACCATCAGGGCTTTTCTGGACACGCCGGTCCCGGATGAGACCATTCGAACCTTGTTGGAAAAAGCCTCAAGAGCCCCTTCCGGTGGCAACGTGCAACCCTGGCGAATCTATGTTGTCAACGGCGACTCGATGGTTAGGTTCAAGCAGTTTGTTTTAACCCAAACAGAACCTGAAACCGCTGCTTATGAAGTCTACCCGCGCAAGCTCAAGGAGCCCTATCGTTCCTCACGATTCAAGGTCGGTGAAGATATGTATAGCTTGTTAAACATTCCCCGAGAGGACAGAGGCGCCAGAATACGGCGCCTGATGGAGAACTACCAACTGTTTGGTGCACCTGCCGCTATTTTCTGTTTCGTCGATCGCCAGATGGGACCGCCGCAATGGTCAGACCTTGGCATGTTTCTGCAGACCTTTATGTTGCTCGCTCAGGAAGAGGGACTGGACACCTGCCCACAAGAGGCCTGGGCATCAAAGCCTGAGACCGTGCGTCGCTTTGTGAACGCGCCGGACGAACAAATAATTTTCTGCGGTGTTGCAATCGGCCATATGGATCCGGATGCGCCGGTTAATACGCTGGTCGCGGACCGTGAGCCGGTAGAAGATTTTACGACTTTTGTGTAACGCTGTTATCCGTTAATCAGCTGATGTACATAAATACTGGCTGCATACCCCAATGCAATCGCCCAGCTCCATTTCAGGTGGGCAAAAAACGTATAGACACCACGGGCCTGCCCCATGAGCGCAACGCCTGCCGCAGAACCAATTGAAAGCAGGCTGCCGCCGACGCCTGCTGTCAGGGTAATTAACAACCACTGGTAGGTATCCATCTCCGGGTTCATGGTCAGAATGGCGAACATGACTGGTATGTTGTCGATCACGGCCGAGATCACACCCATCGCAATATTGGCATTCGTCGGTCCCCAGCCGTCATAAAAATACACTGACATTATTTCCAGGTAGCCGATGAAGCCCAAACCACCCACACAAAAGATCACACCAAAAAAGAAGAACAAGGTATCCCACTCCGCTTGGGCAACTCTGCCAAACAGGTCAAACCTGCGGATGTCCTCGTGCCCTTCTGGTGAGGATTTTTTTATGTAGTAGGCATAAAAAGCGAGGTAGGACAAGCCAAACATCATGCCGAGAAACGGCGGCAGGTGTAAGAACTGTTCAAATGAAACTGCCGTGGCGATGGTACATAGAAAGAGCCCACAGACGATAAATGCGCCCCGTCGTAACTCCACTTCATCTCTGACTGGATCCGGGTTCACTCTCGGAACTGCAAAGCTCATGATAAACGCCGGTACAATGTAGTTGACAACTGACGGCACAAACAACTTAAAAAACTCAAAAAATTCGGCCTTGCCGCTCTGCCAGACCATCAGAGTTGTGATATCTCCAAAAGGACTGAATGCACCCCCTGCGTTAGCTGCCACAACAATGTTTACGCAAGCCACTGCCACAAATTTAGCATTCCCCATTCCCACCGAAAGTACAACGGCCCCCATCAATAACGCTGTGGTTAAGTTGTCAGCAATCGGCGACAGAAAAAACGCGATGCATCCCGTGATCCAGAACAGTTGACGATAGCTAAACCCCCGTCCGACCAGCCAGGCGCGTAACGCCTGGAATATGTTTCGTTCGCTCATCGCATTGATGTAGGTCATCGCTACCAGCAGAAACAGGAACAAAGAGGCGTATTCAATCAGGTTGTGCTGCAGGATACTGCGGAGCATCTCCGGGTCTGAGGAATGCTGGCTGGACAGATAGGCAACCAATATCCAGATAAGACCCGCCGCAAAGATAACGGGTTTTGACTTCGGCAGGTGGATAAACTCTTCTGCCATTACAAAGCCGTAGGCAACAACAAAAATCCCTAGGCAAATGAAACCTGTGATTGAATTGGTTAGGCCAAGATTAGATGCACTCGATGAAGCAAAAACCGATACTGGTAACAGACACGCGAGAAGCGCGAAAATGGTCCTCATAATTCCTCATTTAAGAAAACTGCGCCTCCATTATGATGGAATCTCGAACGATTAAGCAACTCAACGAAACTGACCAGACCAGGCTTGGTCTGCGCAAATCAACACCCTCATCTGATAGATCTCACTGTTTGTTAGAACTTCAGCTCAAATCCGAGGGAGAGAATTTCACGATCTGTCGGGGCATTGTAGTCCCAGTAATACAGGTACACCTTCCTTTTACGGGTGAAATTGTAGTGAATTCCCAGGTTGTCACTGGTGATACCCTTTGCATAAATATCCGACTCACCATGCTGAGCCATGAGTGTTACGCTACCCACGGTATAGCTTACACTCCCCAGGTAACCCGCTTCCCAACCGGCAGCAGATTCATTTTTTGGCCGCGATCGTTGTACCAGGAAACCGAACTTCCACGCTCCGGGGGTGTACTGAATGGCAGAGCGGTAGGAATCAAAAACTTTGGTACTCGCCGTTGAGCGGTTGTTTTTACGCATGTCGTGATCTAACCCGAAGCTGGCGAACCAATCCCCTGTATCCCACAGCACCGAAGCAGACTGACTACTGCTAAAATTGCTATCTGAAGGTACATACATGACCTGGCCCTGAAATCCACTAGCTTTCGGTGAGTGATAGAAATAGGTATCGAGCGCGCGAACTTCACCAGGGAACAGTACGCCTATATCACCTGCCTGGTCGTTAAACAGGTCGATCTTACCCTGGGCCATTTTAAAAGCAGAATCATGGGCACCGAACATAAAGTTGCCATATCGGCTGCCAATGCCAATAAACGTGTTACGCGTACCAAACAGTTCCTGAATCTCATTACCCCCATGAATGGGGTCAACGAGTTCTTCGGCCTGAAAGATAACGTCCCAGTCTTCTTTAATATTATACTCACCCTTCAACCCCAACCTGGTGACGTTGCTCTGCCAGTCATCGTCCCCGTGCTCCATCCAATCATAGCTAAGGTTTAACTCTGCATAGAGCTTGAGGTTCAGATCTGCATGGGCTGTATTCGATGCCAAAAACGCAATGACTATCAAGATCCGATAACTTTTTCTCATCTGAGGGCGGCACTCATCCTGCAACGGTGAACAGTTTAGTTGGTTGATTTATTGACGCACAGCTTAATGCCCTTTTTTAAACACAAAGTAAAGACAGAATGAAAACGCCAGGACTTCCATAACCCACCAGATCCTTCGTTAAACCGAATTCGCCGGATCTCCGGGCTTTGTCCTGGTAGCTGCAATTCATTTTCAGTCCAGCAGCTCCTTTGCTATGCTGCCGTTTCACAATAACAAGAGCCTGCAATGCATGCCGGAAGCGCGATTGCGAGATATCTTCAACACGGTCTCGACGCAGCCGATAAAACAACCCGATCCAAAGAGGAATCACCCGATGCCATCCGTACCTGGTTCTTATGATAGCTCCCCAGAGGAAATGCCCGACCTGGTTCTGGTCTCACTCGAACTGGCTGCCGACAAAGCGGGCGACATCACCCCGGAAATCTATCGTCGCTACTTTGCCAGCTGCCCGGGTTCCCAGGATCTGATGTCTCACATTGATGACCTGGTGCGTGGCAAGATGATGGAAGAAGTCTTTCGGCTGATCATGGTTCAGAATTACGATGAGGAGAGTCATTATCTCAATTTTGAGGTAAAGAACCACAAATACGCCTACAGCGTTCAACCCCATATGTATACAAACCTGTTGAACGCAGTGCACGTTACTGTTAAAGAGAGTGTGGCTGAAGCGTGGAGCCCGGGGATGGAGGATGCCTGGCAGACTCGAATTGGGCGCCTGATTTCAGAACTGGAACAACGATCAAGTCTATAAAGCGCGATGCTTTATAGACATGAGCCGATTCGTCTATACTGAGACTCGTACCGACCTGAATGAGCGCTTCTCCAGACAAAGGGATCCATCGTGAGCCAACTACCTCTATCTGCCTACACTGTGCTGGACCTTACCATCGCCCGTGCCGGACCCACAGCCGTTCGATTGCTGGCTGACTGGGGCGCAAATGTTATTCGCATTGTGCCTCCGCCCGCCAAAGACAGTTCCGGGGGCTCGGTAACGGGTGCTGACATCGGTCCGGATCAACAAAACCTGCACCGCAACAAACGGGGTCTTGCTATCGATTTGAAAAGTGCCTCCGGTCAAAAACTATTCCAGCAGTTAGTGGCCAAAGCCGACGTGGTTGTCGAGAATTTTCGCTCCGAAGTCAAGCAACGACTGAATATGGAATACAAAACCCTAAAGGCTATCAATCCGGGAATTATCCTTGCCTCTATCTCAGGCTTCGGTCAGGACGGACCCTATGGCAAAAGGCCAGGCGTTGACCAGATCGTACAGGGGCTTTCAGGTTTGATGTCGGTAACCGGGGAGCCTGGCAGGGGCCCCATGCGGGTTGGCATTGCCATCTCGGATACCTCCGCAGGGATGTTTCTAGGGCAGGGGATTCTATTGGCATTGATTCATCGTCAACATACAGGCGAAGGTCAATGGGTTCACACTTCTTTACTGGAGTCCATGCTCAGTAAACTCGACTTTCAAGGTGCGCGCTATACCATGAATGGCGAAATCGCCGGGCAACAGGGCAACAATCACCCCACCCAGGCACCTATGGGTGTATTCGAGGCCAATGACGGCTTGCTCAATGTAGCAGCGTCTACGGGCAAAATGTGGGGTAACTTCTGCAAGGTTTTGAATGCAACGGCGCTCAGCAATAATCCAGATTATGAAAACGGCAAACTTAGAATCAGCAACAAGATTCAGCTTAATATCGATGTTAACAAGGTAACCAGGCAGTTCAGTACGGACGAACTTGTTGAGAAACTGAACAGTGTAGGCGTCCCCTGCGGGCCAATTTACAATATCGGGGAAGCATTCGAAGATGAGCAGGCGCAGCATCTATCCATGCAAAAAAATGCACCCCATACCTCTCTCGGTGATATCAGCCTGGTTAGATCGCCGATAAACCTCACTGGTTGCGAGGTACCTGTCAGGTTTCACCACGCAGGACCCACACCGGGGGAACATTCAGCTGAAATTCTAAGAGAATTCGGCATCGATGATGCAACCGTTGCTCAACTAAAAGAAGAAGGTGCGATCGCCTAAATGAAGACCTACATGAAAACGTACCTTGGCTGATCAAATAAGCCCACTGGAATCGATAGACGGGGACAGCTCCGTTGACCCTTATACGGTTAAATCCGGCGGTGTACTCACTCCCCCCTTAACCCTGCTGAGGCGCCTTAAGTATCTCGGACCAAGCGTCATTGTTTCCGGCTCGATTGTCGGATCCGGCGAAATCATTTTAACGTCCAGTCTCGGTGCCGCTGCCGGGTTTTCATTGCTGTGGTGGGTACTGATGTCCTGTTGGATAAAATCCCTGGTACAGGCAGAACTGGCGCGATACACCATCGTCACAGGGGATACCTACCTCAGGGCACTGAACAGACTCCCAGGCAAGCTCTGGGGTCCAAAGGGTAAGGTCGGCTGGCCCATCTGGTTAGTCCTGCTGGCTTTTATACCAGGAATCATGGGTCTTGGCGGCATCATGGGCGGTGCCGGACAAGCCCTGTCACTGCTGTTCCCGGTTATCGATTCGAGAGTGGCGGCGATGCTCGTTGCGCTGACAACCATTGGAATCCTGAATTTCGGCGGATACCAGCGATTTGAGAAGATACTGTTGGGCCTTGTGATTGTGTTTACGACCACCACCCTGATCTGCGCCATTACGATGCAGTTTACCGAGTTCAGCATTAGCTGGTCTGATATCGGCTCCGGTTTTACATTTGACCTGCCGGTTGAGTACATTGGCCTTGCTCTCGCGGTTTACGGCTACACCGGGGTTAATTCAGGAGAAACAGCCGCCTACACCTACTGGTGCATTGAAAAAGGTTATCCCACCTTTATTGGTCCCAGGAGAGACGACGAGCCCGAATATGCAGCCTGGCTGGCTCGCGCCAGGGGATGGATCAAGGTTTTGCACATGGACGTCTGGCTTACGCTCATTATCCTCACCTGTGCAACGCTGCCATTTTACCTGCTGGGCGCCGGTGTGCTGCACACCCTGGGTGAAACTCCGGACGGGCTAGACACCATTTCAATCTTGTCAGGCATGTTCACGCGTACACTGGGCAACTGGGCACTGTGGGTCTTTGGCATCGGCGCGTTCTTTATCCTGTTTTCAACGACCCTGTCAGCTATCGGTGCCGGTGGCCGCTTTCTGCCGGATTACTTCATTGAACTCGGGTTCTTTTCACGGAAAAACCTGAAAACCCGACTGGCTTTCATTCGAGGCTATGTCACTGTTGCCCCTCTGCTGGGTTGTGGGCTCTATATGGGTGTTCAAAACCCGGTAACCCTTGTCACCATTGGCGGCCTGGTCGCAGCCCTGATGTTACCAATTCAGAGTGGCGGCACCTTGTGGCTGCAACGTAAACACATGGATCAGCGGCTAACGCCTCACCCTTTTGCCAGGACCATGCTCTGGTTAATATTCCTGTTTCAATTGCTGATGTCGATGCTGGTCATTCAATACGTCGTGTTCTAACTCCTGGGGACCATCATGAATCTTCCTTTTGACCTGGCATCGGAACCATACATCAACCTCGCCACTTTTCGTAAAAACGGCCACGAAGTCAGGACACCAGTTTGGGTCGCTTCGGCCGGTGATACTCACTATGTATTTTCAGAAGCCAGGGCGGGCAAGGTGAAACGTATCAGGAACAACGGCAGGATCAATATCGCTGCCTGCGACGCCCGGGGTGGGGTGAAAAGCACCTGGATTAGCGGCACGGCAAGGATCGTCACCGATGAAGCGGAAATCGAAACCATGTATCGCGTCTTCGACCAGAAGTACGGATGGCAGATGCGTCTGTTAAATTTTACTGCGCGGTTGTCGGGCCGTTACAGGAAACGGGCCATCATTGCCTTCCAAACTGAAAGCAGCGACTGACGTCATAACACACGCATACCGTCGATAGATATCCGGGTTTATGATGATTTCGATGGTGATTTTAATGATGACTTCGATGCTGACTTCGATAAAAGCCCAGCAACAACCGACTGTAGCTCAGGCAACAACTCTGCCTCGAACCAGGGATTTTTCTTCAGCCAGATGTTGTTTCTCGGGCTGGGATGAGGCAACGGCACTAATTCGGGGAAGTAACTTTTCCACTGTTTTACAATCTGGGTAACTGATGATTTCTTCTTCATACCCAGATGCCAGGACTGAGCATACTGTCCGATAACCAGTGTCAATTCGACGTTCAGCTGTTTAAGAATCCTGTCACGCCATGCCTCGGCACATTCTTTTCTCGGCGGCAGATCACCCCCTGTGCCGGTACCGGGATAACAGAACCCCATCGGTACGACAGCGACTTTCGTTTCATCGTAAAAGGTCTGTCGATCAATACCGATCCAAGTGCGTAGCCGATTTCCGCTGGCGTCATCAAAAGGTATCCCCTTTTCATGAGTGACCCTCCCTGGTGCCTGGCCCGCGATCAGTATCCTGGAGCTGGAATGGAACTGTATGATCGGGTTTGGCCGCAGGGGTAAGTCCGCTGCGCAGATTTCGCACCGCCTGATGGATTCTATCAAGGTAATTCTGTTCATGTTCGGCCTCGGATTACCAATCCGATTAAACAATACTTAAAGGTCTTCGACATTGTCCGAGAATACTCCCAGGATTGACAGGGTCAAAGGGAGGAAACCACGTAACATTTTGCGTATTATGTTATCCAGCTTTCGTCAACGGATAGGAGATTCATCATGACCCATGTGACGCCAAAATCCCGTGAAGACCTGCCGGATATGGAACCGATGTTCAAAATGGTCGAAGCGGGAATGGGTTTTGTACCCCGGAGTATGTTTACCATGGCCCACTGGCCGGAACTGCTACAGGCATTCGGTGGCATCGCGGGGACAGTACTTAACAGCGGAGAAGTTGACGCTGGTTTAAAGCAGATGATCGCTTACGTGGTCAGCAATGCGGCGGGCTGTCGATATTGCCAGGCGCATACGTCTCAAAATGCACAAAAGCGAGGGGTCGATGCAGAAAAGGTCAGGTCTGCATTTGAATTCGAAACAAGCCCTTTGTTTGACGATACCGAACGGGCAGCGTTACGCCTGGCTCTGCACGCCGGTATGGTGCCCAATGCGACGGAAGCAGCTCATTTCGAAGCCCTGAAAGAACACTTCACCGACCGGCAGATTGTGGAAATTGTCGCTGTGATTTCCCTGTTCGGTTTTCTTAATCGCTGGAATGACACGATGGCAACCACTCTCGAAGCTGAACCCCGCGATTTTGCCAGCAATAATCTGAATGGCTGGGAAGTCGGGAAACATGGTTAACCAGTTCGAAGACATGACTTTCCGGACAGGAACCAGCTAAATGAATATCGAAGACGACGATGATCTGGAGCGGCAGTTTACCGGTATCACTGAACCTGCACTGGCGGCACTTAGAAAACGAATCGACATCCCCATTGAAGACTCGTTGGAACCCTGGTGTCATGAAGCAACCAGGGACAACATTCGCCACTACGCACATGGTATTGGTGATGATAATCCGCTCTGGTGCGACCCGGACTACGCCAGCAACAGTTGCCACGGCAGCATTATCGCCCCGCCGTCTTTTCTGTTTGCCTGTGACCGGATCATCTCCGGTTATGTGGGGGGCTTGCCCGGGGTACATGCCATGTGGGCAGGTGCGGACTTCACCTGGCATCAGGTCATCAAACGCAATGACGAGATCAGAACTAAAGCCTGGCTAAAAGAGCTGATCCCTCACGAGACACGATTTTCTGGCCTGGCGATCCAACAGATCTACCATGTCCAGTTTTTTAATCAGGATAACCAGTTGCTCTGTGAGGCTGACAGCTGGTGCTTCCGCACCGACAGGGATCTGGCGAGAGAGAGAGGTGTTAAGTACGATAGTCTCAATGCGCAGCAACCAAAACAATACACCGACGACGAACTCGTTGAAATTTATCGTCACTACGCCAACGAAGAAATTCGTGGCGCGACTCCCCGTTATCTGGATGATGTTAAAATAGGTGATGCCTTACCTACCATGGTGAAGGGTCCGATGACGGTCACTGGATTTATCGCTTATGCCCAGGGTTGGGGTGGGCTTTATATTCGTGCCAACAAGCTGGCCTGGCAGCAGCATCATAAACATGCCGGTCTTGGTATCAAAAATCAGCGTGGCATTCCTGATTGTCCGGAGAGAGTTCACTGGGAAACCGAATTTGCCCAGACCGTTGGTGCGCCGGAAGCCTACGATTACGGGCCGGAACGTTTCTCCTGGTTGACTCACTACATGACCAACTGGATGGGGGACGATGGCTTCCTGAAAAACACCCAGGCGAAAATCCGACGCCACAATCCAGTCGGAGACACGCTTTTTATCAATGGAAAAGTCATCGCAAAAGATGAGACCCTGGGCACCGTGACTATTGAACAACGCGCAGAAAACCAGGATGGTGAATTATCCATCGAAGGGACATCGATAGTGCAGCTCCCCTTAAGAAACTCTCCATGAGCGACTATCCATAAGAGACTATCCATAACAAACCCTCCTTAACGGACCCCTGGTCCGAGATACCAGTCTGCATAATCTATTGGCCGAGATGCGCCTGTTCGCAACACCACGCGCTTGCCCTGGGCATATCCCCTGCTGGCACCCAATCCTCTGCGCCTACTTTGAGGCACTGAAAGTAACCTGTCACCGGGTCGAAACACCCAGTAGTTGTTCCGGGGATCTACCAGGTAGAACGGCAGGTTAGTTCGTTCAACTAATTGCGTATCAATGCTGGAGAAAGATCTGCGGGTGTGGTGTGGTGAGCCGTGGGTATGCCACAGCGCAACCAGTTGGCCCCCTTTTGGAATGCGAATTCTTGCAGTGACCTGGTTTCGACCCTTTATTCCAGCAGTCACTGTATAACTGAAACCTGTCTGGTACTGCAGTATTGCACCCATGTATTCACGATCATCACGGACAGATACCGGGTTATATTTGCTGCCAACCCTACAATAAAAACAGGGACTCCATTCGCCAGTCCTTTGAGGCGGCCCTGTTAATAAACCCATTCCAGGTGGAAGCACTGATGTCCAAAGCGATAGCGGTTCGCTGGGAAACATGGGACTGGCTGGCTGTTAAATCCATGTTTGACAAGGCGATGGCATCCGCGCCGGGTTGCGCCAACGTGCTAACCCAGTTTGCGACACGATACTACCGTGATACCTGCCAATTCGACGTAGCTGTTAATCTTTTGAACCGGGCCATTCACCTCGACCCAATCAGCGCAGGCCCGACAACTTCCCTGTCATACACGTTGCGATACCAGGGTAATTTCGAAAGCGCATTGGTAGAAGCAGACCGGGCGCTTGCAATCAACCCGCAACACGGCTATGCCAGACTGGCCAAAATGCTCGCGCTAGTTTCGTTGTGCGACTACGCCGGAGCATATGACTATCTAGATAAAATTACTTCAAGTCTGCCGGAAGATGATTTAATGGTGATGAATTGCCGCGGTCGCCTTTACGCCAGCACAGGTGCAACTGAAAAGAGCACCCGCTTCCTGAATCGGGTCAAAAAACTTGCTAAAACAAGCGGTGGTGAAATGTACGCGCCATTAGCGGGCTGGATCACAATGATAGAGGGAGACTTCGAACAGGCTATCACCTGGATGCAGATTGCCCTGGATAATCGCATTTCCCAGGTGTTGAATGTCCGCGCTTTCGCACAGATCCTGCCCAACTCGCCACTGCGCGATGCAGACTTTCAGAGGTTTCTGACGCAGCTCAATCTGGACGACCAGTCAGTCTCAAACCTGTCTCGGGCAGTAAACAACCTGTCGATCTAGTGGCCCATGCTCTCATTCAAAGCGCCCTCATCCAAAGCGACTTCATCAACATTTTTCCGGCTCAGGTCCTGCAGAATCAAATAGCCTGACGGTACAACTAACAAGGTCACCACCGTGGCAAACAACACGCCGAAGGCTAACGAAATACCCATTGGCACAAGAAACTGTGCCGATACGCTCCTGTTCAGCATCAGTGGTGTGAGTCCCACAAACGTCGTCAGCGAGGTGAGAATAATAGGTCGACAACGAGATACTGCAGCATCCAGTACCGCATCATGAATTGAGCGCCCTGCACACCTGCGAGCATCAATGGTATGCACGAGGACCAGGCTGGAATTCACAACCACGCCCGAGGCGGCGATAAATCCCAGTACCGACATCATCGCCAGGCCAGATATCAAACCAAAAGATTTCATAATCATATGCCCCCATATTGCACCCACCAGCGCAAACGGTATGACGCTCATGATAATCAGTGGCTGGCTGTAGGAGCGAAGAGGAATTGCCAATAGTGCGTAAATGACGAACAGGGCTAATCCAAACAACGGGATAAGACTGGATACAGCCTCCCCTTGTTGACGCTGTTGCCCTTCCAATCGATAGCTGACGCGCGGATGATCCTGCATTATTGACTCCAGAATGCCGTCCCCAAAATCCGCAATCACCTCATTTGCAGTAATCTGGGTCCGGTCAACATCCGCGGTCACATTTACAACGCGTCTGCGATCCGACCGTTTAATGGATGAAAACCCCCTCCCCAGGCTGGCATCTGCAACCGTTGTAAACGGAACTTCGGATCCTTGCGGGGTTCTTATTCGCATTCGATCGAGGGTTCCCAGAGTACGGCGTTCTTCTTTGGTATATCGAACCATGATTCGAACATCATCACGACCGCGCTGAATGCGCTGTATCTCTTCACCGTAGAATGCCTGTCGAACTTGTCGGGCAAGCATCGCAAGGGTTAAACCCAACGACTCTCCTGAGGGGAGTATATCCAGTTTCAATTCCTTCTTGCCGGACCTAAAACTATCAGAAATGTCGATGACTCCCGGGTACTCAGCCAGTCGCAGGCCAATTTTTTCTGCAACAACCCTTAAATCATCCAGGTTGTCACCCTCCAATTGAATATTTATTGCCTCGCCAGCACTGAACAGGGAAGAACTAAAAATGAGTTCCACCGCATCGGGGATTGCACGGGTTTCTTTTCGCCACAGATTTGCTATCTCTCGTGTTGAGATATCCCGGGACTGACTCGATGTCAGTTGCATGGTGACTTCGCCAAGATGTCCGCCCGATGCATTGCTACGGGGCCCGGAGGGTGGACCTCCCCCGGAATTGCTTGAAGGATGATTACCAATTGCAGTCAGCATATGTTTCACCGGTGGCATTTTCGGCGTTTGTTTTGACAGCTGATCGGCGATTATTCTGGCACTGCGCTCCAGCTCCACTACAGCTTTATTGGTAACGGTTGCTGGCGTACCGAGTGGCATTGTCAGCTTGGCCACCACCTGATCAGATGCCAAAGGCGGAAAAAACGAA
Source organism: Gammaproteobacteria bacterium (assembly GCA_012960755.1). The sequence continues at coordinate 520,993 of DUAT01000057.1, forward strand.
AATGGCAGTCGACCACTGGCCAGGATGCCGATGGAGGACAGCAGGGCAACGAGTGCAATTGATATCGTGATGTAGCGGGCAGCAATCGCTTTGTCAACCACGTCTCGAAACTGAACCTGGATCAGGCTCTCAAGCTTGTTGGCAAACCTCGATTGGATAGTAATGACTCGGTTAGCAAAACCCCTGAAGCCCCCGAGCAACTGCAATGCCATGAATGCTGATGCCACGGCAATTGCAATGGCGATATAACTCCGGGTATCCCAGGCAAGCTCCAGTATCAGGATTCCGAATATCGGAATCAACAACAGTCCAACCTCCCACTCTGCAGACTCGGTTGTGTGATGTCCGAGGTGAGAAGGCAGGATCAGCTGGGACTCGATCAATGAAAAAAACAGGCAGCACATCACGACGGTACCGATGACCGACTGTATTTGTCCCATGACTCCCGGGCCAAATAGAAACGGCATAAATGCGGTTACTGTCGTCAACACACCAAAAATCACAGGCACCGATACCTGCTGCGTACCTTTGATGGCGCTCTCTAACATTGAACCTTCGCCACCTCGTTCTGCCAACCGTTGGTTGGAATGAATATTCTCTCCAACCACGATCGCATCATCCACAAGAATCCCCAGTACAAGGATAAATCCAAACAGGGAAATCCCGTCAATTGACATTCCAAGACTGGAGACTAAAAAGATCGCCCCCATGAAGGCAACCGGTACGCCAAGACTCACCCAGAAGGCCAGTCGCGGGCGAAGGAACAACGCGAGCAGAATAAGCACCATAAAAAAGCCCTGCCTGGCACTGCTAAGCAGGGTGTCCAATCGATCCCTCAGCATTTTTGAACCGTCATTCCAGATAGTCAGTTCTACACCGTCGGGCAGATCTGCCTCGGCTTTGACAAGGTAACGGCGTAACGCTTCGGTAATTTCAATGACATCCTGGTCACCAATTCTGGAAACCCGAATAATCGCTGCGGGTTCACCATCAAAACGTAACATCTGGTCCGTGTCTTCAAATCCATCGACAACGTCGGCCACGTCCCTGAGGTGGAGCCGGGTCCCATCGGGGCGAGTCAGGATGACAAGGTCATCAAATTCATGGCCCCAATAAGCCTGCCCTTTGGTTCGCAGCAACACCTCTCCGCCTTCGGTTTTAATAGAGCCACCCGGTAAATCAAGAGACGCCGAGCGAACCGCCTGGGCCAGCTGCTCGAAGCTCAGGCCATTACGCCTGAGCGAGGCTTCAGACACTTCGACAGAAACTTCATAGGGCCGGGTGTTGGTTAAACTGACGTGAGTAATTTCCGGCAATGCGGCGATTTCATCTCTCACCCGTTGGCCCAGCACTTTCAAGGTGCGCTCGTCTTTGGGACCGGTCAGCGCGATGTCCATCACCGACCGTTGCGGAGTGGCCAGGGTAATGATGGGTTTTTCCGTTTCTTCAGGGAATGTATCGATAGCGTCAATTCGGTTTTTTACATCATCGAGGCCCTTCGAGGGATCAGCATTCTCGTACAGTTCAACCGACACGGTACATGTACCTTCATTAGCGGTTGATTGAATCTGCTTTACCCCCTCGACTCCATCCAGTTCTTCCTCTATGCGAATACAAACGCCCTCTTCCACTTCTTCAGGAGCGGCACCGAGATAGGGAACTGCAACTGTAATGATATTGATATCAATATCGGGCATTGATTTCTGCGGCATGCCAGGCAGCGCCATCAGACCTGCCATCACGATGAGTCCCATCATTAGATTCGCCGCCACATGATTGTTGGCAAACCATGCAATCGGGCCTTTCATGAACTGGCGACCGCGGCTTTATTCTCGAGCCTGATTTGCATACCCTCAACGACACTATCCAATGTCGAGATGCAAACCCTATCCCCTCTTGACAGTCCACCGCTGACATAAACCTCGTTTTCGACAATCCTGAGGATTTCAATGTCCCGTGACCGAAGTCGATTATCACCGTCAACCACGTAGACTTTTTGCTCACCGCGAATTGCTGAGCGAGGCAAAACCACAATATTGTCGAAACTTGTGCCAATGATCTCGGCATCGACGAACAATCCCACCGCCAGCGGTGGTTTTGAACCTGATTGTGCATATGGCGCTTCAACGCTGGCAATTACGTTCACCATCCGGGTCCGGGGGTCGAGTTCACCTTCGGTTCTGACTACCTGCCCAAACCACTCATGGACTGTCCCGGCGAATCTGGCGCGAAGAATAACCTGTGGACGCTGCGCCCGACTCTCAACATCGGTGTACATCAACGGGAGATTCAGGAAAGCCAGTTCCTCATCCCGAATAGGGAGTCGTACCTCGGCAAAATCGGTCGCATAGATAGTTGCTATTGAACTGCCGCGATTAACGAACTGGCCAACATCGATTTTTTCTGACCGGACACGGCCGTCATAGGGGGCGAGGACGCGCGTTCGGGCAATATCGCGTTTTGCCCTGGACAGTTTTGCCAGGGCTTCTCTGATGGTCGCTTCCGCGATCCGCAGTCGATTCAACGCGTCATCCTGCTGAGAAGCACTGGCGGACTGTTTTTTGGCAAGATCAAGTTGCCTGGCATAGGCTTTTTTAGAGTTGGACAATTCGCTTTGTGACCGGGCGAGTCTTGCCCGGGCTTCTTCCAGTGCCACTTCATAGTCCAGGGAATCAATTCTTAACAGTTCCTGACCCAGGGTAAAAAATCCACCGGAAACCATCACTGGAGAAACCTCAACTACCCGCCCCGACACCTCTGGTGTTAGCTCACTTTCCGTTCGTGGCAGAACAGTGCCATGGGTCTTGGTCCGCATTTGTATTGTCATCAGCTCTACGCTTATTGCCCGCACCAGCGGCGGCAGCACGGTTGGTTGCCTGGATTCAACTTTGGGCCCGGTGGCAATAAGCACTCCGGCCAGACCGAAACCAAACAGAATAATGATAAATGGATATACACGCTTCACTGCTTTTCTTCCTTCATTTCAATGCCAGTTTGTGTCAGACCGGCGATGGCAAACAGTTTTAATCTCTCGATTCCTTCTCTGCGCGCCTGCAGTGAATCGTCAGTTTCCATCTGCAGTGGGCTGGGAAAATTAAGTAAGTGAACCATCGACCCAATGACCATATGAAACCGCCATCGCAGGTCCACCGGGTCAACACCAGGCAATGCTTTCTCCATAGCTGCCAGATATCGCGCACCTACTTCGCCAAATTCCTTTTCCAGCAAGGGACGCGAAATTGAAGCGGGCTCGCCGTGCACCCGGGCGATTAACAAGGGCAGGTTCGGATCAATTTCTTCGCTCAGCAGGGGGTCAAACATCGCTGCGATAATTACCGGCACCGCGAAGTTCTGTTCTGCTTCGAGCTGATTAAGATTCGCGAGGCGTAATGCATTAATGGGTTCAATCCGCCGGTGGATGGTGGCAGAAAGAAGCCCTTCCTTGGAACCGAAGTGATAGTGAGTCGCGGCCAGATTCACCGAAGCCAGATTGGCAATTGCCCGCAAGGACGTCGCAGCAAAGCCTTTCTCGATAAAAAGGGTTTCTGCGGCATCAAGAATTTTTCCCTGGGTATTGCTCGAGGTTTTCACGTAGCTTGCACGTTCAGCGGATGGCATATTGTTTTAAAATTCATTCAAACGATTGTTTGAATTCTAGCAAGTTATTAATGCCCAAAACAACAGTGCGGGATAAATTCTATTTCGATTACACGTTCGCCAGTTCCAGGGTTTGTAGCGCGCGAACGCGTAACTTCGGGGAATCCCTGGCAAAAACTGGAAAAATCACCTGATCTGCGCCTAACTCACTGAACGTCCTGATATCATCAGCAGACAGCGACCCGGCCGCAGGTGAGATGTAGATCGAAAGATCAGCCAGGCTCCTGTTCTCGGCGACCATCAAGGATTCCAGTGTTTTGAGATTTTGTTCGAACGAGGCAGGCGTGAGGTTAAATCCATACCAGCCCTGTCCCTGCGTCGCGACTCGTCGTAATGCAGCGTTGCTCTCGCCACCAAATATCAAGGGTGGATGCGGCTTCTGCACCGGCTTCGGATTCTGGTAAGCATCCTTGATGTTGAAATACTGACCTTCGTAACTGGATAACTCGTCACACCACAGCGTTTGCATCACCTCGATACACTCTCTGGTTCGACCAGCCCTGTCTGCCCAGGGTATCCCCAGTGCCTCGAATTCCTCTTTCAGCCAACCGATGCCAATACCAAATTCGACCCGGCCACCGGACAGGTAGTCCAGATCAGCGACCTGCTTCGCCGTGTACACAGGGTTCCTTTGCGGAACCAGACATATGCCGGTACAAAGCCTGATAGTCGAGGTAAACGCGGCGACAAATGTCAGTGCCGTCAAGGGATCGAGCAAACTCCTTGGATCCCCGCGAATCTTGCCATTCTCGGAATAGGGATAGCGGGATTCGTATTCCGGAAAAAACAACACATGCTCAGGTACCCAGAAAGAATGAAATCCCAATTCCTCAACCAGGGCCCCAGCCTCGGATATATATTGCGGAGAAGTAGTTTCATTAAACGCCATCTGGCAGCCAACTTTCATAGGTACTCCTTTTCTTTGTCAAGATACATGGTTTCCTTGGATCACAAATTTAGATCAATTCAACGATACTTCCTACCCTTTCATACACCAACCCACCTTCTCTATAGTGATCACGTCGTTCAAATGTAAGGATACTGAAAAACTTTCCGGTGGTGTTCGGATAGCAATGCATCTCATGTTCAGATTGTGGAATACCATTAGGAGATTTAGTAATGCAACTTCATGAGGGGAATATTGCACGTTTCCGTTTGCATCCTATGGAGTACCAAACATGGTGGAAAACGTGGCGCTGAGTTCGCACTGGCCTCGATTACCGGTCTCTAAAGCCAAGCTCCCGACCCATCAACCCATTTTTCCTGGTTCCAATTGCAGGCGCCCCGCTTCAAGTTTGCGGGAAAAGTCAGCTCTTTACTTTTCGTGGATCTGTCTAATGACTACGGCAGCGCAAACACCCAAATTGAAGCCCCTCCGCTGTCCCCTGGGATTCCTTCGGTAGAGCTCCATTGCCTGTAGTGCCTCGTGATATCGCGGATATGATTGTTGGTCATACCAACGACAACCGCTACATATTGCGTGGTGTCGACCTTGTAGGTAATCAGGCTCGAGCTTGGCGTATCATCCAGCAACACCTCCCACAGTAATTCACCGGTCGCATCATTAAACGCTTTCAGCGAGGGATCGATATCACCGGAAAAGATGAGACCACCACCGGTAGACAAAATCCCGGTCGAAGGTGGCGTAACCTGGTCTTTATTCCAGGCAAGTTTCCCACTTGCCACATCGATAGCTTGCAGGCGACCCATCATGCCATCCGCCAGGTCCGGATGTGGTGCAGCACCAAAATCGACCCCTGTCGTCAGCAGCCAGCCACCTTTTCCTGTTTCACTCATTTGGAAGCAAGATTCTGTGATTGGAATATAAACATAGTGTGTGTCAGGGCTATATGAAGTTTGCGGCCAGGATCGAGCGCCAAACGGAACTGGACATATTGTGCTTGAAGTATCGGGACTAGGCATTTTTGTGGGATCGATAGTCTTTCTACCTGTTTCTGTATCGACAGCTGTAATCACATTCTGCACGCCGCTATCTACAGAAAACAGGAACTGACCCGTCACCGCATCCAGCGCATCCAGCATGACATTTTTTCCTACATTCAGAACCGCCTTTACGGTGCCGCCCTCCGGGGATGGCAATTCGGCAATAATACGTTCAAACACCCAGTCCATATCCCACTGATCATTCTGTGTATGTTGAAAGTACCAGACGAGTTCGCCAGTGTCCGGGTTTAAAGCCACAGTGCTGTTCGTATACATGGCCTCATTGGTGTGGCCTTCTTTATCCGTGGGCACCAGCAGGGGTGCCGTGTCATAGGTGGGTGCTATACCGTAATAAACCAGATTCGATTTTGGATCATAGGTCCCCTGATGCCAGACCGAACCACCGTTACGCTCTTTAACGGGTAAATCATTCCAAGTATTACCCCCTGGTTTATCTGGCCAGGCGACTGTATTGAAACGCCATGCCTCTTCCCCTGATTCTCTGTCAACCGCCACGATAAACGCGCCGCCAGGGGTTCTAAACCCCATCGTGCCTTGTATAACCATTTTCCCTGCAATCAGCGGTGCACTGCGGGTGAAAGTCCGATCCTGAAAACTGACCGGCACCTGCATATCAATCTCGTGGTCCCAGATTAATTTACCGGTTTTTGCGTTCAACGCAATCACATGCAAATCAGAGGTCGATGCATAGATCCGGTCATTATGCAGAGCAAGGCCCATTTTCTTATTAGAATGGGAGAGTCCCTCCCGCGCATAGCGCCACAATACCGCGCCATTTGTGGCGTCCATTGCAATAATCGTATCCGGGAATGTATGAAGAAACATTACCCCCCCATTGACCAAGGGCATTGGCATGCTGGAGCCAAACAGCAACGGGGTACGCCACGCTGGTTTCAGGTTGCTAACATTTTTTCTGTTAATGTCCCTCAAAGGACTGTAACTCTGTCCGGAGTATGTACGCCCCCAATGCAGCCAATCGTCCGGAGAGGGATTGCGAAGCATCTCGTCGGTGACCTGAGGCAGGTTGCCCAACAGTGCGGTCTGAGCAGCAGATCTGACCACAGGCACCACGGGGTCGTACGCCTCTGCATTTAAACGTGGGATGGTAAGGTTTTCGAGTGCGACAGGATTAACAGGCAGTTCGACATCACCTGGTTGAAGTTTGTTCAGGTTCAGAATATATGCCAGAATATTAGCGTGGGTCTCGTCACTCAGGGTTTGCGATTCTGCATCAGACCCCGGCGGCATTCGGCGCAGGTGAAACGAGAGAACCCCCGCAGACTTACCACGCCAGCTATAGTCAAAACGTGCACCCTTAAGTGGTGGTGCAATGCCGACTCCCTCCAACGTTTCGCCATGACAAGCCGCACAGTATTGTTGGTATGCCTGATTGCCTTTGTTAGCCTGATTTTTCGTAAATCCAACCAATTCTCTGGTTGTCTCAGCAAGGCTCAATGTAGCCCACTGCATAAACAGAAAAACAAACAAATAGAAACCTGCGCGCCGAATAACTGTCATCACTAAAACCTTTGTTACAGGGTAGAGTTAGAATGCTGCTACCGTTTCGAAAAGTGAAGCTGGAGAGTCCATCAATCAGTACTCGTGATGATGGTCGAGTCGTTGCAGTGATGGCTGTCCGGGTTGTCGCTGTATTCACGCCACAAACGGTACAAAGGTGGCGCAGTATCATTGCCACTTTAATAGCGCTAAAGTGATTTCAAAATAACAACTTCGAGGAGAAAAGCCATGTTCCGACTTTATCGATCACCGTTATGGGTTTGTGTCTTTGCACTCGCACTACTTGCTGTGGGATGCGCCGAGCCGGAGAAAAAGCAGCAAGTCGAAAAAAAATCCCCGGTAGAAGAACCCGTCGAGGCAAGCATTGCTTCTGATCCATTGCGCAATGCCTACTTTGGCGATTTGCATGTTCACACACAGTATTCGTTCGATGCCTTCCTGTTTGGTACGCGACGCACCCCGGATGATGCCTACGAGTTTGCCAAGGGTGCCGCCATTGCGCATGCCTCCGGATTTATTATGCAGATGAAGAAGCCGCTGGATTTTCAGGCAGTAGCAGACCACGGGTTTCTGCTGGGTATGATGAATACCATTGCCCAGCCGGGGAGTAAATACAGTGAGCATGAAATTGCAGATGCTGTGCGCGGTGCTACCACAGCTGCAGGTTCCGGTTTGGCATTTCAGGCTGTACTGCGTTACCTGGGCCAGATTGGTGTCGAAGGGCGCGAGAACGACCTGGATGACCGGGAAGTGATGCGCAGCGCCTGGAAGAAGATTGTCGAAGCGGCTGAACGTCACAATGACCCTGGTAGGTTCACGACGTTTATTGGCTATGAATACACCAGTTCAGGACCGGAGTTTCAGAATCTGCATCGAAATGTGATTTTTCGCGGCAGCGCGCATCCGGAGGAACCCTTCAGCCGTTTCGATTCCCTTAACCCTGAGGACCTCTGGGTCTGGATGGATGGCCAGCGCGCGCAAGGCAGGGAGTTACTGGCCATCCCACACAATTCAAATGGCTCCGATGGCTGGATGTTCCAGAAGACCAACTGGGCAGGGGAACCCATCGACGAGGCCTATGCCGACCTGCGGATGCGTAATGAGCCCCTGGTTGAGAATACACAGGTGAAAGGCACGTCTGATACCCACCCCATGTTGTCCACCAATGATGAATGGGCCGATTTCGAGATCATGCCGACGCGGGTCGCCAGTAATCTGGCTTCCCGGCCCCAGGGTAGTTACACCCGCGAAGCTTATCTCAACGGCCTGCAGATGGAACAGAGCAGCGGGGTTAACCCATACAGGTTTGGAGTGATTGGTTCTTCGGATACGCACAATGCGGCCGGTTCGTTTGAGGAAGACAACTACTGGAGTAAAACCGGTGTACTCGATATTGATCCGTTTCGCCGCGGGTCAGTACCCTTACCTGATTCTCCCGCAGACGATCCCCAGTACGCTGACGCCGGATCCCGGCACTGGGGCGCTTCCGGCCTGGCCGGAGTATGGGCGGAGTCGAACACGCGTGAATCCATCTTCGATGCATTCCGTCGCAAGGAGACATTCAGTACCAGCGGGCCCCATATCAAGGTTCGTTTTTTTGCCGGGTCCGACATCAACCCGCAGCTTCTGACCGCAAAAAACAGGATTGAAATGGCCTATGAGAATGGTGTTCCCATGGGTTCAGACCTTGCGGCTGGAACCAAAGCGCCGGGTTTTTATCTGTGGGCCATGCGCGACGTTGACAGTGTGTCGCTGCAGCGCCTGCAGATCATCAAAGGCTGGATTGAAGATGGCAAGTCGATGGAGGCTGTCATCGACGTCGCCTGCTCCGACGGGGGTACGGTCGATCCACAAACCCGGCGTTGCCCGGATAATGGTGCGCTCGTTGACTTAAGCGATTGTTCCGTCACACCGAACAAGGGAGCGAATGAGCTGATGACATTCTGGCAGGATGCCGATTTCGATCCTGAACAGAGAGCATTTTATTACGTGCGGGTGCTGGAGAACCCCAAATGCCGCTGGTCAACCTGGGACGCGATTCGAGCGGGTGTGCCACCACGACCGGACCTGTATGCCGTCATTCAGGATCGGGCCTGGACGTCTCCAATCTGGTACCGGCCTTAAACGGAATTTAAAAACGTTAAAAACTTTCAAAGGTTTTATAGGACGCAATTACAGCGAGCATTAAAAAGATCACCCCGCTGATACGATGAAGTGAGGTGATGGACATGCGCAACAGCAGTGTACTACCCAGCCAAACGCCGAGCACCGACGTTGTAACTAAAGCCAATGTAGCCCCAAGCCATACTGCAGAAGGAATGCTCGCACTGCTTAAGGCAACTACTGCCAGTTGAGTTTTATCACCAAATTCAGCAACAACTATCAGCAGGAATGTGGTGAAAAAAATTCCCCGCCTGCTGGCGATGTCTATATCCTGCTCATCTGTAGCTTCTCCCACTCGCAATGCATGGATACCAAAAGCGGCAAATAAAACGGCAACCATCCCAGAGACAAAAACCTCGGGAATCCAATTGGCTACTGCAGCACCGAAAACAACAGCCAGGGTATTCAGAACCAAAAAGGCCAGTCCTGAACCCAGCATGACGGGTACCGCACTGTATCTTGCGGCAAGCGTCATGCAGACCAATTGACTTTTATCGCCAATTTCTGCGGCAAAAATCAAGAGAAAAGAGGTAGAGGAAATTGACAAAAAATCCAGGTCAAAAAAATCAGTTCCTTAAGCATGATTGCCTTTATAACTCGATGAGTCGTGCCGTACGTATGACAAGCTTTATCTCAACTCTATATCCCGAATCTGGCGCCGTCTGCATAACAACACATTTTTCTGAATTCATCTGTTTGAGTGTGAACGGGAAGTGACAATTCTCACGGGGCGGGTAAAGTTTGTCGTTGCCAATTATACCAACTCGATACAGCGGCGCGAATCAGTGTGTCTGTAGGCTGAAGCACTTCAGTTTACTCGAGACTTAATTGAGAGATGATGAACTCTACTAATGCACTGATGTCCTGATCGCTCAATTTTCCAGCGGGCTTGGCCATCTTTTTTTCCGTTTTAGTGTAAGTCTTGTTTCGCCAGGCTTCCCGGTATTCATTGATAGTTTTACTCAGGTCTTCCCGGGTCAACTGATTGATGGGCGGGTATTTGAATTTACCTGGATCGGCTTTAATTTTCTTTCCTGCGCCCATTTTGCCGTGGCATTTCTTACAAGCCTTTTTATACAGACCCGATCCTGGAGAGGCAGCCACAGTTGGGCTAAAAGGGGCACCTATCAGCAGGAACCCAATTCCAGCCATCATCGCCCAACTCTTCACCCGTTTCAGTATCCTTGCCACAGCTACAGCCTCAGCCTCGCCTTCCGAAGATCAAGATCGAATCTATTTCGAAGTACGTCGATTTATATCTGAAAGGACAGCGAAGATAAACATTTTTTGCAGCAGATTCAGTTACAGCCTTCCTTGATTTGACGCTAATTTGAGCGCAACCTTTACTCCCGCAGCAGGCTCCGGAACCAACCTCTTCATATGAGTGGGTACTGATGGCATGAACCGTTTTTTCAAGAAGCTCTGCCTTTGTGTTTTTCTGGCTGCGAGGGCGACGATCACAGTTGCAGATGGCGAAAGTGAAAGTGTATTTGACTTCGAGACAGCTGGAGTAGATACACCACCTGCAGCGTTTACCGCCGCATTAACTGGCTCAGGATCCGCAGTCAGTTGGCTGGTCAAAGAAGTCACTGCGCCACCTTCAGGGAAGCGAGTGGTGGCGCAACTCAGTCAGGACAAGACAAATCGACGTTATCCCATCCTGATTCACAACGGTATCGAAGCCCGGGACGTGGATCTGTCGGTCAGGTTTAAGACAATCAGCGGCCAGGTGGATGCGTCTGGCGGCCTGATATTCCGATATCAGAATAGCGATAATTACTATGTCGTTAGAGCGAACAGTCTGGAAAACAATGTTGTTGCTTACAAAACAGAGTCGGGCAGGCGCGATAGTATTGGAATTAACGCAAAGAATGCCGCTTATGGTGTTGCCGTCGAAGTTCCCCATAAGGTGTGGAACACACTTAGAGTCGTTGTTCGTAGTGATCTGTTTGAGATTTATCTGAACAACCGCAAGCTGTTCGAAGTCACCAATGATGTGTTCACGGAACCGGGCAAAATCGGTCTCTGGACAAAAGCGGACGCGGTCACCTATTTCGACGACTTGCGCATCCAAGTGTTAGATGAAGTAAAGTGACCATTGGTCACTAACAGGCAAGACAAGAAGCCGGAAAGGAGTTGCAATCATGAACGCAGGGGAAATGATAAAAATCAGCCTCTTGGTATTTCTGAGTTGGATATTAACAGGGTGCGCACCTGACAACACCGGGAAAGAGACTGTTCCTTCTGTCAGATCTACTGTCGACTCAGTTGGCGAAGATTCTGCTGTTCTTGTTGCTGCTTACTCGACCGAAGCGCCGACCATAGACGGCAAGATCGACGGGCTTTGGCAACTGGCAACGCCACTTGTGGTTTCCGTTAGGGAGGCCATCGGTGGCGCAGATGCAAGGCAAGTCATCATGAGAGCCCTTTACACCGACGAGCAACTCTTCATCCTTGCCGAGTGGTCAGACACAACCCTGAGTGACATGCGTGATCCCTTCATCTGGAATGCAGCATTGAAACAATATGAGAAACCCAGCAAACCCGATGACCAGTTTGCAATCGAGTTCCCGATCGATGGTGATTTCGAAGTAAATATGTTGACCACCGATGGTGAGTTTACTGCGGATGTGTGGCATTGGAAGGCAGGTCGGAGCAACCCCGGAGGCTGGGCTGACGACAAACGGCATCTGATAAGAAAGCAGCTGGTTAAAGGCGGCAGGGAATACGCCCTGGGAGGACACGAAACCGTCTACATTGCACGACCCATGGATGAAGGGACTCCCGCCTACGTCCGAAAAGAAAAACCTGCTGGCTTCGAAACAGAGGTGGTTAATTCGTTCGGCTTTCAGCAGGCGAGTGGCAGCGTAGCGGATGTTCGCGCCAAAGGCGTACATAGCAAATCGGGTTGGACATTGGAGTTAGCCAGGAAATTTGACACGGGTCATGATGATGATGCGGTGATCCATTGGGATAAGGACAATCGTTTCGCTATTGCGATATTGGATGATGAGTTGTACTGGCGCCATTCCGTTTCGGGCTTGTTGTACTTGCGTTTCACCGCAAAGTAATGGCTTTTCCCCATTAAATGGCCTGATGCCTTTTTCTACTGACCGGAAGAAATCTCGAGTGCCTGTTTAAATCCGCTGTATCGTGGTTGGTCGATCGCAACCTGGTTAACGATCGTATTTCTCAAATGGGCTTTAAGAGGTTCAGAGTCCAGCGATTGAGTACCATCCCGAAGCCCGTGAACCAGGCGCCAGCGCAGGGTTTCCAAATCGTCATCCGTGTCATAGATCGCCTGCAAACCGGATCGTTCAAGGCTCCGATGCGCCTCTAACAGGGACAGCTCTCTTTTCACAATGTCCAGCGAGTTCGCGGAAACCCGGGTCATAAAATTGGTCCGGCCACCAGTTTCGGTCATCACCTGATCCCTCAGAAATTCAATGACAGATCCCAGCAGCTCTGCAGCCCCCGGCATATCGAGATTCTGTTCGCTTTGATGCGCGGCTATGACTTCAACCGGCCCGGGAATGACCAGGTTGACACAGTCAACCAACGCTTCTGAGGTACGTCGTCCAATACTGGCACGCTCAATCGAAGCGTCCTTACCCTCCCGAAAGAGCACGACCATCCCGAGGCAGGTAACAGACCACCAGAATGAGCCGAATACCTGCCAGAAGATCACCTCCTCAAGATTTATCTTATTGCCCGATACCTCCTCATAGCCCCTGAACAGATCTTCATAGCTGCCGAACCCGCCAACTGGCGCATCTCCTCCGTATCGCCAGGAATTCGTGCAAATCCAGCCGAGATCACGCATCGGATCTCCGATATGCGCCGCTTCCCAGTCCAGCACCGCAACGATCTGTTGTGGTGTCACCATGAAATTACCATTACGAAAATCATTATGAACCAGCGTCTGATCATGGTCCTCGGTGAGATTCTCAAGCAGCCATCGACCCGCATAATCAATCATCGGCTGGGGGGTATCCATGGCAATATATCGGTCCCAGGTCTGGGTGATGAACTCCCGCGGTGGCAGCGTTGCCAGGATGTCCTCAAGCCCGGTCTGTTTTACATCTATGCGATGAATTCGCGCCAGTACCTTGCCAATCTCGTAAGCGAGTTCTGGCCGCAGGGACTCATACTCAGGTCTGCGCACGATCCGTGCACCCAGCGCCTCACCTTCGATCCATTCCATAATGAACCCGTCCCCAAGATCGTCTTCACGATTCAGCAGATAGAAAATTTCGGGTGCCGGTACACCCGCCTCTCTTGCCAGTTGCATGAGCTTTGCCTCACCGGCTAGCCCGACTTTAGCGAGCCCAGGCTCGTTATAGCCTCCCCCGATAGCTCTGCGCATTGCCAGCACCCGCACTTGATCCTTGCATTTGATTTCGATCCGGTAGGTTTCCTGGCTCGCGCCGCCGGATAAACGAGCCGCAGATAAAAGTGAATCACAATCGGCTATGTGGGTGATTAGTATCTTCTCGAGTTTCTGGTCAAAATCGTCTGGGTTCACTGCTAATAGTTCCTGTTCACTATTTCTTCGCGTAGCCACCAATCCAGACAGGGCTCGACCAGGCGATCGCATCATTCGCCTGTACAACCCGAACATAGTAATAGTCGCCCTGGCGGGGATTATCGTCGTCCACAAATTCAAATTGGCGTTCCTGTTTTCCGTCCCTTACCAACCTGCGCAGCATCACTGAATCCTGATAACCCTGGAACTCATTAATCCTGGACAATCGGCCGTTGACCATTTCTTTTAAGGGGAAAGTGGTTTTCCATGCCGGGATGCGACCGTGCCGACGATATAGCTGTGGTGCGCCACCCCTTTCCTGTGCTGTTTTCAGATCCAGGATCACTTCTGTTGTGTTTCCCGCACCTTCAAAAACAAGGTCAATCGAGCTGGAGTCGCCGCGGGTTAATGTGGTGAATCGAATCAGGTTCGGGTTTTTTTCATCAATTGAAAACTGATGCACTGATGGATTAGTAAAATCCGTTGGCTCAGCCGAGACCAGAGTTGCACCCTTGATTTCTGCTGTGCCCTGCCACACTCTCCAACCACGCGGGTTGTCTCTTGGATGGAATGCGGTTGAGTCTGACTGGAACTTCAATTGATACCCGGCAACGCTTTTGACCTGATTGCTGAATCCGTAGTTTCCCGACCAGATGGCGGTGTCGTTCTTTACAATCGTGATATTGTTAATCGCACCGGTGCCGATGACACGACCGACTATCTTGCGTTTCTCGGAGTAGGGTGCCCGCTGCCCCATGCCAGTGCCATTGACATCTACCTGCAGAATAATCCTGTCACCGGTTGTGGCATAAACACGGCGCGCTTTCATACTGTCGAACAAAGCGTCCGCTGTTTTTTCACCAGCCAGTACCGCACCCAGACCTCCTCGTTGGGCAATTGCGGCGCCCCGTGGCACCGAATACCCGGGGTGACCCAGGTGATCATCCGACGCCGCAACAAATCCTACCTGATGACCGTGGTTCAGATACATTTTTGCCCACCATTCGAAGGTGCCATGACCGGACATGATTTCAACCAGATGTTCGAGTTCCGGATCTGACTGACGGTAATCGCCATTCTGATGTGCATGGGGAATGATCAGCACATCGCTGGCACTATTGTGATTTCTTAATCCCGTGTAGAGCCGCGACAGTGTCGGGTAAAACTGCATGGGAATTCGTTTTCGATCATTCGGGGTTCGAAAAAGCACATTGTGGTGTCCTCCGCCTGTGTTGTTGACAGACCATTCATAGCCAAGGAATGCCACAAACCGTCCGTCCTGGGAGTACTTCTCGACGTTGTCCCGCAGAATCTTCCACTCACCATCGTCCAGCCAGATATCGTGTTCAGAGTGAGTCACATAATCAAGACGCGCTTCATCCCGGGCGAAACGCATATAGCCTTCGGCGGAACCGACACCCTCGGCGAACCCTGAATGGCCATGGGTGTCGCCCCAGTAGATTCTGTGTTCAGGATCTTTCTCAACAAGAACCGGGTTTGTTTTGCCTTCTATAGCACCGTCTTTTGATCGAATGGAAATGCGATGAACCCCTGGCTCGGCAATGCTGACGTTTTTCAACACGACAATGGACTGATCTCCTGCCGGTACCTCCCGGTAGAGTCTGTCATCGATAAACACCTGCCAGGCGGGTATCGAACCACTGGCCGCATTACCAAACCTGTCCTGCGCCCGAACACTTATTTCAAAAGTTTCGCCGGGCTCAAGCACGGATGGTACAAAACCATGTACGCCTTTGATATCAGTACCAACAATTTTGAAAGGTTGAATAGGGAGCGTCAGGAAAAGATCCTCGCCTTCAAGATCAACGTACAGCGGGTGCGGTCCCCGATCGTTGGAATAGTCCTGGATCAGTAATCCGCGATTACCCTGGGAGGTATCACCATAGTTGATCGTGACACTGTCGCCCTGCTCAAGCGTGGTTCCCTGCAATCTAAAAACAATCGTGCTGGCCGCTGAGCGAAACCCGCCGTGCATCCCGCTCATGAGATAACTGTCGACCTTGAATCGCGCGCTTTCGTTAGAGCTGGTGATCGATATGTAATTGTCCGCCTCGGGGTTGTCTGTCTGGTATCGTCCGCCCGTATTGAAGATATGCCGCGCAATCATGATTCCACCACCTGCCTTCAGGGGTTGCGAGCCAACAGTATAGGTCTGTGAAAAACTCACAAAAGAACCAGCCCTGAACGGACCCAGCGTCGAGGTTGTCAGCGTACCAATCGCCTCTGGCTGCTCGTCGCGCAGGCGCATCTCCTGGATCATCTGATCAAGTGTCCACGCCAGGGAAACACCCGCTCGCGCCTGTAGCTTGTAACCGGTTACCAGTCCGGCATTCAACGGTAACTCAACGGGGGTCACGCCGCCTGCCAGTGAATAAGCGTTGGCCCATGCGAGCAAAGTCCTTGCACGGCGGTCTATATTCGCTGGTGATGTCACCGTTGACTGGGCCGATTGTTTGAGATCTTCCACACGTTCGCGAAGGTCCGCTGACAAGTAGTCTGCTGCCGCGCAAGCAGACACTACCAGGCTGGTAAATATCGTCATTGATTTCGTGATTACTTGATCTTTTGATCTGAACACTTTTTTTGCCTGCAAACCTGATGCTATTTCACTTCGATATTACGTAGGTGTACCAAAGAAGGCAATTGGAAGGGCACGTGAGTAATTACTTTGAACCGCTTTTTTCTGGCCGTTTTGGTGGATAGTAATTGTAAACCGTATTGCGACACGTCCAGTTTCTTCAACCTCTTTGTGATTTGTGGAATCTGGTTAGAGACGAAGCGGGGAAAATATCATGTTGTTTTATCACCTTTTTGCATATTTGATTCGCCGGGATTGTCACGCTCAGGAACATGCTTATGATCAGGTCCGTACCGGGAATCCTGGCCCCTCGATGTTCATGGACATTCTGGACAAATACGAATGTTTCTCCCGACTCCGCACCAATATAGGCTATTCGTCGGCCATCAGGAGATAATGCAAGCCTTATCTCACGAGCCGGATAGTGCTCAAAATGTTGAAGGCTCAGCGGTAACTACAGTCCGGAGACTGCCCCGGGTGTACCGGGCCATTGCCAGAAGACGACACGTCCGACTTCTTCGGTTACACCATCGAAGTCATTATCATTCAACATGTCGATAGTCTGACGGCGTCGAAAGGCTAGTGGTGGTTCAACATCATCGATACGTATCGGGATTAATATGCCTCGACGCAGCCCTTCGCTCGCCTCGTTTTTGACCCATTCCCGTGTCACTGACTTCCTGGACCAGACAACCACCACACAACTTGCTCCCGCAAGTGCATTTTCTATTACGTTGTCGAATTCGGAACCGGTGCTAATCCGGGTATCCCACCACACCGAATAGCCTGAAGCTTCAAGTGCTTTGACGAGCCTGGACACAAACATCTCGTCATCGCGAGAGTAGCTTATGAAAATTTCGGCGCTTTCCGACATGCCATTGAGTTTACCATCAACTTGCCGGTGTAGGGGAACAGCGTATCTGTAGATTTAGAATTTCAAAAGCAAGCCTTTATGCTGCAAATTGCCTTGGACAGTATCAATGGGTTTAAGCCTTATGTTGAACCTTGTTCCCAGTAACCCAGTAGATCCCAATATTCAAGGACATCCAGTAAATCTCTATCGCCGAGCATGTTCAACACTGAAAGAATGTACATCTTCCCCGGCAATAAAACGGTTGATTAATTCTGCCAGCTCCGGACCTGCATCCTCTTGCACAAAATGACCAGCGCCAGAGATCGTTATGTTTTGGGCTGTTGGCACACGATCAAGAAACACCTGTTCACCGCCTCTGGTGATGGGGTCTGAATCAGTGAAAGCCACTAAAAAAGGCTTGTCCCACTTTTCAAATACAGACCAGGCTTCCTCATTCTCTTGTAACTGGGATGGAACCAGGTAAGGCATTATTTGAGCACCTGCTTTATAACGCTTGTCGGGGAATGGCGCTTCGTAAGCTTTCGTGACTGAAACGCCGCCACCCATAAAGGTCATTATTTGCTCAACCGGTAATTCATCTACATAGTAGCTATAGGCAACCCACCGAGGAAAAGTGAGCTCGGCCTGTAGCTCTTCCAGGCTGATTGCACCTACCTGCCAGACAGCCAGCTTGAACAGCGAATAACCAATCCAACCCTGCCAACCAGCAGCTGAAGGCATGCCGGTATTCGACACCACCACACTTGCAAACCTGTCGGGATCAGCAGCGACGACTCTTAACCCAACGAGTCCACCCCAGTCCTGACCAAAGAATGTCGTCTCGTTCAGGTTGAGCCGTTGGGTCAACTCTAACATCACATTAACCTGCATCTGGTAACTATATGCGCCCTCGCTAACAGGTTTATCTGATTTTCCAAAACCCACCAGATCAGGCGCAATGACGCGATGACCCGCATCAACAAGAACAGGGATCATCTTACGAAATAGGTAACTCCAGGTTGGTTCACCATGAATCAGCAATACCGGAGCGGCATCTTTTGGACCTTCATCTAAATAGTGGACTCGGTAATCACCAATTTGCATGTAATTAGGTCTGAAAGGATAATCTGTCAGATCAGCGAAGCGAGCGTCGGGTGTACGGAGAATTTCTGGTGTAATTTCATCAGCACTAACAACAGCGACCACAGCGCTATAGGCCATAATCCAAACCAGTAAAATTAATCGTTTCATCATTTCTCTATCCATGTAAGAGAACAGCGTAAAATTATTCGCATAGTGGAACCGCTGCACAACGCGATTGACTATCGGATCTGGAGTTACGCTAAAAAACATCTCACTCGTAATACTGCTTTGGTTACAGGTAATTCATGATCCTGGTCATCTATTGACAGGTTTGTATCACCTGATGTCAGTATGACAAGCTACTCGTCCTGCAGCAGGCCTAATTGAATCAGGGAATCTCCATTCGCCTTAACCGTTACATCTATTGAGTATGTCGTGAGACCCAATTCCTGCTTCGCCAGTAAACAGTATGAACGTGGTGAGTCATAAGTCTTCTTTGCCGGATTACCATTGTCCATTAATTCACCACCAATATCGGCAATAGCCGGAAACAGTGATTTGAGTTTCGCCTGTAACTCCCAGGTAAACAATTCACCGGAACGATCACTGGCAGAGAGAATATAGCGGGAACCATTTTTTGCAACTGTGCTTTCCGCACATAATCGATGTGCCCTGGCGACATCCCGAACGTCAACATTATTCCAGAGCATTCGTCCACCCTTCGACTTCTTATAGGGTTTACCTTGCAGCATCTGCTTAATACAGTTCTGCCAGCTCCATCCCTGATCGTGGTTGGCACACATTAAGGGTCCAATCACATGTAAAGGTAAAATGGCCATGGCATCAAACCGGCCATCCTCTTCGGCCGCCTTGTATATCATATGTTCGGTATTGGCCTTGGCCTTGGCGTAGGCAATATCCCTGTTGAGGGGAATATTCTGCTCTGCCCAGGCACCCTTGTACGCTTCGACGTTATCACCACACCAGTCTTTTTCTGTAAACACATAGCCTTCCGGGCGCGGGTGTCCGACTGCTGCAAAAGAACTGGTAAACACGAATCGTTTGACGGAGCCAGCTTTCTTTACTGACTCAACAACATGTTGCACTTCTGTAAAACAACCATCGTAAACCTGTTGCGGCGTCTCTTTGTTGTATCCAACCGCTGCACCTGCATGAATTACGGCGCAGCACCCATGGAAGGGGTCGTCATAACTCCCGGGGTTGGACAGGTCCCCTGCAAACAGCGACACGTCACCACGCAATCCAGAGGTGTTCATGGCAAGTAAGTGATCGACCTTTTCAGGCCTCTGTGTATCCCGAACACAAGCGCGGACCTGGTAACCCTGCTCTATCAAATCATGGACAATCCAGGAGCCAATATAACCGCTCGCCCCAGTGACCGCGACTGGGCCATCCGCCGGTGAAACTGCGGTTCTACCTGAAACGCTTTCTGTCACGATTCTTCCTCCATCAGTAAACTTTCACAAAGAACTATACAGCAACTTTCACTGCTATGTAGTCTTTGATGTAATCAACATATGGCCTGATAAAAAGATCGAATCCATATACCATCAATACGATATCTCATAGGATTGTACATTGGCCATACAGAGGCCTGCTTCCGGGTTTCTGGCCAGGCCAAAAAAGGCCGGGTGACGAGAGGGTTTTGACAACTATTGGGTAACTATAAGATGCTTTGACATCAAGCTGGTCTCTGATTACAGTCGTTCAAGCTTTGGCTATAAGTCAGACACTTTCGTACATTAATTATTTTTCGGTAACATCTGGTACCTTCAGCACTATAGGGAACAACCGTGACCTGAGTTGTTCATGAAATAGAACCGGATGCAACAGGGACGTAAAGTTTGAAGAGGACTGGTCAGCAATAAATTGAAACCAAAAAGGCGCGACTCTTGATGAAGAATCAAGAATTGACACACGGCCAACGGCACACAAACGGAATTGATAT
Organism: Gammaproteobacteria bacterium; assembly: GCA_012960755.1. The sequence continues at coordinate 541,325 of DUAT01000057.1, forward strand.
CCCTTTCCCTCCATCTCGTAAGAGTAACTTGGCGACAGGATCTAGTGCTCGTTGGTGTTGCGATCCTTTAAAAATCATTGTTGTCGCGATTTATCTTTGTTTGCCCGCGTTGAGCTATGGCGAAGAGCAGACGATAAAACCGGAGAAAGTAAACACCGAAAAGCAGCCTAAGAAAACCGAGAATTCAGAAACCGAAAAGCAGACTATAAAACTCGAGAATGAAAATACTGCAGAGCAGGCTAACAAACCAGAATATGCAAAGAACGAAGAACAGGCAATCCAACCGAAGACCGCAGATACAAAGGAAAAACAGGCCTCGAAAGAGAAACCTGTAGATACTTCTCTCTCAATGGAAGCGCTGGGAAGGCTGATCGAGGAACAACGCAGTTTGCTGGAACAGCAAGGTCGCAAGATGAGTCAACAGGATCGCAAGCTGAAAGAGCAGGAAATTCAGCTGGAAAATCAAAGAAAAGAAATAATGGAACAACAAAAAAGCTTGGAAGGTCATGTCACCGTACTCAACAGTCTGCAAACGCAGTTCGATCAATTGGCGATGAACCAGGGTGAGTTGTCATCTGCATCTGAAGAAGACAAAGCGGTACTTAACAGGCTGCAAACACTGGAAGAGCAACTGGCTGCCATTCCGGAAGACCCGACATTATCCAGAGACAACGAAGTCCGCCCAGGCTCTATTGCCTTGCCCGGTACGAACGCTTATTTGAAAATAGGCGGCTATGTCAAACTTGCCCTGATCAAGAGTTTCGATCCACTGGAAAGCGTGGATCGGTTTATTGTGGGTTCAATTCCCGTCTCGAGTGACGGCACCGTTTCCTTTGACGAATCAAGTATGTCTTCGTCGCAATCGCGATTGAATCTGGATCTAAATTCTTAAACGGACATGGGTAATATTCGCGCCTTTGTTGAAGGTGATTTTGCGGGAGTGGGAGATACCTTCCGACTCAGGCACGCCTACGGACAATTCAGGGATTTTCTGGCCGGTAAAACCTGGAGTGTTTTTTATGACACGGTAGCAGCCCCGGAGGAACTGGACTTTGAAGGAATCAATGGGCAAGTGAATGTTCGCCAGTCACAGATAAGATACTTTCCAGCGATTGGAAAGAATTGGGATCTTTCCATCGCGCTCGAAGATCCCAATGCTCAGATCAGTACGATCGACTTCGAGACCGGGGACGTCACCGATGCTGAAGGGGTGAGTATCCAACCGGATTTTACTTTCAGCATTCGCAAAAGCTTCAAACGATTTTCTCATTTCAAACTTTCTGCAGTATTGAGGCAAATATCCGCACGCTCAGCCGTTCTCGATCGAACCGAAACCGAATCCGCCTGGGGGGGTTAACCTTTCCGGTGTGGTTCCAGTGCCCAAGCTGCACAAAAAAGATAATCTGAAGTTTCAGTTAATCTTTGGCGACGGTATCGGGCGCTACATCAATGACCTCAATACGCTGAGTGGACTCGATGGCGTCTTCGATGCAGAGGGTAAAATTAGGACGCTGCCAGTTATGGCCGCTTATATCGCTTATCAACACTGGTGGACTGATGCCTTAAGATCGAGCTTTCTTTACAGCGGTGTACAGATTGACAACTATTCATTTCAACCGGATAACTCTTATTATAAAACCGAACGTGTCACTGGGAATATCGTGTACTCACCAGTGCCCAGATTTAACGTCGGGGTTGAATTGCTGTGGGGCAGACGAACCAACCAGGATCGCCAGGATGGCGAGGCGGTTCAGATGCAGCTAACCCGACCGCCTGCATGCAAGTTACACCGAAGAAGAAAGAGTCAGCGCAGGGTTACTCGATTTCAATCGGCTCGAAAATCGTTAACCAACCCGACGCGGTATGCAAGTGTTGAGTTTGAACATCCATCTACCTATAATCCTCAAGGACTCGGTAGACACAGCTGTTTAACCTTACCAAGGAGGTAACATCATGAAATTCACTTCAACTCTAATAGGACTTGCCGCGCTCATGCTGACAGGCGCTGCCTCCGCAGACCTGATGATATATCCTGCTAACGGCCAGGACTCAGCCCAGCAACAATCTGATGAGGGAGAGTGTTTTGTTTGGGCCAGGAATGAAACAGGCATTGACCCCATGGCTCAGCAGGCCACCGCACCAACGTCAACACAGCAACAATCGGGGGGCGGTGTGGGTGGTGCATTAAAAGGTGCCGCCATCGGTGGAATCGTGGATGGTAGCGATGGAGCCAAGACAGGCGCTGCAGTCGGCGTTCTCGCTGGAAGATCGAGGCAGAACAGACATAACCGGCATGCTCAACAGCAACAACAGGCACAGGCAGAACAAGCCCAGGCTGTTAATGCGCAGAACAAAGCAACGTTCGATAGAGCCTATGGGGTTTGTTTACAGGGTCGTGGATATACCGTCTCTTAAGCTGTGGATATACCGTCTCTTAAGCTACTGTTGGAAGAACAGGCCTGAATCCAATGAGTTGGGATTCAGGCTAAATCACTGAGCTTCTTATTCCACCCAATGCAGCACATCCCTGACAATCGACCAGCGTGGTTCCTTCTTTTTTGTTACTCCGCCTAACATCCAGTATTGGTACAACTGGTCTATGGTACCGTCACTTCGTTTCAGTTCAATCCAGTTGCCGACGAGCTCCATCATTTCAATATCTCCCTTTGGTACCGCGTAACTTGCAGGTATTTTGGTTTCAACAGGTGCGTTGATGACGGCAAAACGTGGATACCGATAGGTATACGCGGCTCCTTCCTCAGCGGTTAACACCAGCACGTCTGCCACTGGATCTGCCTGGAAGAACTCCTCGGGTGACTTCAATACTACTATTTCAGCGTTCGGTAAATTTCTGCGAATCCTGCTTTCAAAATAGTGAGAACCGACCAGAGCGACAGTTACATCTCCTTCTCGAAGCGCTTCAACATTCCTAAAACTACGTCTCATGTGATCTTCAACAACCAGGGCGAGTGTCAAATGCAGATAGGGAGGTGAAAAGCTCACCTCACCATACATGTCGAGCAAGCCTGCGATACAAGACATGGCAATATCAATTTGATCCGTCGACAGCATCTCGCCCAGGTCGCCAGACTCAATGGATATGAATTCAAGGTCAACACCGATGTCTTCAGCCAGCAGATGAGCCATTTCTACATCGAAACCTACCAGCTCATCGGCGGGTGTCGTGAATGAAGGTAAATTGGTCGGGCGATAGCCAAATTTCAGTAAATGGGATTCCAGGATTGCATCGATCCATGTAACGTAAAACGAAAACAAGAAGATAGAATGAGGCATAGACCAGAGATATGAATGTGATCATGCGTCGCACCGAGTACATTGATCGCCTCTGATTGTGGATGCCAGCGGTCGTTCGCAATGTTGCCTGGTATCGGCCCCAGCTTAACCACGGCCGCGATCGCAGCCGCAATCATCACCGCAATGACAACAAGGGCGAAGATATCTTTCCGGCATGCTCGTCCTCAGCGTCAGAACTCCCAGGAAAATCCAACAACTGGGCCGGAGTGGGCAACATCCCACTTGAATCTGGTTAGTCCGGCTCCCGATTCATAATCGACATCGTAATACCTCCATCCGAGATCCAAATGCTTGTTATCGCCGAAGTAGCGCATGAATACAGCCTGTACATACAATGCAGAATCGGAATCACCACCGACGGCGACGTCGATCTTGCCAGTGACCGACCATTTTTCGGAAACCCTGCTGTTAGCACGAACACCGATCAGGTAGTCCATCCAGTCATCACCAAGGTCTACCTTGGGCAACATATTGGGAATAACCTCTATGTCCTGATCGTAGTATCTAAGGCCGGTATAGATATCAAAATTCTCTGTGACGCTCATGCCAACGAGCGCATCAACAATGAGTAGTTCAACTTCAACATCGCCGCCAAAAGGACCATCGGTTTCGATAGGCATCTCCAGACTGGACCACATCGGATCGACGACCACGAACCACTTGCCGTTGTTTAACTCCATGTTTGCGGATACCGCGATGTTCAGGTTATCCAGAATGTCACCGAAATCTGCGTCTACTGGCACGTCATTACCCAGTGCGGCGGTCTTGCCGTCCAGCGCCAGGAGCCAGAGATAAGGTGTTATGCAGAAAGTCCAGCCGTCGCTCTCCTGCGCAGTTGCCACCCTCGGCATTAACAAAACGGAAACCATTATCACGATGAGGATTGTGGAGAAAAAATTTCTTTGTCGTGGCGACCTGGAGATCACTTCAGGCTCCCCAGGATGAAAACACCCTGATCTATCCATTGCATACTCCCTGATCCACTATCGTCAAATTTCGGAATATCACGAAACAAATACACATGCATGATAGCAAAGCACATGCCAATCGGTGTTATCAAAGTTAGGTCTTCCGTCTCTAACCGGCGACGTTACTGAATAACACCGGGTGCACCTGAGTCCGATACGCTGAAGCGTACTGCCATCTACCAATTGTTGGGGCACGTCCAAATAGTGGAGAAAAAGAGCAAGCTGACAAGGATTCACGCTTGCCAGAACGCATGTGAGTGACTGTTCAAAGCTGGCATGTTTGTTGCGGCCGGTACGATCTACTCATCACCGCAGAGATACAGAGATACAGAGATACTGTTAGTGAGTCAGGCATTACTAATACTCAACGGCAAGCAGTCTGACCGACCTGAAATCAGACAGGCGGTCAACACGCTCGCATTCTTCGATGGAGAAGCCTTGTACAAGGTTGTTAGTTGCTTATCGGGTTCAGCTGCAACATTCTGTCCCGCTTGTCTCGCGTCCAGATCCGGGATCCATTTGCTAACAAGGTGGCAGCTAAAAGATGAACATCAATAAAAACTTACCCTGCTGTTTCATTTAGGGCCAGTCGTTCAAGACGAGCTTCTTCTTCACGAATGACCGCCTCAATGTCACTAAGCACCGCACCAACATCCGCTTGGGTCTCATCTGCCGCGAATTCGCCGGTTAGTTCAGTCGTGATCAGCAGTTCGCCATTTTCATACTTCTCCCACATTTCCTCCGCAAAATTCGTCTTTAACAGCGATGGGTCGAATTGGCCATAATAACTGGTAATGTTTTGTACATCTCGACTCAGCATTGATTTCGCCTGGTTGTTACCCGCTGCATCTACAGCCTGTGGGAAATCAATAATCACAGGGCCGAATTGATCTACCAGCACGTTAAATTCCGACAGATCACCGTGTACAACGCCGACGCAAAGCATTCGTTTTACATACTCCATTACAATGGTGTGACCACGAAAGGCTTGATCTGGTGACATATCAATATCAGCTAATCGCGGTGCGATATCTCCGGCTGCATCGGCGATGAGTTCCATCAACAAGACCCCATCAACGCAACCATAGGTTTCAGGCACGCAAACTTCCGCTGCTGCAAGACGACGTAAGGTGTCCAGCTCCGCACTGTGCCAAATTTCTTCCTGTTGTTGGCGGCCGTACTTTGACCTTTTCTCCATGGCGCGAGCAAGGCGGCTATTTCGTACCTTGCGGCCTTCCTGGTAGGTTGTAGCTTGCTTAAAACTACGTTTCAGAGATTCCTTGTAGACCTTTGCCACACGAATTGAAGTGCCGCAACGTACGACAAAGACATCGGCTTCTTTGCCGCTCATCAGTCGGCTCAAAACTTCGTCGATTAAACCATCGTCCACCAGGGGTTGTAGTCGTTTGGGTATTTTCATGGCGTGGGTTTTACACGAATTTTCAGTGAGAAGGAATAGCAGAGGGATAATTGAGCTAATAAATCGATGGAAACCCTAAGATGACTACCTGAAGTGCGTTTAAAATCACATCAATCCCAGTCAACAACAACATGCTCTTTGCCAAACCATAACGCCGACCCGCTAAAATCAATAAACCGCGCCTCATCTTCGTAAAGCGCCTGGGCACCTTCCTTGGCTTGTGGGGAAGGCTCACCCGGCACCTGTTGCTCATACCACAATTCAGCATGACCAAAGTAAGGTGGCACAACACATCCCCTGGATTTTGCAAAACCGGCGTTGAACTCATCTTCAAGGCGATGAACCTGGATGTAGCGTTGTATCTTCAACGCAGGCCCGTACTTTCTTACCAAGGGTCCGTGCTGCACTCTCCAGTAACGTTGTACGTCATCAAACGACTGATCCTCGGGATGATTAAGCAGGTAATAAAGCTTTATCAGGGAACTTTCGGGAGACGCCACCAGGCTCTCTGGCGTCGGATTGATTTGTGGGCATTCATAACTTACCCAGCCCGGGGACTGCTCTAGGTCAATGAATTTACGCTCATCTTCCAGCAGCGCTGCGCCCGCTTCAATAACATCTGCTTCGACAGAATCGCTACCGGAATCCTGCTTTAATGTCTCCAGGGATTCAAACCAGAGTTCAGCGACACCATCATAAGGTTTTTGCATCCTGCCACGCTGAGCTTCTGGCTGGTCTTCATCCGGATCAGTGATGGTATGAACCTGCACATAACGGGCAATATTCAGCTGTTTCGCAACGCTCGCCACCAGAGGTCCGTGTTGATCAAGCCAGTAGGATTGAAATTCCTCAAACGACAGGTTCTGCTTGCGACGCAATGGAAATGTTATCCGTATCATAGTCAATAGTCCTCCTGGTACCAGCCTGGGAGTTATGCCCTCATCTTCGCCATTATCGCCTCGCGATGATCACTGTCCTTCGCGGCAAAATTTACGGTGGTGCGATCTGCAATATCACCAAAGCGAGCAATGAATTTATCCACTGCCTCGTCAGCCTCACCGACAACGGCAAACTCATTCAGGATATCGTCCGTTATCAGTTCCCCCATCTCATCCCATTTGCCTTCCTTGGATAACCGATTAAGCTCCGGTTGCAAATTTCCCCAACCGTGAATGCCAAGAACCGGCGCGTACGCAGGCGTGGAGCCATAAAATGCGATCTGTTTTTTTACGCCTGTTTTTGCCGCATTAAATTCTTCCTCAGTCCGGCCGGTGACAACAAAACCGGGATACGATATTTGAAAGTCTTCCCGCTTGCGGCCACTCTTCGCAAGGCCAGCCTCAATGGCAGGCAAGGTCACCTCGCGCATATACTTTTCAGTTGAGAAGGCATGTAAAATGACACCATCGGCCACTTCACCGGCGACCTCAGTCATCAACGGCCCTACTGCCGCCAACAATACCCTGGGGGCACCATAAGTGTTGTTTTGAGGCGTAAACATCGGCGTCATCAAGCTATGGGTATAAAACTCACCTTTGAAGCTAAGGCGTTCACCCTCATGCCAGCAAGCCCATATCGCACGCATCGCCAGGATAAACTCACGCATTCTTTTCGCCGGTGAAGACCAGGGCATGCTGAAACGCTTGGTGATATGCGGCTGTATCTGGGAGCCCAGACCCATAACGAACCGACCCTTGGAATAGTCATTCAAATCGTGACCGATGTTAGCGAGCAACATGGGTGTCCTTGAAAAAGCCACTGCAATTGACGTGATGAGTTCAATTCGTTCACTGTTCTGTGCTGCCAGCAACAAAGGGAAGAACGGGTCATTCCCTGTCTCGAACGACATGGCCCCATCGTAGCCTGCGTCTTCCAGCTTCTTAACACTCTCTGGCACCTGGTGTAAATCACCCGTAAGTCCATTATCCAGTTTCATTTTTTCTTCCTCGATTGTAAGTCTTTAATTTTGAAATTGTCCCAGGTCACCAGCTTTCTTGGTTCAAACACAATCCAGCGACTTGACTCACCCGCTGCACTGGCACGATTGGGCTCGGCAGGCTGCCTCAAAGGTTGACCATGCCCACCGGCATACTTGCTGCCCATTTGGATTCTTACTTCCTGCAGATGCGGATCAGCTGCTTCTGCCTGCTGATCTTCCAGCACATGAGCTTCACCCTGGAACATCGCCGCCTGGAGTTCCGGGAACTTCTCATTTCTGTCCACAATAACCGTGCATTCCGGTACTCGCCGTACATTAACCACCTTCTGCCCACGACCGAAAGTATATACACGACCCCCGGCCCAACCAAACCACATGGGTGTAACATTAATATGATTGCCTGGTCCCAGGGTAGCGATACGCATGTTCCAACAACTGATCATTAACTCTTCCAACTGCTCATCGGAGAGTGCCAGCTTTTTTGAAATCGGCATATACTTTACTCCTCTACTGTAATGTTCAGGGTACCAACACCATAAACGGCAGCCTCAATCTTGTCTCCCACCTCGATGGGGCCCACGCCAGCTGGTGTCCCTGTATAAATCAAATCGCCTGGCTGCAAATAGAAAAGAGCTGATAGCCGATTGATGACTTCAGGTATCTTCCAGATCATCTGGTTCACGTTACCTTTTTGTTTTACGACGCCATTGATGCTCAGTGTAATCTCTGCATCATCAATGAATCCACTTTCCTGCCGCATAACAATAGAAGAACAAGGTGCAGCATGGAGAAATGTTTTACCAGATTCCCATGGCCGGCCTTTTTCCTTGGCTTCTGCCTGCAGGTCACGGCGGGTCATATCAATGCCCACGGCATACCCAAAGATACAATCATTGGCATCTGCAACGGAAATATTCACTCCACCGTCGCCCAGGGCAACTACCATTTCTACTTCATGATGAACATCGTTCGATTGGGCCGGGTACTGCATGACCTGGTTGTCGCCTAAGATAGAATAAGCAGGTTTCATAAAGAAAAAAGGCGCTTCCCTGTTGGGATCATGTCCCATTTCAACTGCATGGTCAGCGTAATTTCTTCCGACACAGTAAATCTGTTGGACCGGGAACATTTCACTCGCTCCCCTAACGGCCAACAGCTTTCTCTCAACAGGATCAACCGCAAAATCCATACCGGTTTTTTCGTCGTTAATGATGAGAGCGAGCGTATCATTTTCCCTGACTAAATGCTCACCTGGGACTATTCTTCAGAACGGGCTGCAGAGCTGGCTACGGGACTGACTGCGGAACTGCCTGTGGAATTGAACTCGACTCAACAAAGGCTCGCAGTTTTTCCAGGTACTGCTTATCACGCGAACCATACTGCACACTCAGCTCTGCATGACGCAGGGCGGTTTCAAATTCACCCATGGAGACAAACGCAGCAGCCAGGTTGCGATTGATATAGGCGGATTCCGGATGCAGCTGATAGGCACGACTCCACAAGGTGAATTCATTTTGCCAGATCGTGATGTTTTGCTTTGCCAGCAGCACCAGAGTGCCACAGTAAAATATTGCCAGGGCAGCAAATATCGATCTGTAGCGAGGCAATCGTTCAATTAGATTGAACACAGTGACAGAGACCAGCACACCGATGGGCAAGGTGGCGAGATAAACATAGTAGTCCAGTGCTTTAGCCGGCCCGACGTGAATCACGCCACTGACTGGCGCAAGGGTCACAAGGTAGAAAAGCAAACTCACTCCCGGCCAGCGAATCTGTTGCCGCCACAGGTAAATCGTGGCTGTCGACGATGCCAGCAGAAATACCAACCCTGGCAGCCAGAATACAGGCGTCGTAATCGCATTAATATTCCAGGCATAGGGATAAAACGGGGAAAGATTAGCCGGCCACAAATATCCCTGCACATAGAATAGTGAGTTATTTATCGCATTGAGGAATCGTACCCATACCGGCAGGTCATCCAGTTTGACCATGGCTATCTGCTGGGTTGTCAGGGTGAGAATACCGACACAGAAACTCAACGCGAAGTACGGCCACTTCTCAATGACCAGGCGTGGTATATCCCTGATCGAACGATATCTGTTCAACGGATAGATATCCAAAAGCACCAGGATCACGGGTAACGTCACAGCCATGGGCTTTGACATAAGCGCAAGGATAAAAAATACCAACGGTGCAAAACGCCCAGCACTCGTCGATTGCCTCAGCCAAAAAATCAGCATCAACAACGAAAACAGCACAGAAAGTGTGTCTTTGCGTTCCACCAGCCAGGCGACAGACTGAACGTGTTGCGGATGCGCCAGAAAAATAAACGCACTCATCAATGCGATCATGGCAGAAGGTTTCTGCCCCGCATGATCCATAATCTTTAGCACCAGCCAATAAACCAGGCAGCAGTCAATGGCGTGGTATGCAACATTGGACAGGTGATGTAATCCTGCATCGTTGCCGAACAAACGAAAGTCGATGGCATGTGAGATCCAGATCAGAGGCTGCCAGTTCGCTCTGTGCACCTCGGTGAACATTGCTAATAATTCTGCCGGGCCGGGATCATGGACCCACGGGTTTTCAAGCAGGAACTGGATCGTATCCCAGACAAAGTCATGCTGCCTGACACCTGAATAAAGGGCGAACGTAGAAATAATCAGGAAGGCGCATGAACCGAAATGAAAAAGGTGACTTCGATGCACAGTAAGTTTTTCAGAGTGTTTTCGTCAGGTTATCACAGCCGTACGCGGACAAACATCGACTGCATCTCTTCCGGCGATGACACCTGACGACTGGCAGAATGTGATGGTATGATCGATTCTCAGCATCTATGAATGATAAGCAGGGAAGAAAATGCCACCCAACATTTTGTGGATCATTGCAGACCAGCTCAGAGCAGACCATGTCGGGTTTGGTGGCAATTCCATTGTCAGGACACCCAATCTGGATCGTCTCGCGGCCTCCGGGACTGTTTTCGACCGGGCTTACGTCGCAAACCCAATCTGTATGCCCAATCGCTGCTCCATGCTCACCGGGCGCATGCCCAGTGCCCATGGCGTTGTTTTCAATGATCGTTCACTCAACTGGGGTGCCAATACTTTTGTCCGTAATCTGGGCCTGGCAGGTTATGACACGGCACTCATTGGTAAGTCGCATATCCAGCACGGCATGAGTCGTAATGTGGTTTTTGAGAACAAACTGGGCCCCACCATCGAAGACCCCTATCCTGAAGGCTGGGATGAACTGGAAAATGCCGAGTTGTATTCCGCAGAAACAAGACCACAGGTGGAGGACTTCTACGGCTTCAAACACACTGAGCTGGCCATCGGACATGGCGATATGGTGATCGGCGATCATTTTCGCTGGGCACTGGGTAAAGGTGCCAAAGCCGAAGATCTGCTGGTCGAACCCTACCCGGATTCGCCTGCCCTGGAACGCTCTAAAGACTGGTGGCAGATATACAAGCCGGTACTGCCAGAGGAGCTCTATTCCACCACGTATGTTACTGAACGAATGTGTACCTGGCTGACAGATAACCAGCGCAAGGAAAAACCCTGGGTTGCGCAATGTTCATTTCCCGACCCTCATCACCCGTTCACGCCACCGGGCAAATGGTGGAACGCTTATTCTGCGAATGACATGCCGATCCCCGACAGCTTCGAAGATTCGTTGCAGGATGCACCGGCCCATCTGAGATTCATCAGGTCACTGGAACCCCGTAAAAACTACGTGCAGATGTTCGGCCCAACCAGGGACATCGTCAAGCAGGCCATGGCGGCGGAGTTCGGCATGATTGAAATGATGGATCATTCTATTGGTAAGGTCATCAACGTACTCGAGACTTCCGGACAGATCGACAACACCATCATCATTTTCACCAGTGATCACGGTGATATGTTTGGCGACCATGGTCTGATGTTAAAAGCGACCATGCACTACCAGGAATGTCTCAGGGTGCCTTTGTTGATAAAACTCCCGGGCGCAACTGGAAAAAGGACGAATGCCCTGGCCAGTTCCCTGGACCTGTCATCAACCATGCTGGATTTTTGCGATGTTCCCGGATTCATGGATATGCAGGGCGTGAGCTTGAAACCTGTTCTGGACGACAACTGCGCAACGGTTCGAGACCATGTTTATATAGAAGAAGATTTCCCACTGGCGATGCACGGCAGTCCCTTGCCACTGCATAGCAGAACCGTCATCACTGATCGGCATCGTTATTCCCAATATTCATCCGGCGATGTGGAACTCTATGACCTGGACAGCGACCCGAAAGAACGTGACAACCTGGCAATACCCGGAAGAGCCGATTCGCTTCGCGGTGATATGTCAGAAAGACTTAGCCGTGTAATGATGTCCTACTCCGCCATGGGTACAAGCGGGTGATCAGGTCATACTGAACTAATTCAGTGTCCACGCTTCCCAGTTTCTACCTCCACTGTCTTCGAGTAAGGTAACAATCTCGTTCAGGCCTCGTTTGCGAGCAGCATGTACCACGGACGCCCTGAGCAATCCAGATTGGCCACTGCGATAGAGCTGCAGGTTCGGATCTTCACCCAGATCCAGCATTGCCCTGGTAATCTCCAGCCTGTCACCGGTGAAGCGAGTCGCCTGGGCCACGAATCTATTCAGGGCGGACTCGGTTTCATAGCGACCCAGCTGAAAGGGCACACCGGGTTTGTATTCTGTCGTGTTTTTAATCAGGTCGATCACAATTGGATAGGACAGATTAGCGATATGGCCAAACAATATCTCGGGATTGACGTTGGCACCTGCATCCAACAGAATTCGGACCACTTTTTCACGACGTTCTATCGAGAATTCGGCATGTCCTTCGCCATCACTTTTAACAGCTATATCAACGGCCGAGTAGCCTGTATTGTTTGTACTCGTGTGATCCGCTCCAGCGTCACTGAACCCTCGTACCGCATCGACGTTAGCGATGCCTGCGGCAAACATGAGCGGTGTTCTGTAAAACTCGGTGTCTGAACTCGAGCCTGTCGGTCCCTGGTAGCCGTATACTTTATCGATGTCGATACCTCGAAATTTCAACAGTCGAATGATGTCAGCTTTATGTCCATTGGCATTTAAAGCAACGCGTATGAGTATTTCCTGGAAGTCGTCGCATTTGGTTCTGGTGTCGTACTTGGCTATGATAAAGGCACTCGGATTACCGCTTTCCACTTGCTGGCAGTAGCCTTTGTTGTTAAATAGTTTTTGCTTGTTAAGCAAATGATAAAACAATTTCCTGGTCGTGATATCCACGATTTCTATCGTTTCTTTATCTGCATGGGTTGTTGCATACAAAAAGCCCTGGCTTCTTGAATATAAATAGGCTTCAAGCGCTGATTTGCCCTGCTCTTCAAAAGGAATGCCAATCAACGTGACCAGCACCTTCCTGGCACTGCTATCAATACCCAGTTCCAAAGCACTGACAAGATCCGGAAAGAAGTAGCCATTTTCCAGCAACACACCGATCATCTCATCAGAATCCGCCATGATCGACACTCTCACATTGATATTTGTCCGCAGATCAATGGATTTGTCTTCCACGGGAAGACCTTTTTCAAATACCATCCTGATAATGTCCGGCTTGTTATGCTCGATCAAGAAATCAACAATGCTTCCACCGGTGTTATGGCTAACCAGATTGTTCTCTACCAGTTTGCTTACAACGCCAGTAGCCGCAGCTCCAAAAGCGTAGGTTAATATGGTCTGCCCTTCCCCCATATCCAGAGAAATATCGATCTCGTGATCCTTTATATATTCAACTAATTCTACAGCCTCACCGCGATCAATAAGCTGTTTGATCTCCGATCTCTGATCTTCGAGAGATTTTTCACAGCCGACCATAAAAAAAGTCAGCGCAAGGACAAAATAGCGGGTTTGACGCCAGGTTCTCGCCGGAATAGCCATTTGGATTCTCATTTTTTTCATTGTCTCTCTTACAAAACAGATCCGGATATATCCAGATAAAGAGCATCACGTGATCAGTAAATTTTACCTATCACGGCATCCTCTGCCTGTGATCCCTGTCGCTTTTCGGGAATTTAACAAGCCTTTGGTCCCCGGCGTTGTCACTGATTATGTCTTTCTCCTCGCGTGCGGAATTCCATCGCGGGTAGGATTTGCCCGTCCGATAAAGTGTTCTGTGAGCAGAAATTCCATTAACTAAACGCTTCGGCACTTGCCCAACACCCCCTCAAGAAAGTATCTTACGTTTGCAATTTCAAGCTAGAAAGTGAACTACTCAACGATAAAAGAGGTAATGAGAGATGAATTTTGAATTTTCGGAGGAGCAAAATCTGCTCAGGGAGCAGGCTCGTGGGTTCCTCCAGGATAACTGCTCTTTAAAAGCAGTGCGGGTCGCATTAGAAGGTGATCAGCCGTTCAACGCTGAACTATGGAAAAAAGTCGCCGAAATGGGCTGGACTTCCACCGTGATCCCTGAAGAGTACGATGGCCTTGGCTTAAGCTACCTCGAACTTTCAGTTATTGCAGACGAATTGGGGCGAGCCATTGCACCTTTACCCTTCTCATCTTCGGTGTACCTTGCAACAGAAGCCATCCTGGCCTGTGGATCCCAGTCACAGAAAGAAACCTGGTTACCCAGGCTGGCCAGCGGCGAAATCATTGGCACTTTCGCGCTGGCAGAAGCACAAGGTCAGACAACACCTGCGAATTTGTCCACCCAAGGTGGAGATTCACTTAATGGCGTCAAAATTCCCGTAGCAGACGGTGACATCGCTGACTTTGCCATTGTGGTGGCCAAATCAGATAAAGGCGATGGTGCCAGTCTCTATATTGCAGACTTGAATGCAGATGGCGTTGAAAAGCAGAAAGTCCAGACCCTTGACCCCACCCGTTCTCACGCAAGCCTAACCTTCTCTGACGCTGGCGCAGAATTATTGGGCGAAGAAGGCACTGGCTGGCAGGCAACTCAGAATATTTTCAACCGGGCTGCCGTGCTGTTTGCCTGGGAACAGACAGGCGGATCTGATGCCGCACTTGAGATGGCGAAAGAGTATGCGCTTGGCCGATTCGCATTCGGTCGTCCCATCGCCAGCTACCAGGCGATAAAACACAAGCTCGCCAACATGTATGTAAAAAATACTCTGGCGCGGTCGAATTGCTATTTTGGAGCCTGGGCACTTAATACTGATGCTGCCGAGTTGCCTGTGGCGGCAGCCAGCTCCCGTGTCGCCGGTATTCAAGCTTATTACTTCGCATCAAAAGAAAATATCCAGACCCATGGCGGCATGGGGTTTACCTGGGAGTTTGATTGCCAGTTCCACTATCGCCGGGCCAAATTGTTATCCGTAAACATCGGTAGCGAGGCGCAATGGCAGGACAAGTTAATAACGGCTGTTGAAAAACAGAATGCAGCATAGGAGATACGACGATGGACTTTAATGATTCTGCAGAAGAAGCAAAATTTAGACAAGAAGCAGCCAAGTGGTTAGAGGCAAATGTTCCCACAGCCAGCGAGCTGAAGGGGCTTGACCCCATGCAGCAGGCGAAACTCTGGCAAAAGAAAAAAGCCGACGCCGGTTGGGCTTGTATTCGCTGGCCAAAGGAATACGGCGGTCGGGGTGCAAACGCCATTGAACAGGTAATTCTCAACCAGGAGGAAGGCAAGGTAGATACACCTAACACGGGCATGTTTGGTATCGGCCAGGGCATGGCTGCACCCACCATGATGACCTGGGCGACAGAAGAACAAAAACAAAGGTTCCTGCCTAAACTGGCAAGCGGAGAAGAGATCTGGTGTCAGCTATTCAGTGAACCAGCTGGTGGCTCGGACCTCGCAGCCCTTCGTACCAAAGCAGAACGTGACGGTGACGAGTGGATAGTCAATGGCCAGAAGATCTGGACTTCAGGCGCCCAGTATTCTGACTGGGGCATTTTAGTACTGCGTACTGACCCCGAGGCACCCAAGCACCAGGGTCTGAGCTATTTCTTTTTGGACATGAAGTCCCCCGGCATAGAAATCAAGCCGATTAAACAAATGTCAGGCGCATCAGGTTTCAATGAAGTCTACTTTACCGATGTCCGTGTCTCTGACGCCCAGCGGTTAGGCGAAGTCGGCCAGGGCTGGCAAGTGGCGCTCACAACATTAATGAACGAGCGCGCTTCTATCGGCGGTGGAGGAGGTAATGCAGGGTTCAAAACAGCTATGGCACTTGCCGAGAAGGTACAGATTGATGATCAGCCTGCTATCAAGGATAAAGCCGTACGCGCCAAACTCGCCAACTGGTACGTCCAGGAAGCCGGGTTGAAGTACACCGGGTATCGCTCCATGACTGCCCTGTCAAAGGGTGAAATCCCTGGACCGGAAAACAGCATTGGCAAACTGGTGGGTGCGCCCAAGTCCCAGGATCTTGCTTCCTTCGCCATTGATCTGATGGAGCAGGCAGGCATCATGTGGACGCCGGACGCCGAAGACACCGAAAATCTGTTTCAGGGTGCTTATATGAGCATTCCCGGTTTACGAATTGCCGGTGGTACGGATGAGATTATGGCGAACATTATTGCTGAACGGGTACTTGGGCTGCCTCAGGAGCCTCGGCTGGACAAGGGAATTCCGTTCTCGGAAGTCCCAACTTCGAATAAGTAATGATAGCCTGAACTATCACGCAGCGGAAAAAAAGCCAGGAACTCACCTTGAAAACACCTGGCTTTTTTTATGCTAACGACCTTCGAATTTCGCCGTTCTCTTCTCAAGAAAGGCAGTAACCCCTTCCCTATTATCCCAGGTTGCAGAAGCCTGTTGCTGCAGGTTCGCCTCAAACTGCATCTGTTCCGCAAAACTGTTGTCAAGACTCTGCCAGTAGGCTTTGCGGATCAGACCCAGTGACCTGGGTCCATTGGCCAGTTTTTCGGCAATGATCATGGATTCTTCCATAAGACTCTCATCTGGCACGACCCTGTTAACAAGGCCCCATTCCTCTGCCTTTGCTGCTGGCAATCGTTCTGCAAGCAGTGACAGCTCGAGGGCACGACTCCAGCCAATCATCCGGGGGAGCATATAGGTAGCGCCCCCGTCTGGCACCAGCCCAATATTGGCAAAGGCCTGCAGAAAATAGGCATTCTCGCTGGCAAGAACGAAGTCACCCATCATCGCAAAACTCATCCCAACACCCACCGCCGGGCCATTAACGGCTGTCACGAAAGGGAATGGCAGGTGCCGGATTTTATTCATCACTGGCGCGTAGTGGGTTTCGAGCACCTGGCCCGCAGGTGGTAAATCGGAATCCTGGCCCTTTGGCTGGAGGTTAGCCCCGGCACAAAAAGCACGACCGACCCCCGTCATCAGCAGACACCGCACACCGCTATCCGGTTGTGTGACCTCAGTCAGGGCTGTCGATATTTCAGCGACCATTGGTGCAGAGAGCGCATTGAGCACCTCCGGCGCATTCAGTTTTAGCGTCGCAATCTTGTCTGCAATTTCCAGGTCTATAAATTGATAAGCCACAGGCATTCCTTACTCACTATTGAAATATGTAGGAGCCATTAAAGGAGAAAGTTTGCTCTCTAGTCAACCCGTCGAGGAAACCTGACAGAAACACAGCGTCAATCCTACAGTCCACGTGAAGACAGGCGCATAAAGTGATGCTGGATCGTGTCCCGCCAGCCTTTGACACTCTCATATTGCGGGCAATGCGAGGCGTAACTTATCTCAACATACTCGGAATCGCTCAGGCATGCGTGCATACGCTTCGACGGCTCGATAAACGGCACGTCATTTTCACCCAACAGAATCGTTGTAGGGCAATGCAGGGTTTTCAGATCCTCCAGCACAGCAACCTGGTCCGACAGGCCCACCTGCAAACGGATAAAAGCTTCCGGGTCCATCTGTGTCAGTTTCAATTCTATCCGTCGCCAGTGCTCTGTTTCACCCAGATAATCAATACCGTTTTGTTCTGACGGCGTTTTTTTCCTCTCCTTCATGTTGCCCAGCAGGGCCTGCACCCCCTTCTCTCGTATGACTGGATAGAAACTCTCCGGTAACTTCATATTAAGATTCAACCCCTCGGCTGCAGTATCCATCAGTAACATGGACCGAAATAAATCCGGTCGTGCCAGCACTGCACGCATTACAACCATCCCGCCCAGGGAATGACCTAGAATATCCAGCTTCTCCAGATTCAGTGCTTCGATAAAACTCAATAGATCATCGACCAATGTGCGCAGATCGTAGTTTGAAGGCTCCCTGGAGTTGGTCGAATCGCCGTGGCCACGCTGGTCCATAGTAATGGTTCGGCAGTCTTTACCGAGAATCTCCATTTCATCCTGAAAGTCCAGCATCGACCCGGTAAATCCGTGTACCAGTAAGAACGGAATTCCATCTCCTCCTGTATCGCGATACGCAGTCTCAATGCCATTGTGGTTTTGTTTTCTTGATTCCATGGCTAACGCCTCATAGTGTAATTTCTTCCGTCAATTTAAAGTCGCGTGAAGAACTCCCCACATGAATTCGATATGCCCCCGGCGCGACCAACCAATTTGACTGGCCCAGATCCCAGTGGGCAAAAGCTTCCGCGTCCAGACGAATGCTCAGTGGTTTCTTTTCCCCCACGGCAAGATCAACTTTGATAAACGCCTTCAACTCCTGTTTGGGTCGCGCCACCGGGCTTCTCAAAGGTTCAATGTACACCTGGGCTGTTTCCATTCCATCCATTGAACCGGAATTAGACAAGCTAAAACTGACCACAGCACCGTTTGCCCTGTCAAAATCCGAAACACGCAAATCACTGTAGTCAAAGCTGGTATAGGATAATCCATGTCCAAACGACAGTAACGGTTCTATCTCTCGTTTGTCATACCACCGATAACCGACAAACAACCCTTCCCCATAGTTCACCTTGCCGAATTCACCGGGATAGTTTGTATACGCGGGAGTATCCTTGAGCCGTTTCGGAAAAGTAATGGGCAATTTACCTGATGGGTTTATCTTACCCAGTAAAATGTCCACCAGCGCATTACCAAATTCCTGCCCGGGGAACCAGCTCTGGATTACCGCCGGTACATCATCCAGCCAGGGCATAGCCACCGGAGAGCCGCTATTGTTAACCACAACCGTCTTTGGGTTCGCCCGGACAATTTGCCTGATCAGTTCGTTTTGGTCGCCCGGTAGCTCAAGCATCTCGCGATCATTGCCTTCAGTTTCCCAGTCATCGTTGGTACCTACCATCAGCAACACAGCATCCGCTTGCCGTGCAACCGCAACCGCGTCAGCGATGCTATCTTCGGGCTGGGGAGGTAAAATGCCATAACGCACCGCCCGGAAATTATTCTCGGGATTGGCTTCGAACTCAATCCTGATTTTCGCTGACTGGCCTTCAACTAACGAAACCAATCCGCGCTTCTCTGTGGTTGCCTGGGTAAAAAAGGCTTGCCCCTGTTCGGTCTCAGTCCAATTGTCGATGAGCAGTTCATCATTAACATAGAGCTTTGCCTGACCTGTCGAAAGCAGGCCAAATTCATAATCCCCGGCTTCACCGGCCCTGTAGTAGCCCTCAACCTGCGCCGAATTTGCTCCCTCAGCGACGCCGAGTAATCTGATGTTGGCTGGTGCGATAACACGTTCTGCAACCAGTTCGGACCCAATCTTGCCCGAGTAAAAACGACACAGCAGCCCTTGTGCGTCGCTGTCCAGATCCGGAGATAGGCATTGGCGTTCTGCCTCGGGAATATACTTATGGGTTAAACACCCCATTGCCGTGGTGATCTGCGCATTGACAAGTTTCTCATTTAACGCATCCAGTGGAGTTGAAACATAGTGTGATTTTAGCGAAGAAGAACCTCCCCCCATAATTCTAAAGTCACGGGTATTTGGCCCTATCACCGCGAGGCTGCGTATGGCGTCATTCTGCAACGGTAAAATACCGTTGTTCTTCACCAATACCATCCCTTCAGCGGCCGCCTGATAAGCAATTAGCCGATGCTCTGGTTTGTCCAGGCCCTGTTCCGGTTTCTCTTGCTGATCTTCGAAACGTCCAGACCATTCGATCACACGCAGGAGCCGACTGACCTTGTCGTCTATGACAGACTCTGGCACAGAACCATCATTCACAGCCGCCATCAGTGCCTCACCCCAGGCGATCGCCGGACCAGGCATTTCGAGGTCCAATCCACCCAGTGCATTGGCAACGGTTTCCTTTGCCGCAAACCAGTCTGATATCACGAGACCCTGAAAACCCCACTGCGTCTTCAGAACCTGGTTTATCAGATAATCATGGGAACAGGCATACACGCCATTAATACGATTATAAGAGGACATAATTGTCCAGGGATGACTACGTTTGACCGCAATTTCAAACGGGCGCAGATAGATCTCCCGCAATGTGCGTTCATCCACCTCGGTGGAAATAGTATGCCGTTCGAATTCAGAGTCATTACAAACAAAGTGTTTTACACAGGCACCTACACCCTGCCCCTGTATGCCATTGATAAAGGCAGCAGCGAGAATGCCCGATAGATACGGATCCTCCGAATAGCATTCAAAGTTCCGACCGCCGATAGGGGTGCGATGGATGTTAATCGTAGGACCCAACACGACCTGTACATCTTTACTGATAGCTTCTTCGGCAACGGCCTGGCCCAGCTTCTCGATCAAATCAGCGTTCCAGGTTGAGGCCATACATATCCCAACAGGAAAGCAAGCCGCAGATACTCCCCCATCTCCACGAACCCCATTCGGCCCGTCGCTGACTTTCAACACGGGTATTGATGCTCCCTCGATGGGATAAGTGCGCCACATGCTGGCACCTGATACCAGTTTTACTTTTTCCGCCACTGAGAGCTTAGCCAGTGCTGTTTCGACCTTGTTCATCTGTTTCTCCGGCACTATTCTACTGCCTGGTCAGTTCATTCTCATCGGTATGCTCAAATCGCCTGCCATAGATGTCGAGAACTATGGTTTCCTTGTATGACAATCGGTCACCTCGAACGGTTAATGTATGCCGAAACTCAATTGTTGACGCGTTTTCACGCATAAAAGGCGATTGGATAATTCGCCAATCCGGGTCGTCCTGACCGGCAGAAACTTCCAGTAAAATACCATCGCTGGTGTCTTCGGCTTTTCCACCCGCCAACAAACAGACGCCACGAGGAATAGTCAGGGAGTGCATAACAACGTCATTGGTTTCGTCCCACATCCAGTAACCGGTTTCATCGTGAAAAACCTTGTCGTCGGATTTTCTACTGACCACCTGACGATAGTGCAGCGCGGTCAGCTCCTGGGTCTCGGCGTTCTCCACATCACCGATAGAGGTGAATATTATCGTTTCATAATAGGGATTGTTTTCGATACCATCAGGTTCCGGCGAGATGTCTGTACCCATGTGTCCTTTCCAGGTTCCAATCAGCGCCGTTAGCGGACCATAATTTACCTCATCACTCATTGACTTACTTCCTTGTTAACTCAACTTAACCAGATTGTACCAACCAATTGCAGGCGGTGGAAAACAGGCAGATCCGTTCATCTGCTATTCAGGTTCACCTCGATAGACTGCTATCAAAGCCGGGAGAACTTATGAAAACCTTAACAGTCGCTGGAACCTCATTGCTGATGATATTGCTGTTACCCGGGTGTGTTAACCAGGACATCATCGTTGATACCAAAGGTATCAATGATCAGCGCTACCAGCAAGACCTGGCTGAATGCCAGGAATATACCCGGCAGATCAGCACCGGCACTGAAGCTGCCAGGAGTGGTGTGTTCGGAACGGCAGTCGGTGCCGCTATTGGTGCCATTGTCGGAAACAGCCGTACCGTGCAGAAGTCTGCGGGTGTGGGTGCTGTCACAGGATCATTAAAAGGTGGCCAAAATGCCCAGCGGCGTAAACATGGTGTGGTCAGTAACTGCCTTCGTGGTCGAGGTTACAAGGTATTGGGTTAGAGTGTAGTTTCCTGAAATGGATCTCGTTTGGGGGGGGTCTCTTTCAATCTGGACCCGGACCGAATGATTTCAGCATTGATCCGGTTACCCGGTTGTTAGAGACCCTGTTTTGGTAAATTGTGCGGTTATTTCAATGCGGCATTGTGTCACGGTTGCAGGTACTGTTTGAAGAAACCAAATAGCTTCTCCCAGGCGTCCTCACTTTGACTCTCCCTGTATCTTTCCGGGCTTGGAAAATTTTGAAACGCATGACCCGCACCATCGTAGCGATGGAACTGGTGAGGCACCTTTGCCTTCGTGAGGGCTGCGCTATAATCATCCACATCTTCCGACGTGGGGTTCTTATCGTCATTACCAAAAAAACCAGCCACCGGGCAGTTAATGTCGCCAGCCAGTTCTATGGGTGGCTTGCTTCCCTGACCCATGGTTAACTTTATTCGCCCACCGTAGAAAATTGCACAGGCAGCTAGTTCAGGAATGTGGCAGGCCCCTAACCATGCAACCCGGCCGCCCCAGCAGTGTCCGGCAATCCCAATTTTATCGGCAATGACGTCAGTTCTCGCCATTAACAGTTCAAACGCAGCCTTAACATCTGCCACCATCCAGTCATCCCGGCTCTCATCCCGCTTGACGAGGATGTCTTCCTCTTTCGGCCACCAGTGAAAAATAAACGGCACTGCGACACAGTACCCCTCATCCGCTAACCTTTCTGCCGCTTTAAGCGTGAAGTCATCATTTTCCAACCCGGTATGACCAACAGGTATGTGTTGGGCGAGGACCACACCTGGATGTGGCCCCTCTCCTGCCGGATCAAAGATGAATACTTCCATCGGGCTGCCGAGAACATCCACATTTTCAACTTGATACATTGCTCAACTCCAAATTTCAGGTTCTGCTAATAAAAATTTGGTAATCAAGCTTGATGCGCTTCTCTCACCCATGACAGAAAAAGTGTGTAACCGAGCACCATCACAACTGCGCCGACGAACAAACCAATAATGCCGGACAACATCATGCCACCAATTGCACCGATAAATATTACAGCCATTGGCGCTTCAACACCTTGTGCCAGCAATATCGGCTTCAATACATTATTCATCAAGCCCACAATAATATTCCAGACCAGGAATGCAACAGCGGCTAGTGTTCCTGTTTCCGGATTCGAAAAAACCAAAATCGATAGTGGTATCAAAACAATAAGGATATCAATCTGCACCACTGCCAGAACCAGGCAAATAACTGCCAACAAACCGGCGGCCGGAATACCAATGACGAGAAACCCGATTCCCGCGAGAATCGTTTGCAACAGCGCAATACCAAGAATACCCCTCACAACACTTTGCACAGTATCTTTGGACAAGCTCATCAACTCCGGCCCTCGCTCACCAGCCAGCCTCGTAAACACATTTTCCAGCGAGTCTTTGACACCAGATGCTGAAGCGATAAAAACACCTGACAGAATAATCGAGAAAACAAAGACAAGAATATTCAAACTAGCCATGGCGGCGGCTGAGGTAAACGACTTCATCAACGCAGTGATTTGAGGTTCAAATTCCCCCAACACAGATTCCGGATTATCCGAGGCCTTTTGCCAGAATTCGTCCAGCTTCTCTCCGATAATCGGCATATCACCTATGTTTTCTCCCGGCGGTGGAATCGTTAACTCATCATCCTGCAAATATTTTGACAATTGCTGGCTATTGTCGATCAACGCTTCTGTTAACTTGTAACTGGGCACGATCAGGATCGCCAGCATCAAGACAGTCAATATCGTGGATGCCCAACCGGGACTCAAGCCGGTTTTTTCCCTCATCATCTCGAACACGGGATAGACCCCTATCGCGATAATCCCCGCCCAGATGATTGGATTGATAAACGGGCTCGCTATCTGAAAACACGAGAAAGCCAGCAAGGCAACTGCAGAAATCCTGATTGCGATATCCATCGCTTTTGTCGTATCGGTACTCACAACTTCACTCCCTTATTTAAAAAGTCAATAAATGTGCGCCACAAGACAAATAACACGCGTCCTGTGCAATGTAAACGTAAATACAGCGGTACAATCGTCTTAATCTGGTTTTTTATTGAACCCTTGACTAAATGGATATTTTCAACAGGGTAAAGGAAGGGTGGAAGAAAAGTTGTTCCTTATAAGATGCTAATATGTGTCTTGATAGCGAAGGTAGTCGAGGAGCTTACAGTGGGCAACGAATCCATCCTGATCACAGGCGCCGGTAGCGGCATGGGTCGCCTTGCGGCACAAAATATGGCTGCCGCTGGATATCAGGTGGCCGCTCTTGATGTAAACGAAAAGGGTTTACTCGAAACAGCCGAGGGCTTCCAGAATATCCGTACCTTCCAAACCGATGTCACCGATTATCAATCGGTACTTGCAGCAGTCGAGGAAACCGAAACCAAACTCGGGCCCATTCGGCGAGTTTACAATGCAGCAGCCATCATGCCCCTGGGAACGATCGCAGAAGTCGATGCTGAAGTATTCCATCGTGTTATGGCGATTAATTACAACGGTGTAGTCAACGCTACCAAAGCCGTATTGCCTCATCTGCTCAGCCGAAATCAAGGAGAGATTATTAACTTCGCTTCCATCGCGGGGTGGCTGCCAACAATTTACATGTCAGCCTACGATGCTTCAAAATTTGCAGTGGTGGCATTCACTGAAGTCCTGCACTTTGAAAACATCCATAACAACCTGAAAATAGCCTGTGTATGCCCACCGCCGGTGAAAACACCTCTGCTACAGCAAGCCCGCGATACGGTCTGGCCAAAAGTATTTGACCAGGGCACCCACATTGAACCCGAAGAGGTATTGACTGCTATCGATAAGTCCCTTGAGAAAGGCGAACTGTTTGTCTTCCCGGGGAAAGGGACGAAATCAATCTGGCGACTGCGTCGCTGGTTTCCCAATATGCTGTGGAAAAATTTGCTAAAAGTTGAAGGTCGCTAGGAGTCAGGACGAAGAGACAGGTTTTACGACTGGCTTTCCGTTCGACCAGTCAATCCGACGAATCGGGTCCTCGATACCGTCCCAGGTTTCCGAAGCTTGTTTGATGATTGAGAACAATTCATCGATGGCAGGATTGTGGGCCATCAGTTGAATCATCACACCAGGTTCCTGCTTTGAATCAAGATAAGCATGACCAGCCCCATAACGTTGCTTCACTTCGTATGGTGCATTCAATGATTCAAGCTCCGCAAGCTTCGTGTCAATGTTGTCGACCCATACAGCGAGATGCTGCAAGCCACCGGCTGGATTATCTTGCAGGTACTGGTTGTAAATCGAATTGACCGAACCCCTGGGTTCGATCACTTCTATTTGTTGATCGCCGGAATAGGCAAATGCAGCGACGAGTTCCAGCTGTTCAACTTTGTCGCCTACCAGGCCCTCAAAGTTCACCAGGTGTTCGACAAAGAAGGGACCTACCCCGCGGGCGAGCCAGTGTGCCATCGCAGCGTCGATATCGGGGACCACGTAGCCCTGTTGAATGACCGGACCGAATAAAGTGCTCATCTGTTGTCCCTCTTTAAAGAGAAGGATTTTCACGAAGATCCGGATGCCAGTCAAACACACTGCCACATCGACCCAAAACCTTGAGTTAGTAGTCCTTCCAGGTGAAATTGCCAGGTTCAGCGAGTCGGGAAGCTTGGCCGCAAGGCGCGCCTCGAAGGACTACTGATAACGGGTGGTAAAATCCATGATTCGGGGTTGCACCAGCCATTCAAAGTCTCGAAATGACATCCTGATGTCTTCAGTATGACTACCGGCATTAAAAGAAATCACTTCATCTTCTGCCAGGGTTGTTGATACATAAACCGACAGGCCGAATAAATTGCCGATGGCCGGAATACAGCCTGAGTCACAAAGTGGCGCCAGCTCGGAAAATTCTACTTCCCTTGCGAGCGTGACAGTATCTACACCGGCTTGTTGCGTGAACTTGTCAAAATCGATCAGCTCACACGACGGCAAAACAGCCATGGCGTAGTGGCCATCGAGTTTGAGTATCACCGTCTTGGCCAGCTCATAGCCGGTCACATGGAGTATTTCTGCAGTTTCCAACGCCGTGTAAGTGGGCGGATGGTTATAACAACGATAGTTTATGTGATTCTTTTCCAACAGCTCATCGAGTACCCTGATCATCGCCAGACTCCCTCTTGATTGATATCATTGTTGATTCAACCTCTGGACCGGAATCTTGTCCAGCAACTTCATAGCTCGATTTGGCATATCGCTGTACGGCGTTAGATAAGAATCATCTCAGCAACCCCGTGACGTAACAGCAAAGAACTACCAGGCGTGGAGTCTGACGGGAAGTTCCTCATAGCCTTTAACAAAGCAGGATTGTACGCGCACCGGCTCGCCAACGACTTCGACGGTTTTAAAGCGTTTGAGAATTTCTTCCCATACTGTGCGTAACTGCATTTCTGCCAGTCGATTCCCCATACATCGGTGTAAACCGAATCCGAAAGACATATGATGTCGGGAACGATCCCGATCAATAATGAACTCGTTGGGATTTTCAATCACGTCTTCATCGCGATTGGCCGAAACATACCACATGATGACCTTATCCCCTTTCTTAATATGCTTGCCTCGCAGCACATAGTCCTGGGTCGCGGTTCTTCTCATATGCGCCAGGGGCGTCTGGTAGCGAATAATTTCTGATACCATCGACGGAATCAGATCCTTGTTGTCTCGTAGTTTCTGGTACTGTTCCGGAAACTGGTTAAGGAAGTACACACCACCGGAAATAGAATTCCTGGTGGTATCGTTACCCCCGACAATGAGCAGAATAAGATTCCCGAGAAATTCCATCGGGTCCATATTTTGCGTGTCCTTGCCATGAGCCATCATCGATATCAGGTCATTGCCGGGTTCTTTGTTAATACGATCATTCCAAAGCCCAGTAAAAACTTCCAGGCATTCCAGCAACGCCTCTCGCCTCTGGTCCTCCGGGGTGGTACCACCGTTAACATCAGAAGACGTGGCCATGTCGGACCAGTAGGTCAAGCGGCGACGTTCCTCAAATGGAAAATCAAACAGGGTTGCCAGCATTTGAGTCGTGAGTTCGATAGAAACCCGATCGACCCAGTTAAAAGTCTCGCCCAGCGGAAGCTCATCCAGTATTTTCGCTGCGCGTTCGCGGATGATCGGCTCCAGTAACGCGAGATTAGTGGGTGCCACCACACCAGTCACCGTCTTGCGCTGGACATCATGTTTGGGCGGGTCCATCTGGATAAAACTGGTTGTTTTGAAATCAGCCATGCGTTCAAAGATAGTGATGCCACCGACCTCGGATGAAAACACATCAACATTCTTCTCAACTTCCATAATGTCGTCGAACTTTGTGACTGACCAAAAAGCGCCGAAGGGACTGTCTTTACAGTAATGTACCGGGTCCTCCTTGCGCAAACGTTCAAAATATGGCCAAAAAGCATTGGCCTTAAACATCATCGGATCACTGACATCAATATCTTCTAGTGGGATTGAATAGGGATCAGGGAATTCGCTGACGCTGATTGCTTCACTCATAATGCTTCACTCTATTTCTGCTTGCTATTGGGTACATCCCGCACAGCTTACGGGGATTATTGATGCTTGCCAACTTTGCCCGGTTGATTGTCCCGGAACGGTTGCATCAATAAATCCTGCACCCTCACAGATTCAGATTCCCCGAATCCGTCAATACCAAGCACCATATGGGTATGACCTAGTTCAGGTTGTGCCTGGTAGGTACCAAACACCCGGTCCCACCAGGGGAAATTGAAGCCAAAATTCCGGTTGTATTCCTCGAATTTCGACGAGTGGTGAACGCGGTGCATGTCAGGGGTCACCACAAAATTACGCAATACAGTGTCAACGGCAGAAGGAATCTTAATATTACTGTGATTAAACATGGACGTCAGGTTTAACAGCACTTCCGAGATAAGCACCGCCACGACGGGGCCACCCAACACCAACACCAGGCAGATCTTGATTGCCATTGAGATTATTATCGACAACGGATGAAACCGTGTGCCTGTGGTGATGTCGTAATCCAGATCGGTGTGATGTACCCGATGTAACAACCACAATGGCCGTACTGCGTGAAACAGCCTGTGTTGAAAGTAAATCGCACAGTCGAAACCCAGAACGAATAACAGGATTGAAAGCCATGTGGGCAAATCCAGAAATTCAAGTAATCCCCAGCCATTGCCTACCGCATAAATCGCGAAGAAGGTGGCAGAAAACGGCACCAAAACCCGGAGACACAAGGTGTTTACTACGCTAAGACCCAGGTTGTTGAGCCAGCGATTAACCCAAGGTAGAGACATCCGGCGATGTGGCAGCCGCCTCTCAGCAATGGCTATTATGGCAAAGGCGCAAAAAAAGATCGCCAGGCGAATGGCGCCCTCATTATCAACAATCAGTCCATTCATGCAATCGCTCTGTTGCCTGTTTTTAGGAGTGAGCCCAACACATCATAACTTAAACAACTATCTCTATAGGACACTCCACCAGAGAATCATACTGCAACGCAGCAAAAACCCCACAAAACAGACCACTCGTCTAAATAGTTACGTTAAGCGAATTACTGCGTTTCTTATAACAAAACAGCTGAAAAATAGTCAGGGTGACCTCTAATGCGACCTCCAGACGAGCCGCAACGCTGGGTTTAGTCGAAAAATCCGACCAATCAGGCTTTACTTTGTTCCATTTTAGGTTAGACTGCTCGCGCTGGTAACAATTACAGCAGCTATTTAATACGTGCAATTTTGTTGACGCTTGATATCACATCTTGTTTTTCGTAAGTAATTCCTGCTTTTTTTCAGCGCTTTTTCAATTCGGTCCCCGGGCCTGATTGATCAATTTATTATTTTTGGAGATAGACTATGGCTAATGGCCGAGTGAAATGGTTTGACGAAAAGAAGGGTTTTGGCTTTATTGAAAGAGAAGAAGGTAATGATGTCTTTGTTCACTTTAGAGCAATTGTTTCTTCTGGTTTTAAAACGCTTGCTGAAGGGCAAGAGGTAGAGTTTGAAGTAGAGCAAGGGAACAAGGGGCCGCAAGCCGCTAACGTAAAAGTTCTATAATGATCCGGGGCTGCCTGTTCACAGGCAGCCCCGTTTTTACCCCCCTCATGTTCTCCCAGTTCGCCTCACATCAACCTGCCTGGCGCAGTAAATGATTCTGTAATTCAGCCAGTGAGTGAAAGACCGGACAATCCAGTTTGGAAAGACGCTCAAACGATTGATGACCGGTAGCAAGCAAAAGGCAATCCAGGCCCATCGCTTGTGCAACTCCATGGTCATGGCTCGTATCCCCGACCACCACCGTACCTGCTGCCTCAAGTTCAAATTCGTTCAGTAATTCACAAGCCGCAGTGATTTTGCCGTGGGCCAACCCATCAGACATGCCTTTAAAACCGTCGAAGTGACCGGATATTTCAAAACTGTCAAGCATCCTGGCCAATCTCGGGTGTTCTGTGCCAGACAGGATATACTGCTGTAATCCACTTTGCCCGACTGCCGACAATACAGCTTGAACAGAAGGAAAAAGACGCACTGTTGCCAAATCAGCTTCGAACTCATCACAAAAACGTTCACTGATCTCCTCATACTGTGAATCAGACAGGAACAATCCAGCGCGTTCGTAATATTCTTTTACAGGAAAGTCAAAGATCCGTGTGTAGTGTTCGCGGGTAATACGCGCGACACCATTTTCGGCAAAGATGTCATTGGCTATACGCAGTGCCAGGTGTACGTCATCAAGCAGGGTGCCATTCCAGTCCCAGATAACAGTGTGATAATTAGTCACGAACTTCACTCAACCCTAAATGGTAATACTACCTTATTCTTATCCGGGATCTATTGACCGTATTTGGTCAGAAGCCTGTCCAGCTGATTGGCGAACAGTTTTCGATCCGTCTGGTTAAGCGTGGATGGACCGCCTGTGTGGATGCCACTGGATCTCAAGGTGTCCATGAAGTCCCTCATGTTCAGCCGGGATTTGATATTTTCCACAGAATAGAGCTCTCCCCGCGGGCTCAAAGCATAGCCTCCCTTATCGATGACTTCTGATGCGAGTGGTATGTCACTGGTAATCACAAGATCACCGGCAACCAGCCGCCTCACAATCTCGTCATCTGCAACATCAAACCCTGCGACCACCTGGAGGGACTTGATATAAGGCGAAGGCGGAACTCGAATCAACTGATTCGCAACGAGTGTCGTTTCAATTTTTGTGCGCTCTGCTGCCCGAAAAAGAATTTCCTTGATTACCACCGGACAAGCATCAGCATCAATCCACATCTTCATTTTTTGCTCCTTAGCGGGCTGATTAAGAAATGGCAATACCATAACCTGTAAGTAATTGGCAAAGATCGTCCGCCCCGGATTGAAGGTTATAAACCTCAGCATGCAAGCCCGCACCTTTCGCTCCCTGCACATTCACCAGGTGATCGTCGAGAAATAATCCGTCTGGCGTATTTAAATTGAGCCTCGCCATGATCTGCAGAAAATACTCAGGATCCGGTTTCGCATAACCCAGATGGCAGGAGAAAAATAGTTCGTCAAACAGATCACTATAACCAAGCAGGTTCGTCATAATGGTTGCCCGATGATTCTGCTGGTTAGTAGCTAGTGCGACATGGATACCCTGGCCCCGGACCCTGGCAACCACATCAAGTATTTCCTGGTCGGGTTCGATAATCGTCCAGATCTCCAGGGCTTCCTCGACGGTTGCCTGACAATGCCAACGATCCAGAACCTTGCCAAGTTCGACGGAAAAATCACCTCGTCCTGTAAGGCAGGGTTTCTCAGCTTCAAAAACATCTGCAAGAAAATCGGTAACCTTCCCGGGATCACCCACCAGTGCTTCTAGTCGAGAACGCCACGTTTGTGGGGTGGTTTGAATAACACCGTCCGCATCAAACAACACCACCTTAATATTCGTCATTGGAATCCCATCATGGTAAATCAGTTTACATTGTCCTTGAAAACAGGAAGTAAAGGGAATACAAGGAAATCGCCACCCCTCTACTTTCCAGATTATTCCATGCGCCAGTGTTATATCCAAAGTTACGTCCTAACTCGATATGTACACTGATGCCAACGACCTGGCTCTACTGGCCAATTTCGCGACGATTTTGGGGATACCGATTGCTATTCTGGCACTTGTTTATGCAGCTTTACAGCTCAGCAAGTCTGCACGCATCGCAAAAGGCCAGTTCCTGGTACAAATTGAAGATCAGAGGTGGAAAAGTGACTCTAAAACCAGAGGAATAAGGCCCGTGTTCAGGGACACACTTCTCCTCGAAAGAGCTCAGAATCCTGCGCCCGCCAGCATCGATAAGCAGCTTTCGATTTCAATTCGTCCGTTGAGCTTGTCGACGTCAAGGGTTATCCAGGATTCAGGTTGATATTGATACAACCTCACGGGTCTCACCGGCGTAGGATGAAACAGAAACCAGTATCAGGATTCCGACCACGAGACAATGTGGCTTCCATCGAAACAAAGGAGGTCCGTCGGACCTCCTTTCACTCATAACGGAGCGAGCCGATGGGGTTTGTGTTGGCGATCTTGATGGCGTGTATGGCGACGACACACCAGGAAAGTGCAACAGCTAAAACACCGGCGAAGATCACAATAGCCCAGCTCATGGATATTCTATCAACGAAAAAATTCGTGTACATGCCGGAAGCAAAGTATGCCAGGGGCAAGGAAACCAGCAACGCCCAAACGACCGGCTGGGAGAATTGCCAGATCATCAATCTCACGAGTTGGTAAACGCTTGCACCCATTACTTTTCTTATTCCGATTTCCTTGGTTTTGCTTTCCGCAATAAAAGCAGCGAGACCAAACAGACCGATCATGCTCAGTGTAAAAGCAATAAATGCAAACCCTCCAAGGACCTGGCTAAATATATCGTAGACTTCTGCCGTGTTGCCAAATGTCTCATCAAGGAATTCTACCTGGATCGGATACTCAGGTATCAGCTTTTTCCAATGCATCTCTATTTGTGGCAATACATCATTCATAGCCACCCCCTTCACACGAATGGATGCGTACTGAATCGCACTGCCTCTACGCTGTGTTGCATTCAGATGCGGCATCATATAGATCGTTGGCTTTACACTGTTGTGGAAGCCTTCAAAATTCTGGTCCGGAAACACCCCCACCACCGTGAAAATACTGGGCTCACGACTCGAAGCGAAGTCGTAAAAAACCTGGTTGATCGCAGCTTCGCCGGAGGGCAGACCCAGCTTGCTGATTGCCAGTTCATTAAGCATTACGTTCGCTGTCTTACCCTCAACAAAGTAATCACTGCTATTCTTCGAAGTAAGATCACGCCCGGCAAGTAGAGGGGTGTTGTAGGTCGTTAGAAAATTCTCATCTACCTGTACCTGCCTGATGATAAATTTCTTGTTCTCGTTTCCTAACTCAGGGGTAACGTGACGCCCGGAGTTGCTTCCGTCAAATGGTACGTGGCTGGAATAGGAGACATTTTCAATACCTGGAACGGCCATTAACTCATTCCGAAGTGTGTCAAGAGTCTGCTGGATCGTCTCGATCTGCAGTCGCTTGAGGGTCACAATCTCGGATCTCGGATAGATATCACTGGCATCAAACACTTTTTTGTTCTGAAGATAAACAATCAGCACGATGGCCAGCATGAAAATCGAAATCGAAAACTGCACGCCCAGCATAATACTGCGGAAAAGGCTCCCTCCTCCCTTGTTCCTGCTTTCATGCAGCGCCTCAATGGGTGTTGTTTTGGTGATCAGGTATGCAGGATAAGCCCCGGCAACCAGCCCTACAAGAAGCGTCGTTACCAGCAACCAGGGAATAACAGTCAAGTACTCAATCTTCAGCCCTTTACCCGTTGCCATGTTGAAGAGCGGTATGATCACTTCAAGCATGACAAATGCGATTAACATCGAAGCCAGCACAATGCAGACACTCTCGATAAGAAACTGAACTAACAACTGTTGTCTGCCAGCGCCCATGGTCTTGCGTAATCCAACTTCCTTGGCTCTGCCTAACGACTGAGCCGTTGCGAGATTGGTGTAGTTTACGATGGCGACAATCAAGACCATTAGAGCGAGAATCTGGATGGATGCCATAACCGGCATGCCCACAGAATCCCAGAGCAGGGTATTAACCTCTGGCAGGGCTCTGGTGTTAAAAGCAGCAACGAACTCCTTGACGCGCTCGGGAACATGGCTCTCATAAACACCATCAATTTTCGACTGCAGCCAGCTTCTGTCCTTACCTTCCGGTATTAACACATAAGTGTAATCGCCGCTGGACAGGTTGTTCCAGTTACCGGCAATATCATAACCATTGGCCCGGGTAAGTCCAGCCAGAGGCGCAACCACTTGAAATTCATTGCTGGATATAATTGAAGAATTAAAATGCGTATTAGGAGGCAGGTCTTTTACCACTGCCGCAACATGCATGGAAGTTTTGTGATCCAGGGTGACCAATCTGCCAAGAGCCGGTGAATTTCCAAAAAATTTCCTGGCACTGCTCTGCGTCATCAACAGGCCAGTCGGATCATCAAGGGCGCTGCTATCCCCTTCAATATATTCGAAGTCGAAAATAGTCATGAAAGACGGATCAACGAAACGAATCGACTGGTAATAGTCGTTATCTTCAACCGACAATAGGAATTCCCAGCCGACGATTCGGGCAACCGCGTCCAGTTCCGGCACATCGGAAATGATAAATGGTGCTGCCGCCGTGTAGATACCGTCATTCTCCTTAATACTCATACTTGCATTATTCGAGAATATGGAGGTAACGATAAAAGTACGCTGGTACTTTTCGTACATGGTGTCATGACTTTCTTCGTATGCAACCAGCAAGCTACCGAACAGAAAGACTACCAGTCCGACCACAAGCCCCAGCACATTGATGGATGCATAGACCCTGTTTTTCAGGATATGCCTGAAAGCAATGACAAGATAATTCTTCAACATGGTCTGATTCCTGTACTTAATACGATAATTGTTCTGCGACGGTAACCTGCTAGCCCACAGCCCTGATGTCTTCAGTGACCACGTGGCCGTCAAACAGGTTTATTGTTCGCCGCGCATAGTCTGCGTGGGAGGGACTGTGGGTGACCATAATGATGGTGGTGCCTTCTTCATTCAGGCCCTGGAGCATATGCATCACTTCCTGGCCATGGGTACTGTCCAGGTTCCCTGTCGGTTCGTCTGCGAGTATTAATTTCTGATTACCGACAACCGCGCGAGCCACGGCAACCCGTTGTTGCTGACCACCGGATAATTGCCCCGGCATATGTCTGGCTCGATGGGCGATTCCCGTTTTGTCCATCACAGCAGCAACCCGTTCCTTTCGTTCACGGTTTGGGATTTTATGGTACAACAGTGCTAATTCAATGTTCTCTGCCACCGTCAATTCGTCAATCAAATTAAAGGACTGGAAGATAAAACCAATATTCATTTTTCGGATACCGCTGAGGCGGGACTCCGAGTAGTTGGATATATCTTCATCAGCAAACAGGTACTGACCAGAGGTGGGAGAGTCCAGCATGCCAATGATGTTTAACAAGGTTGATTTTCCACAACCAGAGGGGCCCATAATGGCCACAAACTCACCGGCGGCTATCTCAATATTGACACTATCCAGCGCCGCTGTTTCGACTTCATCGGTTCGATAAACTTTTGACAGATTGTGCAGCTTTAGCATGTTGATAAATCCTTCAGTGATTTGAGTCTTATGAGTGATTCTTGTAAGTGATTTTGCAAGTCGTGCTAACAAATAGTTCCAGCCGGTTACTGCGTGAGCTTGAGCCGGTCCATTTCCTTAAAGCTGGAATAAGGGCTGGTAATAACTTCTTCACCGACGTCCAGACCATCGAGTACTTCGATGTATCTTGAATTTCTTCGTCCTAACCGGACATTTCGTCTTAGCGCCTGGATACCGTCATCGGATACAACGAACATCCACTGCCCGCCGGTATCCTGGTAAAAAGCCCCATTCCGCACCAGTGTTGCCTTGGTAGAATCCCCAAGGGTCAATCGAGACTGGATCGTCTGACCTCGTCTAATGGCATCCGGTTCATCGCCAACAAAATTCAGGTCGACCTCGAACTGTCCGTTGTTTACCTGGGGATAGATCTTGCCGACGTTAAGCTCAAATCTGGATCCATTTTTTTCAAAGTAGACGGACTGACCAATATCAACACGCCCCAGATAATATTCGTCAATGTCGGCGCGTAGTTTGAAGCTATCGGGGTCATCAATCTGACCCAGGCGACCGCCTCGTTGAATACTCTGCCCCACTTCAACATCAAGGCCTGACAACTTACCGCTGACCGGTGCCCGTACATTCAAGGCATCGAGGTTCTTTCGGGCAAGTACCAGACTTTCCTCCAGTTGAGAGCCGCTTTTCTTCAGGAATTCCAGTTGGGTTTCCTGCATTCGGGCGTCCGTTGACTGGCTTTCGAGAGTCACTGTTCTTCGATTAGTGAAGTACACCAATTCATCCTGTGCATCTTCCAACTGGCTCTTTATAACAACACCAGCCGTATCCAGGTCCGACAAGCGGTCGACCTGGCGATTCAATCGTTTAATTTGATAGTCCAGTTCTATAAGGTTTCGTTTATGCAACAACCGATTTTGTTCCAACTGTAATTCAATGGTGCGCATGTTGTTCAACTGTTCTGTTACCATTGCTTCGTTGCGGGTGACATCCAGTTGCATGGAAATGTTGGAGAGAATAACAATCAGGTCTCCTGCCTCGACCATGGCACCATCTTCAACGAGTCGTTGTTCGACTCGCCCACCCTCAATAACATCCAGATAAATGGTCTTCTTCGGCGTGACCCTTCCCCGGATCGGAATGAAATCTTCAAACAGACCGCTGGTTACCTTCGATATGACTATCCGGTCTTCGTCGATAACCAGGGACCGGCCGCTGCCCTGATTCAACAAATACCAGGTCACAAAGGCTACACCTGAAAGAATCGCTAACAGCCCTGCGATCTTCTTGGGAGGAAATCGCTTCACTTCAAGCTTTTTGTCCATGGCTTCACCAGAAATGGAACCGGAGACCGATACTGACCGAATTGAATTGTTGGAGCTGCTGGCTTTCATTCTCTACCTTCTGGGCCTTCCCGGTGTGAACCGGATCCTGACCCTTTTATGGGACCTCTCTTTCACGGCGACATACGCAATGCCCGTGCCAGAATCTATCTTATTGTTTTTATTACCTTTTAGGTTCAACGTGTTCAATACCAGACACCCAGGGATGTTCGGAAATGAACATTTTGTGTTCGTATTCGAACACTTTAGGTACAATACCAAACCAAGGACGAACCTGACTGGGTCTACAAACGCAAATGACAAGAGCTGACGGTGTCATCCTAATCGTCGATGATGACGAGGATATATTGATCGCTGGCAAGCTGTTGCTAAAACGACACTACGAGCGGATTGATACCTGCAGCGATCCTTCGAAAATTCTCGACCTGATGTCCAAAACCAGCTACGCGGCCATTATGCTGGATATGAATTTTGGCCCCGGTGAATCCTCCGGGGAACAGGGATTTTTTTGGCTGTCCGAGATTCTGGGCGTAGATCCTGATGCCGTAATCGTCCTCATCACCGCTCACGCCGGACTCAATGTCGCTGTTGAGGGGATGAAGTTGGGCGCGACGGATTTCATCTCGAAACCCTGGCAAAACGAAAAAGTCATCGCAACCTTGTCTGCCAGCGTCAAACTCAGACAGACGCGCTCAGAAGCACAGCGACTAAAACAAACCAATACCACCCTAGCAAAAGTCGCCAGCGCACCCCGACAACCGATGCTCGGGTCTTCGGCGGCAATGCAATCGACTATTTTAATGATTCAAAGAGCAGCACCCACTGAAGCCAATGTATTCATTCTGGGTGAAAATGGTACCGGCAAAGAACTGGCGGCTCGCGCTCTGCATCAACTATCTCCCCGTCACAATCAGGTTTTTATGTCCGTTGATATGGGTGCCATAACCGAATCGCTGTTTGAATCGGAGTTATTCGGTCATAAAAAAGGTGCCTTTACCGACGCCCGGGAAGACAAGATGGGCCGTCTTCAGGCCGCTAATGAGGGCAGCTTATTTCTGGACGAAATTGGCAACTTACCGCTGCATTTACAGGCTAAATTACTGAGTGTACTGGAACAGCGACAATTTTCACCGGTCGGATCTTCCGACACAATTGATTTGGACGTGAGGGTTATTGCCGCCACCAACCTCTCCAAGCAGCAACTTAGTGATGAAGGTTTATTCCGGCAAGACCTTTTGTTCCGCCTTAACACCGTCGAAATTACTCTAC
This sequence comes from Gammaproteobacteria bacterium, assembly GCA_012960755.1. The sequence continues at coordinate 578,215 of DUAT01000057.1, forward strand.
CCCCTTTACGAGATCGTCGGGAAGATATCCCCATGATCGCCGAATACTATGCTGAATACTATTGCCGAAAATACGGCCAGCAGAACAAGACGTTTTCCCCGGCAGCACTTGATGTCATCACCCACTATGCCTGGCCTGGTAATGTCCGTGCTCTCCGGCATGGGATTGAACGGGCGGTCATACTTTCACAAACGCCTTTTTTTGAACCCGTTGATTTTTCAATTGACCAGGCGCTGACCGCGTCGGCCACAACACCAAACAGCAAACGACTCGCAGCGTTAAACGATCCTGGTATGGAACCGGCTTCAGACCTCAATCTGGACAGACTCGAAAAGAAAACGATCGAACACGCCCTCAAACAAAACCGATACAATATCAGTCACGCTGCCAAAGCACTGGGGTTAACCCGCGCGGCTCTGTACAGAAGGATGGAGAAGCATGGGCTTTAGCCGGTTCAGCCTGCTGTTGTCCATACGCCTGTTAATCATCATGGGCATCGTCGCCCTTGCTGGCACCCTGATTACCACCCCTGGATACTATGCTGCGACACTACTCGCCATCAGTCTTGTGATCGGCCTGGGGTTCGAAACGCTACGCTTCATCTCCAGAACAAACAGGGAGGTGTCCCGCTTTCTTGACGCGGCATGGTACGCTGACTATGGGCAACGCTTCGAATTTAAAAAATTAGGCTCAGGATTCGAGGAACTGGGAGACACATTCACTCACATTCTGGAAAATTTTCGGCAAAACAGGACCAACCAGGAAAGTGAGATCCGCCACCTGACTACCTTGTTGGAACATGTTCCGGTTCCCCTGATATCAGTGCACAAGAATAATCAAGTGACCCTTTGGAATAATTCGTCACGTCGGCTGTTCGGTGCTGCCGTGTCCCGCGTCAGTGATCTTGAGCAATTCGGAATCGAGTTCTTCGGGCAGATCCAGCGAATTAAACCTGGCGAACAACGAGTTGCCTCATTTATTGCCGACAAAACGATCCAGCAATTAAAGATATCAGCCAGTGAGATCACGATTGCATCAAACGCAGAGCGGCTTATCAGTTTGCAAAATATCCAGAATGAACTGGATGGTATGCAACTCACTGCCTGGCAGGACCTTGTCCGGGTACTGACCCACGAAATCATGAACTCCATTACACCGGTAACCTCGTTGGCGCAAACCGCAGCGAGCCTGGTTGAAGATGCTAGGGGAAAGATCAAGGATGATTCCGAGGTCAGTGAAGTGCTGGCAGACGCAAAGGATGCAGTAGACACCGTCGCCAGGCGCTCGGATGGACTATTGAATTTCGTCTCCAGCTATCGCCAGTTGACCCGGCTCCCAACACCTTCAATGCAGCGACTGAAAATAAAAACACTGTTTGATGATGTCACACGCGTTGCAACCACTAATTGGCTGGAAAAGGACATTGGATTGATCACCCACATAGAACCTGACCAGCTCGACATCAACGTTGACCATCAGATGATAGAGCAGGTGCTGATCAACCTGTTGAAAAACAGCGAACAGGCTCTGGAAGGTATCGCTAACGGGCAAGTAAATTTAACAGCAAAACTCAATCTGCGAGGGCATATTGCGATTGATGTATCGGACAATGGCAGCGGAATTCCGGCAGAAGCAGCCGCAAACATTTTTGTTCCTTTTTATACGACGCGACGCGATGGAAGCGGTGTTGGACTGGCATTAAGCAGACAGATCATGATTGCCCATGGCGGTACTATTACGTTCAGTAACAATGAACACGGAGGGGTGACGTTTACGCTGGTGTTCTAAATCAATTTTCTTATATATTGGAACAAGAAAACCGTTTAAGATGCCGAACCGGAGTAGCCGACAGAGATTTTTCATGCCAAGGATAGTCTTACTATTTTTGACCTTCTTTATTTGCCGGGGTGTACTGGCTTCCGGAGATTTCCCCTACCATCACCTTGCTATTTTTGCAGGCCCGGGCGTTGAGGAAAAGAAAGACCATGACGAGAATACTTATGCCATCGGCCTGGAATATGAATATCGTTTTAACGGGGTATTCGGCATCGGTGCAATCTACGAAACACTGGGTAAAGACACGATACGCAACGAAACAGTCGTGGTCCCGCTCAGCGTTCATCCCGGAGGAGCCTGGCGACTATTTGCAGGCCCGGGTTATGAGTGGCATGACAAGAAAGAAAAATATTTGCTCAGGGTCGGCGCAGGCTACAGCTTCGAACTGGGTGGCCACTGGTCGATGGCGCCGGAAGCCTATCTAGATTTCATAGAGAACGGTGACAGAACCTGGGTAGTGGGTCTTGCCATCGGGTATCATTTCTAGACCTCGAACCCAACGACAGTGCAAGCCGAAGACGGATAATCAGCAGCTATTTAAACTCTGTTTATCGAAAATACCGGCACGACTCGAGGTGCGGAAGTCTCTAGATAGCTCGCCAATTGAGGTGTTGATTCGGCTTGAGTTTGCAGGATCTGTTGCGCTTCGCCCTGTGCGAGTTCCAAAATGTTCGCCGTAAATCTCTCTGTGCCAAATTCAACGGTGATTACCGGATTTGCTCGCAAGTTGAATATCCATGCAGGATGCTTGTTTGAACCGGCGTTTGTCCCAAATAGAAGCATTCGATTATCCTTAAGTACCACAATCAAAGGAACTTCCCTAAGCCCACCCGACCTGGCTCCTATGGTGTGTAAGATAACCACGGGGAGATCACCAAACTGTGCAACCTTGCCCTGGTTGGAACGAAATTCTGCAATTACTTCGGGGTTAAAACTTTTCCAATCAATCATGACCTGATCATACTCGCACCGTAACGAAGTGACCTTGTTAGCTTCCGTACTCATAGGCAACTTCGCACGCGATGGCGATTAGCGAGGTGATTTTTTTCATTTTTTCTTCCTTGAAGTTATGAAACACCCTGTCGATTGACACTCTACAACGAGTCGTTGAGTAGAGTCCAAATTACCTGTCTCAATGTAGGTCACCATAAGAAATGCGCAACGACATTCACCTATCACCATGGTTTCTGCAACCGCTTTGCGCACCAGGCTCACCGTGTCTCGTTTGTCATAGCGGGCCAGATAGTTTTGAATTACCGTATCCATCGCTACCGCGACCTCAGCATTGTTGCCCTTTAGCCTGACATCAAAGTCCTCCCCCCGGAATGTGACCACATTATCTGGCTGCTGGTACTCGACCTGACAGCGATAAAAGTCTTCTATAGGTGATGAATCTAGCGGAGCAAGGCATCTGAGTTCTACTTTCAGTGGTACCAGGTCGTTGCCGTAAGATAATCTGCATATCTGCAGGGTAAAGGGTAATACAGGGTCGACAACAGTCGATGGTATCTTTCAAGTCGGGTCAGGGCTTCCCTCAACGTGCGACTAACCATCCAGGCGTAGCCAAAGGCATGCAACATGCCGGGTTCTATAAAATGAACCACCCTGTAATAGAGACAGGGATCATTAGTAACCTCACGCGCAATCTTCCAAAATCGGTTGGCCAGGTACTCCGGCAGACGCGCACCGGAGTCATAGATCAGTGCCGGGTCAATATCAGCGCGACGAAGCAGTTCATCTGCAGCAACTTTTTCTTGCTTCAGGTAATTAACGGTGGGTTGCAGCACCGTGGCGAGCGTTGACCGATGTAAAGCCATTGAGTGTTCGTTTGTTAGTGAGGGTGCGGAGGGAACTCACCTAAGACACCAGCCACAACCTCCTTTGCTGCTGCGGCGTTTTGTTCAGCCGTTGATTTTTTCGAGAGTTTGCCTTCAGCGCTTCCCCTCCAGGCCAGTTGGTCTTCAGCGGGAAGAATCACATCAAGAACAAATGTCCCCTGGGTATAGTAGGTCGTGCGGGTATCAGTGCTCACCGCCATTCCATAACCGACACCACTGGAGTAGAAACCGTCATGTGTGTACCCGTCATACCCCCATCCTGGCGCATAACCCGCATAATTATTGTAAGTCCGAATGTCCATCCGCTCTTCAGTCGTAATGGAGTAGTTGACGAGAAAATCAACTTCACCACTCTCGCTGTAGCTGAATCCTTTCTGTTGCAGCAGAGTGTTAACCTCTTTACGTATCCGCGAATCAGTAATATCGTCAGCAAGATATTGTTTACTCGAATCATTGTACTGATTTGTGTCATGCCATCGAAACGTCTTGAGCTTGCCAAAGTCAACGCCTTCCCGAAAATCACTATTGTAAGTGACACCGGAAGAACAACCTGCAGCTAGGCTCGTCATTAAAATGATGGTGGGCAGGAATGTGAATTTTTGCATGAGTCAAGTCCTTCTTAACAAATGGATTCATCGTATTCCCAGCGAGCCCTGAACGAATCCTGGGACCTGCTCCTGGCTCACAACACCTTCAACTATCTTCTGCCGGGTGTTCGGATGGAAGGCGGTGGTGCCAACGTAGGTTCTGATATCAGCTTGCTTCGAGGCTACAGTAAATTCGGTTATATTAAAACATTCGCTGAACGCCATCGCCTTGTCGCCAGAGCAGAATTTGGAATTGCATTAGTTTCAGATAGAAGAGATCCGGTACCGGGAGATCACGTATTCGGTCTGGGAGACCTACTGCACGCAAGTTGCTACACACCTGCTTCATCAGGTAATTTTGTTTGGGGACTCGGTGCAATGTTGAGTATACCTACTGCCACCGATGACAAATCAGGCAGCGGGAAATGGGTCGGCAGGGCCCGTGTTCCGCCTGACCTATTGAACCGGACTGTGGAATTTCGGCGTCTTTGGTGGGCAGAACTGGTCGTTCGCGGGTAGTGATAATTCGGAACCATGGGCATTGTCACTCCAGGACTACTACAATGCTATCAAGCCGACTTACATATCCACTCCCGGCCCGTTCCTCTGCTTACGCTTTATCATCCTGTTGAGCGGAGGCATGCTAGTGCAGACTTTTATCTCTCATGTGGTTTTTTAATCCAGACCATACCCATTGTCACACAGAGATCATACAATGTGCACCGAGCTTAGTGGAGTAGTTCGCACATTTTCTGCTTCCTTGCGATTTGTTTGTTAAGGGATAGGGTACAATTATTCGATGCATGATTTATTTCGGAAGCAGTTCTCGTATCACCGACTGTTATTTATTGTTTGTTTGTTTGTTTCACAGCTCAACCATCCTGGCAGCATCTCAGATCACTGAGATACAACTTCGAGATGTACCCAAAGGCTCCGTTGGTCTGGGTTTCGGTCGCAGATTCGGGCAAAGCCCATATGTTGGGATCGATAGTATTTCCAGCCAGGAGAACGAAAATTCCAGCGACCTGGTTCCTCTGTACTACTACGAGGGTAGATATCTTTTCGCCCATGGCACGACGGCTGGTATACACTTATTGGACAATGAGAAGTTTAATTTTGACTTGCTTGCACGCTTTCGATTCGACCGCCTTGAAGAAACCGATGACCCATTTTTTGAAGGGGTAGAGGAAAGACGTCAATCGATAGATACGGGGATTTCTTTTACCTGGAAGAATTCTTGGGGCGATTTATCAACAACGGCTGTCAACGACACGCTGGATCGACATGGCGGTGCTGAAGCAGACATCAGCTACCAATATTCATGGCGCATAAACAAGTGGCTGATATCACCGGGCGTAAGTTTCATCTACCAGAACAGCACGTTAACGAATTACTACTACGGGGTAAGCCCTGAAGAGGCGCGTCCCGGGCGGCCGGAATATGAAACCACAAGTGCACAATTTGTTCGACTTGGTCTCCATTCAACTTACCGTGTGAATAAACGAATGATCCTGTTTGCCAATGCTGCCTATGAGACTATCGATGACACCATTGCTGACAGCCCATTGGTGGATAAAGATTCACTCACATCTGGTTATGTGGGTATTGCCTACCTGTTTGGCAATGTATTGGATGAAAAAGAGTTCGGAGGCGATAAGGCACGATTCGGCGAATGGTCCTGGAGAATCAACTATGGATACACAGCGGAGAAAACATTTTTAAAGTTGCACAATGGAGAGTTCCAGAAACACGAAGACGTCGATACAAGTCTGGCTGGGCTGACCTTTGGCAAGTTACTCAGAGTCGGCAGGAAAGTCGATATGTGGGGTAAATTTTCGTTCAATCGCCGCCTTGAAAACGACCTCCAGGATGACTTTTGGGAATACAACGCATACGTCATGGCGATGGGCACCGGATTCTCACCCTGGACCGACCGTGAGTTGTTTCGCTGGGGATTCGGCTTTGGTTTTTCCTATGCTACCCGGGTCCCGGCAGTGGAAGTCTTCAAACAAAAGGGCGATTCGACCGCCCACTTCCTGAACTATATGGAAGCGCAATTCGACCTGCCGTTACGTAATTTCTTCAACGCAAAGTCAATTCAGAACTGCTATACGGGTTTGACGATCGTCCATCGATCGGGGATTTTTGGCAGCTCGGACATACTGGGGAATGTCTCTGGGGGATCTGATGTGATGACCGCGCATCTGGAGTGTAAGCGATGAGAGTAGAAATGAAGCGAGTCGGGCTGCTCCTGATACTGGTGGCACTCACTGCTTGTAGCAGCAAGATAATACCCAAGGAAACGCTGCAGGAAGTAGATTATCAGGGAGCCGTCAATGCGACGAAATATTTTCGTGCTGACAAACGATTGGTAAGTTACTTCAACGATGCTGTTGCCTACGCGATGTTTCCCCGGGTTTATCGTGCTGGTGCAGGCTATGGTGTAGCCTATGGCAGTGGCTGGGTTTTTCGTGATGACGAAAGGCCGATCGGTAAGACCTCGGTCTGGCAGTTTAATGCCGGTCCCCTTGTCGGCGCACAATACTATGAACAGATTCTGTTTTTTAAAACAGAACGGGCATTGTCTCTGTTCCAGAAAGGCACGCTTGAATTTGGCGGCCAGGCTAATGCAACGGTGATCGCTGCAGGTGTGTCTGCGACGCCCTCATACAATGAAAATGTTGCTGTGTTTACCAACATCCGCGGCGGCCTGATGCTCGAGGGGAGTATTGGTGGCCACCGGTACAACTACCGGCCAATAGAGTAGACCGACGACGATCAATCAAACCCGGGGTGTCTCATTTCGAACTTCGAGAGGGACCTGCAGTAAAAACATCCTCATTTCTGTGTAATTCACACAAACCGAAATTCGGCATTCTGGATTTGGACAAGCTGAAGTTCGAAGAAGAAGTCTCGGTGGCTTTCCGCAGGGAAATGGACCGCAGCAAGAAATTCACCCTCACCGATATCAGTGGTCCCGGCACCTTGATCCTCCATGACGCCGTTGTCGATATCGTATCGCCAGCTGCATAGGCACTATTGTATTTGACCTTAAAGACCTGAACCTGACATCAGTTGCAATCGTACTGAACTTTTGACGACAGACGCTATGCACAAGAGTTAAACAAAAACCGAGCCAGAGAGAATTGTATTGACAGCCTACCGGCTTTTTTAAGAACATGGACGTTGTGGTGCCCTTGGTTTTTGATCAGCACAACCAAACAAACCGGTAACAACCAAAAGGACAATTTTACAATGCATGTCGAAACCAAGATAATTATCGTCAGCCTTGCTCTGGGGCTATGCAATCTTGCGTTAGCAGCTAAACAGGAAACAGAAACCACATACGATGGACTGGTGCCTATCGATAAAGGAGCTTTCAAGCTGTCCTGGGCTGATCCTGACGTCGATTTCACTCATTACAACAAGGTTATTCCTGGTGGAGCCTACTTTCAGTTTCGAGCAGTGAAGAAGACTTCGACACTACAATCACAACGAAATAACGCCCGTGAGTTCTGGATCGATGATAGCAACAAGCAAAAACTCGAAGAAACCGTAGGCGATATTTTTTCTGAGGAAATCGCAAAGAGTAACGAGTTCGAAATTGTTTCGGAACCAGGTCCGCATACTCTAGTCCTGCGGGGCGGCCTGTTTGATATTATTTCGCGAGTACCACCAGAGCAGATGGGCCGGGGAGAAATTTATCTGTCGTCCGTCGGCGAGGCAACACTGGTGATTGAAGCAATCGATTCACTCAGTGGCGAGGTGATCTATCGTGCTGTCGAACGTAGAGCCGCGCAGAGTGCTGCCACCAGCCTCATGCCAGCCAACACCGTCACAACCTGGTCCGAGGTCAGGCGATGGGCACGACAATGGGCAACGCGTTTACGTAAAGCACTTGATTCAATCCATGACTAGGAGGCTGACGTAATTTCCAAGGAAAATTCCATCTACCAACCCGTTAGAAGTTGGCCAGGCGAGTAAAGTGATTGGCCAATGGGGGGTTGATTTGCAAAACGCTTCCAGCCTGACACAGTGAAACGCGAGTTTCGATTGTACCGCGTTATGTTTCACAGATCGTGAAAGACAAACTTTATGGAGTATGGGATCCCCTGATCCGTCTATTCCATTGGTCCCTTGTTTTCTTTTTTTTCCTGGCCTACCTGCTGGAAAGCAGCAGGTTGGCGTTACATAGTCACGCTGGATACACAGTCGCCTTACTCGTGCTGTTTCGGCTTCTCTGGGGGCTGATCGGCACCTGTCATGCGCGCTTCGAGAATTTTCTTACCCGACCCGGGAAAGCCATCAATTACTGCATGCAACTTCTGGCGGGAAGCGCAGCGGCAACAACGGGTCACAACCCTGCCGGGGCAATGATGATTTTGTTTTTATTGACCAGTTTGTCGATCACTGCATTGTCTGGCATCAGCATGTTCGCGGTACAGGGCAGTGGACCATTGGCCAACACAATTGTTGCCAACTGGCCTGGAAATGTCCTGCAGGACGTACATGCATTGTTCTCTGATATCACCCTACTGTTGATCATAGTTCATGTGATCGGTGTGCTGATAACAAGCCGCCTGCACAAACAGAATTTGACCAGGGCGATGATAACAGGTAAAAAAACCAGCGTATGAAGTGGATTCAGAATTTGAGACGTAGAGGTCTGGCTGCTTTACTCTCTGTTGGCACCATGCTGATGCTACCAGCATCACGAATCTGTGGGTCTGAGGTATCAGATGCAATGTTGCTGGAATTGCGCACCGACGCTACCCGGTCATTTACGGTGGAAGCTGGAGTAGCAACCTGGATCCAGGATAATGAAGGGCGAAGTTGCACGAGTTGTCATACCGATTCTGTGTTCGTAAACGGGAGACATGAGCGTACCGGGAAGATCATTGAGCCCATGGCCCCTTCTGTGAATCCCGATCGATTGACAGATCGTAAAAAGATAAACAAGTGGTTCCTGCGGAACTGCAAATGGACTTTTGGGCGGGAATGTACGGTTCAGGAGAGAGGTGACATTCTATTGTGGTTGAGTCAGCAGTAATAAAAGGTAGGTGCAATGAACTCACTGGCAAATAAAGCACGATGGATCATCAGCTCAACATTGTTTGGCGCGATTCTGCTATTCGGTGTCTACGGCATTGTGTTAAGCGCCACAGAAAGCGATCCAAACAGGTTTGTGCGGGATTTAACTTATGTTGACGAATGCGGCGCTTGCCACCTGGCCTACCCACCCGGGTTGTTACCAGTGGAAAGCTGGCAGGGAATTATGGCGGGCCTTGCGGATCACTTCGGCGAAAGTGCCGAACTGGATGAAGAAACCGCGACCTATATTGGCTCCTATCTCGAACGACACGCCCTGGCGAAGGGCCAGCAATCAAGAATCGGTAAATTGATGCGGAATATGCCGGATGATCCGCCCTTGCGAATAACAGAACTGCCAGCGTTTATCGCCGCGCATGACGAGATACCGAAACAGCTGGAACTCGAAAAACTGCCAACCGGCTACCTGAGCCCCTGTGCTGACTGCCATCGCACCGCAGCCAGCAGCATCTTCGATAAGGAACTACTTCATCCAGGTTATGGCCCAAAAGTATGGGGCGGACCTAAATAAGGTTACTTCGAAGCCAGGTCAGCTTTCTTTTTAGTATCATCGTCGGCATCGATACAAATAACTTCCAAAACGCCCCCTTCCAAAGCTGGTGGTGGAATCGGGTTGTTGGAAATACAGACATGACCTTCACTGGTAAAACTCATATCCCGCGTATAAGTCCCGGCAAGTGGCACAGGGTAGGCGATAAACCGTTCCTCTGCTGGAATGAAGCGATAAATTCGATCCGTCATGTTTTCATTCAGCCAGATATCCTGGGTTTGCGGATGTACCCCGAGGGCGTAGGGCGCCGGACGGTACCCTTCGGCAAATTCCGGCATGGCGTACACGTTGGACTTAAAGCCGTCGGTGTCAATACGCGCCAGTTCACCATCAGAATAACCGGTTACCCAGAGCACTCCCTCCTTGTCAAATCGCATACGACGCGGGCCACGTACCGGTGAGTCATACTCAGTGATTTCGAGAGTTTTCGGGTCCACGCGGCCAATCTTATCGCCGAACAATCGGCCATACCACATTGAATCATCTCTCGGATCGATATCAATACCATAAGGTTGCGTACCGCCAGAGATTCCACCAGGAATGACCTTGGGTAAATCCAGAATAGTGAATTCACCGGTAGTGGGTTCCAATCGCCCAACTTTCTCGGAACCAGCCAACGTAAACCATACCTCCCCTCTCGCATTCACCCGAATCGTGTGGGGGTATACCGCACCGGTCTCACGCGGAATCTTAAAAGATGCTTCCCATTCGTTGGTATCCGGATTAAACACACCGATGCTGGTACTACCTGTATTGGTGACGTAGTACTTGCCATCCTTACCAAGATCCAGCGAGTGTGGACCATGACGATCTGTTGGGTTGAACAGGCCAATATCCTTGCCCTTGTTGGGATTACCATCATGGAACTTCATCGCTTCACCATCGGCTTGTAAGACATAAGTCGACTGACCGGTGGCTTGATCAGTAATCACCATATGATCCAGGGCCTGGTCCACGGTATAAATCAGGCCACTGGTGGGATGAACAATTGCATCATGGGGCACGAAGGCTCGGGTCAGTGCATATTCATAAATCTTGGCGTGATCCAGCGCATCATCCAGTGGGAATTCAGGTCGAACCGAGATCGGCTTACCATCAAACCCTTCCGACAAAATGACAGATCGCCGATCCCTGAGCTTCTCGTCGAAGTTGCCGACCATGCGATGCATACGCTGAATCGTGACTGCCCAGGATTCCGGGTCCCGGGGAACCCGGGTAAACGGATTACCGAGCTGGTGACAGGACAGACAATCCCTCTGGAACTGAAACCGGTTGAAATTTGCATCTTCGCCACTTTCAAACGGCAAGCCGCCAAAGTGATACGCCGCAGGCAGGCTGTCGGAAATTTCAACGAGATCCGTCATCGGCATCATGACCATATTTTCGGTGGCCTGATCTATTAAATTGATTTTTGCTTTGGCGTCTTTGAAATAAGGCGATCTGGCTCGCATATGCAGCTTTCCTTCAAGACGAGTCACGAGTCGGTATTCACCTTTCGCGTTTGTATACACTGCTTCGGATACACCAGAGGCATCATCGGTCACCCTGACGAGGACGCCTTTCATCACGTTGCCCTCCGTATCCTTGATAACCCCTTTCAGGGTACCGGCAGTAACCGACGCTGTCATCGCCAACGTCAGCAAGAATCCGATGAAGATGCCGACAATCGAGTTTTCATTTTTCACAATCAACCTCCTTAAATTTTCCACGATTTTCAGTTCAACCCAGTTAGTTCGTGTCCGGAAATAGATCTGTGAGGGCTATAACTCAGCGGCCCCTTCCTTAAATTAGGTAGTCTCACGATTTGTCCGAAAAACCTGACTTAATGCTCAGGAACCAGCTAACTGAACAAGAGTCTCATAACGGGCCTATTTGAATTGTAGTACGTTAATCATCATTAGTGATGTCAGCTTACACTGACATTGCCACGAAAGGCGTCTCGGGTAACATCAGTTTAGTCGTCGTTTTACCATCAATCACATCCGCCAAATGCAACAGGAAACTCCCGATTCCGGCAGCACCCTGCATATAGCCCGTTTGGGTTTCGATAAAGTCCGGCCTGTCGCGATGTTCCGCAGTTGCCCAGCACAAACCACGGGACCCGTCCGCAGCACTGACCATCTGGCTGGCGGTGCGCCTGGCATAGTCAAGATACTGTTCTTCACCAGTCGATGCATATAAAAACAGGGCATAGTCACCAATACCTGCATCACCGCAACACTGACCATGATTTTGCCACAAGCCTTTACTCCGTTCTTCCGGTGCGCCGGTACTGAGCAACCCCCTGAAGTTTGCACCAATCCAATCAAGGTACGCCGGATCACCGGTAATTTCATGCAACAGCCACATCAGGCGGCCAGTCCCTGCAGGGCCGTGACAGACACCCAAATAAAATGTTCTCGCAGGCTGCTGTTCTTCTGTATGGCAAACCAGGAAACCATCCGTCTGGGGTACGATTTTTGATTGCACATAAGTGGCTGCAGATACGGCCGCATCCAAGTATGCCTGCTTGCCTGTTTGCCGATAAAGGTCTGCTAAAAAATAACCAACACCAGCACCACCATGAGCAAAATTCGGCGCCGTAAAAGGAAAAGCCATATCGACCATCATCAGCCATCGCAGGCCGTTTTCAGTTTCTTGAGCTACTTCAAGCAATCTGTCGGCGGTTTTAGTTGCAAGGGCCAAATCAGGTGTCAGTCCCTCACGAAATGCGTACAGATAAATCACACCTGCACCTGCAGCACCGACGGACAAATCGATAACTTCCCGTTCACCCGTAATCCCGGTGATATCAGAAAACGGGATAGGTTCTATCCAGCCGATACCGTTGCCAATGGCGCTGGATTGGGCAGTGAGTCGATCCAGGGCAATCAAGGCACCTTGCCTGAATTGATCGTTTCCAGAAGCTTTGTAAAGCTCGTTCATTGTATAAACGTAGCCTGGCCAGCCACTGTAAAATCCGACCGTCACAAAAGCCTCATCCTCTGCTTTCGATCTTATGAAGGCGAGTAGTTCGTTTCCTGCTGCGACGGCCGTCGCCAGAAATTTTTCATTATTCGTCGCAAGGTAAAGCTCAATGTAGAACAACACGACACCAGCACTGCCGTGGTAAAGAGAATGCGTGGGTTTACCATCTGGCACTCTACCCCAGGTAATTCCGTTAGCCACCTTCATCTCATTCGAGGAAAGGAACTTCTCTGTTTCGAGCGCGTAATCAAAATATTCATTCATCGTGTGATACTCCCCCGTAGACCCATATCAAGTCTGTTAAACGACATACACAAGACGCCTATAAAACGTGCATAATAAGCGAACTCCACAGGGGATGCCATGAAACCACAGCCGATAGAATATATACGCAGAACCAGGGAAAACTACGACAAACTGGGGTTCAAACCCTACGACTGGTTTAGTGCTGACACTGATCCGGCGTTCGCTCGAATCACTAAACCCCTCAGCGAATCGAAACTGGGCATGATCTCTACCGCGGGTACTTATGTGCAGGGCCAGGTTGCTTACTACTATAAGGACGACACTGGCATTCGTTCAATCCCCAAGGATACTCCCATCGACAAGATCAGATTTTCACATATCATGGAAAATTATCTCGTTGAGGCACGCCAGGACCCCTGCACGGTATTCCCAATTGAGGCACTCAAACTACTGCAGCAGGACGGATTCATAGGTGATCTCGCAGACAACTATTTTTCCTGTATGGGCGGTATCTATTCGCAGAACAGGGTAAAGACTGAGCTCATACCGAACCTTGAAACAGCTATCAATGAGCAGGCTATCGAAAGCGGCGCAATCGACCTCTTGTTACTGGTACCCTTGTGACCCGTCTGTCATCAGACCGTGAGTCTGATTGCACGTCACTTCGAATCAAACGGTTTACCCACCCTGATTCTCGGAAGTGGCCTCGACATTCTACAATCAGGGAAACCACCACGGGCCCAGTTTGTTAACTACCCCCTTGGATTCGAAGCGGGTCGTTTCCGTGACAAAAAAAATCAGTTCGAAGTCGTGCAACATGCCCTTGGGGGATTCGAAACCATGCTGGCACCAGGCATCAAGCCCATGCCTTTCGAGTGGCCACAAGGCTGGGATATGATCCGCGATCGTGAGAAAAACCAGCTTGATCAACGCAGCCCACGGGATACCACGCCCCAGTACCAAACGGAGCAGGACCGGGTACTTGCCGGGGGCTAATCATCGTTCGTTCCGGTTGCAACCTGCTGGCATTCACCCTGTTCAAACTCGACTACCCTTGTGTCAGAACAGGCACTGCAACCGGATGGGTAGGTTTTTCTATCTCCCTGGTCATCCGTACCACAAACCGGTGCATAGATCATGGTGCAAAATTGAGGTCGCGGCTCTTCACAGTGTTTGACTTCTGGTTTGTCCTGTTCAGCGATGGCGGTTAAACCGTGTAACATCAGTATCAAAGTCAGCAACGGCAAGATTGTTAGTTTCATAATTAACAGCCCTTTTGCAGGTACCCGGGTCGGTAAATTCCCGATTGTGATTATGGTACTCTTCCTGCGATAAAAAATCCCAGGACGAATGTACAATTTGAACTTGGTTAGCGGTCACGCACTTCTTGCGTGAGTAAATGCCGTCATCAGAATGCGCCGCGTATCACCAGGAGAATCCCATGAAACTCGTATTCAGACTCTTTTTACTATTGTGTGTTTCCAGTGTAGTAACCGCCCACGCAAAGCCTCGTGTCGGTCTGGTACTTAGTGGTGGTGGTGCAAGGGGGGCAGCTCATATCGGTATACTACGCTATCTGGAAGAACAGCAGATTCCCATTGATGTTATCGCAGGTACAAGTATGGGTGCCATTGTCGGCGGCCTGTATGCATCCGGCTATTCTGCCAATGAGATTGAAAAAATCACCACAGAAATGGACTGGACGCTCAAACTCACGGACAATGTTCCTCGCCAGGACAGATCCATCCAGCGTAAGCGGCTCGAAGACATATTCTCCATTCCCGGATATCCAGGGTTTAGTGAGGGTCAGATCAAATTACCTTCAGGTGCTATCCAGGGCCAGAATATTATCCTTGAACTACAACGTATCACCCACCATGTGGCTGATATTTCAGACTTCAACAAGCTCCCAATACCCTTCCACGCCATCGCGACTAACATTGTCAATGGAGAAATGGTCCTGCTCGATCATGGAGATCTGGCGGTCGCAATGCGGGCTTCCATGGGTGTACCTGCTGTTTTCGCACCAATTGTTATCGATGGTAAATTCCTGGTTGATGGCGGTGTCACCAACAACCTGCCAATGGATGTTGCACGACAAATAGGGGCAGACCTGCTGATAGTAATCGATATCGGCTCCCCGCTCCTGGATCAGTCAAAAGTCAAAAGCTTCCTCTCGATCACCGATCAGCTGACGAGGATGCTCACCGGACGTAACTCAACAGAGCAGTTGGCGACACTAACAACGCAGGATGTATTGATCACGCCCCAGCTAGGCGATCTCACTGCCGGTGACTTTGCCAAAGCGGCAGAAGCGATAGCAATCGGCTACAAAGCTGCCGTTGCAGCAGCTCCTGAACTGGCGAAACTGAAAAGAACCGCAGGCTCCCACACTGCGATTAGTAAGCCGCAGCCTAGCGCCATGGCTGTTAACAAGATTACACTTAATAATACTTCCGGCCTGAATGATCAATTACTCAACGACCTGATTAAAATTTCCAGCGGTGATACCCTCGACCTGGCTGTACTGGAAGTTGATCTAACAAGAATACATGGCCTTGGTAATTTTCAGCATGTTGGTTACAGCCTGATACATCGTGCCAACGGCGTTGATCTTGACCTGACTACAATAGCGAAATCCTGGGGTCCGAATTACCTGCATTTCGGCATCGAAGCACAGAGTGAATTTGAGAATGACCTCAGAGCAAATTTGATCGGAGGATACACGCGTGAAGAGGTCACCGATAAAGGTGCGGAATGGACTTCCATTCTCGGCATAGGGACTGATCCAAACATCGAAACCATCTGGTACCAGCCTCTAACCTATACCAGAGACTGGTATTTTTATTCACGTGCGGGTTACTCCGATGAAGTCGTTTCCGATTTTATTGGTGATGAAAAAATATCTGAATTCAGCCTTCGGCAGGCACGCATTTACACAGGGATCGGCTATGAATTTGGCCCGATTGCCAACATTCAACTGGGCCTGAGCAGAACAACAGGCAAATTGGAAACGCAAGTTGGAGACCCGGCTATCCCTGATTCAGAATTTGACGATGGCGATATCAGCTTACTATATCTGGTGGACACCAGAGACGATAGAGACTTTCCATCACGCGGGTCTTTAGTCGAGCTTCAGTTAAGTGCATCCAGAAAAAACCTCGGAGCCGATGAAAATTATCAGCAGTGGGAACTGAGTATCGCCAAATTCTATGCCTGGGACAAACACAATCTGGGCCTGTCTACCCAGCTTGGTGGCACTAACGGATTCAGCAATGCTGGCAGCGTTTTTCGACTAGGGGGATACGGACAGATAACAGGCCTCAGAACAGATCAGTTAAAAGGTAACTACAAAGGAATTTTGTCAGCGATTTATTATCGACGCTTCGACAGCATACCCGTGGTAAACGGGTTCATTGGTGGAATCGCAGAATATGGGGGTGCCTGGGATAATAGAAAAGACATCAGCACAGACAGCGCCCTGTTCTCACTCGGAGCATTTGTCGCTGCAGAAACCCCCATTGGAACGTTACAACTTGGTACCGCGTTTACAGACCAGGGTGACAGTACCATATTTTCTCGTATTGGCAGGGTATTTTGAATATTCCGCAAGAGCGTACTTTGTTTGACCCGCAGCAATAGAGACAATAAACTGGCGGCCGCAATGTTGGTCCAGATCAGGGAAGGAACAATGCCAGACAACGACAAAAAATACCTGGGTATGGTTGTAGAATCTGCAATTCGGCTTGCTGTCCTCGGTTCACTGCTTTACTTATGTCTCCAGATTACTCGCCCTTTTTTAATGATCATCATCTGGGCAATCGTACTCGCGGTCGCCGTTTATCCTCTGTTCATTAAATTACTTCCCGTTTTCGGCAACCGGCGAGGCAGAACATCAACCGTCATGGTGGCCATCACACTGGCCATATTGATCGTCCCGGTCGTTCAACTCACCGGCTCAATCATTAATACTGCACAATCAGTCAATACAAGCCTTGCAAATGGGACATTTGAGGTTCCACCACCTAACGATAGCATCAAGGGTTGGCCATTGATAGGAGAGCCGCTTCATGAAACCTGGTCTCTTGCGTCCGCGAATCTCGGTGCAGCAGCTGAAACCTATAGTGAACAACTGAAAGCGCTGACTTACCAACTCAAAGGTCTCGTTGGTGGATTTGGAGGCGCCTTGTTCACGTTTATATTCGCAACCATCTTTGCCGGAGTGTTTCTGGCGAGCGGTGAGAGTGGCTATGCGTTTACGGTGAAACTGATGACCCGCCTGGCGTATGAACGGGGTCAGGAGTTCGCCGACTTGTCAGTACAAACGGTGCGCAGTGTCGCCCTGGGCGTCGTCGGCGTTGCAATGATTCAGGCAATACTCTCGGGCATCGGACTTTCATTGATTGGTGTACCTGCCGTCGGCTTCTGGGTTTTATTGGTGCTGGTATTCGCCATTGCCCAATTGCCGCCTATCATTGTCCTGGGCCCAATTATGGTGTGGGTTTTCTCGGTCAACGAGACAGTACCCGCGACTATTTTCATGGTCTACGGAATACTCATCAGCGGTAGCGATGCTTTCCTGAAACCCTTGTTCCTGGGCCGTGGCATGGATATTCCGATGCCGGTAATTCTAATTGGTGCCATTGGTGGCATGGTCTACGCCGGTATCATTGGACTGTTCATCGGTGCCATCGTGCTAGCACTGGGGTATAGCCTGTTTACAAACTGGCTGCAGAGTGACGACGTAAACGTTGAAGAACCTTAATCGCGCCCCCCAGGATCGTAGTTATCAAAAGTTCGCAGAATATTATAACTATTTACAAAAGGAGAGGTAGAAATGAACACCTGGAAGATACTTGCTCTAGTTAGCTTGTTAGTATGGACAAATTTCAGCTTTGCCGAAACCACCTGTTTTGAGGTCGAGTTCAGCGACGATTTGCATGAGCGATTTCCCAAAATAGATGAGGCATGCTTACGAGTGCTCGACTTCAATGGCGAGAGGTACGCCAACCTGGAAGGTAAGATCGTCAGAGCAAGCAGCCGTACAATCTCGCTGCGTTGGAAGCGTACCGACGGCACCTATATCAGTGACGTGTTCAAAACCAAACCACTACCCAGGGACTTTGCCATCCGCATTAGTGGCAAGGAGGTCAGACCCTCTGCGCTGGAGCGTGGTCAGGTGATCAATACCTATATCAAACTTGGAGGCGCGGCAGCCACCTTAATGGCTGCACCCGATGTAACCCTGGAAGTCGCTCTGGACAATATGATTGACGCCGTTATTGACTTCGATAGTTCAACAGAGATGCTCCCGAGTACTGCCAGCATTGTTCCCCTGCTGGGGTTACTCGGCGTTTTACTGATTGGCGCGGCAGTATCAATTCGACTGTACTTAAGTAAATTGAGAAGCCTTTAAGTGCGGGTTTAGCTCCTATGGCGCCATCAAAACACCCTCGTTGATCGTGGGGATCTTGATGCCACCCGCGTCAAGCTTCTCCTTGATCAGTTTTAGCAATTCCCACCGGACAGGCCAGTAGTCAGCTTTCTCTACCCAGGGACGAACCACGAATACCATCGCGTAGGGAGACAATTCATCCATCTGAACTGTGGGAGATGGATCCTCCAGTGTCTTTTCGTGATCGTTAACAATTTTGCTGATCAGTGATGTTACCTGTTCAATATCTTCGTCGTAGGCAACTCGAAATTCCATATCGATGCGACGTCGCTGTTGCAAGGTAATGTTGCGGATTACATCACCCCAGATGCGACTGTTCGGGATGATCAAGGTCTGGTTGTCAAAGGTTAATACAGTGGTAGAGACCAGACTCATCTTAGACACCCTGCCAACAACGCCACCACCAACTTCGATGATGTCATCAACATCAAAGGGGTGATATCCAAGGATCATTATTCCTGCCGCAAAATTTGCCAGGGAATCCTGGAGGGCGAATCCAACGATAAACCCGACTATGCCAA